>CAMFIE010000015.1 GCA_945952315.1 uncultured Rhizobium sp. | reverse complement strand
GCCGGCCTGTCACGCCGGAGGTCGCGGGTTCGAGCCCCGTCACTCGCGCCATTTCCTTCCTTGATGATTTATTAAAATTGTAGCTTTTGCAATGCCTTGTGCAGTGCACAAGTCTTTGGTCGCATCCCGCTGTCCAGGTGTTAATTTCAGGTGAATCATCTTCTTCACAGCCTCGCGTAAGGTCTTGGAGTTTTGAATATTTTGCTGCGGAACGGGATTCCATCGCAAGCGATTATCCGGTAGTGGTTGAAAAGCATTCGGAAGCCTTGCGCTCCTTCGCGTGCTGGGGTAACGAACTCCCCATTGTTATATTCTAATCGGCTTGCCGGCTCCGATGAGTCGCCCCGTGCCGCCTGGCGCGAGAGGCAAGCAGGGATGGACATCATGACTGGTCTTCTCAGTTCCTACATTCCGATCGCCATCTTCATCGGCATCTCGCTGGTGATTGGTCTGGCGCTGCTGGTTGCGCCCTTTGCTGTCGCTTACAAGGCACCGGACTCGGAAAAGCTCTCGGCCTATGAGTGCGGTTTCAACGCCTTCGACGATGCGCGCATGAAGTTCGACATCCGCTTTTATCTGGTGTCGATCCTGTTGATCATCTTCGATCTGGAAGTGGCATTTCTGTTTCCGTGGGCCGTATCGTTCAGCGCAATCGGCTGGTTCGGTTTCTGGTCGATGATGGCCTTCCTGTTCGTGCTGACCATCGGCTTTATCTATGAATGGAAGAAGGGGGCTCTCGAATGGGAGTGATGGACGGAACGCTGGTTGCGCCGCAGCCCAAGGGTATTCTTGATCCGCGTACCGGCAAGCCGGTGGGCGCCGATGATGCCTTCTTCGGCGAAATCAACAACGAGCTGGCCGACAAGGGCTTCCTCGTGACCTCCACCGATGAGCTGATCAACTGGGCCCGCACGGGTTCGCTGATGTGGATGACCTTCGGTCTGGCCTGCTGCGCCGTGGAAATGATGCAGATGTCCATGCCGCGTTACGATGCCGAGCGTTTCGGTTTTGCGCCGCGCGCCTCGCCGCGCCAGTCGGACGTGATGATCGTTGCCGGTACGCTGACCAACAAGATGGCGCCCGCGCTTCGCAAGGTCTATGACCAGATGCCGGAGCCGCGCTACGTGATCTCCATGGGCTCCTGTGCCAATGGCGGCGGCTATTATCACTATTCCTATTCGGTGGTGCGCGGCTGCGACCGCGTGGTGCCGGTGGATATCTATGTTCCGGGCTGTCCGCCCACGGCCGAGGCACTGCTTTACGGCGTGCTTCTGCTGCAGAAGAAAATCCGCCGTACCGGTACGATCGAACGGTAAGGGCAGGGGCAAGAAGCGATGACCATTGAAGCGCTGAACCAGATTGCATCCATCGTTGAAGGCACCAAGGGCAACCTCGTGCAGTCTTCCTCGATGGCCTATGGCGAGCTGACCCTTCTCACGACCGCGGACCACCTGATCGAGCTCCTCTCCTTCCTCAGGGATGACACGCGCCTCGGCTTCGTGAATTTCATTGATGTCTGCGGCGTCGACTGGCCGGAGCGGGCAGACCGTTTCGATGTGGTCTATCACCTGATGTCGCCGCGTCTGAACGCCCGTATCCGCGTGAAGCTGCAGGCGGCGGAGGACCAGCAGGTTCCGTCGGCAACTGCGGTTTATCCCGGTGCCGACTGGTTCGAGCGCGAGACCTGGGACATGTACGGCATTCCGTTCACCGGTCATCCGGACATGCGCCGCATCCTGACGGACTACGGTTTTGAAGGGCATCCGCTGCGCAAGGATTTTCCGACCACCGGCTACGTGGAAGTGCGTTATGACGATGCGGCAAAGCGCGTGGTCTACGAACCGGTTGATCTGAAACAGGAATTCCGCAACTTCGACTTCCTCTCTCCCTGGGAAGGCACTGACTATGTGCTGCCGGGCGATGAAAAGGCGAAGCAGTAAGGAGGATATCGCTGCCTGAGGGTGGCGGTTCTTCTGCAAGGTTATCTGACGATATCATCAAGCGCGGAGCGCGTTGACATGAACGAACATAATGTCCGCAACTTCAACATCAATTTCGGCCCGCAGCATCCGGCTGCGCATGGCGTTCTGCGTCTTGTGCTGGAGCTGGACGGCGAAATTGTCGAGCGTGTGGACCCGCATATCGGCCTCTTGCATCGCGGCACCGAAAAGCTGATCGAGACCAAGACCTATCTTCAGGCCGTGCCCTATTTCGACCGCCTCGATTACGTGGCGCCGATGAACCAGGAGCATGCCTATGCCTTGGCGGTGGAAAAGCTGCTGGGCATCACGGTTCCGATCCGCGGTCAGCTGATCCGCGTGCTCTATTCGGAAATCGGCCGCATCCTGTCGCATCTTCTGAACGTGACGACGCAGGCGATGGACGTCGGCGCCCTGACGCCGCCGCTCTGGGGCTTCGAAGAGCGTGAAAAGCTGATGGTCTTCTATGAACGGGCCTGCGGCGCCCGCATGCATGCGGCCTATTTCCGTCCCGGTGGCGTGCATCAGGATCTTCCCGATGCGCTGGTGGAGGATATCGGCAAGTGGTGCGATCCCTTCCTGCAGACCCTGCAGGATATCGATGATCTTCTCACCCCGAACCGCATCTTCAAGCAGCGCAATGTCGATATCGGCGTTGTGGATCTGAAGGATGCCTGGGCCTGGGGGTTCTCCGGCGTGATGGTGCGCGGCTCGGGTGCCGCCTGGGACCTGCGCAAGTCGCAGCCGTATGAGTGCTATGCGGACCTCGATTTCGACATTCCGATCGGCAAGAACGGCGACTGCTATGACCGCTACCTGATCCGCATGATCGAAATGCGGGAATCGGTGAAGATCATGAAGCAGTGCGTGAACCGCCTGCTGGGTGATGCGCGCGTTGGCCCGGTTTCGTCTGTGGACGGCAAGGTTGTTCCGCCGAAGCGTGGCGAGATGAAGCGCTCGATGGAAGCGCTGATCCATCACTTCAAGCTCTACACCGAAGGCTATCACGTTCCGGCCGGTGAGGTTTATGCGGCGGTTGAGGCGCCGAAGGGTGAGTTCGGCGTCTATCTGGTGTCGGATGGCTCGAACAAGCCCTATCGCTGCAAGATTCGCGCCCCGGGCTATGCCCATCTTCAGGCGATGGATTTCCTGTGTCGCGGTCACCAGCTGGCGGACGTTTCCGCCGTGCTCGGCTCGCTCGACATCGTGTTCGGCGAGGTGGATCGCTGATGCGCCCGCTTCTGGCTTCCCTTCTTCTTGGTGTTGCCTTTTCGGCATCGGCTGCTGACAACAATACGGTTGACGGCAGCAAGGAGACTGTCGAGGCCAGCACACCCGGAGCAACGGCGACCATGCAGGAGCTGTTGGACAGTGGTTACGAGATCAAGGCGGCGGTGCCTTCCGGCACGTCCAAGGTGATCATATTCATGCAGAACGAAAAGTCGGCCTATGCCTGCGAATTCACCAATGTGGAGAATACGCGGTGTGGATCCATAAATTGACATAAGGCGTGAGGAAGAATGTCCGTTCGTCGACTAGCCGAAGACCAGTTCCAGCCCGCGAGCTTCGCGTTCAACGCGGAGAACGCCGCCTGGGCCGAGGCAACCATCAAGAAATATCCGGAAGGCCGGCAACAATCGGCGGTCATTCCGCTGCTGATGCGGGCCCAGGAACAGGATGGCTGGGTCACCCGTGCCGCAATCGAAAAGATCGCGGACATGCTCGGCATGCCCTATATCCGCGTGCTGGAGGTTGCGACCTTCTACACCCAGTTCCAGCTGAAGCCGGTCGGCACCCGCGCGCATGTGCAGGTTTGCGGCACCACGCCCTGCATGCTGCGCGGCGCGGAAGACCTGATCCGGGTCTGCAAGTCGAAGATCCACTCCGAGCCCTTCCACACCAATCCGGATGGCACGCTGTCCTGGGAAGAGGTGGAATGCGCGGGCGCCTGTGTGAACGCACCGATGGTGACGATCTTCAAGGACACCTATGAAGACCTGACGCCGACCCAGCTCGAGCACATCATCGACCGGTTCCAGGCTGGTCGTGGCGCGGACATCAAGCCCGGCCCGCAGAATGATCGCGTCTATTCCGCTCCTGAAGGGGGCCGGACGACGCTCCTTGAAGACACCGGCAAGCCGACGAAGCAGGAGGCACTGGGTGGCCCGGCTGCAAAGCCTGCTGCCGAGGAAGCCCCGGCCGCTGCCGTATCCGTTCCGCCGTCGAATGCGGCAAAGCCGGATACCGCCGCTGTGGAAACCAATCCCGTTCTGAAGACCCCGTCGACCGGCAAGAAGGCTGCGGGCGAAAAGGCCGCCAAGCCCTCGCTCGATGATCCGAACCGTCCGAAGGGCGTTGAAAAACCCGCTCAGCCGGATGATCTGGAGTTGATTTCGGGCGTCGGTCCGAAGATTTCCGGCATCCTGCACGAGCTTGGCATCTTCACCTACAAGCAGATTGCTGGCTGGACGGCAACCGAGCGCGAATGGGTGGACGGCTATCTGAATTTCAAGGGCCGCATCGACCGGGATGACTGGGTGAAGCAGGCCGAAGCGCTCTCCAAGGGCGTGGATGAATATGTACGCGTGTTTGGCAAGAAGCCGCGCTAAGAGGACAGCATGTTAAAAGATCAGGATCGCATCTTTACCAACATCTACGGCCTCAAGGACAAGTCCCTGAAGGGTGCCATGGCGCGCGGCCATTGGGATGGAACCAAGCAGCTGCTCGAAATGGGCCGCGACTGGATCATCAACGAAGTGAAGAATTCCGGCCTTCGTGGCCGTGGTGGCGCGGGCTTCCCGACCGGTCTGAAGTGGTCCTTCATGCCGAAGGAAAGCGATGGCCGCCCGCACTATCTCGTTGTGAATGCAGACGAATCCGAGCCAGGCACCTGCAAGGACCGCGATATCATGCGCCACGATCCGCATACGCTGATCGAGGGCTGCGTGATCGCCTCCTTTGCGATGGGCGCGCATCACGCCTTCATCTATGTGCGCGGCGAATTCATGCGCGAGCGCGAGGCGCTGCAGGCCGCGATCGACGAATGCTATGAGGCCGGACTTCTCGGCAAGAACAACAAGTTGGGCTACGACATTGATATCGTGGTTCACCATGGGGCCGGGGCCTATATCTGCGGCGAGGAAACCGCGCTGCTCGAAAGCTTGGAAGGCAAGAAGGGCCAGCCGCGCCTGAAGCCGCCTTTCCCGGCGAACATGGGTCTCTATGGCTGCCCGACGACGGTGAACAACGTCGAGTCGATTGCCGTGACCCCGACCATCCTGCGCCGGGGCGCGGCCTGGTATGCAAGCTTTGGCCGTCCGAACAACACGGGCACCAAGCTGTTTTCGATCTCCGGCCATGTGAACCGCCCGTGCACGGTGGAAGAATCCATGTCCATCTCGTTCGAGGAACTGATCGAGAAGCATTGCGGCGGCATTCGCGGCGGCTGGGACAATCTGCTGGCGGTCATCCCGGGCGGCTCGTCGGTGCCTTGCGTGCCGGGCGCGCAGATCCGCAACGCGATCATGGATTATGACGGCCTGCGCGAGCTCGGCTCGGGTCTCGGCACGGCAGCCGTGATCGTGATGGACAAGTCGACCGATATCGTGAAGGCCATCTGGCGCCTTTCCGCCTTCTACAAGCACGAGAGCTGCGGCCAGTGCACGCCCTGCCGCGAAGGCACGGGCTGGATGATGCGCGTGATGGACCGCATGGTGAAGGGCAATGCCCAGAAGCGCGAAATCGACATGCTGTTCCAGGTGACCAAGCAGGTGGAAGGCCACACGATCTGTGCGCTCGGCGACGCGGCTGCATGGCCGATCCAGGGCCTGATCAAGCATTTCCGCCCGGTCATGGAAGAGCGCATCGACCAGTATACCCGCAACGCCACCGCGCATGGCGTGGTGATGGAAGCGGCGGAGTAAGACAATGGCTGCGGCGGGACAGGACTTCGGCGGAAAGGCGGGTGCGGGGGCTGACAAGGCCGCCGCGGACGCTGCTTCGCCGGTCTTCGTACTGCCGCCGCTTCTTGCCCCGTCCGCAGGCGCGTTTGCCGCTGCCACGGTTATGGGCCTCGGTCTTGCAAACCAGATGGCGGGTGCATGGCTGGGCATGATGAAGGGCGCGATGGAAACCACCCGCCAGATGGCCGAGGCGCTTGGCGCTTCGCAGCACGATCTGGAGCAGGTGGCAGAAGTCGAGGTTGCTGCAGAACCGAAGCGCGAAAGCGCGACGATCCTGCCACTGGCCCGCAAGGAAAAGCCTGTTGTGAAAGCGGCACCCGCAGAAGCGAAGCAGGAAAAGGCAGCGCCTGTGAAGGCAGCGCCGAAAAAGGCAAAAGCGCCGGGGAAGGCACGGGCATCGGTCGATCTTTCGGATCTGAAGCTGCTGCCGGGGATCGGGCCAAAGCTGGAGCAGATGCTGAAGGCGCGGGATATCCGCAGCCTCAAGGATGTGGCTTCGCTGACCAAGGCAAAGGCTGACAAGCTGGACAAGGCTCTGGGGCTTGAGGGGCGTATCGAGCGCGATGGCTGGGTTGCAAAGGCCGCCGCGCTGATCGGCTGAGGGATAGGATGCCGGTTCTTTCCGCTTGAAATCGGGAAGGGCCGGAAGAACCGGGGACGGTTCACGGCAGAATGACATGGGCATGCCCATGCGAAGCAAGCGTCGTGCTGGCGTTTGCTTCCATAAGGGTATGGCTGACAAACGGGTTGCGGCCTTGGCTGGCGGCATACGGCAAACAGGACTGAAGTTGAGACGATGGCAAAGCTGAAAGTTGACGGTATTGAGATCGAGGTTCCGGATCATTTCACGCTGCTTCAGGCGTGCGAGGAAGCTGGCGCCGAAGTCCCGCGCTTCTGTTTTCATGAACGCCTGTCGGTAGCGGGCAACTGCCGCATGTGCCTCATCGAGGTGAAGGGTGGCCCGCCGAAGCCGGCGGCATCCTGCGCCATGGGCGTGCGCGACATCCGCGGCGGCCCGAACGGCGAGCTGCCGGAAGTGTTCACCAACACGCCGATGGTCAAGAAGGCCCGCGAAGGCGTGATGGAATTCCTGCTGATCAACCATCCGCTGGATTGCCCGATCTGCGATCAGGGCGGCGAATGCGATCTGCAGGACCAGGCCATGGCCTTCGGGATCGACAGCTCGCGCTACACCGAAGACAAGCGCGCCGTTGAAAACAAGTATATCGGCCCGCTGGTGAAGACCGAGATGAACCGCTGCATTCACTGCACGCGCTGCGTTCGCTTCACCACGGAAGTGGCCGGGATTGCCGAGCTTGGCCTGATCGGCCGTGGCGAGGATGCCGAAATCACCACCTATCTCGAACAGGCGATGACCTCCGAGCTTCAGGGCAATGTGGTCGATCTCTGCCCGGTCGGTGCGCTCACCTCCAAGCCGTTCGCCTTCACCGCCCGTCCGTGGGAACTCGGCAAGACGGAAAGCGTGGATGTGATGGACGCGCTTGGTTCCGCCATCCGCGTCGATACCCGTGGCCGCGAAGTGATGCGCATTCTGCCGCGCGTCAATGAAGACATCAACGAAGAGTGGATTTCCGACAAGTCGCGCTTCATCTGGGATGGCCTGAAGACCCAGCGTCTCGATCGTCCTTATGTGCGCCGTGACGGCCGTCTGCAGCCTGCCACCTGGGGCGAAGCCTTCGGTGCGATCAAGGCAGCGGTTGCCGCCACCTCGGCCGACAAGATCGGCGCGATTGCGGGCGATCTTGCCTCTGTCGAGGAAATGTACGCGCTTTCGGAACTCGTGAAGGCGCTCGGTTCGAAGAACCTCGACTGCCGTCAGGATGGCGCAGCACTTGATCCGTCGCTCGGTCGTGCAACCTATCTGTTCAACAGCACGATTGCCGGGATCGAACAGGCGGACGCGCTGCTGATCATCGGCTCCAGCCCGCGCTATGAAGCGGCGGTTCTGAACGCCCGCATCCGCAAGCGGTGGCGGCGCGGCGGCTTCCCGATCGGTGTGATCGGTGAAGGCGGCGAGCTGCGCTATGACTACGATTATCTGGGCGCCGGCACCGATACGCTCGCCGATCTCGCATCCGGCAAGGGCAGCTTTGCCGAAAAGCTGAAGGCCGCAAAGAACCCGATGATCATCGTCGGGCAGGGTGCGCTCACCGGTGCAAACGGGGCGGACGTTCTTGCCAATGCGGCAAAGGTCGCTGTCGATTGCGGCGTGGTGAAGGATGGCTGGAACGGCTTCTCCGTGCTGCACACGGCGGCTGCCCGCGTTGGCGGTCTCGATCTCGGCTTCGTGCCGGGTGAGGGTGGCAAGAACGCGGCCGAGATGGTTTCCGGCATGGATGTGCTTTTCCTGCTCGGCGCCGATGAACTCGATCTTTCCGCCAAGGCAACCAAGTGCCTCGTCTATATCGGTTCGCATGGCGACAATGGCGCGATGAATGCCGACGTCATCCTTCCGGCTGCTGCCTATACGGAAAAGTCCGGCCTCTGGGTCAATACGGAAGGCCGCGTGCAGATGGGCAACCGGGCAGGCTTTGCGCCGGGCGAAGCGCGTGAAGACTGGGCGATCATCCGGGCGCTCTCCGATGTTGTCGGCAAGAAGCTTCCGTTCGATTCGCTCGGTGCACTGCGCAAGCAGCTCTATGCCGCCCACCCGCATTTTGCGGATGTGGACGCGATTGCCGCGGGCAATGGGGAAGACATTGTGAATCTGGCGAAAAAAGCCGGGAAGATGGCTTCGTCCGGGTTTACCCCGGCGGTCAAAGACTTCTATCTGACGAACCCGATCGCACGCGCTTCGGCGGTGATGGCCGAGTGTTCGGCATTGGCCCGCAACAATTTCAAGGTCGCGGCAGAGTAAGGGCAGGGACGCATGGAACAGTTCATTTCTACCTATGTCTGGCCGGCAGCCATCATGGTTGGCCAGTCTCTGCTGTTGCTGGTGGGGCTTCTGGTCTTCATCGCCTACATTCTGCTCGCAGACCGCAAGATCTGGGCCGCCGTGCAACTGCGCCGCGGACCGAACGTGGTTGGTCCCTGGGGTCTGTTCCAGTCCTTTGCCGACCTCCTGAAGTTCGTCTTCAAGGAGCCGGTCATCCCGGCGGGGGCGAACAAGGGCGTATTCCTGCTTGCCCCGCTCGTGGCGGTGACGCTGGCGCTTGCCACCTGGGCCGTGGTGCCGCTCGCCGATGGCTGGGTGATCGCCAATATCAATGTCGGCATTCTCTATGTCTTCGCGATTTCCTCGCTGGAAGTCTATGGCATCATCATGGGCGGCTGGGCGTCGAACTCCAAATATCCGTTCCTCGGCGCGCTGCGTTCTGCCGCGCAGATGGTATCCTACGAAGTGTCCATTGGCTTCGTGATTGTCACCGTGCTGCTCTGCGTCGGCTCGCTGAACCTGACGGATATCGTCATGGCACAGCATGATGGTCTCGGTACCCGCCTCGGCCTGCCGCCGTCCCTGCTGGACTGGCACTGGCTGTCGCTGTTCCCGATGTTCATCGTCTTCTTCATTTCGGCGCTGGCTGAAACCAACCGTCCGCCCTTCGATCTGCCGGAAGCGGAATCGGAACTCGTGGCCGGCTTCATGGTGGAATATGGTTCCACGCCCTACATGATGTTCATGCTGGGTGAATATGCCGCCATCGTGCTGATGTGCTCGCTCACCACCATCCTGTTCCTCGGGGGCTGGCTGCCGCCGGTGGATGTGTGGTTCCTCAACTGGGTTCCGGGCATCATCTGGTTCGTGATCAAGGCATCGCTGGTGTTCTTCATGTTCGCGATGGTGAAGGCCTTCGTGCCGCGCTACCGCTATGACCAGCTGATGCGCCTGGGCTGGAAGGTGTTCCTGCCGATCTCGCTCGCCATGGTCATCATCGTTGCATTCGTTCTCAAGTTCATGGGCTGGGCATAAGATGTCGGTTTATGGATTGATCGGCGCAGGGGTCGGTTTGCTGGTCGCGGTGCTGGGAAATCTCTTTGTCTTTCCGTTTGTCATGAAAATGCGCCGGGAACGATTTGGGGATAGGCCGACATCACTGTCGCCTGAGCAATCGCAGAGGCGTAAGGCGTTGATAGAGTATGCATTCATGTTTCAATACCGTGTGGTGATGCCGATCCTGTTTTCGGTCTTCGGCTACATTTTCGGAAATCAGCTCCTGGGAGCGAAATGATGGCAAGTCTGGCCAGAACTATGAACTCGCTGTTCCTAAAGGAATTCGTCGGCGCTTTCGTGCTGTCGATGCGTTACTTCTTCAAGCCGAAGGCGACGGTGAACTATCCGTTTGAAAAAGGCCCGGTGAGCCCGCGCTTCCGTGGCGAACATGCGCTGCGTCGCTATCCCAACGGGGAAGAGCGCTGCATCGCCTGCAAGCTGTGCGAAGCGATCTGCCCGGCGCAGGCGATCACCATCGAGGCAGGCCCGCGCCGCAACGACGGCACGCGCCGCACCGTGCGCTACGACATCGACATGGTGAAGTGCATCTATTGCGGCTTCTGCCAGGAAGCCTGCCCGGTGGATGCCATCGTGGAAGGTCCGAATTTCGAATTCGCGACCGAGACCCGCGAGGAGCTTTATTTCGACAAGGCACGTTTGCTGGACAATGGCGACCGTTGGGAGCGCGAAATCGCGGCCAATCTCGCCAAGGATGCGCCTTACCGCTGAGGCGCAGCGCATGAGGCGCCTTACCGCTGAGGCGCAGCGCATGAGGAATGGAGATCGGGCAAAGGCCGGATCTTCTTTATAAGTTCATTCAAGAGGGGTGGTTCGCATGTCGGGCCATCCTGTCGGGCAGGGGATGGGTCCCCGTCGCCCGGGGGAAGATGAAAAGGCACCAACATGGGTCTTCAGGCTCTCTTTTTCTATCTCTTCGCCTTTGTCGCGATTGCGTCTGCGTTCATGGTCATCTGGGCACGGAATCCGGTACACTCGGTTCTGTTCCTGATCCTGACCTTCTTCAATGCCGCGGGTCTGTTCTTGCTGACGGGCGCTGAATTCCTGGCGATGATCCTGCTGGTCGTCTATGTCGGCGCGGTTGCGGTTCTCTTCCTTTTCGTGGTGATGATGCTCGATATCGATTTCGCCAAGCTCCGCTCGACCGCGCTGGAATATGCACCGGTGGGCGCGCTGATCGGCGTGATCCTCGCCGCCGAACTGGTGGTGGTGATCGGCGGCAGCGTGATTTCGCCAGAGATCGGCAAGACGATTGCAAACCCGATCCCGGATGTGGCAACGCGCACCAACACGGCCGCACTCGGTGACCAGCTTTACACGACCTATGTCTATTTCTTCCAGATTGCCGGTCTTGTCCTGCTCGTCGCCATGATCGGCGCGATTGTGCTGACGCTGCGTCACCGCACCAACATCAAACGCCAGAATATTGCGAACCAGGTCGCCCGCTCGCCGGAAACCGCCGTCGAGGTGGTCAAGGTCAAGTCGGGCCAGGGCCTCTGAGGGCACGAAGGGGTCAAGGATAAAAGCTCATGGAAATCGGTCTTTCCCATTATCTCACGGTCAGCGCCATCCTGTTCACGCTCGGCGTGTTCGGTATCTTCCTGAACCGCAAGAACGTGATCATCATCCTGATGTCGGTCGAACTGATCCTTCTTTCGGTCAACATCAACATGGTTGCCTTCTCGCACTTCCTGAACGATCTGACGGGCCAGGTCTTCGCACTGTTCATTCTGACGGTCGCCGCCGCCGAGGCCGCCATCGGTCTTGCCATCCTCGTTGTCTTCTACCGCAACCGCGGCTCCATCGCGGTCGAAGACGTCAATATGATGAAAGGCTGACGGGCCATGATCTTGTACAAGGCTATTGTCTTTCTTCCGCTGATCGGCGCGATCATCGCCGGCCTGTTTGGCCGCGCGATCGGTGCCAAGGCGTCCGAGCTGGTGACCACCGGCCTGATGCTGATCGTCGCCGCGCTGTCCTGGTATGTGTTCCTGAATGTCGGCTTCGGTGCGCATGAGGGCGAAGGCCCGATCCGCGTCGAGGTTCTGCGCTGGATCCAGTCCGGCGGCATCGATGTTTCCTGGTCGCTGCGCATCGACACGCTGACGGCTGTGATGCTCGTCGTGGTCAACTCGGTCTCGAGCCTGGTTCACCTCTACTCGATCGGTTACATGCATACCGATCCGAGCCGTCCGCGCTTCTTCTCCTACCTGTCGCTCTTCACCTTCGCGATGCTGATGCTGGTGACCTCGGACAACCTGCTGCAGATGTTCTTCGGCTGGGAAGGCGTCGGCCTTGCCTCCTATCTGCTGATCGGTTTCTGGTACACCAAGCCCTCCGCTTCCGCCGCAGCGATGAAGGCCTTCATCGTCAACCGCGTGGGTGACTTCGGCTTCGTGCTCGGCATTGCCGGTGTATTCGTGCTGTTCGGCTCGATTGATTTCACCACCATCTTTGCTGCCGCCAAGACCTATCTTCCGGCCGAAGGCGCTGCTGAAAATGCCGATGTGGTGCTGAACCTCTTCGGCATGCATCTCGACAAGGCGCATGCGATCACGGCTGTCTGCCTGCTGCTCTTCATGGGCGCGATGGGCAAGTCGGCGCAGTTCCTGCTGCACACCTGGCTGCCGGACGCGATGGAAGGCCCGACCCCGGTTTCGGCCCTCATTCACGCCGCAACCATGGTGACCGCGGGCGTGTTCCTCGTCGCCCGCATGTCTCCGCTGTTCGAACTCAGCCATACGGCGCTGACTGTTGTGACCCTGATCGGTGCGATCACCGCCTTCTTCGCCGCGACCGTTGGTCTGGTGCAGAACGATATCAAGCGCGTGATTGCCTATTCCACCTGTTCGCAGCTCGGCTACATGTTCGTGTCGCTCGGCGTCGGTGCCTATGGCGCCGGTGTGTTCCACCTCTTCACGCATGCCTTCTTTAAGGCGCTGCTGTTCCTCTGCGCAGGCTCGGTCATCCACGCGATGCATCACGAGCAGGACATGCGCTTCATGGGTGGCCTGCGCAAGAAGATCCCGCTGACCTTCTGGACGATGTTGATCGGCACGCTGGCAATCACCGGTGTCGGCATTCCGGGTACGGAAATCGGCTTCGCCGGGTTCCTCTCCAAGGATGCGATCATCGAAAGCGCCTATGCCTCCGAGCTGCCGGTTGCCGGTTTCGCCTTCACCCTTCTGGTGATCGCGGCCTTCTTCACCAGCTTCTATTCCTGGCGTCTGGTGTTCATGACCTTCTTCGGCCACACCCGTGCGGATCATCATACCTATGATCACGCGCATGAAAGCCCGCAGGTCATGCTGATCCCGCTCTTCGTGCTGGCCATCGGCGCGGTTCTCGCTGGCATGGTGTTCTACGGTTATTTCGTCGGCGAGGAGCAGGCGGAATTCTGGAAGGGCGCGATCTTCTACGGCGCGGAAAACCACATCCTCGAAGAGGCGCATCATGTGCCGACACTGGTGAAGTGGAGCCCGTTCATCGCGATGTTGCTGGGTCTGCTTCTCTCCTGGTACATGTATATCAAGTCGCCCTCGACACCGAAGGTGCTCGCGAGCCAGCATCGCGCGCTCTACAATTTCCTTCTCAACAAGTGGTATTTCGACGAGCTTTACGACCTCCTCTTCGTGCGTTCCGCCAAGGCGCTTGGCCGGTTCTTCTGGAAGAAGGGTGATGTGGGCCTGATTGATGCCTATGGCCCGAACGGGGTTGCCGCGCGCGTGGTTGATGTGACCAACCGCATGGCCCGCCTGCAGTCCGGCTATCTTTACCACTATGCCTTCGCGATGCTTCTCGGCATTGCGGCCCTCGTTACCTGGATGATGCTCGGGAGTGCCCTCTAATGACCGGTTGGCCCATTCTTTCAACGGTCACCTTCCTGCCGCTCGTCGGCGTGGCGTTGCTGCTTTTGATGCGTGAAGACGGTGCCAATGGCCGTCGCAACATCCTGAACATCTCGCTCGCGACCACGGTTGTGACCTTCCTCGCGTCGCTCTTCATCTGGTATCACTTCGATAACAGCAATGTCGGGTTCCAGTTCGTGGAAAGCCATCCCTGGCTCGGAACCGGCATCGGTTACCGTGTCGGCGTCGACGGCATTTCCATGCTGTTCGTGATCCTGTCGACCTTCCTGATGCCCTTCTGCATTCTTGCCAGCTGGAACGCCATCGAGCACCGGCTGAAGGAATACATGATCGCCTTCCTGATCCTGGAAGTGCTGATGGTCGGCGTGTTCGTCTCGCTGGATATCGTGCTCTTCTACGTGTTCTTCGAGGCAGGCCTGATCCCGATGTTCATCATCATCGGTGTCTGGGGCGGCAAGGATCGCGTCTACGCATCCTACAAGTTCTTCCTCTACACGCTGCTCGGTTCGGTGCTGATGATGCTTGCCATCATGGCCATGTACTGGGATGCGGGCACGACGGATATTTCCGAACTGCTGAAGCATGACTTCCCGCCGCAGATGCAGATGTGGCTGTGGCTCGCCTTCTTCGCTTCTTTCGCGGTAAAGATGCCGATGTGGCCGGTGCATACCTGGCTGCCGGATGCGCACGTGCAGGCGCCGACTGCGGGTTCGGTCATTCTGGCCGGTATTCTTCTGAAGCTTGGCGGCTATGGTCTGCTGCGCTTCTCGCTGCCGATGTTCCCGCTGGCGTCGGACTATTTCGCGCCCATGGTCTATGCGCTGTCTGTCATCGCCATCATCTACACCTCTCTGGTGGCGATGATGCAGGAAGACATCAAGAAGCTGATCGCCTATTCGTCGGTTGCGCATATGGGTTACGTGACGCTCGGTATCTTTGCGGCCAATACGCAGGGCGTGCAGGGCGCAATCTTTCAGATGATCAGCCACGGCTTCGTTTCCGGCGCGCTCTTCCTCTGCGTCGGCGTTGTCTATGACCGCACGCATACCCGCGAAATCGCGGCCTATGGCGGTCTGGTCAACAACATGCCGAAATATGCGGTGGCCTTCATGGTGTTCACCATGGCCAATGTCGGCCTTCCGGGCACGTCCGGGTTCATCGGTGAATTCCTGACGCTGATCGGCGCCTTCCGGGCCAATACTTATGTGGCTCTGTTTGCCGCAACGGGTGTGATCCTGTCGGCCGGTTACGCGCTCTGGCTCTATCGCCGGGTGGTTTTCGGTGCGCTGGAGAAGGACAGCCTCAAGGGCTTGGTCGATCTTTCGGGCCGCGAAAAGCTGATCCTGTATCCGCTGATTGCCGCCACCATCTTCTTCGGCGTCTATCCGGCTCCGATCTTTGACGTGACCGCTGCCTCTGTCGACCATCTGGTGCAGAACTACAGTGCTGCGGTTGAAGCCGCGCACAAGGTCGCGGCTCTGGTGAATTGAGGATATGACACGTGGATAACTTTGCTGAAATTCTCATTGCCAGTCTTCACCTCACCACCCCGGAACTGATGCTAGGGCTGGGTGCTCTGGCGCTGCTGATGGTTGGTGTGTTTGCGGGCGAGCGTTCCGGCTCGCTGGTCACCACGCTTGCCCTTGCGCTGCTGGTGGCCGCGCTCGGCTGGATCTTCCTCAACCCGGTCGAAGGTCTTGCCTTCGGCGGTGTCTACAAGGCGGATGCCTTCTCCCGCTATTTCAAGATGGCAGCACTGTTTGCGGCCATTGTCTCGCTGTTCATGGCGGGCACGCGGGCTAAGGCGGAAAACCTGACGCAGTTCGAATTCCCGGTTCTGGTGGTTCTCGCCACGCTCGGCATGATGCTGATGATCTCGGCGAACAACCTGATTTCGGTCTATATGGCGCTGGAGCTGCAGTCGCTGGCGCTTTACGTGCTGGCCGCCATCAACCGCGACAACCTGCGTGCGACCGAAGCGGGCCTCAAGTATTTCGTGCTTGGCGCGCTCTCTTCCGGCATGATGCTTTACGGCATGTCGCTGGTTTATGGCTTTACCGGCAATACAGGCTTTGCCGAGATTGCAGCCGCGCTTACGGCCGGTGGCCATTCGCTCGGCCTCGTCTTCGGTCTGGTCTTCGTGCTCGCCGGTTTTGCCTTCAAGATTTCGGCCGTGCCTTTCCACATGTGGACGCCGGACGTCTATGAAGGCGCACCGACCCCGGTGACCGCCTTCTTTGCCGGTGCGCCGAAGATCGCGGCGATTGCCATGCTTACCCGCATCGCGCTCACCGCTTTCGAGCCGGTTCACGCCGACTGGCAGCAGGTGATCGTGTTCATCTCGATTGCCTCCATGGTGCTCGGTTCCTTTGCGGCGATCGCACAGTCGAACATCAAGCGACTGATGGCCTATTCATCGATCGGTCACATGGGCTATGCGCTGGTCGGTCTTGCCGCCCATAACCAGACGGGCGTCTCCGGCCTCATCACCTATATGACCATCTACATGGCGATGACGCTTGGTTCCTTCGCGATCATCATGTCGATGCGCACGCAGGATGGTCAGCCGACGGAAAACATCAGCGATCTTGCGGGGCTTTCGAAGTCCAATCCCTTCATGGCCCTGATCCTGACACTGCTGATGTTCTCGCTTGCAGGCATTCCGCCGCTTGCCGGTTTCTTCGCGAAGTATTTCGTGTTTGTTGCGGCCATCGAGGCCAAGCTCTATGCGCTTTCGGTTATCGGTGTTCTGGCCTCGGTCGTCGGTGCCTTCTACTATCTGCGCGTGATCAAGGTCATGTGGTTCGATGCGCCGAAGGTTTCCTTCCAGCCGTCGCCCGCCAGCCTCAAGCTGGTCTATGGCCTCTCCGGTCTGTTCGTCACGGCCTATGTGCTGTTTGGCGGCATGCTCGGCACCGCGGCGGATGTCGCTGCCAAAGCCCTGTTTTGATCGGGGATAATGCATATGGACGGAACCCGCTCAGTGGGTTCCGTCATGAAGCGCTGGGCGATGTGGGTTCGACCAACACGGAATGCCTGATGCGCGCCCGTCATGGCGAGGAAGGTGGTCTCTGGATCACTGCTGAACGCCAGACGGGGGGCAGGGGTCGCCGTGGTCGCCCCTGGGTTTCGGAAGCGGGTAATCTCTACGCTTCCCTGCTGCTGATCGATCCTGCGCCCGTTGCCAGCCTTGCATCCCTGCCGCTTGCCGTCGCTGTTGCCGTTCATGATGCGGTGCGACAGGTGTTGCCCGCGGGTTCCGCGCAGCTGGAAATCAAGTGGCCGAACGATCTGCTGATCGGCCGCCGCAAGGTGAGCGGCATTCTCCTCGAAGGTGAAAAGCTGAAGGACGGGCGTCAGGCGCTGGTGATCGGCATCGGCGTCAACATCGCCTTCAAGCCCGAGGGCACACCCTTTCCCGCCACCTGCCTTGCCGATGAGGGGGCAAGCACTTTTCCCGAAGCGCTGTTTGCCTATCTTTTTGCCTCGATGGCAGATATGTTGCAGCTGTGGAATGGCGGGGCAGGTATAGCCCGGGTTGTGGAGCGCTGGCGTCAGCATGCCTGTGGCATGGGCGAGCGCATCATCGTGAACCTGCCGGACCGGTCCGTCAGCGGTACATTCAGGGGCATCGGCGATGACGGCCTGCTGATGCTGGAAACCGACGCGAAGGTGCTGATGCCCATCGCGGCGGGCGACGTATTTTTTGAATAATGCAAGGTTGATAGAACAATGAGCAGCAAGGATGAACTGGTTTTCGTACCGCTCGGCGGGGTTGGCGAAATCGGCATGAATCTGGCGCTTTATGGCTTTGGCCCGGAAGGCCATCGCCAGTGGATCATGGTTGACTGTGGCGTGACCTTTCCAGGACCGGATCTGCCGGGTGTGGATCTCGTGCTGCCGGATATCGGCTTTCTCGCCAAAGAGCGGAAGAACCTGAAGGGCATCATTATCACCCATGCCCACGAGGATCACTATGGTGGTCTGAGCCAGCTGTGGCCGGGGCTGAATGTGCCCGTCTATGCCTCGGGCTTTACGGCCGGCATGCTGGAAGCCAAGCGGGACATGGACGGTGATCGCTACGAAATCCCGGTTACGAATTTCAAGGCGGGAGACCGCATCCATCTCGGCCCGTTCGAGATCGAGGCAATCGCGGTCAATCACTCGATCCCGGAGCCGATGTCGCTGGCAATCACCACGCCGCTTGGCACCGTTATTCATACCGGCGACTGGAAGATCGATGCCAATCCCTCACTCGGCCCGTTGACCGATGAGAAGCGCTTCCGGGAACTCGGCGAAAAGGGCGTGCTGGCGCTGCTCTGCGACAGCACGAATGCCCAGCGCGAAGGTGTTTCGCCCTCCGAGCACGAGGTCTCCGAAAGCCTGCAGCAGATCATCGAGCAGGCGGAAGGCCGCGTGGCGGTGACCACCTTCTCGTCGAATGTCGGACGCATCAAATCCATTGCCGAGGCAGCGGAGAAGGCTGGCCGCGAAGTGCTCCTGCTGGGCAGCTCGCTGAAACGTGTGACCAATGTGGCACGCGATGTCGGCTTGCTCGAGGGCATAAAGCCGTTTATCGCCGAGGATGAATATGGCTATATCCCGCGCGACAAGGTGGTGGTGATCCTGACAGGGAGCCAGGGCGAGGCGCGGGCAGCGCTCGCCAAGCTTTCGCGTGACGAGATGCGGCATGTGGCGCTTGCGCCCGGCGATATCGTGGTATTCTCCTCGCGCGCCATTCCCGGCAACGAAAAGCCGCTGATCGATATCAAGAATGCGCTGATCGAACAGGGCGTGAAGATCGTCACCGATTCGGAGGCGCTGGTCCATGTCTCCGGCCATCCGCGCCGCAGCGAACTGAAACAGATGTATGAATGGGTGCGCCCGGAAATCCTGGTGCCGGTGCATGGCGAGGCAGCGCATCTGACCGCGCAGGCCGAGCTTGCCCTTCAATGCGGCATTTCTCAGGTGCCAAAGGTGCGCAATGGCAATGTGCTGCGCCTCGCTCCCGGACCGGCAGAGGTGATCGGTGATGTGCCGCATGGCCGCATCTTCAAGGATGGCAAGCTGCTCGGTGATTTCGATGATCTGGGAATCGGCGAGCGCCGCAAGCTTTCCTATGTCGGCCATGTGGCGGTCGCGATGATCGTCGACAGCCGCTATGAATTCGTCGACGATCCGGAACTCGTGACGACCGGGCTGCCGCTTTACGACGACGAGGGCGAGGAGCTGGACGAAACCCTTTATGATGCAGTAGTCGGTGCTTTCGAGAGTATCCCGCGTGCAAGGCGCAAGGATCTCGAGATGGTGCGTGAGGCAATCCGCCGTGCGGTGCGTTCCACGGCCAACGAGATCTGGGGCAAGAAGCCGGTGGTGACCGTCTTCCTGACCAAAGTCTGACTTTGAGAAGCCGGGAGGCTTGGGTAAGGGAAGGGCAGGCTTGATTCAGTTTCTTCATCCCGCCCTGCAAGCGGTTGATGAGACTCCGCTTTCTGGAAGGAGATGCCCATGCTTGGTCGGGTCAATCACGTTGCGCTTGCCGTTCCGGATATGGAAAAGGGCATCGCCGCCTATCGCGATACGCTCGGGGCGAAGGTTTCCGATATACAGCGCCTGCCCGAACATGGGGTGAGTGTAGTCTTCGTCGAATTGCCGAACACCAAGGTGGAGTTGCTGGAGCCGCTTGGCGAAAACTCCACCATTGCGGCCTTTCTCGAAAAGAACCCGTCCGGTGGCATGCATCATATCTGCTACGAAGTGGAAGACATCATCGCAGCCCGTGACCAGCTGAAGGCGGGCGGCGCCCGCGTTCTGGGCGATGGAACGCCGAAGATCGGCGCTCACGGCAAGCCGGTGCTTTTCCTGCATCCGAAGGATTTTTTCGGCACGCTGATCGAGCTCGAGCAGGTCTGATCGAAGGTCATTGCGCCGAATTGGCGCAGTTGCCATACGCAGGCAGTTTTGCCCTTTACCGCCGCACCACGAGACCATAGGTAAGGCCAAGGTTCCTGTTCAGGTGAACTGTGTCTGGAGAAAGCACCCGTGACCTATTTTTCGATGTTTGCCGTCTATTTCATCGTCTGGTGGGTGGTGCTGTTTGCCTGCCTGCCGATTGGCTTGAGAACGCAGGGCGAAGCAAATGAGATCGTGCCCGGCACGGTGGAAAGTGCGCCGCATCGCTTCCAGTTTGGCAAGGTGATGGGGCTGACGACGATTGTCTCGGCTGTGGTCTGCCTGATCTGGTGGTTTGCCGTGACAAAGCTCGGTCTTGGTCTGGATATCATCCCGGATTTCAGCCCTTCCGGCAGCAGGTAGGGCAGGGGCAAGTCCAAAAAAAACAAGGCCCAGAAGGCCTTGTTTCCGAAGTTTCGCGTGACCTTTAACCGTTTCCGGGGCAGCGAGTGAACGCGCCTAAGATCCAATCCTCCCAAGACTTGACCGCGAGATAGGCAGGAATTGAACTCCCTTGCCTGTTTTGTGGGCAGACACTAGCCTAAGGTTTAGGCCTTGTCACCACCTATTTTGCAATTTTGCACCACTTCAATAAAATTTTCTGATTGACAAATTTTCGCCATAGAGGATGGCGATTGCTCACGCATGCGCCACAATATGTTCTGCGCGCGCCGTCATTCCTGCCCCTCTCAAACTGTGTGTCTGAAGCGCCTCCACCTTGCTATGGCGGGTTTTCTTCTCGGCGCGAAGCAGATATGAACTAGCCCGAGTTCCCTTATGTCTGAACGCGATTCCGGGATGAATTCAGTCCCCGAAGCGCCCCATTGCTGGAAGCCGATATGCGTCTGTCTCGCTACTACCTGCCGATTCTGAAGGAAAATCCCAAGGAAGCGGAAATCGTTTCGCACCGCCTGATGCTTCGCACGGGCATGATCCGCCAGCAATCGCAAGGCATTTACAGCTGGCTTCCGCTGGGCAAGCGCGTGCTGGACAAGGTGAACCGCATCATCCGCGAGGAGCAGGACCGCTCCGGTGCCATCGAGCTTCTGATGCCCACGCTGCAATCTGCCGAGCTCTGGCAGGAATCCGGTCGTTACGATGCCTATGGCAAGGAAATGCTGCGCATCAAGGACCGTCAGGAGCGCCCGATGCTCTATGGCCCCACCAACGAGGAAATGGTCACCGACATTTTCCGCTCGACGGTGAAGTCCTACAAGAGCCTTCCGCTCAACCTCTACCATATCCAGCTGAAGTTCCGCGACGAGATCCGTCCGCGTTTCGGCACCATGCGCTCTCGCGAATTCCTGATGAAGGATGCCTATTCCTTCGATCTCACGCGGGAGGGTGCTGAACACTCGTATAACAAGATGTTCGCGGCCTATCTGCGCACCTTCTCGCGCATGGGGCTGCGTGCCATTCCGATGCGTGCCGATACTGGCCCGATTGGCGGCAATCTCAGCCATGAATTCATCATTCTGGCGGATACCGGCGAATCGGAAGTGTTCTGCCACAAGGATTTCGTCAATTTCGACATCCCTGCCGTGGATACGAATTTCGATGACGCTGACGGGCTGAAGGCTATCTTCGACAAGTGGACGTCCGTCTATGCCGCAACCTCCGAAATGCATGACGAGGCCGCTTTCAACGCAATTCCCGAAGGCGAACGGCTTTCGGCGCGCGGTATCGAAGTGGGTCACATCTTCTATTTCGGCACCAAATATTCCGAAGCCATGGGCGCGAAGGTTCAGGGACCGGATGGCAAGGAACACATCGTTCACATGGGTTCTTACGGCATCGGCCCGACTCGCCTTGTTCCGGCCATCATCGAAGCGTCCCATGATGACAACGGCATCATCTGGCCGGCTTCGGTCGCACCTTTCGATGCCATGGTGATCAACATGAAGGCGGGCGACGAGGGCTGCGACAAGGCGTGCGAAACCATCTATGCCGCGCTGACCAAGGCGGGCAAGGATGTGTTGCTGGACGATACGGATGACCGTGCCGGCCAGAAGTTTGCCACCGCAGATCTGATCGGTGTTCCGACCCAGATAATCGCCGGTCCGCGCTCGGTCGCGGCAGGCGAAGTGGAGCTGAAGGATCGCAAGACCGGCCATCGCGAAGTGATGACCATCGAAGCGGCGATCAATAAGCTTGTCGGCTGATCGGTTCGGGACGGGAGCAAATATGGCGGACAGGGCAGGGACGGTTGCGGCAGCGCCAGCGGTGAAAAGCCCGCTGGGGCGCCCCTTCTCGGTATTTGAGCGGATGGTTGCCTGGCGCTATCTTCGCGCCCGCCGCAAGGAAGCCTATATCTCTGTGATTGCAGGCTTTTCCTTTCTCGGGATCACGCTTGGGGTAGCAACCCTCATCATCGTGATGGCGGTGATGAACGGGTTCCGTACCGAGCTGATTTCGCGCATTCTCGGGCTGAACGGGCATATGATTGTTTCACCGATCGACAGCCCGCTTGATAATTATGCGGATCTTGCAACCAAATTTTCTGCCGTTCCGGGTGTCACCATGGCGCTGCCGCTGGTGGAAGGGCAGACGCTTGCTTCCGGCAAGGGTGGCGCAGGAACCGGCGCGCTGGTGCGCGGCATTCGTGCCGAGGATCTCACCAAGCTCAAGGCTGTCGCCAACAATATCAAGTCCGGCGATCTGGTCGGGTTTGCTTCCGGGCAGGGCGTGCTGATCGGCACCCGCATGGCGAGCGAGCTTGGCATCGGTGCCGGCGACCAGATCACCCTGATCTCGCCCGAAGGCGATGTGACCCCGATGGGCGTCAACCCGCGGGTGAAGTCCTACACGGTATCCGGCCTGTTCGAAGTCGGCATGTCGGAATATGACAGCGGCATCATCTTCATGCCACTCGAAGAGGCGCAGCTCTATTTCAACGCCGAAGGCATCGTGCAATCCATCGAGCTTTTCGTCGAAAATCCGGATGATATCGATGCGCTGCGGCCAAAGGTGGAAGCCGCAGCCGGGCGGCAGATTTTCGTGACCGACTGGCGCGAGCGCAACAAGACCTTCTTCTCCGCCCTCCAGGTGGAGCGCAACGTGATGTTCATGATCCTGACGCTGATCATCATCGTGGCGGCGCTCAACATCATCTCCGGCCTCATCATGCTGGTGAAGGACAAGGGGCGTGATATCGCCATCCTGCGCACCATGGGCGCGACCTCCAGCTCGATCCTCCGGATTTTCTTCATGACGGGAGCGGCGATCGGGGTTACGGGTACCTTTGCCGGTGTGGCGCTGGGCGTGGTCGTGTGCCTCAACATCGAAAGCATCCGACAGTTCTTCAGCTGGATATCCGGCACGGAACTCTTCAATCCGGAGCTCTATTTCCTCAGCCAGCTTCCGGCAGACATGAATGGTGGTGAGACCATCGCCGTTGTCTGCATGTCGCTTGGCCTGTCCTTCATCGCCACCATCATTCCCGCCTGGCGGGCCTCGCGGCTCGATCCGGTGCAGGCGCTGCGCTACGAATAGAAAGTCCGTCCATGGCTTCCAAAATTGCACTGCAGCTTTCCGGCATCGAGCGGCACTATGGCGAAGGCGAAACGCGCCTCAGCATTCTGAAGGGAGCGGATTTCAGCCTCCGCTCAGGCGAAATGGTGGCGCTGGTTGCGCCTTCCGGCACCGGTAAATCCACGCTTCTGCATGTGGCAGGCCTGCTGGAGCATCCCGACGGAGGCGATATTCTGGTCAATGGCGCGGCCTGCAACGGTCTTTCCGATGATCGGCGCACCGCGATCCGCCGCAAGGAAATCGGCTTCGTCTACCAGTTCCATCATCTGCTGCCCGAGTTTTCCGCGCTTGAAAACATCATGATGCCGCAGCTGATCTCGGGCCTGCCAAGGAAGGAAGCGAAGGAGCGGGCGGCAGCGCTGCTCGACTATCTGCGGATCGGCCACCGCGCCGATCATCGCCCGGCAGAGCTTTCGGGCGGGGAACAGCAGCGTGTGGCGATTGCCCGTGCCGTGGCCAATGCGCCGATGGTGCTTCTGGCTGACGAGCCGACCGGCAATCTCGATCCGAAAACTGCCCATTATGTCTTTGACGCGCTGGAGGCGCTGGTGCGCCAGTCTGGCCTTGCCGCGCTGATCGCGACCCATAACCATGAACTTGCCGCCCGGATGGACCGTCGCGTTACCATCGAAGACGGCAAGGTTGTGGATATCTGACCGCCGTTTTCTGCCCCTTTAACGAATTTTAAATCAAGACGCCAGGCAGACGCTTTGGCGTCTTTTTTGTGATTGACGAGTGAACAAAAATAGAACATAAAAGAAACATAGAACGAATGGAGAGCCTGACATGAGCGATTACCTCCGTGATGCCGCAGCCTTTGCTTCCATGATTACTTTCATTGCGAGCCTTTCCCTGCTCGCCATGTCTCTTTGACGCCTGTCCCCGACTGCGGTGGTGGCAACCGGGCCTGAGCCGCCCTTTCTCCCCCGGTTGCTGCCGCCGCACCCCTTTTCTCAACGCTGCCGGGTGCGTGTCCCGGGCACGGCGCGATAAGACTGGACAAAGCCTTGCGGCTCTTTCAATGCATCTGGACTCCGGGGACCCGGGATAGGAAAATCCCGCGAATCCGAAATGAAGGCAGATGACTGATGGCAGGCGACGACAAGGCGGCGACGGTGGCGGAAAATGGGGCGCTTGGTGTCCCGAAATTCATCCATCTTCGCGTGCATTCGGCCTATTCCCTGCTGGAAGGCGCCTTGCCGCTGAAGAAAATCCTGTCGAAGGCGACGGCGGACAATCAGCCGGCCATCGCCATCACGGATACGAACAATCTCTTCATCGCCCTGGAGTTTGCGGAAAAGGCGACGGGTGAGGGCATCCAGCCTATCATCGGCTGCCAGCTTTCCGTGGACATGGAAGACGGGCTGGAGATCGAGCGGCGCGGCTCGCAGGCGCATCTTGCAAAGCTGCCGTCGCTGGTGCTTCTCGCGTCGACCGATGCGGGTTACGAGCGCTTGGTGGATATTGTCAGCCGCGCCTATCTGAGCGGCGAGGGCGGGGACCGCGCCGTACACATGAAGCTGTCCTGGCTGGAGGAATATGGAACGGAAGGGCTGATCGTTCTCACGGGTGCATCCTCCGGCCCGGTCGATATGCTGCTGAAGGAAGGACATGCCGCGTCCGCCGAACAGCGCCTGTTGCGGCTGAAATCTCTGTTCGGCGACCGGCTTTACGTCGAGTTGCAGCGCCACGGAAATTATGACCGTCGGCACGAAAAGCGCATGCTGGAATTCGCCTATGACCATGATCTGCCGATTGTGGCGACCAACGAGGCCTTTTTCCCGACGCGAGATGATTATGATGCCCATGATGCGCTGATGGCGGTTGCGCATAATGCCATCGTTTCGGATGACCAGCGCTTCCGCCTCACGCCCGACCATGCCTTGAAGAGCCAGGCGGAAATGGCGAAGCTTTTTGCCGATCTGCCGGAAGCGCTGGAAAACACAATCGAAATTGCCCGCCGTTGTTCCTTCGTGCTGAAGACGCGCAAGCCGATCCTGCCGCGCTTTACCGGTGCTACGGACGATGCGGATGAAGCGGAACGCGCGGAGGCTGCGGAGCTTCGGCGGCAGGCCGTCGAGGGACTGGACGAACGCATCGCCGCACTGGGCATTGCGCCCGGCTATACGGAGCAGGAATATCGCGAGCGGCTCGATTTCGAGCTCTCGGTGATCGAGCGCATGAAGTTCCCCGGCTACTTCCTGATCGTTGCCGACTTCATCAAATGGGCAAAGCAGCATGATATTCCCGTAGGGCCGGGCCGCGGGTCGGGTGCCGGTTCGCTGGTTGCCTATGCGCTGACGATTACTGACGTGGATCCGCTGCGCTTCTCGCTGCTGTTCGAACGCTTCCTCAATCCGGAACGCGTCTCGATGCCGGACTTCGATATCGACTTCTGCCAGGATCGGCGTGAAGAAGTGATCCGTTATGTGCAGCAAAAATACGGGCGCGAGCAGGTGGCACAGATCATCACCTTCGGTTCGCTTCAGGCGCGCGCGGCGCTGCGCGACGTCGGCCGCGTGCTCGAAATGCCCTATGGGCAGGTGGACAAGATCTGCAAGCTGGTGCCGAACAACCCGGCCAATCCGACCCCGCTCTACAAGGCCATCGAGGAAGAACCCAAGCTTCGTGAAGAGGCGGAGAACGAGCCGGTTGTCGCGCGGCTTCTCGATATCGCCCAGAAGATCGAAGGGCTTTATCGCCACGCCTCGACCCATGCCGCCGGTATCGTGATCGGCGACCGGCCCTTGTCCAAGCTGGTGCCGATGTATCGCGATCCACGCTCGGATATGCCGGTCACCCAGTTCAACATGAAGTGGGTGGAGCAGGCGGGGCTCGTAAAGTTCGACTTTCTCGGCCTGAAGACATTGACGGTGATCAAGACGGCGGTGGATTTCATCGCCAAGCGGGGGATCACGGTCGATATTCCGTCCCTGCCGCTGGATGACGCGCTCACCTATGAAATGCTCTCGCGCGGGGAAACGGTGGGCGTGTTCCAGGTGGAAAGTGCCGGCATGCGCAAGGCGCTGATCGGCATGCGGCCCGACCGCATCGAGGACGTGATCGCGCTTGTCGCGCTCTATCGTCCAGGCCCGATGGAGAACATCCCGGTCTATAACGCCCGCAAGCATGGCGAAGAGGAAATCGAATCGATTCATCCGATGATCGATCATCTGCTGGCGGAAACGCAGGGCGTTATCGTCTATCAGGAGCAGGTGATGCAGGTGGCGCAGGTGCTCTCCGGCTACTCGCTCGGTGAAGCAGACCTTCTGCGCCGCGCCATGGGCAAGAAGATCAAGGAAGAGATGGACAAGCAGCGCGCCCGTTTCGTGGAAGGCGCGATCCGCAACAAGGTCTCCAAGGCGCAGGCCGACAACATTTTCGATCTGCTCGCAAAGTTCGCGAATTACGGCTTCAACAAGTCGCATGCGGCCGCCTATGCCATCGTTTCCTATCAGACGGCCTATCTGAAGGCGCATTACCCGGTGGAATTCCTCGCCGCGTCGATGACCTACGATATGTCGAATACCGACAAGCTCAACGACTTCCGGCAGGATGCGAAGCGGCTGGGAATCAAGGTCATTCCGCCGTCAGTGCAAACCTCCTACCGCCATTTCAATACCGGCGAGAACGAGATCTACTACGCGCTCGCGGCCATCAAGGGCGTGGGCGAAAATGCGGTGGATCATATCGTCGAGGTGAGGGGTGACCGGCCCTTCGCCTCCATCGAGGATTTCTGCCTGCGGATTGATCCGAAGCAGATCAATCGCCGCGTGTTCGAAAGCCTGATCTGTGCCGGTGCCTTCGATTGCTTCGGGCAGGACCGGGCGGTGCTGATCGCCGGTCTTGACCGGATCATCGGCTATGCCCAGCGCGCGCAGGAAAACAAGGTCAGCGGCCAGTCGGACATGTTCGGTTCCGGGGCGGCAACGGGGCCAGAAAAGATAACCTTCCCGGCCACCACGCCCTGGCTGCCGTCGGAGAAACTGCACCGCGAGTTTCAGGTGCTGGGCTTCTATCTCTCGGCCCATCCGCTCGATGCCTATCACGCTACGCTCGCCAAGATGCGGGTGCAGAGTTTCGCGGATTTCTCTGCTGCGGTCAAAAAGGGCGCGTCTTCCGGCCGGCTTGCGGGCACCGTCACCTCGCGGCAGGAGCGCAAGACGCGCACCGGCAACAAGATGGGTATCGTCGCCTTTTCAGACAGTTCCGGCCAGTTCGAGGCGGTGCTGTTTTCCGAAGGGTTGAACACCTATCGCGACCTGCTGGAGCCCGGCAAATCGCTGGTGATCACCGTGCAGGCGGAAGAGCGACCGGAAGGCATCGGTCTTCGCATCCAGACGGCCCAGTCGCTGGAAGAGAAGTCCGTCCAGATGCAGAAGGCGCTGCGCATCTACCTGCGCGACAGTGGCCCGCTCAAGACGCTCGCCACCCATCTCAACGCCAAGGGTGACGGGCTCGTCTCCTTCGTGGTGATCAAGGATGATGGTCAGCGGGAGATCGAGGTGGAGCTTTCGGAGAAATACCGGATCTCGCCGGAAATCGCCGCCGCCATGCGCACGGCGCCCGGTGTGGTCGATGTGGAGCTGGTATAACCTCCGGAAATCGATTCCGTATCAAATGCTTGCAGGCATAAGCGGAATCGGTTTCGCAAGGGCTTGAATCAAAATCTCAGGAGACGCTCAGCCGTCCTTGCCGGGCGGATTGGTGAGCGTGATGAAGTCCGTGCCTTCCTTGCCGGTTTCGGTGCCCAGCCCCGTATCGGTGATGGTAATGGTAGAACCAACCGTCAACGACGCCTCGATGCGGTTGCGGATTTCTTCCGGCAGCTGAATGCGGTCCATCACACCGGAGAGTGTTTCCGGCTCCTTGCTGGTAATGCCGAAGCGGGTTCGCTGCGCCTTTGTCAGCCCGTCCGACATGGTCACTCCATACCAGTCTGCCAGACCAAGAGCCGCATCCATCTCCTTCAGCTGCAGGAAATGGGTGCCGAGTGCCTTTTCCGGATTTTTGAGCGTGATCGGTGAATCGAACAGCGGTTTGAAATCGCGTCGTACGAAGATGTGCCCGAGCGGTGGTCGCTGCCTGCCGCCGGCCTTGAAGATTTCATCCTCGATGGCATCCGTGAGCAGCGGGCCTTTCACCGGAAGATCGCGCGTCAGCTTGAAGGCATTGACGGCGGCAATGGTCCGGCGCCCGAGCTGCCCGTCCGGTTCACCCACGTCATAGCCGAGGCTTGCGAGAACAATCTGGATATCCCTGATGTCCTCACCCTGTCCGCGACGGGTAATCAGGATGCGCAGACCCTTTCGGTTCTCTTCCGCCTCTTCCTTCACCGGCGGGGCGGCATCATTCAACGCCACCTCGGTTGGTGTCAGAAAGTCGGAAATCGGCGCAAGGCGAAGCTTGGCATCGGAAAGCAGTCCGGCCGGGTCTTTCGGGCTGAGCGGCCGAAACAGAAGTGGATGGGTGACCAGCGACGGCGAAAGCTCCTCGTCTGCGATCACCACCGGTATGCCCATTTCCGTCATGCCATACAGCGTTTTTGCGAATTTGTGCGGCAGGCGCACGCAGCCATGAGAGGCAGGATGACGCGGCACGGAGTTGGATTCGTGCAGAGCCACACCAGACCAGGTGATGCGCTGCATGAAGGGCATCGGCGCCGACGAATAGAGATTGGATTCGTGATAAACCTGCTTCTCGATCACCGTGAAGATACCGGTTGGCGTGGAATGCCCCGGCTTTCCGGTGGAGACATTCGAGGTCGCGACGATCTGGTCACCGTCAAAGACGGCGAGCTGCTGCGTATCCCGCGATACGAAGATGGAGAGGGAGCGGGCCGATCCGGCAAGCGCCGGCACGGCCAAGACAAGGGCGGTTGAGAGCCCCAGAGCCACACGTACAAACATTTACTGACCGTCCAACGCAATACAAACAGACGTTCATCACCGGCTTCTGCCCAACAACACGGGTGGAACTTCCGGCAATATTGAATGAACTTGGCAGAGGAGTCTTAAGAATGATTTTGCAAGAGCGGGAAATAACCACACGTTACGGTTTTGGCGGATCCTTGCGGCGCTGGGTACCGAAGGTATAGCCGGTCTCGACCGTACCCTTGCCAAACTTGTCGCGCAGGCGATCCATGGCGGCTTCAGCCGCCGCCCGCCTTGCCGCGGCCGGATCGACCAGATCCGGCGGGTCTGCCCGTTCCGGATCGGAAAGATCGCTGACGCCGATGCCGATCAACCGGAAACGGGTGCCATCCACCTCCTTCTCGAGCAGGCCAAGGCCGGTGCGGAAAATCCGGTCGGCGAGCTGCGTCGGGTCTTCCAGACGGCGGTTACGCGTGCGGCTCTTGAAATCTGCCGTTTTCAGCTTCAGCACGACGGTTTGCCCTGCCGTGCCGGTTTTCTTCAGTCGCCAGGCAACCTTTTCCGAAAGCGCGCGCAGGATCGGCACCAGATCCTCCTCGCGCCACAGGTCATCAAAGAAGGTGGTTTCGGCAGAGACGCTCTTTGCCTCGTCATTGGCGTGAACCTCGCGGTCGTCAATCCCACGCGAAAGCCGGGCCAGACGCTGGCCCATCACCCCATAGCGCCGCATCAGATCGGCCTCGTCCATCTGCTGCAGCTGACCGATCAGCGTAATCCCGTCACGCTCCAGTGTCGCGGCAAAGGCCTTGCCGACACCCCAGATCGTGGTGACGGGGCGGGTCGCCAGAAATTCGAGTGCCTCGGCTTCCCCGATCACGGAAAAACCGCGCGGCTTCTGGAGGTCCGAGGCGACCTTGGCTAGGAACTTGCAATAGGACAGGCCGACCGAAACCGTGATGCCCACCTCCTTTTCCACCCGTCGGGCAAAGCGGGCCAGCACGCGGGCCGGGCTTTCATGATGCAGGCGCTCGGTTCCGCTCAGGTCCAGAAACGCCTCGTCAATGGAAAGCGGCTGCACCAGCGGTGTCAGGTCCTGCATCATGGTGCGGATTTCCTTGCCGACACGGGAATATTTCTCCATGTCGGGGCGGATGACGACCGCCTGCGGGCAGGCCTCCAGCGCCTTGAACATCGGCATGGCCGAGCGAACGCCATGGATGCGGGCCACATAGCAGGCGGTCGAGACAACGCCCCGCTTGCCGCCGCCGATGATCACCGGCTTGTCGGCAAGCTCCGGGTTGTCGCGCTTTTCCACCGAGGCATAAAAGGCATCGCAGTCGATATGGGCAACGGTCAGCTGATCGAGTTCCGGATGGCTGACGATGCGCGGGCTGCCGCAGGCCGTGCATCGGCGCATGCCGACCCGTGCCGGGCGCAGGCAATCCCGGCAGAAGGCGGGCGGATCTTTTGGCGGCGCGGCGGCGGTCATGGCGTGAACATAAGTTGAACATCGCCACCCTAGCGCCCCGCTTGCATCGAAACAAGCGGCGGCGCGGGATCATTCACCGGTAACTTGCGTTTGTCTCACGGGGTAAAATGGCGCGCAAGCAACGTGCCCGCATGCGGCCAGTCGAGCGCGCGGGCCACATGCTCTCCGGGCTTTGGCGCATGCCGATGGATTTCGGAGTCCGGCATCATATGGATCAGAAGACAATCTTCCACATGCTCGCCTACGGAATGAAGATTATGGGCCATATCATCGATAAAGGCGATGGGGAGTGGCCGCGTCTGGTGGATGGCGTGAACCACCGGCCCCTTTGGCGTTTCCGTCGCGACCATCGGAAAGGTCAGATGCAACGCATCGAGAAGGCGCCTGCGCTGGGCGGCAAAGCGCGGCGGCATGGCAGTCAGAAACACCACATCCGCCTGCCGCTCCACTGCGTGCAGGGTTTCAACCGCCTGCGCGAAAGGTGTCTGCCAGCGCTCCTGCGCCTCGAAGAAGGTTTCCAGCAGATCTGAAACCCGCTGGTCTTCCAGTGCCTCGTTCGATGTCAGCGAAATGATGTTGCCATGCAGGCGGAAGGAGCGAGGCAAAAGGCGCGCACCTTCCGCGGCAAGGTAGGCTTCGAACGGTGCCAGGAACTGGAGCACCACGTCATCCACATCGCACACCACCAATGGCCGGTCCGACAGGCGGATATGATCGAGATCGGGCAGGGCAGACATTCAGTATTCCCCCGAATCGAGGCCAGGGCCGGAAACCTTCGCCCAGGTGGCGGCCACCTGTTCGGGTTTGTAGCCACTGGCCGTGCAGAACTCGATCAGGCTTGGCTCGTGCTGCATGATGAAATCGAGAAGCCCTGCCTGAAAACCGGAATCGCCCATCTGGTGCCGCAGGTCATTCGGGCCAAGCCCGGTAAGCGCCAGGAATCGCGAAAGCAGTTCCGGCTTACCGGCAAGCCAGCCGAGTATTGCAATCGCCATTTCGTCTGGCGCGATCTTTTCTATTTTGGGAACGGACTGCATTTTTGTGATGCGATTACCTATTTCTAAACTAAATCAGTCTAGCGTTCAGATGGAATACCAGATGCGTATTCCGTGAGACCGGGCATGAATGCCCGCTGAAACTGGACGATGAGGACAGGCGAGACAATGCCGAAGCAGGTTATGATAGTAGAGGACAATGAGCTGAATATGAAGCTCTTTCGCGACCTCATCGAAGCCTCCGGTTACACGACGATTCAGACCCGCAACGGTCTTGAAGCGCTTGATCTTGCCCGCAAGTACAAGCCGGACCTCATTCTGATGGACATTCAGTTGCCGGAAGTATCCGGCCTCGACGTGACGAAATGGCTGAAGGAAGACGCGGAATTGCATGTGATTCCGGTCATCGCCGTAACGGCATTCGCCATGAAGGGGGACGAAGAGCGCATCCGCCAGGGTGGCTGCGAGGCCTATGTCTCGAAGCCGATCTCCGTTCCGAAATTCATAGAAACAATCAAGACCTATCTGGGCGACGCTTGAGGCAGGAAGTAGGGCAATGACTGCGCGAATTCTCGTCGTTGATGACATCCCGGCCAACGTGAAGGTGCTCGAAGGGCGCCTGCTGGCGGAATATTTCGAAGTGCTGACGGCCGGCGACGGATTTCAGGCACTGGCAATTTGCGAACAGACGCAGGTGGACCTGATCCTCCTCGATATCATGATGCCGGGCATGGATGGTTTCGAAGTCTGCGAGCGGCTGAAGGCCAATCCGCGCACCTCCCACATTCCGGTGGTGATGGTGACCGCACTTGACCAACCCTCCGATCGCGTGCGCGGTCTTAAGGCGGGTGCAGACGATTTTCTGACAAAGCCTGTCAACGATCTCCAGCTGATCTCGCGTGTGAAAAGCCTGTTGCGGCTGAAGACGCTGAGCGATGAATTGCGGGTGCGCGCCGGTGGCAACAATCCGTTCGACGAACTCGGCCGCATGGGCGAGGGTAGGGTGGAAGAGGCCGCGCAGGTGCTGCTTGTTGATCCGCGCGCAAGCTCGCAGGAACGCATCGTGAAGGCGCTGAAGCCCGTCGCCGAAGTGGCTGCCATGGCCGATCCGCAATCGGCCCTGTTTGAAGCGGCCGAGCACGCCTATGATCTCGTGATCGTCAGCGGCAATCTCGAAGACTACGATCCGCTGCGGCTCTGCTCGCAGCTCCGGTCGCTGGAGCGCACGCGCTTCATTCTGATCATGGCAGAGCAGGGCGAGGAAAACCTCGTGATCCGCGCGCTCGATCTCGGGGTGAACGACTATATCATCCGTCCGCTCGATCCGAATGAACTGGTGGCCCGCACCGTCACGCAGATCCGCCGCAAGCGCTACAATGATCGCTTGCGCAACAGCGTGAAGCAGAGCTTCGAAATGGCGGTCACCGATCCGCTGACGGGGCTCAGCAACCGCCGTCATCTCGACAATCACCTCAAGGTTCTGTTCAACCGTGCCGCCGCGCGCGGACGACCGCTCACGGTCTGCATTACCGATATAGACCGCTTCAAGAGCGTCAACGATACCTATGGCCATGATGCCGGTGACGAGGTGCTGAAGGAATTTGCCGCCCGCATCCGCGCCAGTGTGCGTGGTGCAGATCTTGCCTGCCGTTTCGGCGGCGAGGAATTCGTGGTGGTAATGCCGGATACGACGCCGGAAGCGGCGACCGTGATCGCCGAACGCCTGCGTGTCTCCATCGAAAGCCGCGAATTCTTCCTGCGGCCCGGTGGGCCTTCGATCACGCTTACCGCATCCATCGGCATCGCTTCGAACCTCGCCGGTGCAGAAACGCCCGAGCAATTGCTGAAGCAAGCAGATACCGCGCTTTATGCCGCCAAGAATAACGGCCGTAACCAGGTGGTCGCAACCGCAGCCTGATCGCGACGCCAAATGGATGGCATGCACATCTGAAAGGCCCTTCCGGATAACCTCGGACGGGCCTTTTCCGTCATGTCTCTTTGCTTGTTTGCATGAAACGGCACAATCTGTCCGTTTAGAACCCAAATCCACGCATTCATGTTTAGCTTGCGCGGTACGCGAGCAGAAAGCTCTTCAAAGTAGTTTTTATTGAAAACTGTTGTCTGGTTTCATGGAAATCAGCCATGATTTTAACCATATGCACAATGAAAACTACCCTTGCGTTAAGAATTGGTTGATTTTCCAATTTTTTAGGGCACATTTTCGTTTCAGAAGGACACAGGACTTTTCGAAGTTCACCGTTACCCCATGATGCTCAGGTCCGCCGCATCTCCTGGATCGTGGGGTTGGCCGATCGGTTAGCAACAAACGCGGTTCCTCGTACCGCATGCTGCTGATCGGCCCCCGATTGAAAACGCCGCTTTCCGTGTAAAACGGGAAGCGGCGTTTTCTTTTTGTCGTGACCGGAATCGCAGGCAATAAAAAAGCGCCCGCAAGGGGCGCTTCCTTTGAAGGATAACCGCAGATCTTACTTGATCTTGGTTTCCTTGAATTCCACGTGCTTCTTGACGACCGGATCATACTTGGTCTTGGTCATCTTGTCCGTCATGGTACGGCTGTTCTTGGTGGTTACGTAGAAGAAGCCGGTGTCAGCGGTGGACAGCAGCTTGATCTTGATGGTCGTGGCCTTTGCCATGGTCGTCCTGCCTTTTTAAACAAATGAAGCCGTGGACGACCTTGAAACGGGGGTCCCCGGCAAACTTGGCGCGAAACTACAAATCGCGCCCGAAAAGTCAAGCCCTCTTTGGCTTGAACAACAGACGTATGCCGCCAAACAGCACATAGACGCCAAAGAAAAACGCAATTGCCCAGGCAAAACCGTCATTGCCGGTGGCATCGATGGTGGAGCCGATCACTTGCGGCCCGGCAACCGTGCCAATGGCATAACAGAACACAAAGGCCGCGTTGGCGGCGGCCAGATCCGCCCCTTGCAGGCGCGAGCCGAGATGAGAAAGGCCTACCGTGTAAAGTCCCGCGATACTGCCACCCCAGACCAGCAGGATAAGCGACAGCAATCGCCAGTCATGCATGAACCAGGGCATCAGCACCGCGCCCGTGAGGCCAACCAGACCCATCAGGACGAGAAGCAGGCGCCGGTCCTTCATCTTGTCGGAAAGCATGCCGACGGGGATCTGGAACAGCACATTGCCCACCGCCATCACGGTCAGGAGGTTCCCGGCCTGCGATTCGGTAAATCCGGCGCGGGTGGCATAGACAGGAAACATCGAAAGGCCGCCTGCTTCCACGGCGCCGAACACGAAGACCGCAGCCGTTGCCGTCGGAACGATGAAGACATAGCGCAGGAAGTGCATTTCCGGTCCTTCGTTGAGGATCGGGCTTTCATCGCGGGCGATATAGACGGGAATAGCGGCGAGCAGAATCGCTATCGCACCGACCACGAAGGGCAGGGGGCCATCGCTGCCCAGCGCGGAAAAAATCGCGGATCCCGCACCGAAGCCGAGCGACAGCACGGTGGCATAGATACCCAGCACCAGCCCCCGTTTTCGCGGCGGGGAGGCCACATTGATCCAGAATTCCGAAAGAATGAAGAGTGCCGTTGTGGCGCCATGAAAGACGATGCGCAGCGGAAACCACATCCAGAAGGCATAGGCATAATAAAAGCCCATGGCACTGATCGCGGAAAGAATGACGGAGAGCACCATGGTGCGGGCAACACCCAGCGAATGGGCGGCCTTGGTCGTCAGCGGCGCCGCAATCATTGCCGCCACGCCGGCCATAGCGGAATTGAGGCCGATCAGGCTCGAAGAAATGCCGCGCTTTTCCAGAATGATGCTGAGCAGTGGCAGACCGAGACCGATAGCAATGCCAACCGCCGAAATGGAGGAAATGGCCGCAACCAGCGATGGCCAGTGGATTTCCTCAACGGGCTCGGATGATCCGCGGGGCGGCTCGGTCATGCATCATTCCTCAAAACAGCTCGCGGAGAAAAATCCGCTTCCGCTCATGATAGAACGGAACAGTCTTTCCGTACGACAGCGCGGGATCGTTATCCATGAGATTTAGCAGGTCTTTGACGATCAGCCTCGTTATTTCCGGCATGCGGATCTCTGCCGTGGCATTTATCGGCACCCAGCGAAGGTCATGCAGCTCATTCGAATCGCGAATCGCCTGCGGATCAAGACCGGCCTCATCGGCAAAGGCCGCAAAGAAGCGGGTGTCAAAACGGCGCACCATTCCGGGCGGCGTGATGGCCCGCGCGACATAACGCAGGTGGTGCAGAAGGGCGATACAGCCACCGGAACCCGCGTCGTTGCCGAGTATCAACCCGGTTTCTTCCTGCAGTTCCCGGACGGCTGCAAGCGCCAGCGCTCTTGCTCGCGCAGCCTTCAGCCGCGAGCCTTTCTCGCCGATCAGCTTTTCCAGAACGGCGGGGTGAATATCGGTTTCAAACGGCAGGGCGTGGTCGCGGCGGTCTCGACGGCCTCCGGGAAACACATAGGTTTCCGGCATGAAGACATGCTTGACGCTGCGTTTGCCCACCAGCAGACGCCAGACGGGGCCGGAGCGGTCAATCAGCACCAGCGTGGCGGCATCCCGGGGACGAATCCGCGCTTTCTTTTGCTCCTCTGCCCCCGCTGCCGATTCGGCAGGCTGTGCCGCCCTGTCCGATGTCATGCGCCCGGGTCCGTATTCTGTCCGTGATCCGGCTCGTTGTCCGGCCCGCCGAAGCCATGCATCTTCAGCGCCCATTGCAGGCCGATAACGCCACCCTTTATCGGCTGGATGATCAGCAGCGCAAGGATGGCCGTCACCGGCACCCAGAATGCCAGATTCCACCACATGGAGATCTGCGGCAGAAACTCGTCCGACATCAGAAAACCGCCGACCATGACATGGCCGAGGACGAAAATCACCAGATAGGGCGGCAGATCGTCCGCCTGCTGGTGGTGCAGGTCCTCGTTGCAGGCGGCGCATTGATCTACCGGTTTCAGATAGGCGCGAAACAGCGTGCCGCTGCCGCAGGCCGGGCACCGGTTCAGAAGGCCGCGACGGATGGAGCGGCCGAGGGGGCGTTCAGCGTCCGATTTGCCGCCGAAACGGGTGATCTCACTTGCTTCATCCGCGACCATCTTCAATCCTCTTGCCTGTTCAATGCCATAAACCGGAAAAACATGCCCCGGGTCAACGCCTGCCACGCGGCGGACGGGTGCCGGGCTTCTTTGTGCCGCGGTTGCGGCTTCCCGCCCTCGAGGCCTTGTGGAAGGAGCGCGTGCCGGTCGGCATCTTCTTGCCTTCGCTCAGCATTTCAAAGCGCAACGCACCGGCAAGTGGTACGGCTTCGGCAAGGCGCACATCCACCGGATCACCGATCTGGTAGCCAAGCCCGGTCTTTTCCCCGGTCAGCGCCTGATGCGCCTCGTCGTAGAAATAATAGTCGCGGCCAAGCGTCGAGACCGGCACGAAACCATCCGCGCCATAGGTGGGCAGGCTTATGAACAGGCCTGCCTTGGTGACGCCCGAGACACGGCCTTCGAATTCCGCGCCGATCATGCTGGCGAGGTGATGGGCAACCAGCCGGTCCACGGTTTCGCGCTCGGCGGCCATTGCCCGGCGTTCGAAGGTGGAAATTTCGGCGGCGATATCGTCGAGCTGGCCTTCTTCCTGTGGCGTGATGCCACCCGGCCCGAAACCCAGCGACCCGACGAGCGCCCGATGCACGATCAGATCCGCATAGCGACGGATCGGCGAGGTGAAATGCGCATATTTCATCAGGTTCAGGCCGAAATGGCCGATATTTTCAGGGCTGTAGACTGCCTGGCTCTGGGAGCGCAGCACCATCTCGTTGACCATGGTCTGGTGTACGGTGCCTTCGGCGCGGGCCAGAATGCCGTTGAAGGAATTGGCGCGCATGTTGCCGCCCTTGGCCATCGGAATGTCGAGCGTTGCGAGAAATTCGCGCAAGACCTCCTGCTTGGCGAGCGAAGGCGCATCATGCACGCGATAGATCAGCGGCTGCTGCTTCTTTTCCAGCGTTTCGGCGGCGGCCACATTGGCCTGGATCATCATTTCCTCGATCAGCTTGTGGCTGTCGAGCCGCGGCGGGATGAAGACCCGGTCCACGGTTCCGTCTTCCTTGAGCAGCAGCTTGCGCTCCGGCATGTCGAGTTCCAGCGGCTGGCGGCGGTTGCGGCCAATCGTCATGATCCGGTAGGCTTCCCAGAGCGGCTTCAGGATCGGCTCCAGAAGCGGCCCGGTCTTGTCGTCCGGCTTGCCCTCAATCGCGGCCTGCGCCTGCTGGTAGGAAAGCTTGGCCGCGCTTTTCATCATGATGCGGTGGAAGGTGTGGCCGGCCTTGCGACCCTCCTTCGAAAACACCATGCGCACGGCAAGGGCAGGGCGGTCTTCGCCTTCCCGAAGAGAGCAGAGATCGTTCGAGATCCGCTCCGGCAGCATCGGCACGACGCGATCCGGGAAATAGACGGAATTGCCGCGCTTCAGCGCCTCCCGGTCGAGTTCGGAGCCGGGGCGGATGTACCAGGAGACATCGGCAATCGCGACGGTCACGATCACGCCACCGGGATTATCCGGCGAGGTGTCCATTTCCGCATGCACCGCATCGTCATGGTCCTTGGCATCGGCAGGATCGATGGTCACAAGCGGCAGCTTGCGCCAGTCCTCCCGATGCGAAAGCGTCGCCTTTTCGGCTTCCTCTGCCTCACGCATCACCGATTGCGGGAAGATATGCGGAATGCCATGGGCATAGATGGCGATCATCGAGATCGCCTTTTCGGAGGCGACCGAGCCCACCACAGTCAGCACCCGGCAGCGGGCAAGGCCCATGCGGCCGGAGCGCAGCACCTCGACTTCCACCAGATCGCCGCCCTTGGCATCGCCAAGCGCATCCGGCTCCACCAGCATTTCCTCGCCACGCTTTTCAATCGGCATCAGGCGCATGCCGCCGGGCATTTCGCGCAACACGCCGAGAACCGCATTGCGGCGGCGGTCGAGAAGCTTGATGACGCGGGCCGTATAGGCCGGACCGCCGCGATCCTTGGCCGGGAAAATCTTGGCAAGCACCCGGTCACCGATGCCGCCAACCGGGCTCTTGCCCTGCTTGCGGTCGTTGGACGGCTGCTTGATCAGCACGGCGGGCGCAACGCCTGCATCTTCCGGCCACTCGGCAGGGCGACCCAGCAATTCACCGTCCTTGTCACGGGTGGTGATGTCCAGAACCGTGACGGGTGGCAATGCGCCGGGTCGCATCAGCGACTTGCGCTTCTTTTCCACCATGCCCTCGGATTCGAGATCGCGAAGGGCTGCCTTCAGCTCCACCCGCTGCTCGCCCTTGAGGCCAAAGGCTTTGGCAATTTCGCGCTTGCTTGCGCGCTCCGGATAATCGGCGATGAAGCGCAACAGCACGTCGCGCGGCGGAACTACGCCGTGGATCAGCGCTTCCGGGTTCTTTTCGGCTGCCGCCTTGCGCCCGCGCTCGGCCCGGGAGGGCTTGTCACTCGTGCCGGTTCTGTCGCGCGGGCTTCTGGTCAATGTCAGGCCTTCTTGGTCTTGGGCTTGGCGGCAGGCTTCTTGGCTGCGGCCTTCTTCGGTTTTGCAGCGGCCTTGGTTTCACCCTCGGCACTGGCAGCCTTCGCCTTCTTGGCGGGGGCCTTCTTCCTGGACGAACCGTCCTTGCCAGCCTTGGCGGCCAGAAGAGCGATTGCCTGCTCGACCGAAAGGCTTGCCGGGTCCGTGCCGCGCGGCAGCGTGGCATTGATCTTGCCCCACTTGACGTAAGGGCCGAACCGGCCATCCTGCACGGTCATCGCGCCGCCATCCGGATGGTTCCCCAGATCCTTCAGCGGTGCCGAGGAGCCGCGGGCCGCACGGCCTGCTCCTGCCTTGTTCTGCTTGTCGGCCAGCACGGCCACGGCCCGGTTCAGGCCGATCGAGAACACGTCCTCGATACTGTCCAGATTGGCATATTTGCCATCGTGCAGCAGGAAGGGTCCATAGCGGCCAAGGCCGGAGGAGATCATCTTGCCGTTTTCCGGATGCGCTCCGATATCGCGCGGCAGATTGAGAAGCGCCAGCGCCTTTTCGAGATCGATATCGTCCGGCTTCCAGCCCTTCGGCAACGAGGAGCGCTTGGCATCCTTGGCATCGCCACGCTGGACATAGGGACCGAAACGGCCGGAACGCAGGGTGATCTGCTCGCCCGTCACACTGTCGGCGCCCAGAGCCTTCGGCTCGTTCAGGCCGTTCGATTCGGCATCCGCGCCGCCTTCGTTGGAAAGCTGGCGGGTATAGTTGCAGTCCGGATAGTTCGAGCAGCCGACGAAGGCGCCATATTTCCCGAGCTTCAGCGAAAGATTGCCCGTGCCGCAGACCTGGCAGATGCGCGGATCGGAGCCGTCTTCCCGCTTCGGGAAGACCAGCGGTGCCAGCGCATCATTCAGTGCATCCAGCACATTGGTGACGCGCAGCTCTTTGGTGTCTTCGATCTGGGCGAAGAAATCGTTCCAGAATTCCCGCAGAACGTCCTTCCAGTTCAGCTCGCCGGAGGAGATGCGGTCGAGCTTTTCCTCAAGATCGGCAGTGAAGTCGTATTCCACATATTTGTTGAAGAAGTTTTCGAGGAAGGCGGTGACCAGACGGCCCTTCGCTTGCGGAATGAGCTTGCGCTTGTCGATGGTCACGTAATCGCGGTCGCGAAGCGTGGCGAGTGTCGCGGCATAGGTCGAGGGACGGCCGATGCCGAGTTCTTCCATCTTCTTGATCAGCGTCGCTTCCGAATAGCGCGGCGGCGGCTCGGTGAAGTGCTGCGTCGCGTTGATCTTCTGCTTTGCGAGATTTTCGCGGGCATTGATTTCCGGCAGACGGCCGTCATCATCGCCGTCCTCGGAAGGCTCGTTGTCTTCGCGCTGGTCGGTATAGGCGGCGATGAAGCCATCAAAGCGGATGACCGAGCCGACAGCCCTGAGGCCAGCCTTGCCCTTCGGCCCCTCGGCGAGAATTTCAGCCGTGGTGCGCTCGATTTCGGCAGACGCCATCTGGCTCGCGATGCCACGCTTCCAGATCAGATCGTAAAGACGCAGCTGATCCGAATCGAGAAAGCGGCGGACCTGATCGGGCGTGCGGTTGAAATCGGTCGGACGGATCGCTTCGTGCGCTTCCTGGGCGTTCTTGGCCTTGGTGGAATAGAAGCGGGCCTTTTCCGGAAGATAGCGTTCGCCGAACTGGCTGCCGATGGCGCGCCGGGCTGCATCGATGGCTTCGGGAGCCATCTGCACGCCGTCGGTTCGCATATAGGTGATGAGACCGGTGGTTTCGCCGCCGATATCGATGCCTTCATAAAGGCGCTGGGCAATCTGCATGGTGCGCGAGGCCGAGAAACCGAGCTTCGAAGAGGCGGCCTGCTGCAGGGTCGAGGTGGTAAAGGGCGGGCCAGGATTGCGCTTCACCGGCTTGGCTTCGACACTTTCCACCACATAGGTCGCGCTTTCGAGGAGCGCCCGCAGATCGGAAGCCTGCTCGCCGTTCGAAATCGAATTCTTGTTGAGCCGCTTGCCATGGGCCTGCACGAGGCGCGCCTCGAATTCATCGCCACGCGGCGTCTTCAGCAGTGCGGAAATGTTCCAGTATTCCTCGGCAACGAAACGCTCGATCTCCGATTCGCGGTCGCAGACCAGGCGAAGTGCGACTGATTGCACGCGGCCCGCAGAGCGGGCGCCCGGCAGCTTGCGCCACAGAACCGGCGAGAGGTTGAAGCCCACGAGATAATCCAGCGCGCGGCGCGCGAGATAGGCATCCACCAGCGGTTCATCGATATCGCGCGGCTCGGCCATGGCATCGAGAACCGCCTTCTTGGTGATCGCATTGAACACCACACGCTTGACCGGCTTGCCGGACAGCACCTTGCGTTTTTTCAGAAGATCGAGCACGTGCCAGGAAATCGCTTCTCCTTCACGATCCGGGTCGGTCGCGAGGAAGAGGGCGTCGGAGGACTTCACCGCATCGGCAATATCCTTGATGCGTTTCTGCGAGGCGGCATCCACCTCCCACAGCATTTCGAAATCCTGATCCGGCAGAACCGAGCCGTCTTTCGCCGGCAGGTCGCGCACATGGCCGAACGAGGCCAGGACCTTGTATCCCGAGCCCAGGTACTTGTTGATCGTCTTTGCCTTTGCAGGCGACTCCACCACAACTACATTCATCGCGTTTCTCTTGAACGTCCGGTTCGCCTCGACCGAGGGTTGGCAAGGCGGTGCGCAATTGCCGGAGACCGGCATTCCGACATGGACAGTGATTTGTCCGGGGTCAAGAGGGCAGCGCCATTTAATTGGATACAACGCTATACAACTAATAAGAGCTTCATAACATATTGCAATTCTAATTGGCTAAATTTAGACTGGTCTCCATCTAATTTAGCGGCTAACGCGCATCTTGTCTGGCCGCAATCAAAAGGAGGTTTTCATGTCGCTGGGAAATGGCAGAGCCAAGGATGTTTATGGCCAGAACGAGGAGGGGATCGCCTTTCTGCAGCAGATGCTCGGACAATTGAGTCAGGTCGCGCGCGGCCAGAAGGAAGGCATGCTCACCTATCTGATCGACATGGCCTATGAGGAGGCGGGTGAAGCGCTGCGGCGTCGCGGCCATCCCGTCCGCTCACCAGCCCGCAAATGAATCCATGATCAGCGACACCATGCCGCCGGGGTGTCTTTGCAGCCGACCGGCGATGTCGAGCTCCAGCAGGACCAGATAGACCATGGCGGCGCTCAACCCGGTATGACGGATGATATCGTCGATCTCCACCGGCGTCGCGCTCAAGGCTTCGAGAATGCGGCCGCGCTCGCTTTCATCCGGCTGGCGGGGGTGAGGGCGATCCGATTCGCGGGGTGGTTCATGGGCTTCCGGCACCGGAAACAGGTCGTGGCGCACCAGCGGGGCCAGTGCGTCGAGAATATCCTCGGGCCGGGTCACCAGGATCGCGCCCTGTTTCAGAAGCGTATTTGTGCCTTCGCAGCGCGGATCAAGCGGCGAGCCGGGCACGGCAAAGACCAGTCTGCCGCTTTCGCCCGCAAGCCGCGCGGTGATCAGCGAACCGGAGCGCATTGCCGCTTCCACCACCAGCACGCCGAGTGAAAGCCCGGCGATCAGACGGTTACGACGCGGAAAATCCCGGGCACGCGGCTCCCAGCCGAAGGGCATCTCGCTGATGGCGAGCCCTTGCCCGTTCCAGATTTCTTCCAGCAACGGCACATTTTCCGGTGGATAGGGCCGGTCGAGCCCGCCTGCCATGGCGGCTATCGTGCCCGTAATCAGGCTTGCCCGGTGTGCTGCCGCATCGATGCCGCGTGCAAGGCCGGACGTAATCGAATAGCCGGCCGCCCCCACCGCATGAACGATATGTCCGGTAAATTTCACCCCGGCGATCGAGGCGTTGCGGGAGCCGACGACCCCGAGCGAGGGGAGGTGACCCGCTTCGGCATTGCCCTTCATGGCGATCAGCGGTGGCGCGGCCTCCATATGCCGAAGCGCTGGCGGATAATCAGGCTCGCCGATGCCGGTGAAACGGGCGCCCAAGCGCGCTGCGGTCTCAAGCTCGCGCTGTGCTTCTTCCACCGGAGGAATACGCATCGGCTTGCGGCTGCCGCCGCGTGCAGCAAGCTCGGGCAGGGCGTTCAGCGCCTTTTCCGCCGAGCCGAAATGATTGATGAGATCGCGGAATGTGGCTGGCCCGACATTGTCCGTGCGGATCAACCGCAGCCAGGCGAGCCTTTGTCTCTCCGTCAGCGCGATACCCTTGCGATCCGCGCTGCCGTGAGATGTCATCCCTTGTCTCCGATCTTGCTCTCGGTGCCGAGAATCAGCCGCTCGATATTCGGCTTGTGTTTCCACCAGGTGATGATGGTCAGCACGGCCATGGCCAAAGCCATTTCAGGCCTACCTAATATCAGAATAATGACAGGTATGGCAAGCGTGGCAGTGAGTGCGGAAAGAGAGGAATAGCGGCTGAGTTTTGCCATGGTGAGCCAGATGGCGGCAAAGACCAGAACCATCAGCGGAAAAAGGCCGAGCAGCACGCCGAGATAGGTCGCGACACCCTTTCCGCCCTTGAAACCAAGCCAGACGGGAAAGAGATGGCCCAGAAAGGCAAAGACACCGGCGATGATGCCGGCGGCCGGCGGGCCGTAGAGCGCGTTTGCAAGCAGCACCGCTGCCGTTCCCTTGAAGGCATCGAGCAGAAGGGTCGCGGCGGCAAGCTTGCGGTTTCCGGTGCGCAGCACATTGGTCGCGCCGATATTGCCGGAACCGACCGCGCGTATATCCCCAAGCCCGGCCATGCGGGTGAGAATCAGGCCAAAGGGAATGGAGCCGAGCAGATAGCCCATCACCACGCAGATGATCAGCGGCACGGTGCCGATGGAAAACAGGGCCAGATCAGGCATCATTCTTCCTCCCCAAAGGATCAGTCCGTTCTGTCTTACCGGCCGAGCGAAAAGACGCGGCGGCCGCTGACCCAGGTTTCCACCGCGCGTCCACTGAAGCGGGCGTCCTCGAACGGCGTGTTCTTGGAACGGGACAGAAGCTGATCCTTGGCGACGAACCACGGCTCGTCAAGGTCGATGAGGGTAATGTCCGCCCTTGCCCCCGGTTTCAGCGTTCCGGCCTCAAGACCGAAAATGGCAGCCGGGCGGGTGGAAAGCGCATCGATGAGCCGCATCAGCGGCACATCGCCGGAATGATGGAGCCGGAGCGCCGCCGAAAGCAGCGTCTCGAGCCCGACCGCACCATCCGCCGCATCGGCAAAGGGAAGCCGCTTGGTATCGACATCCTGCGGATCATGCGAGGAAACGATGATATCGATGGTGCCATCGGCCAACGCATCCACCATCGCCTTGCGGTCATCCTCTGCCCGCAGAGGCGGCGAGAGCTTGAAGAAGGTGCGATATTCGCCGATGTCATTTTCATTCAGCGTCAAGTGGTTTATCGATATGCCGCAGGTGACATTGGCGCCTCTGGCACGGGCCGTGCGCATGGCCTCCGCCGATTCGGGCACGGAAATCTTGGCCGCGTGATAGCGGGCCTTTGTCAGTCCCGCGATGCGCAGATCCCGCTCCAGCGGCAGGATTTCGGCTTCTTTCGGAATGCCCGGCAGCCCGAGCCAGCTTGCGAACAGGCCCTCGTTCATCACACCATTTGCGCCGAGATAGCGGTCTCGGGTCTCGAGCGCCACGACGGCATCGAATTCCCGGGCATAGGTCATCGCCCGGCGCAGCATCTGGCTGTCATAGACCGGCTCGCGGCCATTGGTGAAGCAGACGGCACCGGCCGCTTGCAACAGGCCGAATTCGGTCATTTCCGCGCCCTTCAGGCCACGGGTCAGGGCGGCGGCGGGATAGATATGCACATCCGCCTTGTCGCGGGCGGTCTTCTGCACGAACTCGACAAGCGCGATATCGTCGATCACCGGATCGGTATCCGGCATCATGATGAACGAGGTCACGCCGCCAGCCGCAGCCGCACGGGAGGCAGACGCAATGGTTTCGCGATGCTCCGCCCCCGGCTCGCCGGTGAAGACGCGGGCATCGACCAGTCCGGGTACGGCAAGCAGGCCGCTGCATTCCACGATGGACGCGCCTTCCGGCGAACCCTGATTGGCTGCATCACGACCAGAAGCGACAATCACGCCGTCCTGGACGATGATCGAACCCACTTCATCCATGTTTCGCGACGGATCAAGCACGCGGGCATTCCTGAAGACAACGGTGCCGGTCATGCGCGTTCTCCCGTGTGGTTAACGCCTGTCAGCAGCGTTTCCATCACCGCCATGCGCACGGCAACGCCCATTTCCACCTGCTGTTCGATCACGCTCTGCGGTCCATCGGCGATATCGGAGGCGATTTCCACACCGCGGTTCATCGGGCCGGGATGCATGACCAGCGCATCGGGCTTGGCATGCTTCAGCTTTTCCGCATCGAGCCCGTAATAGTGGAAGTATTCCCGCACGGACGGGACAAAGGAACCGGACATGCGCTCGCGCTGAAGACGGAGCATCATCACCACATCCGCTCCCTTCAGGCCTTCTTCCATCGAATGAAAGACTTCGACGCTCATGTCGCGAATACCGGCCGGAAGCAGCGTCGCAGGCGCAATCACCCGCACGCGGGCACCGAGTGTGTTGAGAAGCAGTATATTCGAGCGGGCCACCCGCGAATGCAGCACGTCGCCGCAGATCGCAACCGTGATGCCGGAAATGCGGCCCTTGGCACGGCGGATCGTCAGGGCATCGAGCAGCGCCTGTGTCGGATGCTCATGGGCGCCGTCACCCGCATTCACCACAGAGCACGAAACCTTCTGCGCGAGAAGCGCTGCTGCGCCTGCCGAGGAGTGGCGCACCACCAGCACATCCGGGCGCATGGCGTTAAGCGTCATTGCGGTATCGATCAGCGTTTCGCCCTTTTTTACCGAGGAATTGCCGACCGACATGTTCATCACATCCGCGCCGAGCCGTTTTCCCGCCAGTTCAAAGGAGGATTGCGTACGGGTGGAGGCTTCGAAGAACAGGTTGATCTGGGTGAGGCCTCTCAGCGTCGAGGTCTTCTTTTCCCGCTGGCGGCTGATCTTCACCGCCTCATCCGCGCGGTCCAGCAAAAGCGTGATATCCGGGGGTGTGAGCCCCTTGATGCCCAACAGGTGGCGGTGGGGGAAATGCACCATGGATCAGCCTCCGCGATTAATTTGCCGCTCTATAGAGCAAAGGTCCGGCAAAGAAAACCATCCGGGCCGGACGGGCCTGATTTAGCGGTTGATAGTGGCGCGAGGGCCAAATCTTGCTTCCCCGAAGGCTGGCAGTTGCGCTTCCGGCAGGCGCGTGCGAAAGGGTATATCCGATTTTTGTCACTTTGCCCGCAAAGACAGTCCAGCCCATGGCCGATCCCCTTTCCGCGCTGAACCAGCCCGCCCCGTATACCGGGATCAACGCCTATCGCGCTGATCCGCTGATGGTGGATCTGACGGCAGCGATGCCGCGCACGGTGCGGGAGGATTTCGATCAGCTCGGCCGCTATGTCACCTCGCACGAGGCGCAGGAACTGGCCCGGATGGCGAACCGTTCGGTGCCGGAACTTCGCACCCATGGCGCGCGCGGCGAACGGCTGGATGTGGTGGACTACCACCCCGCCTGGCATGCGTTGATGCGCCGGTCCATGTCTTCGGGTCTTCATTCCTCCGTCTGGGAACGGGACGCGGAGCCGGAAACACGCGGCATGGCGCACAAGATCCGCGCCGTGCGCTTCTATCTGATGGCCCAGCTCGAAAGCGGCCATCTGCAGCCGCTGACCATGACCAGCGCCTCGGTGGCCGCACTGGTGACGAATTCCGGCGTTCAGAAGGAATGGGCACCCAAAATCCTCTCCCGCAAATATGATTCGTCGAACAAGCCGGCGATGAAGAAGAGTGCGGTGACGGTGGGCTTCGGGCTCACGGAAAAGCAGAGCGGGTCCGATCTTCGTGCAACGGTTTCATCTGCCGAGCGGATGGGCAAGGGCATCTACCGGCTTTCCGGCCACAAGTGGTTCCTGTCCGCGCCGATGAGCGACGGATTCATGATGCTGGCCCGAACAGGCGAGGGGACCGGCTGCTTCCTCGTGCCGCGGCTTCTTGAGGATGGCAGGGCGAACGGCCTGCATTTCCAGCGGCTCAAGGAAAAGCTCGGCAATCGCTCCAATGCCTCAGCGGAAGTGGAGTTCGACGGGGCCTATGGTTTCCTGCTCGGCGCGCCGGATGAAGGTGTCCGCACCATCCTCGACATGGTGACGCTCGCGCGGCTGGACAGCGCGCTGACCTCTGCCGCGCTGATACGGGCATCACTTTCCGAAGCCGTCCACCAGATGCGGGGCCGTGCCGCCTATGGCAAGATGCTGGTGGCGCAGCCGATGATGACGCGCGTCCTTGCCGATATGGCGCTGGATGTGGCCGCTGCCACCGCGCTTTCCTACCGGCTCGCCGATGCCTTCGACCGGGCGCCGGGCAATCCGGAAGAGGCGGCCTATGCGCGCATCATGACGCCGGTCACCAAATACTGGTGCACGAAAATCGCGCCCGGCCTTGTCGCCGAAGCCATGGAGTGCATCGGGGGCGGCGGCTATGTCGAGGAACGGCCGATCGCCCGTCATTTCCGGGATGCTCCGGCCGCGGCGCTTTGGGAAGGCAGCGGCAACATGATGGCGCTCGATGTCCTGCGGGTCCTCGAGCGCGGCCGCAACCTCTTCGAACCACTTTTGAACGGTATTGCCCGTGATCTCGGCCCGGCAGGCGCAAAAACGGTGGATGTGCTGCGTGCAGCCATGGCCGTCTGCGATCGTGACGAAGGGGCAGGACGGTTTCTGACCGAGCAACTGGCGCTTGCCAGCGCGGCTGCCGAACTTGCCCGCATGGGTGCGGGCCGTATTGCCGATGCCTTCACCGAAACGCGGCTGGGCTCCGGCTGGCGCTCCACCTATGGCATGCTCGATAGCCGCTTCGATGCCGCCTATATCATCGATCTGCTTTATCCTCCCGTTGCGTGACGTTCGCCTCGCTTTCTGTTGAAAACAGCCGCAAGCGGTTGAATTCAAAGGATGCACCTTCTACTCACCGGCCAGTGACATATGGCCTTTGAGGAAATTCCGGAATGAACGAGACGGTGGATAAGCCCCTGCGCGACCGGCAGGCAACGGAGGCCCGGATTCTGGCTGCGGCCAAACGGGTGCTGGCAGAAGACGGCTTCAAACTGTTCGGTATCAATGCTGTTGCCCGGCGCGCAGGCTGCGACAAGCAGCTGATCTACCGTTATTTCGGCGGTCTCTCCGGCCTGCTCGAGGCCATCGGCAGCGATCTCGGCAGCTGGGTGAAGGATCATATCCCCGAGGATTCGGGTGGCATGTTCCTCCTGACCTATGGTGACCTGATGGAGCGGCTGGCGCTGCTGTTCCTCGATGCCCTGCTGGCCGATCCGCTGGTTCGCCAGATTGCCGCCTGGGAACTGGCGGAAGAAAGCGAGCCGGTGCGCAAACTGTCCGAAGCCCGCTCGAAGGCGCTTGCCAGCTGGATCGAGCGCATGGGCGGCAGCCTGCAACCACCCAAGGGTGTGGATGCGACGGTGACCAACGCGCTGATCATCGCCTCGATCCAGCAGATGGTGCTCGCGTCGGTCACCTCCGGTCGTTTCGCAGGCATTTCGCTCAAAACCGGGAAGGACTGGGACAAACTGCGTTCTGCTCTGAAACGCATTGTCCATGGTGTCTATGGCTGAGCGTCATCCACACATTTTGTTTGGTTAATTAACCATGATATATGGTTTTAGTTGCCAAGCTAAACTTAACAGCCGAGAGTGCGGTTAATGAAATATTAACCATGGTAGGCGGCATGTCCGAGCGAAATGGGCTTCTCATCGCAAGTTGCCTCTTCTTTGCGGTGTTGGCAAAGGACATCACCGTTCCGGCTTGCGTGCTGACCGGACTTGCAGTCTTGCGCTGGCTTGGGGTGCAGGGTCTCGGGATGAGCATTGCGAAAGGGCAGGAACAATGAGGTGGTTTCTGCTTTTCTGGGGTGGCCCGATCCTGTTTCTCGGTGCCTGGTACTGGCTTTCCTACAACGACTTGAATTTCGGCATCTTCATGCTGACGCGCCAGACGCATGACAAGGTCTTTCAGGTCTATGGCGACATTCTGGGCCTGCCGCCGGAAGTCATTCCGCCGCTTGTGGCAAAGGCCATAGTGGTCGACAGCCTGGCGCTCTTTGCGATCATCGCTTTCCGCCGCCGGAGACAGATCATCGCCTGGGTGAGGGCGCGCATGCCCGCAACGCCGGTTGCTTCAACGGTCAGCCATCAGGTTCAGCCTGTCCAGCGCGCCCTGCAGGATGAAGCTGGCCGCAGCCGAATCCACCCGGTCCGCCCGTTTGGCACGCGAAACATCCATCTCCAGCAGAGCCCGAGTGGCAGCAACGGTGGATAGCCGCTCGTCCCAATAGACGAAGGGGATATCGGTTTTCTCGCCCATCAGCCGCACGAAAGCGCGGGTGGCCTGTGCGCGCGGGCCTTCGCTCCCATCCATGTTCACCGGCAGGCCGATCACAAAGGCGGCCGCCTTTTCCTTTTGCGCAAACGCCAGAAACACCTCCGCGTCGCGGGTGAACTTCACGCGCTTCAGGACCGGGCGCGGCGAGGCGAGGCGGCGGCCAAGATCCGACATCGCAAGGCCGATGGTCTTGGTGCCGAGATCGAGGCCTGCAATCGGCTCGCCGGGTTTCAGCCGTTCGGCCAGTTCCTCGAAGCTTATCACCGCCATTGAAATGTCCGCCTGTTGCCTATCTTTTGAAGTCACGCTGAAATAGCAGATAGCGAACCGCCTCGGTAAAGTCACCTCAAGGGAACCGGAAACATGAAGATCACCTGGCTTGGCCACTCGGCCTTCCGTCTCGATACCGCCCGCGCCAATATTCTGGTGGATCCGTTCCTGAACGGAAATCCGGCCTTTTCCGGTCAGGACAGAAAGGATGTGGTAAAGGGGCTCACCCATATCGTGCTCACTCACGGCCATTCCGACCATGTGGGTGATACGCTGGAGATTGCCCGCGAGCTTGATATTCCGGTTATCGCCAATTTCGATCTGTGCATGTGGCTTTCGAAAAAGGGCCTGAAGAAATTCGAGGGTGGCAATACGGGCGGCACGATCCGTGTCGATGGTTTCTCGGCGACGTTTACGCAGGCATTGCATTCCTCCGCCGCGATCACCGAAGACGGCGTTTCCCACTCGCTGGGCAGCGCCAATGGCATCATGTTCCATTTCGACGACGAGCCGACGCTGTTCCACATGGGGGATACGGACATCTTTTCCGATATGGGCCTGATCAATGAATTGCATCAGCCGGAAATCGGACTGGTGCCGATCGGCGACCGGTTCACCATGGGGGGAGCGGTGGCGGCGCTCGCCTGCCAGCGCTATTTCAATTTCCAGACGATCCTGCCCTGCCACTATGGCTCCTTCCCGATCATCGACCAGACGCCAGAGACATTCATCGCCGCGATGGAGGGCGTAAAAACCCGGATCGAGACGCCAAAGGCAGGCGGTGTGGTCTCGGTGTGACAAATCCCCGTTGCGCAGTGCGGGCGAGGCCATTATAGCGGGTCTGACTGATATAGCCGGAGACACATCATGTCCGTAGACCTTGCTACCGTGAAGCGCGTGGCGCGCCTTTCCCGCATTGCCCTTGCCGATGGCGAGGCAGAACGCATGATGGGCGAGCTGAACGGCATTCTGGGCTTTGTCGAGCAACTGTCGGAAGTGAATGTCGAGGGCGTCGAGCCGATGACCTCGGTAACGCCGATGGCGATGAAGAAGCGTGTCGATGCCGTGACCGACGGCGACAAGGCTGCGGATATCGTCGCCAATGCCCCGGTTTCCGAACAGAATTTCTTCCTCGTGCCGAAGGTCGTCGAATAAGCGGCGCAACCGCCGTCTGTTCAGCACCTCCTTATTCTTTTCGCACGTTTTGAAAAGTGACGCCTGCCATGACCGATCTGACCAGCCTGACCATTGCCGCAGCCCGCGATCAGCTGAAGGCCCGCACCATTTCCGCAACCGAGCTGACCGAGGCCTATCTTTCGGCCATCGACAGCGCGAATGGTGCGCTCAATGCCTATATCGCGGTGACGCCGGACAAGGCCCGCGCCATGGCCAAGGCGTCCGACGAGCGGCTGGCATCCGGCAAGGCAGGCGCGCTCGAGGGCATTCCGCTCGGCATCAAGGACCTGTTCGCGACCGAAGGCGAGCACACGCAGGCCTGCTCGCATATTCTGGATGGCTTCAAGCCGCGCTACGAATCGACCGTCACCGCCAATCTGTGGAAGGATGGCGCAGTGATGCTCGGCAAGCTCAACATGGATGAGTTTGCGATGGGCTCCTCCAACGAAAGCTCCTGGTATGGTCCGGTGGTGAACCCCTGGCGTGCCAGGGGTTCCGAGGAAAAGCTCGTGCCCGGCGGTTCTTCCGGCGGCTCGGCCGCGGCGGTTGCGGCACGGCTCTGCGCGGCGGCCACGGCAACCGATACCGGCGGTTCGATCCGCCAGCCTGCGGCCTTCACCGGCACCGTCGGAATCAAGCCCACCTATGGCCGTTGTTCGCGCTGGGGCATTGCCGCCTTCGCGTCGTCGCTTGATCAGGCTGGCCCGATTGCCCGCGACGTGCGTGATTGCGCCATCATGCTGAAGTCCATGGCCAGTGTTGACAAGATGGACACGACGTCGGTCGATCTTCCGGTGCCGGATTACGAAGCCGCGCTCGGCAAGTCGCTGAAGGGCCGCAAGATCGGCATTCCGCGCGAATACCGCGTGGATGGCATGCCGGGCGAAATCGAGGCGCTATGGCAGCAGGGTATTGCCTGGCTGAAAGATGCCGGTGCAGAGATTGTCGATATCTCGCTGCCGCACACCAAATATGCGCTGCCTGCCTATTACATCGTGGCGCCTGCGGAAGCCTCCTCCAACCTGGCCCGCTATGACGGCGTGCGCTACGGCCTGCGCGTCGACGGCAAGGACATTGCCGACATGTATGAAAAGACCCGCGCCGCGGGCTTCGGCAAGGAAGTCAAACGCCGCATCATGATCGGCACCTACGTGCTTTCGGCGGGTTACTACGATGCCTATTACATCAAGGCGCAGAAGGTTCGCACGCTGATCAAGCGCGATTTCGAACTCGCCTTCCATGCCGGTGTCGATGCGATCCTCACCCCTGCCACCCCGTCCTCCGCTTTTGCCATCGGCGACAAGGAACTCGCGGCCGATCCGGTGAAAATGTATCTGAACGATATCTTCACGGTGACGGTGAACATGGCCGGTCTGCCGGGCATGGCGATCCCAGCCGGTCTGGACCCCAAGGGCCTGCCGCTTGGCCTGCAGCTGATCGGCAAGCCATTCGAGGAAGAAACGCTGTTCACGGTCGCGGATGTGATCGAAAAGGCTGCGGGCACCTTCACGCCGTCGAAGTGGTGGTAAAGGGCGGCCAATTCACGCCGTCACATCGATGATGATCTTGCCGAGATGCGTCTTTTTCTGAAATTCGCGCTGGGCTTCGGCATGACTTTCCAGCGGATAGACCCAGTGTATGGGCGGTGAAAGCCGCCCGGCATTCACATGACCGATCAGGCTCAGGAAGCTTGAACGCGTCTGCTGGGTGCGCCCGAGAAGGCTCCAGTTGTTGAGATAGAGCTTGCGGAGATCGACGGTAACCTCCGCACCACCGATCGCGCCCGAAATCACCAGTCTGCCATGCGGCACGAGATGATCGAGCAGGCCCGGCCAGCTCTCGCCACCAACAAGATCGATGATTGCTGTAAACCCGTCGCGGCCCGCCGGAGCGCGCTTCAGATCCCTCGGATAGCAAGTCTTCGCGCCAAGGGCTTCAAGCGCTTCCCATTTTTCCGGGGCGGCCACGCAATGCACTTCCGCGCCCTTCAGCCGGGCAAGCAGCAGGGCCGCAATCCCGACATTGCCGGAGGCGCCAGTGATCAGCACCCTGTCATCGCCGTGAATGCCCGCCTGCTCGATCATGTTTGCTGCTGTTCCATAGGCGCAGGGCAGGGCAGCGAGTTCATAGTCGGAAAGGGCGGTCTCAACCGCATGGCAATCGGCGGAAGGGGCGAGTGCATATTCCGCGAAGCCGCCATCCATTTCGCTCGCGATCCAGGGTGAAACATGGGTTTCTCCCGCCAGCGAGACGAGGCAGGGCTGGACGATGACCCGCTCGCCGATGCGGGCTTCGGAAACGCCAGCCCCGGTCGCGACAATCGTGCCTGCAATATCCGTGCCCTGAATACGCGGAAAATGCAGCGCCGATCCGCCCCAGCCTGCACCTTCCGGTTCGGTTCCCAACGCATTCGCCCCGCCTGCATACCAGCCAATCCGGGTGTTGATATCGGTATTGTTGACCGAGGAGGCAGCAATGCGGATCAGCACCTCGTCTGGCCCCGGCGAGGGAATTGGCAGGGCGTCAGTGAAACGCAGCCTGTCTTCGCCGCCATGGCCGGTCAAAAGCATCGCCCGCATGGTCTTTCCCTGATCAGCCATTGTCCTACCCGCTTCGGTGTTCAACTCGTTCCATAGTCTATGATTTCAGGCAGCTGAAAACCCATGAAAAATTCCGTGTCTACTGGAAAAGTTGCCCATAGGGTGTTCTAATGTGCGGATTGAAGGGCAGGGCGCGATGATCAGCCTGAGGAATGCGCGCGAAGAGGATTTCGAGGAACTGGCCGATATCGGATTGCGTGCCTGGGAAGGTGCCATGTCCCGCATCGGCGAGACGGCCTCCATGCGCGGCAATGCCCGGCAGGCCTTCCGCAACTTCACCATGAGCGCCTGGCTGACGATCACGGTCATCGAGGTCAACGGCCAGCCGGTCGGCTGGGCCTCGCGCGAGCGGCTGGACGAGACGATTTCCGACTTCTGGATCGATCCGCCCTTTCAGAGGCAAGGCTGTGGCCGGGCGCTTTTGCAATCGGTGGAGGCGGAAATGGTGCATCAGGGGCTGGAGAAGGCCGTGGTGCAGACCCATGCCCGCAACAACGAGGCCGTCGCCTTTTTCGAGGCCGAAGGCTATTCGATCCACTGGCTGACGGTCGCCTATTCCCCGAAGATCGACCGCGACATCGAATCGGTCGGACTTTCGAAGCAGTTGATCGCGCCGACGCCGGAACCCTATGGGCCGGGCATTTGACGACGCGGGGATTTTCCGGCTCGCTCATCGTCCCGAAGGGGCCGAGAGCCTTGCACAAGGCGGCTGTTTCCTCTACTCCGGGGCTTCATAAACACGTCCGAATTTGAAGAGCTGTCCATGACCATTGTTGACGTTCGCACGCCTGATCCGAAGCGTTTCATTCCCGGTGCAACCGGTGACTGGGAGGTGATTATCGGCATGGAAGTGCATGCCCAGGTGACCAGCCAGTCGAAACTGTTTTCCGGTGCTTCCACCGCCTTTGGTTCGGCCCAGAATTCGAATGTGTCGCTGGTGGATGCGGCCATGCCCGGCATGCTGCCGGTGATCAACGAGGAATGCGTGCGCCAGGCTGTTCGCACCGGCCTCGGCCTCAAGGCGCAGATCAACAAGCGCTCGATCTTCGACCGCAAGAACTATTTCTACCCGGACCTGCCGCAGGGCTATCAGATCTCGCAGTTCAAGGACCCGATTGTCGGCGAGGGCACGATCACCATTTCCATCGGGCCGGACCGCAAGGGCCAGTTCGAGGATGTGGAAATCGGCATCGAGCGTCTGCATCTGGAGCAGGACGCGGGCAAGTCGATGCATGACCAGCATCCGACCATGTCTTTCGTCGATCTCAACCGTTCGGGCGTCGCCCTGATGGAAATCGTGTCGAAGCCGGACATGCGCTCATCGGACGAGGCAAAGGCCTATCTGACCAAGCTTCGCACGATCCTGCGCTATCTCGGCACCTGCGACGGCAACATGGACGAAGGCTCGATGCGCGCCGACGTGAATGTCTCCGTCCGTCGTCCGGGCGAAGCCTTTGGCACGCGCTGCGAGATCAAGAATGTCAACTCCATCCGCTTCGTCGGTCAGGCCATCGAATATGAAGCCCGTCGCCAGATCGGCATTCTGGAAGATGGCGGCGTGATCGATCAGGAGACGCGCCTCTTCGATCCCGGCAAGGGCGAAACCCGCTCGATGCGCTCCAAGGAAGATGCGCATGACTATCGCTATTTCCCCGATCCGGACCTTCTGCCGCTCGAGTTCGACGATGCCTTCGTCGAGGCGCTGAAGGCCAATCTGCCGGAGCTGCCCGACGACAAGAAGGAGCGCTTCGTGCGCGACCTCGGCCTCACCATCTATGATGCTTCGGTTCTCGTGTCCGAAAAGGCAATCGCCGATTATTTCGAGGCGCTGGCTGAGGGCCGGGACGGCAAGGCGGCCGCCAACTGGGTGATCAACGACCTCCTGGGTGCGTTGAACAAAGCCGGCAAAGCCATTGAAGAGACTCCGGTTTCGCCTGCCCAGCTGGGTGGCATCATCGATCTCATCAAGGCGGGCACGATTTCAGGGAAGCTCGCGAAAGACCTGTTCGAAATCGTCTGGAACGAAGGCGGCAACCCGGCAGAGATCGTTGAAGCACGCGGCATGAAGCAGGTGACGGATACCGGCGCCATCGAAAAGGCCATCGACGAGGTCATCGCCGCAAATCCGGACAAGGTCGCACAGGCGAAGGCAAAGCCGACGCTCGCCGGCTGGTTCGTCGGTCAGGTGATGAAGGCAACCGGCGGCAAGGCCAATCCGCAGGCCCTGCAGCAGCTTGTCAAGGACAAGCTCGGCATCGTGGAGGAATGATGTATTTCGTTCGCACCGCCAGCGCGAAGGATCTGCCATCCATTCACCGGCTGCTGGTGGCCGCCTATGAAAGCACCTATGTGCCTCTGCATGGTGCGGAAAAGGTTGCGGAACTCAACGCCTCCTGGAATGCGCCCGAGTTGCTCGCGTCCCTGCTTGCCGATACGGCGGGCGAGTTTCTGGTGGCGGACAATGGCCGCGAAATCGGCGGTGTGGCCTATGCTTCACCGTCACGTAAGCTGGCGAAAACCGCCGGGCTGGTGAAACTCTACGTGCATCCGGAGCGGAAACGGCAGGGGATCGGGCAGGCATTGCTTGCCGAGATCGAAACCTGTTTCCCGCATGCGGAGCGCCTGCGCCTGCAGGTGGACGTGGACAATCACGATGCCATCGCCTTCTACGAGGCACATGGCTTTGCCGTCGTGGACCGCACGGCCAACTGTGGCACGGACGAATCGGGCATCCCGGCGCTGATCATGGAAAAGACTCTCACGCCCTCGCCATTCTGAGCCCGCCGTTCTCCCAATGGCGCGACGAAAAGCCGGGTGGAAAATGCTGGAATCACTGGACATCGGCTCTGTGCAGCGGCATAAGCGTGTTGAACTATAAGTCTTGCCGCGTTGCTTTGAAGCCTCCCGCGCGGCCCCGCGAGGAACAGACACGATGAAGTTTCTTCTGCAAATCTTCACCTGGTGGAATGGCCAGACGATTGGCACCCGTTTTCACACCTGGCGCCATGGCAAGCGCGTGGGCCAGGATGAAATGGGCAATGTCTATTATCAGGGCGGCAAGGACAGCGAAGGCCGCACGCGCCGCTGGGTGATTTATGCGGATTATGCAGAAGCCTCCGCAATTCCGCCCGGTTGGCATGGCTGGATGCATCACCGCACGGATGTTCCGCCGAGCGAGGAAACCTATTCCGCCCGCGAATGGCAAAAGCCGCACCGCGCCAACCCGACCGGCACGGCGGCAGCCTATCGCCCGAAGGGTTCCATCCTCGCCGGTGGCGAGCGTCCGCGGGTAACGGGCGACTACGACGCCTGGACGCCGGGCGCCTGATCCCTGACGGTGCAAGCGCCGGGGTTTCCGGCGCTGACCGGCGTGGAATGGCAAGGACGGCTTGATGAACGTATTTCTGAAGATCGGATCCGGTAAAGCGCTGCCCGTGGCGGCGCTTTTGCTTGGCGTTGCTGCAGGCAGTGCCCAGGCGGCGCGGGTGAGCAATCCGGTTGCGGTGTTTTCCGGCCTCGACAAGATCACCGGCCGCATCACGACCTTCGACGCCTATGTGGGGGAAACGGTCCAGTTCGGCGCGCTTCAGGTGACGCCGAAGGCCTGCTACACGCGCGACGAATCGGAAGCGCAACGCATCGATTCCTTTCTCGAAGTCGATGAAATCACCCTCGATCGCAAGATCAAGCGCATCTTCAATGGCTGGATGTTTGCCGATAGCCCGGCGCTCAATGCCATCGAGCACCCGATTTTCGACGTCTGGCTGAAGGACTGCAAGCAGACATCCGACATACCGCCGCCGAAGGACCTGAAGATCCCGCCGAGCGAGCCGAAATCAGCGCCTAAGCCCGCTCCCGATGCGCAGGCTGAAGCCCAGACGCCGCCGGGTGATCCGTCTCTCGATCCGAGCATCGATCCCAATACGGATGATGCCGATCAGCAGGCATTGCCGGACCTGCCGATGGAAACCATCACAACCGACAAGCCGATTGGCAACGAACCGGATCAGGGCACGGCACCGGATGCGGGAAATCAGGTGGACCCGGCCTTCAATCAGCCACTGCAGGCAGATCCTGCGGTGGGGGATCAATTCCCGCCGGCTGATCCGAATGATCCGTTCAGCCAGCAGCAGCAGGATCCGAATTTCCCGCCAAAGCCTTCTGGCCGCAAGAAGCCGTTGCTGGTGCCTGATCAGGGCGGTTTCCAGTAAAGATCAGGCAAAGGGGATATCGTCCTTCGCCATCGCCGCCTCAAGCAGCTTTGCGTAATCTTCACGCGGCACATCGATGGCGCCGAAGGTCTTCAGATGTTCGGTGGTGAACTGGGTATCGAGCAGCAGGAAGCCGCGCGCCCGCATATGCTCCACCAGATGCACGAGGCAGATTTTCGAGGCATTGGTGCGCCTGGAAAACATGCTTTCCCCGAAAAAGGCCGCCCCCAGCGAAACACCGTAGAGACCACCCACCAGCTCGTCGCCCTCCCAGGCCTCCACGCTATGGGCGTGGCCGAAGCTGTGCAGCGCATTGTAGAGGCTGTGGATCGTCTCGTTGATCCAGGTGGAGCGGCGATCGGGTGCCTCTTCCGCGCATTTCTTCATCACGTCTGCAAAGGCCGTGTTGATACGGATTTCGAAGGGCTTCTTGCGGATCGCCTTGGCGAGACTTTTCGACACATGGAAGGCATCAAGCGGAATTATTCCCCGCATTTCCGGCTCGACCCAGAAAAGCTCCGGATCGTCAGCCGATTCGGCCATCGGGAACAGGCCGATGGAATAGGCACGCAGCAGGACATCAGGCGTAATCGGCTGATATCCGCTGCGTTTTCTGCCCATGATGATCAGGCCGGATTTTCGGCCAGATAATGCTCGAGCCAATGGATATCATAATCCCCGTTGGCGATATCCTGATTGGATACGAGATCGCGGAACAGCGGCAGCGTGGTCTTGATGCCATCCACGACGAATTCATCGAGAACGCGGCGCAGGCGCATCATGCATTCCACGCGGGTGCGGCCATGCACGATCAGCTTGCCGATCAGGCTGTCGTAATAGGGCGGGATCTTGTAACCGGCATAGGCACCGGAATCGACGCGGACGCCGAGGCCACCCGGTGCATGGAAATGCGTGATCGTGCCTGGAGACGGCACGAAGGTGCGCGGATCCTCGGCATTGATGCGGCATTCGATGGCATGGCCGGAGAAGGTGATCTCGTCCTGCGTGACAGACAGGCCACGGCCCGAGGCAACGCGGATCTGCTCGTGCACGAGGTCGATGCCCGTGATCGCTTCGGTGATCGGATGTTCCACCTGAAGACGGGTGTTCATTTCGATGAAATAGAACTCGCCGTTCTCGTAGAGGAATTCGATGGTGCCCGCGCCGCGATACTTCAGCTTCTTCATCGCATCGGCGCAGATCTGGCCGATCTTCATGCGCTGCTCGACATTGAGGGCAGGGGAATTTGCCTCTTCCCAGACCTTCTGGTGACGACGCTGCAGCGAGCAATCGCGTTCACCAAGGTGAACGGCATTGCCTTCGCCATCGCCAACCACCTGGATTTCGATATGGCGCGGCTTGCCGAGATATTTCTCCATGTAGACCGCGTCATTGCCGAAAGCGGCTGCAGCTTCGGCGCGCGCCGTGGAGATCGCTTCGTCGAGGTCAGCCTCGGACTTCGCCACCTTCATGCCGCGACCGCCGCCGCCGGCGGTTGCCTTGATCAGCACCGGGAAGCCGATCTTGCGGGCAACTTCGAGCGCCTGCTCCGGCTTTACTTCACCATCAGACCCCGGCACGACCGGAATGCCCAGCTCCTGCGCGGTTTTCTTGGCGGTGATCTTGTCGCCCATGATGCGAATATGATCCGCCGTCGGGCCGATGAAGGTGATGCCGTGGGCATCGAGAATATCGGCGAACTTGGCGTTTTCCGACAGGAAGCCATAGCCCGGATGCACCGCATCGGCGCCGGTGATTTCACAGGCCGCGACGATCTGGTGGATGTTCAGATAGCTTTCGCGCGACGGCGGCGGGCCAATGCACACACTTTCGTCGGCAAGGCGCACATGCATCGCATCGGCATCGGCCGTGGAATGAACGGCCACGGTCGGAATGCCCAGCTCCTTGCAGGCACGCAGAACGCGCAGCGCGATTTCACCACGGTTGGCAATGAGGATTTTCGAAACCATTCGGTTCAGCCTTATTCGATGACGACGAGCGCTTCGCCGTATTCTACCGGGCGGCCGTCTTCGACCAGGACTTCGGTGACCTTGCCCGAGCGCGGAGCCGGGATCTGGTTCATGGTCTTCATCGCTTCGATGATCAGGATGGTCTGGCCTTCCTTGACCGTCGAGCCGACTTCAACGAAGGGGCGGGCGCCCGGGGCCGGAGACATGTAGCAGGTGCCGACCATTGGCGCGGAAACCACATTGGCCGGATTGCGGGCAGGGGCAGCAGCAGCAGCCGGTGCGGCAACCGCAACGGGTGCGGCAGCAACCGGCTGTGCCATCGGAGCGGCGGCAATCGGGGCCTGCACATATTGCGTGTTGGATGCACGCGATACGCGGATGCGCAGGTCATCCTGCTCGACTTCGATCTCGGTCAGATCCGTGTCGTTGAGGATATTGGCCAGATCGCGGATCAGCGCCTGGTCGATGCCGGATTTCTTGTCTGCCATGGATATTTCCCTTTGTTCTTCTTATCGCGTCACATGCGCGAGCGCATCAAGCGCCAGCGTGTAACTCACTGGTCCGAAGCCACATATGACGCCCTTGCAAACAGCCGAGGTCATGGTCTTGTGGCGAAATTCTTCGCGGGCATGGATATTGGAGAGATGCAGCTCGATCACCGGAATGCCGATACCGCGGATCGCGTCATGCAGCGCAATCGACGTGTGCCCGTAAGCGCCGGGATTGATCGCCACACCGAGGGCCTTCTCGCCCGCTTCGTGCAGCCAGTCCACGAGCACGCCCTCATGATTGGTCTGGCGGAAATCGACGGTGAAGCCCAGCTTTTCGCCATGGGCGATGCAGGAAGCCTTGATGTCATCCAGCGTCTGGCCACCATAGATACCCGGCTCCCGCTTTCCCAGCAGGTTCAGGTTGGGGCCATTCAACACATAGATCGATTTAGACATACCACGATCCGTCACTATACACGAACGTCACCTATAGACCGCCTTCCCCGGAAGGGAAAGGGTTTTGCCCCGCTGGCAGCTTTGTCCACAAGCGGGGCGGGCGTATTTTCACCGGATTTCAGGTTGATTCAGCAGGTGGTCTTGCCGCAGGCGCGTACATTGGCAACCTTGGCGGAAAGCTCCTGCACGCCGATGGCACCAAAGACCGGCTCGTTGCCGATCACATAGGAAGGCGTGCCGCCAATGCCAAGTTCCTGCGCGATGCGGTAACTTTCCTTGATGGAGGCATCTGCCGGGCTTTCCTTCATCATCTTGCGGATCTGGTCTTCGCTGACACCGAGCGATGCGGCAACTTCCAGCGCCCGCGCTTCGGTTGCCCGCGTATGGCTTCCGAGAAGGGCCTGATGGAATTCGTTATACTTGTCGCGGCTGATTTTGCGGAAGGCATCGGCCACGCGATGCGCATCGAGCGAATCCGGACCGAGGATCGGAAATTCCTTCAGCACGAAGCGCAGGTTGCTGTCTTCCTTCAGCATGGCATTCATGTCCGGAAGCGCCTGTTTGCAATAGCCGCAGTTGTAATCGAAGAATTCGACGACGGTCACATCCCCCTTGGGATTGCCCAGCACCACATCATCGGCAGAGGCGAAGATCGCATCCTTGTTGCGGGTCACGGCTTCGGTCGAGGCGGCGACCTTTTCTGCCGCCTGCTTCTTTTCAAGCTCGGCTTGCGCCTCGGCAATCACTTCCGGATGGCTCATCAGATATTCACGGATGAATTCGCCGAATTCCTTCTTCTGCGCGTCATCCAGTGCATAGGCGGCCAGCGGCACGGCAGTAAAGGCAGTCAGGGCCACGCAGGCTGTTGCCACAAGGGTTTTCACGTTCAATGCCATTCCAGCCTCGTTTCGATCATGCATTCGGATTATTCGGGGATTGCTATATCGCGTCGCAGGCGTCCGCAAAACATCAAAAATGAAGCGCGCTGCACACTCTCCGGATTGTGATGGCGATTTGTGGCCGAATTGGGAGATTTCGGGCGCGGGAAAGGCATCCGGAAATGAAAAGGCCCGGTCTCCCGGGCCTCAGTCTCCTAGTCGATATCCGAAACGGCCGCATCCGCCTTGCCGCTGATGCGGTGGGCAAGGGCCGCTTCCATGAAGGGGCTGACATCCCCGTCAAGCACATCGGAGGGTGCCGTGCTTTCCACGCCCGTACGCAGGTCCTTGACCAGCTGATAGGGCTGGAGAACATAGGAACGGATCTGGTGGCCCCAGCCGATATCCGTCTTCGAGGCCGCCTCGGCATTGGCTGCGTCTTCGCGCTTCTTCAGTTCCATCTCGTAAAGGCGGGCGCGCAACATGTCCCATGCCTTGGCACGGTTCTTGTGCTGCGAACGCTCCTGCTGGCACTGCACGACGATGCCGCTCGGAATATGCGTGATGCGCACGGCCGAGTCCGTCGTGTTGACGTGCTGGCCACCCGCGCCCGACGACCGGTAGGTATCAATCCGGCAATCGCTTTCGTTGATGTCGATCTGGATCGTGTCATCCACCACCGGGTAAACCCAGATGGAGGAAAACGAGGTGTGGCGACGGGCGTTGCTGTCATAGGGCGAAATGCGCACGAGGCGATGCACGCCCGATTCGGTCTTCAGCCAGCCATAGGCGTTGTGGCCCTTGACCAGAAGGGTTGCGGATTTGATGCCAGCTTCTTCGCCGTCATGCACTTCCAGCAGCTCCACCTTGAAGCCCTGCTTTTCGGCCCAGCGGGTATACATGCGCAGAAGCATGTTGGCCCAGTCCTGGCTTTCGGTGCCGCCCGCGCCGGAATGCACTTCCAGATAGGTGTCGTTGCCATCGGCTTCGCCAGAGAGCATCGCTTCCACCTGGCGGCGACCTGCTTCGGCCATCAGGGTTTTCAGTGCGTCTTCCGCCTCGGTAACGATGGCCGCATCGCCTTCTTCTTCGCCCATGGCGATGAGTTCGATATTGTCGGCCAGCTGGGTTTCCAGCTTGCGCACGCCTGTGATGTTGTCATCCAGCTGCTGGCGCTCGCGCATCAGCTTCTGGGCTTCCTGCGCATCGTTCCAGAGGTTCGGATCCTCTGCCTTGTTGTTCAACCAGTCCAGTCGTCTTACCGCCTGATCCCAGTCAAAGATGCCTCCTCAGCAGGCTTATGGCCTGCTTGATCTCGTCGACGATATTCTCGATTTCCGCTCGCATTGTCTTCGCTTCTTCAAGTCGGGAAAAATGATGCCCGTGCATAGAGAGACGGATGCGGGATGTAAAGACCCTGCATCCGTCCGACATTTGGGGACTTGTCAGAACAGGCCGCCGCCACCGGACGTGACTGCCTGATTGGCCTGCGGCGAGGCCTTGAGGATTTCCTCCGGTGCCATCGCTCCATCCGCGCCGATCACCATGTAGGAATCGGCAGGTCCGGTGCCGGGCTTGAAGAACTCTTCGATGGCGTCCGGCTGACCCGCCTGCGCGGCCATGCCCGTCTTGCGATTGACGACGATGCGGGTAAGCCCTTCCGGCACGATGAAGTGGGTGACGGGCGTGCCCTTCACCGCTTCATTCATGAAGGTGTTGAAGACAGGAGCCGCAAGCTGGCCGCCGGTCATGCCATGGCCGAGGGGGGCGGGGGTGTCGTATCCGATATAAAGACCGCAAACGACATCCGGCGTGAAGCCCACAAACCAGGCGTCCTTTTCATCATTGGTGGTGCCGGTCTTGCCGGCCACATCGCGATCCAGCTTGATCTTGCCATAGGCCGTGCCGCGCTTGATCACGCCTTCCATCATCGACGTCACCTGATAGGCGGTCATCGGGTCGAGCACCTGCTCGCGATTGTCCAGCAGTTCCGGCTCCGGCTGGTTGTTCCAGTCCGGCTGGTTGCATTCGTTGCAGGCGCGCTCTTCATGCCGGAAGATCGTCTTGCCATAGCGATCCTGAATACGGTCGATCAGCGACGGCTTGATCTGCTTGCCGCCGTTGGCGATCACCGAATAGGCGGACACCATGCGCAGAACGGTCGTTTCACCCGACCCGAGCGACATGGCAAGCACCGGCAGCATCTTGTCATAGATGCCGAAGCGCTCCGCATATTGGGCGACGATATCCATGCCCAGATCATTGGCAAGGCGAACGGTCATGAGGTTACGCGACTTCTCGATGCCGAGACGAAGCGTCGAGGGACCGGCGCTTTCACCTTCATAATTGCTCGGTCGCCAGACCTGCCCGCCGGACACCACCTCGATCGGCGCATCCATGATCACCGAGGCAGGCGTATAGCCATTGTCGAGGGCGGCTGCATAGACAAAGGGCTTGAAAGACGAGCCCGGCTGGCGCATCGCCTGCGTCGCGCGATTGAATTCCGACTGTCCATAAGAGAAGCCACCGGCAAGGGCCAGCACACGACCCGTATGCGGGTCCATCGCCACAAGGCCACCCTGCACCTTTGGCGGTTGGCGCAGCTTGTAAGCGCCTTCGCCACTGTCGGAGGCTTCCACGTAAATGACATCGCCCGGCTGCAGCACGCCTTCCGGCGAGCGGGCATTCTTGACCCCCTCGCGGGCTGAAACATAGGCCCATTTCATATCTTCCGGTGCAATGGTTCCAAGCGTGCGCGCTTCGACCACCTTGCCCGCGCCGTCCTTGTCCGGCTGCAGTCCGATATCGACACCATCCTTGGAAACGCCAAGCACAACCGCCACTTTCCATGTCGGCACATCGATAAAGGCTGGAATATCGGCGATGGCCTGTCCCCAGTTGCCGCCAATGTCGACATTCTTGACCGGGCCGCGATAGCCGCGCCGCTGGTCATAGGAAACAAGCGCGTTCTGAAGCGAACGGGATGCATAGGCCTGCAGGTTCGGATCAAGCGAGGTACGGATCGAGAGGCCGCCTTCAAACAGCGCCTTCTCTCCGTAGCGATCGATGATCTGGCGGCGGACTTCCGCTGCGAAATAGTCGGACGCCATGATGTAGGTGCCGGTCTTTCGCACGCTCACGCCGAGCGGCTGCTTCTTTGCCTCGTCGCCATCGGCACGGGAGACGTAACCGTTTTCCACCATGCGGTCGATCACCCAGTTGCGACGTTCAAGTGCGGCTTCCGGATGGCGGAACGGATGGTAGTTGGACGGACCCTTGGGCAGGGAGGCGAGATAGGCCGTTTCCGCAATCGTCAGCTCCGTCACCGACTTGTCGAAATAGGTGAGCGCGGCGGAAGCGATGCCGTAGGAGTTCAGGCCGAAGAAGATTTCGTTGAGGTAGAGCTCGAGAATCTTGTCCTTCGAATAGGCCTGCTCGATGCGGAAGGAGAGGATGGCTTCCTTCACCTTGCGGTCGATGGTCTGGTCGGCGGAAAGCAGGAAGTTCTTGGCCACCTGCTGGGTGATGGTCGAGGCACCCACGGGGCGGCGGCCGGAACCGACCGATTTCAGGTTCACCAGAATGGCGCGGCCGAGACCGTAAACATCGATGCCGGGATGGTTGTAGAAATTCTTGTCTTCGGCGGAAAGGAAGGCCGCCTTCACCCGGTCCGGAATGGCCTGGATCGGAATGAACAGCCGCCGCTCATGGGCATATTCGGAAATCAGAGCCCCGTTGCCCGCGTGAATGCGGGTCATCACCGGCGGCTCGTAGCTGTTCAGCACCTCGTAATTCGGCAGCTCACCGGAAATGCGGTGCAGATAGATGCCGACAGCGGCAGCCGCGATCAGGAAGACCACGGAGGCGAGCGAGAAGAGATAACCAATCAGTCTGACCATGTCCGGTATTACCGATACTTGCCTTGTGCGCGAAAGCGGCTCGCGCATGGAGTGATATTGTCCTTGGCTTTTGCACGGCAATCACCGCTTTGCAAGGAATGTCTTGGCCCCTTGAACGGAAAGCCGGGTTGTCTGGCCGCTTCTCCACACCCGCTCAGCGTTGACCTTTCGGGGATGCGTTTCACCAAGGTCTGGGAATGTGCACAAATTAGGGCCGTCTGCAGCATGTTAAGGGAAATTTAGTGTTTTGGCCCGGCCTGTTGCATGGCTGCAGCAAAAGCATCAACCGCCATTGCCAGCCGTGGCCAGGGGTGTGCGATAGGCGCGGATCGCCTGGGTCAGCAGATCGGCAATCTTGTGGCGCTGCGCCTCTTCCTGAAGCAACGACACATCCTTCTTGTTCGACAGGAAGCCCAGCTCCAGCAGGATCGACGGAATTTCAGGCGCCCTCAGCACGCGGAAGCCCGCCGAGCGGTGCGGATTGTTGATCAGCTCCACCTGTCCCTTGAAGGACTGGATCACCGATTCCGCGAAGGTTACGGAAAAGGCCTGCGTCTCCCGGCGGGTGAGGTCGAGCAGGATATCCGCCACCTCTTCCGGCTCGTCCTCAAAGACGACGCCTGCCACCTCATCGGAAAAGTTTTCACGCTCGGCAAGATTGGCCGAGAGGCTGTCCGAGGCCTTGTCCGAAATCGTGTAAACGGTCGCGCCGCGGATATCGCCCTGTTTCAGCTTGTCGGCATGAAACGAGATGAAGAGGTTGGCCTTGCGGCGGCGTGAAATCTCCACCCGCTCGGAAAGGGACAGGAATTCATCCTTGTCCCGCGTCAGAAACGCTTCGATGCCCGGCTCCTTGTTCAGCACCGTGACCAGGCTTTGCGCGAAAGCGAGCGTGATGTCCTTTTCAAGGATCTTTCCGTCGGCGCTCGTCGCCCCGGTATCGATGCCGCCATGGCCGGCGTCAACGGCGATGACAAAGGGGCCGCCGGTCGGATCATTGGCAGGTGCAAGCAGATCCGGTGTGGCAGATGCCTCCTGCGGTTGGCCATCCTCCCATTTCTGCGTTGCGATTAGTGCCGCGAACTCGTTCTGGCCGATTTTCTCCGCCTCAAGTAGCAGATGCGCGCCTTTTCCGGACGGGTCCTGTCCGGCCTTCGCCGATACGACCCGGGCGGGATGATTGAGCGTCAGCACCAGCCGGGCCTTGCCTTCCGCCATGGTGCCAAAGCGCAGGGACTTCAGAAGCCCCTGTGGCTTCACCGCATGATCCGGCAGCGAAAACACCGTGTTTGGCAGATCGACGATCACCCGCGGTGGCTGGTCGACATAGTGCGTGGTGAAGGTGGGGATCGTGTCAAACTGCATCTCAAGGGACAGATGGCTGCCGGACGCAGACATCTTTGCAGCGGATGCAACCAGAGCAGGTGGGGAAACCGCAGGCTGATCTTCCGCATGGGCGGCGTTACCGCAAGCCGAAAACGCGACGGCAACAATCATGGCTGCCACGCCCTTTTTCAGGCGGGCAAGCTCCCGGATCATTCCCATATCGGCCAAGTCTCACTCCCCCGGAAAAAGTTCAGCCCGAAACGGGCGATCCGGCGCAGGCGGTGATTCCGCCTCTGCCTGTTCGCCATCTGCAGCAATTCCAAAATTATTACAATATTATGGCAATCTCGGCTTTCCGCTTGCCATTGTGGCGGTTTGAACTTACAACGCATAACGGGATAAAAAGTGTAAACGGGATAGAGTTGCGAAAAGGGCAGCCAACCGATCTGGCGCCATATGCGTGCTCATCCGCCGTAAGGGCACTTCAATCCCGAAAGTAGATCGCAAACACCGGTGCAAGCCGGACAGTCACAAGAATTTTCGGTGGCGAGCCGCCGAACGCTCCGGGGAAACTTTCCCGCAGGGGTAAATCCATCGGGCCGGGAACCGGCCTAAACTTAGTCATTCTCGTATGGACCCATATGGTGTCGCGGCAGATCTTGTCACAGTTGAGCGAAGGACCGGGAAATCATTTCCCCGCTTCTGCTTCTCTGCCCGCAAGCCACACCCTTCCATCGGGAAACATCATTTCCGGCGCATCGACTGACGCATATGACCGGCGGGCCCCAGGCTCCGCGCGGCATGCCTTCGGACTTTTGCGCCGAGGAGCACAGGTTACATGGCAGACAAAATGCTCATTGATGCGTCTCACTCGGAAGAGACGCGCGTCGTTGTCGTTCGCGGGAACCGCATAGAAGAATTCGACTTCGAATCGCAGCACAAGAAACAGATCCGCGGCAATATCTATCTCGCCAAGGTCACACGCGTAGAGCCCTCGCTGCAGGCGGCCTTCGTGGATTACGGCGGAAATCGCCACGGCTTCCTTGCCTTCGCGGAAATCCATCCGGATTACTACCAGATCCCGCTTGCGGACCGTCAGGCGCTTCTGCGTGCAGAGGCCGAGGAGCATCGCCGCGACGAGGATATCGAACCGGTCGAGACCGGTACGGATCTTTCCGAAGCCGAACAGCCCTATGTGGATGCCCCGGTTTCGCACACGATCGTGATCTCGGCAGACGAAAGTGCCCAGGCAGCCGTAGAGGAAACGCCTCTGGCGGTTGAGGTTGTGTCGGAAGAGGCCAAGGCTGAAAAGCCGAAGAAGCCCCGCCGTCCGCGCACCCGCAAGAAGGCCGCCGACGAAACGCCGGTTGAACCGGAAGTGGCCGCAGCCGCTGCTGATCTTTCAGCCGATGCCGCCGATGATGAATCGACCCCGGACGAAATGGCCGCGATGGTCGACAGCGATTCGATCTCCGAAGAAGTTGGCCGTCGCCGCCGTGACGACGACGATGACGACGACGACGATGATCATGAGGGCGAAAAGGAAGTGATCGAATCCGTTGGCGCGGAAGACGCCATGGAAGAGGTTCCGGATCGCATCGTGCGCAAGCCGCGCAAGCAGTATCGCATTCAGGAAGTCATCAAGCGCCGGCAGATCCTGCTGGTGCAGGTGGCCAAGGAAGAACGTGGCAACAAGGGCGCGGCACTCACCACCTATCTGTCGCTTGCAGGCCGTTATTCGGTCCTGATGCCGAACACGGCGCGTGGCGGCGGCATTTCGCGAAAGATCACCAACCCGCAGGACCGCAAGCGCCTGAAGGAAATCGCCCGCGGACTGGAAGTGCCGCAGGGCATGGGCGTCATTCTGCGCACCGCCGGTGCAAACCGCACCAAGGTGGAAGTGAAGCGCGACTTCGAATATCTGATGCGCCTTTGGGAGAACGTCCGCACGCTGACGCTGAATTCCACGGCGCCCTGCCTCGTTTACGAGGAAGGCAGCCTGATCAAGCGTTCGATCCGCGATCTCTACAACAAGGATATCAGCGAGATCATCGTTGCTGGCGAAGACGGCTATCGTGAAGCCAAGGACTTCATGAAGATGCTGATGCCGAGCCATGCCAAGGTGGTTCAGCCCTATCGCGACCTGCATCCGATCTTCTCGCGCAGCGGCATCGAAGCCCAGCTCGACCGCATGCTGCAGCCGCAGGTGACGCTGAAATCCGGCGGCTACATCATCATCAACCAGACGGAAGCGCTGGTCGCGGTGGATGTGAACTCCGGCCGCTCCACCCGCGAACATTCGATCGAGGACACGGCACTCCAGACAAATCTGGAAGCGGCGGAAGAAGTGGCGCGCCAGCTTCGCCTGCGCGACCTTGCCGGTCTGATTGTCATCGACTTCATCGACATGGAAGAAAAGCGCAACAATCGCGCTGTCGAAAAGCGGCTGAAGGATTGCCTGAAAAACGACCGCGCCCGCATCCAGGTTGGCCGCATCTCGCATTTCGGCCTTCTGGAAATGTCGCGCCAGCGCATTCGCGCCTCGGTTCTCGAAAGCACCACGCAGGTCTGCTCGCATTGCGGCGGCACCGGCCATGTGCGCTCGCAGTCTTCCATCGCGCTGCACGTGTTGCGCGGCGTGGAAGAATATTTGCTGAAGAACACCACGCACAACATCACCGTTCGCACAACGCCCGAGATTGCGCTCTATCTGCTCAATCACAAGCGCAGCACGATCGTGGATTATGAAAAGCGCTTCGGTGTATCGATCATCATTGCGGCCGATGGCAATGTCGGTGCCCAGCACTTCGCGATTGATCGTGGCGAGCCGGTGGAAAATCCGGTGAAGATCGAAACGCTGATCACCTTTGCACCCGAGCCGGAAGACGATGATCCGGTCGTATTCGACGACGAGGTCGAAGACGAAGAAACCGAAGACGTGGCCGAGAAGGCCGCTGCCGAACCCGCCGCCAGCCGTTCTTCGGAAGGCGATGGAAACCGCAAGCGCAAGCGTCGCCGTCGCCGTCGGGGTGGCCGTGGCAATGGCGAGCGCGGTGAGGAAGGTTCCGCCCAGGATGCACAGGGCTTAGCCGGTTCCGATGAGGACGGCGAAGATGACGGTGACGACGACGGTGATGACACTCGCGCCGACGGCTCTTCTTCTGCCGCTTCGAACGGGGAGGGCGACGACAGCCCGCGCCGGAAGCGGCGCCGCCGCGGCAAGCGCGGTGGTCGCCGCAATCGTGAAGACGATCAGGAAAACGGTGTTTCGGCTTCTGCCGAAGGCAATTCAGATGCGGATGACGGCGACGAGCCGGAGGCCGAAGCCGAAGTAACCGAAACGGTTGCTGAAAGCGCGCCTGCCGCTGTTTTTGAGGCCGAAGCGGTTGTTGCCGAAGAGGTAAAGCCTGCAAAGCCCCGCCGCAGCCGCAAGGCAAAGGCAGCCGAGCCGGTGGAGGTACCCAAGGCGGAAGTGGTTGCTGAAGAAGCGGCTGTCGAAGCGGAAGTGGTCGAGACGGTGGATGTGGTCGACGTGGTGGCAGAGGAGCCGGCAAAGCCGGTGCGTGCCAACCGCCAGTCCAACATCTCCTCTTCCGAGCCGGTGGTTCGCTCCGCCGCGCAGGAAAGTGCCGAGGACGACAAGCCGAAAAAGGCGGGCTGGTGGCAGCGCCGCGGCTTCCTCTGAGAGCTGTACCGGATCAGAACATGAAAGAGCCGCTCCTTTCGGGGCGGCTTTTTTGATTCCAGGGCCGCCCGTCGCCCCTGTTCAAGTCCTGCGATATCATCTAATAAAGAGATGCTGGATCGAAAACGGATCCAGTCGGGACGTCAGACATCCCGCCCAAAATGGCCGGTGTAATTTATAACCATTCCCGGCTAGTTTCAGCTTCCCAGCCTCTGGCCGGGGAGGCCCTGTCGCATGTCCAGCATTCTCGCGAATGTAAAGGGCAGGGCGGCCGTTTTTGGGCGGTTGTTTGAACTCCCCGGCCGCCAGGGCGCTTGCTCTGGCGGATCACCATCAACGGAGGGGTAAGTTATGGATATCGTTCTGGAAATCTACCGTGCATCACCGGACTGGGTCAAAGCCCTCTGGGTCTTGAGCATCCCGGCCTTTGTGGCTGCCATGACCGGCATGGTGCTCTGGTACCGGGTGGAAATGCGGCGGATTGCAAACGGGCGCCCGCTGGCGTCGTCAGTAGCTGAACTGCTCGTTGAGAATCCGGTCTGACCAGGAGCGGTCCGGATCGGACAGGATCAGCGCCGTCACGTCGTTCGACTGGGCGATTTCCACCGAAAGCACTGATTTCACCTCGTTATGATCGGCAACGGCATTGACGGGGCGCTTTTCCGGCTCCAGCACCGTGACACGGATGCCCACCTTGTCCGGCAGCAGCGCACCGCGCCAGCGGCGCGGGCGATAGGCGCTGACCGGGGTGAGCGCGATCAGGGGCGCTTCCAGCGGCAGGATCGGCCCGTGGGCCGAGAGGTTATAGGCCGTGGAGCCAACCGGCGTTGCCGCGAGCAACCCGTCGCAGGTGAGTTCGGCAAGCCGCGTCTTGCCGTCTATATCCACCTTCAGCTTGGCTGCCTGGTAAGACTGGCGAAACAGCGAGACCTCGTTGATCGCCAGCGCCGTCGTCGTCGCGCCACTTGTATCCAGCACGGACATGCGCAGCGGATGAAACTTGTTTTCCACCGCAGCTTCAATGCGTTCGGGCAGATCCTTCACGCTGTAGTCATTCATCAGAAACCCGACCGAGCCCCGGTTCATCCCGTAGATGCGCTTGCCGGAATTCATCGTGCTGTGGAGCGTCTGCAGCATGAAGCCATCGCCGCCGAGCGCAATGATCACATCGGCTTCCTCCACAGGGTGGTTGCCATAAAGCGCCACCAGCTCGGCATGAGCCGCCTCCGCGCTTTCCGCCTGCGACGCAAGGAATGCAAATTTTGGCGATGGCTGCATGGAGAGGCCCTGTTTTCCGATTGTCTTAGGTATAGGCAATTGCGGCAGGCGGGCAAGCCGCTTGCTGGACCTGGGACGCATTTTGCCAAACCCCCTCAAAATTCATCCTTCGCGGATTAAATCCTTTACACGAGGACGGAATCTGCTATTTGCCAAGCCATGCCCTTGTAGCTCAGTTGGTAGAGCACCTGATTTGTAATCAGGGGGTCGCGGGTTCGAACCCTGCCGGGGGCACCAAAAATCTCTTGCAAATTCAATAACTTGCATCGCTCATAGGTCGGAGCGTTTGGCCGTTTTTGCCCCGTGGGTTCCACGTGGGTTCCAGTTATCGGGCTTCCGGTGATTCTCTCGCAAAAGACAAAGCCGCCCTGCGGATGGGGCAGGGCGGCACAGAGACGGGCGCTGGTGGGCTTTAGGCTGTTTGTGGTGTTGGGCAGCGGCGGAATGCTGAAACCGCTCCAGCGGCCATTTCTGCCCATTCTGAGCGCTTTGGCTCGGGAAAGGCTTCCCATGCCTGCCGAAGCACTACCGGGTCTGAAATGCCCTTGATTATGCCGAATATCGCGATTGCCAGTTCTTCAATAGGCTTGCTCATGTTGTCAGTCTCCCTGTTTGCGGTTGGAGACCGGGGCGCAATCATGTGACTCCGCCCCGATCTGGTTGATCGAGACGCCCAAGTCCGTGAAGACCGGGCGTATGGAGTACCTGCCACGAATGGCTGCCATGATTGGCGATGCAGCTTAGAGCCGTCAATAAGTGTTAACAGGCGTTAATACAGGTTGTCAATTGTCGTCAGAGTGTGCGAATTCGTTACGGCTAATTTGGGCGGATACGGCTTGTGCGCCTCGGGCGTCGGTGCTTTTCGCTGTCTAACAGGGGATCGGCGATGCAGGCTTGCAATGCTTTCTGGGCTTGGCTCTCGGAAATTCAAAATGCCCAATGGCTTGAATGGTTCAAGGTTCTTGTTGATTTTGGGAAGTCGTTGGCTTGGCCAGTTGCCTTGCTGACAATCATCTACACGTTTCGCAAAGAGATCAGAGAGCTTATTCCAAACATCGATGAAGCTGGGCCTGGTGGCATCAAAGTTTCGAAGCAGCAAGCGGTGCTTGCTCCACCGGCAGCCGCTCTTCAGGTCGGAGGGCATCCGTTGGAAACGGTAAACGCGCTTGCTGAAGTCCTTCGTGAGGAATTGAACAACATCGTACCCGAACAGCATACTTTGATCTTGATTAGGGCACTTGCTGAAGCCCGTGTGATAGCCAACTTCGAGTCAATTTTTGCTAACATATTCAAGTCTCAGGTCGATGCGTTGGCGGACCTAGAGGATGAACAAATGTCTCTGGAGGAGTTTAGGGGTTGGTTCAATGAGCACATCTTACCGCGTAACAAAGAGGTTTTTTCGGAAATGGGATTCGAAAACTGGGTTGAGTATCTACTCCGAAATAGCTTGGTCGTTATAGACGACAACGTTGCGACGATGACGCAGAAAGGCATCGACTTTCTTGATTTCGCTCGAAGGCACAAGGATGGATTTGTCCTTGTAAATTGAGGCTTTGGTTTAATCGCCCGGCAGTCGATGCGGATCGATTGGCCGCTCGGCGGACTTCCTTGGAGGAAAGCCCCACCTGAGCCGCTGTGGAAGAAGTATTCCCATTTGGAAGAGTTTTCGGACGTCCAGTAGCAACCTCGCCCCTGTCCTGCGCCGCATCGTATTCCTCGGCCAAATTCCGCACAGTGCGCACTTCCTGCGGTGTCTTCGGAGCGGCGAGTTCGTAGAGGGCGGATGGGTCCAAATTGAGCACAGTGCTCAATTTGCCGCTATATGCCTCTGCCACCTGCATAAATCTGTTCGCCGTTGTATGGTGCATCCCAAACTCCGCCTCAATCCAAGGCAGGAAGTTCCCGTGGCCGATGCAAATGTTCATACGGTGAACATTGGGGTGGCGGGGTCTAAATTTGTAATCGTTACAAATTTGTTGCCGTTCATGGCGGTGATGGGCGAAATGCGAGCTTTCCCTGAAATTTCAGGAAAAGGTCGAGCCTTCAGTTGGTGGACGGCCTTCCCGTGTCCCGCAATATTTGGGGATTTACCTCCATGCCCGGCAATAAGGCCAGTTCCGGTTCCAGATCTCCAGTGCGGCGAGATCGGCCGGAATTGTTCGGCCCCACAACGAAAGCAGTGGCTGAAAAATCAGCCGCAGCTAGGCCAGTTCCGGTTCCAGATCTCCAGCGCGGCTAGATCGACCGAGTTTTCGATCGATCTGACAGGCCAATGAACACGAACCCGAACTGCGAAAATGAAAATTCAAAACGGACCGAAATAATGCGCTGCGCCGTACCCGCGGGTCATGGGGGTGGTGCCGAAGAACCTACACCTGGGGGTGCCCCCCCGAGTTTCACGCCCCGATCTTCGTCAGGATCAGCGTTGCCCTCTTGCCGTCGTCGTATTGGACGTGCGCGATGCGAAAGACGCCCAGCTCGGCCTTTGAGGGGAATTCTACCCTGTCCTTTTGGCGGGGCATATTCAGCTTGTCGATTCCCTCGGTGGCGATGCTGACTGTCCACATGGTGCCGGGGATGATGGTGTTGAGGTCGTTCCTGCCGCCATTGCTGCGGCTGCCTAATTGGAGCGTATCGTCTTCCGGGGCGATCTGCAGAACGCCGCTGAGGATCATAACGGCGCGGGTAGGGTCTTGGTTCTCCCGGCCATTGGGGAAGGATTTCATCGGCGTGATGCGCACACCAGTCCCAAACTGGCGATCCACGGTTTTGTTGAGGTTGGAAATCATGCGGTCAAATCGGTCGGTGATCATGGGATCCTCTTGAGAGAGAAAGCCGCCCGGCGCCACAGGGACGTGGCGCGGGCAGCGTTCCACCGGGAGGACGGATATTCGCCCGGTGGTTCTGGATGACTCGGGTCAGAGATCAAGGATTTAAATCGCCGGGTACATCATCCGGGGGCAGTCCTTTCCGATCACCCATTCGCTGCCGCCGCCCATGAACAAGCGTAGCCCAAACAGCGGCAGCGAATTCCTTACTGGCCGGGGTTACGGTAAGCGCCGCGCCAATCGGTCAGGCCGGTGCCGAAATCGAAGTACGCTCGCCACGATGCCCCAAGGGTGTCCCACATCATCTGGCTTTCCACGGTCGGGCCGTTGGTGCCGTCGAGATAGCTCACTTCGATGATCGGATATGCAGCCGGATCGGCGAACACATACCAGCTCTTGTCCTGAATCTGCGGTTCCACCAGCAGCTCGAGCTTGCCCGCGAACGGGTTTGCATCGGAGGTCTTTGCGGCGGTAATCGCTGCCAGCAACTTTTCGGCGTCGGTTTCCAATTCCGGGCCGACAAGCAGGTATTTGGGGATCACGGTCAGATAGCCATCGGAGCCGAATGCCTTCGTGTTGCGCATGGCCTTGCGGGCTACGCTCAGGTTTGCCGCGTCAAGCGCGGAACCTGCTACGGCAAGGTTGCCGTGGTCGGCATGGAACAGCGCCTTGCCGTCTTCGTTCATCGCCGGGTTGCTCACCAGCAGAGAATAAACCAGCACGTTTTCGGTCAGCGCGGCCGCACGGCCGAAGGCGCGGTTCATCTCTGCGAGTGCGCCCAAGTCGTCGTTGATCAGCGCTTTGCGCGACAGATCGAAGCGGCGGGCATAGGTTTCAAGCTGGTAGCCCTCACTCGCCTCGGCACGGGTCGTACCCTTGATTTCACCAGCTTCCGAAAGCTGTTGCAGAAGCCCGAAATCGCTGACCTTGACCATGGTCTTTTTGCGGAGGTCGGTCATGTTGCCGACTCGGGCGAGTACCTGCCGGAGCGGTGACTGATTCAGTTCATACGCTTCGCGAAGGATACGCTCGCCAGTGCCGGTCAGCAGGATCGGGAAATCGCTGGTAGTGTGGAATGCACGCTCAAACAGCTCGGATTTCGTGAAGCCGAAGGTGCGAATGCCCTGCCGTTCGAGAACATGTTCGGCGATCTGCGCGAGGGAGCGGGCCATGAACGGGCGGCCCTCATCGCTGACCGTTCCACCGGCAGCGCGGGCGAAAAGGGCGCTCTGGATCGCGTCGAACTCGCGGCGTTCGGTTGACACGCGGTCGCCGTTGATAACCGGGAAGGTCGGGGCGCGTTCCTGACGTTCAGCCAGTTGGTCGAGCATGGCGGAACGGAAGTCGGCAAGGCTGGTGCCCCGCGAAAGATGCTCTTCCACGAATGCCTCATCGATGCCAGCGCCAGCCATACGCTGACCGATGGCGCGGATATCGTTGCGGCGCTGGAGCTCTTCACGGGACAGCGGGGCGGTGCCGGGGGCGGCGGTGATTTCGGTGCGAGACTGTTCAGGCACGGTTTCTTCCTTTCGGGTTTTCGAATTCGGGTCTGCCGGGATCGGCACGATTGAAATTTCCATGGGTGTCCAGCGGGTCGCGGTCGCGGTTGGTGGTGTTTTGCTGGTGTCGGTCTCAAGGCGCTGGATGGAATAGCCGACGCTCACCGGCAGGGTGTGGCCGTCGATCAGGTCTTGAAACAGCTCATCGGCTGCCGGTTTCCGGCTGAATTTCACCTTCACGATGGCCTGACCGTTGGCGATCCGAAGAGTGCCAGGAACAACCGTGCCAAGCCGGTTGGCGGTCGATCCGTTGCGATGCGAGTCCAGCAGAGACATGCTGTCCATGCGGCTGGTATCGATGGCGGCGGCGCTGATCTGGAGTACCTCTTGATAGTCGCCCAGATCGTAGGAATAGCGGGCAACCGGGGTCTCGGTCGCAAACACCAGATCCACGGTGCGGGCCTCAGGATCAATGCTGCCAGCCGAAGCGGCGGCGCGGGTGAGTAGCTTGGTCATGCGGCAAGTTCCTTCTCAAGGGCGGCGCTAAGCCGTTCTGCGGCTCGCTGAAGCGTGGATCGCACATTCACCACGACGGCGCGTCCGTTCCCGTCAGCGGCCCATTCCGCGATGGTGTGAGCAAGCGAGCGATTGTCCGTGCTGAAGTGGTCGCCATTCGGCAGGAAGATCACATACGGAGAGAACGCATCATCGGCGCGGCAATCGGGGATATGGCGGGCAATCGGGCGGGTGATCTTCGCAGCGGCAGAGAGTGAAAGCCCCTCGGCCATTAGGCTGTCATGGACGGTCATCGCCAGCGCATCGGCAAAGCTGAAATGAGTGGTCACGCCTCGGGAGGTTTTCGCCTTCAGGGAGACACACGCAATCTTCTGGCGCTTGTGCACCATGTCGGTTTTCAGGCCGAAGACTTCGGCGAGTTGGCGGGCGGTGAATTGCGGTTCCATGTTTTCCACTGCAAATGAACATATTTTTGATATCATCCACCAATCGGAACCGCAATCGTTAGTGATTAAGAAGGAGTTTGCAGAAAATGTCAGGCAATACGAAGGTCGCTAAAATGCGTCTTCAGCTCGAAGACATGATCACTGGACCGGCACGTCAGATCGGCAAGTCACTCGCTCAGACAAACCGGGAGCTGAAAGACTTCGGCAAGGGCGCTGCCCCTTCGTTCCAGAAGCTTCAAGCCGAACTTGATCGGCTGCAAAAGAAGAGCGCGGCAATCGCCGGTTTCCGGGAAGCAAAGCAGGGGGTGAGGTGGCTTGGCCTGTCACTGGATGAGGCTCGGGGCAAGTTTGAAGCACTTCGCAAAAAGTTTGCTGAAAACCCGGCAAAGGGCCTTGAGAGCCAGATGAAAGCCGCACGGAAGGAAATGATGGCAACGGCCCGCGAGCTTCGGGAACAGGCCGGGGCGGCAAAGGTGGCTGAAAACGCACTTCATGGTTACGGCGCTTCAGTGAAGACACTGCGGACTGACTCGATCTCGACCGAGAGCGCGATCAGGCGGTTATCAGACAGACTGAACGGCCTGCGCCAGCACGCTGCTGGAGGGGTTAACCCGGTCGAGAATGGCGGTGACGGGGTGAGCCTGCCGGTGGTGCCGGAAGGTGAGGAACCGCATCCCACAGGCCGAAATGGTGGCAAGCGGGCCGGGTTTTTCCAGCGCAATGGCGGCAAGCTGGTCGCGGCGGCCGGTGCCTATGTTGGCGTGCAAGGTTTATACAATGGCGCTAAACAAGCCATGACTGGATATGCCGAACAGGACAGGCGCCTGAGCCGCATCTTGATCACGGCTGATACGGACATGTCACGCAAGGGTAGCGCATTGCGCCAGATCAGCGCCATCGCGATGAAAACCGGCTTGCCGCTCGATGCGATCATGGGGGCATTGGAAACACAGGTCAGTCAGGGTGAGTCACTGGATTCGGCGCTGCGCGGTCTTGAGCCGATCGCGATCACCTCGCAGGCTTCCGGTGCCGATCCGAACGACGTCGCGAGCACGCTTTACGGTGTCCGACATTCTTTGAAGGTGCCGGACTCGGAAATTCAGGGCGCTTTTGATCGGCTCAATGCAGGCGGCAAGATCGGTTCTTTCGAAGCTGTAGACTCGGCGAAATACCTGCCCGCGATCCTGCCGCAAGCCGAAGCGTTGGGCTATCGTGGCAACTCGGGTCTTGCCAGGGTGATCGCGGCCCTGCAGGTTATCCGCGCTCGATCTGGTGACTCGTCCAGCGCCGCGACCAACTTCGAGAACGTTTTAGCAAAGCTTTATCAAAAGGAAACCGCGAACAAGTTTAACGACTTTGGAATCGACCTTCCGGGGCGGCTTGACGCTGCCCGAAAGAGCGGCGGCGATCCGCTCAGCGTGGTCATGAAGGCGACACAGGAAGCCACAGGCGGCGATCTTTCCAAGCTGCCGCTGCTGTTCGAAGACACTCAAGCACAGGCCGGGGTCCGGGCGCTGATCCAAGGCGCTGACGATCTTGAGCGATTCACACAGCAGCTCGGGAGCGTGGACGGCTCGACTTTGCAGGACTTCGCAAAGGTCGCGGATGACACGAAATCGCGGCTCGAAAACATGGGCACCAGCGTTGACAGGTTGACCACCAGCATCGGCGCGACCATTGCGAAGCTGGCAAACCCGGGCCTGAAATGGCTCGCGGACCAGAGCCAGGCATCCGATGACGCGACCTCGGGCTATGAAAGTCAGAAGCCGGAAGACCGTAACCGGAACCGCAAGGAATTCATGCGGCGCTGGTCGGCGGCTCATCCGAATTCTTGGCCGTGGGAAGGTAATTCCGCATATCAGGCCGCGCTTGGGCGGCTCGGTCGTGGCGAGGGCGGGCTATTCGACGGCCTGCCTGCCGTGCCCGATCCGGTGACGGCAAAGCCGCTGCCGCCGCATGTGCTGGCGGCAATGGATCGTGCTCAGCGGGATCTAGGCTCGGAGCATTTCGAGGGCGGCATGCACCGCGTTGGTCGCGGTCTGGCGCCGGCGCCGACTGATCCTCGGGCAGTGCCGGCGTCGGCTGGTGGACCAACATGGATCTCGGTTCCGATCTCGCTTTCAGTTTCGGTCAGCGGGCAATCGGCGGGTCAGGTCAAGCAGCAGATCGAGCAAACGGCCATGCCTGCCATTCAAGAGCTTGCCGCCAAGCTCAGCGCCGCTCTCGGCGGGCTATTCCGGAGCGATGGACCAAGCCTCAATCACCAAATCAACCGCTCGAAGCAAACCACCATGACCGGAGGTGAGCGGTTCTGACATGCCCCGAAATTTCGGGCGATCTAAAACAAAGAACCCGGCCAATGCGCCGGGTTTTTTCATTTCTGCCGGGTGCCCGTTGCCCGAGCATTGAAAGCATTTCGGAATATGCAAGGTAGGTCAGAAGGAACGGGCACGAGTCACCCCAAAAATGAAAATTCAAAACGGACCGAAATAATGCGCTGCGCCGTACCCGCGGGTCATGGGGGTGGTGCCGAAGAACCTACACCTGGGGGGCGGTAGAGGCGATGGAGTGCCGATCTCGGCCTTTCCATCGCCCCTTGTACGCTATTGCAGCGCTCGCCAGCGTGCAGTGATCGCGGTCTTCAGGTCTGCCAGCACGGCAGCGAGTGTGCCGGTGCGGTGCACTTCCAACACGTCGCCATCATCGTCGTTGTGCAGGCCGATCTGCCACTGACCTGTCAGGTCATCACCCTGCGCATCGAGCGTATGCAGGTTGACATAATCGGTATTCTTCAGGCCGGGTGCATCGGCCAGCGCGGCGCTTACGGCAGCGGCAATTTCCCGCTCGCGGGCGGCGATCTCAGGCGGGCAGGTCTTGAGGTTGATCGGGGTCATGCTCTTTTCCTTCCAATTTGGATGACTTTTGCAGGCTCGGGATATTGCGGATCAACGTCGGGCATGTTGGCCACGATGATCGGGGTCAAATCGATGACGACCGCGCTCGGGCGGGTAATCGGGAGAACGGTCGCTATCGGGCGGCTATCCGCCCATTCGAAAAGATCGAGCTGGATTGTGGTCGGCTTTTTCATGCGGCAAGCCTTTTCAAAAGTTCAGGGGTCATCTTGCCCTCGTGCAACAGGCGAAGGGCGGCACGGTGCTTTGTGGGATCTGGGATGTTCAGTCTGATCCAAGGGCCGAACAGGCTATGGTCTGTCGGTATGGTCTCACGCGGATACGTACCCTCGTTTATCTCAGAGCAAGAATTATCTTCCGGTGTTGTCTTAAGGTGTTTAGAGGAAGTTTCCTTCCTGTCGCGAGAGGAAGTTTCCTTCCTATCGAATGGCGTCTGATAGGAAGCTTTCTTCCTCTCAAGGCGCTCTTCCCGGAACTGGTCGTTCAGGCCGGTCAGCCGGTCGAGCATGTGGTTTATGTTCCGGACTTCGAAGCAATAGGCATTGCATCCCCGACCGCGACGGGAACGAGTAAGCCAGCCGAAACGAACCAGATTGGAAATGGAGCTACGGACGGCGCGGGGTGTTATTCCGATCTGGATTGCCAGCCGCTCTTGCGATGGAAAGATTGCGCCGGTTTCTGCATTGGCGTGTTGCAGAAGCCGAAATGCAACGCGAAAATCTGACCCGCTTAGTCGTGGGTCGGTGCTGATAGCGTCCAGCAAGTCGAGCTTGCTGGACGTGAATGATTGCTGGTCAATGCTGGCTTGCATCGAGAATGCCCCCGGCCTCGGCAGCGATCCAAGCGGTGATGGCTGCAACCAGCGCTGACTTTGCCTCCAACTCTGTAAGGGCATAGTTTTGCATTCCGCCCGCGATCAGGTTCGGCAGGGCTGCCAGCATGACGCTATTGCAGAATGCCGCCTGCGGGCCAGAGAGTGACACTCGCTCGGGTTTCGCATCGGCGGCGGCTGCCACGCCAGCGGCGGTCAGCGTGGCGCTGCCGACGCGGTGTAGGGCCATGCCAATGCATTCCGCCCGCTCGGCCTCGGTCATGTGCGATTGCGTCTTCGCAAGGTCCGCTTCAATGATTTCCAGCATCCAATGGATCGGGCCAATGGCTAGGGCTTGGATGAGGGTTTCACGGTCAGTCATTTGCCTTGCCCTCCCATGCCGAAATGATGCGTTCTACGTCGGCCAGGTCGAGTTCAAAGCGTGCGCCATCGATCAGCGTGTAAGCATCCCTTTGGCCTTCCACGATCCGGAACCCGCCCAGATTGTCAGGCGAGTCCAGCCGCCAGCGGCTTTTGAAGAACGACAAGCCAAGCTTCTTGGCCCGGCGACGGAGCTTTGCGATGCGAAGTGCCTCGGTCATTGTGCGGCCTCCAGATTGGCGGCAGGCTGCACCCAGTCGACGAAGAGCGCTTGCAGATCATCGCGCAGGTCAGAGACAAACCCGGTGCGCTCGCTGGCATGGTCCATGAGGAAATTCAACGCGTCTGAAATTTCCGAGTTGCTCTGACCGAGCCGGTCAGCAAGTGCGCGGACAGCCGTGCAAATCGCAGCGAGGTCGGTCAGCGGCTGTTCAAGCTCGCGCCAGAGCGAGAACAGCTTCTGATCGATGTCGGCGGGCTGTAGCGGTTGCCGTTCGAGGAAGGCGATGACAGCGGGCAGAAGTGCAGCGGTCACGTTTTCATCCGAAAGGAATGCCTCACTGGCAAGCAGCCGGAGTGCAAGGATCGCGCCACGACGAGTGTGGATCGGCTCTTGCCAGTTTTTCAGGACCTGCAACGGCTTGTCCCAAAGGTCAGTGCTGTCATTTTCTGTGCCCGGTTCGACGCACTCGAAGGCGGCAGCGCCGTTTTCGTAGGCTGCGATTGCTCGCACGATAGGGTCACTTGCCCGCGCCTCGGCGGGTGTGGTAATGCGTTTCATGTCAATTTTTCCTTTGGCGGAAGGGTTGATTACCGGCTCGGGACCGTTGGCGCGGTTTCGAGCCTTTTCGTTTGAAGGTCAGGCGGCGTTCTCGAGCCGGGCGAAATGGGCCGCAATTGTTTCGCTGCGCCAGCGATCACGCTTGCCAATCCGCAGCGGTGCGGGAAACTTTCCCGTCTTTATCAGTTTCCAAAGATATGCCCGGGAAATGCCCAGCTTTTTGCAAACTGCCGTCCTGTCGAGAAGAATTTCAGTATCCATTGTTTCCTCGCATCTATGTTGTGTTTCCAGAGATCAATTTTTTGTCTCTTGGGTTTAAGATTGTGTTTTTCAGAGGAACAAACAATGAACCATAAGTTGACTATGGAGAAATGAGGAAATTATTTCGCTTATAAAGGAGTTTGATCAAGCAAAGTGCGGAAAAGATGATTTTGTTGGACCGAAATCATTTGACACTTTGTGTATATTTAAATGGAGAAGAATTTTCCTTATTTTCTGGTATGTCCTGAGATCGGAACAACAACAGTCTTTCGAGCGCTTGCAATTGAAAGTAGGTGCTCTTCCCAGATCACTAGTGCCTGCCGCTTTTCCGGTTGATAGCCGTGCTTGTTATAAACACCTGCGACAGAAGACCGAAAACCGGACTGGTGATTTAGCAGCGCCTCGATGACGTGCGGTGCCACCCCAAGCCCCGCGAGACCGGTTGCCAAGCTTCTCCGCAAGTCGTGCGCGGTCCAGCGGTCGCCGACGATCTGGAGCCTTTTGCGCACAGCCTGAGCAACGCCGTTTGGTGTGATGGCGGTTCCGCCGCGACCGAAAAGGCGGTCGCCGTGACCAATGCCAGGACGGCGGGCGAGGGCCTGCCGGAGTATCTCAAGAGCCTCATCGGCAAGGGGTACAACGTGCGCTCGCCCGTTCTTTGCCCGCTCACCCGGAAGAAGCCATTCCGCCCGCTCCGGATTGATTTCGCCAGCGGTCAACTCTGCTACCTCGGCAACCCGTGCGCCGGTCAGCATCAACAGTCGAAGCACATCGCGCATTTCAGCGCTCATCGAGGTCGCGGCGATTGCATTCCAGATTGCCCCAAGCTCAGCGTCCGAAAGTACCCGATCTCGCTGCGGCGGCTTCCCCGGGGCCTTGATCGTCGCGATTGGTGAAGTTTCCAGCAGATCTCGCTCAATTGCCCACGCGAATGTCTTCCTGAGCACAGCATGCAGTGACCGTGCCAGCGCGACCTTGCCTTCGGCCATTTTGTCATCGATCAGCTCGAGGAAGTCTGCCTTCCGAAGCGACACGATTTTTCGCGCTCGCAAGCTGTCATTGATATAAGTCGGCCCAAGCAGTCGCTCGTCTTCTTTCCAACTGCGCTTTCGAAGCCGCGAATACTTCTCCAGAAATTCAGTGATCAGCTCGCCAAAGGTTGCGGACTCGCGCAAAAGCCTGCGCTTGGCTGAAGGATCATCACCGGCAGCCACTTGGGCCATTGAAGCGAGCGCGACCCGGCGGGCAGACTCGAGGTCCATATGCGGCCATGTGCCGATGGTGTGGCGCACCTTGGTCCTGTCGGCTTCTCTTGTGAACACCACATTCCAACTTTTCGCGCCGTCACGGTTTCTGCCGGTCGGCGGTGACACGCGCAAAACCAGCCCATTCACCTGCGAGTCCCAAAAATCGGTTCGTGCCTCGACTTCAACCGCATCGACAAACTTGTGTGTGAGCTTCAGCTTCGGCATATGAGACCCCCTGATAAATGGCTCAGTTTGGCAGTAAAAATGTGTTCGTGGGTTCCACGTGGGTTCCAAAATGATGTAAACAGTGTGAAACAAGCCTAAACACTTGTAAACACCGTGAAACATAAAGCCATTGATAATAAAAGATAAAAAAGTTTATGTGTGTTTCAGATTGTTTACTGATGTTTTCAGAATTGAAATTTGTAATCAGGGGGTCGCGGGTTCGAACCCTGCCGGGGGCACCACTGCTTTTTTCAAGATTTGCAGCCGCCTTTTTTCCTTCCGAAACGTCCGCGCGTTCGCGCTGAAAAATCCGATATGGAATCATGTTTCTGAAGGAAGTGCTTATTTAATGGTAAACTGCGCGTTAACCCTGAGAAATCCGGGTTTGTGAAAATTAATACATTTTATACCCCTTGCCTTCAGTTTTCGTTCAGCCGCAGTCAGAACTGTGGTGCAGAACACATAAATTTCAAATGCAGGAGGCATAAATGTCGAAGGTACTCAGAAATTTCCTGAAAGATGAATCCGGTGCAACGGCTATTGAATATGGTCTGATCGCCGCGCTCGTAGCTGTCGCGCTGATTTCGGCTGGCACGGCCATGGGCACCCAGCTCGGCTCCACGTTCAACACGCTCAAGACGAAGCTGAACACGGCAACGGCTGCACGTTGATCCGAAGCCTCCGACGAGGGCCGGAGGACGAGATCGACCAAGGCGGGTGGCGGAAGGAATGGACGCATTCTGACCGCCTGACCGCATTTGTCGACGACCGGGAACACCCGGTTTCCACTACTATTTATCGTGGATTTTCAGTAACAATTGATATTATGCAATTATAGATATACGTAGTTTCTACAGAGGATTCATCAGTATTTATTAAATCGAATGCCGTAGACAGGGACTGACCGAAGGACCTGCGAATGCCCCATAGCAATCCATTTATGGCACGGATAAAGGCCTGGCTTGACGGGGCGGATTATTCGTTTTTCGTGCCCGTGGGCTTCTTCTGCTTTGCAATCATCGTCGGCATCATTCTGATCGATGGAGACCGCAAGCAGCAATATATGGCAGCAGAGCGACTGGAAACCGCCCGGCAGGTGGAAAACAGCGCTGCCCGTCTGCAGTCCCAGATTGCTGCGAATACCAGCCTGATCCAGGGGCTTGTGTCCATCATGTCGGTCAGGCCGACGGCGACCCAAGCCGAATTCGAGCCGCTTGCGCGCAGCATTTTCGCACAATCCAGCCAGTTGAAAGTGTTGGCCGCCGCGCCTGATCTGGTGATCGCCGCGATCTATCCGTTCGAGCCGAACCGCAAGGCAATCGGCCTTCGCTATCTTGATAATCTGCAGCAGCGCATCGGCGTGCTCAGCGCCCGGGATACTGGCAAGATGGTGCTTGCCGGGCCGATTGATCTCGTTCAGGGCGGCACGGGTCTGGTCGCGCGCTACCCCGTTTTCCTTCAGTCGGATGGACGCTTCTGGGGCGTTGTCTCCGCCGTGATCGATTTGCCAAAGCTTTATGTGGACAGCGGCTTTACAGATCCACAGGGTCCGTTGCGTATTGCGCTCTATCGGCACGGACCGGATGATAAGCCTCTGGTTTTCTTCGGCGACCCGCATCTGCTGGAAAAGAACCCCGTAACACTGTCGCTCTCGATCGGCATAGAAACCTGGTACATTGCCGCTGTTCCGCGGGATGGATGGGGCGGCTACAGATCCGAGCTGGTGCAATACCGGTTCTACACATCCCTTATTGCGATCATCGTGTTCCTGCCACTGGTCTGGGCTGCCCTGATGACAAAGCAGCGTCAGGCGAACCTGAAGCGTCTGGGCGAGCGCGAAGAGCAGCTGGAAACGCTTTCCCATCGTCTCGGCCTAGCCATTCGAGCGTCCGGCATCGGTGTCTGGGAGTTCATCCCGCATACCAACACCCTGATCTGGGATCAGCGGATGCGCGACCTTTACGGGGTCGATCCGCAAAAGGCGGTCTGCGATTTCGAGGACTGGCGAGGTGCCTTGCATCCCGAGGACCGGGAGGAGGCCGAGCAGGTCTTCCTGCGCTGTGTCGAGCGGGAGATTCCCTATGTGACGGAATTCCGGGTGACGGACTGGCAGCACAACGTCCGCCACGTGCGCGCGCACGGCACGGTCTACCGCAATTCGGCTGGCGAAAAGCGGATTGTCGGGGTGAACTGGGATATCACCCGCGACGTGAACCTCAACCGTGCCCTTCGCGAGGCGCGCGATCAGCTGGAGCATCAGTCTCTGCACGATGCGCTCACCGGCCTTCCCAACAGGCGCTACCTCGAACGGTTCCTGAGTTCCGTCGCGTCCAATCCGGTCATGCAGAAAATTGGCCTCATTCATGCCGATCTCGACCGCTTCAAGGAAGTGAATGACACCTTCGGGCATACGGCTGGCGATCAGGTGCTGGTTGAGGCCGCGCGGCGCATCAGGGAGCTGCTGCAGAGTGGCGAAATTGCCTCCCGCATCGGCGGCGATGAATTCGTCATCGTCACATCCGGCGCGCAGGCGGAAGAGCGCGCCCGGGTGCTGGCGCAAGAAATCGTCAATTCGCTGGGTGAGCCGCTTGTGCTCCAGAATGGTACTTTCCGCGTCGGTTGCAGCGCCGGCATCGCGGTTCAGGGGTATCGTCACGAAGACCCGATGCAACTGCTCGGCAATGCGGATATCGCCCTTTACGAATCAAAGAAGCGGGGGCGCAATCGCGTCGAGTTCTTCTCGGAAGGTTTGCGGGCGGCCGCGGTCGAAACGCGCCGAACCTCGGATGATCTGCTGGTGGCGCTGGAGCAGGATGCCTTCATTCCCTATTTCCAGCCGCAATTCGATGCCGTGACCTATGAGATTACGGGCGCCGAGGCGCTGGCCCGCTGGAACCATGAAAGCCGTGGCATCCTCACGCCGGACAAGTTCCTTGCCGTAGCGGAAGCCAACAACCGGATGGCCGATATCGATATGGTCATCTTCGAAAAGGCTTTGTTCAATCTGGCCATCTGGCAGGCGAAGGGGCTGCCGATCCCCTCCGTTTCCGTGAACATCTCCGCGCAGCGTCTGGGCGACGAGCGCCTGTTCGAATCGTTGAACCGCCTTTCGATCAAGCCGGGATCGGTGTCTTTCGAGCTGCTCGAAACCATTTATCTCGACGGTCCGGACCAGACGTTGATCAATGCCGCGCGGCGACTGAAGGATGCGGGCATCGCGATTGAGATCGATGATTTCGGCTCCGGGCATGCCTCGATCATCAGTCTGCTGGAGCTCGCACCCCGGAGGCTGAAGATCGACCGCAAGCTGATTGCGCCGCTGCGCGAATCCGCCGTCCGTCGCCAGCTCGTGGCATCGATCATCGAGATCGGCCGTTCACAGGGCATCGAAATTGTCGCGGAAGGGGTGGAGACCATGGAGCACGCCACGATCCTGCGCGATCTGGGCTGCCATATCCTCCAGGGTTATGCCTTTGCCCGGCCGATGCCTGCAAGCGACATGACCCGGTTCCTTTCCGAATGGCGCACCCAGCGCGAGGCGCTGCTCGCTGTCGGTTGAGGATCAGGCCTCGGCCGTTTCCGGCTCCCGGGCTGCGGGCGAAGCAAGCGCAAACAGGCCCGCAGCGACAATCAGCGCAGCACCATACCAGGTCGTGGCATAGGGAATTTCGCCGAAGAAAAGATAGCCCCAGAGCGGCGCCCAGAGCAGCCCTGTATATTCAAACGAGGCAACGACGCTTGCCCGCGCGATGCGATAGGCCTGCGTGAGGCACATCAGACCAATGGCTGCGAGAATGCCGCAGGAGGCGATCAGCAGCAGATCCCCTGTTTCCGGCATGCTCCAGGGGCGCACCAGAAACTTCAGGGAAGGATGCGTGGCATGCTGCCAGCCGGTCAATTGCAGGAACAGCGCAAACAGGCCTGCCCCGGCAAGATAGACGGCGTTCTGATAGAAGGTAAGCACGGACGCCTTTTCCGTATTGCCAAGCTTGCGAGCCATCAGCATCGAAAGAGCATAGGTTGCGGCGGAAAACAGGGTCAGCAGCGCTGCCGGTTCAAACACGCCGGCTCCCGGCCTCAGCATGACAATCACTCCAAGAAAGCCGACAACAACCGCCGTGATCCGCCGCCAGCCGATGGTTTCACCGAGAAATGGACCGGCAAGCGCCAGCATGAAGAGCGGCACGGTGAAATAGAGCGCCACGGCATCCGCAAGCTTCAGCGCCGGAAACGCCATGTAATAGGTCGTATAGGCCGTGAGCATGATCAGCGCCCGATAGACCAGAAGCTTCACGTTTTTTGAAAACAGCGCCGTGAGCCCCGCTTCCCAATGCACGATCGCGAGCAGGATCGGCATGGAAACGAGCGAGCGGATGGTAACCACTTCCGTCAACGCATAGGCACCCGAGACGGATTTCACGATTGCATCCTGAACGGAAAACAACAGCACCCCGAGGCAAAGATAAACCACCCCGAGCAATGTCCTGTTCTGCATGTCTGTCTCCCGAAAACGGTGATTTTACCGGCGCCCGCCCTGAAGCCACCCAGCGCCGCGCGGATAGCTGCAGCACCGTTGCGCCAGCGCAAAAGCGCCAAGTCTCAGGATTCCAGAGGCTTATCCGGAGCCGATGTAACCCGCTCCGCAAACAGCCTGTCAAATCCATTTGAGCGATTTGTCATGAATTCTGGTGATACCGCCATTCGTGGCATTCAACGGTGCGGTCGTCGGTGCGGAAAAGTGGGCTAAACCCCGCGTGAAAATTGATTTTCGGCAAGTTGATTGGAAATCCCGCGCCCTGTTCGTGCGGAATTGGCGGCCAGGGGTGGACAAACCTGCCCGCGGCAGTCTAGGCCGCAGGCACACACAAGACAGGAGTCAGGGGCATGGACGTCAGGGATTCGAACGGAACTATTCTCAACGAGGGCGACAATGTCACGCTCATCAAGGATCTGAAGGTCAAGGGCACATCCGAAACGCTGAAGCGGGGCACGATGATCAAGGGCATTCACCTGACCGATGATCCAGCGGAAGTGGAATGCCGTCACGCCAAGATCAAGGGCCTGGTGCTGCGCACGGAGTTTCTGAAGAAGGCGTGAGCGCCTTCTTCCTCAACCCTTCAGGTATTGCCGCGCTGCATAGAGCGAGATCGCAGCCGCATTTGAAACGTTGAGCGACTTTATCGCGCCCGGCATATCGAGCCGGGCGAGCGCAGTCACGGTCTCGCGTGTCTTCTGTCGCAAGCCCTTGCCCTCGTTGCCCAGCACGAGCGCGATCTTCTCCCCCGAAAATGTGCCTTCAAGGGGCGCGGGCCCTTCCGAATCCAGACCGATGGTCGTGAAGCCGAGGTCGTGAAGCTCGTTCAGCGCATCGGCGAGATTGGTGATCTGGATATAGGGGATCATCTCCAGCGCGCCGGAGGCCGACTTTGCGAGCACGCCCGATTCGGCCGGGCTGTGCCGCTGGGTGGTAATTACCGCGCCGCAATTGAATGCCACGGCGGAGCGCATGATCGCGCCGACATTGTGCGGATCGGTCACCTGATCGAGCACCAGAAGCAGCGGGCTCTGCTTCAGGGCCTCCAGACGACGTACCGGCAGCGGGCGCGTCTCCAGCATCACACCCTGATGGATGGCATCCGGGCCGAGGTGACGGTCGATTTCCTGTGGCGAAACGATATCGACCGGGAAGGGCAGGGCGCCCAAATCGCCGATCTCCAGCCGCGCCAGCGCATTCTGCGTCACGGAGAGACGGATGTTCTTCCGCTCCGCATTGGCAATCGCCGCCCGCACGGTGTGCAGGCCATAGAGAAAGACCTGCTCGGGCGCGAGCGTGGGTGGCGTCCAGTCTTTCTTCATGTCGCGGCGCTTGCTGAAAGGCGCAGGCGTTGGAATATCGCCACGTTCGCGTTTCGCATCCCGATGGGCGCGGCGCAGGTTGGCGTAATGGGTGTCCTTTGCGGACTTGTCTTCCGGTGGCTTCTTGCTCATGGCGCTATATAGGCTGAAGGCCCGGTTGAAGCAAAGGCCCGTGCAGCCGGGCTTTTGAAAAGGCGGTCGAATTTTCCCGATTTTTTTGCCTATGATCGTGTTGACAGATCAATTTCAGCCGTCCATATACGCGGCGCAGATCGAACGGGGGCCACCGAATGGCGGCCTTGCAGAGCGATCCGTATCAAGCCTGGATGCTTGATCCAGATGGGCCGGAGAGATGCCCGAGTGGTTAAAGGGGACGGACTGTAAATCCGTTGGCTCAGCCTACGTTGGTTCAAATCCAACTCTCTCCACCATCCCGTCTTTAGGGTCGACACCGCCGCGGGTATAGCTCAATGGTAGAGCAGCAGCCTTCCAAGCTGAATACGCGGGTTCGATTCCCGCTACCCGCTCCAGTTTTCCGCTGAAATTCAATGCATTTCCTCCAGCGTTGCTCGCCCTTGCGAAGCATGGCGGCCATACCTACATGCTGGCCAGCAAATAGGTCTTGCGCATTGCGCGCGAAAGCCTTAAACGCCTGCCCAAACCGGTTCGCCGGGTCACTCCATCGTTCACAGGAAGCATTCAAATGGCAAAGAGTAAGTTTGAGCGCACTAAGCCGCACGTAAACATTGGCACGAT
>CAMFIE010000014.1 GCA_945952315.1 uncultured Rhizobium sp. | reverse complement strand
CACTACTCACTACTCACTACTCACTACTCACTACTCACTACTCACTACTCACTCCCCACCACCCTCCCCCAAAACTACAATTTTCCACTGCCATAAACTCACATTGAAAAATCGCGTATGATCTATAGATTTTTCGAAGCGGTTCGTGAGGCGAGCACGGGCCGGATGGAGCATGTCCCGGAGAGGGCCCAGGGCGTGAATGGGGGAAGACGGGACCGGCGCGTGAGCGTGCGGTGCGTCAGCGAAACCATCTCCCGGCCCGGGCGCGGGTCGCCCGGCAGGCGTGCCGAAGGGGCCGAGAGATAGCAATGGAACCTCTAGCCTGTCACAACCGGATGCACGGTTGGGGAGATGCCCGTGTTCAAGATTGCGGAAATGCCCGGCGCGAACCCGTTTCGCACCATGCCGATGATGATTGGCGCGATGAACGAGCCATCGCTGATGCCCTATTGCCTGAGTGAGGAATGGTCCGCCGACCCCAGCGAAGGCACGATCCGGATCGGCGAATGGAGTGCGGCCCTGCACGGGCTTTCTTCCGGCGAATGCGGGCTTCGCAATCTCACCCGCGCCTATGCGGCGGTGGATCGCAGCCATATCCTGAGCCTTTTCGAGCGGGCAGCCTCCACGCCTTCCTCCTTCTGCTTTTCCACCACGCTTAACCTCAGCGAAAACCGGCTGCAGCCGCTGTTCTGCATCGCCCGGTCGGTGGTTCAGGATGGGGCGGATGACCTTCAGCTCAACGGCGTCTTCATCTTTCCGCGCTTCAGGCTGGAAACCGGGCCGGAACGGCCGATGCTGCATTATGCCTGAGCGGCCCCGCCGCTCACGCAAACGTGTCCTGCAAATCGTTCATCATTTACGAACAATCCGTTGAAGATTGTTTATATTTCATTGCAATCAACTTTTCGGTAACTCCTTGGGCATCCGCTGCAACGCCTTCTCCTTTGCGAAGGGCAAGCGGCACAGACCCAGGGCGCAGGCAAGGCCGCTTGCTGGCGCCATTCCAAGGAGAAAACCATGGTTCGCGATATTCTTATTCTGGTGGCCCGCGTGGCCCTGTCCTTCATGTTCATCATGGCGGGTTTCGGCAAGCTGGCCGATCCGGCTGGCACGGCGGGCATGATTGCCGGTGCAGGCCTGCCTGCCGCCAATGTTCTGGCCTACCTTGCCGGTGCCTATGAACTGATTGCTGGTCTTGCGATGCTCGTCGGCTTCCAGACCCGCATTGTCGGCTGGTCGCTTGCCGCCTTCTGCGTGTTCACCGGCTTTGTCTTCCACGGCAGCGCCATCAATGTGCCGACCTTCCCGCCGGAAGCCAATGGCTGGCTCTCGACCCTGAACCAGATCATGCTGATGAAGAATCTGACGCTGGCTGGCGCCTATCTGTTAATCGCAACCGTCGGTGCGGGCGCTCTCTCGCTGGACGCACGCCGCGGCGCAACCGCTGCCTGACCGCCCGGCAAAACACGATTAACACTCTGATTTTTCAGGCCCCTTGCCCCGAAGGCAGGGGGCCTTCTTTTTGGCCTGCAGAGGGGCGAAATTCGGCAAAATCAATAAAATCTTATCGATATACTTTATGACATTGTTTGTAAGTCACCATTACAATTCAAACCAATCCGGCATGATGCCTAGTTGACGAATGAACTGACTGCGGGAATCAAGAAAATGAACAACCAGATACAGGCACGCAAACAGGAACGCTCCGAGGTGCGCCTTTTCGGCCATCTGAAATATATGAATGCGTCGCTCTACTGCCGCGTGGTGGACCTTTCGCGCGATGGCATCGGGCTTCGCCTTCTCGAAGAGCACCGTCCGCTTCTCAAGGACATGCCCGTCACCTTCTACGGGCCGGAGCTTGGTCACCAGACCGGTGTGATCAGCTGGTATCGTCCGGCGAATGCGACCGTTGGCTTGCGGCTGAAGCACACCTCGAGCAGCTTTGCGCAGGTGGCGGCCTATTTCCGCTTCTTCCACGACGACATGAAGCCGGTGCCCGTTCTCAAGGGCTGAGACGTTCAGGGGCGAAGAGATGCCCTTGTCCGGCCTCAAAGGGCCGCGCGCACCTTTTCGATCACTTCCGAGACAACCGGGTCACTGTCGTGGCCCGGTTTTTTTGCGCGCACCAGACAGGCCTGCGAACGCAGGATCACGCCGTCCTCGAGAATTTTCAGATGATTGGCCACAAGCGTCGAGCCGGTCGAGGTGATATCCACGATGATATCGGCAGAGCCCGCCGCCGGTGCGCCTTCGGTCGCGCCGAGGCTTTCGACGATCCGGTAGAGCTGGATGCCGTGTGTCGCGGAAAAGAACTGCTGTGTCAGCCGCCAGTATTTGGTGGCAATTGCCAGCCGTCGTCCGTGCCGGGCGCGAAAATCCGCCGCCACGTCGCCCAGATCGGCCATGGTCGCCACATCCAGCCAGATTTCCGGCACTGCCACCACCACATCCGCATGGCCGAAGCCAAGGCGGGCGGCGATTTCCATCCGCCGGTCGGCATCGGCAAGGCCCTCGCGCACGAGATCCTCGCCCGTGACACCGAAATCCACCGTGCCATTGCCGATCTCGCGGGCGATTTCAGAGGCCGAGAGAAAGGCGATCTCGATATCCTCGCGGCCCTCGATCCGTCCGCGATAATTGCGATCATTGCCGATGCTGACGATCTTCAGCCCTGCGCGCTCGAAAATCGCCGAGCTGTCATCCTTCATCCGGCCCTTGGAGGGCAGTGCGATGGTGATGGTCATGCGGCCTCTCCGCTTGTCTGCCGGGTCTTTTCGATGCGGTCGAGCCAGAGCGCGAAGCCGACGGCGGGAATGTGGCTTTCCGCGCCCAGCAGCGTCAGCAGCCGGTCGAAGCGCCCGCCCCCGGCCAGCACCGCGCCATCCGCCCCCGTCATTTCGAAGACGAGGCCGGTATAATAATCGAGCGGGCGGCCAAAGGCGGCGCGATAGGTGATCGCCGCAAGATCGATACCGGCTGCGGCAAGAGCCGCAACCCGCGCCTCGAACTGTTTCAGCGCCGGGCCAAGATCAAGCCCCGCCCTCATTGCAAAGGCCGAAAGGGCGGACGATGCTTCAGACAGCGGCACGGACAACGACAGGAAATTGCGCAGCGTCTCGATGGCGGCCGGATCGAGCGAGGCCTTGGCGAGCGAAAGCTTGGCGCGCAGCCGCCGGGCAATATCGGCCGGGCTGCGGCTGGCATTGGTGGAATAGCCGGTTTCCACCATGGTCTGATCGATATGGGCAATCAGCGCCGCATCATCACCGGCGGCAAGCAGCGACTGGATTTCGGGGCTGAGCCCGCGCACCTCTTCCGGCCTTGCAAGGCGCGAAAGCAGCGCTTCGAGCTGCGCCATGTTGCCGAAGGCATGGATCAGCCGCTTCTGCCAGCCGGAAGGCAGGCCAAGGCCTGCAACAACCGCCTCGAACAGCGCCTGATCACCCAGCACGGTGTGAACAGGTGCGGAGACCAGACCCTTGAGGATCGCAGCCGCCTCGGAAATCGCCCGCGCATCGGCGCGCGCCGTTTCCGGATCACCAAGGTCTTCGATCCCAGCCTGGTAAAACTCGTTCGGCCCGTCGCGCCGCTGGCGGAACACCTCGCCGAGATAGGAATAGCGCCGGGGCGTGCCAGTGGCATTCTCGATATGGCTGAGGCAGACGGGAATGGTGAATTCCGGCCGCAGGCACAGGCTTTCACCCGTCTCGCTCTCGGTCATGAAGATGCGACGGCGCAGATCCTCGCCCGCCATGTCCAGAAAGGGTTCGGCAGGCTGGATCACCGGCATATCCACCGGCTCGGTGCCAAACGCCGCCATCTCGGCCGCAAGCCGGGTCGCAAAGGCCGGAAGTTTCATCAAAGGCATGGGACGACCTCGAGACGGTTGCGGGGTGTGGCCCCCTCACCTGCCTGCCGGCATCCTCTCCCCGAGGGGAGAGGAGGAAAAACAACAGCCGTCCCATGGGCCTTCTCCCCGCCGGGGAGAAGGTGGCGGCAGCCGGATGAGGGGGCGGCAGCTACTCCGTTCACTTCGCCCTCGCCCGGTCTTCGGCCTGTTCGGCGAGGATGCGCTTCACGGTTTCGACGAGTTCGGCTTCCGGCACGGTGACCTGCGCCACGCGGGCCTCGCGCCAGCTGGCATTGTCCTCGATCTCGCCGGAAAGCCGCTTGCCCTCGATCAGGTCCTTGATCTGCACCACGCCTTGCGCCCGCTCGTCACCACCCTGGATGATCGCGACGGGCGAGCCGCGGCGGTCGGCATATTTCAGCTGGTTGCCGAACTTCTTCCAGTTGCCCTGATACATTTCGGCCCGGATACCGGCATTGCGCAGCGCCTGCGTGAAGCGCTGGTAGCGGCCCATCGCCTCCACATCGCCATCCATCACGGTCACGAGGACCGGTGCGAGCACCTCGTCGGTGCCGAGCTTGCCCAGGTTCTTCAGCGCCGTCATCAGGCGCGAAACACCGATGGAAAAGCCGGTCGCCGGAACCGGCTGGCCCATGAAGCGCGATACCAGCCCGTCATACCGCCCGCCGCCGCCGACCGAGCCGAACACCACCTTCTCGCCCTTCTCGTTGGTGACATCGAAGGTCAGCTCAGCCTCGTAGACCGGGCCGGTATAGTATTCGAGACCGCGCACGACGGAAGGATCGATCTTGATCCGGTCAGGATCATAGCCTGCGCCAGAAACCAGCGCGCCGATCATGTTCAGCTCCTCGACGCCTTCCGCACCCTTGGTGGTGCCAGACACGAGTGCCGCCAGGGCCTCCGCACTTTCGGCATAATTCCTGATGCCGACGAAGAAGAGCACCTTGCCGATCTGCTCGTCGTTCAGCCCTGCACCCTTGGTGAAATCGCCGCTTTCATCCTTGCGGCCGGGGCCGAGCAGCAGGCGCACGCCCTCTTCACCGAACTTGTCCATCTTGTCGATGGCACGCAGCACGTTCAGGCGCCGGGCGGCATTGTCGTCGCCGCCGAGGCCGATCGCTTCCATCACGCCATCGAGAACCTTGCGGTTGTTCACCCGGATCACATAATCGCCGCGGCGGATGCCGAGCGCTTCCAGCGTATCGGCCATCATCATGCACATTTCCGCATCCGACTGCACGCCGGGCGCGCCGACGCTGTCGGCATCGAACTGCATGAACTGGCGGAAGCGGCCGGGGCCGGGCTTTTCGTTGCGGAACACATAGCCCGCGCGATAGGTGCGGTAGGGCAGCTGGATCTCGTTGAAATTTTCCGCCACATGGCGGGCGAGCGGCGCGGTCAGATCATAGCGCAGGCTCATCCACTGCTCGTCATCGTCCTGCAGCGAGAAGACGCCCTCGTTCGGGCGATCGCTGTCGGGCAGGAACTTGCCGAGCGCATCGGTATATTCGAACAGCGGCGTTTCCACCGGGTCAAACCCATAGCGCTCGTAGACCGCCTTGATCTTCGCCACCATCTCGTCAACGGCGCGGATATCACCCGCATGGCGATCGACAAAACCACGGGGCAAGCGGGCTTTCAGCTTCTGCGGTTTTTTCGGCTTTTCGCTCATCGGGGCACTCTTCGCTCAAGGCAGTTGCATTCGAGCGGTTTCCTAGCGGATTGAGCCTTAAGCGGCAAGGCGCGCGCGGTATTTTAACCGGTTCGGATGGAACCCTGTTCATCACGCCTGCGCCATGCTATCCTTTGTCCATTGCAAAGGCATGGCGAGGCAAGACATGACCCGGACATTCGATATTCCCGAAGGACTTTTTGAACGCGCTGAAGCGGCCGCGAACGCACGCGGCCTCACGCTGCGCCGCTTCCTCCTCGATGCCATTCTCGATGCCGTGGAAGATGTGGAGGATGCAAAGCTGGCCGAAGACGCCATGGAGCGCATCCGCAACGGCGAGGATGAGGTGATTTCAGCGGAGGAGTTCTGGGGTGGGCTCGAAATGGACGATCACGTACCGGAAGTCAGCACGAAAGTTCGTCGAAAGGCTTGATCCGGCACAGCGTCGCCGCATTCACGATTTCCTGCACACGCGGCTTGGCAACCTGCCGGACATTCGCAGCCTCGGCCTTGCCCTGCAGGGAAAGGAACACAGCGGACGCTGGCGATACCGCGTCGGTGACTATCGCATCATTTGCGAAATCCGCGACCGCGAATTATTGGTGCTGGTGATCGATATCGGCCACCGGAGAGATGTCTACACATGATCCTCGAAGCGGCGCATTTCGCGGTGAGCTATCCGCTCGCGCCAAAGGCCTTTCGTCCTTATCTCAAATCCTCGATCAGCCTGTGGTCGCGCGCGCGGCGCTGCCGGGAAAGCTGGCAGCCGCATGAGCTGCTCTGCCATCAGGCGATCGCGGGCGCGGTCTTGCGGCTGAAATCGCGCCGCACCTGCGTCGTGCTCGGCTCCGGCCTTCTCTATGATGTGCCGATCGAGTTTCTGTCCCGTCAGTTCGATACGGTGATCCTGTTCGATCTCGCCCATCCCGCAAGCGTGCATTTCAGACTGTTCCGAAAGCGGTTGAAAAACGTGCGCCTCATGCACCGCGATCTCTCCGGTCTCGATGACCTGAAGGCGGGACGCAGCCCCGAACCGCTCGCTTTCCTGAAAAGCGTGCCCTATCTCGATTTCGTGGTCTCGGCCAACCTGCTCTCGCAGATCGGCATCGGCGCAAGGCGGCTGGCGGTCGAGGCGATTGCGCCTGATGCGATCCGCACCCTGCTTGAGGCCCATGTTGAAGGGCTGAAGGCGCTGAGTGCGCCTTGCCTGCTCATGACCGACACCCATTTCGATATCCTTGACCTGAACGGCACGGTGCAGGATCAGAGCGATCTGATGCACGGTCTTCAACTGCCGGAACCCGATGCGCGCTGGCAGTGGATGGTTGCGCCTGTCGGCGAAATCAGCAAGACCTATGCGCTCACACACCATGTGACCGCGACCCTGATCAACCCGCCCGGCCGCCCTTGAGGACATAACCGCGTGACGTCACCCCGCTCCATCACCGCCATCGGTTTTGATGCCGATGATACGCTCTGGCAGAACGAGCAGTTCTTCCGTTTCACCGAGCGGCAGTTTTCGGGCCTGCTGGCCGATTATGCCGCGCATGACCATATTGCCGAAAAGCTACTCGAGGCCGAAAAGCGCAACCTTTCCTATTACGGTTTCGGCATCAAGGGCTTCACGCTTTCGATGATCGAGACGGCGATCGAGATCACCGGCGGGCGCATCCCCTCATCCGTGATCGGCGACATCCTGGCCATGGGCCGCGAGATGCTCAAGCATCCGGTGGAAACCCTGCCGCATGCCCGCGAGGTGCTGGAGGCGCTGCGCGGCCATTATCTGCTGGTGCTGATCACCAAGGGCGATCTCTTCGATCAGGAGCGCAAGCTCGCGCAATCGGGCCTTGGCGATTTTTTCGATGCGGTGGAAATCGTCTCGGACAAATCGACGACCACCTATCGCAACATTTTCTCGCGGCTCGCCGACGGGCCGGAGCGGGCGATGATGGTCGGCAATTCGCTGAAATCGGATATCGTGCCCGCGATTGCGGCGGGAAGCTGGGGCGTGTTCGTGCCGCACGAGCTGACCTGGGTCTACGAACATGTGGAGGCGCCGCGGGAAGCCCCCCGTTTTCGCGAAATCGCCGATCTTGGACAGTTGCTGCCGCTGATCGGGGAGATCGGTGGCTGAACCCTATTCGGCGATGATCTCGATGCGATAGGGTGCGCCAAAGCCGCGCCGGGGTGACATGCGGGCATAATAGGGCCGGATGATCCAGTTCGTATCCTTGTCGGCCACCAGTTCCGTGTCGGCAACCGTGCCCTGCCCGCTATAGAGCTCGTCGGTATCCTCGCCCTGCTCGTCGAAAATCACGAGGCCGACGAAATCATTGCGCGGCTTGAAGCGGAAGCGGAATTTTTCGCCCTTCTTCACCGGCAGGCTGTAGACCACGCCGCGCCCGTCCCGCGTCCAGCCGGAAAGCGTGAGCGGACCTTTCAGCGGTGTCGCGATGGTTCTGAGCGTCTCGCCCGGATAGAGCTCGTAAGCGGCAAGCAGCGGTCCGGAACCGGCGAGAAGGAGCGCGCCGGCCAGCGCTGCGATGCGTGCGGTTTTCGGGATCATGGACGTTTGAACTCCCGGCGAAGCGCCTCGTTCCGGCTGCGGCAATAGCAGCCTTCCAGATGATCATTGACCAGGCCCATGGCCTGCATGAAGGCATAGACGGTGGTGGGGCCGACGAAGGTCCAGCCGCGCTTCTTCAGGTCCTTCGAAATCCGCACCGAGGTGGCGGTGGTCGGATTGGCCCTGAGCGCTGCAAGCGTGACCTCGGCCGGGCGCTCGGCCGGGCCGGGTTCGAAACTCCAGAAATAGCGGGCGAGCGAACCCTTTTCGGCGACCAGATCGATGGCCCGCTTCGCATTGTTGATGGTGGAAACGATCTTGCCGCGATGCCGGATGATACCGGCATCGGCCACCAGCCGCTCGACATCCGCATCATCGAAGGCGGCGACCTTGTGAAAATCGAAGCCCGCGAAGGCGTCGCGGAAGTTTTCCCGCTTGCGCAGGATCGTCAGCCAGGACAGGCCGGACTGGAAACCCTCGAGGCAGATCTTTTCAAACAGCCGCCGGTCGTCGGAAACGGGCATGCCCCATTCCTCGTCGTGATAGCGGCGGTAATCCTCAAGCCCGCCATACCAGAAGCAGCGGGTGAGCCCGTCCTCATCGCGCACAATGCCATCGGTTTCGGTTTTCTCGGCCACGCGCCACCCACTCCGTTTTCGTCCCCTTCGGGCGGGCGAAGCACCCGCCACAGGCTCTTTACCACTTGATTACCCTGTTTCCAAACCGGGCGCTAACCCTGACAAAAGGTTTATCGGAATGATTAAGGTTGAACGAACGGCCGTTAACCATTCCCTTTGACATCACAGCCACGATGCGAGCCGAAACACGGATTGCAAGATATCCGTGCGGCATCCGGGTCGCCGGTTTTCCGGCAGTTTGTAGCGAGTTCGCCCATGTTGAAGAAGAGCCTCCTAGTGGCCATCGGCCTTTCCCTCACCGCCGCCCTTCCGGCAGAAGCCGGATCGAACCGGTATCGCAATCCGCCGCCGGTCATGGTCAGCCCGGACCTTTCGGCGCCCTGGGTTCTGCAGCTCACGGGCGGCATCCAGCCGGTCGCCTATTCGGCGCGCCGGGTGGTGAGCCAGCCGATGGCCTATCAGCAGGCCGCACCCCGTCAGATACGCCAGCCGGTCGCGACCGGCATTTTCGGAGCGCCGATGCGTGCCGTAGCACCACAGCCGGTGCAGCAGGCAGCCTTTGCCCCCGCCCAGAACCCGGCTCCGCGCCAGATCGACCCGATGTATCTGCCGCAGATGGTGGAATACCAGACCAAGGAGCGGCCCGGCACGATCATCATCGATACCAACAACCGGTTCCTTTATCTGGTGACGGGCGAAGGGCAGGCCCGCCGATACGGGGTTGGCGTCGGCAAGCCGGGCTTCGAATGGCGCGGCACCCACAAGATCACTCGCAAGCAGGAATGGCCGACCTGGAATCCGCCGTCTGAAATGCGCGCCCGCGAAGCCGTCAAGGGCCATATCCTGCCCGCATCCATGGAAGGCGGCCCGGGCAATCCGCTCGGCGCGCGCGCCATGTATCTCGGCTCCACCCTTTACCGCATCCACGGCACCAATGCGCCCTGGACCATCGGCTTTGCCGTCTCTTCCGGCTGCATCCGCCTGCGCAACGAGGACGTGGTCGACCTTTACGAGCGCGTCAAGGTTGGCACAAAGGTGATCGTGCTTTGATGGTGCCGACAGGAAGGCCGCGCTTTTTGCGACCTTCCTGTTGCATTTTATAGTAATTACATCTTGAAATTACAGGCAAAGCCGCTAGCGTCACCGGCCGGAGCACGGCTGCGGAAGACGGCCTTTTGGGGATAGAAACATGAAAATGGCAAGAACAGTGCTGGCCATCGCCAGCTTGGTTGCTGTGGCCTTTACCGGCGGCATCGCCGAGGCCAAGCAGAAGCACAAGCCGCAGGAACCGGTCTATAACATTCACCGCAAGGTGCCGGACCAGTTCAAGCGCAAGGTGATCCACCTGACCACGGATGAAAAGCCGGGCACGATCATCATCGATACCAACAACAAGTTCCTCTATCTGGTGGAAGGCAACAACCGCGCGATCCGCTACGGCGTTGGCGTGGGCCGTGAAGGCTTCGGCTGGTCGGGCGTGGTCAAGATCCAGCGCAAGCAGGAATGGCCGGACTGGACGCCGCCGCCGGAAATGCGCCGCCGCGAAGCCGCCAAGGGCCATATCCTGCCGGTGCATCAGGCTGGCGGCGAGGACAATCCGCTCGGCGCCCGCGCCATGTATCTCTATCGCGGCAGAAGCGATTCCGGCTTCCGCATCCACGGCACCAACCAGCCCTGGTCGATCGGTCTCAACCTCTCCTCCGGCTGCATCCGCATGATGAACAAGGATGTGGAAGACCTGTACGACCGGGTGAAGATCGGCACGAAGGTGATCGTCATCGGCCCCGGCAACAAGCAGGGCAAGGTGGCGTTTCAGGACAAGGGGCTGGATTTCTTCCGCACCCTGTTCGGCGGCTGAAGCCGTTCTTCCAAGCGCTTTGGAATGCGGCCCTTGCGGGCCGCATTTTCGTTTTTGGCCTAGTTTTCCGTTTTGTCCTTGCAGATCGCGCGGCCCGAATAGGTGAGCGCCGGGCCATCGGCGCGCGGCTGGTCGATGCGGTAGGTGCCGGTCAGCGGCCCGTCCGCGCCATCCTCCTTCTGGGTGGAAATGCGGATCAGCACCGGCCCGCCGGAAACCGCCTCATTGTAGAACCGCATCATCACATGGTCGCGATCCGACCAGATCTGCGTGATCATCCTGTGATCAAAGGCCATCTTCTGAAGCTCCGGCGGCGCATCCGGCGCATCCAGCATCAGGCGACCGGTCATATGCGAGACCCGGCCGCCAAGTTCGGTCGAAAACTCGACGTGAATGGCCATCCTGAGATGGTCCCCCTGCGCCATGCAGCCGAAGCGCAGGTCTGCGCGGGCGCTCAGCGGCAAAAGGCCCAGAGCAAGGGTTGCGGCGAAAAGGCCGCGCGAAACAGGATATCGACACATGAAATCACCTCTTGAAAAACGGGCTTTTGGCCGCGGCGATTTCTACATTAGGTGATTCTGATTAATTTTTTCTGGCTCCCGACCGCCATAGGCCCAGTCGAGCAGTTCGACCGTATGCAGCACCGGTACGGAGAGCGCCGTGGACAGCTGCGTCATGCAGCCGATATTGCCGGTCGCGACCAGTCTCGGCTGCAGGGCGGCGATGTTCTTTGCCTTGCGCGCCTTCAGCTTTTCGGAAATTTCCGCCTGCAACATGTTGTAGGTGCCGGCAGAGCCGCAGCAGAGATGCCCCTCCGCCGGTTCCTTCACGGTAAAGCCCGCCTTTTTAAGGAGCGCCTTCGGCTCGTTCACCACCTTCTGGCCATGCTGCAGCGAGCAGGCGGAATGATAGGCGACCACCACGCCATTGCCGGGCTTTTGCGGCAGGTCGAGGGTCGCAAGATATTGCGTGATATCGACCGACATGCCCGCGATCTTCGCCGCCTTGTCGCGATAGGCGGCATCGTGGCGGAAGAGGTGGCCGTAATCCTTGATCACCGTGCCGCAACCGGATGCGGTGATCACAATCGCATCGAGCCCCTTGCCCTCGATCTCCGCCATCCAGGTATCGACCACATGGCGGGCCTGTTCGCTCGCCTCGTCCTCGCGGCCCATATGGTGGGTGAGCGCGCCGCAGCAGCCCTCCCCCTTCGGCATGATCACCTCGATGCCGAGCCGGGTGAGCAGCGAGACGGTGGCCCCGTTGATGCCGGGATCGAGCACCGACTGCGCGCAACCGGCAAGCAGGGCCACGCGGCCCTTGCGCTCGCCTTCGGCCCGGAAAAGACCGCCCGGCGGCAGGTCCGGCTTCGGCTTCAGGCTTTTCGGTGCAAGCGCGATCATCGCCGCAAGCGGCTTCAGCCCCGGCAGCTTCGCAAGCAGGCCCGCGAAAGGACGCCCGAGACGGGCCAGCCGAAGCGCCAGCCGGAACCGGCCGGGATAGGGCACGGTGCGGGCAATCAGCCCGCGAATGAAGCGGTCGGCAAGCGGCCGTCGATAGGTTTCCTCCACATGCACCCGCGCCTGATCGATCAGATGCATGTAGTCCACGCCCGAGGGGCAGGTGGTGGTGCAGGCAAGGCAGGAGAGGCAGCGGTCCACATGCAGCGCCACTTCGGCATCCGCATCGCGGCCGTTTTCCAGCATGTCCTTGATCAGATAGATGCGCCCGCGCGGGCTGTCGAGTTCGTTGCCAAGCGTCACATAGGTGGGGCAGGTTGCGGTGCAGAAGCCGCAATGCACGCATTTGCGCAGGATCGCCTCGGCTTCGGCAACCTTCGGATCGGCGAGTTGCTCGGGGGTGAAACTGGTCTGCATGGCCTATCCCATCATGCCCGGATTGAAGAGACCGGACGGGTCCATCGATGCCTTGACGCGGGCGGAAAGGGCGGCAAGCCCCTTTGCCTGCGGCTCGAAGGCGGCGACATGCGAGCGGACCGCGTCTGTCGCCCGCACCAGCGTTGCATGGCCGCCACCGACGCTTCGGATCATCGCGCGCAGCACATCCGCTTCCGGATCGGATTCCATCCGCATCCAGACAAGCCCGCCCTGCCAGTCATAGCAGGCATCGACGCCGGCCTCCAACCTCAGCGCCGCCACCAGCCGGTGCCCGGCAGACGGCGCGACCGAGACCTTCCACAGCGGGCGGCTCGTTCCATCCGCATAGGCGCGGCAATCGCGGATCTCCTGCCAGAGAATGCGGCTTTCCGGCCCCGCGATGCGGCTGACCAGACCGAAACCGGCAACGGCGCTGACAAGCTTTGCAAGCCGCGCCTCGACGGAGGCCTTCAGCCCTTCGAGCCGGAACACCGTCGCCTCGCCTTCCGGCAGGCGGTTGTTGAGATAGCGGTGCCGCACGGTGACCGGCAGATGGGCCGCGCCCGAGGCTTCGACCGGCAGGCCCATCACGGTTGCCATCGCAACGGCGGCTTCCGCATCACCAAGGCCGGAGATCAGCACGGTTTCGGAAACCGGCGGCGCGGGCAGCACCTTGAAGGTGACCTCGGTGAGGAAACCGAGCGTGCCATGCGAGCCTGCCATCAGCTTGACGAGATCGAGCCCGGTGACATTCTTCATCACCCGGCCACCCGCCTTGATCACCTCGCCCTTGCCATTCACGAAGCGCACGCCGAGCAGATGGTCGCGGGCAGCGCCTGCCGAAAGCCGCCTCGGCCCGGAGGAATTCACCGCGAAGACGCCGCCGATGGTCGGCTCGCCCGAGGTTCCCATCACGGCGCGATGATCCATCGGCTCGAAGGCGAGCATCTGGCCTTTTTCCGCCAGCGCCGCCTCGATCTCGCGCACCGGGGTTCCAGCCTTGGCGACCATCACCATTTCCGCCGGATTATACTGAACGATGCCGGAAAGACTGGTCGAGCGCAGGCAGTAATCGGCGGTGACCGGATTGCCCATCAGCGCGCGCGTATTGCCGCCCGCAATCTTCATCGCCGTGCCGGAAGCGACGTGGGAGCGCACGATATCGGCGGCCTCCGCCTCGCTGCGGGGGTAATGAAACTGCCTCATGCGCTGCGGGCCTCCAGCGGAAACACCTTCGAGCGGTTGAGCCGCCAGTCGGGATCGAAAGCGGCCCGCACCGCCATCTGCTGCGCGAGATCCCGCCCGGCATACTGGAAGCCCATCAGGTCGCGCTTTTCGATGCCGACACCATGCTCGCCGGTCAGGCAGCCGCCCGCCTCCACGCAGAGTTTCAGGATATCGTTGCCCGCACTTTCCGCCTTCGCCGCCTCTTCCGGATCATTGATATTGTAGAGGATCAGCGGATGCATGTTGCCATCGCCCGCGTGGAACACATTGGCGACCCTAAGCCCATAGCCCTCGACAATCTCGCCGGTGCGCTTCAGCACATGGGTGAGCTGGCCGAGCGGCACCGTGCCATCCATGCAGATGTAATCGGCGATGCGGCCGGTCGCGCCAAAGGCGGATTTGCGGCCCTTCCAGATCGCCGCCGCCTCCATCGCCGACTGGCTTTCGCGCACCGTCTTCACCTCGAACTGCCGGGCAATCGCGATGATCTTCTGGAGCATGTCCTCCATTTCCGCATCCGAGCCCTCGACCTCGACGATCAGGAGCGCGCCGACATCAAGCGGGTAACCGGCATGGGCAAAGGCCTCGCAGATCGCGATGGCCTCCTTGTCCATGAATTCGATCGCGACCGGAATGATGCCGGAGCCGATGACGGCGGAGACGCAGGCGCTTGCCTGTTCCGGCGTCTCGAAGCCGAACAGAACCGGGCGCGCGCCTTCCGGTTTTGCAAGAATGCGCACCGTTGCCTCCGTGACGATGCCGAGCTGGCCTTCCGAACCGCAGATCAGGCCGAGCAGATCATAGCCGCCCGAATCCAGCGCCTTGCCGCCGATATCCACCACCTCGCCATCGGCCATCACCAGCCTGACGCCCAGAAGATTGTTGGTGGTGACGCCATATTTCAGGCAATGGGCGCCGCCCGAATTCATGCCGATATTGCCGCCGATGGTGCAGGCAAGCTGCGAGCTCGGGTCCGGCGCATAGAAGAAGCCTTCCGGCCCCACCCGGTCGGAAATCGACAGATTGGTCACCCCCGCCTGCACGGTCGCGGTGCGGTTTGCCGGATCGACATCGAGAATGCGGTTCATGCGCGAAAGGCCGAGAACCACCGCATCCGTCTCCGGGATCGCCCCGCCCGAAAGCGAGGTGCCCGCCCCGCGCGGCACGACCGGAACGCCATAGCGATGACAGTATTTCATCACCGCCGCCACTTCCGCCGTCGTGCCGGGAAGCGCCACGCAGAGCGGCCGGTTGCGATAGGCGATGAAGCCATCCGTCTCGAAGGGCACCAGCGCCCGCTCCTCATGCACCAGGCATTCCGGCGGCAACAGATCCTTGAGATCGGCAATGATGGCCTGCCTGCGCGCCAGCACAGGCGCAAGCGGCGGCAGGAATTTGATCGTCTCGCCCATCAGACCTCCCCGCTTCGTTGAATGGCTGCTATTGGTTCTACCCGATTGGCAGGAAATGCGGAATCGTTTTTGACAGTCTATCCACGCCGAAGGGGGAATGCATGCCGAGCGGAGTGAAGCGCCCATGACCCAGCTGAACGATATGGATATCTTTGCGCGGGTGGTGGCGGCGGGCTCGATGTCGGCGGCGGCGCGTGCGCTGGGGCTTGGGCCTGCGGTCGTTTCCAAGGCGATCAAGCGGCTGGAAGACCGGCTCGGAACGCGGCTTTTCCAGCGCACCACCCGGCAGATTTCGCTGACCGAGGCGGGTCAGGGCTTCCACGCCCGTGTGGTCTCGATCCTCTCCAGCGTCGAGGAGGCGGAAGCCTTCGTGATGGGCCGGGCGGCGAAGATGCAAGGCCTGCTGAAGGTCTCGGCACCCGCTTCCTTCGGGCGCATGCATATCGCCCCGCATCTGAAGCGCTTCATGGAGACCTATCCCGAACTCGGCATCGATCTGGTGCTGACCGATGCCTTTTCCGACATCATCGCCGATGGTCTCGATCTCGCGATCCGGATCGGCGAGCCGCATGATTCCAGCTTGGTCGCAAGGCGGCTCGCGCCGATCCGCCGCATTCTCTGCGCAACGCCGGATTATCTGAAAGCCCATGGCCGGCCCGAAACGCTTTCCGACCTCAAGCACCATGTTTGCCTGAGACCCCACAACAACGATGTCTGGCGGCTCGTCGGGCCGGAAGGGGCGATCACCCTTCGCCCGGAAGGCCGGCTGATGACCAATTCCAGCGAGGTGATCCGCGAGGCGGTGCTGTCCGGCATGGGTATTGCGCTGCGCTCCACCTGGGATGTCGGGCCGGAGCTGAAGACCGGCGAGCTGGTTCAGGTCCTGCCCGGCATCGAGGGTTCGCGCCATGTGACGCTCTCCGCCGTCTATCCGAGCCGACAGTTCCTGCCCGCCAAGGTGCGCGCCTTCATCGATTTCCTGTCGGAGCTTTACGGGCAGGTGCCCTACTGGGACCGTTAGGCTTCAGTGCTCGCCTTCGGCATGGTGCCTGCGGATGCGGCGCACCATCAGCCACACGAACAGCACCACCAGAGGCACGGAAATGCCGGTGATGATCGCCGGATCGATGCCGCCCGGATGCTCGGCATCCCCATGCGGCAGCGCCTTTGCGAGATAACCGATCAGCCCGACGATATAGTAGGAAACGGCGGCGACCGAGAGCCCTTCCACCGTCTGCTGTAGGCGAAGCTGCAGGTTGGCGCGGCGATCCATCGAGGCAAGCAGCGCCGAATTCTGCCGCTCCAGCTCCACGTCGATCCAGCTTCGCACGAGCCCGGTTGCCCGCGTCAGCTTGCGCGACAGGTTTGCCTGCCGCTCCTCGATCGACTGGCAGGTGCGCATGGCGGGCGCGAGCCTTCGTCCGAGGAAGGAGCCGAGCGTCTCGAAGCCCGGAACCGGCGTTTCATCCAGCGTGCGGATGCGCTCCTGCACGATGCCGTCATAGGCACGGCTGGCCCCGAAGCGATAGAGGCTCAAGGCCGCATGCGCCTCAAGCTCCGCATGCAGGCGGGTGATTTCGCCGAGCATCGCATCGGCCTCGGCGCGCGCATGCGCCTTCATCCGCTGGGTGATCGCCGTCAGCCCGTCCTCGATGCGCCGCATTTCCGGCGAAAGCGTCTGGGCAAGCGGCAGGCCGAGCATGGCAAGCGTGCGATAGGTCTCGATATCGAGCAGGCGCTGCGCCAGCGCACCGGTTCCGGCCTGAGTCAGGCCCTTGTCGATCACCAGGATCTGGGTGAGCCCGTCGCCGTTCTGTCGGAAATCGGTGAGGATTTCGGCCTGTCCGTTCTTGGTGAAGCTGCGGCAGAGGCTGGTCGGATCAAACACCTGCCGGGCGGCCTCCGTCTCCGGTCCGTCCGGCCGGATTTCCAGCCTGATGCCGGAAATCAGCGAGCCCGGTGCATTGAACCCGTCGCCGAAGGGATGAACCGGGATCGGCGCGCCGAACTGGTCGGGTGCCGGGCAATCCCAGAACCAGGTGGAAAATTCCGTATGCCGCTCCCAGCGCAGCGTTCCCTGCCCCCAGGGGATCGCGTGATGGCGCGCATCCCGCTCCGGCGGGGAAATGCCGCGGGCCCGCGACAGCTCCGAAATCACCGAATGATGCACCGCCGAGCCGCCATCCGTGGTGAAGGCCAGCTGGAAAATCACCCGCGGCGAGGTGACGAGCGCATAGGGCCGCGCATGGATTTCCCCCAGCGCAATCGCCCGCTCCGGCGAAACCGGAAAGGAAAAAGACCCGTTGCCCATCTGCATGCCCCCTCGCTGGCCAGATCATTGGCCAATCATCCTCGCGCGACGGCTTAGCATTCATCAAGGCGGGAGGATACCGCGCGGATTGACGCGGCAGTGGTTGCCTTTAAAATTAAAATTGCCTAATTTCGAAATTTATGGCGCGCTTGTTCAAAACCCGTATCAAGACAGTCCCCAAGGTCGGCAACATCTATTGGTGCTCCCTGCCGCCAGAAGACGTCGTGCATTTGCCGGAATTCTGGAAACGACGCCCCGTGGTGGTCATTTCCCGGAAAAACAACCTCGTTGGCAAGGTGGTCGTGCTGCCCCTTTCCACATCGGAGCGGAACAGAACCTATCCTCATTCAGTGGAAGCCAGTTCATCCCTGCTCGCACGCATGCAGACACAAGTTGGCTGGATCGTGTGCGATCATCCCATGACCGTTGCAACCAGCCGCCTTGACTATTTTGGCAAGACGCCCTTGCGAATGGATAAATCCGAGCTGGACCGTGTCCTCGGGCTGTTTCACAGCCTGATGGCAGGCGGAAGCGGGTCATGAAACGCTGTTGACATTCAGGTCGATCTACGTTAGCCTTAATTCATATGCGGGTTCCGAGAGGTTCGCCGTTGCCTCGCAAGAGGCCGCAACAAGGGCGCCAACTGGTGCCCTTGTTTGTTTTCTGGATACAGATATGAAGTGGACAAATTATTTGACCACTTCTCCCGCGCCTGCTACCACTCCCCCATGAGCGATCCGTCCCCTGCCCTGTTTCCGCCCGTGCCGCAGACCCGCACTGCTGATGAAGTGGTGCGGCAGGTGGAGCTTCTGATCCTCGAGGGGGTGCTTCGGGACGGGGACCGGTTGCCGGGGGAGCGGGAGCTTTCGGAACGATTTGCGGTGTCGCGGCCGATCCTGCGCGAGGCGCTGAAGGAACTGGAGGGGCGCGGGCTGCTGGTCAGCCGCCATGGCGGCGGCACCTATGTGGCCGATATTATCGGGCAGGTGTTTTCCGCGCCGGTCGCAGCCCTCATTTCCCGCCACGAGCGGGCAACCGCCGACTATCTGGAATATCGCCGCGAGCTGGAGGGCCTGACGGCCGAGCTTGCCGCAACGCGGGCAACCGAGGCGGACAAGGCGCTTCTCAACCGCATTCTCGAGGACATGCGCCGTGCCCACGAGGCAGGCGGCTTCGAGGACGAGATGGCCGCCGATCTCGACCTGCACAATGCGATCGGCGAGGCCGCGCACAATATCGTGCTGCTGCACACCATGCGCGCCTGCTACCGGCTTCTGTCGGAAGGGATCTTCTATCACCGCAAGATGATCTTCGATCAGCCGGGCACCCGCGAGAGGCTGCTCGAGCAGCACGCCGCAATCGTGCAGGCGATCCTTGAGCATGATCCGCAGGCGGCGCGCGCGGCGGCGCAGAGCCATATCGATTTCGTGATTGCCACCAATGCCGAGGCCGAAAAGCGGGCAAGCCGCAACCGGGTCTCCACGCTTCGCCTTGCCCGGCGCGCCGAAACCGCAGGCCGGGCGACAAGACCGCATCTGCACACGCACACAAACCCGGACGGGACGGATGACCATGAATGAGAGCCGCAATCCGGAAGGGCCGCGCATCGGCCTTTTCGCCACCTGTCTTGTCGATCTGTTCCGCCCGAGCGTCGGCTTTTCGGCGGTGAAGCTTCTGGAAGAGGCAGGCTGCCGGGTCGAAGTGCCGATGGCGCAGACATGCTGCGGCCAGCCCGCCTATAATTCCGGCGACCGGGCCGATGCCCGCGATCTTGCCCGGCAGGTGATCACGGTCTTCGAGGGCTTCGATTATGTGGTTGCGCCCTCCGGTTCCTGTGCGGCGATGCTGAAGGTGCATTATCCCGAACTGTTCGAGGGCGATGCCGTCTGGAAAAAGCGCGCGGAGGCCTTTGCGGAAAAGGTGTTCGAGCTCGTCTCCTTCCTCGTCGATATACGCAAGCTCGAGCGGGTTTCGGCCCGTCTGGATGGCAGCGTCACCTATCATGACAGCTGTTCGGGCCTGCGCGAGCTTGGCATTGCCGCCCAGCCGCGCGCGCTTCTTGGCAGTGTCGAGGGGCTGGCGCTGAAGGAGATGAAGGACAGCGATGTGTGCTGCGGTTTCGGCGGCACTTTCTGCGTGAAATATTCCGATATTTCCAACGCCATCGTCTCGAAGAAAATGGCGAATATCGACGCCTCGGGCGCGGATCTTCTGCTGGCGGGAGACATGGGCTGCCTGATGAACATGGCGGGCAAGCTGAAGCGCGAGGGATCAAGTGTGGCGGTGCGCCATGTGGCCGAGGTGCTGGCGGGCATGACCGAACAGCCGCCGATTGCCGGAACCACGCCAAAGGGAGGTCGCTGACCCATGCAGATCACCACGCCCGCCTTCAGGGAAAATTCGGTCCGCGCGCTCAATGATCCGCAGTTGCAGAAGGCGCTCGGCAATGTGGAGAAGGGCTTTGTCGCCAAGCGCGCCGCGGCAAAGGCGGCCCTGCCCGAGTTTGAGGCGCTGCGCGATCAGGCCCGCGCCATCAAGACCCACACGCTTGCCCATCTCGATCTTTATCTCGAGGCCTATGAGGCGAAGGTGAAGACGGCGGGCGGCCATGTGCACTGGGCGGAAAGCGCGGAAGAAGCCCGCCGGATCATTCTCGATATCTGCCGCAAGGCCAAGGCCCGCACCGTGACCAAGGGCAAGTCGATGATCACGGAGGAGATCAATCTCAACGATTATCTCGCCGAAAACGGCATCGAGCCGGTGGAAACCGATCTTGGCGAATATATCATCCAGCTCCGCCAGGAGCATCCGAGCCATATCATCGCGCCCGCGATCCACCTGAACAAGGAGCAGGTGGAGGAGGATTTCCGCCGCGTCCACACGCATCTGCCGGAGACGCGCGACCTTTCAGAACCAGTTGCGCTGCTTTCGGAAGCGCGCGCCGTGCTGCGCGAGCGCTATTTCGCCGCCGATGTGGGCATAACGGGCGCGAATTTCCTGATTGCCGAGACCGGCTCCTCGGTGATCGTCACCAATGAGGGCAATGGCGATCTCACCCAGACGCTCGGCAAGGTGCATGTGGTGGTCGCCTCCATCGAAAAGGTGGTGCCGACGCTTGAGGATTGTGCGGGCATCCTGCGGCTGCTTGCCCGCTCGGCGACGGGTCAGGACATGTCGGTCTACACCACCTTTTCCACCGGTCCGCGCCGGGCGGAGGATCCGGATGGGCCGGGCGAATATCACGTGGTGCTGATCGACAATGGCCGCACCGCCATGCTCGGCTCGGAATTCGAAGAGATGCTGCGCTGCATCCGCTGCGGCGCCTGCATGAACCATTGCCCGGTCTATCACGCCGTCGGCGGCCATGCCTATGGCTCGGTCTATCCGGGGCCGATGGGCGCGGTGCTGACGCCGTCGCTGAACGGCATCCGGATCGCCGGGCATCTGCCGAATGCCTCCACCTTCTGCGGGCGCTGCGAGAGTGTCTGCCCGATGAAAATTCCGCTGCCGAAGATGATGCGGCACTGGCGCGAGCGGGAATTCGAAAAACATCTCGCCCCTGCCGCCAGCCGCTACGGGTTGGGCATATGGGCCTTCTTCGCCCGGCGACCCACGCTTTACCGGCTGGCCTCGCGGCTCGGCATCCGGCTGCTTGCGCTGCTGGGTGGTGAAAAACGGCGCCTTTCGCGTCTGCCGCTTGCGGGCGGCTGGACTGATCATCGCGACTTGCCGGCCCCCGAAGGCGAAAGCTTCGTGGCCGCCTTCAACCGCAGCCGGGGAGCCTGAACCATGGACAGCCGCAGCGCCATTCTGTCGAAAATCCGCGCCACCCGGAAAATGGAGGGTGACGATGCCGCCCGCCGCGCCACCGTTGCCGAACGGCTCGCCCGTCCCGTTTCCGGTATCATCCCGGCGCGCGGGCAGATCGGGCCGGAGGAGCGGATTGCGCTTTTCCTCGACATGATCGGCAAGGCGGGCGCGACCCACGAGCGGCTGCCGCAAATCGCGGACGTGCCTTCCGCTGCCGCCCGCTATCTGCGCGAACGCAACCTGCCCGCGCACTTGCGCAAGGGCGCAGACCCGCGCCTTGCCGCAGCCGGATGGGAGACGGAGCCAGCGCTCGCCCTTCTTGCCGGTGCCTCCGACGGCCAGGATCTCGCCGCCATCAGTCATGCCGAATGCGCGATTGCCGAGACCGGCACGCTGATGCTGCTGTCCGGGCCGGACAATCCGGTGACGCTCACCTTCCTGCCCGAACATCATCTCGTGGTGATCCCGGCAGACGCCGTCCATGGTGATATGGAGCGCGCGCTTGCCAGGCTTCGGGCCATTCATGGCAAGGGGGAAATGCCGCGCACGGTGAATTTCGTCTCCGGCCCGTCCCGCTCCGCCGATATCGAACAGACGATCCTGCTCGGTGCGCATGGACCCCGCGCACTGCATGTGCTGGTGGTCGGCTGAGGGGTCTGTCCCCTCGTCAGACTGCGGCAGAATTGCAACAAAAATCGCACTTCCCGAAAAATCTCTTGCTCGCTCCGTTTGAAATTTTCCATGCCGCCATGGAATGAACAAACGGGCGCGCCATCTGGGATGCACTGGAAAACGGTACATGTGGTGCATTCATAAATTTGCACTGAAAGATTTTTCTATTCTTGATTGATTTTTCTGTTGCAGATTTGCGCCACATTTTACCATCCAGAGTGGATAAAGTCCGCGTGTTCACAGAAGAAGGAAGTGCGACATGATCAAGTCCCTAATCGCTTCGGCGGCACTCGTATCGCTCCTTGCCGTCACGGCTCAGGCGGCCGATGCGGTGCAGGAAACCGACTATGCACCGGCACCGGTTGAGCAGACTGTTCCGCTCTTCACCTGGTCCGGTGGCTATGTCGGTCTGCATGGCGGCGGCACCTGGGCGTCCGGCGACTTCACCACCGGCGGCGTGACCACAGGCGACGATTTCAACGGCGGTCTGTTTGGTGGCTTCATCGGCTACCAGATGCAGAGCGGCGATCTCGTCTATGGCGTCGAAGGTGATCTGAACTACAACTGGAACGGCAATGACTATGTGACCGGCGGCACGACCTATGATGTCGGCACCGATGTCTCCGGTTCGGTCCGCGCCCGCCTCGGCTATGCCATGGACCGGGCGCTGATCTATGCAACCGGCGGCTGGACCGCAACCCGCGGTTATGTGGACGCAGCCGGTCCGGGTGGGGATGCGTCCGAGACCTTCAACGGCTTCACCGTTGGCGCAGGCGTGGATTATGCCTTCACCGACATGCTGTTTGGCCGCGCCGAATATCGCTACAACAACTATGGCGACAAGACGATCGGCGCGACCAATGTGGATTTCGACCAGCATCAGGTTCTGGTCGGTATCGGCGTGAAGTTCTGATCTTTCGACATAAAGGGAAATCCCGGCTGAACGGCCGGGATTTCTGCCCTTGTGGGCTACAGGCGCTTAGCCAGATAACGATTTTCAATTTATTTCCCCTTTCTGATCAAGTTCTTGCCATTTTTGGCCGCTGAAATGCTCTTGCACGCGGAATCACCGGATATTAGCCTTTTGCTGCTAGTCTCTGTGTCGAGTCGAAAGGAGCATTCCCGGATGGCGTTTTTCTCCCGTCTGGCCAGATCGCTGCTGCTGATGTTCAGGCGCCCTCCGCGCCAGCAATATGCTGCGCTCTGCTATCGGCGGGAACCCAGGACGGATCATCTCGAAGTGCTGCTGCTCACCAGCCGGGACACCGGCCGCTGGGTGATCCCCAAGGGCTGGCCGATGCCGGACAAGCCCGCCCATGGCGTGGCCGCGCAGGAGGCCTTTGAGGAGGCGGGCGTGAAAGGCCGGGTCGAGCCCGAGCCGCTCGGCCATTATCTCTACAGCAAGGTGCTGAAGGACGACTTTGCCGTCGGCTGCACGGTGCAGGTCCATGCGCTCGAGGTGGAACGTCTGGTCGAGGACTATCCGGAAAAAGCGCAGCGCATGCATCGCTGGTTCGACTACAAGAGTGCCGCATCGCAGGTGAACGAGCCGACGCTGAAAGACCTGATCCTCGCGTTTGGCGCCCGCATGGAAGCGCGACCCGCCGCCTGATCCACATCTTTTGTGATCACGATGCGCAAGGCCGGAGCCAATTCGGCCTGCCATGCTTTGTTTGTGCTTGCAGCACCGGCAAAGGCACTTTACCGACAACAGGCTTTGAACAGGGGACAGGCTTGGGCGGAAAACCGAAGAAATCGGCGCTCGACAAGGACCTCGACAAGATGACCCTTGTCGAGCATGCCTCCCTCCATGTCTGGAAGCGGCTGGCAGGGACTGTGCTCGGTCTCGTCTTCATGGCGCTGTCCATGGTCTATGCCGGGTCCTATGCGCTGGGCGAGCCGCGCCCCTTTGTCTTCATTCTCGCCGCAGCGCTTGCCGCCTACATGGCGATGAATATCGGCGCCAATGACGTGACGAACAACACCGGCGCTGCCGTCGGTGCCCGCGCGCTCGGCATGAACCAGGCGCTGCTGCTTGCGGCCGTGTTCGAGGTGCTGGGCGCGGTGATCGGCGGACGCGAGGTGACGGGCACGATCGGAAGCGGCATCGTGCCGCCCGGTTCCTTTTCCGATGCGGCCGATCTGGTGATCGTGATGCTTGCCGCGCTTTCGGCCGCAGCGCTCTGGATCAATCTCGCGACCTGGCTGAATGCCCCTGTCTCCACCACCCATTCGATCATCGGCGCGATCATCGGAGCGGCCGCCTCCGCAGGCGGACTTGCGGTGGTCAAATGGCGGGTGATCGGCGATATCGTTTTAAGCTGGGTCGCCTCTCCACTGGTCGGAGGGCTGATTGCGGCGGCGATGCTCTATTTCATCGAGGAGCGCATTCTGGCGCGCCAAGACAAGATTGCCGCCGCCCGGCGCTGGGTGCCGGTGCTGCTGGCCGTGATGGCAGGTGCCTTTTCGGCCTATCTCGCGCTGCAATTTGCCCTGCGCGGCTGGCTGCCGAAAACGCTTGTCGCCCCGCTCGGGCTGGGCATCAGCCTTCTTGCCTGGCTTGCCTTCATTCCGGCGATTGCCCGCCAGTCGAGAGGTCTGGAAAACCGCAACGCATCGATGCGCGTGCTGTTCCAGATGCCGCTGATCGCCTCTTCGGCGGTGCTCTGCTTTGCGCATGGGGCAAATGACGTTTCCAACGCCATCGGCCCGCTGGCAGCCATTGCGGCTGCGACCGGAAAAAGCGGCGCAGGCGCGCTTTCGGTGCCCACATGGGCGTTGTTCATCGGCGCTTTCGGCATTTCGGCGGGCCTGCTGCTCTTCGGCCCGCGTCTCATACGCCTGGTTGGCGAACAGATCACCAAGCTCAATCCGGTGCGCTCCTATTGCGTCTCGCTTTCGGCGGCACTCACCGTGCTTGGCGCCTCCTATGCCGGACTGCCGGTCAGCTCCACCCATATCGCCGTTGGCTCCGTCTTCGGCGTCGGCTTTTTCCGCGAATGGTATACGCGCCGCAAGCCGCCATCCGAAAAGGGGAAGAAGCCGAAAAGGCAGGACGAGGAGGAGGCAGAAACGCCCGATCATGCGGTGATCGAACAGCAGAATGCGGAGGAACTGCGCCGCCGCCTTTTGGTCCGTCGCTCGCATTTCATGACGATTGCCGGAGCCTGGATGATCACGCTGCCCGCGTCTGCGGGTGTTGCAGCGCTTCTGCAATTCCTCTACCGCTCCATCGGACTGTGATTTCGCGACGAGGAGACGGTGATGCGCGCCAATTTCCGCCTGCAACGACTGTTCACCGGGGCCGCCCTTTCCGCCGGGGCTGAAATCGACGCGGACGAGAACCAGTTTCACTATCTCGCCCATGTGCTGCGCGCCGAACCGGATACGGAGATCCTGCTGTTCAATGGCCGCGATGGCGAGTGGAAGGCGCGCATCGCCTTTCCGACCCGCAAGAAGATCCGCTTCCTGCTTGCCGAACAGACACGCCCGCAACCGCCGCTTCCGGATCTCCACTATCTCTTTGCGCCGCTGAAGGTGGGACGGATGGACTATCTGGTGCAGAAGGCGGTGGAGATGGGCGCAGGCCTGCTTCAGCCCGTCATGACCCAGCACACGCAGGGCAAGGCCGGCTCGCTCGACAAGATCCGCGCCAATGTGATGGAGGCCGCCGAGCAATGCGGCATTCTGGCCGTGCCGGAGGTCGCCGAGCCGAAGCGGCTCCAAGACCTTCTGGACGGCTGGCCGGACGACCGCCGCATCATCTATTGCGACGAGGGCGATGCCGGGCAGAACCCGCTGCCGGTGCTTTCCTCTGTCCGGGAAACGAAGCTTGCGCTGCTGGTTGGTCCCGAAGGCGGTTTTTCGGAAGAGGAGCGCCAGCGGCTTCGGGCGCTTCCCTTCGTCACCGCCATTCCGCTCGGCCCCCGGATTTTAAGGGCGGATACGGCCGCCGTTGCCGCCCTTGCGGTGTTGCAAGCCACGATTGGCGACTGGCGCTGAGCGGGCTTTGCCGGGTCTGAAATACCCGGATTTCAAGGACCTTCCGCGCAAAAATTTGATGTGAGCTTGAAGCGAATTCACTTGCGCGTCACGGAAATCCGGTTCAATCAGCGGATCGGGCGGCACGCGCCCACCTGACCTTAACCCAGGCAAACGAGACCTTCATGGCACGCGATACGACCGACGACACGCCGATTTCCTCCCTTTCCGATCTCGCGGGCTATCTCGCGGGCGGCTGCAAGCCGGAAAGCGCGTTCCGCATCGGCACCGAGCATGAAAAGTTTGCCTTCTTCCGCGCCGACAATTCCCCCGTGCCCTACGAGGGCGAGGCCAGCATTTCCGCGCTGCTTTACGGCATGCAGGACAAGCTCGGCTGGGAGCCGATCATGGATGCGGGCAAGATCATCGGTCTTGCCAGCCCGGTCGGCATGGGTGCGATCTCGCTGGAGCCGGGCGGCCAGTTCGAGCTTTCCGGCGCGCCGCTCGAAACCATTCACGAGACCTGCAAGGAATCGAACCATCACCTCGCGACATTGCGCGATGTGGCGGAGCCGCTCGGCATCCGCTTCCTCGGCCTTGGCGGCAGCCCGAAATGGTCCTTTGCCGATACGCCGCGCATGCCGAAATCCCGCTATGCGATCATGAGCCGCTACATGCCGAAGGTCGGCAGCAAGGGGCTGGACATGATGTACCGCACCTGCACCATCCAGGTGAATCTCGACTTCTCGACCGAAGCCGACATGCGCCGCAAGATGCTGGTGTCGCTGAAGCTGCAGGCGCTGGCGACCGCACTCTTTGCCTCCTCGCCCTTCACCGAAGGAAAGCCGAATGGCCTGCTTTCCTGGCGCGGCGATATCTGGCGCGACACCGACAACCAGCGCGCGGGCCTTCTGCCCTTCGCCTTCGAGGACGGTTTCGGCTTTGAACGCTACGCCGAATGGGCGCTCGATGTGCCGATGTATTTCGTGGTGCGTGACGGGCGCTACCATGATTGTACGCATGTCACCTTCCGCCAGTTCATGAATGGCGCGCTGAAGGGCGAGCTTGCCGACTGGCAGCCGACCATGGGCGACTGGACGAACCACCTTTCCACCCTTTTCCCCGATGTACGGCTGAAGCGCTTCCTCGAAATGCGCGGTGCCGATGGCGGCCCCTGGCGGCGCATCTGCGCGCTGCCCGCCTTCTGGGTGGGCCTGCTTTACGATTCCGCAGCGCTCGATGCCGCCGAACAGGCAACCGCGAGCTGGACCTATGCGGATGTGCTGGCACTGCGCAATGCCGTGCCCGCCGAAGGGCTGAAGGCGATGATCCGCGGCCGCTCGCTTGCCGATGTCAGCCGCGATATTCTCGCGATTTCCCGCGACGGGCTGAAGCGCCGGGCGCGGCGCAACAATGACGGCGTGGATGAAAGCGTGTTCCTCTCCCCGCTCGAGGAAGCGGTGGCCAAGGGCGCGACACTCGCCGACGAGCTGCTCGGGCTTTACAACGGGCGCTGGAATGGCTCCGTCGAGCCGGTCTTTGCCGAATTCCAGTACTGACGGCCAAAACCGGTCGCGCATTGAACCAAGGTCTTTTCGACAAAGGCAAAAAGACGGTTCCGGTGGGCCGATTTGCGGCTATAGTAACCGCCATATTTTCGCGTCGCAGAGACGATCCGGGGCGGGTCGTCCGGCGACGAACCATATGGGGACCAAGATGCTGCCACTGTTCGATTTGATGATGCGGGCTGAAAACGGCAAGGCCATGGAGGCCTTTGCCCGCCAGTTCAACCTGGCGCAGGATCAGGCCGCCAAGGCGGTGGCCGCGCTGATGCCCGCCTTTTCGGAAGCCCTGAAGCGGCAGAGCGCCAATCCCTTCGATTTCGCCAGTCTGATGCAGAAGGCGGCAGGCGGCAATTACCAGAGCTACTTCGAGGATCTGACGCGCGCCTTCACCCCGCAGGGCCTCGCCGACGGGCAGGCAGCGCTCGGCCAGATTTTCGGTTCGCCCGACATGGCAGGCGCGATTGCCGAGCAGGCCGCGAAACTCACCGGCCTCGGGCAGGACGTGCTGCGCCAGATGATGCCCGCCATGGCCGATACGATGATGGGCGGCCTTGCCAAGGAAATGATGGGCCAGATGGGCCAGGCCTCGATGGGCGCGATGGCCGATCAATGGCTGGAAACCATCGGCCTGAAGCCGAAGAAGAAAGACCCGATCACCGCCCAGTTCGAGGCGCAGATGCAGGCGATGATGGACAATCCCTTCACCAAGGCCATGCAAGGCTGGCTGAAGCCCGAGGCAAAGACCGAAAAGGCCGAGACGAGCGACCCCTTCTCCTTCAACCCCTTCATGAAGAGCTTTCAGGAGATGATGGCCGCCGCCGCTTCCGGCGCAAAGCCCGCCGCAGACGCCAAGCCGCAGGCCGCTCCGGAAACGCCCGAAGCCTATACATCCTTCGTCAATACCCTGTTCGACAGCGGTCTCGAGGTGCAGAAATCCTATCAGGCCAGCCTCGAGGCGATCTTCGACCAGTGGAAGCCGAAGGGCTGAACCTGACTGATATTATTTGTCTTTCATATCGTGGAATGCGCGCAACGATTTGCATCCGCCCAGCTGGTCCAGAACCGATTGCGCGCCAAGCCTGATTTGCGCTTTCGACAAGCGCTTGCGCTCGTGTTGCATGCCAAGCAGCGACACGAGATCGGCGGCTTCCATCTTGCGCGCGGAAGCAACAAGAGCCTCATAGATTTCCGTGCCGGGTCCGCATCCCCTTGAGCGGGAGATGGACTGAATGCGCTTGACCAGAGAGCGCCGGGGAGAATCGCAGAGCAATTCGGCATAACGATGCGCGACCATCGTCATGTCGATTCCCATGAACCGTGCATCGATTGCACCATCCGTGTTTCGATGCGCGGCGGTGCCGCAATAGGGTTTTTCTGCCGATACTGCCGCCGTGTTGGCGCATGCCAACAGGATGACAAGGGAGAGGATGCCTGCCCGCATGAACATCTCGCAACCAAAGAACATGGGCGCACTTTACGCGCGCCCCTTGTCTTTATCCATCAGCAAAACGGACGGAACTCAGAATTCTTCCCAGTTCTGCTCTTCGCTCTTCTTGATGCCGAGGCCGGAGGAGACTTTTCCGAGAAGTTCGCGGGCCGGAGAGGCGACGGGGCGCTTCGGGCGGGTGGCGCTGTCGACCGATTCAATGCGCTTGCCGAGCGAGGAGAACAGCGAGGAACGCGGCTTCTTCGGTGCATCGGCAGAGGGTGCGGGCGGACGCAGGCTGTCGGAAAGGCGCGGACGCGGATTTTGCGGCGGAACCGGCGTGCCGAAATCGATGTTCGGGCGATCCGAAGGCTTTTTCGGGCGCGAGGGCGAAGACGAGGTCGAAGCGCCGCCCGAGAAGGACGGCATCTGTTCGCTGCGATAATCGCTGTCGGCCATATTGAACTGGGAAATGAGCCCCGCGAGCGCATCCGCATCCGAGCTCAGGAGCGTCACATTCTGCGCGGTCTGGCCGGTTGCCTGCATGCTCTTGTCGCTGGCCACTTCCATCCGCGAAACGGCGGCATTGATGGCGTTGAGATCGGAGGTCTGGCGGCTTGTGCCTTCCGCGATCGCATGGATCTGGTCGTTGATGTCCACCACCTGCCCGGCAATGGAGGAGAGCACGGCACCGGTCTGTTCCACCAGTCCCACGCCGCTTGCCACTTCCTGCCCGGATTTGGTGATCAGGGCCTTGATGTCCTTCGCGGCCTTGGCAGAGCGCTGCGCAAGCTCGCGCACTTCCTGCGCGACGACGGCAAAACCCTTGCCCGCCTCGCCTGCGCGTGCTGCTTCCACGCCTGCATTCAGGGCCAGCAGGTTGGTCTGGAAGGCGATCTCGTCGATCACGTTGATGATCTGCGAGATTTCGCGCGAAGCGCCCTCGATGCGGCGCATGGCATCCACGGCATCCACCACGATCTGGGCGGACTGGTCGGAATTGCGGCGTGCCTCGTTGGCAAGCGCGGAGGCATTTTCGGCCTTGGAGCCGAGATCGCGGATCGCATCCATCAGCGCGCGGATGGTGGTGGAGGTTTCGCCGAGCGATTCCTTCTGTTCCACCGCGCGGCTCGACAGTTCGGTTGCGGCAGAACCCACCTCGCCCACCCGCTGGTTCATGCGGATGACATTGCCCTGCACCGCCGCCATGGTGCGCGACAGGCGCTCCAGCGAATCGTTGAAATCGTGGCGCAGCCGCTCGAGATTGCCCGCGAAGGGATGCTCGATCTTGGCGGTGAGATCCCCGGCGGAAAGCCGCTGCAGGGCGGCCCCCAGACTGTCAATCGCAAAGGTGAGCTGCCGCTGGTCTTCCGCGCGCAGCTGATCGCGCTCGCGGCGTTCCTGATCTGCCCGGGCGCGGGCATCGTCGGTTTCTTCCGAAAGGCGCTGCTTTTCAATCGCCGCCTGCCGGAAGACGGCAACGGAGCGCACCATGTCGCCGATTTCATCGGCCCGCATCTCGTTCTGCAGCTTGACGTCGACATTGCCGGTCGCAAGCCGGTTCATGCTGGAAACGAGCGTGGAAATCGGATTGGTGATGGTGCGGGAAAACAGGATGCCCGCAATCGTGCCCATCACCACCATCACCAGCGACACGATCATCACGCCGGAAACGCCTTCAAACAGCGCGGCATTGACCTCGTGGCGCCCGATCAGCGCGATGACGGCAAGCTTCATCTCACCGAATTCCAGCCGCGACAGCGCCGCATAGCTGGTCATGCCCCGGTAATTGTCGATCATGCCGGTGGAGGATCCGGCAGAAAGCGCCTTCTCCACCAGTGGACTGTTCAGCGCCTGCGCGTTGAGACCGGACTTTTCCGCCTTGCCGCCATCGCTCACCAGCGCACCTTTTGCGTCGACCAGCACCGTTTCGCCGGTTTCGCCAAGGCCGGTATTGTTGGCAAACATCGGATTGAGCAGCCTGGACGACACGCGAATGGCCAGAACGCCGATCACCCGGTCGTTCATCCGCACCGGGGCCACCACGAAGGCGGATTTTTCGCCATCGGCAGGCGCATAGCTTTCGAAAGTCGTGAGGATGGGCGGGTCCTGGGGCCCGGCCTTCAGGGCCTTCTGGTAGGCCTGGCCGAGCGCATCATCCTTCAGCTCGCCGGTCACGAGATTGGCGCCGATATCGGCCGCCTTGACCACCGTATAGATGATGTTGCCATCCGGATCAGCCAGCAGGATATCGGCGAGATTGCCGCTTTGCACATGCTCGCGAAAATAGGCGTGGTTCTGGCGATGTGCGCGGTCGAAGGCATCCTTCTTGGCGGTATCCATCAGCATGCGCTTGTCCGGCGGGTTCGGATTGCCGGCGATGTAGCGTGCCTTCAGCTCCGCCTCCGGCTTGTCGCCGAGGAATTTCCAGGCACCGGTCAGCCCGTAAAGCGCCTGCTGCACGATGGGGGAACTCGCAAGGAAATTGGCATCATTGCGCACCGAGCCCAGATAGGCCTTGGCCTCGTTGCGCCGCCCGTCGGCAATCGCCTCCAGCTTCTGATATTCCTGTCTGGCCAGATTGGTCGCGTTCGAATAGAGGCCGACAACGGCTGTGGCGCTGATCGAGACGATGGCAAACAGGGCTGCCACCATGGGCAGCTTGCGGGAAAGACGCATGACAGGCTCCGGACACGTGCAAGCATTGCCTCCGCTTGATGCGGGCGTGGTCAGCTTCATGCAGGATCGGACAATCCACCACAGGCCATTTTTAACCGCGGCAAGGTTTCACCCGGGTTAAGTCGAATGGTCGAAAAGTAGCAGGTCAACTTTTACTTATGGAAAAAAACCGGCGAAGTTCGGGCTCCGCCGGTTCAAGTGGCAGGACGGCTTGGGTACGGTCCTGCGGGGAAAAACGCGCGCCGGGCCCGATGGTCCGCAGCGAAAAGGGATGCCGGCAAAGGATGGAGGTCTATCCTTCGCCGGCCAGAAATCGGAAAACCAAGGGGGGGAAAATCCGGTTTTCCGTGGTGTTTGCCCTTGAAACCTGTCAAATCTCTATTGATCAGTCCAACGCATGTTTTTAATAATAAGCATCAAACATTTTCATGGGTGTCCAAATGACAGCGCCGCTTGATCTCGACCAGTTGCAGACCTTCATTGCCATTGTGGATACGGGCAGCTTCACGCGCGCGGCCGACCGGGTGTTCAAGACACAATCCGCGGTCTCGATGCAGATGCGGCGGCTGGAAGAGCGGGTGGGCAAGCAGCTCTTTGCCAAGGACGGCCGCGGCATCCGGCTGACCGGCGAAGGCGAGAAGCTTCTGAACTATGCGCGCCGCATCATCCGCCTCAACAACGAGGCCATCGCCGCCTTTGACGACAACCGGCTGGAAGGCACGCTCCGGATCGGCACGCCGGATGACTATGCCGACCGCTACATGCCGGAAATCATCGGCCGCTTTGCAAAAACGCATCCGAATGTGGAGCTCTACATCGTCTGCGAGCCCTCGGTTGATCTGGCGGAAAAGATGGCGCGCGGCGAGCTCGATATCGCGCTCGTCACCCATAATCCGCGCGAGCGCATGTCGGATGTGGTGCGCACGGAACCGCTCTGCTGGGTAGGCTCGGCCAATCATCCGATTGCCGATGACCTGCCGGTGCCGCTTGCGGTCGGCCGGCGTGACTGCCAGTGGCGGCAGCTTGCAAGTTCGGCGCTCGACAGCATCGGGCGCGAATACCAGATCCTGTTCACCAGCTGGTCCTCCACCGTGGTGGCGTCAGCCGTTCTTGCGGGCATGGCGGTTTCGATCCTGCCGGAATCGGCGCTGCGGACCGGGATGAAGGTCCTGAGCCAGGCCGACGGCTTTCCGGCGCTGCCGCCGGTGCAGATCGGCATCATGAAGCGGCCGGGCTTTTCCTCCTCACTGATGAACGCGATCTCGACCCATATCACCGCCTGTCTCGACAATATCACCCCGCCGCAGCTGGGCGAGGAGACGGACAGCGAGGCGAAAAGCTTTGGCCGTTATCTGCGCAGCCGCAGCGGCACCGCGCTTTCCGGCTGGTAAGGGTCAGGCCCTTGCGTCCGCGGGCACATGAAACAGCATGTCCCGCACCATCACCTTCCAGTCATCGAGAAGGGCGCGGCCATCCGCCTCGCCTGCCACGACCGCCAGCCGCACCGCCGAGCCGATCAGGTGGCTGAACAGGAAGGAGCGCCGCTCCATGGCCACGGGGAAGTTTTCCGGCAAAAGATGCCGGATCGAGTCGTAAAACAGCGTGCCCACCTGCCGGCTGTCCTCGACATTCAGCCGCATCAGGTCGCGGTCGGTTTCGGTGGCGATCAGGATTTCGAAATTGGCAGGGTTTTCGCGGAAAAGATCGTAGTACCATTCGGTGATGCTGCAGATGCAGGCAAGCGCCTCCTCCAGCGAACCGACGGCACGAAAGGTGGTCACGACCTTTTCCTGCACCATCTCGGTGATGCGGTCGAACAGCGCCTTGATGATGGCGGCCCGCTCCGGAAAATACTGGTAGACCGAGCCGATCGGCACGCGCGCCTCGGCGGCAATCTCCGTCATCTTCAGGCCCTGAAGTCCATGCACGCCGATCAGGCGACGGGCGGCGGCAAGGATTTCCTCCACCCGCTGCACGCTGCGGCCCTGCTGCGGCTTCTTGCGCAGCTGGATGCGATGCGTGCCATTCTCACTCGCCGTCATTCCTTCACCAATCCTGAAACCGGCGCGCCGCACCGCCCGCGATCAACGCGTGGACGCAATCTTTATCGCCTAAAAGGAGCAATGAGTAGCAGAAATTGCGACAGAAACGGGGGAATGAGTAGATTCCGACTCCCGTTGCGTGCATTTTCTGATGCGACAGTTTCCGGGCAAAAGGGGCTGCGGATGGGCACTCCCGAAAAATAATCCCTCAATTTTAGTCGTCAATAAAAAATAATATGCCTAATTCCACATTTAATACTTTTCTTAGATTTTAGTTGCATTCTCACTTCCGAATATGAACAATCACTCGGAGTGAACCCATGTCCTATCTGCGCAATGCCAGCCTGACCACGAAAATGCTTGGCCCCATCATCGGCATCTGTGTCGGCGGTATGGCTTGCCTCGGTGTGATGGCCTACCAGCTGGAAATGAGCGACCTGCGCTATTCCACCTTCATCAGCGACGACCTGATGGGTGTCCAGCAACTGATGGAAGTCCGCGCCGATGTGCGCTCGATTGCCGTCGAGGCCTACAATCTTTCGGTTTCCGATGACAATTCCGGCGGCAGGCATGATCTGCGCGCACAGGGTCAGGAAATTCAGGGCAATTTCACCCGTGCGGCCGAGCTACTTCCCGCTGATCGCGATGAAATCGCCAAGTTTGCAAGCATCGTGGACATCTATATCAGTCGCCAGGCGGATGTGGTGGATCTCGCAAAGTCCGGCGACAAGGAAAGAGCGCGGCTCAAGGTTCTGTCGATGGATGCCGAGGGCGACAAGCTGGATGACGACATTCTCGACTTCATCAATCGACTGCGGGCAAAGATCGAGACCGCATCGGACGACCTTTCGGCCCAGAACCTCTGGACGATGATCTATACCGTGTCCTGCGTGGCCATCTTCATTCTGCTCAGCATTGCCGCTGCGGTTCTCATCATCCGCAGGAGCATTACCAGCCCGCTCAAGGTGCTGATGGATCGCATGGCAAGCCTTTCCTCCGGCGATACCGCAAGCCCGGTCGATGGAATGGACCGCAAGGACGAGATCGGCGAAATGGCCCGTGCGGTCGCGATTTTCCGCGACAACGAGGAGGTCAAGCACAAGCTCGAAGCCTCTGCCGAGCAAACCCGCCAGACGACCGAGAAGGAACGGGCTGAGCGCGATGCCGAGCGTCGCAAGCAGCAGGCCGAGATGGATTTCGCGATCCGCAGCCTGGGCGATGCCCTTGCCCATCTTGCAGAAGGCGATCTCGTGAACCGGCTGGATCAGCCCTTTGCCGACAATCTCGATGCGCTCCGGGTGAACTTCAACAATTCCGCGGACCGGCTGTTGCAGACGCTGCGTTCGGTCGGCTTCAATGCCTCGGCGATCAATGCCAGCGCGGCGGAGGTTCGCTCCGCCACCGACGATCTGGCCAAGCGCACGAGCACGCAGGCCGCAGCGGTGGAGGAAACGGCTGCCGCGCTGGAGCAAATCACCCGCGCCGTCTCCGACAGCACCGAGCGCGCCGAAGAGGCGGGCCAGCTGGTGGAGCGCACCCGCAAGGGCGCAGAGCAGAGCGGCGAAATCGTCCGCAAGGCGGTGGAGGCGATCTACCAGATCGAAAAATCTTCCGGCGCAATCGCGAGCATCATCGGCGTGATCGACGAGATTGCCTTCCAGACCAATCTTCTGGCGCTGAATGCCGGCGTGGAAGCGGCCCGTGCAGGTGAGGCAGGGCGCGGCTTTGCCGTGGTTGCCCAGGAAGTGCGCGAGCTTGCCCAGCGTTCGGCAACGGCGGCGAAGGAAATCAAGGAACTGATCCTCAGCTCCTCCAGCCAGGTCAAGGCCGGGGTTTCGCTGGTCGATGAAGCGGGCCGGGCGCTGTCGAAGATGGTGTCCGAAGTGCAGGAGATCAACCTGCATGTGAACGCCATCGTCTCCTCCGCCCATGAGCAGTCGAATGCGCTGAAGGAGATCAATCAGGCCGTCACCAGCATGGATCAGGGCACTCAGAAGAATGCCAGCATGGTCGAGGAAACCACCGCGACCAGCCACAATCTCGCCGGTGAGGCAAACCAGCTCGATGAAATCCTGCGTCAGTTCAATCTGGGTTCCGGCATGCAGAAGCCTGTGGAAGCAAACGCCACCTCACGCCCGGTTCCTTCGCCCGCGCATGCGCTCAATGGACGGCTGGCCAAGGCTGTCGGCGCAACCGGAACCGATGACGCTGCCGGATGGAAACAGTTCTGAACCGATAAACAGGGGCAGGAAGCGGAAGCGGCGGGGGGAAACCCCGCCGTTTTTCATTCCGGCTTCGGCCGGTCTTTAAAAAATGAAAACCGCGCCATGAGGATGAGCGTGATGAAGAACAGCATGAATTTCGCGCGCGTCAGTGCGGCCAGCAGCGACGCATAGAGCGCTGCCTTTTCCGGTGCGACGGTCGCAGGCAGAAAGACCATCAGGCTGACGATGTTTTCCGCATAGTCGGCGGCGGCATAAAAGACCGGTGCGGCAAAGACCACGGCCAGACCAAGCCTTGTCAGCGGGCGGTGAAAGACCAGCGCTTTCGGCGCAAAACGGATGAGCACCAACAGGGCGAGAAGCGCAAAGCTGCCGGGAAAGATCATGTCCGGCACCAGATGCATGGTGCGCAGCAGCGCTGCCGCCTCGGGCGATGCGGAAAGCGCATCGGCAAGCCTTGCCACATCCGCGGCCTCATAGCCCTCGATCCGGAAATCCGGAACGGGCAGTTTCACCAGCGCCCGAAAGGCGGCGCCGGTCACCGCATTCATGTAGACGAGAAGGCCGAGCGAGAGGGCGGCGAGAAAACCCGCCGCCGCGTTCCAGCCCGTCAGGCGTGCGCCCGCCATATCAGACGCTGCCCGGATAGTTCGGGCTTTCGCGGGTGATCGTCACGTCATGGGCGTGGCTTTCGCGAAGACCGGCACCGGAAATGCGCACGAAGGTCGCCTTCTGCTGATAATCGCGCAGGTCCTTGCCGCCGACATAGCCCATGGCGGCGCGAAGACCGCCGGTGAGCTGATGCAGCACGCCGGAGACCGGGCCTTTGTAGGGCACCTGCCCCTCGATGCCTTCCGGCACCAGCTTCAGCGTATCGCGCACTTCCGCCTGGAAGTAGCGGTCTGCCGAGCCGCGCGCCATGGCGCCCACCGACCCCATGCCGCGATAGGCCTTGAAGGAGCGGCCCTGATAGAGATAGACCTCGCCCGGGCTTTCATCCGTACCGGCGAGCAGCGAGCCGATCATGCAGGCAGAGGCGCCTGCGGCAATCGCCTTGGCGAGATCGCCCGAGAATTTGATGCCGCCATCGGCAATCACCGGAATATCGGCCTTGTTGGCCTCGTCCACCGCCGCCATGATGGCCGCAAGCTGCGGCACGCCGACACCGGCGACAATACGCGTGGTGCAGATCGAGCCCGGGCCGATGCCGACCTTGACCGCATCCGCTCCTGCATCGATCAGCGCCTTCGTGCCTTCGGCGGTCGCGACATTGCCCGCCATGATCCGCACCGAGTTCGACAGTTTCTTCACGCGGGTGACTGCATCGAGAACGCGCTGCGAATGGCCATGGGCGGTATCGACGACGATCAGGTCGACGCCTGCATCGATCAGCCGCTCGGCGCGCTCGAAGCCGTCATCACCGACCGAGATTGCAGCCGCGGCTTTCAGCCGTCCCTGCGCATCCTTGGCGGCATTGGGGTTGAGCTGCGACTTCTCGATATCCTTGACGGTGATGAGACCAACGCAGCGGCCATCGCCATCCACCACCAGAAGCTTTTCGATGCGGTGCTTGTGCAGCAGGCGCTTGGCCTCCTGCTGGTCGACGGTTTCCTTCACCGTCACCAGATTTTCGCGCGTCATCAGCTCATAGATGCGCTGGTTCGGATCAGACGCAAAGCGCACATCGCGGTTTGTCAGGATGCCGACGAGGCGGCCCGCCTTGCCATTTCCGGCATTTTCCACCACCGGAATGCCGGAAATGCCGTGGCCCTTCATCAGGCCGAGCGCTTCGGAAAGCGGAGCTTCGGGGCTGATTGTCACCGGGTTCACCACCATGCCGCTTTCAAACTTCTTCACCTGCCGCACCTCTTCGGCCTGCTCTGCGGGCGTGAGGTTGCGGTGAATGACACCCATGCCGCCTGCCTGTGCCATTGCAATGGCGAGGCGCGCTTCCGTCACGGTATCCATGGCGGAGGAGAGGATCGGGATGTTGAGATCGAAATCGCGGGCAATGCGGGTATTGACCGAAACCTGCCCCGGCATGACTTCCGAATGGCCCGGCTGCAGCAGGACGTCGTCGAAGGTAAGCGCTTCCGCGCCGGTTGCCGTTTCTATGATGCGGGCCATGCCAAGTTCCTTAAATGGGAAGAGCCGGTTAGCCTTTCGGCCACCGTTTCCTTCGGGTGTTCGCTGGAAGTTGACGAGGGCTGCTACCATGTCCTTTGCCGGAAGGGAATAGCAAAAGCCACCACATCGGCCCTGCCCGCCGATTTATTCAGCGTTGCGTTTTTTTGAAGCGCCTGCTTTCCCTGCCCTATTGCCGCACCGGTTTTGATGCCAAGGCTGGACCCCGACCGCCGCCCGCACTAAAAGCAGTTGCCCACCCTCAGGATCACCTCTCCATGGACCGGATCGTTCCGCTCATACTGGCCGTCGCGCTCTTCATGGAGCAGATGGATTCGACCGTGATTTCAACGGCTCTTCCGGCCATTGCGGCGGATCTGCACGTGGGGCCGATCACGCTGAAACTCGCGCTCACCGCCTATATGGTGGCGCTTGCGATCTTCATTCCGGTGAGCGGCTGGATGGCAGACCGGTTCGGCGCCAAGAAGATTTTTCGCATTGCGATCCTGGTCTTTGTCACGGGCTCCATCCTGTGCGCGATGGCCGAAAGCCTGACGCAATTCGTGCTGTTCCGCTTTCTGCAAGGGGCAGGCGGCGCGATGATGTCGCCGATTGGCCGTCTGGTGCTGTTGCGCACCACAAAGCGCTCGGAACTGGTGGCCGCGATGGCCTACCTCACCATTCCCGCCCTGATCGGCCCGATGGCAGGCCCGCCGCTGGGCGGCTTCATCACCACCTATTTCAGCTGGCACTGGATTTTCCTCATCAATGTGCCGATCGGCATGCTCGGCATCTGGCTTGCGAGCGTGCACCTGCCGGATATCCAGTCGCCACCCCCGCCGCGCATGGATCTCTACGGTTTCGTGCTGGTCGCGCTTGCGGCCTCCGGCGTGGTCTTCGGCCTTTCGGTGATCAGCCTGCCCGCCCTGCCGCCCTCTGCCGGCTATGGCGCGATTGCCGCCGGGTTCATCGCGCTTGCCCTTTACCTCCTGCATGCCAGACGGCACGCAACGCCGATCCTTGACCCGAAGATTTTCGCTAATGCGGGCTTTCGCGCCGCGACGCTCGGCGGCTCGATCTTCCGCGTCTCGACCGGTGCCGTTCCGTTTCTGACACCGCTGATGCTGCAGATTTCCTTCGGCATGACGCCCTTTCAGTCCGGCATGGTCACATTCACCGGCGCGATGGGGGCAATCACGACGAAATTTCTGGCAAGCCGGGTGTTTCGCGCCGCAGGCTTCCGCACGACGCTGATTGTCGCCGCCGTGCTTTCCGCGCTGACCACGGCGGCCTGCGGCTTTTTCGAAGCGACAACGCCGGTGCTGGTTATGGCGGGTTTCCTGCTGTTTGCCGGGTTCACCCGCTCCTTCTTCTTCACGGGTGTCAATGCGCTCGGCTATGCGGATGTGCCAGACGATCAGGCGAGCCAGGCAACCTCGATGAGTTCTGTGTTCCAGCAGGTCTCGCTGGCGCTCGGCGTGGCCATGGCGGCCATGATCCTTGAAGGCGGCGCAGCACTCCGTGGCGGCACGCTGCAGCTTGCCGATTTCCACATGGCCTTTTTCGCGGTTTCCGCGCTCACCCTCATCGCCGTCCTGCCGTTCCTGCGGCTCGAAAAGCATGTGGGTGCCGCCGCCTCCGGCCACGGACGACCGGTGACGCGCGCGCAGAAATGAGCGGGAAGCGGTCGAGCCGACCTGTTCAGCCGAACGAGCCGTAAAAATAGGTTGCGGTTACACCACCATCCATCAGGATGTCCGATCCGGTGATGAAAGCCCCATCCGGCCCCATCAAAAGGGCTGCGACCTGCGCCACCTCATCGGGCGTGCCCGCGCGCTTGGCCGGACAGTTCTCGATCATGCCCCGGTAAAAGGCCGCGCGCGGACCTGCCAGTTCGTCGCGGGCAAGCGGCGTCATGATGATGCCGGGACTGATCGCGTTGATGCGCGCGCCGCGCCTGCCCCAGCGTACTGCCTCTGCCCGCACACGCAACCCGTTTGCCCGCTTCGACAGCTGATAGGCATGCAGGCTGTCGCGCACCTGCCCCTCCTGAAGCAGCGGAAGGGAAAGCAGGTCTTCCACCGGTGCCGTTGCCAGTGCTGCATCCTCCTCCAGGCTGAGCGCTGGCAGGCGATGGCCGGACTGGGACGAAATCACGATCCCCGAGCCACCGGCTGCAATGATCGAACCGAAAACATCCAGCACCAGGGCAGTGCCATAGAGATCCACCTTCAGGATCAGCGCGGGTGGTGCCTGTGCCGGGGAAAGGCCCGCCGCAAGGATCACACCCGTGATCCGGCCGATGCCGTCCGCTTCGGCCGCCAGCGCCTCCACCGACGGGCGAGAGGCAATATCCACCTCGGCAACCGATACCGCAAAGCCAGCCTGATACAGTGCCTTCGCCGCCGCTTCGGCATTCTCCCGCTTCAGATCCGCCACCAGCACATGCCGGCCGCTGCCCACCCGCCGTGCAATCGCATTGCCGATGGAGCCGGACCCGATCAGAACCAAAACTTCCGTCATCGACGCCTCCCTCCCCGATCCATCAAAGGCTGCAAGTGGCCTTATTCCGGTTTCTCGCAGACGGCCGAGAGCTTGTTGCCATCGGGATCGCGCACATAGCAGGCGTAGAAATGCGGGTGGTAGGGGCGAAGCCCCGGCGCGCCCTCATCCGTGCCGCCATTTGCGAGCGCTGCCGCATGAAAGGCATCGACCGCCGCCCGGGTTTCCGCTTCAAGCGCCACCATCGAGCCATTGCCGATGGTCGCGGGCTTTCCGTCGAAGGGCTTCGTCACCCAGAACCGGGCGCGGGGCTCGCCCTTGCGGCCAAAGCCGAACTCGTTTTCATCCTCGCCGAACAGGCTGAAGCCCAGAACCGGCATCACCGCATCATAGAAGGGCCGCGCGCGGGCCGGATCATTGGTGCCAAGCGTGATATAAAGCAGCATGCTCATTCCTCCCCTTCTTCCGCGCCCGAAACCGCCGCCTTGCGGCCCTTGAAGCCCTTGGCGAGCAGGAACATTTCCACCGATTCGGCCCGCGACGAGGCAGGCTTGATATGCAGCACCTGCCGGAAGTTCTGCTTCAGCATGGTCAGCAGCTCGCGCTCCGTGCCGCCCTGGAAGGTCTTTGCCAGAAAATGCCCGCCCTCTGCCAGCACATCGACGGCAAAATGCGCGGCCACTTCGCACAGATGCATGGTGCGCAGATGGTCCGTTCTTTGGTGGCCGGTGGTAGGGGCCGCCATGTCGGACAGCACCAGATCCGGCGTGCCGCCAAGCGCTTCCATCAGCTTGTCGGGCGCGGTCGGATCGAGAAAGTCGAGCTTCAGGAAGGTCACGCCCGGCATCGGGTCCACATCGAGAAAGTCGATGCCGACCACGCGGATATCCTCATCCGAACTGTCGGTGACCTTGGCGGCGATCTGCGACCAGCTTCCGGGTGCGGCCCCGAGATCGAGAATGCGCTCGGCGCCTTTGAGGATCTGGTGCTTCTCGTCGATCTCCAGCAGCTTGAAGGCGGCGCGCGCGCGGTATCCCTCGAGCTTTGCCCGCTGGACGTACGGATCATTGATATGGCGCTCCAGCCAGCGGCGGGACGACGCCTTGAGCTTGCCCTTCTTTACCTTCTGGCCGAGCTTGCGGCCCGTGCGGTTTCCGCCAATCGGTGGCTTGGTCATCTCTCGCCCTTCCTTCAGCGATTGCGGCCGGTGCGGCGCTGGCGCGAACGGCTCCACACGCCGTCATCCGCCATCATGTCGGTCAACAGGCCTTCGCGCAGGCCCCGGTCTGCCACCCGCATGCGCTGGCTCGGCCAGCGACGGCGGATGGCCTCGAGAATGGCGCAGCCCGCAAGCACCAGATCGGCCCGATCCGGCCCGATGCAGGCATTGGCCGCCCGCTCGGCGAAATTCCACGAGAGCAGTTTTGCCTGCATGGCGGAAACATCGGGATCGGAAAGCCAGAGCCCGTCCACCTGCCGCCGGTCATAACGCGGCAGGTTGAGATGCACGCCCGCAAGCGTCGTTACCGTGCCGGAGGTGCCGATCAGATAGAAATCATCGCGGCCTGCCGGAATATCCGGGCAATCGAACTTGCCGAGCATCGCCTCCACTTCCGCGACCATCGCGGCAAAGACCTCCGGCGTCACATCCTTGCCGCCATGCCGTTCCGACAGCGTCACGACGCCGACCGGCAGCGAGGTCCAGTGGGTGATGTGATGGGCAAGGCGGCTGGCGCGCTGATCCTTGATATCCAGCACCGCGATTTCCGACGAGCCGCCGCCGATATCGAACAGCACGACAGAGCGTGCCTCGCGCCCGACCAGCGACGAGCAGCCGGAGACCGCAAGCCGCGCCTCGGTTTCGCGGTTGATGATCTCGAGCTCCAGCCCGGTTTCTTCCGTCACGCGGGCGAGAAAGGCTTCGCCATTGTCCGCGGCGCGGCAGGCCTCGGTCGCGATCAGCCGCATGCGGCGGATATCGCGCGCCTTGATCTTGGCCGCGCAGATGCGCAACGCCTCCACCGCCCGGTCCATCGCCTCATCGGAAAGCCTGCCGCTCGCGGCAAGCCCCTCGCCCAGCCGCACGATGCGGCTGAAGGCATCGACCACCCGGAACTGGCCGGGGCGACCCGGCTGGGCGACGAGAAGGCGGCAATTGTTCGTGCCGAGGTCCAGCGCGGCATAGAGATCTTCTTCGCGGGAGCGTTCGCGGTTCGACCCATGACCTTGTCCACGCCCCCGCTCCTGTTCCGCGGCACGCGGATCGATGACGGGTGGCTGTTCGGCAAGGGCGGGATTGAGCGCGCCCGGCCCTTTCGAGACGGGGGAAGCAGCGCTTGTTACACCCGTCGTCACCGGCGGCAAGGGGCGTCCCTGAAGGGTGCTGCCCTTGCGGTTTTTCCGGCGGTTACGGCGCGATTTGGCAGGGCCGTCTGCGGAGGACGGAACCGGCGCATCGCGACGCGCAGCGTCTGCTGCAGCGGCGGTTGCCAGCGGCCTTTCGGATGGCGATGCAGCGGTTTCGGCACGGGCCTTGTCGGCTCTGCCACGCCTGCGTTTACGCTTGCGCGGCGCCTTCGTGTCTGTCGCTTCGATGGGACGTCCGGCGGCAAAGGCATCAGCCTGCCTGCCTGCGGATACGGTGGCTTGGGCGGCCTGGGCGCTTGCCCCATTCCGCCTTCTCCTGCCCCGCCGGGAGGATTTTCCCGGTTTGCGGCCCGTATCAGACGCCCCGGATTGTGGCGCGCCTGCGCCGCTCTCGGGGTCTTTCACGTCTGTTTTCCTTCGCCGCGCAAGGCCGATAAACCGGCATGCCGCTGGCGGATCATAAGTTTCGTTGGGGACAGAATAACAGCGGCACCAATTTTCGCCAAATTCTTTTTTCCGGGACGCATGTGTCAGGTTTCGGGCCTGAACGCGCCCTCTACCACCTGAAAAATCTCGCCTTTCGGCGCCACGCGGAAAATGCATATTTTTTGCAAGAAACCCCTTTGCATTCCGAAAACGACTTGTTATAAGCCCGCCACATCCGGCAGCGCTTCAGACGTTCGCCCTGCTGGGGAATAGTTCAATGGTAGAACGACGGACTCTGACTCCGTTAATCTTGGTTCGAATCCAGGTTCCCCAGCCAATTTCCTTTTACGCCTGTTTTTAAATTACTCAGACGACCGACACGATCCGCAACCGCATCACTTTTCCGGGGCAGGACTGTTCGATAGCAGAAGGCCGGTTGGCTCCACTTTTTCCCAACCCAGAAAATGCTCGTTCTTGTCGAGCCAGGCTTTGCGCTGCTGCCAATCGGGCAGAACGCGGCCGACGAGATCCCAGAAGTCCGGACCGTGGTGTCGGTGCGTGAGATGGCACATCTCGTGGACGACGGCATATTCGAGCACTGGCTTCGGGGCGAAAATCAGGTGCCAGTTGAGATGGATCTGGCGATCCTGGCCACAGTTGCCCCACATGTGCTTCTGGTCCTTGATCTGAAGGCCGCGCGGCTTCAGTCCATGGCGCTCTGCGTGCTGACGGATAAAGTGACGGGCATCGTCCCGTACACGCCGTTTCAGCCATAGCCGGAGCGCGCTCTCGATGATCGTATCGGACGATTCCGGAGGCAGATCCGCGGGCTTGAGGATCTGGAACCCGTTGCGGAAACGGACCTCCACCAGCGGCCCGTCGAATGGCTCGATGGTCAGCCGCGTCATCCGCCCGCGATAGGGGATCTTGGCGCCGGTCACAAACTGGTAGACGCGCGTCTGCGCCTTTGCGCGCTCGGCCATGTGTTGCACGGTTTCGATGATCCAGGCGCGCCGCCGGTCGAGCACGGCGGTGATCTGTTCATCCGTCGCGCTTTCCGGCACCAGAAGCTCGAACGATTTGGGCGTGATGCTGAGAGCCGCCTTGCGCGCCCTCGGCGATCGCCGGATTGTGTATTCGATCTCCTGACTGCCGATGCGATAGACGGCCATCTCACTGTCCCGTAAAATGCTTCAGCGCGAAGGCTTCGACCTGTTCCGGGATTTCCCGCAAATGGGTGAGGCCTGCCAGATGCACCATAGAGCGCACCTGCTGGCGCAGGCTCTTGCGCAAGCCGTCCTTCTCCCACCAGCCGGAAGGTGCTGTTTCCGGATCGGTGTAGAGCCTCTCCAGACGGATCGCCAAGTCCCTGCCTTCGGGACCAGAGGCGAAGTGATTGAGGATCCGCAGGATGCCGTGAGCTCCGCGAGAGAGCTCCTCATAAAGATGCGCGGCGTCCTCTGCCGTGATGTCCTTTGCGAGCTCTTCGTTAGCCTTCAGTTTTTCAGACCAGGAGAGCTGCGCGCTCTCCATCTTTTCGAGCAATTGCCGCAGGCGCTCGGAGAATTTGCCATATTGATGCGGGCTGTCATCGATGCGTTCGGTGACTGTCCTGCGCAGTTCGGTCGTCTTGCGGATTGCGGCTGTCATCAGCTCCTCGTCCGTTTTCCCGGCCACATCGAAATCCTCCCAGAAGTCCGGATCGGTGATATGGCGCAGTTTGACCGTGGCGCTCAGCCCCGTTGCCTCCAGATGTTTCTCCAGCATCTCGCGGATTTTTTCGCTGTAGTTCATCTGATCGAAGACCTGGCGTTTCTCGAAACGCTGCGTCCCGTAGGGCAGGAAACTGGCGATCCATTTCAGATCGGCGGTAAATTCAAGAACACTCGGGTCGGGGCTCAGCGTCTCGTAAAGCGCAATGAAGCTGCGTGCCCTGGCCTTGAAATCGAACCACTTGTCCTCAGTGCCAAGCAATTTCAGGAAGGCATCCTGTTCCGATTTCAACGCGTCCCTGTCGCTCGCCTTGCGCTTCAGCGGCTTCAGAAAAACAGCCACAGCCGAATGAGCGGCACGGAGCTGGTTGCGCAAATCCTCCAGATCGCGCAGGGCATTTTTCACGTCGTCGGCACGGTAGGAGGAAAGAGCCTCGTCCAGATGCCCGGAAACCCCGATATAATCCACGATCAAACCATTGCGTTTCCTGGCGTCCGATACGCGGTTGGTGCGGGCAATGGCTTGCAACAGCCCGTGCTCCTTCAGCGGTTTGTCGAGATACATCACGCTTTCGATGGGGCAGTCGAAGCCGGTCAGCAGCTTGTCGCAGACGATCAGGAACTGCGGATCCTCGCCCTTGCGGCCAAAGGCCTTCTTTGCCAGCTTCTCCGCCGCCGCATCGAGATAGTGCGTTTTCAACTCCGTGCGGATCGCCTGCTTGTGGGCGTCTTCACTCACATGATTGTCGGTCTGGTTGATCGAATAGACGCAAGCCGACATGGCCTCCGCACGCGCCAGAGCCTCGGCGGGCTCCATTCCCTCGCTTTGCAAATCCTCGGCAATCACCTTGGTCAGCGCCCGCCTGTAGAGGATCACCGCCTCGCGGTCGATGGCGACGATCTGCGCCTTGAAACCATCGGGCCGTGCATAGGCCTTGAAATGCGTCCAGATGTCGTAGGCGATCAGCGCGATGCGGCGCGGATGCTTGACCAGATCCTCGATCTGCACCCCGCGCGTCTTGATCTCGTTCAGCTTGTCGTCGTCCAGCTCGGCAAACCAGGTGTCGAACAGAATGTCGATCTTCGCCTCGTCGATCTGCCAGTCCGTCTTGCGGCCGGTATAGTAGATGGGCACGGTTGCCCCATCGGCCACGGCGTCATCGATGCCGTATTTGTCGAGATAGCCTTCGCCCGGCACACCGAAATTCTTGTAGGTGTTCTTGTCATCCTTCTTCACCGGCGTGCCGGTAAAGCCGAAAAAGCGGGCGTGAGGCAAGGTGGCGCGCAGGGAGATGCCGAGTTCCTTTTCCTGCGTGCGGTGGGCCTCATCCACCATCACGATCCAGTTTTCGGAATTGGCAATGGCCTGCTTCGACCCCTGAAACTTGAAGATGGTGGAAAGCGCGGTGTGCCCGTCCTTGCCGCTGCGGATCAGCGCGTGCAGGTCCTTGATGCTTTCAATCGGCGTCGGGTTCGGCAGGCCGCAAGCGGTGAAGGTGCCGCTGATCTGGCTGTGCAGGTCCACCCGGTCGGTGAGCACCAGAATGTTCGGATTGGTGAGCCGCCCGGAGCGGATGGTCCGGTGCGTCTTCAGCTTCAGCGCGGCAAAGACCATGGTCAGCGATTTGCCACTGCCCTGCGTGTGCCAGATCAGCCCCTGGCGGTGCTTGCCCTCGATCACCCGGTCCACGATGCGGTTGACAGCGCGGAACTGCTGGTAGCGGCAGATTTTCTTGATCGTGCCCGTCTCCGTCTTTTCGAAGACGATGTAATGCGCGATCAGGTCCAGCAGGCGGCCGGGCTCCAGCAGGCACCAGAGCCCCTTGGCAAGCATATCCGGAAAGTCGGCCTCCGCCTTCGGCCAGGGGTCGCGCCAACTGGCGTAATGTTTCGAGCCGGAGCCGGTCGCGCCATAGAGCACGGTCAAGCCATCGGTGACGATGTTGAAGACATTGGAGAAGAACAGGCGCGGAATATCGCGCTCATATTGCCGGATCTGCTCGAAGGCCTCGCCGGTCTTGTCCTTCCTGTTCAACGGGCTTTTCGCCTCGATCACGACCAGCGGAATGCCGTTTGCATAGACCACCACATCGGGCCTGCGGGTACGCTCCGCCCTCACCCGCAACTGATGCGTGACGGAAAATGTGTTGTTGCCCGGCTCCAGAAAATCGATCACCCGCAAGGTCTGCCGCGTCTCCTGCCCCGTGACCTTGCGGGCATAATCACCGCGCAACACCTTCAGCCAGGCTTCGTTGTCGCTGATCGCGGCAAGCTCCCCGAAGGCCGCCTCGGCAGAGGCGCGGTCGATCCCGTTGATGCGCATCAGCGCCTCGACGAGGTGCGGGCGAAACAGAACCTGGTTCTCGCCTTCACGCAGGCTGGCATGATCCGAAGGGGCCACGAAGCCATAGCCCATGGTTTTCAGATGCTCGATGGTCGGACGCTCGGCAAAATGCCATTCCGGGCCCTGGCTCATGGGCCCTACTCCGCCGCCATGGGCAGGGCGTCCGTGACGCGCTTGCGGCCCGTGAGAAGGTCGGACATGAGGGCGGATTTGAGTGACAGAAGCGAGTCCATCTTTGAGGCGTTCTCATTGGTAGAGAGGTCCAGAGCCGCCAGTGTTTCGCAAATTGTGTTTTGCTCGTCGGCGTGAGGCACCGGAAATTTCAGCCGCAGGAACTGCTCACTCGTAAAATGTGCGATTGAGTTAGTTCCGACCAATCCTGCAGAAAGGGCTTTTGACGTGAATGTCCGCAGTAGCACATACATAAGAAATTGATTTCTTACGATGCCGGTTCTCTCTCGCACACGATGCAGAGCCTTTTGATAATACATCTCCTTTCCGTCATTCCAGATGGCACATCGTCCAACCTCACCGCCCTCACAGACCAATAAATCGCCCGGCTGGAGCCGGAACTTTCGTTTCTCCTGTTCAGAAAAATCCATATTCAAAAGATCTTCGGTATTGATGCGGCCCCATTGGACGTTCGCATTTCTCAGATATGGGGAAGGCGAACTGCCAACTTTTGCGGCCTTGCTAAGCATTTTTCCCAGCTGAACATGAAAATGCTCCTGGACTTCGGCAAGATCCCACTCCTCCGGTATCTCCCCGATTTCCGTCTGCTTGAAGCGTGTGTGGCCGATGCCTTTGGTGAGCAGGCGTTCCAGCACGCCCTGCTTGACCTTTCTGGTCTGCTCGATCACCGCCCGCGTCGCCGCAATCGCCTCATCGACGCTGGACAGGATTTCGGCGATCCTGCGCTGTTCGTGGAGTGGGGGAAGCGGGAACTCGAAATCTAGCCAGTCTGTAGCTCGAAAGACCATTTTCTCGATAACAACGCCCACGCTCGACAATTCGCAAGACTTATGAAAGGCGTTCGCATGCGACAGATACCAAAGGTATTTGGGGTCGATATCTTCGTGAATTTTAAAAGCGTAGTAGCTGCCGGAAGCAATAGCTTTGTCTAACTCACATGGCACAAGCCCATAGGCACGATGCAATATCTGGACTTTTGACATGAGCCAATCGCCAGCCCGAAGCAAAAATTGCGCCTTGGTCTTGATTGATGCTCCCAATTGTCTTTCGCGAACCTCTATCCCGCCGTGTCCTCGCCGGATTACGGGCTGCAGATATTCAACATGATCCTGGACTTCAATTGGCCTTCGCTTGATTTCAAGAACGTCGCCGAAACGAGAGAATCGCCACCCTGATGGCAGTTCTCTCAGCCATTCATTTTTAAGGTCCTCGATGACTTCCAGGCTAAGCGACATAGCCAAGCTCCCGCAGAAAGCCCATCATCCGCGCCTCTGCCGCATCCCGCTCGGTCTGAAGCGCGATCAGCCTTTCCACTTCCGCGGCAACATCCACCTCGTCCGCCTCTTCGCCCAGATGCACATAGCGGCTGATATTGAGGTTGAAATCATTCGCCTCGATCTCGCTTGCCGGAACCACCCGCGCCAGCCGTTCGGCATCGGCAAAGTCGTCATAGGCCTTGGCCAGCGTCGCGACATTGGCCTCCGAAAGATGGTTCTGCGCCTTGCCTTCGATAAAATGCCCGGCACCATTGACGATCAGGATCCTGCCCTTGCGTGTCGCGGGCTTCTGTTTGCGAAGCACGAGGATAGCGGCCGGAATGCCCGCGCCGTAAAACAGGTTGGGGGCAAGGCCGATCACGGCTTCGATCAGATCATCCCGGATCAGCCCCTCGCGGATCCGGCCTTCCGCCCCGCCGCGAAACAGCACGCCATGCGGCAGCACCACGCCGCAGACGCCATCTTCCTTCAGGCTCGCCACCATATGCTGCACGAAGGCAAGATCTCCGTAAGATTTCGGCGGGCATCCGTAACGGTCGCGGCCATAGGCATCGCCTTGCGACCAGACGTCATGGCCCCAGCTTTTCAGCGAAAAGGGCGGATTGGCGAGCACCCGGTCAAAGGTGCGGATGGACTTCACGCTGTCGCCCGTCAGATGCTTCGGCTCCAAAAGCGTATCGCCGCGCGCCACCTGCGCATCGTCGATATCGTGCAGGAAGAGATTCATCTGGCAGATCGCCCAGGTGTTCAGATTGCGCTCCTGACCGAACAGCGACAGGCTCTTCGGGTTTTTCCCCTTCCGCTCCAGATGATGCACCGCCTCCAGCAACATGCCGCCGGAGCCGCAGGTGGGGTCATAGATCGACATGCCCTCCCCCGGCTTCAGGCATTCCACAATCAGCCGCACGACCATCTTCGGCGTGTAGAATTCGCCCCCCTTCTTGCCCGCATCATCGGCAAACTTGGCAATCAGATATTCATAGGCCTGACCCAGCACATCCGGCTCCACATCGCTGTTGCGCAGCCGGTAGGTCTCGAAATGCTGCAGCAGCTTTTCCAGCAAGGCATCCGGAAAGCGCTCCTTGTTGTTGAAATCGACATCCTGAAACACGCCGTGCAGCTTCATGTTCGCCTCTTCAATGGCGCGGAAAGCCGCATTCAGATGCGTGCCGATATCTGTGGAGTGCTTGCGCACGTCCTTCCAGAAATGGCCCTTGGGAATATCGACGCGGTGCTCATCCGGATCAGCGGCCAGATCGGCGTTTCGATAGCGCGCCAGCCGCTCCTCGTATTCCTCCTCCCACACATCCGAGAGGCGTTTGAAAAACAGAAGGCCGAAAATGTAGTGCTTGTAGTCGCCGGAATCGATCGATCCCCGCAGGAGATCCGCCGCCCGCCAGAGATGGGTTTCCAACTGCGAAAGGCTCAACGTCGTCATCTATGCTCATCCCAACACCGGAGCGGCTACATCCGAAGCATCCCGTGTCAAGTTAATTTATTCTATTCGACTTTACGAATCTTTTTTCGCTCTGAATTTAAGATGATGAGCCGGGGTCAACAAAGAGCCGACACTCTATCTGGACTGCCTTGCCCGCGAAATCGGCAGGGGGGACTGCAATGCCGGTCCGGGTTCTCGAAAATCCGGTGTGCCTTAGCTCGACCGAACGGGAAAACACACAGGAGACGTTGCTCCTGTCCTTCAAAGTTAAAAGCAGCAATGCGGCAGATGGGAAGCGGCAACAAAATGCGCCTGAATACCTCACCAGTGTGTATTTCTACCCGGTGCCATTGACCTCAAGTTAACAATACAACGAATTACACGACCGACTTGGCAAACAGGATATTTTTTTAATTCCACTTTAATCGCTGTTCTTGGCTTATTGCGACACATTTCCGAGAGCAATGAATGTCGAAACCTCTAGAGAAAAGCAGCGATTCACACGTTTCTGCGCCGCAATGGCCGCCGGATATCTGTGATGGTGCGATAGAGGTTCTCGACGATGCGCTCAAGATCCGGGCAATCGACGAGACCCTGCTTCAGGTGGCAAACCGCCAGGCCCTGAAACGGGAAATCGGCAAAACGCTCAAGATCATAAACCAGCTCGATCTCGACGCCCTTTTTGCCCGGCAATCCTGGATCCATCGTTTCACCGGCGCGCACCTCGAGGAACGACTGAAAGTGGAAGTCGCAGCCCGCAAGGTGACGCAGGCATTCGGACTGCTGGAGCGGATTTCGGCTGACAACACGAAACGCATCGCCCTCATTCTCGGCGAGCAGCAGGCGCTGGCAGAAGCCATGCCGGCGATCGACCGTGCCCTGGCCTATGGCCACCGCCTACTTTCCGACACACGCATTGTCGAGCCGCATTTGCGCAGCCGGTTTGAGCGGAAACTCGCCAATCTCGAGACCGTGCGGGCAGCAAATCTGATGGCAATCCAGCAGTTCGCGTTCGTTCGAACGAACCTGATTGATCTGAACGACCGGTTCCAGCAAATCGCGGCCGTTCTCTTTCCGCTCTGGCAGCAACGCCTGTTTGCGCTCTTGCACAGGCCCGGCAAAGTGAACCGCCGCAGCGAGACGGTAACAGACTTCCTGACCTGCCATGAGGCCCTTCAGGACTATTTTCAAGCGGAGGCGCAGGCATGAACACCCTAGTGACGAAACCCAATCAACCGGTGCCAGTCGCCGACCTTCAGTATGCCGACAAAATTGCCGCGCTGAAGGAGAAGATCAGCATCGGCTCGCTCGCCTCTATCCTCACCTTCGGATCCGATGCCGTGAACCGGACCAATGGTTTGACAGACACGATCCTGAAGAGGGCGCAGTCTGCGGATCTCGGCGAGACCGGCATCCAGCTCAGCAAGATCGTTGTCGCCGCACAGGAATTCGACTTCGATTCCTTCGACAACCCCATGGCGCGGATACCCGTTGTCGGCGGGTTGCTGAAACGACTGAATTCCACCAAGGCAAAGGCCATGGCCCGGTTTGAGACCGTCAAGGCCCAGATCGATCGCCTTGTTGCCACCGTCGAAAAAACCGCGGAAACCTTGGCGGCCCGGGACCACGAATACAGCGAGATCTATGTTCTTGTCCGGCTGGAACATGAGCAGCTCGGGCTCCATATCGAGGCCTTGAATGCCCGATTGGCGGAGGTGGAGGCCGAGCTGGCTTCCCTGATGGGCTCGCAGTCCGATATGAACGCACTTGAACGACAGGCGGTGCTGGAAACAGCGCGCAATGCCATGGCCAAACGCGCCGATGATCTCACCGTGCTTCGCCATTCCGCAATGCAGACATTGCCGATGATCCGGATCATCCAGTCCAACAATTTCGCGTTGGTCGATAAATTCGCGACGATACGCTCCCTCACCCTGCCCGCCTGGAAACGGGCCTTCATGATGGCGATTTCGATCGAGGAGCAAAAGGAAGCCAACGATCTGGCAACCAGCATTGATGACACGACAAACATGTTGCTGAAGCGCAATGCGGAACTGTTGAAACAGAGTTCCATAGCCGTTGCCCGCTCCGGCCAGCGTCTGGTCATCGATGTGGAAACATTGAAATCGGTGCATGAAACCATCATTTCGACGCTTCAGGATGTGCGACAGGCCCATGCCGATGGCGCTGCGGCCCGCGGCACTGCCATTCGCGAACTTGCCAATCTGCGGACAGAACTGGCGCAAGCCGTGCACAATGCCGAAACCATGGCGGCCTGATGTCTTTCGGGAGAGCGCAAGGCTTCGGCCGCAGGCCTGATCGGAATGTTCCGGGCGTTCTGGCTGATGAACCCGATGCGCTGGAACTGCCCGTGCGGGAAGAAAAGCTACGCACGGTCAGGGACATTCTCACCAGCCTGGCGCTTTTGGCGTTTGCTCTGGCGAATATCGCATTGGTCTATGCGTCGGGACGTTATGATCCGGCAGACGGAAAACTGCATATTCCGGACAACCTTGTTGACTGGTTGCCAACCGGAAACTGGCTCGTAACCCAGGTTCCCGATACAGGCTTTTCCGGTGCGAGCCTTCTGCCGATCAGTTTGGTGCTGCTGAGCGTTACGATCCAGTGTCTGCAGAAACGACGGTCCGGACTAAGCCTGTTTCTGCTTTTGCTGTGCCTTTTCCCATGGCAGTGGGCGGGAATTCGGGTCTATGGCCAGACGGTCTGCGCACTGCTGATACTGGCCTATCATATTCGCGAGGCCTATCGAGGCGGTGACCGGCTGCGCTACGGTCTGATTGGGCTTGTCATAGCCCTTCTGTTTGTCTTGCCGGACAGGCCGCAATTCCTTCACCAGCCAGACCCGCCAGCACAGAAGGCGCTTTATCCGTCCGATGTGGAAAAGACGTTTGGCGGCACAGTTGGCATCTCCCGGCTCTCCGTCCCCGCCGAACTTGTGCCGGCGCGCACCTATGTTGCCGTACAGGATCGGCTGCTTTCCGGTGATCTTGAAGGCGCTGCCGCCCTCGTGGAAACCATCGCGCCAGATGCGTTCGACGAATGCAATTTTGAGGCTGACCGGGTTTTGCGCATGCGCCAGATACTCGGTTACAACGGGGCTCTGAAAAATCTGCGCAACTGGTCGGAAGCCCACGCCCTGTTCATCTGGCGGCTGGTCGGTCTCAGTTTTTCCGGCTTTGCGCTTCTGGCGTTTCTCGGCAACATCTTTCTGAACGTCATCATGGGGAGGATGCAGGCGCGCAGCCAGACCATCAGGGACCTGAGTGAAGATTACCGCGAGGCAAGTCGGCCCGCAACGATGGAGACAACAGAAGCACAGATTGCCCAGTTGGTGAGGGGTGTCCGTTCCCGGGCATGGACCGCGCTCACCCTTTCGGTCGCGCTCGCTGTCCTTTCCCTGTTTGCATTGGGCCTTTACCTGCACTGGTCACCGCTTGAGCAGAATAATGCGTTCATCGACATCCACGTCCCGTTGAACATCATAAACGACCTCTCGGATCAGGGCATGGAACTCCAGCCGGGATTGCCTGACCCTATCACTTACACAGCGGGCGGCGTTCTGAAATATCTAGGCTACGCTTCGATGCTTGCATCCCTGTTTCTCTGGTTCCGCAAGGAATTCCGGTTGATGTTCCATGCCCGCTTTTTCGTTGTCCTTATGTGGGTTTCATTCTTTTCAACGAGCCTTCTGGCCATTCTGCTCGGGGCAAATTTCTGGCGTTCGCCCGAACCAGTCCGCAAGCGCACCGGGCAGTTGCTTGTCCTTGCGGGTTTCCTGCTGATGGGAATGACCACTTCGGACATGATGTTTGCTGGCAAGCTGGAACTCCCGATCGAGCAGGCGAAATCGATCTATTCGGTGCAATACCGCAGAATGGGTGCGGTTACGGAAAAATCCGATCTGAAGGAGCGCCAGCTGGCGGCAGGGTATCGCTATGGCATGGCACAGATTGACTACCTGGAAGGTAATCTTGCAGGCCTGCGTGAACACCTCCACTGGATCTATCAGAACGGCGGCCTCAAGAGCTACAACGCACTCCACCGCCTCGCACTGATGCGCGCATGGTCTGAACGCCAGGGCGCAGATTCAGCCTATCCGGAACAGGCGGATGTCTTCGTGACACTGCTCGACCTGGAAGGGCGCCTTTCTCGCTGGAGCCGGATGATTGCGACTCTGGCAGCCGCGGGTGCCCTGCTGTCCGGTGCTTTTGCTTCCCTGATGTTTGCACGCATCAATCGCATGAACGGTATGGCCGACCTTTATCTCAGACGGGCGCGGCAACCAGTCTAACTCGGGGATCGCAAGCAGCAATAGCCGATATCAACTCTGGTCCATATCTCCATCTTTTTGGGGCTATCACGATGTCGTGCCCGATGAAGTCAATCCTGCTGATTTGATAATGTAGCACTCTTGAACTTTGGGGTCATCATCCCTCGGGAAAAGCTTCTCGTGCCTGTCGTGTGAAACAGCAACAGCCGACGGGCATATTCCGACGTTTGTTCCTACGCACGGTGGCTGCTGCTCTCTGAATTGAATGTCATATCGCCTGTTCCAATCCGAACCCGCCGACAATTAATTTCATCCCGGTAAACGACAATCCTATCCCGCGAAACGCCAATGCAATCCCGGAAAATGACAATGAATACGTCCGATGCAGGCGGTCAATGGCAGGAAACGGTAAAGTTCGTCCGCAATGTCGAAGCTCTAACCTGTCTTTGGCCGGATATTCTGCACGCAAGACGCGATCTCATCGGACAGATGCACTCCGCAAATCGGACAGAAGCACTCCGCAAACAACGGCCTAGGCCATTGATTTTATCTACACAATCAGGATAGGCGCCCTCTCCTTTCCATGACAGTTATTCGGCAGGCCTGCGGCAAGCGACAAGCTAAAATAAAAAATTGATCGGCCAATCTCCTCCCCCATTCCTGAAAACTGCAATCTTCGTAGAAAAATGCCATTCATTCAGCCGCCTTGCTGCGCGGTGCCACTGGTGGCGCGAGAGGGCATCCTGTCTCGAGCAAGCCACTCTGCGCATTTGATCAAACGATGTTCTCGCTTGTTTTTCGAGGATGCGACCGTTAGATTCGGCTGATGAGCGATATCAGCGAGATCGAAAAGAGGGGCGCAGATTGGCGTTGGACGAAAATTTCGGTCCGGTAACGGGACGCGTCACGGTTCAGGACGCAGTATACGAGAAGTTGCGCGAAGCGCTGCTTCTGGGACGATTTGATCCGGGCCAGGTTCTGACGATCGCCGCGCTTTCACAGTCCTTCAGCACCAGCCACATGCCGGTTCGGGAAGCACTCCGGCGGCTGGCCGCTGAAAATGCGCTGGAGGTCTCGCGCAACGGATCGGCCCGCGTGCCGCCCGTCAGCGTCGGCCGGCTGGATGACCTTTGCAGGGCGCGCGTTGCCATTGAAGGCATGGCGACGGAACTGGCCGCGCTGCATGCCACGCCGGAGGAGCTCGACGCGCTGGATGAAGTGGTCGAGGCCCATGAACTTGGCGCCCGCAAGGGCCTCGTTGTGGAAATGCTGGATTTCAACCGCGCGTTCCACTACCGGGTTTACAGCGCCTCCCGGTCGGAAGTTCTCATTCAGTTGATAGACACGCTCTGGTTGCGTTACGGGCCTTACATGCGCATGCTCTCGGCCTATGTGGAGCCACGCATGGCAACGGAAGATTTCCGCTCCTATACCGTTCACCACCGCAGAATCATCGCCGCCATGCGCCAGCGTGATGCGGGCCGGGCGCGCGAGGAAATGGTTGCGGATATCCGTGATACGCAGGATCTCCTGCGCAGCCTGATCACCGCCTGACTCTCGATCCTGTGTCGCCCGGGCCAGAAGCCGTAAGGTGACATCCCACATCATCATTCTGTTTTTACGAGGCTGTTGTCGATTTCCTGCAATCGACGACGGCGAAGCGTTCCCTTTCGAAGCCTCATTGACGACAACCCACTATTGTGATCTTTTGATCAAAATAGTTGAGGTTTGAAATGTCCGGCTACTTTCTCTACCATTCCATCGGCACCTTTCCGGGCAAGGCAGCCCGTATGGGCGAGGCGCTTTCGCGCTTTTCAAAGGTGTGGTCGGCGGAAGATGACGGGCAATGGCCGGCAGCGCTTGCCGAACGGCAGGCATTCATCGATGCCTGGCGTGCGGTGATCGATGCTCCTGCCGGATCGATGACGACCACGGAAAACGTGACCACGGCGCTTTACAGCCTGATCGGCGGCCTGCCTGCGGAGCGGCTGCGGGGGCAGCGCGTGCTGGTCGCTGCCGATTGTTTTCCGAGCCTGCATTTTTTGCTGGCGGGCCTTGCCCCGCGCTTTGGCTTCATGCTCGAAACCGTGCCGTTTCGCCGGGGTGAGGCCTGGGTGCGGGATGAGGATTTCATCGCCCGCTGGCAGAATGACGTGGGCCTTGCCCTTCTGACCTTCGTTTCATCGACAACCTCGCACCGGGTGGACGTCGAGACCCTTGCCGCCCATGGCCGGGCGATGGGCTCGATTGTCGGGGTCGATATCACGCAAGGCGTTGGCATCGTGCCATTTTCGGTGGCCGGCGGTGCCTTCGATTTTGTCGTCTCGACTTCGCTGAAATGGCTCTGCGGCGCGTCCGGCGCGGGCATCCTGCATGTGCGTCCCGACCTGCTGGCCGTTTGCCAGCCGGAGCTTCGCGGCTGGTTCAGCCAGGACAATCCGTTTTCCTGGGATCTCGACGCATTCCGGTATGCCGGAGATGCACGCCGGTTTGATCATGGCACGCCGTCGATCCTCCCGGCGGTTGCCTCGCTTCCGGGCATCCGGTGGGTGATGGAGCACGGCATTTCCGCCCTTCGCGACAATAATCTGCGGGCCTGCCGCCGCATCATCGATCATGCCCGTGATCTCGGCTGGCCGATCGTCTCGCCCCTGAATGACTATGCGCGTGGCGGCAGCGTGATGCTGACCCTGCCGGAAACCACCGAACCGCAGGCGCTGATTGCGGCCTTGCGCGAAAGAGCCCTCTTTTGCGATGCGCGCGGCAGCACCCTGCGGCTGTCGCCAGGCGTGGTGACGGCCGAAGGCGCGGTGGAAGAGCTGTTCAATGCGCTCACGCGCATTGTGCCGACGGGGAGGACCCGATCCGCCTGACGCGGAATGCGTTCCGCGCCGGCGAAACCTGAAGTGAACTGCCATCATTCCGGACAACAAAGAGAAAAGAGAGGAACCATGCTTAAAACCGCACTCATGGCCGCCGCAGCCTTCACGCTGATGGTCTCGTCGGCCTTCGCAGACGGCAAGATCATCGTCGGCTCCTATGCCGCCAATCCGCCCTGGGAATTCCAGAATGAATCCGGGACCTTCGAAGGCTATGAAGTGGATGTCGCGCAGGAGGCGGCAAAACGCATCGGCATGGAAGCCGAGTTTCAGCCGCTCGGCTTTCAGGCCCTGTTTGCCGCCACAAGCTCCGGCCGCATCGATTTTGCGATTTCGTCGATTTCGGTGACGGACGAGCGACTGAAGACCCAGTCCTTTACCCAGCCCTATTATGACAGCGATGGCACGATCGTTGGCAAGGAAGGCTCGGCGGTCAAGACACTCGAGGATCTGAAGGGCAAGGTCATCGGCGTGGTCGGGGCCACGACCGGCGAGGCCTGGGCCAAGGAAAATGCCGAAAAGCTCGGTATAGCCGAGGTCAAGAGCTATGCCGCACAGCAGGATCTGCTGCTCGATGTGCAGAATGGCCGCATCGAGGGGGGCGCGGGCGAGCTCGCGGGCTTCCAGTTCGCCATCCAGAAAATGCCGGGGCTGAAGATCCTCGTGCGCATTCCGACCGGCGAGCGTTTCGCAATGATGGCGAAGAAGGACCATGCGCTTCTTCCCAGGATCAACGACGCGATTTCCGCGATGAAGACCGATGGAACGCTGGCTGCGATCCACAAGAAGTGGTTTGGCGTGGATCCGGATGCCGGAACCTCAACCGTGACCGTGATGCCGATACCGGCCGCCAAGTAAAGGAAACCGAGGCTGCGGTGCCGGCCGCCGCAGCCTCGTTCAAAATCCATCGGGCCACAAAAGGCGAAGCGCGGGGGCAGACGTCATGGGTTTGATCGAAACCTTCTTCAACTGGGATATCCTCGTCCGGTCCTTCCCCATCCTGCTGCGCGGGCTTGGCAACACGCTCCTGCTCGGGCTGGCCGCGATTTTCTTCGGCAGCCTCTTCGGCCTCGCCCTCTGTTTCATGCGGCTTTATGCGCCGAAGCCGTTTCAGTATCTGGCGATTGCCTATATCGATGTGTTCCGGGCCCTGCCGATCCTAGTCGTGCTGATCCTGATCTACTACGCCCTGCCCTTCGTGGGCATTTCGTTTTCGTCCTTCACCTCCGCAACCCTTGCGCTGTCGATGGTGCTGGCGGCCTTCACGGCGGAGGTTTGCCGCGCCGGGATCGGCACGGTCCAGAAGGGCCAGTTCGAGGCGGCTGCGAGCCTTGGCATTCCGTTCTGGCTCGCCATGCGCAAGATCATCCTGCCGCAGGCGGTCAAGGTCATGATCCCGCCCCTCACCTCGAATTGCATCTCGACCATCAAGGATACGGCCCTGGCTTCGGTCGTGGCCATGCCGGACCTTCTCAAGCAGGCCAATGATACGCAGGCCCTGATGGCCAATCCGACGCCGCTGATCGGCGCGGCCATCATCTATTTCGTGATCCTCTGGCCCCTCGTCCGGCTGGTCGGCCATCTCGAAAAACGCAGCGCCGCCTCTGCAAGATAGGAATGGAATGCCGCGGGTGCTGCCCGCCTCATCCCGGGCGACATGCGCGCCGCCGTGTGCGAGCGATGCCTTCGCAAGATCCACCGAGGGCCGGAATGCCAGCCAGACAATCAAGAAGTGCACAATCCGCAATATAGGGCGGAAATTACCTATAATTTCCACTTCAGGTTCATTTTTTAAAGCAACATTAACCATGTTTTACTAATAATAATCTATTAAAAATATTTACCGCAGAGGGGCCAGTGCCCGCGTGATGTGCTCGCATGCCAGACTATTGCACGACAGGCCGGGTGAAAGCAGTCCGCAAGGGTTTTGGCGGATGGCGTCTCTTTCCCTGCCCGCCCCTGTGGGCCGAACGGCTGGCATTCCAGACAGGCAGATCTGCCCGCAACGCACGAAACGGCGGCTGATCCGTCTTTCGCTGGCCATGCTCCTTTCGTCATCCATGATGCTCAATCCGGCCCTTGCGGGATCGAAGACCTGGGCACCGGTCACCGGCACGGACTGGAACACGGCGGGCAACTGGTCGGCAAGCGGTGTTCCGACCTCTTCCGATTCGGTCACCATCAACCATGCAACCGGTGCCGTGATCAGCACGGCCGGGTCCGCGGCGAGCGGCTTGACGGTCGGATCTACCGCAACCGGCGGGCAGTTGCGGATCGACAGCGGCGGAACCTTGACCAATTCCAGCGCGGCGACACTCGGAGCCAATGCCGGCAGCACGGGCTCGGCCACGATCGACGGATCAGGCTCCGCCTGGACAAACAGCGGCAACCTTTATGTCGGGAGCACCGGCACGGGGTCACTCACCGTATCCGGCAGCGGACAGGTGAGCAGCAGCTACGGCTATATCGGCAGCAATGCGGGCTCGAACGGCACCGCCACGGTTTCGGGCAGCGGCTCGAAATGGACCATTACCAACTCGATCTATGTGGGCAGCTCCGGCACCGCTGCCCTGACGCTTTCCGGCGGAGGCCAGGCGAGCAATGTCTACGGCTATGTCGGTTACTCCACCGGATCGAACGGCACCGTCACGGTCGACGGGTCTGGCTCGAAATGGACGAGCACCAATGGTGTCTTCGTCGGGCAAAGCGGCACGGGCACGGTTACGGTTCGCAATGGCGGACAGATTTCCGGCACCACCGGCAACAACATCATCGGCGTCAATGCCGGTTCGAATGGCACGATGACGGTCGATGGCACCGGCTCCAGCTGGACGACCACCGGCAATTTCTTCGTCGGCAGCTTCGGAACCGCGACGCTCAATGTCCGCAATGGCGGGTTGGTCAGTCACAATTACAGCTATGTCGGCAGCAGCACCGGCAGCAACGGGACGGTCCTGGTGGACGGCACCGGCTCGCAGTGGAACACAACCAACGCGCTTTATGTCGGGAACTATGGCACCGGCACGGTGACCGTTTCGGGCGGCGGCAGCGTCAGCAACACCGCCGGTTCCATCGGCAACGCCGCTGGTTCAACCGGTTCGATGACCGTTGATGGTGCGGGATCGCTCTGGACGAACAGCGGGGGCGTCACCGTCGGCAATTCCGGCACGGGTTCGCTGACGCTTTCAAACGGCGGACAGGCGACCGGCACCTCGGCCGCCGTGGGATATGGCACCGGATCGACCGGCACCGTCACCGTGGATGGCACGGGCTCGAAATGGACCACGACCAGCGGCTTTGCCTTTGGCCAGCTCGGCACCGGCACGGTGATTGTCCGCAATGGCGGGCAGCTGAGCAGTGCGGCGGTGATCAGCGGCATTGGTCTCAACGCGGGCGTGCAAGGCTCCGTCACGCTGGATGGCACCGGTTCGAAATGGACCAATGGCAGCGGCGTGAATGTCGGCCTTTCGGGAACCGGCACGCTCACCCTTCGCAATGGCGCACAAATGACGACGGCGAGCGGCTCCAGCATCGGTGCAAATGCCGGATCGACCGGCACGGTCGGCGTGGATGGGGCGGGGTCGCAATGGACCGGCACCGGCACCCTGTTGATCGGCAATTCCGGTTCAGGTTCGCTCTCCCTCACCAATGGCGGCAAGGTCACGACCACCACGGTGCAGATGGGTTACCAGACGGGCACCACCGGCACCACCGTGATCGATGGAACAGGCTCGCTCCTGACCACCAGCACGGGCCTGACCATCGCCAATTCCGGTACCGGTTCGACAACGGTTCGAAACCACGGCGCCATTTCCACCGGCACGCTCTCTGTCGCCTCCAACAGCGGATCGACGGGCACGCTGCTGATCCAGAGCGGCGGGCAGGTGACGAGCACGGCGAGCGCGATTGGCCTGACGGCCACGGGAACCGGCACCGCAACCGTCGACGGAACCGGCTCCTCCTGGTCAGCGACGACGCTCGACATCGGCAGTTTCGGCACCGGCAGCCTGACGGTAAAGAACAGTGGCGCCGTCACGGCGGCCAATACCAATGTGGGCATGTCGAACGGCGCCCATGGCACGCTCGCAATCCAGAGCGGCGGCCAGCTGACCAGTGCATCCGGCGCGGTCGGCACCAATACCGGCTCCACCGGCACGGCAACGGTGGATGGTTCCGGCTCCCGATGGACGAGCAACGGCGCCCTGGCGATCGGCAATACCGGCACGGGCACGCTCGCCGTCACCAACGGCGCTTCGGTCTCCGACACGACCGGCTCGCTTGGTTACAATGCTGGCGCAACCGGCACGGCAACGGTGGACGGGTCCGGGTCCGCATGGACCAGTTCCGGTGCCCTCACCGTCGGTCGGTCAGGCACCGGCGCGCTCACCGTTTCAAACGGAGCGACCGTCTCCGCGACCTCGCTCAGCCTTGCCGCGAATGCGGGTTCAACCGGCACCCTGTCCATCGGGGCCGCGGCCGGGAACGCGGCAAATGCCGCCGGTACGATCACTGCAGGCACCATTACCTTCGGCGCCGGGACCGGAACCCTCACCTTCAATCACACCGGCACGAATTATACATTCGCCTCCGCCCTCACGGGATCGGGTGCCATCCGCGTGCTGTCGGGAACCACCATCCTTTCGGGTGACACATCCGCCTTTACCGGCACGACGACCATCGCTTCGGGCGCGGCGCTGAAGGTCGCGGGCAATGCCGGACTGCCGGTCTCGATCAATGGCCAATATGCCGTCACCGGGGCGCTCACCTTCGACTATGCGGATGCAACCACCTTTGCCGGATCGCTCACCGGCACCGGCACGCTGATCAAGAGCGGCGCGGGCTTGATGACGGTCACCGGAAATTCCGATAGCTATACTGGCGCAACCACCCTTTCTACCGGTGGACTGAAGGTGAATGGCTCGCTTTCCCACTCGCAGGTCACCGCGCAATCCGGCACCACGCTTTCCGGCTCCGGCACCATTGGCGGGCTTGTCACCCAGTCCGGCTCCACGGTGGCGCCCGGCAACAGCCCGGGCACGCTGACTGTCAATGGCAACTACACCGCAAGGACGGGCTCCACCTACATGGCAGAGCTGGTGCCGGGTTCCACCACGTCCGACCGGATTTCGGCGACCGGAACCGCGGTGATCGAAAACGGAGCGGTGCTGCAGGCGGTGCGCTACGGCGCGGGCGACTTTACGCCGAACACCCGCTATACGGTGCTGAGCGCGGCAGGCGGTGTTTCGGGCCGCTATACGCTTTCCGGCAATTCCGCGATTTCGAATTTCTACGCTCTTCGCGACAGCTATGATGCCAACAATGTCTATCTGGAAGTGGCCGAGAGCCGCGCCTTTGCCGATGCTGCGCTGACACGCAATCAGCGGGCGACCGCTGCCGGTCTGCAAAGCCTTGCCACCGGCAATGCGCTGCGCGGCGCAATCGGTTTTCTGCCGTCCGACAGCGCGGCCCGCACCGCCTATGATGCGCTATCGGGCGAAATCCATCCCTCGCTGATCAGCGCCATGATCGACGCCAGTGTTGCAACCCGTGACGCCGTGCTGAACCATGGCCGCGGCACCTTCGGCGAATCCGAGCCCTGCAGTGGCGCCTTCGACAAAGGCCCGCAAGAGCGCTGCAATGCCTTCTGGATCGACGGCTTCAACCGGTTCGGCGCCCGGGACGGCGATGGCAATGCACGCGGCTTTGACGAAGAAACGAGCGGCTTTGTCGGTGGCGTGGAAGCGCCTGTGTTCGACAACGCACGGTTTGGCCTGTTTGGTGGCTATCAGACCACCCGTCTTGGCAGTTCAGCCGCCGAAAAGGCAGAAAGCGGGGGGCCGGTCGCAGGCATCTCCGGCCATGCCCAGTGGGGCAACCTCGCCTTGCAAGGCGGCCTGTCCTACGGCTGGAACGAGGTGAAGACCAGTCGCCGCGTGTCTTTCCCCGGATATTCGGCAGCGTTGACCGGCCGCTACGACGCTCGCATGGCAATGGCCTTCACCGAACTTTCCTACCATGTGGATCTGCCCCTCGCGAAAGGGCTGGATATGTCTTTCCAGCCCTTCGCCGGCTTCTCGACGGCCCGGCTCTCGACCGATGGCTTTGTGGAACAGGGCGGACTTGCCGCGCTCCAGGTCGATCCGCAGGATACGACCGGCACCGTCACCACCCTCGGCATGCGCATGCAGAGCCAGTGGGATCTGGCCGGAACACCCATCACGCTTTCGGGAACGCTCGGCTGGCAGCACAGCCTCGGCCGGAATACCCCGATGACGGGCATGCGCTTTGCCGATGGCGGCACATTCGAGATCGCCGGACTGCCGGGCGACCGCAACCGGCTGATCGGCGGCATCAATCTGTCAGCCAGACTTTCAAAAGAGGCTTCGCTTGCGGTCGCCTATACGGGCCAGATCAGCGCGAACAGCAACACCCACAGCACCCATGCGGCCCTGAACATCCGCTTCTAGCGGCTACAGCCTCAGTGACCGTCGGCGGAGCCGAGTTTCTCGATCCAGGCAAAGCCGAGGGTGACGAGCAGGAAGACCAGTTCCACGCCGCAGAGCGCGATCAGGGCATTCATCTCCACATGCTGCACATCGAGCGCATATTCGAGCAGATTGATGGCACCGATGGCCGTGAGCGTTGCGGCGAATTTGGTCTTCAGCGCCGCAAAACCGACGGTCGCGGGGCCGGTATGGTTTGCATCGCTCGGCGGCTTGCTGACGAAAATCGCAAAGCTGGAGGTCATGACCATGACCGTGAGGCCGCCGATCAGCGCGCCATCGATGAGGTTGAGGACCGCGAGCGCGTTGAACAGCGGATCGTTTTCCAGCGCGGTCTTGGCGAAGGAGGCGAGCTTGACCAGATAGGCGGCCGCATAGATCGCAAGGCCGATGCCGAGCCCGATATAGAAGACCAGCAGGATCCAGCGGAAGCTGCGCAAGACGCGAAAACTCAAATCCGTAAACTGCATCGCAGGTCCCCCGGTGTCTTTTTATGATCGGCTGCGAACCTAGAAGCCGCAACGGCGTCATGCAAGTATTTCGCTTGCCCGCGCCGGTAAAGCCCACATTATTTTCACCGCTTTTTTCGACAAAACAGGGATGGCGGCGCTGCCGGATCAAGTGGGCACAGTCAAACCGCAAGACCCGCCAATTTCTTTACTCTTTGTCTCTATCAGAATGAGGATTGATGATGATTTTCAAGGCGGCACCATGGGACCCGATGGAATGACTCCTGGCCTTTCCTTTGTCGAGCAGAGGCTGATTGCCCGCACGAAACTGATCCTCGCCCTGATGGTGATGGTGATTGGCGCGCGCATCGTCTATTACACCGGTTACCTGCCCGATCTCGGCGGCAACGGGGTCAGCGATTTCGACCTTTTCTACGTGGTTGCCAAGGCAATTGGCGGCGGCGAGCTTGCCAAGGCCTATTCGATCCAGTCGCTGATGGATCTGATGCAGAAATACAGTGCCTTCCGCGAGCCGATCCCGTGGGCCTATCCGCCACCCTTCAATCTGGTTCTGGCACCGCTCGGCCTCATGCCGATTGCGGCTGCCTATGCGCTGTTTCTCGGATGCACCTTTGCCGCCTGGCTGCTTGTGCTGAAACGGCTGGCGGGTCAGGCGCTGATCCTGCCCATGGTCATGACCTTTCCGGGCGTTTTCGTGGAACTCAGCGCCGGACAGAACGGCTTTCTCACCGCCTTCCTGCTGGGTCTTGCCGCGCTCTGGATGCTTGAAAACCGGTCAAGGGCGGGGGTTCCGCTCGGGCTTATGGTGATCAAGCCGCATCTTGCCGTGACGCTTGGCCTTGCGGCTCTCCTGAAACGGCGCTGGCGCGTGATTGCGCTTGCCGCCGTCTCTGCCCTCCTCCTCTGCGGGCTTGCGACGCTCGCCTTCGGCACGGAGATCTGGCAGGCCTACCGGGCGGCGGTGAAGGAAAATGTCGGCTTTCTCGAGAAGGGCTATTTCCCGACCGCGCGCATGGTGACCGCCTATGCGGTGATGCAGTCGCTGAACCTTGGTGCGCTCGCCTTCCCGGCGCAGACGCTCGTGACGGTGCTGGTGCTGCTCGCCAATCTGCATATCGGGCTCAAGAAGGATCTGCGGTCCGCGCTTGGCTTTGCGCTGGTCACCGCGCCGATGATCAGCCCCTATGCCTATGATTACGATACGCCGATTGTCACCATAGGCCTTGCCCTGGTGATCGGCCGCTTCATTGCCCGGTCCGGCAAGGGGGAGCGCAGCCTGTTTTACCTGCTCGGGATCCTGATGACCGGGTCGGGCCTGTTTTCCCATTTCCCGCAGGTCTTTGCGGGCTATCTCCTGGGCGAGATGCCCGCCAATCCGATCACCTTTGCGGCAATCTTCTATGTGGCACTGGCCGCCATTCTCTACCGCGTGCTGCTGCGCGCGGAAGAGACGGCAGAGCTCGGATAAGTCAGATATTCATCTTGTTGAAGATGAAGGCCGGCAGGTGGCGAATGATCATCATGATCAGCCACCATTTGCCCGGCGCATAGATCACCGGCTTTCCGGCAGCGATGCCATCGACGATCTGGCGCGCCACATCGTCCACCGGCGCGAGCTTTGCACCATTGAATTTTAGATGTGCGGTCATCGGCGTATCGGTCGGGCCGGGCTTGATCAGCACGGCCTTCACCGCCTTGCCGGCAAAGCGGTGCTGCAACCCCTGCACATAGCGGGTGACGAGGCCCTTGGCCGCGCCATAGACATAGTTGGAGCGTCGACCCCGGTCACCGGCCACCGAGCCGATCACGGCGATCGTGCCCCGGCCCGCCTTTTCCATCGCCTGTGCAAAGGCTTCGGCGAAGAGAACCGGCGACACGCCATTCACATCCAGCGCCGCGCGGCAGGTCTCGAGGTTCGCCTGACATTCCGCCTGTTCCGGCAGCGAGCCATGGGCGATCAGCGCGATATCGACCGGGCCGGACGCAACGATATCCGTAACCGTCTTCAGGATCGCGTCAGGCTCCAGAAAGCCGCTTTCCATGACCGTGATCGCCGATTGCGGACTGCGCACCTTGAGATCGGTCGCCACCCGCTCGATCCGCGGGCGCTCGCGCCCGACCAGCACGATATCGGCCGCCTCTTTCACGAGCCACAGCCGGGCGCAATGCTCGGCGATGGCCGAGGTTGCACCGATGATCACGATTTTCTTGCGGTTGGTCATTCAGGATCCCATCAGACGGCGTGAGAGACCGGAGCTGATGCCCGGGTCCCGGAATTTCAGGAAATCGCCAAGGCGCGGATAGCCGCGCTCGAACAGGTCTTTCGGCATGCGCGCATCCTTGGCGGGATAAAGGCGGCCGCCAGCTTCGCGCACGATGGCATCGAGCCGGGCGAAAAGGCGGTGCGTCGCCTCGCCATTGTTCGGAAAATCAAGCGCCAGCGTCACGCCCGGTCGGGCAAAGCTCAGCAGGCCGGGCGCCTCGCGATTGCCGAAGGTCTTGAGGACGGCCAGGAAAGAGCCTTCGCCGGAGCGGGCGATTTCCCTCAGCATGGCGGAAACCGCATCCTTGCCGGCCGCGCGCGAGACCACGCATTGATACTGGTAAAAGCCCTTCGGCCCATACATGCGGTTCCAGTCGAGCAGGCCGTCGAGCGGATAGAAGAACGGCTCGTAATGGGTGAGCGCCCAGCCCGCCTGCCAGCGCTTCAGATTGTAATAGGCGGTGTTGAAGGCGCGCAGCGACAGGCCGTTCACCAGCGAGACCGGCGGCTCGACCGGCATGGCGCGCTTGCGCGGTGTGGGCGACGGGCGATGCGCGATGCTGACCGGATTGCCGCGCATGAACAGGCCCCGACCCCTTGCACCGGACATGCAGTCGATCCAGGAGACGGTATGTTCCCAGCCCGCCTCGCTTCCATCCGCCAGCGCGAAGAACGCGTCGAGATTGTGATAGGCGATGGTTTCGGTTTCCAGCCAGGGGCCGGAGACGCGCCGCAAACGAATATCTGCCTTGACGATCACGCCGGTCAGCCCGAGGCCGCCGACGGTTGCGGCAAACCAGTCGGCCTGATGATCCGGCCCGCACTGGATTTCGGTTCCGTCGGTGCGCAGAAGGGTGAGGCCCGCGACATGATCACCGAAGGTGCCGAGCGCATGGTGGTTCTTGCTGTGCACGTCATTGGCAATTGCCCCGCCGACAGTCGCAAGCTGGGTGCCGGGCGTGACGGGCAGGATCCAGCCGCGCGGGATCATCAGCCGCTGGATATCCTTCAGCAGAACACCCGCCTCGCAGGTGAGCACGCCCGTTTCCTCGTCAAAGGCGATCAGGTGGTCAAGGCCGGTCGTGACCCAGAGCGCGCCATGCGGATTGAGACAGACATCGCCGTAGCTTCGCCCCATGCCATGGGCGATGCCCGGCAGGGCACTGGCAGCCATGTGGGCAGAAACCCGGGACGGATCATTCAGAAAGGTCACCTGATGGGGCTCGGCGCTGAGACGGCCCCAGGAGCGGACTGGCATCATCGCGCGCCTCTGGCCTCTTTCGGTTCGCCCGGCTCCTCCTTAGAAAGCCAGGCCGCAAGCGTCATCCTTGCGCGAAGGGCCAGCGACACGAAGCGCTGCATCGGCGCCCAGGTGGATTTCTCGAACTCGCCGAGCAGCACGCGCTCCTCGCAGCCTGCCCCCATCTTGAACTGGGTCACACCCGGATTGTTCACCGCATCGATGCCTCCGAGATCATAGTCGCGGATGCCGCGTGCCTTCAGATACTGGATTTCATGCCAGAGCAGCGCGAAGGAGGCGCGCTGCTTGCGCCCGGCCTGCGTGGTCGCGGCGATATAATCCACCGCCTGCGTGCCAAGGGTCAGCACGCAACGGAAGGCGAGCAGCTCGCCGGTCTGGCTCGCCGCGCAGAGAAACTGGATATCCGTGCCCCGGCAGTTGAACAGCGCCCGGATGCGATCCGCAGTCATGGTGGAGGAAAACTTCTTGCGGTCGGTCATTTCGAGATGCGAGGCAATGACGGCATCCACCTCCCAGGCCTCGCAATGGCGCAGCACCAGATTGGATTTGGCGGAGAGACGCAGATTTTCGCGCCAGCGGTCCGTCATGCCCTTCTTCAGGTCGTCCAGATCGGTTGCGAGGTCCAGCACGCCCGTGCGGTTGCTGCCCGCCGTTTCCGGCACTGCCTGCCAGCCGGTGCGCTGCAACGAATCGAGAAGCCCCTGCCCGCGCGGCATGTCGCAGCGCATGCGCAGATAAAGACCGATCACCTTCAGATGCTTCTTCAGCGCCTGTGGCAGACCACCCCAGTATTCGGTATCGCCCGCAGGCCCGCCCTGACAGGCAATGAAGGCAAATCCTGCCGCCCGGTGCTTGACGAAACAGAGCGCCATCGACTTGACCTCGCCCGTTTCCGTCCGGAACACGCAGAAACAGATCACCCGGTTGAAGGCCTTCTGTTTCATGCCCATGGCGAAGGACTGGAAGGGACTGGTGAAGTCGAATTGCTTGATCCAGCCGTCCCAGTGGAGCCGCGCCTCGTCTTCGCTGATGATTGTCCAGGACACCCGGAGCCCCCAAAACCGGCAGGCGCACGCCCGCCGCATGTTCCGAAATCTGCTTCACGGACGGCGCGGACTGTCCTGATGACAGCCGCTCGCACCGCCTCACTTTGAGTTGCACCAGACTTTGATTAAAATTTCGCTTCGCAGCGGCCGGTTTCGGGGCCGCTTTGCCAGTTTTCGCGAAAAACCGGGGGGATTTTGCCGCCTATTTCGGAAGGCGGCTCAGGGCAAAGGCCGTCAGCCGCGCGAAATCATCCGCATTGAAGGCGCGCGCCGGCAGCATGCGCAGGCCGCGGGTCCTGAATTCCAGATAGAGATAGTTCTTCCAGAGCCGAACCTTCTTCAGCTGCGCCCATTGCAGCACCAGCCGGTTTTGTGCCGCGTCCTCCGTGATGATTTCCTGTTCGGAGATAGTGAAGGTCACCGTGCGCGCATCGAGCGGCATGCGCAGGATACTGAGCGCAGACACCAGATGCGGGAAAAACAGCCCCGCAAGAACGATCGGCCAGATATGGAACGGCAGTTGCGTCGCCACATTCCAGCCGAACTGCCCGCCATGCAGATAGACCATCACCGAAACGAAGCCGGTGGCCACCACGACCATTATCGTCAGGAAGAAGAGCTGATAGCGGGTGAGCATCAGGAAAACCGCCATCATGTGGCCGGTAAGCGTGATGCAGTAGCTGCCCCGGATCGGAAAGCCGCTTTCGGTTGCAGGAACAGCGGGCGTATCAGTCATGCGTCGAGCCTTTCCGGATCAATCCTGGTCGTGTCCGGTATTCACCGTGAAGGCGCGATCATCAAGCGCCCGAAGCGTCCTTTTTTGTGCCGGAGACGCGAAAATGAAAAGCTCCGGTTGCTTTGTCTTTCCTTCAGTCAAGCGCAACGACCATTGAAAACAAACAGTATTTTTCTGATTTTCTGGAACTTCCGAGGCTTTTGGCGGGTTGAATAGCTGTCCTCCGCACCGACGGAGAAATCGCACGAAGAGGAGTAGAACAATGCCGAACCAGCAGGGAAACCAGGGCCAGAATTCCGATACGTCGCGCCGCGGCTTCGCATCCATGGATGAAGACAAGCAGCGTGAAATTGCCTCCAAGGGTGGCAAGGAATCGCCCGGCAACTTCAAGAACGATCCCGAACGCGCCGCAGAAGCAGGCCGCAAGGGTGGCCAGAACTAACGGCCGACTTCGGACGCTCTGACCTCCGGACAAAAGGCGGGTGGGTTTTCCCACTCGCCTGTTTTTCTACAGGTGAAGGGCTTGCGCGGGAGCGTGATTTCCAAGCCGGTGGACGGCGAGATAACAGGCAATCGCGCCGATCCCCATGAGGGAGACCACCAGCAGCGCGCCCGCATGGCCAAAGGTTTCGATCAGCACCAGAAAGGCGAAGGGGGCAAGTGCGGAGGCAATCAGCCGGGCCGAGAGCACCTTGCCCTGCAGCGTGCCATAGCCTTCGCTGCCGAACAGCGTGAGCGGCAGTGTTCCGCTCGCGATGGAGAAAAGCCCGCTGCCGAAGCCATAGACGATGGCAAAGATGATGGCCGCAATCAGATTGGGCGCAAGCGCCATCAGGATCATCACCGCAACCGTCATGAAACTGCTCGACAGCACCGCCAGCCGTTCCGCCGAAAGATTGCGCCCGAGGATCATGTTGGTGAAGCGGCTTGCGACCTGTGCCGGGCCGAACAGGGTGCTGACCAGCGCCGCCGTCTTGCCGAGGCCGACGCCCGAAAGCAGCGGCACCATATGCACGAGAATGGAGGCGGTGATCATGGATTGCAGGGACAGGCCGAGCACCATCAGGATGAGGCCCGTCCGGCGATGGGCGGGTGGCAGGCTGCCGATCACCGGAACGGGCGCGTCTGCCTCATCCTCGTCCGCCCGCCTTGCCTGCGTACGGTCAGCCCAGATGAGCGATCCGTGCAACGGCATGCAGATCAGCAGATTCATCGCCGCGAAGATCAGGTAGACCTCCCGCCAGCCGAAATGCTCGTGCAGCGTCGTGGTGATCGGCCAGAAAATGGTCGAGGCAAATCCGGCCATCAGCGTGAGATAGGTGATGCTGAGTTGGCCCGCCCTTGGCTCGATCCGCACCAGAAGCGCGAAGGCCGCGCCATATTGCACGAAATTCGCGGCAAGCTCGATTGCCGTCAGCCCGGCGAGAAAGGCGATGCCGTTCGGGGCGAGCGCTGCGGCAACCAGCGAAAGCGCCGAAATCGCGGAGCCCGCCATCATCACCTTGCCCGCGCCGAACCGGTCCAGCCAGCGCCCGACAAAGGGCGAGGCAAAGCCGCCTGCGAGCAGCGCGATCGACAGCGCGCCGAACACCCAGTTCAGCGGCCAGCCGAAGCTCTTGCCCATGTCGGGCGCAAGGATCGAGAAGCTGTAATACATCGTGCCATAGCCGACGATCTGGGTGATGCCGAGAATGAGAACAGCGAGCACCGGCACCCGCGCCGGTCTTTCGCTGTTGAAGCTCCCGTCGCCAGCCTGCCCGCTGGCCATCCCATCCGCACCGCTCATCGCCTGCCCTTCACGACTCAGTCCGGGCAATAGGCGCCAAAACCAAGGCAAAGTCGAGTTCCAGAATTCACCCTTCCATGGGCCGCTGCCCCTTGAAATACCGGGCTTAACCGGTCACAAGCGCGCAAAGACCTGACCGGGACATTTCAAAGACCATGATCCGCATTGAAAACATTTCCAAGCAGCTCAGCCACCGCATCCTGTTCATCGAGGCGTCCGCGGCGCTCAACCGGGGCGAAAAGATCGGCCTGGTCGGGCCGAACGGGGCGGGCAAATCCACCATCTTCCGGATGATCAATGGCGAGGAGCAGCCGGACGAGGGCCAGATTTCCACCGACAAGGGCGTGACCATCGGCTATTTCAATCAGGATGTCGGCGAAATGGCGGGCCGCAGCGCCGTGGCCGAGGTGATGGAGGGGGCGGGCCCCGTAAGTGCCGTGGCCGCCGAGCTGCGCGAACTCGAAGCCGCGATGGTCGATCCCGACCGCATGGACGAGATGGACGCGATCATCGAGCGCTATGGCGAGGTGCAGGCCCGCTTCGAGGAACTCGACGGCTATTCGCTCGAAGGCAAGGCGCGCGAGGTGCTGGACGGCCTTTCCTTCAGCCAGGAGATGATGGATGGCGATGTCGGCAAGCTTTCCGGCGGCTGGAAGATGCGCGTGGCGCTCGCCCGCATCCTGCTCATGCGCCCCGACGTGATGCTGCTCGACGAACCGTCGAACCATCTCGATCTCGAAAGCCTGATCTGGCTGGAGGCGTTTCTGAAAAACTACGACGGCGCGCTGCTGATGACCTCGCATGACCGCGAGTTCATGAACCGCATCGTCAACAAGGTGATCGAGATCGATGGCGGCTCGCTCAACACCTATACCGGCAATTACGAGTTTTACGAGGGCCAGCGCGCCCAGAACGAGAAGCAGCAACAGGCGCAGTTCGAGCGTCAGCAGGCGATGCTGGCCAAGGAAATCAAGTTCATCGAGCGCTTCAAGGCGCGCGCCTCCCATGCCGCGCAGGTGCAGAGCCGGGTGAAGAAGCTCGAAAAGATCGAGCGCGTCGAGCCGCCGAAGCGCCGCCAGTCGGTCGCCTTCGAGTTTCTGCCCGCGCCGCGCTCCGGCGAAGACGTGGTCAGCCTCAAGAACGTGCACAAGGCCTATGGCTCGAAGGTGATCTATGACGGCTTCGACTTCATGATCCGGCGCAAGGAGCGCTGGTGCATGATGGGCGTCAATGGCGCGGGCAAATCCACGCTGCTGAAGCTGGTCGCCGGGTCGACCGAGCCGGATCAAGGCACCGTCACCGTTGGCGCCAGCGTCAAGATGGGCTATTTCGCCCAGCACGCCATGGATCTTCTCGATGGCGAACGCACCATCTTCGAACAGCTGGAACACCAGTTTCCGCTGGCAAGCCAGGGGTCGCTGCGCTCGCTCGCGGGCTGCTTCGGCTTTTCCGGCGATGATGTGGACAAGCGCTGCCGGGTTCTCTCGGGCGGCGAGAAGGCGCGTCTGGTGATGGCGATCATGCTGTTCGATCCGCCGAATTTCCTGGTGCTCGACGAGCCGACCAACCACCTCGACCTCGATACCAAGGAAATGCTGATCAAGGCCTTGTCGGCCTATGAAGGCACCATGCTCTTCGTCAGCCACGACCGCCACTTCCTCTCGGCGCTCTCCAACCGCGTGCTGGAACTCACCCCCGAGGGCATCCACCAATATGGCGGCGGCTATACCGAATATGTCGAACGCACCGGCCACGAGGCCCCGGGGCTGAGGGGGTAAATAGACGGCACATGGGCCACTCTGCCCCTCATCCGGCTGCCGCCACCTTCTCCCCGTCCCGACGGGGAGAAGGGATCGAGCGGCCAGCGTCTTGCCCCCCTTCGCCCCATGACAATGGGGAGAAGGTCCCGGCAGGGGGATGAGGGGCAAGGGCAGAGCAAACGGCCCCCTCATCTGTCCTATCGGACATCTTCTCCCCGCTGGGGAGAAGAGGGCATGGAGACGGTTTGCTCCTGATACGGTCGATGCAGAGCGAGCGGCCAGCCCCGTTTCTCCTCTCCCCTCGGGGAGAGGATGCCGGCAGGCAGGTGAGGGGGCGGCGCTGCGCGGGGGTGTCTGTCACCCCCCTGCCCGTTCCTCCCAGACCTTTACCAGCTCCAGGATCACATCCACGGCCTTTTCCATGTCCTGGCGGCTCACCCATTCGAGTGGGGAGTGGAAGGCATGGCCGCCGGCGAAGAGGTTGGGGCATGGCAGGCCCATGAAGGAAAGGCGCGAGCCGTCGGTTCCGCCGCGGATGCTGCCCTGAACCGGGTCAAGCCCCGCCCGCCGGATCGCTTCCAGCGCATTGTCGACGATCTCCGGATGCCGGTCGAGCACCTCCTTCATGTTGCGATACTGCTCGCGCACCGTGAAGCGGTAGCTCGATCCTGGATAATCCTGCATCACGCCACGAACAATATCCTCCAGGAGCGCCTCCTTTTCCTGAAGCCCTGCGGTGGTGAAATCGCGGATGATCAGGCCGATATGGGCCTTTTCCATCGCGCCCGAAACCGATACCGGATGGATGAAGCCCTGACGGCCCTCGGTGCGCTCCGGTGACAGCGTCTTCGGCAAGCGGTCGATGATCGTGCCTGCGATCCGGATCGCGTTTTCCATGCGGTCCTTGGCAAAGCCCGGATGGATCGCCACGCCGGTGATCTCGATATCGACACCATCGGCGGAGAAGGTCTCGTCCTCGATATGGCCCACGGTTTCGCCATCGAGCGTATAGGCAAATTGCGCGCCGAGCTTTTCGAGATCGACCTTGTTGACGCCACGACCGATTTCCTCGTCCGGGGTGAAAAGGATTTTGACCGTGCCATGCGGGATCTCGGGATGGGCGACGAGCCATGCCGCCGCCGTCATGATTTCGGCAATGCCTGCCTTGTCATCGGCACCGAGCAGCGTCGTGCCGTCGGTGGTCACCACATCATGGCCGATCTGGTTCCTGAGCTCGGGATGATCGGCAACGCGGATCACCCGCGTCTGATCTCCCGGCAGCACGATATCGCCGCCCTGATAGTTGCGGATCACCTGCGGCTTGACATGCGTGCCGGAAAAATCCGGGGCCGTATCCATATGCGAGCAGAAGCAGATCACCGGCACCGGCTTCTCGCTGGTGGCGGGGATCGTGGCATAGACATAGCCATGCGCATCGAGATGGGCGTCGGTGATCCCGAGCGCCAGCAGCTCCTTCACCAGAAGGTGGCCGAGATCCTTCTGCTTTTCGGTGGAAGGCTGGGTCTCGGAGGCGGGATCGGACTGGGTATCGATCACCACATAGCGCAGGAAACGGTCAAGAACGGTCTCGGACATCAGGCACCTTCCGGGTTCTGCGAAGGGCCGCGCGGGCAAAGCGGCTGCGGCCCTTCAGGGACATGTCATCCCTTTACCCGGTTCATTTCCGCATCGTAAAGCGGCTTCAGCGAGACGGTGCAGGGAATGCGTGTCATCGCCACATCCAGCTCGTAAGTGCCCGACAACACGAAATCCTCCGTCACGCCGTCCGGATTGCGGACATAGCCGATGCCGATTGCCTTGCCGACGGTGTAGCCGAAGCCACCGCCGGTGAGCCAGCCGACCCGCTTGCCGTCACGATAGATCGTCTCGCGGCCGAGCAGAACCACGGAAGGATCGTCCGGCACGAAGCAGGCGAGCATCTTCTTCACGCCGCCCTTCACCTGCGCTTCAATAGCTGCGCGGCCCTTGAAGGGTGTCGCCTTCCTCAGCTTCACCGCCCAGGAAAGACCGGCTTCCACCGGCGTATGGTCGGGGCCGATATCGGAGCCCCAGGCGCGATAGAATTTCTCCAGGCGGCAGCTTTCGATGGCGCGGTAACCGGCATTGACGAGACCGTGCTCGCGACCCGCCGCCATCAGCGCCTCGTAGACGGTGGTGGCATATTCGACCGGCAGATGCAGTTCATAGCCAAGCTCGCCCACATAGGTCACGCGCAGCGCCCGGACCGGGCAGCCCGCAATGCCGATGGTCTTCACCCGGCCGAAGGGGAAGCCCGCATTGGAAACATCCGAGCGGGTGACCTTTTCGAGGATCGTCCGCGCCTTCGGACCCATCAGCGACAGCACCGACCAGCCGGAGGTCACATCCACCAGCTCCGCATGCAGGCCGTCCGGAATGTTCTTCGCGATCCAGTCGAAATCATGGGTGGCAAAGCCGGTTCCGGTGACGATGTAATATTCGTTCTCCGCGACACGAGCGACGGTGAGATCGCATTCGATGCCGCCCTTGTCGTTCAGCATCTGGGTATAGATCAGCGAGCCGACCGGTTTCGCCACATCATTGGCCGCGATCCAGGAAAGGGCTTCCTCCGCATCGCGGCCCTTCAGCACGAATTTCGCAAACGAGGTCTGGTCGAAGATCACGGCGGCCTCGCGCACGGCCCTGTGCTCGCGGCCAACGGCGGCAAACCAGTTCTGCCGCTCGTAGGTATAGATATCCTTCGGCTCTTCACCCGCGGCCAGATCGGCAAACCAGTTCGGCCGTTCCCAGCCGAGCTTTTCGCCGAAGCAGGCGCCTTGCGCCTTCAGCCGGTCATAGAGCGGCGACTTGCGGCAGGGCCTGCCGCTCGAATGTTCCTCATGCGGGAAGGCGAGCGTGTAATGCTTGCCATAGGCTTCGAGCGTGCGGGTGCGCACCCAGTCCGTATCGAAATGCGGGCGGCCGAAACGGCGGATATCGACCGGCCAGAGATCATAGGGCGGCTCGCCCTTCGCCACCCATTCCGCCAAGGCCATGCCCGCGCCGCCGCCGGATGCGATGCCGAAGGCGTTGAAGCCCGCACCGACGAAGAAATTCTTCAGCTCCGGTGCTTCGCCGAGAATGAAATTGCCATCGGGGGTAAAGCTTTCCGGCCCGTTGATCAGCTGCTTGATGCCTGCGGTTTCAAGCGCCGGCACGCGGCCGAGCGACAGTTCCATGATCTGCTCGAAATGATCGAAATTGGACGACAGCAGCGTGTAATGGAAATCCTTCGGGATGCCGTCCATCGCCCAGGGGATCGGGTTCGGCTCGTAGCCGCCCATCACGAGGCCGCCCACCTCTTCCTTGTAGTAGGTCAGCCGGTCGGGATCGCGCAGCGTCGGCAGGTTCGAGGGAACGCCGAAGGCTTCCGTCACCATATACTGGTGCTCGACCGAGACGAGCGGCACGTTGACGCCATAGCGGGCGGCAAAGGTGCGGGTCCACTGCCCGGCGCAGACCACCACCTTTTCGCATTCGATCCGGCCCCGTTCGGTGATCACCGCGCGGATGCGGCCCTTGTCGATCTCGAGATCGAGAACCTCGGTATCCTCGAAGATCGTGGCACCGGCCATGCGCGCACCCTTGGCGAGCGCCTGCGTGATATCGGACGGGTTCGCCTGCCCGTCGGTCGGCAGGAAGGCGGCGCCGACAAGGTCATCGATTGTCATCAGCGGCCAGAGTTCGAGCGCCTCCTTCGGCGTCAGAAGCTGCATGTCGAGGCCGAAGGATTGGGCGGTGGTCGCCTGCCGCTTCACCTCCGTCCAGCGCTCCTGATTGCAGGCAAGGCGCAGGCCGCCATTCATCTTCCAGCCGGTGCCGAGCCCGGTTTCCGCTTCCAGCGTCTTGTAGAGATTGACCGAATAGCCGAGCAACTGGGTGATGTTGGCGCTGGTGCGCAGCTGCCCGACAAGGCCTGCCGCGTGGAAGGTGGTGCCGGAGGTGAGCTTCTTGCGCTCCAGCAGCACCGTATCCGTATAGCCGAGCTTCGCCAGATGATAGGCCGTGGAGCATCCGATGATGCCGCCGCCGATCACGACGATCTTGGCTGTAGAGGGAAGCGCTTTCATGGTCATGTCCTCAAAGTCTCGAGAAATCGGCAAAGGCCCGCTCGAAGCGCGCCAGATTTTCCGCCGTATAGGCGGCATAGTCGAAGTCGATGGTGGAATGGATTTCGGAAATCATGCTCCACATGGTCTCGCGCAGCAGCGAGCCGCATTTCATCGCCTCGTAACGGCGCAAAAGCGCGTCCGTCACCGGCTTTTCGTAATAGAGCTCCAGCATCCGGCGTTCTTCCTCTGCGGAAAGCTCGTTGTTGGAGGCAAGGCCGCCGAGATCGAAGAGCGGCGTGTTGAAGCCCGCATAGTCCCAGTCGATCAGCCAGAGCCGCCTGCCGTCATCGAGAAGATTGGCGGCAAGCAGGTCGTTGTGGCCGAAGACGATGTCGAACGGACCGGCGGCCTGTTCGAGCCCCGCGGCCTTTTCGAGCAGGCCGGGGATCAGCGGCAGATGGCGGCTTTGCCGGTCGGCAAGCTCGCCCGCATAGTCGCGCACCACATGGAAGACCCAGAAGATCATCGCCGCGCCGCGAAAATGCTTCGGCATTTCGGTATGGCAGCGGCGGATCAGCGGCACGATCTTTTCGAGCATGCCGGGCTTGCGCACATCCTCGGGCGCAAAGGCTTTCGCATCGACATAATCCAGCACCAGAAGACCCGGCGAATGGTGAAGAACCGCAGGCGAAAGCCCCGCCTTGTGGGCGGCGATGCTTGCGGCAAGCTCGTTGTCGCGGCGGATATGGTGGACGGGAATATCGGTGCCGAGGCGGACGACCGCGCGGCGCTGTTGATCTTCCACCAGATAATTGCGGTTGGTGATGCCACCCGAGAGCGGACGGATGGATATCTCCCCGCTCCACAGCGGCAGAGATCGGATCTCCCTTTCCGGCAAGGCTTGCATGGCTGTTCCCTCATTTTTTCGGGGAGCGTTCCGTGAAAGCGCGCACCTGTCAAGAATTTTCCACATATCCACACACAGATTTGACTTTCTGTGGTTTTGTGTGGATTTTGAGGCTGTTTGATTGGGAATTCCACACGGGATCGCGGAAAAGGCCACAGCATGGCAGCGGGTGAAGACAGCGAGGGACAAAGGGCAGGCGCCAATCACCGCGAGCGGGAAATCCTCGATGCGCTGCGGCTTGCGGGCGGTTCCGGCCGCATTCCCTTTCTCGCCCGGCAATTGCAGGTGTCCGAAGAGACGATCCGCCGCAATATCCGCGCGCTGGAGAGAGACGGACTGGTCACCAAGGTGCATGGCGGCGTGCATCTGAAAGACACGGCGGGCGAGCAGCCGCTGCATTTCCGCATGGGCGAAAATCCGGAGGCAAAGCGGGCGATTGCCGCCCGGGTCGCCACGCTGATTGCCGATGGCGACAGCCTGTTTCTCGATATCGGCTCCACCACCGCCTTCATCGCCGTTGCGCTCCAGAAGCATCGCGATCTCTTCGTGGTGACGAATTCGGTCGCGGTTGCGCATACGCTTGCGGGCCGAAACGGCAACCGGGTGTTTCTGGCGGGCGGGGAATTGCGCGCCCATGACGGCGGCGCCTTCGGGGCCGATGCGCTGGCCTTCATCCGCCGCTTCACCGTGCGCCATGCGATCCTGTCGACCACCGCCGTCAATGCACAGGCGGGCTTCATGCTGGCCGACATGGAAGAGGCGGATCTTTCCCGCGTTGCCGGAGACTGCGCCGAGCAGCGGATCGTGGTGGCCGACAGCGGCAAGTTTGGCCGCTCGGCACCCATCGTTCCGGCCCCGCCCGACCGCTATGACATGCTGGTGACCAACCAGCCGCCGCCCGTCGATATCGCCGCCATGCTGCACATCCATGCCATCAAACTGGTTCTGGCCTGATACGGTTTTGCACAATGTCGGGCTTGACGCCCGCTGAAACTGGGTTAGTTACTCGCAGCACCTTATCTTGAATCTGGTGCCGGGCCCCTCTGGCGAGAGTTCAATCGGCGCTCTCGTGATGTCGGTACTGCCTGTTCATACGCCGGCGGGACGTCCCGCATGACCAAGACAGACAAAAGCGTTCTTTCCTATTTCCAATGGGCCTTTGCCTTCACCGCCTTCGGCCTCCTGCTCGGGGCCTTTCTCGGCTGGCAAAATGGCGGCACGATGGGTGCGGCCTTTACCGCATTGTTCATTTGCGCCGTGCTTGGCGTGCTGGAAATCTCGCTCTCCTTCGACAATGCCATCGTCAATGCCCGCAAGCTGCAGGACATGACGCCGCTCTGGCAGCGGCGCTTCCTCACCTGGGGCATCATCATTGCCGTCTTCGGCATGCGCATCGTCTTTCCGCTGGTGATCGTGGCGATTGCCGCGAGCATCACCCCCTGGGCAGCGCTTCACATGGCGATGTTCCGGCCGGAAGACTATGCCCACATCATGGAAGGCACGCATGTCAGCATCTCCGCCTTTGGCGGCACCTTCCTGATGATGGTCGGCCTGTCCTATTTCTTCGACAGCGAAAAGGACGTGCACTGGATCGCGGCGTTTGAGAAGAAGATGGTACGCACCTCGGTGAAGGGCATCGAGGTGGCCATCGCGCTGGTTCTCGCGCTCGTCTTCACCTATCTCCTGCCGAAGGAAGAGGGTATCACCTTCCTGTTTTCCGCCGTCTGGGGCCTCGTGACCTTCCTGCTGGTCGAGGTGATCGGCGAATTGCTGGATGCCTCGCAGGAAACCCTGTCGGCTGCCGCCCGCGGCGGCTTCGGGGCCTTCCTCTATCTGGAAGTGCTCGATGCGAGCTTCTCCTTCGATGGCGTGATCGGGGCCTTTGCGCTCACCAACAACCTGTTCATCATCGCGATCGGCCTCGGTATCGGGGCAATGTATGTGCGCTCGATGACCATCATGCTGGTGGAGAAGGGCACGCTGTCCGAATATCGCTATCTGGAGCATGGCGCCTTCTACGCGATCCTCGTGCTGGCGCTGATCATGTATCTGCAGACGCTGATGCCCGTGCCGGAAGTGGTGACGGGGCTTGCCGGTGCCAGCCTGATCGGCGTGTCGCTGCGCGCCTCCATCCGCTACAACCGGAACAATCCCGAACGCTGAGGGCCGCCATGTCGCGGATGGGCGCGCCTTTCGGCCTCCTCTTTGCCACAGACGGGATCATGCAGGCCGGCAATCCAGCCGGCCTTTTCTTGAGGGAGATGAAGGAATGCAGACGATCACGCGGCTTGGCAGCACCGAAGGCATCGAGCCGGATACCAATGATCTCGACGGCTGGGTGGTCGTGGAAGGCACGCCCTCGATGAAGACCTGGGCGCTCCACACCTCATCAGATGGCGCGATGGCCTCCGGCGTGTGGGAATGCTCGCCCGGCACCTATCATGCAACCTACACGGCCTATGAATTCGTGCACATGCTCGAAGGCCGTATCGTGATCACCCCGGATGGCGGCACGCCGGTGACCGTCAAGGCGGGCGATGCCTTTGTGGTCGAGCACGATTTCAAGGGCACCTGGAAGATCGAGGAATATGTGCGCAAGCACTTCGATTTCCGCCTGAAATAAGCGAATTTGCCGCATGTGGGGGCCGGTTGCGACCGGCCCTTCCGGCAAGCATCAACCTGTGCCAGAACAATCCGTGCCAGTTGATGCCATTAACCCGACGGCAACCTACCAGAGCTTGTGCTTTTCACTGCGATTCCAGATATGATCCGTTATAAATCCGGCGAAAACAAACTTTGGCCGGATTATCCGGGAATTTGGGCACTTGCGAAAATTTACAATTGCGCGCCGCAGCAACGAGGGGCACCTTCCGCCCGGAAGCGAAGTGTGAAGCGGAAGTAAACATGACCAAGACGACGCTGGTTCTGGGCGCGGGTATTGTCGGCGTTTCGGTGGCGATCCATCTGCAAAAGCGTGGCCGCGAGGTCATTCTGGTCGACAGGCGCGGTGCGGGCGAGGAAACATCCTATGGCAATGCCGGGCTGATCCAGCGCGAAGGCGTGGTGCCCTACGGCTTCCCGCGCGAAATCACCATGCTCGCCCGCTACATGATGAACAACCGCATCGATGCGCATTATCACATGGCCGCCCTTCCGGCAGCCGCGCCCTTCCTCCTGCGCTACTGGTGGCATTCGGCCCCTGCCCGTCATCGCCGGATCGCGCTTGCCTATGCACCGCTGATCGAAAACTCGATTTCGGAACATGAGGCACTGATCAAGGCCTCCGGTGCCGAGGCGCTGATCGGCCCGCGCGGCTGGCAGAAGGCCTATCGGACGGAAGCCGCCCGCGACAAGGATTTCGCCGAGGCCGAAAGCTGGAAGCGGGAATTCGGCGTCGGCTACGAAACCTTCGATGCGGCGGGACTTGCTGCCGAAGAGCCGCATCTGAAGCCAGCCTTCATCGGCGCGCTGCGCTGGACCGATCCCTGGACGGTGCTTGACCCGCACGGGCTGACACAGGCCTATCTTTCGCATTTCCAGTCGCTTGGCGGGCGTTTCGTGCGCGGCGATGCCATGACGCTGAAGCGCCTTTCCGGCAATGGCGGCTGGCAGGTGCTGACCGTCGAAGGCAAGTTCGAGGCGGAAGACGTGGTGCTTGCGCTCGGCCCCTGGGCGAAGGAGCTGATCGAGGCGCTCGGCTATGCCATGCCGCTCGGCATCAAGCGCGGCTATCACATGCATTATGCCGCCGAAGGCAATGCAATGCTGAACCACTGGACCATGGATACCGAGCGCGGCTATTTCCTCGCGCCGATGCGTCAGGGCATCCGGCTGACGACAGGGGCGGAATTTGCAAACCGTGATGCGGCGAAATCGCCGGTGCAGCTTCAGCGTGCAGAAGCCGTTGCCCGGACCGTCTTCCCGCTTGCGAACCGGCTCGATCCGGAGCCCTGGATGGGCGCACGCCCCTGCACGCCCGACATGATGCCGGTGATCGGCCGGGCACCGCGGCATTCGGATGTGTGGTTCGCCTTCGGCCATGCCCATCACGGGCTGACCATAGGCCCCGTTACCGGACGCCTTCTCGCCGAAATGATGACCGGGGAAAAGCCCTTCGTCGATCCATCCCCCTTTGCACCGGAGCGTTTCCGGCCCTGATGTCAACAGGCCCAACCGTTTGAATTGAAAGGGGAAAGACGAAGGTCATCCGCCCTTTTCTCTTTTATTCCGCCTCCGGCTGGCTTTTTTGCGGCTTTTATGTATTATAGTTATACCCTCGTATAAATCGGAGCCTCCCGGCAGCATTGAAATCCGGGACCGAACAACATGATCCGTTTTCTTCATTTCGCGCACGAAAGTGGCGACCGTTAGCGTAGCAACGCTCCTCTCTCCGCAAGCCCTGAAGGCTTTGTGGAGCAACGGATCATGACAACAACTTTTCGGTGATTTATGGACATTGCGATAAGGGCGCAGGAATTCTTGCGTCAGAACCAGGATATTGAAGTCCTGGAAGCCTTTGTTATTGACGTGAATGGCATGCCGCGCGGCAAGTGGATTCCCCGCGAGCGGGCGCTTGATGTGCTGACCAAGGGGATGGCCATTCCCCGCTCGGTCTATGCGCTGGACTGCTGGGGCCGCGACGTGAACGCGGCGGGCCTTGCCGAAGGCACCGGCGATCCGGATGGCCTCTGCTTCCCGGTCGAGGGAACGCTTGCACGGGTGAACTGGCTGAACCGGCCGACCGCGCAGGTGATGCTGGACATGCGCAATGCGGATGGGTCCGGCTTTTTCGGCAATCCACGGCAGGTGCTGGCCAATGTGATGAAGCGCTTTGCCGATCTGAAGCTCACGCCTGTGGTGGCAACCGAGCTGGAATTCTACCTGATCGATCCGGTGCGCTCGGCGCTTGATCCGGTCCGCCCGCCAAACTCGCGCGAGGGCCGCTGGCATACAAGCCAGACGCAGGTTCTGTCGGTCTCCGAGCTGCAGGATCTCGAGCCGGTCTTCATGGATATTGCCCGGGCGGCGAAGGAACAGGGTGTTCCCGCCGATACGGTGCTGCGCGAAAACGGCCCCGGCCAGTACGAGATCAACCTCAATCACGTGCCGGATGCCCTGCAGGCGGCGGATTTCGCCGTGCTTCTGAAGCGCATCGTCAAGGGTGTGGCCCGTCGCCATGATCTCGATGCCACCTTCATGGCAAAGCCCTATGGCACGCAGGCCGGATCCGGCATGCATGTGCATTTCTCCGTGCTCGACGAACATGGCCGCAACATCTATGTGAGCGACAGTGACAAGCCGGCCGATACGCTGATGCATTCGGTCGGCGGGCTGATTGCCAATATGGGAGAAAGCATGGCGGTCTTTGCCCCGCATGCCAATTCCTACCGGCGGCTTCGCCCTTCCGAACACGCGCCGACCTATGCCTCCTGGGGTTTTGACAACCGCTCGGCGGCCGTGCGCGTCATCACCTCGTCGAAGCCTGCGACCCGTATCGAGCATCGCGTCGCCGGTGCCGATACCAATCCCTATCTGGTGCTGGCGATGATCCTCAACGGCGCGCTTTCCGGCATGAAGGAAAAGCTTCACCCGGGCGGGGCGATCACCGGCGATGACCATGCGGTCAACCACGAACCGCTGCCCACCAACTGGGACTATGCGCTGCAGCGCTTTGCCAAATCCACCTTCGCCTATGCGACGCTCACGCCGGAATATCGCGGCCTCTACACCGCCTGCAAGCAGCAGGAACTGGCCGAATTTTCCCTTCGTGTGACCGACGTCGAATATGACGCTTACATCCGGACCGTATGATCATGACCGAACACCTTTCCTCCGTCAGCACCAATCCCGGCCATGCCGCAAGCTGGTATGCCGCCTCCGCCAATGACCAGCAGGTGCGCCCTTCGCTGGATGCCAATATCGAGACCGATATCTGCGTGATCGGCGCGGGCTATACCGGCATTTCCGCCGGTCTCGAACTCGCCGAGCGCGGCTATCGCGTGGTCGTGCTGGAAGCAATGCGCGTCGGCTTCGGCGCGTCGGGCCGCAATGGCGGCCAGATCGTCAACGGCTACAGCCGCGATCTTGAAACCATCGCCAAGCGCTATGGCCCGGCCAAGGCCGTGGAACTGGGCAAGATGTCGCTCGAGGGCGGCAACATCATCCGCGAGCGCATTGCCAAATACAAGATCAACTGCGACCTGCGCCACGGCGGCTTCTTCGCCGCCTTCACCGACAAGCAGATCCGCGAGATGGATCATGTGCGCCAGCACTGGGAAAAGCACGGCCATACCGGGCTTGAAATGGTGTCCAAAGCCGAGGTCGGCAAATATGTGAAGTCGGATGTCTATGCCGGCGGCATGATCGACAAGCTCGGCGGCCATATCCATCCGCTGAACCTGGTGCTGGGCGAAGCCCGCGCGCTCGAAAGCCTTGGCGGCGTGATCTACGAGAATTCGCGGGTGATCGCGGTCGATCAGGGCGCAAAGCCGGTGGTGCGGACGCAATCCGGCTCGGTGGACTGCAAGTTCGTGCTGGTCTGCGGCAATGCCTATCTCGGCAATCTCCTGCCCGCCATCGGCGATCGGATGATGCCGGTTTCCACCCAGGTAATGGCGACCGAACCGTTGCCGAAGGAGCTGATCGAAAGCCTGCTTCCGGCCGATTACTGCGTGGAAGATGCCAATTACGTTCTCGACTACTATCGCCGCACGACCGACAACCGCCTGCTCTATGGCGGCGGCATCGTCTATGGTGGCCATGATCCGAGGACGCTGACCGGCAAGATCCGCCCGAACATGCTGAAGACCTTCCCCGAGCTTGCAAATGTGCGGATCGACTATGCCTGGAGCGGCAATTTTGCGCTGACGCTGTCGCGCATTCCGCATATGGGCCGCCTCTCGCCGACCGTCTATTTCAGCCATGGCGACAGCGGCCACGGGGTAACGACCACGCATCTGCTGGGCAAGGTGCTGGGCGAGGCGATTGCCGGACAGGCCGAACGCTTCGATGTCTGGTCCTCGCTGCCGAACTTCCCCTTCCCGGGCGGCAAGCTGTTCCGCGTGCCGCTGACGGCGCTGGGGGCCTGGTATTACGGCCTGCGCGACAAGCTCGGCATCTGAGCGACGACGCGAAAACCCCCGCCCGTGCAGTCCACAGGCGGGGGCTGATCTCTTTTCTAAAACGGGTGGCCTTATCCCTTGGCGAGATGGCGCATCTGCAGGCAGACGATGGCGCTGAATTCCTCCACCATCGCCCGTCCCTGCTCTTCCGGCATGCCGAGCGCCAGCCGCACCGTGGAAGACGTGAGCTGGATGAGCAGGAACAGCGTGCGGCGATACTGCTCCAGCGCTGCTTCGGGAAAAATATGGCAGGTCGTGCCATAGAAGGCATCGACCACCACATGCGTCTGTTCGGTATCGACCGGCTGCAGGCTCTTGTCGGCATGCACCGCATTCACAAGATCGACCAGCGCGGGCTCGCCCTTCATGAAATCATGATAGCGCCGGATCGAATTCGAGACCGCGTCCAGCAATGCCTCGAGACTATCCACATCACGCATGCAGTCGGACAGGATTTCGAGGATCGAGGCGCTGTAGCGCTCGTAAAGCATCCCGATGATTGCCGACTTGTTGGGAAAATACTGGTAGACCGAAGCAATCGGCCCGCCGGAATGCTGGGCGACCTCCTTCATCGTCACCGCATCGATGCCCTTTTCACCGATCAGCCGCATCGCAACCGCGAGGATTTCATCCACCCGCTCGCGGGAGCGCTCCTGCTTGGGCCTGCGGCGCATGGCCAGCGGCCGGGGCTTCGTCATCATATCCATTCGGGCCTCCATGGCCGCTATCCGCCGTGGCAATAAATCAATAACAATGATTTATTATAGCACTTCTGCGCTTCAGGCATAGCCGCCCGCACAGAAAAGTGTTTGATCGAGAACAAATATCCGGACGCAACGTCCGGCTGTCGGGTCCCATACCTGTTACAGGCGGCAAAAGCGAGGCGGACAGGCGAAGCTTTTTCCGGTAGAAGCGGATGAATTGGCGTGGCTGTGGATCAGAAGGCTTAAAAAATGGACCAGCCCCGAACCCGGCCGGACAAAGACCTGACGGCACCGTCCGGCAAGGCCCCCGAAATCTGGTCGAACTGGTCCGGCTCGGTCAGGGCGCGCCCTTCCGCGATTGCCAGACCGCAGGATGTCGAAGCCCTGTCGCGGCTGATCCGCACCGGTTCCGGCCCCTTGCGCATCATGGGTGCCGGACACTCCTTCACCCCGCTGGTGGAAACGCAGGCGACGCTGATCGATCTTTCTGCCTTCAGCGGGCTTCATGATCACGATGCGGCTGCCCTCACCGCCCGCTTTGGCGCGGCAACCCGGATCAGCGCCCTGACCCGCGCCCTTGACGAGGCCGGGCAGGCCCTGCCGAACATGGGTGATGTGGATGTGCAGACCTTTGCCGGGGCGATTGCCACCGGCACCCACGGGTCCGGCCATACGCTCGGGGCCTATCACACGCATCTGCTCGGGCTGGAACTCGTGGATGCGCGCGGTCGCTGTCACCAGCTCACGCGCGACGGTGACAACGCCGATCTTCTCAAGGCGGCTGCCGTCTCCCTCGGCTCTTTCGGCGCGATGACGGCGATGACCGTGCAGAATGTCAAACCCTACCGGCTGCATCGCCGCCGGGCCTTCGTGCCGCTCGATGCGGTGCTGGAGGGTTTCGAGGCACTGATGCGGGAAAGCCGCTCGGTGGAATTCTTCGTCATCCCGCATGCGGCCAATGTGCTTCTGTCGCGCGCCGATATCGTCGATCTGCCCGCAGAAATCCGCCCGCCGGACGATGACGAGATGGCGCTGACCCTGCTTCGGATGATGCGCGGCCTTTTCTCCCGCGTGCCTGCGATCCGCCGGGCGATGATCGCCGCAGCCCTTCGCCTCGTGCCGGAGGAGGATTTCGTCGAGGACTGGCTGAAGGCCTATCCGAACGAGCGGCGGACCCGGTTCAACGAAATGGAATATCATCTGCCGCTGGAGGCAGGGCCTGCCGTGCTGCGCCAGCTCATCCCGCTTACCGAACGGCATTTCCCGCGCGTCTATTTTCCGATGGAGGTGCGGGTGGTGGCAGCAGACGATGCCTGGCTCAGCCCGTTTTACGGACGCGAGACCTGCTCGATCGCGATCCACCACGATGCATCGGAAAAATGCCACGGCTATTTCCGGGCGGCGGAAGAAATTTTCCTGCGCCATGACGGGCGGCCCCACTGGGGCAAGATGCACAATCTGACCGCCCGCGAGCTCGCTCCCCTTTACCCGCGCTTTGCCGATGCGCTCGCGGTTCGCCGGGATTTCGACCCGGAGAACCGGCTGGTGACGCCCTATATGGCCCGTCTGTTCGGGCTTGACGCCTGATCAGTCGAGTGGATGCAGGCAGGCGAACTGGTGTTCGGCCGGACCTTCGAGCGGCGGCATGGCCTTGCGGCATTCCTCCGTTGCCTTCCAGCAGCGCGGATTGAACGGACAGCCCGGCGGCGGATTGAGCGGCGACGGCAGCTCGCCCTGCAGGCGGATGCGGTTCTTTGCCCGTTCCGGATCGGCAATCGGCGTCGCAGAGAGTAGCGCTGCGGTATAGGGATGGCGCGGATGGTTGAAGACCTCGTCCGCCGTTCCCGTTTCAACCGGCTTGCCGAGATACATCACCATCACCTCGTCGGCGATGTGGCGCACCACCGAAAGACCGTGGCTGATGAACAGATAGGCAAGCCCCATCTCTTTCTGCAGGTCCATGAGCAGGTTCAGCACCTGAGCCTGGATCGACAGATCGAGCGCGGAAACCGGCTCGTCCAGCACCAGCACCTTCGGCTTCAGCATCAGCGCGCGGGCAATCGCGATGCGCTGGCGCTGGCCGCCGGAAAACATGTGCGGATAGCGGTCGTAATGTTCCGGGCGAAGGCCGACCTTGGCCATCATCTCCTCGGCCTTGCGGCGACGGGTGGCTGCATCGTCCGATGTGTTGATCTTCAGCGGCTCCTCCAGGATCGTGCCCACCTTCTGGCGCGGATTGAGCGAGCCATAGGGGTTCTGGAACACGATCTGCACCTCGGCGCGCAGCGAGGAATCACCGACGCGTGCGGGCTTGCCGTCGATCAGCAATTCGCCTGCCGAGGGGTCCTCGATCATGGTGACGAGCCGGGCCAACGTGGACTTGCCGCAGCCGGATTCGCCCACCACGGCAAGCGTCTTGCCGGAATGCAGCTCGAAGGACACGCCGTTCAGCGCCCTTACCACCGCATCCGGCTTGAACAGGCCGCGACGGACGGCATAGTGACGGGCAAGATCCTTGCCGACGAGGACAGGCGCGCTCATGCCGGAACTCCTTCAGCGGCGGTTGATTCCATGTTCTGAGGAACACCCTTGACCAGCGGATGGTTGCAGAGCGCCTCGCCAAGATCGACACCCTGCCGGGCAGCGCCCTTCAGGCAATCCTCCCGCACGAAGGCACAGCGCGGTGCAAAGAGACAGCCGCTCGGCCGGTCGTGCTGGCCGGGCACGACGCCGGCGATCGAGGGCAGGCGCTCGCCTGCGACCGCCCGCTCCGGCAGCGCCGCAAGCAATGCTGCGGTATAGGGATGATGCGGATCGGCAAAGAGCTTTGCCACCGGCTGCTCCTCGACCTTCTGCCCGGCATATTGCACCTGCACCCGGTGCGCGGTCTCGGCGACCACGCCCATGTCATGGGTGATCAGCACCAGCGCCATGCCGTTTTCCTTCTGCAGGCGGATCAGGAGATCGAGGATCTGCGCCTGGATGGTCACGTCCAGCGCCGTCGTCGGTTCATCGGCGATCAGCAGCTTCGGATTGCAGGCAAGCGCCATGGCGATCATCACGCGCTGGCTCATGCCGCCCGACATCTGGTGCGGGAAGTTGGAAAGCCGCTCTTCCGGGGCGGGAATGCCGACGAGCTTCAGAAGCTCGATCGAGCGCTCGCGCCGCTCCTTGCGGTTCATCCCCATATGGATGCGCAGCGTTTCGCCGAGCTGGAAGCCGACCGTGAAGCAGGGATTGAGGCTCGACATCGGCTCCTGAAAGATCATCGCCATGTCGCGGCCGATGATCTTGCGCCGGTCGCGGGCCGAAAGGCCGATCAGATCCTTGCCGTCAAAGGCGAGCCTGTCGGCGGTGATCTTCGCCGTCCAGGGCAGAAGCCCCATCAGCGCCAGCATCGAGACCGACTTGCCCGAGCCGGATTCGCCGACAATCGAGAGGATTTCCCCGCGGTCGCAGGTGAGCGAGACACTGTCCACCGCCCGGAACAGACCGGAGGCGGTCTGGAATTCCACGGTGAGGTTCTGGATTTCGAGGAGAGCCATCACGACCTCTTCAGCTTCGGGTCAAGGGCATCGCGCAGCCCGTCGCCCATCAGATTGATCGCAAGCACGGTGATCAGGATCGCAAGACCGGGGAAGGTCACGACCCAGGGTGCCCGCTGGATGAATTCGCGTGCCTCGGCCAGCATCGTGCCCCATTCCGGCGTTGGCGGCTGCGCCCCCATGCCGAGGAAGCCGAGGGCTGCCGCATCGAGGATCGCCGCCGAGAAGGCCAGCGTTGCCTGCACGATCAGCGGTGCAAGACAGTTCGGCAGGATGGTGAGGAACATCAGCCGGAGCGTTCCGGCACCGGCCACCCGCGAGGCAATCACATATTCCTTGTCGCGCTCGGTCAGCACCGAGGCCCGCGCAAGGCGCACGAAATGCGGCTGGTTGACCAGAGAAATCGCAATCATCGCATTCAGGAGACCCGGGCCGAGAACGGCCACCAGCACCAGCGCCAGAAGCAGCGAGGGAAAGGCGAGGACGATATCCATGATCCGCATGATCACGATATCCACCTTGCCGCCGAAGTAACCGGCCACAAGGCCGATCAGCACGCCGGAAACGACAGACAGCGTCACCACCACCAGGCCGATGAACAGCGAGAAACGCGCGCCGTAGATGAGGCGCGAGAGGATGTCGCGACCCACCGCATCGGTGCCGAGCACATAGGTCGCCTTGCCGTTTTCCATCCAGGCGGGGGCAAGCAGCAGCGCATCGCGGTTCTGCTCGCTTGGCGCATGCGGCGCAAAGACGGGCGCGAAGATTGCCAGAAACAGAATGGCAACAAAGATGCCGAGCCCGATCACCGCGCCCTTGTTGCGCGAGAAATAATGCCAGAATTCCGAGAGCGCGGAAGGATGCGTGCCCGTCTTTTCAGGCGTCGCCGAAGAAGTGCTCATGAGGGCCTCCTAGTGACGGATGCGGGGATTGATGAACCCGTAGGTTACATCCACCGCCAGATTGACGAGCATGATGACACCGGCGATCAGAAGGAGACCGCCCTGCACCACCGCATAGTCGCGCTTGAACACCGCATCGACCATCCATTTGCCGATGCCCGGCCAGGAAAAGATGGTTTCGGTGAGGATCGCGCCCGCAAGCAGCACGCCGACCTGCAGGCCGATGGTGGTGATGACCGGAATCAGCGCATTGCGCAGCGCATGCACGCCCACCACCCGGAAAGGCGAAAGCCCCTTGGATTTTGCGGTGCGGACATAATCCTCGCCCAGCACTTCGAGCATCGCAGAGCGTGTCTGGCGGGCGATGACGGCGAGCGGAATGGTGCCGAGCACGATGGTGGGCAGGATCAGATAGGTGAGCGCCGACTTGAACGCGCCTGCCTGCCCCGACAAGAGGCTGTCGATCAGCATGAAACCGGTGACGGGCGGGAAGAAATACATCAGCGAAATGCGGCCCGAAACGGGCGTCCAGCCGAGATAGCCGGAGAAGAAGATGATGAGCAGCAGGCCCCACCAGAAGATCGGCATGGAATAGCCGATCAGCGCCACCCCCATGATCGACTGGTCAAACCAGGTGCCGCGCTTGACCGCTGCAAGAACCCCCGCAGGCACGCCGAGAACCACGGCGAGGATGATCGCGCAGAGCGACAGTTCCAGCGTTGCCGGAAACAGCGAGAGAAACTCGCCCAGCACCGGCCGCTTGGTGACGATCGAGGTGCCGAGATCCCCGGACAGAACGTCCGTCAGGTAGTTGAGATACTGCACCGGCATCGGCCGGTCGAGGCCGAGATCATGCATGATCTGCGCATGCTTTTCTTCCGACATCACGCGTTCGCCGGACATGAGCATGACCGGATCGCCCGGCAGCATGCGGATGAAGGAAAAGGCAATCAGCGAGACACCGAGAAAGGTCGGGATCAGGATCGCGATGCGCCCCAGCAGGAAACGTAGCATTGGCGTTCATCCAAAATGGCTCCGGCGATCGGGTGGAACCGACCGCCGGATGCACCCGGCTTCATTCCGGGCAATTGCTGGCTTGAGGCTTATTCGGCGATATCGACGCCATCAAAGCGGTGGTAGCCGAGCGGGTCGTTGTAGAAGCCGGTGACCTTCTTGGAGACCGGGATCGAAACGACGGAGTGGTCAAGGGTTGCCCATGGAGCCTCACGCTTGAAGACGACCTGAGCCTCCTGGTAGAGCTTGGTGCGCTCTGCCTGATCGGCGGTCTTCTTGGCGGCCTTCACCAGCTTGTCGAACTCCTCGTTGCACCACTGGGCGCGGTTGTTGCCGCCCACGGCATCGCAGCCGAGCAGCGTATCGAGGAAGTTGTCCGGATCACCGTTGTCACCGGTCCAGCCGAGGATCACGGCACCATCACGGGTCTTTTCCTTGGAGAGCTTCAGATATTCGGCCCATTCATAGGAAACGATCTCGGCGGTGACGCCCACCTTGGCAAGGTCGGCCTGCATCAGCTCGGCAGCGCGGCGTGCATTCAGCATGTACGGACGCGATACCGGCATTGCCCAGATCTTCATCTTCAGATCCTTGACGCCAGCGGCTTCAAGCGCCTTCTTGGCAGCTTCCGGATCGTAAGCATCATCCTGGACGGCGTCGTTGTAGGACCACATGGTCGGCGGGATCGGGTTCTTGGCCACGGAGGCCGCGCCCTGGAAGACCGCATCCACAATCGCCTGCTTGTTGATTGCCTGGTTCAGCGCCTTGCGCACTTCAGCCTTGTCGAACGGTGCCTGCAGCGTGTTGTAGGCGAGGTAGGAAACGTTCAGACCAGCGCCTTCGAGAACGGTGAGGTTCTCGTCCTTCTTCAGCTCGGCCACATCAGCGGCGTTCGGATAGGGCATGACGTGGCATTCGCCCGCCTTCAGCTTCTGTGCGCGCACAGCCGCATCGGTGGTGATGGCGAAGACGAGATCGTCGATCTTCTGCTTGCCGGCCCAGTAGGTGTCATTGGCCTTGTAGCGGATGACCGCATCGGTCTGGTAGGCAACGAAGCTGTAGGGACCGGTGCCGAGCGGCATCTGGTTCATCTGCGACATCTTGCCGTCAGCGGCGAGCTTGTCGGCATATTCCTTGGAGAGGATCGAGGCGAAGTCCATCGCGAGATCGGCGAGGAACGGTGCTTCCGGACGGTTCAGCACGAACTTGACCGTCAGGTCATCCACCTTGTCGATGGACTTGATCAGCGTCGGGAAGCCCATGCCGTCGGCATATTCATAGGCCGCACCCTCGACATACTTGTTCCACGGATTGTCGGCCTTCAGCTGGCGCTCGAAGGAGAAGATCACGTCATCGGCGTTGAGATCGCGGGTCGGCGTGAAGAATTCCGTCGTCTGGAACTTGGTGCCGGCGCGCAGCTTGAAGGTGTATTCGGTGCCGTCCGGAGAAACGGTCCAGCTTTCGGCCAGACCCGGCTCCAGCTCGGTCGAGCCGTGCTTGAACTCCACGAGGCGGTTGTAAACGGTGCGCGATGCCGCATCGAACGTGGTGCCGGCGGTGTAGAGCGCAGGATCGAAGCCTTCCGGCGAGCCTTCCGAGCAATAGACGAGCGTCTTGGCGAAGGCCGCAGTGGACATTACCGAAACCAGAGCGGTTGCGGCAAGCAAAGTGGAAATCTTCTTCATGGTGTCGTTTCCCAGGTTATTATTTTTAGGTTTTTCGATCGCGGACATCCTCCCCACGACCTTGGGGGCGATGGAACGACATTTACAAAGCAAACGCAACACACCCGCCCAAAAATTTACCTTTCAGGCAGGATTTAGCAATTTTCGCGGTTTTTTTGTGCCTCTGGCGCAATTTTCGCCAAAGAACGCGCCACAAGGCACGCGGGCGAGCGCCAATATCGGCCCGTTTCGAGCCGGATTATCCCCAGAGTTTTACGTCCGATTGAATACCTTTTGCGGACCAATCCGCCGCATTGGTATTAACCTCCAGCTTTCAGGCGGCAGGCAGGCTCGCATCCAGACCCGGAATGCCGAGCAGGAAATTGATCTGCGGACGCGCCTTGACGATGTCATCAATCGTATATTGCGCAAGCACGTCGAAGAAAGCCTTCAGCGCCTTGGCGAGTGCGGAATTCAGGCCGCAGCTATCGACCAGCGGACAGTCGGCGACACCGTTTTCAAAGCATTCGGCCATGGCGAAACTGTCTTCCGTCACCTTCACCACCTCATAGAGATTGATGTCGGTGGCCGGTTTGCCAAGCCGCACACCGCCATTGCGCCCGCGCACGGTTTCGATGAAACCGGCCTTGCTCAGCGGCTGCAGGATCTTGAACAGGAAGAGTTCGGACACGCCATAGGACTTCGCGATTTCCGGAATGCGGCTCAGGTGCCCCTCGTTGGCGGCGCAATACATCAACATGCGAATGGCATAGTTGGTCTGTTTGGTCAGCCGCATCGTTTGTTCCTCGCTCAGTGCACCCGCTGCAATCGCCTTTAAGGCGCACAGTTTTGAACTGTTCCAAAATACATGAATAAACCAATCATATTTTTCACTCAAGAGGGTCCGGCATGGTTGACAGCAGCCGTTTAAATATGATTTTTCCAGTCAAGTATTCAAAACGAGAGCAGGAGACCCCGATGCGGACATCAACCTTTGCCCTTCCCGTGCTGGCCTTTGGCGCGGCCTTCAGCGGGCTTGCGGGTGCGGCCCATGCCGACGGTGAGGTCAATATCTATTCCTATCGGCAGCCGGAGCTGATCCAGCCGCTGCTCGATGCCTTCACCAAGGAAACCGGGATCGAGACCAATGTGCTGTTTCTCGACAAGGGGCTGGTGGAGCGGATTCAGGCCGAAGGCGTGAATTCCCCTGCGGACGTGATCCTTACCGTCGATATCAGCCGCCTCACCGATGCGGTGGAAGGCGGCGTGACGCAGCCGGTCGATGATCCGCTGATCAACAAGGATATTCCGGCCCAGTATCGCGACCCGAAAGGCAACTGGTTTGGCCTCACCACCCGTGGCCGCGTGGTCTATGCCTCGAAGGAGCGCGTGCCGGAAAACGAGATCACCTACGAGGAACTGGCCGACCCGAAATGGAAGGGCCGCATTTGCACCCGCGATGGCCAGCATGCCTACAATATCGGTCTCTTCGCCTCGATGATTGCCCATCACGGCAAGGACTATACGGAAAAGTGGCTGACGGGCCTGAAGAACAACCTGAACCGCAAGCCGGACGGCTCCGACCGCAGCCAGGCCAAGGCGATCTTCTCCGGGGAATGCGATATCGCGCTGGGCAACACCTACTATGTCGGCCTGATGATGACGGACGAGGAAGAGCCGGAGCAGAAGGACTGGGCTGGCGCCATCAAGATCCTTTTCCCGAATGCGAAGGATCGTGGAACGCATGTGAACATTTCCGGCGTGGCGCTCGCGAAAAACGCACCCAACAAGGAAAACGGCATCAAGCTGATGGAATTCCTCGCCTCGCCGGAAGCACAGAAGATCTATGCGGAAAAGGTGTTCGAATATCCGGTCGCTCCCGGCGCCGAACCATCAGCCATCGTCAAGGGCTTTGGGCCGATCAAGCCGGATACGCTGCCACTGGCCGATATTTCCGCCCACCGCAAGGAAGCCTCCGAACTGGTGGACAAGGTGGGCTACAACGACGGACCGGCGGAATAGACCCTGCCCTTGCGGCGGCCCCGGGTCTGAATTATATTAGTGGAGTGGAAGGGCGAGGTTGCCGCCTCGCCCTTCCCTTTACTCGACTGTTATGAAGCTGACCCGGACGGTGATTGACCACTCTGTCCGGGTTTTCTTAACAGTGAGCGTAATGCTTATTGGCAGATGCCACATCGCAAAACCTCCATGTTCGAGAGCAAGGCACTTGCCGGTGTCCGGGGAGCCCGTCTTCCCGGATGCGCCCCGTGGTCAAGGGCGCCTTCTGCTTCTGCAACCGAACACAGGCAGGATGACCCTAAATTATATTTTTGTCATTTTCTTTTTTAGGCATGAAAAGGCCGCACGAAGGCGGCCCTTCGGGACGTCTGAAATCCGGTTCGATCAGCCGGCAATTGCCAGCATGCCGAGATCGGCACCGATCTTCTGCGCGGCATATTCATTGGTGGCAGGCTGGTCGGCGAAGCGATAACCGGCCTCGATCAGGCGATGCATATACTGCTTGTTGTAGAGGAAGCAGAAGATCAGGTTGGAAATCCCGGCGGTGAGGATCGAAAGCACGAGATGCAGGGCACCCGTGCCGATCTCGCCACGGAACAGCGGAACGAGGCCGCCGAAGAAAAGATAGGTCCAGGAGAAGCCGACATAGCCCTTCTTCGTTATGCCAGTGGTCGGGTTCTTCATCATCACGCGCGTTGCCATGTTCATTCCTCTCCGTCAGGTCGATGCATAGATGTCTGTTATATCTGCAATGCTCTACAACAAGACCGGAGAGAGGCAAGTCCTGAATGGGCGTTAACCATTGCGGGACCAGAAATGATGCGACTTTAAACGACAAGGCCCCCGTCTCCGGGGGCCTTTCATGCATTCAACGTTCAGAAGAACAGCATCACTTCATCGTCGGGATGACGAATTCGGCGCCATCCTTGATGCCGGACGGCCAGCGGG
>CAMFIE010000013.1 GCA_945952315.1 uncultured Rhizobium sp. | reverse complement strand
CGGTGATGCGTTCGAGCTTTGCGGCCTCGCAGGCGAGCGGCTCGGCCTGCGGGGCGATCTGCACCACGGTGGATGTCACCTTGGGCGGCGGGGTAAAGGCCTGTGGCGGAATGTCGAAAGCGGCACGCGCCTCCGTCAGCCAGCCGCACAGCACGCCGAGACGACCATAGTGATCGTCATCCTCGGTGGCGGTGATGCGTTCCACCACTTCCTTCTGGAGAAGAAGCGTCAGGCTGTCCCAGAAGGGTGGCCAGTGGCGGGCGCGCTCCGGCAGCAGCCAGTTGATCAGCAGTTGCGTGCCGATATTGTAGGGAAGGTTGGCGATGATCTTTACCGGGCCATGGGCCGCCTCGCGCGCTGCAAGGGCGGCGAAATCCGTCTTCAGGGCATCCCCTTCGATGACGTCCAGACGCCCCGGATAATGATCGGAAATTTCTGCAAGCGCAGGAAGGCAGCGGCTGTCGCGCTCGATGGCGATCACTTTGCGGGCACCAAGCGCCAGAATGGCGCGGGTCAGGCCGCCGGGACCGGGGCCGACCTCGATCACCGTCACGCCGTCCAGCGCACCCGCGGTCCGGGCAATCTTCTGCGTCAGATTGAGATCGAGCAGAAAGTTCTGGCCGAGCGCCTTTTTCGCGTCCAGCCCATGCCGCTGGATCACCTCGCGCAGAGGCGGCAGGCCATCCAGTGCAGCCATCAGCGGGCGGCTCTGTTGCGGGCGCCAAGTTCGGCGGCAAGGCGAAGCGCAGCCACCAGACTGTCTTCCCGAGCGATGCCCTTGCCTGCGATCCCGAAGGCCGTGCCATGGTCCGGCGAGGTGCGCACGAAGGGCAGGCCGAGGGTGATATTCACGGAACTGTCGAAGCCGAGCGCCTTGACCGGGATCAGGGCCTGATCGTGATACATGCAGAGTGCCACGTCATAGCGCGTGCGGGCCTCCTCATGGAACATCGTATCGGCAGAAAGCGGCCCGATTGCATCGATGCCCTCGGCGCGCAGCTTGCGGATCGCCGGTTCGATGATCTCGATTTCTTCCGTGCCCATGGCGCCGGATTCGCCCGCATGCGGGTTCAGCCCGGCAATGGCAAGGCGCGGGAAATCCAGGCCGAAGCGCTGCTTGAGATCCTGATTGGCGATGCGGGCTGTCTCGAGAATGAGCTTTTCGGTGATCTTGCCCGCCACTTCCTTCAGCGGAATGTGGATGGTGAGCGGGATCGCCTTCAGCATCGGCCCGGCGAGCATCATCACCGGCATGGTCTTGGTGCCGGTCGCCTTTTCGGCGAGATCGGCGAGAAATTCGGTGTGTCCCGGAAAGCGGAAACCCGCCTGATAGAGCACCGACTTTGCAATCGGATTGGTGGTCACAGACGAAAGCGCACCGTCCATGCAAAGGCTGACGGCCTTTTCAATCGCCGCAATGGTGCCCTTGGCGGAGGCCGGATGCGGATGACCGGCGCGAATGTCTGCACCGGCAGGCACCGGCAGAACCGGAAAATGGTCTGCAAAGGCATCCACGGCCTCGGCAGGCGTGCTATGCCTAATCGGTACGATGATTTCCAGCGCGCGGGCGCGGGCGGCCAGAATGTCCGGATCGCCGATGTAAAGGAAGGGCGGCAGGTTGAGATCCGCGCGGCGATGCCAGGCGGCAAGCGCGATATCCGGACCGATGCCCGCAGGGTCTCCCTGGGTGAGGCCAATGGGCGACAGGGGCTTCTGATCCGACATGGCTGACCTCAATCTCCTACAATATGGGCCTTTTTGCGCAGTTCCGCGATATAGGCTTCCTCATTCGGGTCCTTGGCATTCTTCTGCTTGCCCAGTTCCTCGGCGCGGAACACCGTTTCGGCTGCAAAGTCGTCATTGACCTGCCGCTGCTTGCAGATCGCCAGATATTCCACGCCGCGCGGGGTCACCAGTGTACCGGTGGTGTTGCCCTTGACCTTTTCGATCAGCGGCTTCCACTGGTCAGGCATCGCAGGCGCGAGCACGCGGCCAAGATCGATGATCGAGACATCCCGCATGGTCGCGGCAAAAACCTTGGACTGGTCGCAGCCCGGGAAGTTCTTGCGCGAGGCTTCCGCCTCTGCCTTGCGTTTGCCCGTGATCTTGCCACGCTTGGATTCCGGAATCACGAAAACCACCTGCTGCAGGAAATATTCGGTCGTGACCGGCTTTTCCTTGCCGCCGAGCTTCTGGGCGAGATCCGCGCCACTCTGCTTCTGGCTGGCGTAGCGGGCGTTCACAAGCCTCGGCCAGCTCATCTGGATGGCGATATAGGCCTTGAAATGCGCAGCCGTCACGCCCGAGCGCTCAAGGATCTGCGTCATCTGTTCCGGCTTCAGCTTGTTGGAATTCGAGAAACGCGCGAATGCGGCCTCCACCTCGTCGGTGCTCACGGAGGCGCGGCGCCGGGCAATTTCCTGCCGCTTCAGTTCCTCGTCGATCAACTGCTGCTTCGCCATGCTCTGCAGGTTGCCGCGCGCTTTCTGCAGGCGCAGGAAGGCGACACGATGGGCAATATCGCTGTTGGTGATCGCCGTATTGTTGACCCGAAGGGCAATCTTCGTCGCGGCATGGGCAACAGGCGCCAGTGAAAGCGCGGCTGTGGACAGACCAATCACTGCCGCCGCCACAAGAATGCTTCTGGACGCAAACTTAGCGAAACTCATACGCTTCCCTTTCACCAAACCCTGATACACCCTGCCAGAACGCGCAATTGCTGCCCGTTTTTCAGCGCGAATAGCACATATTTCATGACGAAACAAAGGCCACCTGCCGCGCGAAGCGCGAGGACAAGCGGCCATTCATCAATTGCCCACCTGGATGTCGCCCAAAGTGCGGAAGCTCAACCGTGCGGAAATCTTGCGGTCGACAGCGCTGGTATTGGCCACGTCGCGGTCATCCGAATAGAGCATGCTGAAAACCAGGCATTCGTTCGTATAGGAGAAGCCCACCGAGCGCTTGCTCACGATATTGTTGTTCATGTCCCACGATGCCGAACCGAAAACCGACCAGTTGTCGTTCAGGGCAACCGAGGTCGAACCCTGCACTTCGTCGGAATTGGTGGCGGAATCATATTTCGGCTGGGCGGAAATATGCGTGTAGGTGAGCGACGTGGTCAGGAAATCGCCGCTGTAGGACATGCTTGCCGCCGTACGCTTCGGGTCAAGATTGTCCTTGTCGAGGCGGACGCTGGTGGCAAAATTGATGCCATAGGGCGTGTTCACGCCAATCATGCCGACATAGTCCGAGCGATCATCCTCAAGGCCGGAATTCGCCCCGGCATAGACCAGATCGTCGCCCGCAAACGAATTCTTGCCCGCCAGCTGGAAGGACTGGCCGAAAACGCCATTCAGCCCAAAACCGTTATCGAACGTGCCGGTATAGCGAAGCCCGATATTGGCACGGGTGCCGCCCTCGATCCGGTCGAAGCCGGAGAACTTGTCACGGTCGAAAAGATTGGTCGCGTCGAACACGAAGCTCTGCGCATCCTCGTTCGGCAAGCCGCCGATATATTGCTCGTCCGGGCGCACGAAAATCTGAGCGATCGGCTCGAACACATGCGAGGAATGTTCGGTCGACATCAGGATCGGATAGCGAACCTCAAGACCGGCCGTCACCATGGTCCGGGTCAGGGTATCGTCACCGTAGAAGGTCGAGCCATAAGAGAAGCGGGCGGGATCTACCGCATTCGGCTGGGTCATGTTGACGCCGATGCCATCCGCACGGGCAGCGAGAAGGGGTGTGATCACCAGGCCGCCGGGCGCAATCAGCTGGCGCTCCCACACGGCCTCGGTCGTCAGCCGCATATAGTCGCCTTCAAGGCCGCGGAACCGGTCGAAGGCACCGTTTTCCACCACATCGTCGCTGGTGCGGCGGATGTTGGTGAAATTGGCATTCAGCGTCAGCTCGCCGCCAGCCACCGGCTGGGGATGGGTGTAGCTGTAATCCAGTGACGGATAGACCTGCGCCTGCTTGGTCTCGCTGTCATTGGTCGGATCGGCATCCTGCACATCGAAGTAGAAGGCGCGAAGATCGAAGTAATTCCGCTTGCCGAGGCCGGTCAGATAAACCGTGTTGGCGTGCACGGAGCCGTTCAGGCCCTCGAGATTGTAGGTACGGGCGAAATTGTTGTCGCTCTGGATCATCACATCCCAGCCGAAGGTCCAGCGGGGATTGATCCGGAAGGAGGCCTTCGACTGCACCATGCCGCGCCGGTCTTCCAGCGCATCGCTGGTGCCCTTGGTGAAGGTCGACGGGTCACGCTGGTCGATGCCGGCAACACGCAGCGTGTGCTCGCCATTTTCGAAGCGCTGGCGGAATTCACCTTCCAGCAGAATGCCCTGTTCCGTGAAGTAGGTCGGCGAAATCGTCGCGTCCATGCTTCCGGAGATCACGTAGTAATAGGGCACCGTGATGCCGAAACCGACATTCTCGTTGAGCTGCATCTTCGGGAACAGGAAGCCCGATTTGCGCTTGGCGGTATTGTCCGGCAGCACCATGAACGGCAGATAGGCAACCGGCAGGCCCATGAATTCGAAGCGCGCCCGTTCCAGACGCACCGTATGGGTCTCGCCATTCTGCACCACGCGCTCGGCCTTCACCTGCCAGAGCGGCGGCTTGGACGGATCCTTCGCGCAGGGCAGGCAGGCGGTATAGACGCCATTGTGCAGGATCATTTCCTTGGCATTCACCCGCTCGGCGCTTTCCGCGACCATTCGGGTATTGTCGGTGGTTTCGATGCGCAGCGCATTCACGAAGCCGTTCGCGAATGTATCGGTTACATCCATCGAATCGGCATAGACACGGTTGCCCGAAGGCTCGATCAGCTCGATATTGCCGGTGGCGATAAGGTGGCCGTTCTTCTGGTCGTATTCCACCTTCTGCGCGACCAGACGGTAACCGGAATAATTGATCTGCACGGCACCGAGTGCCGTTACCTTGCTCAGGTCACGGTTATAGACCAGTTCATCGGAAGAGAGGATCAGCTTGCTGTCGCCTTCCGGCGCAGAGATTTCCTGGGCATGCACGGTGGCAGAGAAAAGGCACGACAAGGCAAGCACAGCCACGCCCGTGAGCAGGGCGGTTGTGCGCGTCCTGATATTCTTGCGGTCAACACCCGCCACTAGCCATCCTCCTGATGGAGCAGAATCGTCGAGCCCAACGCCATCGCCACGAATACGGGGATCCATGTCGCGATAAAGGGCGGCACGACGCCGCTGCTGCCAAATGCTTTCACAAGCACCGTGACGACATAAAGCACGAAGCCGGAAAGGATGCCACCCAGAATTACCGAGGTGGGCTGTGCAAACCGGCTAAATCGAAGCGTCACTGTTGCAGAAATGAGTGTCATCGCGACCAGAAGCAGCGGCAGCGACAGCAGCGAATGGAACTGCGTTTCCAGCGCCTTTGTGGACAGTCCGAAGGATCGGGCAATTTCAATTTTGTTAGAAAGATCATAAAAAGCAACGGTTTCCGGGGCGGTCAGCCGCTCGCGCACGAATTCCGGTTTCAGATTCGTCGGCATCTTCACTTCGGCTTTGTTGACGACAACCTCGCCCGGCCGCGATTCCTTCACCGTCTTAAGCAGCCAGTAACCATCTTCCAATTTTGCACTCGAGGCATCCTGTCTGAGGATGATGTTTCCGTCGGAAGAGAAGTGGATCACCACCACGCCGGACAGCAGTGTGCCGTCTTCCAGCACCCGGTCCGCACCGATGATGGCGTCGTCGCTTTCATAGATCTGGCGTAGCCAGGGCGAGGTTTCCGCGCGGCCGTTGACCGGTCGTCCCTGCAGCACATTTTCGTAGGAAAGCGCGGTTTTCTGACCCCAGGCCGCAAGCGGGCTAAGGCCGAAGATCGCTACAAGACCGGTAAGGAAGGAGGCGCCGACAAAGGGCAGCATGAACTGCCACACGGAAATACCCGCCGCCCGCGTGACCACAAGCTCATATTTCCGATTGAGCGAAATCAGTGCGGTCATGCAGGCAAACAGCACGATGAAAGGCACGGTCTGTTGCAGGATCAGCGGCAGACGCAATGCCGTCATCGCCAGCCCCAGCTTAACCGTATAGCCGGGCATGTCCGCCATGCGGCTTGCGGTTTCGTTGAAATCGATCAGGAAGATCAGCGAAACAATGCCGAGCACGAACCAGATGATGGTCATGATATAGCGGCGGAAAAAATAGAGGCTCAGCGTCCAGGGCATGGGTCAGAGCCTCTTCGTCGCCCGTTCGGCGAGCTTTTCCTGCAGCGTCTCCACCTTTTCGGCGAAGGAGGTGGAAAGCTTCGCCGCCTTGCCCAGCCGCTTGCCACGCAGAAGCATGAAGGTCGTCAGGGAGATCGCAAGGATCGGCACCGCATACATGAAGGGAATGTAGGCGGCGCTGGATTCCACCTGATTGGAGAAATAGAAACTCGCCCAGCGCAGCGCAAAGGCAATGCCAAGCGCCGATACCATCGGATGAATACGTGCCTCGCGCTGCGAGCGGGCATCACCTGCCGCAAGCAGTCCGATCAGCGCATAGACCAGCGGAAAGCACCATTCCGTCAACCGGCGATGCAATTCGGCCCGAAATTCGCCTGGCACCTTCTGGAATCGCGGATCCGATGGGTCGGGCGACCAGAGAAAGGGCAGTGTACGGTCGGTCGGCTGCAAGGTCGCCTGACCGCGGCTCTGCGAGAAATTCGACAGATCGAAGGAATAGGAATCGAAGCGCACGACCGAGACATCGCCAGTCAGCGTCTTCCGGTGCACCTCGCCATCGCGCATGATCAGCGCCGTGCCCTTCTCATCCACTGCGCCTTCGCGGGCATAGTAGATGAGCTGATAGTTCGGATTGCGCGTATCCGAAATGAAGAGGCCGAGCAGCGTGCGGCCCGCTAGCCGCTGCGAAATCTGGATATAAAGACCGGTATCGATCTGCCGGAAGGTTTTTTCCTCAATTACGGAGGAGAGCAGGTCGGCATAGGCAGACGCAATCAGTTGGCGGAAGGTTACGCGCACCTTCGGCTCGATGCCGTTGTCCACCGTGAAGGACAGGACGCTCATGGCGGCAGCGAGAATGAGGACCGGCTTGATGATCGTCCAGCGGCTGGCACCGGATGCCTCGATGACCGTCAGCTCTGAATCCGTGTTCATGGTAGTCAGCGTCTGGGTCACGCCGATCACGGTTGCGAAAGGCAGGACCAGCGGCAGAACCATCGGCACGATGCAGGAGGCGAGCAGCATGAAGGAGCCCATCGACTGGCCGCTGTCCGTCACCAGATTGACGCGGCTCAGCACCTGCGTCGTCCAGATGATGGCGAGCACAGGCAATAGCGCGATCAGCACCATCTTGGCGGAACGACGGAGGATATAGGACTCAATTATTTTCATGCATGGCCTTCATACAGAGGTTCCCCTTGCAAGGGCAAGCACTACGGGAGTGGTGCTTTGCCTCAGGTTCGAATCACCGCTTTTTTAGAAGGTTGCAAATAAAGCCTGCGCGCGGCTTGTATTCACGGCGATTTTATCCAAGATCGACGCCAAACTGATGCGGCTGAAAGAAGAGACACCATGGCTAGCGACCTCGATATTTCCTTTGCCAAATCCGCCAAGGCCACCGATGGCCTTGCGATCGTGCTGACCTTGAGCGGGGACCTTGCGTTTTCGGGTGCGGAAACCGCCGATCCCAAAGGGGTTTTGGCACGCGCGGCGAAAACCGCAGGCTTTTCCGGCAAGGCACAAGGCGTGCTGGATCTGCTCGCGCCCGAAGGCTCGCCCGCTGCCCGGCTGGTGGCAATCGGCCTCGGCAAGGCCTCGGCAATCACGAATCACGACTGGCTGACGGCAGGCGGGGTTGCTGCCTCCAAGCTCGGCAAGGCGGAGAAGGCGACCATTTTTCTGGACGTTCCGGGGCTTGATGGCACCGGTCAGGCCGCTGCCGATTTCGCGCTCGGCATGCTTCTGCGCGCCTATGCTTTCGAGCGCTACAAGTCGAAAAAGAATGGCAAGGACGACAGCGACGAACCCAAGCCGCCAAAAAGCGTGAAGATGACGATCGTCACCGCCGATGCAGCGGATGCGAAAAAAGCCTTCGCGGATTGCGAGGCGATTGCGGGCGGGGTGATTCTCGCGCGCGACCTCGTCAATGAACCCGCCAACATTCTGGGGCCCGTGGAGTTTGCCGCGCGTGCTGCCGCGCTCGACAAGCTCGGGGTCGAGGTGGAAATCCTGACCGAAAAGGAAATGGGCAAGCTCGGCATGGGCGCGCTTCTGGGCGTGGCGCAGGGGTCTGTCCGTCCGCCGCGTCTGGCGATCCTGAAATGGAATGGCGGCAAGGCCAAGGAAAAGCCGGTTGCCTTTATCGGCAAGGGCGTAGTCTTCGATACCGGCGGCATCTCGATCAAGCCGGCCGCGGGCATGGAAGACATGAAGGGGGACATGGGCGGCGCTGCCGCCGTGACGGGCCTGATGCATGCGCTTGCGGCCCGCAAGGCGAAGGTGAATGCCATCGGCATTCTCGGTCTGGTCGAGAACATGCCGGATGGCAATGCACAACGCCCGGGCGACATCGTCACCTCCATGTCCGGCCAGACGATCGAGATCGTCAACACGGATGCGGAAGGCCGCCTCGTGCTGGGCGATGCGCTCTGGTATTGCCAGGACCGCTTCAAGCCGCGTTTCATGATCAATCTCGCGACGCTGACCGGGGCGATCATGGTGGCGCTCGGCAGCGATCATGCCGGTCTGTTTTCAAACAATGACGAACTGGCGGGCCAGCTTCTCGCCGCCGGTGAGGCGACACAGGAAAAGCTCTGGCGCATGCCGCTCGGCAAGGCCTATGACAAGATGATCGACAGCCGCTTTGCCGATATGAAAAACACCGGTGGCCGCTATGGCGGCGCCTGCACGGCGGCACAGTTCCTGCAGCGCTTCGTCAATGATACGCCCTGGGCGCATCTGGATATCGCCGGAACCGCGATGGATTCGCCGAAGACCGAGATTTCGCAGAGCTGGGCCTCCGGCTTCGGCGTGCGCCTGCTCGACCGGCTGGTGCGTGACAATTTCGAGAAGTGATGACCGGTGACTGAAATCCTGTTCTATCACCTCACCGAGAAAACGCTTGAGGATGCCCTGCCGCCGCTTCTGGAGAAATCTCTGGAACGCGGCTGGCGTGTGGCGGTGCAGATGCAATCCGCCGAGCTGATGGAAGCGCTCGACACGCTTCTGTGGACCTACCGGGAAGACAGCTTTCTGCCGCATGGCACGGATGATGGCGACCATGTGGACCAGCAATCGATCCTGCTCACCACGGCGGCGGAGAACCTGAACAGCGCGACGGTGCGCTTCCTCCTGGAAACGGCAGCGCCCATCGAGGTCGAGACCTATACGCGCATGGTCTTCATGTTCGACGGCCATGACAATGCGCAGCTCGATGCAGCCCGCGCACAGTGGAAGGTGCTGAAGGCCGCAGGCCATGACCTGACCTACTGGCAGCAGGATGCCAATGGCCGCTGGCAGAAAAAGGCCTGACGATCAGTCGTGAAAGGCTTCGGTAAACTTGCGTTTTCCGAGCATGAAGGCATCGGCCACGTGGGTGAGCGGGGCAAGATCCACATCCGACTGGCCGGCCTTGATGATCGCCGCAAAGCGGCGATAGAGCTCGGGATATTCCTGCTCAGGGGCGGAAAAGACCGGCTTGCCATCGATGGCGAGTTTCGCGCCGCCTTCTGAAAGCACCATCTCGCCCTTGCTCGTGGCGGCGATGATGTCCCAGCTCTGCTTGCCGGTCTGGCGCCAGTCGAATTCGGCCTCGACGGGCATTCCGGCGTGATCGCGGAAGGAGAGGGTGGCGGCAATCGGCGCATCCCGGTTTTCCGGAAAGGTCAGCTCCGCCGCTGTCAGAAAGGCCGGGCGCGGCAGGATATGCGTCATGATCGACAGCGCATTGATGCCGGGGTCGAAGACCCCGAGACCACCCGCCGCCCAGATCCATTCCTGGTTCGGATGCCAGTGGCGCACATCTTCCTTCCAGTTGATCCGGACTGAATGAACGTCACCACTCGACAGGAATGCGCGGGCCGCTTCCACCGCGGGTGCATAGCGGGAATGCCAGCTGGCAAACAGGCTCCGCCTTTTTGCGGTGGCAAGTCGGGTGAGATCCTGCACTTCGGACAAGGTTGCGCCCGGCGGCTTTTCCAGAAACACATGGCAACCCCTGTCGAGTGCAACGCGGGCCGCATCGTAGCGGTATTGCGGCGGCATGCAGAGAGACACGGCCTCGATCTCCGGCACAGCCTCCAGCATGGCTTCGATGCTTGTATAGGCCGGAACGCCGTCAACCGTGCCATGGCGGCTTGCGGTGGCAAACAGCGAAAAATCCGGGTTCCCCGCAATCGCCGGCAAATGCTGATCCCGCACGATCTTGCCCACACCCACAATCGCCAGCCTGATCGCCGCCATGCCAAATCCTCCCGTTCAACCGCCAAAAGTCTTAGCAGAAGCCATGGGTGAGACAAGACAGCAGCGGCAAGATTTCCGGATTTTGAATAGGGGTTCCATTATGTGGAATTTAGGGTGCCTTGAATCTTCTTTTGATCCGCTTTATAAATGAATAAGGATGGACGAAATTAGGGGCGATTATGGCACTTACAATTGCCGATTCAGAAATTGAGGCGCTTGCAGGGAGGTTGCAAACCGCAATCGGCGCGAGATCTGTGGAAGACGTTCTCCGCACAGCGCTGAAGAATGAATTGCGCCACAAGGAATTCCATCGACCCATACGCTCTGCCGAAGAAAAACAGGCTGCGATCACAGCAGCGAGATTGCATTCGAATGGAGAAGGACCCGGTTTGCCGTTTGACTTTAAGGCTCTGAGTGACGAGCTCTGGAACAATGATTGATGTTCATCGATGCGTCTGCCATCGTAGCAATTCTCAACGCGGAGCGAGATGCAGTTGCAATTGAGCAAACGTTGGTAAATTGGAACGGTCGCCTTTTTTATTCTGACATTGTACTTTTCGAAAGCACCCTGGCAGTTGCCAGGATTTTGGCTTGGACGGACAAAACGACGCTCCGACAAAATCCGCAACTGCTCATCAACGCTTGGCACCGCGTATTCGGTTTTCTCCAGGATATAGGAGCCCACTATGTGCCCATTACCTTTGACATCGGCTTGAAGGCGCAATGGGCCAGCAGGCGCTATGGCAAGTATGTGGGCCACGCAGCCCAACTTAACCTCGGCGATTGTTATTCCTACGCGATGGCAAAATCGCTTGAAGTGCCGTTGCTGTATATCGGCAATGATTTCTCGGAAACCGATCTTCGCTGACCTCAATCCGCCATTGCCGCTTCATATTCCGCGGAAAGCTCAAGCCATTCTTCTTCGGCAGCATTGAGCTTTGCGGCGGCGTCGGCGCGTTCCTTTGCCTTGGCGGCCGCCTTGGCCGGGTTTTTCTCGTAGAGGGCGGGATCTGCAAGTTCCGCATCAAGCGCCTGAATCAGTTTCTCAAGCTTGCCGGTCAAGGATTCGAGTTCGTTGATCTTTTTCTTGAGCGGGGCAAAGGCGGCGCGCTTTTCGGCGGCCTGCTTGCGCTGGTCGGCCTTGTTCACCGTATCGTCACCGCCCGCCTTTTTCGTCTCGTCCTTTTTCGGCGTTGAGACGATTTCGGCGCGGTAATCTTCGAGATCGCCCTCGAAACTCACCACCGTTCCATCCTTGACCAGCCAGAGCCGGTCGACAGTCGCCTCGATCAGATGGCGGTCGTGGGAGATCAGGATCACCGCACCCGGATAGTCGTTCAGCGCCTGAATGAGGGCGCGGCGGCTGTCGATGTCGAGATGGTTGGTCGGTTCGTCGAGGATCAATAGGTTCGGCGCGTCGAAGGCGGCAAGACCCATCAGCAGGCGCGCCTTTTCGCCACCGGAAAGGTCCTTGGCGGGCGTTTCCATCTTTTCCGTTGCAAGACCCATCTGGGCCACACGTGCGCGCACCTTTGCTTCCGGCTCCTGCGGCATGCGCTTGCGCACGTGATCCACGGCGCTCTGTTCGGGAATGAGGTCGTCCAGCTGATGCTGGGCGAAGAAACCGGTCTTCAGATGCGGCGCGAGCTTTATCTCGCCTGCCTCCGCCTGCAGCCTGCCGGAAATGAACTTGGCGAAAGTCGATTTGCCGTTGCCGTTCGAGCCGAGCAGTGCGATGCGGTCATCGGTATCGATGCGCAGGTTCAGCCGCTTGAGGATCGGCTTGCCTGGTTCGTAGCCGACGGCCCCACCCTGAATGGCGATGATGGGGGAGGCGGCACGCTTTTCCGGTTCGGGGAAGGAGAAGCCGAGAACGCTGTCCTCGATCACGGCGGAAATGGTGCCCATGCGCTCCAGCGCCTTGACGCGCGATTGCGCCTGCCGGGCCTTGGTGGCCTTGGCCTTGAAGCGGTCGATAAAGCTCTGCAGATGCTTGCGCGCCGCCTCGTTCTTCGCCGCCGCCTTGTTCTGCAGCTCGTCGGCTTCCGCCTTCTGCCGCTCGAACTGGTCATAGGAGCCGCGATAGAAGGTGAGCTTCTTCTTGTCGAGATGAATGATCGAATTCACCGCCGTGTTCAAAAGATCGCGGTCATGGCTGATGATGATGACCGTTTGCGGATAGCGGCGGATGTAATCCTCCAGCCACAGCGTGCCTTCAAGGTCGAGATAGTTGGTGGGTTCGTCGAGCAGCAGCAGGTCCGGTTCGGCAAAGAGTACGGCGGCCAGTGCCACGCGCATACGCCAGCCACCGGAAAAGGAGGAGGCCGGGCGCAGCTGCGCCTCGTGGCTGAAGCCGAGGCCGGAGAGAATGCTCGCCGCCCGCGATTCCGCCGCATGGGCGCCAATATCGGCAAGCCGGGTCTGGATTTCGGCAATCCGGTGCGGATCGGTCGCGGTTTCCGCCTCAGCGAGAAGGGCGGCGCGCTCCTTGTCCGCCTTCAGCACGATCTCGATCAGCGGTTCCTCGGTGCCCGGCACTTCCTGCGCCACCTGGCCGATGCGGGCATTGCGGGGCAGCGAGACCGAGCCGGTTTCGGCTGCCAGATCACCGGTGATGATGCGGAAGAGGGTGGATTTTCCCGCGCCATTCTTGCCCACAAGCCCCGCCTTCGTGCCGCCGGGAAGCGACACGCTGGCATTTTCGATGAGAAGGCGACCGGCAATACGGGCCGAGAGATCGGAGATGGTAATCATGGCCGGGTTTTTGGCGGAACTTGCCGGTCAAGGCAAGAGGTGTGGACCGCAAGGCACGCTGTTTCAGAGCCAGCGCTTTCCATCCGACCGCAGGAAATACACAAGATCAAGCGCCAGCGACGGCCCGCCAAGCGCGGTCAGCGTCATATGGCACTGGCCGCGATGGTGGGTCTGGTGGTTGAAGAAATGTGACAATGCGCCGGAAAGCTTCTGGGTGACCTCGGTCGTGCTGAAAAACGGTATATAGGTAAAGGTGCCGGCGAGCCGCTCCTCGGTCAAACCCTCGACCAGACGGATGATGCGGGCATCTTCCTTTTCGCGTGCGGCCCGCAGATCCGCAAAATCGGGATAGAGAATCTCGTCCAGCTTCGTGGGAAGCGTGCCTTCGCCGGTAAAGCGATGCAGCCAGACGCGATCCGCCACCATCACATGATTGAGCGTGTTCAGAAGCGAGCCGAAAAAGGCGCCCTTGTTTTCGGTGAGCTGTTCGGGTGGCAGCGCTGCCGCGGCCTCGTAGAGCAAACGGTTCGCCCAGGCATTATAGGCGGCAAACATCGCGAAATGGTCCTGCATGATCGGGTCTCCGGATCGGTTCGCCGGGGAGAATAGTGCAATTGCGCTGATCGGTTGCTTGAATTCTTTTGATTGGACTGATTGCGCAATTTGATGCGTTCTCTTGCTGGTTTTCAATGAGGGAGAAGAAGGCATGGGGATCAGGCTTTACACGCTGGTCGGGTCGGATGCCGCCCGGCCGTTTTCACCGCATGTGTGGAAGGTGGTGATGGCGCTCAATCACAAGGGCCTCGCCTATGAAGAGGTGCCGACGCGCTTTACCGAAGTCCCGTCGATTGAGGACGGAAAGTCGAAAACCGTGCCGGTGCTGAATGACAACGGCAAGGTCGTGATCGACAGCTTCCTGATCGCCACCTATCTGGAAAAGACCTATCCGGACCGGCCAAGCCTGTTTGGCGGCGCGGGAGGGGAGGCGGCCGCGCGCCTCATCGAAAGCTGGTCGCAGACGCAAGTGCATCCCGTGATCAGCCGCATCGCTCTCCTCGACATCTGGACCATGCTGGACCCGAAGGATCAGGCCTATTTCCGCCCGCAGCGCGAGGCGCGCTTCGGCATGACGCTTGAGGCCATGGCGGACACGCGAGACGAACAAGCCGTTCTTCTGCGCGAAAGGCTGGAGCCGCTGCGGGTGACCCTCAGGCACCAGCCGTTTATTGGCGGCTCCGTGCCGCTGTTCGGGGATTACATCCTGTTCGGCGCGCTGCAATGGCTGCGGGTGGTGTCCACGCTCTGGCCTCTTGAGAAGGATGATCCGGTTTCCGACTGGTTCGAGCGGTGCCTTGACCTCTATCAGGGGCTGGGACGAGCGGTTCCGGCACGGATTTCCGCGTCATAAGGCGTCATAAAGCGGCGGAGGCGGGCCAACCCCCTTGTCTTCCGGGCGGGAGGCGGGTAAAGACCGCGCACTTTTCCCGACCACCAAGAGGACGAATTCCGATGGCGATTGAACGCACTTTCTCGATGATCAAGCCGGACGCGACCAAGCGCAACCTGACGGGCGCCATCACCAAGATGCTCGAAGACTCCGGTCTGCGCGTCGTCGCTTCCAAGCGCGTGTGGATGAGCCGCCGCGAAGCCGAAGGCTTCTACGCTGTTCACAAGGAACGTCCGTTCTTCGGCGAACTGGTTGACACCATGACCTCCGGCCCGACCGTTGTGCAGGTTCTCGAAGGCGAAAACGCCATTGCCAAGAACCGCGAGATCATGGGCGCCACCAACCCGGCACAGGCTGCCGAAGGCACCATCCGCAAGACGCACGCCCTGTCGATCGGAGAAAACTCCGTTCACGGTTCCGACGCTCCGGAAACCGCTGCTGTCGAGATCGCCTACTGGTTCTCCTCGACCGAGATCGTTGGCTGATAAAGCCTGCTGATCGAATGAATTGCAAAAGGCCGGTGCCGAAAGGACCGGCCTTTTATTTTCAGGGCTTGCAGCCCTTGTCTCCGGAATAGTCTGCCGTGCCGTCCGGCTTGAAGACTTCCGGATTGCGGTCATAGGCCGGGCCGATCACCAGCGGCTTGGCCGCCAGGATGGATTGATCGAGCGTCGAGGTGATCGTGGTCTCGATCTTCTGCAGCGCGGCGCCATCCGGACCGATCAGTGTGATTTTCACAGCATAGGGCCGGTCTTGCACCACGCAGCGCAGCGGCGGGCTTTCAAGCGCCACCTTTTTCCAGAAGGGGAAAATCTTCGTGGTCGTCACAATCGGCGGGCCGCCAGCCGGGTTTTCATATTCGGTCCGGGCGACACTGCCCTCCGGGATGTCGCCCACCTTGTTGAGCGCCACCTCGTATACGGCGGTGGAAAGCCGGTAATTGAAGATGAACACGTGGCCCGCAAGCTCCAGCGGGCCTTCTTCTGCGGGGCGCTGGCAGGAAGCGAGTACCAGTGCTGCGACCAAGGCAAAAGCGGTTCCCGATCTCATGACGCGGTCTCCTTTCTACGGCGATAATGCCGGGCGGCCTTGGTGCGGTTGCCGCAGACGGCCATGTCGCACCACAGACGGCTGCGGTTCCTGGAGCGGTCCAGAAACAGCCAGCCGCAATGGCCGCATTGCTTCAGTCGTTCCGCATTTCCGTCACTCAGGAGGCGAAGCGCCGAAAGGGCGGTTGCCGTCAGAAGGCTGGAGGCAGGGCGACCAAGCCGGAAAGTGGACGCGAGTTGCTCCAGCAGATCGGCAAGGGGCAGCGGATCGTCCCTGCCGGAAATCCGTCCCCGGAAATGCGCATCTATCGCCTCCCGCAGCTGCAGCAGCCGGGGCTGATCTTCTGCCGTCACCGGTTCCAGCACCGGAAAAAGCGCGCGCTCAGCCGAATGGGTCGATGCCGCGTCCGGCAGGCTCTGCCAGTTTTCCGGATCCGCGAGCCGGTCCACCCGGCGTTCGGGATCGGCGCGCAGGATCACGCTGTTGGCAATATCCAGCGCCAATGCGCCGCCGGAAAAGCGATGAGGGGTCCAGGAAAAGGTCATGATGAAAATATAACTGGTAAAATGCATTTTGCCAGTTATATTTTGGCGGAAAGGGAGGATGCCGTGGCCTATCTCGTGCAGCAACTGGTGCTCGCCTTGCCGCTGGCGGGTCTATATGCGGCACTGGCCTTCGGCTATTCGCTTGCATTCGGGGTCACGCGCCGGGCCGATATCGCCTATGGCGCCTTCTTTGCCTTCGGCGGGCAGATTTATGTGCTGTTCGTCGATCTCGGCTGGAATGCCTACCGGCTGATCATGCCCGCAGCGCTTGCCTTTGGCGCGCTGGCCTCGCTGTTTCATCTGCTTCTCGTCGGGCGCTTTGCCGGGCGGCAGATCATGGGGCGGCTGGTGCCGATTTCTCCGAATGCGGTGATTGTCGCGGCGCTTGGCCTGCTGATGATGCTGATGGAAACCGCGCGGCTTGTCTCCGGCACGCGCGACCTCTGGCTGCCACCGCTGCTTGCCGCGCCCATTCCGCTCCTTCGCATCGACGGGCAGACAATCGTGCTTACGGGCATGCAGGCGGTGAATATCGCTGCCTTCTCGCTGATCGTGCTTTGCGGCTGTCTGCTGCTCGCCCATACGAGGCTCGGGAGGGTCTGGCGGGCGGTGACCGATGATCCGAAAGCGGCAGCGCTCTGCGGGGTGAATGCGGAGCGGGTCTTTGCCCATTCCTATCTTGCCGCCGTGCTGATTGCCGGTCTTTCCGGCATGCTGGCCACCAATTACTATGGCAACATGGATTTCGGCTCCGGCCTGATGTTCGGGCTGAAGGTGCTGCTGATCGCGGCGGTCGGCGGCTATGGCTCGCCGCTTCGCTCGGCGTTCGGGGCTGCGGTTCTCGGCCTGGTGGAAACGCTCTGGGGCGCCTTTGCGCCCTTCGTGTGGCGCGATCTTGTGGTGTTTTCGGGCCTTGTTCTGGTGCTGACGATGACCCGGCGGGAAGAGGTGATCCCCTGAGGCTCAAACGTCTTTCCAGCGCGCGCGGGCGCTGTCATCGGCATCCTTGGCGGGCACCCATCCGCCCTCAGTACCATCGGCCGCATGTTCCTTCTTCCAGAAGGGGGCCGAGGTCTTCAGATAGTCCATCACGAAATTCGCGCCGTCGAAGGCCGCCTGCCGGTGCGGGGCGGTCGCTGCCACCAGCACGATCTGGTCGCCCGGCTGCATCCTGCCGTAGCGGTGAATAATGGTGAGGCCGAGGAGCGAAAAGCGGGAGATCGAAGCTTCGCCGATCCGTTTCAGTTCCGCTTCGGCCATGCCGGGATAATGTTCAAGCTCCAGCGCCGAAAGCGCGCCCGCCTCATCGCGGCAAAGACCGGTGAAGGTGACGAGCGCCCCCACATCCCTACGGCCTTCTGTAAGGCCATGGACCGCCGCCTGCGTGTCAAAATCCTCGCGCTGAACGCGGATGGTGAGTGGCGCGGCAGCCATGGCTCAGCCCCCGGTCATCGGAGGGAAAAGGCCGATTTCGCGCGCGCCTGCAATCGGCTCATCGCGTTCCACATGTTCCTGATTGATCGCAGCACGAATGGCATCGGGAAACTGCAGGGCGTTTTCATAGTCTTCGCCGAGCGAGGGTAGCCAGGCGATGAGATCGCCCACCGTCTTCACCGATGCGGGAATGTCGAGCTCTTCCTCGGCCTTGCCGATGCGCTCGCGCACCCAGGCGAAATAGACGAGCCGGGTCATCAGTCATCCACCACATGCTTCAGCCCGGCGCGGAAATAATCGTAGCCGGTATAGACGGTCAGCAGCGCTGCGACCCAGAGCAGGATGATGCCGATATCGGTCGTGTAGGGCAGAACCTTGTCGCCTGCCGGACCGGCCAGCAGGAAGGCGAGCGCAAACATCTGCACCGTGGTCTTCCACTTGGCGATGCGGGTCACGGGCACGGAAACCTTCAGCTCCGCCAGATATTCACGCAGGCCGGACACCAGGATCTCGCGGCACAGAATGATGATCGCCGCCCAGATAGACCAGCCCGCGATGGTCTTTTCCGTATCCACCGCCATCAGCAGCAGGCTGGTGGAAACCAGAAGCTTGTCGGCAATCGGATCGAGCATGCGACCGATATTCGACGTCTGGTTCCAGATCCGGGCGAGATAGCCGTCAAAGAAATCGGTGATCGAGGCGATCGCGAAAATCGCCAGAGCTGCCCAGCGGGCAAAGTCCGAGCTCTGCAATTTTCCTTCCATAAAGAAGCAGACGACAATCAGCGGAACCGCAAGAATGCGGCCATAGGTCAAAAGGTTCGGAATGTTGTAAGCGCGCGAGGCCATGAATCAGATTCTTCTGCTCTGGGGAATGCCCCTAAGATGCAGGGCAGGTCCGGTCAGCGTCAATGGTGGGAAAGGCATAAATACTTGCGGTTTGTGCGATTTTTACGGCAGGCTTATGAATTGCTCTCTTTTTCGTGGAAATGGTTATAGATCGATTTCGCCATGGCTTCGGAAATTCCCTCCACTGCCATGAGATCGGAAAGGGCCGCGCGCGAGACGGCCTTGGCCGTGCCGAAATGCTGCAGCAAGGCCCGCTTGCGTGACGGGCCGATGCCGTCGATCTCATCGAGCGGGTTCTTCACCATCTCTTTCTTGCGGCGCGCCCGATGTGAACCGATGGCAAATCGGTGGGCTTCGTCGCGCATGCGCTGGATGAAGTAGAGCACCGGATCGCGCGGCGGCAGCGTGAAATTGCCGCCACCCGGCGGGAAGAAGCGCTCGCGCCCGGCCTCGCGATCCACACCCTTGGCAACGCCGATGGCAATCACGTGATCGGTGATGCCAAGCTCGTCCATGATTGCGCGCACGGCTGTCATCTGGCCCTGACCACCATCGATCAGGATCACATCCGGCCAGGCGGGGAAGGGCAGGTCCGCCCGGTCCTCCAGTTGCGGCTCGGCGCTGCGGTCCGGCAGGCCCTCTTCCTTGAGCAGGCGGGAGAAGCGGCGGGTCATCACCTCCCGCATCATGCCGAAGTCATCGCCGGGAGTGATGTCGGTCGATTTGATGTTGAACTTGCGGTACTGGCTTTTGACAAAGCCTTCCGGCCCCGCCACCACCATGCCGCCGACGGCATTCGTCCCCATGATGTGGGAGTTGTCGTAGATCTCGATGCGCCGTGGCACATAGGGAAGCTTGAAGGTTTCGGCGAGCCCCTGCAAAAGCCGCTCCTGCGAGGCGGTTTCGGCGAGCTTGCGGCCATGGGCTTCCCGCGCATTGCCAAGGACGTGATCCACCACATCGCGCTTTTCACCCCTCTGGGGAACGGAAATCGCCACCTTGTGTCCGGCACGCTCGGAAAGGGCGGCGGACAGGAGGTCCATTTCCTCGATCCCTTCGGAAAGAAGAATCGTCTTCGGACAGGGCTTGTCGTCGTAAAACTGGGCGAGGAAGGCATTCAGCACCTCCGCGCCCGAAAGCTGCGGATCGGCCTTCGGAAAATAGGCACGGTTGCCCCAGTTCTGGCCGGTGCGGAAGAAGAAGACCTGAATGCAGGAAATGCCGCCCTCGTGATGGATGGCGAAGACATCCGCCTCATCCACGCTCGCCGGATTGATTCCCTGATGGCTCTGCACATGGGAAAGGGCAGCCAGCCTGTCGCGGAACACGGCGGCGCGTTCGAAATCCAGCTCTTCCGAGGCCTCCGCCATGGCGCGGGCGATATGCTCCTTCACCTTCTGGCTCTTGCCGGAGAGAAAGTCCCGCGTCTCGTCGACCAGTTCCGCATAGGCCGCATCGCTGACCTCATGCGTGCAGGGACCGGCGCAGCGCTTGATCTGGTAAAGCAGGCACGGGCGGGTGCGGGTTTCAAACACACTGTCGGTGCAGGTGCGCAGCAGAAAGGCGCGCTGCAGCGAATTGATGGTGCGGCCGACAGCGCTTGCCGAGGCAAAGGGGCCGAAATAATCGCCCTTGCGGGCGCGGGCGCCGCGATGCTTCACAATGGCCGGGGCCCGGTGATCGCCCGTCACCAGAATATAGGGGAAGGACTTGTCGTCCCGAAGCAGCACGTTAAAGCGCGGACGCAAGCGCTTGATCAGATTCGCTTCCAGCAGCAGCGCTTCCGTTTCCGTTCGCGTGGTGACGAATTCCATATGGGCGGTTTCGCGCACCATCCGCGTCAGCCGGTTGGAATGCAGGCGACCCTGCGCATAGTTCGAGACACGCTTCTTCAGGCTGCGCGCCTTGCCGACATAAAGCACGTCGCCCGCCTCGTTCAGCATGCGATAGACGCCCGGACCATTCGGCAGGCGCTTGACGAATTCCGCAATCAGGTCCTGACCGCGCAGATCATTGTGCTCGGCGGAGCCTTCGTTCCAGTCGATCTCGAGGGCAGGAGAATGCGGCAGGGCTTCACCGCCAGCGTCGTCTTCCTCCTCCACCGAATCGTCATCAAAAAGAATGCCGCCGTCGGGCAGCTTCCGTCCGTTCATCTCATGCGCTCCGAATCCGGCGATGATCACATTCGCCTCGAGACCTTAATTGGGGCTTTCACCGCGAACTGTCAAAAAGAAACCGTGCCAAAGTGCAGTGCATGAATTGCCACCGGTGGTGTGATGCAGTGCACACTAGAAATCGAACTTCCGGAGGCTGTGAAGACTTGGGATGGTGCAGGCAGAACTGGGCCTGACCGCCGAAAAAGGACATTGTCTATGGATCGCGCAAGTGTAAATCGGGAGCGAATGATAATATATATTTCGATTAACGTGATATTAACCATAGAATATCATCGATTAATGGCCATTATGGTTAACATATCCTCTCTGTATGATTGCTATCGTCAAGGTTTTGGCAATACAATGCCACATTTAAATCACAATTTCGGCGATTCATTTCCAAAATTGAATTGCATTTTAACTTTCGAGCCACACAGGCAATGTTATTTTCCTGGCTGAAACAGCTTCGCTTCGCGGGGCTTTCGACAGGATCGAAAGGAGCAAGAAATGCGCAAGATTATCGTCTCTCTCATGGCCACCACCGTTGCCGCCTTCGCTTTCGGCGCCGCTCAGGCCGCTGATGCCATCGACTCGATCCCGGAAGCACCGCAGGCCTATGACCAGCCGGTACAGAACGGCAACTGGGCCGGTGGTTATGTCGGTGGTGCAGCCACCTACAATTTCGGCCGCTTCGACAAGGGTGGCTTCTCCGACAAGGCGCTCGGCGGCCAGCTTTACGGCGGCTACAACATGCAGAGCGGCCAGATGGTATACGGCGGTGAAGCCGATATCGGTTACTCCGGCAACGACAACGCCTCCGGTGGCGTTACCACCGAGCAGGGCGTGAACGGCTCCGTCCGTGGTCGCCTCGGTCTCGATACCGGCCCGGCTCTGGTATACGGCACCGCCGGTGTTGCCGCGGCCCGTCTGTCTGCAAAGGCTGGCGGCGCAACCGACACCCGCAACGCACTCGGCCTGACCGCCGGTGCCGGTGTGGAAACCATGGTCACCGACACCATCTCGGTTCGTGGCGAATATCGCTACACCGACTATCAGGACAAGAACTTCAACGTTGGCGGCGGCGCAACCCGCGGCTATGACGAGCACTCCATCAAGCTCGGCGTTGGCATGAAGTTCTGATTGCCGCCGGCAATCGAAACAAGAAAGGCCGGGGAAACCCGGCCTTTTTTGATGTCTGGCGTCTGAAAAAAACTGCGAGCCGCTCAGGCCTGCGGCTTCATCTCCGCGTAGGGCTTGAAATGGCCGGAGAAGTCCTCGGCCCATTTGACCAGCGCGGGGTGATCCGTCTCCCAGCGTCCGGCAAAGCGCAGCTCCAGATAGCCCAGCAGGGCTGCCAGCGCGAAATGGCCACCATTGAGTTTCTTGCCGACCTTCGGAACATTCTTTTCCAGATGCGCAAGGCCACGGCTGGCCTTTTCCCACTGCCGCTCTTTCCAGGGCTCGTGGCGCTTGTCCTCCGGCCGCATCCGGTCTTCGTAAACGATGGCGAGCAGGCAGTCGCAGATGCCGTCGGCAAGCGCTTCGAGCACTTCGGCTTCGGTTCGTTTGGCAGGCTTTGACGGATAGAGACCGCCGTCGGTCTTGCGGTCGAGATATTGCATGATCGCGCGGCTGTCATAGACCGCCTTGCCTTTTCCATGCAGCAGAACCGGGATCTTGCCAAGCGGATTGCTGTCCGTCAGTTCGGCGGGAGCCGCGACCGTATCCACCCGCACCTCCATGTATTTCAGGCCGAGATGACGCGCCGCCATCCGCACCTTGGCGGAGTAGGGGGAGGTGGAGGAGCAGAGGATCTTCATCATGGATACGCCTTTCGCGTTCTTTTCATAAGCGATGCGGACAGAATAGACCTAGCGTGGCGGCAGGATTGTGACAGTCGCGGGACAGCCGCGTCCGGAATTGGCCGCGCAGGCCACCGGCGACAGATTGCCGTCGAGGCAAAGGCGGATTTCGGACAGCACGCCCTGCCGTCCGCATTGCAGCGAAATGGCATTGGCGGCAAGCGCGGGATTGGCATCGGTGATCGACTTCACCACATCATTGCGATTGAGCGTGCGGCTGTAGGAGACCTGATCCAGCACGGAAGGCTGGTTGAACGCGCGGTAGGCCCGCTCCATCGTGTTGAAATAGTCGCGCTGCGACAGGCCGGAGCAGGACCCGTGCTTCTTCCATTCATGACGGGCAAGGCCGAGGTCCGGCATGTAGCCGCGCACCCGCTTTGCCAGATCATCCGGCAGCCGCTCCGGCTCGTCTGTATTGCAATATTCCGATGACCCGGCGCGGCCTTCAGGCCAAAGCCCGTGCACCAGCAGCCCCTTTGCGGCACCGATCCTGCATTGCGCCGTATTTCCCTGCGGGTCCTCGCTCACACAGAAAGCGGGCGACCAGGTGAGAGCCAGAATGTAGCCGTCTCCCTTCGGAGCGGCTGCCTTCGGCTTCGCGGGCACTTGGGGTTTGGGCTGAGCCTGCCCGGTCGAGACAGGCGGCGGCGCGGCGGGCGTGGAGGTCGGTGGCTTGTGGTCGCGCAGGAAAGCGCCTGCGATTGCAAGCAAGACGAGGGCAAGAAGACCGGCATAACGACGCATGATCAGGGCATTCCGGTTCCGGCGAAGCGCCGGTTCAATCTGGGATGGCTCTCTTCTTAAGTCAGGAGCGAAGCGGGCGGAAGCCTATTTCTTCTCCTCGCCACGCAGCCAGACCACGCGCTGCGACGCATAGCGATCAAGCCCGAGCCGTTCCTTCAGCACCGGCAGCAGCACATGCAGCTCGTCCTTCAGCGTGAAGGGCGGATTGACGATGATGAGGCCGGAGCCGTTGAGGCCCGTGGTTTCGCGGTCGCTGATCACGGTCAGCTCCGCACAGAGCATTTTCGGGATTTCCAGCGCCTGCAGGGCCTTGTGGAAATCGGCAATCGGCGCGCCCTTCTTCATCGGATACCAGAGACAGAAGGTGCCGCCGGGGAACCGGCGATAGCCCTGCGCCAGCCCGGAAACGAGGCGCTCGTATTCGCCTTCCTGCTCGAAGGGCGGATCGACCAGCACCAGCCCGCGCTTTTCCTTCGGCGGCAAATGGGCATTGAGCGTCAGCCAGCCGTTGAGTTCCGTCACCCGCACCTGATGATCCCCCTCGAACAGGCGGGCGAGGGTGCGACAGTCATCCGGATGCAGCTCGATGGCCGATAGCCGGTCCTGCGGGCGAAAAAGCGCGCGGGCAAGGGCAGGCGAGCCCGGATATTTGCGGATGCCACCATCCGGGTTCAGCGCGCGCACGGCGGAAAGGTATGGCTCCAGCAGACTTGCTGCCTCCGGCGGCAGGTCGCCCTCCATCAGCTTGCCGATGCCGGACTGCCATTCGCCCGTCTTCTGCGCCTCCACCGACGAGAGATCGTAAAGCCCGATCCCGGCATGGGTATCCAGCACGCGGAAGGCCGCGTCCTTCTTCTGCAGATAGCGGATCAGCATGGCCAGAACCGCGTGCTTCAGCACATCGGCGAAATTGCCCGCATGGTAGATGTGGCGATAGTTCATCGTCCGTGATGCCTTGATGAAATGTTTTGCAGCCGCGCCTGCGGCTCTTCTTGCCGTTCAATCTTTGTCCTATACAAGAGCGATGAACATTGCGACCCCCGAACTCGGCAAATCCCGCACCGGCCATACAGCTTGTCCGCATGACTGTCCCTCCACCTGCGCGCTCGATGTGGATATCGGCGCGGATGGAAAGGTGGGCCGCATGCGCGGCTCGGCCGACAACAGCTACACGGCTGGCGTCATCTGCGCCAAGGTCGCGCGCTATGCCGAGCGGCTCTATCATCCGGACCGGCTTTTGCATCCGATGCGTCGCAAGGGCGCGAAGGGGTCCGGCTCCTGGCAGCAGATCAGCTGGGAGGCGGCGCTGGATGAGATCGCCGAAGCCTTCGTCAAGGCCGAGGCGCGCCATGGCAGCGAGGCGGTCTGGCCCTATTTCTATGCGGGCACGATGGGCTGGGTGCAGCGCGACAGCATCGAACGGCTGCGCCATGCCAAGCGCTATTCCGGCTTTTTCGATACGGTCTGCGTGAACATGGCCTGGACCGGTTTCGTGATGGGAACGGGCGCGCTTCGCGGTCCCGACCCGCGCGAGATGGCCAAGAGCGATTGCGTCGTGATCTGGGGCACCAATGCGGTGGTCACGCAGGTCAACGTGATGACCCACGCGATCCGCGCCCGCAAGGAGCGGGGCGCGAAGATCGTCGTGATCGACGTCTATGACAATGCAACGATGAAGCAGGCAGATATGGGCCTGATCCTGCGTCCCGGCACGGATGCGGCGCTGGCCTGCGCCGTGATGCATATCGCCTTTCGCGATGGCTATGCCGACCGCGATTACATGGCCCGCTATACCGATGATCCGGCAGGGCTGGAGGCGCATCTTACCAGTCGCACACCGCAATGGGCAGCCGAGATCACCGGCCTGACGGTCGAGGAGATCGAGGCCTTTGCCCGGCTCGTCGGCGAGACGAAGCGCAGCTATTTCCGCCTCGGTTACGGCTTTACCCGCCAGCGCAACGGCGCTGTTGCCATGCATGCGGCGGCCTCGGTCGCGACCGTACTCGGCAGCTGGCAACAGGAAGGCGGCGGCGCCTTTCACAACAATGCCTCGATTTTCCAGCTTCGCCGCGGCGAACTGACCGGGGCGGCGATGGTCGATCCGTCGATCCGCGTGCTCGACCAGTCGCAGATCGGCCGCATCCTGACCGGCGATGCGGAAGCCCTGCGCAACGGCCCGCCCGTGACCGCGATGCTGGTGCAGAACACCAATCCCGCCAATGTGATGCCGGAGCAACGGCTGGTGAAGCAGGGGCTGATGCGGGAGGACCTGTTCTGCGCCGTGCACGAGCATTTCATGACCGATACGGCGATGCTCGCCGATATCGTGCTTCCGGCAACCATGTTTGTCGAACATGACGATATCTATCGCGGCGGCGGCCAGAGCCATGTGCTGTTTGGCCCGAAGCTGGTCGAGCCGCCGGAGGATGTGCGCTCGAACCTGTTCGTCATCGAGGAACTGGCAAAGCGCCTCGGCGTTGCCGATCAGCCCGGCTTCGGCTTCACCGCGCGCGAGATGATCGACCGGATCCTTTCGAGCAGCGGGCAGGGGACGCTCGCGGATCTGGAGGCAGGTCGCTGGATCGACATGCAGCCGGATTTCGAGACGGCGCATTTCCTCAAAGGGTTCGGCTTCCCGGATGGAAAGTTCCGCTTCCGCCCGCAATGGGCATCGACCCCGACCCCTGCGGCGCCACCGCCGCAGCTTGGCCTGCTCGGACCCTACCGGAACCTGCCGGATTTTCCGGATCACGCCGCGCTGATTGAGAGTGCCGATGCCGAACATCCGTTCCGGCTCGCGACCTCGCCCGCGCGCAATTTCCTGAATTCGAGTTTCACCGAAATGCCCACTTCACGGCAGAAGGAAGGGCGGCCGGAAGTGATGATTTCGCCTGCGGATGCGGAAACGCTGTCCATCGCTTCCGGCGATGTGGTTACACTCGGCAACCGTCGCGGCTCCGTCCGGCTGCATGCCCGGCTTTCCGAAACGGTGCGGCCCGGTGTGCTGATTGCCGAGGGGCTTTGGCCGAATGGTGCGCATCTCGATGGCGAGGGCATCAATGTGCTGACCGGTGCCGATTGCGTGGCCCCCCATGGCGGTGCCGCCGTGCATGACACGGCCGTCTGGCTGAAGAAAGGCTGATCCTTGTCCGAGAAATTCCGCAACGCCTCGATTGAAATCCTGAAAGACGAAACGCTTTCAAGGAACTGGTACCATCTGCGCAACGTCACCTTCAATTATACCGGCTCGTCCGGCAAGGTGGTGAAGATGAAACGGGAGGTCTATGACCGGGGCAATGGCGCCTGCATCTTGCTTCAGGACAAGGTGCGGGGCATCGTCGTGCTGGTGCGCCAGTTCCGCATGCCTGCCTTCCAGAACCGGCATTCCGGCTGGCTGCTGGAAGTGCCTGCCGGGCTTCTGGACGGGGATCACCCGGAAGAGGCGATCCGCCGCGAGGCGATGGAGGAAACCGGCTATCAGGTCAAGGCCGTCCGCCACCTGTTCAAGAGCTTCATGTCGCCGGGGGCGGTAACGGAAACCATCGATTTCTTCGCGGCCGAGATCGACATTGCCGACCGGGTGACCGAAGGCGGCGGTCTGGACAACGACCATGAGCATGAAGATATCGAAGTGGTGGAACTGCCGCTCGATCAGGCGCTCGCCATGATTTCTACCGGCGAGATCATGGACGCAAAGACGATCATGCTGCTGCAATGGGCGGATCTGCAGCGCAAGGCCTGAACCGCGTCAGGCAAGGCCAAGGGCAAAGTCGCGCAAAACCTGCGGATAGAGCCTGTGCTCTTCCACCAGCACGCGGGCGGCAAGCGTTTCCGCCGTATCGCCGGGCAATACAGGCACGCGCGCCTGCGCCAGAACCGGACCTTCATCCATGCCTTCGGTGACCAGATGCACCGTGCAGCCTGCCTCATTGTCACCCGCATCAATCGCCCGCTGATGGGTGTGCAGGCCGGGATAAAGCGGCAGAAGGGAAGGGTGGATATTCAGCATCCGTCCCTCAAAGGGACGGATGAAATCGGCTGACACCAGCCGCATATAGCCTGCCAGACAGAGGATATCGGGCTTCAGTGCCGCCAGTGCGTCAAGGATTGCGGCTTCATGGGCCGCCTTGTCTGCAAAGGCCTTGCGTTCGAAAACGAAGGTTTCGATGCCCATGGCCTGCGCCTTTGCTAGCCCGCCTGCATCCGCCTTGTCGGAAATGACCGCCACGATCCGCGCCGGAAAATCTTCGGTCTCGCAGGCGCGGGCGAGCGAAACCATGTTCGACCCGCCGCCGGAAATGAAGACAACGACGCGCTTGCGGGCAACGCTCATAGGCCAAGCTTGCCCTTGTAGATCGTGCCTGCTGCGCCTTCGGCGCGGGCAACCATGCGGCCCAGCCGCACCGGCTTTTCACCTTCGGCGGAAAGCGCGGCCATCACCTCGTCCGCCTTGTCGGCAGCGGTGACAACGATCATGCCGATGCCGCAATTGAAGGTGCGCAGCATCTCGTGCTCGGCAACGCCGCCCACGGTTGCAAGCCAGGAGAAGACGGCAGGCGGGTTGATCGCGCCAAGGTCGATCTCGGCCGCGAGATGCCTCGGCAGCACGCGCGGAATGTTTTCCGGAAAACCACCGCCGGTGATATGGGCGAGCGCCTTCAGCGCACCCGTCTTGCGGATGGCGGAGAGAAGCGGCTTCACATAGATGCGGGTGGGGGTCAGCAGCGCTTCGCCGAGCGATTTGCCTTCGGCAAACGGGGCGGGATCGGCCCAGCCGAGACCGGACCGTTCGACGATCTTGCGCACCAGCGAGAAGCCGTTCGAATGCACGCCGGAGGAGGCAAGGCCGAGGATCACATCGCCTTCGGCAATATCGCCGGAGGGCAGCAGTTGGCCGCGCTCGGCGGCACCGACGGCAAAGCCTGCGAGGTCATAATCACCGCCCTTGTACATGCCGGGCATTTCGGCCGTTTCACCGCCGATCAGCGCGCAGCCCGCTTCGCGGCAACCGGCGGCAATGCCTTCGACGATTGCCGCACCCTGATCGGGATCGAGCTTGCCGGTTGCGAAATAGTCGAGGAAGAACAGCGGTTCAGCCCCCTGAACCACCAGATCGTTGACGCACATGGCCACCAGATCGATGCCGACCGTATCATGGAAATCCGCGTCGATGGCGATCTTCAGCTTGGTGCCGACGCCGTCATTGGCGGCAACCAGAACCGGATCCCTGAAGCCCGCGGCCTTCAGATCGAACAGCCCGCCGAAGCCGCCGATTTCCCCGTCTGCCCCCGGACGGCGGGTAGAGCGCACGGCAGGCTTGATCTTCTCGACCATCGCATTGCCCGCATCGATATCCACGCCCGCATCGCTATAGGTCAGGCCGTTCTTGTCCGACTGGCTCATGGGGATTGTGCTCCTCGGCTGAGGGCCGGATATCCGGCCGGTCTTCCTTTTCGCCATTCTGTCTGGCTTTGCTGGCCCCATTGCATGACCCGCCCTAGGATGCAAGCGGAATGGCTTTTTCCCGCAGGTTTTTTAAGCGCTCGGCGTGTGCCGATGGTGCAAACCGGCATATGGTTTCAGCCACCCGAAAATTGACTGGACCAAGCGGGCTTGGAATCTTCGTCCGGAAGGCTCACATAGAGTGTATGTCTATACCCAATATCATCACGTTCGGGCGGTTTCTGGCGGTTCCGGCGATCATCTACGCGCTGGCGCACCAGCATATGCTGCTGGCCTTTGCGCTGTTCGTTTCCGCCGGGCTTTCGGATGCGGTCGACGGATTTATCGCGCGGCAGTTCAATCAGCGCTCCGAGCTTGGCGCCTGGCTGGATCCGCTGGCAGACAAGCTCCTGCTCGTCACGGTTTTCGTGATGCTCGGGCGGATCGAGCAATTGCCGGACTGGCTGGTCATGCTGGTGATTTCCCGCGATGTGCTGATTGTGGGGGCCGTGGTGCTCTCCAGTGTCATGAGCCAGCCGATGCAGGCAGATCCGATTTTCGTATCCAAGGCCAATACGGCTGCGCAGATCGTGCTCGTATCCGTCAGTCTCTTCACGCTCGCCTTCGGTGTGGTGGTGGATAGCCTGATAAGCGCCCTGATCGTGATCGTCGCTCTATTGACCATCGTCTCGGCGGCGTCCTATTTCCGTATCTGGATGCGGCATATGGGGTCCTCCGGTCTGAAACCTTGAGAACCCAAGCCAGAAAAAACGGGGCAGAGCGAGACATGGCCATTCATATTTCCGGAAATATCCTTAAGCGGCAGGTCGTGTTCTGGCTGCTGGTTCTGGCCGCCGTCTACCTGTTTCTGGTTACCTTCCGCAATGTGCTTCTGCCTTTCGTCGCGGGCATGGTGCTTGCCTATTTCCTGGATCCGGTCGCCGACTGGCTGGAGCGGCGCGGGCTCTCGCGGCTGATGGCGACGATCGTGATCCTGCTTGGCTTTGTGCTGATTTTCATGGCGGCCCTGCTGCTGATCATCCCGCTGGTTGCCACGCAGATTTCCGATCTCCTGTCGCATGTGCCGGAATGGGTCTCCAAGGTGCAGGACGAGATCAAGTCGGAAAATCTTGACCGTCTGCCGAAATGGATGACGGGCCAGATTGCGGTGCTGAAGGCCAATGCCTCGAAATATGTCGGCGATGCGGCGCTGTTTGCCAGCGGCCTTCTCGGGCAGATCTGGAATTCCGGCAAGGCCATCATCGATATCGCCTCGCTGTTCCTCATCACGCCGGTCGTCGCTTTCTATGTGCTGCTCGACTGGGATCATATGGTTGCCCGCGTGGATAGCTGGGTGCCCCGCGATCATGTCGATGCGGTGCGCGACATTGCCCGCGAAATGGATGCGGCAATTGCCGGTTTCGTGCGCGGGCAGGGCTCGCTCTGCCTTATCCTCGGCCTGTTTTACGGCAGTTCGCTGTCGCTTGCCGGGCTGAATTTCGGTCTGTTGATCGGGCTGTTTGCCGGGATGATCAGCTTCATTCCCTATGTGGGTTCGATGGTCGGCCTCGGGCTGTCGCTGGGGGTTGCCCTGTTCCAGTTCTGGCCGGATTACCTGATGCCGCTTGTCGTGCTTGGTATCTTTCTCATCGGCCAGTTTCTGGAAGGCAATGTGCTGCAGCCGAAGCTGGTGGGCAAAAGCATCGGTCTGCACCCGGTCTGGCTGATGTTCTCGCTCTTTGCCTTCGGCGCGCTGTTCGGTTTTGTCGGCCTGCTGGTGGCTGTTCCGGCATCGGCGGCGATTGCCGTGCTGGTTCGCTTCTCGATCCGCCGCTATCTGGAAAGTGATCTCTATTACGGCAACAAGCAGCCGGAAGACACCACTGCGAACACAGCGCTTCCCGCCCCCCCCGAGGCGTGAGAGAAAGCCCGCGCTTGTTTTCCGGAGTTTCGTGATAAGTATGCTGTATGCGTGATCCGAGTACCAAAGTTTCCCTTCAGCTGCCGCTGGAGCTGCCCCATGATCCGGCAACCGGCCGCGACGACCTTTTGGTCGCCGATCCGCTGAAGGCCGCGGTGGATCTGATCGACCGCTGGCCGGACTGGCCCTCGCCGGTGGTGGTGCTGGTCGGCCCGGCCGGTGCGGGAAAGAGCCATCTCGCCGGTATCTGGCAGGAAAAGACCGCGGCGATCAGCATTGCGCCTGATGCCGCCGGTGCGGAAGCGGCCTCGGATGCCGCGGCAAAGGGCCCGGTGCTGTTCGAGGATGCGGATCGGATCGCATTTGATGAGGCCGCGCTCTTTCACGTGATCAACAGCGTGCGGCAGAACGGCACCAGTCTGCTGATGACGGCGCGGACCTGGCCAAGCCTCTGGCCGGTATCCCTTGCGGACCTGCGCTCGCGGCTGAAGGCGGCCACCGTTGTGGAAATCGGCGAGCCGGACGAGGCGCTGATCGCCCAGGTGATCGTCAAGCTCTTTGCCGACCGGCAATTGCAGATCGAGCCGAAGCTCGTGGATTATATCGTGGCCCGCATGGAGCGCTCCATGCAGGCCGCACAACAGATCGTGGATCGCATCGATCATTTGGCGCTGGCGCGCGGAACGAAGATTTCACGCTCTGTGGTGCAGGATGTGCTCGCCGAATTCGCCAGCCCCGAGGACGAACTTGACGATTGATTGTCATGGTTTCGTCGTCAAACTGTAATATCGGCTGAAGGATTGAAGACGATGTTGCGTCTCGGCTAGAGTGGCCGCAACGCGGGAAAGGGCAGGCGGGACATGGATATGGCAGCGGGCGATCAGACAACGGAGGCAAAAGCTGCGGCATCGGCGGACGATGCGCTGGAATTGCTCAGCAGTCCCGAGCGCTTCATCAACCGCGAATTCTCCTGGCTCCAGTTCAATCGCCGCGTTCTCGAAGAAACGCTGAACGAAAGCCATCCGTTGCTGGAACGGGTGCGGTTTCTCTCGATTTCCGCCGCCAATCTCGATGAATTCTTCATGGTGCGCGTCGCCGGTCTCGAAGGCCAGGTGCGGCAGGGCATGACCATGAAGAGCCCGGACGGCAAGACCCCGGGCGAGCAGCTCGAGGACATTCTCAAGGAGATCGACAATCTGCAGATGGAGCAGCAGGCCTCGCTTGCCGTCCTGCAGCAGTTTCTGGCGCGCGAGGATATCCTGATCGTGCGTCCCTCCGCGATCTCCGAGCGTGACCGCGAATGGCTGGCCGAGGAATTCGAGCGGTCGATCTTCCCGGTGCTGACGCCGCTTTCCATCGATCCGGCCCATCCGTTTCCCTTCATTCCCAATCTCGGCTTCTCGATGGGCCTGCAGCTGATCAGCAAGCGGACGGAGGAGCCGATGACGGCGCTCCTGCGCCTGCCGACGGCGCTTGACCGTTTCGTGCGCCTGCCGGATCAGGAAGAGACGCTGCGCTACATGACGCTGGAAGATGTGGTGGGCCTGTTCATCCACCGGCTCTATCCGGGCTATGAAGTGAAGGGGTTCGGCACCTTCCGCATCATCCGCGACAGCGACATCGAAGTGGAGGAAGAGGCTGAAGACCTCGTGCGCTATTTCGAGACCGCGCTGAAGCGTCGCCGCCGCGGCTCGGTGATCCGCATCGAGACCAATGCGGAAATGCCTGCATCGCTCCGCCAGTTCGTGGTGCATGAGCTGGGCGTTCCGGAAAACCGAGTTGCCGTTCTGCCCGGCCTGCTCGCGCTCAACACCATGAGCGAGATTGCCAAGGTGCCGCGCGATGACCTCCGGTTCCAGCCCTACAATGCCCGATTTCCCGAGCGGGTCCGCGAACATGCTGGCGATTGCCTCGCCGCCATCCGCGAAAAGGACATGGTGGTTCACCATCCTTACGAGTCCTTTGACGTGGTTGTGCAGTTTCTTCTGCAGGCGGCGCGGGACCCGGATGTGCTCGCCATCAAGCAGACGCTCTACCGAACCTCGAACGACAGCCCCATCGTCCGCGCCCTCATCGACGCTGCAGAAGCCGGAAAATCGGTAACCGCGCTGGTCGAGCTCAAGGCCCGGTTCGATGAAGAGGCGAATATCCGCTGGGCGCGCGATCTGGAACGCGCGGGCGTGCAGGTGGTTTTCGGCTTCATCGAATTGAAGACGCATGCGAAAATGTCGATGGTGGTCCGGCGCGAGGATGGCAAGCTGCGTACCTATTGCCATCTTGGCACCGGCAACTATCACCCGGTCACGGCGAAGATCTACACGGACCTTTCCTTCTTCACCTGCAACGACAAGATCGCCCATGACATGGCGAATGTGTTCAACTTCATCACCGGTTACGGCGAACCGGAGGAGGGGATGAAGCTCGCGGTCTCGCCCTATACGCTGCGCCCGCGCATCCTGCGTCACATCGAGGAGGAAATCGCCCATGCCAAGGCCGGGCGGCCTGCCGCGATCTGGATGAAGATGAATTCGCTTGTCGATCCGGAAATCATAGATGCGCTCTATGCGGCCAGCCGCGCGGGCGTGAAAATCGATCTGGTGGTGCGCGGCATCTGCTGCCTGCGCCCGCAGGTGCCGGGCCTTTCCGACAATATCCGGGCAAAATCCATCGTCGGGCGCTTCCTGGAGCACAGCCGCATCTTCTGCTTCGGCAACGGTTACGGCCTGCCTTCGGAGAAGGCTCTGGTCTATATCGGCTCCGCCGACATGATGCCGCGAAACCTCGACCGGCGCGTCGAAACACTGGTGCCGCTGCTTAACAAAACCGTGCACGAGCAGGTGCTCTCCCAGATCATGCTGGGCAATCTGATTGACAACCAGCAGAGCTACGAGATACTGCCCGACGGAACCTCACGGCGGATCAGTGTGAAGCCAGGCGGGGAACCGTTTAATGCGCAACACTATTTCATGACCAATCCCAGCCTTTCGGGGCGGGGGGAGTCGCTGAAATCCAGCGCACCGAAGCTCATAGCAGGCCGGTCCTCCGGGGATGGTCGATAACCGGATAGCGGACCACGAAAAGTAAAGTTGCCGAATGGTTGAATCTGAAGCGCAAGGGCGCCTTCCGGGTATCGCCCCGGTTTCCGTCATCGATATCGGATCGAATTCGATCCGTCTGGTCGTTTATGAGGGGCTTTCGCGCGCGCCTGCCATTCTGTTCAATGAAAAGGTGATGTGCGGCCTCGGCCGAGGCATTGCCACAACCGGCCGCATGGAAGAGGATGGCATAAACCGCGCGCTCGCCGCGCTGAAACGCTTTCGGGCACTCAGCCGCCAGTCGCGCGCCTCCGAGCTTTACGTGCTGGCGACCGCTGCCGCGCGCGAAGCCTCGAACGGGCCGGATTTCATTCGTCGCGCAGAGGAAATTCTCGGCTGCAGAGTCACGGTGCTGACCGGAGAAGAAGAAGCCTATTACTCGGCGCTCGGCATCATCAGCGGCTATCATCATGCCAATGGCGTGACCGGGGATTTCGGCGGCGGCTCGCTGGAGCTGATCGATGTGCGCGAGCGCGACACCAAGGGCGGGCTGACGCTGCCGCTCGGCGGCCTGCGCATCGCGGACGAGGCGGAAGGATCGTTGCAGAAGGCGCAGGCCTTCATCCGCAAGCATCTCGACCGCGCGGCGGTGATCTATGAAGGCCGCGACAGAACCTTCTATGCCGTCGGCGGCACCTGGCGCAGCATCGCCAAGCTGCACATGGAAGCGCGCAATTATCCGCTGCACATGATGCAGGGCTATGAGGTCGATTACGACGAAATCATGCGCTTCCTCGAAGAGCTGATCAATACGCGGGAAAGCAAGCTCTTGTCTTCGGTCTCGAAGGCGCGGCGCGGCCTCATTCCCTATGGCGCCCTGGCCCTGCGGGAGGTGTTGCAGCGCATGAAGCCGTCACGGGTATCCTTCTCCGCACAAGGCGTGCGCGAAGGCTATCTCTATGCGCTTCTGCCTGCTTCTGAACGTAACCGCGACCCGTTGCTTGCGGCTGCCGGCGAGCTCGCCATCCTGCGCGCCCGTTCCCCGGAACATGCCCGCGAAATCGCCGAATGGACGGGGCGGATGCTCCCCTTCTTCGGGATTGACGAGACTGAAGATGAAAGCCGGTTCCGGCAGGCGGCATGCCTGCTGGCCGATATCAGCTGGCGCGCCCATCCCGATTACCGTGGCCTGCAGGCGCTGAACGTGATCGCCCACAGCTCCTTTGTCGGCATCACCCATCCGGGCCGCGCCTTCATCGCGCTCGCGAACTATTACCGCTACGAAGGCCTGTCCGACGACAATTCCACCGGTCCGCTCGCGGCCATCGCCACGCCTCGTCTGCTCGAGCGGGCAAAGGTGCTGGGCGGGCTGTTGCGCGTCGTCTACCTCTTTTCCGCCTCGATGCCTGGTGTGGTGCGCAATCTTTCAGTTGCGCCCTCGACCACTCCCGGCATCGACCTCGATTTCCTGATCCCCGCCGAATACCGCGATTTCGGCGGCGAACGGGTCGAAGGCCGCCTGCAGCAACTGGGCAAGCTCACCGGACGCAAACTCCAGTTCCGCTGGATGTGATGGACATATTCCGCATTGTGGATGCATCGGCTTTCAAGGAGGCTGGGCATCTGCGCTGCTACATGTTAGAATGTACGGAAACAGGAGGCGCGGAATGGGTGACGTAGTTTTCAAAGACGATGCTCAGGAACCAGAGGCAGGTGAGCGCCAGATCGACATATGGCTGCGGCAGGACGTTGTGCCGGCTTACGACGCTTACCGGACTGATCCTTCGCGTGTGGCGCCGCTTTCTGACGCCGTCAACCGGATCCGCAAGCGCCAACGCGCACCGTCCGTGAAAGCATGAAGCGAGTCGCTGTCAGCCTCACACCAGAGGCTGAAGCGGATCTGGAAAACCTATATAATTATATATTAAACGTATCTAGTTCGACGGTTGTGGCTGACGCCTATCTGACGCGGATCGAAAATTTCCTGAACAAGCTGGATTTATTCCCGTTGCGGGGTACGGTCCGAGATAGCCTGAGGCCGGGAATTCGCATCATCGGCTTTGAGCGGTCACTGACGATCGCCTTTCTCGTAGAGGAGGGGCGGGTTATTGTGCTGCGCATATTTGCCGGTGGACGAGACCCGCATCACGACCCTGCTCTAAAATCTTGACCGACTCTGGTGGGGGATGCCCGCAGCTTACCGCTCCAGCGCGCCTTTTCCGGCTAGAATGTGATCGCGAAATCTGGCGATGCGGGCGAGGCGGGTTTCGGGCTTCTTCACGCCATTCAGGTTGATGGCATAGCTTTTCTGGCGACCGGGGGTGAGTTTGTGGAAGGCTTCGGCCAGTTCCGGATCGGCATCCAGTGCGGCGATGAATTCTTCCGGAAGGTCGGGACTAGCCGCCGGTTTCGGTGCACGCAGACCCGCCTTCGCATGGGTCATGGCCTCGGTCAGATAGGTAAGGATAACCGGCTTCAGGCGAGAAACGGCGCCCGCATCCGTAAAGCCAATCATGTTCGGATGCGCGGTGTTTTCGCCCTGACGGGTGAGCAGGCCGTGCGGGTCAGACAGCAATCCCGCTTCCATGAAGGTCAACCGGAAATCACCGCGGAAGGCGCCGATCAGCACTATATTGCGATCCGCATGCATATAGCAGGGATGGCCCCATTTGGCGGTTTCCGTAAGACCTGCCTCCAGACAGATCGCCCGCAAGTCTCGCAGGCCTTGCGCCCAATAGCGGGTGGAGCAGTCGGGTGTATCAAAGCGCGGGCAGCGCCCGCAGCCCTTTTCGAAGAAATCGGCGACATCTGTGATCATGGGGAGGAAACTTCCTGATTGCGCAAGCAAGCAACGCCTTGCCCCGGATCAGAGTTCCACCGCTTCCACTTTCTTGTCAACGAAACGCAAGGCAACGCCGCCGGAAATCAGCTTCAGTGCGGTTTCGCCGAAGAGATCACGCCGCCAGCCCTGAAGCGCGGGCACATCCGCCTTGTCGCCTTCGGCGGCGATCTTTTCCAGGTCGTCCGTGTTGGCGATGACCTTTGCGGCAACACCCTGCTTGTCCGAAATCAGCTTCAGCAGAACCTTGAGCAGCTCGGTCGCGGCGGCGGCCCCTTCCGGCGCCTGCACATGGCGCTGCGGCTGCGGCATCTCGGCGCGCGGCAGGGCGAGCGCTGTGTTCACCGCGTCAAGCACTGCGGCACCGCCTGACGAGCGCTCCCAGCCCTTCGGCACGGTGCGCAGGCGACCGAGCGCTTCCACATCCTTCGGCTGCTGCTGGGCGATTTCGTAAATCGTGTCGTCTTTCAGCACGCGGGAGCGCGGCACATTGCGGGAGCGGGCCTCGCGCTCGCGCCAGGCGGCGACCTCGCGCAGCACGGCCAGTTCCTGCGGCTTCTTCAGCCGCATCTTCAGCCGCTGCCAGGCGTCCTCCGGCGGCAGATCGTATGTGACCGGAGATTCGAGGATCGCCATTTCCTCGGCAACCCAAAGCGAGCGCCCCTCGCGCTCCAGCTCCGTCTTCAGCACCTGATAGACATCACGCAGATGCGTCACGTCGGCGAGCGCATAGGCGAGCTGCTTTTCAGACAGCGGACGGTGGCTCCAGTCGGTAAAGCGCGACGACTTGTCTATGGCGACACCCTTGGTGCGCTGCACCAGCTGGTCATAGGAGACGCTGTCTCCAAAGCCGCAGACCATGGCGGCGACCTGCGTATCGAAGATCGGATGCGGAATGATGCGGCCGAGATTGTAGATGATTTCGAGATCCTGCCGGGCGGCGTGGAATACCTTGGTGACGGCACTGTTTGCCATCAGCGTGAAGAACGGCTTGAGATCGATGCCCTTGGCCATCGGGTCCACCAGCACTTCCAGCTCCGGGCTCGCCATCTGGATGAGACAGAGGACCGGCCAGAAGGTCGTTTCCCGCAGGAATTCGGTGTCGATGGTGATGAAATCCGACTTTGCGAGTTCCTGGCAGGCCTTGTCCAGCGCTTCGGTAGTATCGATGATCAACATGGGTGAGGGACCGTTCCGGCTCCGAATTTAACGTTTCGTTTTCCTTTCCGTTTCGGAGGCCGATGTCAATAAGCTCCGGTGGTGCTTGCCTCAAACCACACGCAAATAGGTGGTCATTCCCGCTTTTTGATGTTCGATGATGTGGCAGTGAAACACCCAGTCACCCGGATTGTCGGCCACCAGCCCGAGCTCCACCTTTTCATCCGGCAACATCGCCCATGTATCGGTGACGAAGGGCTGCACCTGACGCATATTGGACGAGAGCACCACGAAATTCATGCCGTGCAGGTGAATCGGATGCGCATGTGGCGTGGGATTGGCAAGACGGATGCGATAGCTGCGGCCGAGCTTCAGCTCTGAAAGGGGAGCGGTCGGGTCCGTATCGCCGGACCAGGCGACCTTGTTGATCGCCCAGAACGTATAGCCGAGCGTACCGCAGATCGAGGGCTTCGGCGCGCTGTCGGCGGTTGCCGAAAGCACCATATCCAGATTTTCCGCGGCAGACTCATCAAAGCGCGGAACCGGATTTGCCGTGAGCGGCCCGAGATCACCAGGGTTGCGCTTGAGGTCTGGACCTTTCAACGTAAAGCTTGCGATGAGCTTCGGCTGGCTGCCGCGAATATCCACCAGCCGGGCCGTGGCACCTTCGGTTCCGGGCATCCGCAAGGCGAGATCGAGCCGCTGTCCGGGTGCGATCATCAGCGTGTCGAGCGCAAAGCGTTTCGGCACCGGATTGCCGTCGAGTGCGATCACGTCCGCCGTTGCCCCTTCCAGGGTGAAGTTGAAAATGCGGGTCACATCCGCCGCCAGAATGCGCAGACGAACGAGGCCTCCGGTGGGCGCTTCAACGTTTGGCTCCTCTTGCCAGTTCGCCGTGCGGAACGTGCCGAAGGTGCCGGATTTTGCCGCATCCCGGGCCTTGAAGGCCGCGATGAACTGACCGTTGCCGCCGAGCCGCCAGTCGCGCAGCATCAGCGGAATTTCCGCATCGAAAACCGGATCATCCTTGCCCTCGACAACCAGCATTCCGGCAAGGCCGCGCCCCATCTGCTCCAGCGTGTTGCAATGCGGGTGATACCAGAAGGTGCCCGCATCCGGCGGCGTGAAAGCATAGTCGAATGTGTCACCCGGATAGACATAAGGCTGACTGAGCAATGGCACGCCATCCATGGCATTCGGCAGGCGCACGCCGTGCCAGTGCACGGTGGTCGGTTCCTTGAGTGTGTTCAGCAGCCGGGCAGCAAAGGCCTCGCCCTGCCGGGCACGAAGCACCGGCGGCAGGGTGCCCTCGCCATAGGTCATCATGCTTTTGGTGAGACCCTTGCCGGTGAGATCAAAATCGAGCGGGCGTGCCTGGAGATCGATCCGGTTTGGTTCGGCAAGTGCGCGGCCAAGCCCGAGTGCCCCGGCACCGGCCCCGATTGCGCCCGCGGCACCCATGAGGGCACCGGCTTTCAGAAGGGTACGGCGGGAAAGGCTGGTCATGGCACACGTCCTTATGCGATGAACGGTGTTTTGCATAAGTTGATTTTTAAAATCAAGATAAATTGCGGCGCGGTTGCTCAATCCGGCCTGCGGCTGTCTTCTTCTGGCGGGCGGGCAAGGCGGCTGAAGAAGATCGAGGTGCGCAGCAGGCTGCGGAAGCGGCCATGGCGGGCCTCCACCGGCACCGCCCGGCGCACCATCATCCGGTTCAGCGTATAGAGCATGAAGAGGAACTGCACGCTCGCGAGATAGAGAAACAGGCTTTGGGCGCCGAGCTTGTCGATCAGGATCGAGGCAACGAGCGGGCCGAAGGTTGCGCCGACCGACCAGAAGAACAGGGTTCCGGCAGAGACGAGCGCATGCTGGCCCTCCTTTGCATGGTCATTCGCATGGGCCGAGCACAGCGAATAGAGCGGCATGGCGAAAGCCCCGAATACGAAGATGCCGATGAAGTTCAGCACCTCGTTCGTTCCGGCGATGAATCCGATGAACAGGCAGGCGAGCATGGCCCCGCCCGAGGCAACGAGGATCGTCACCCGCCGGTCCAGACGGTCTGAAAAATGGCCAAGCGGATATTGCAGCACCACACCGGAGAGAATGCCGATGCTCATGAAGCTCGCAATCGAGGTGACGGACATGCCGATGCCCTGACCGTAGATCGGACCCAGCGCGCGATAGGCGGAATTCGAAAGGCCGATGGCGATGCAGCCCGCCGTCGCGAGCGGGGAGATGTTCCAGAGCGCCCGCACATCAAAGCGGATCGCTTCCGGCGGCGCGGGGCTCGACTTGTCGGTGAGCGAAATCGGCACCAGCGACAGTGTCAGCGCCATGGAAACCACTGCAAACAGGGCAAAGCCATCTATCCCGACCGAAGGGATCAGATATTGCGCGAGCGTCACCGATCCGAGATCGACGAAACGATAGACGGAGAGCGTGCGGGCGCGGGTGGCATTGGTGACCTTGGCATTCAGCCAGCTTTCCATCACCGCGAACAGCCCGGCAAAGCAGAGCCCGCAGATCAGCCGCATGAAGAACCAGCTCACCGGCTCGATCAGCAGCGCCATTCCGAGCGAGGCGGCGGAGGCAATCGCCGCCAGCGCCGAAAAGGCCCGGATATGCCCGATCGCCCGGATCATCCGCGTGACATAGATGCACCCGATCGCAAAGCCGATATTGTAGCCGGTGCCGACAAGCCCGATAAGCGAGGTCGAAAAACCCTCCTGATGGGCGCGCAGGGCGATGAAGGTTCCCTGCAGGCCATTGCCCCCGATCAGAATGCCGGCGGTAACAAGAAGCGGGACAAGCGGCCTGATCTGGCTCATGGGACTGGCATTCCGGAGAATAGGGCACGGGGGCAGGGTGCGGTGAGACGAAGATCTTTCTTGTAGGTGAGTCCATGCGGCAAAAACAGTGCAAGATAAGGGAAGGGGTGTGAAAGCCTTGACAAATGCGGCGGCGCATGCGCTTTTCCCGGCGATTCATAATCCGGTGGAATCTGCTCATATGAGGAGCTAAAGCCGGGATTCCAGACATTCAGGACATTTGACGATGCACCGTTACCGCAGTCACACCTGTGCCGCCCTTCGCAAGAGCGATGTCGGCTCCACCGTTCGCCTTTCGGGCTGGGTTCACCGCGTCCGCGACCATGGCGGCGTGCTGTTCATCGACCTTCGCGATCATTACGGCATGACGCAGGTGGTGTGCGATCCGGACAGCCCGGCTTTCAAGACGGCGGAAACCGTGCGTGGCGAATGGGTGATCCGCATCGATGGCGTGGTCAAGGCCCGCACCGAAGAGACCGTGAACAAGAACATGCCGACCGGCGAAATCGAGCTCTATGCAAAGGAGATCGAGGTTCTCGCAGCGGCCAAGGAACTGCCGCTGCCGGTTTTCGGCGAGCCGGATTATCCGGAAGATGTGCGGCTGAAATACCGCTTCCTCGACCTGCGCCGCGAGACGCTGCACCGCAACATCGTCAAGCGCACGCAGATCATCGCCGATATGCGTCGCCGCATGAACGAGATCGGCTTTGCCGAATATTCGACGCCGATCCTGACAGCCTCCTCGCCGGAAGGCGCGCGCGACTTCCTCGTGCCGAGCCGCATCCATGAAGGCAAGTTCTTCGCGCTGCCGCAGGCGCCGCAGCAGTACAAGCAGCTTCTGATGGTGGCCGGTTTCGACCGCTATTTCCAGATCGCGCCGTGCTTCCGCGATGAAGACCCGCGCGCGGATCGTCTCCCGGGCGAATTCTACCAGCTCGACCTCGAAATGAGCTTTGTCGAGCAGGAAGACATCTGGAACACGATGGAGCCGGTTCTGCGCGGCGTGTTCGAACAGTTTGCCGAAGGCAAGCCCGTCACCCAGAAGTTCCCGCGCATCGCCTATGATGATGCGATCCGCAAATACGGCTCCGACAAGCCGGACCTGCGCAACCCGATCATCATGGAAGCCGTGACCGAGCATTTCGCCGGTTCGGGCTTCAAGGTTTTCGCCAACATGATCGCTTCCAACCCGAAGGTGGAAGTCTGGGCAATCCCGGCAAAGACCGGCGGCTCGCGCGCTTTCTGCGACCGCATGAATGCCTGGGCGCAGAGCCAGGGCCAGCCGGGCCTCGGCTATATCTTCTGGCGCAAGGAAGGGGAAAAGCTCGAGGGCGCCGGTCCGCTTGCCAAGAATATCGGCGAGGAGCGCACCGATGCGATCCGCACCCAGCTTGGCCTCGGCGACGGCGATGCCTGCTTCTTCGTGGCCGGTGATCCGGCGAAATTCTACAAGTTTGCAGGCGAAGCCCGCACCCGCGCCGGGGAGGAACTGAACCTCGTCGACCGCGACCGGTTCGAGCTGTGCTGGATCGTCGATTTCCCGTTCTACGAATGGAACGAGGACGAGAAGAAGGTGGACTTTGCCCACAACCCCTTCTCGATGCCGCAGGGTGGCATGGATGCGCTGGAAAACCAGGATCCGCTGACGATCAAGGCCTACCAGTATGACATGGTCTGCAACGGCTTCGAAATCGCCTCCGGTTCGATCCGTAACCAGTCGCCGGAACTGATGGTCAAGGCCTTCGAAAAGGTCGGGCTGTCGCAGCAGGACGTGGAGGATCGCTTCGGCGGCCTTTACCGCGCCTTCCAGTACGGCGCTCCGCCGCATGGTGGCATGGCTGCCGGTATCGACCGCGTGATCATGCTGCTCGTCGGTGCGAAGAACCTGCGCGAAATCTCGCTCTTCCCGATGAACCAGCAGGCACAGGACCTGCTGATGAACGCACCCGCTCCGGCAACGCCCGCACAGTTGCGCGAACTCGCCCTGCGTGTGGTCCCGAGCGCGAAGAAGGACTGATCCTCGCAAGCGGATTGCCACAATTGGAAAACCCGGCCCGGTGCCGGGTTTTTTATTGCCACCTGAAATTCACCGCTTCGCCACGATTTCATAGTGTTTTGGCCGTTTTGCTCGCTCAGCATCCGCTTGTCCATTTGTGGATTTGGGGAGCGATCTTATGACAGACAGTGAAAGCAAGGCTTCTTCCGTGCAACCGGAAGAGGTGCAGGAAACGCATGTACATTCCGGCCCGGCGCGGCTGCCATCCGGGTTTGGCAGCTTTTTTGCCACGCCGGGAGCGGGGCTGGTGATGATCGGCATTCTCTCCGTGGTGCTGATGGTGCCGATGTTCTGGCTGATGATGCTGACGGACGAGCGGGCCGAGCGGGCCGCCGATGTGGCCGGGCGCATCGCCTTGAGCTGGGGCGGCCAGCAGCAGATCAACGGACCTTACCTTGTCGTGCCGAAACTTCGACCCGCATCGACCAACGGCAGTATCGAGCCGGTGATCCTGATGGCCGATACGGTGGATGCCAAGGCGGATCTCGCCGTGGAAGTGCGGCATCTCTCGATCTATTCGACGCCGGTCTACAAGGCGAAAGTGACCCTTCGCGGCCGCTTTTCGGCGGAAACACTCAACGAGCTGCAGCGCTACAGCGCCTCGCTCGACTGGGACAAGGCAAATCTGGTGATCGGCATCAATGATCCGAAGGGTATCCGTTCGAATGCCACGATCCGCATCGGGTCTTTCGTGCCGGAGAATTTTGAGCCGGGGCTTGGTGATCAGATGCGCTCTGGCCCCGAGGCAGCAAACGGCATATCCGTGCCCGTTCCGCTCCAGAAGGTTATGGATGGCTTTGATTTCGATGCCACGCTTGATCTCAACGGCTCGAACCAGTTCAGCGTAACCCCGGCCGGGCAGACGACCAGCCTTTCCATCTCGGGCAACTGGCCGCATCCGGGCTTTGAAGGCTTTACGCTTCCGGACGAGCAGAGCATTTCGGAAAAGGGTTTTACAGGCAGCTGGAAAGTGCCCTATCTCGCCCGCGGCATCGGCAAGTCGCAGCAGTCGATGGTATTGCCCTTCTATGACAACGGCATGTCCGTCAATCTGGTAGAGCCGGTCGGTTTCTATCAGGAGATCAACCGCACGCTGAAATATGCCTTCGGCTTTTTTGTCGTCACCTTCTTCTCGGTCTTCCTGCTGGCGGTGAAGGCGCGGCAGAGGGTCTTTGCGGTCCAGTATCTGCTGACCGGATCGGCAGTCGGCGTGTTCTATCTGCTGCTGCTCGGGCTGGGTGAACACCTGGGCTTCGGTCTTGCCTATCTCATCGGTGCGGGTGGAACGACAGGTCTGATCGGGCTTTATGGCACGTCGCTGGTCGGAAGCCGCCGCTATGGTCTGATCCTCACCGGGGTCCTGGCGGTCAGCTACGGGCTGCTCTATCTCCTGATGCGGGAAGAGGAATTTGCCCTGCTTGCAGGCTCGCTCATCGCTTTCGCGACGGTGGCGGTGACCATGTATGCGACACGGCAGGTGGACTGGTCAGGCAAGCGTTCCATCTGAAAAAACGGCAAAGAAAAACCCCGGCACGTTTCTCGTGCCGGGGTTTTTGCGTTTCGCTTGAAAAGCTTACTGGTTTGCCGAAACGGTGACGCCGAGAACCTGCGGCAGCGTGTTCGGGGCACCCATGGCAGCGCCCATGATCATCGGGAAGGCAACCGGAGCGGAAGGCTTGGCCGAGATCGTGAAGCTCTTCGGATCGTCGAGATAGGCGGTGACGGCTGCGGAAATGGCGTTCTGCAGGTCAGGCATGTTGAGCTGGGCGACCATCATCGGCGCCATGGCCTTCAGCGACTGGGCGAAATCCTTGCCGCTCACGCCCTGCTGCGAGCCGGCATAGTCCAGCGCGCGCTGGGTGATCGAGGCGTCGTCAAAGCGGATTTCGGCATTGTCGAAGGTCAGCTGCTGGGCAAGGCCCATCATCTGCATGCCTGCGGCATCCTTCTTGGCCGGATCGTTCATGTCCTTCGACATTTCTTCCATCTTCTTGATCAGGTCCAGTGTCAGGCCGGAGATCGAGAAGGAGACATTCAGCTTGCCGACATTCTTGAAGTCAACCGTCAGTGCCTCGACGGCGCTGGTGCCCTTTTCCGCCTGCCAGGAGCCCTTGATGTCCAGATCGCCTTCGAGTGTCTGCAGGCCGAGCTTCTCGATGGTTTCCTTCTGCTTCGGGTCCGGATTGTTGGAAAGATCGACCTTCAGGCCGGTGGCCTTCCATTCGTAATCCACGCCGGATTCATCTTCACGCACGGCGCTGGTGGCTTCCATGCTGGCGAGCGAGAAGACTTCCTTGCCATCTTCCGAAACGGAGATCGCCGATGCGGTGGCCGACTGGAACGGCGCCAGCGTATCAAGGCTCGTATCGTCCGGCGTGCCGGAAATGTAGACGCCCGAAAGGGTAAGGCCGCTGGCCACGAACGTGGACTTGCCGTCGACCGTGTTCACGTCCGGGAAGGTGATTGTTTCTACCGTATAGTTGCCGCTGTCATCTTCTTCGACGCCTTCGAAGGTAACATCGCCGATGGTCTGCGGCTTGGCTTCGGCGCCGGAGGCCTTGAAGGTAACGCCCTTCATGGTCACGGTCGTGTCCTCGACAGTGACTTCGGCTGCCGTCACCGTCGCGCCGCTCTTTTCATAATACTTGTTGATCTTGCCGAGCAGGTCCTGGCCATCAACAGCGAAAGCGGAGCTCGCGAGCGCAAGGAAGCTGGTGCTTGCCAGCGCAAGCCGGAGGGAGACAGATTTCATCGGGCGATATCCTCTGGGTGTTGGCAGGCGCCATGCCTGCTTTTCGAATGTTATATACTCAATTTCCGCCCCGTTTTGCAGCAGGCGGAGCCGGAGCGGAACAAACCTTTTTCGGGTTAATTTCCCGTTTACTGGCCGTTCCGGTTCGCAGCGGTTCTGTCCAGTAATCATGGCATGGAGATGACAGTTTCGGGATAAGTGCAATTTCCTCATCACCCGGTTGCAAATGGCTTAAATTCAGGGGGTAAATGCCAAGGGAACCGGCGGGATTCTTGCCCGAATCCGCTTTGTCCGCTAGTCAGCACCTATGGGAAAAAATCTTTTGCCGCCCGGTGGCGGAGACGACGACAATATTCAGCCGGTTGATCTGAAGGCAGCGCTGGAAGAGCGCTATCTGGCCTATGCGCTGTCAACGATCATGCACCGCGCGCTGCCGGATGTGCGCGACGGGCTGAAACCCGTCCACCGCCGCATCATCCACGCCATGAGCGAAATGGGCGTCCGGCCCAATTCCGCGCACAAGAAATGTGCCCGTATCGTCGGCGACGTGATCGGTAAGTTCCACCCGCATGGCGACCAGTCGGTCTATGATGCGCTGGTACGCTTGGCGCAGGATTTTTCGCAGCGTTATCCGGTGGTCGACGGGCAGGGCAATTTCGGCAATATCGACGGCGACAGCGCGGCCGCCTATCGTTACACCGAAGCGCGGATGACCGAGGTCGCGGCCCTCCTGCTCGAGGGCATCGATCAGGATGCGGTGGATTTCCGCCCGACCTATAACGAGGAAGACGAGGAGCCGGTGGTTCTGCCGGGCTCGTTCCCGAACCTGCTCGCCAATGGCGCATCCGGCATTGCGGTCGGCATGGCGACCTCCATCCCGCCGCATAACGTGCATGAAATCTGCGATGCCGCGCTGCATCTGATCAAGCATCCCGATGCGACGGTGGAAAAACTCGTCGAGTTCATTCCCGGCCCCGACCTGCCGACCGGTGGCGTGATCATCGATGACCGCGCCTCGATCATCGAGGCCTACAAGACCGGACGCGGTGGTTTCCGTGTCCGTGCCAAGTGGGAGACGGAAGATCTCGGCCGCGGCGGTTATCAGATCGTCGTGACCGAAATTCCCTTCCAGGTACAGAAATCGCGGCTGATCGAGAAGATCGCCGAGCTCCTGATCGCGCGCAAGCTTCCGTTGCTGGAAGACATTCGCGATGAGTCAGCCGAAGACATCCGCGTCGTTCTGGTGCCCAAAAGCCGGACGGTGGACGCCACGCTGCTGATGGAATCGCTCTTCCGTCTGACGGAGCTGGAAAGCCGCATCCCGCTGAACATGAATGTGCTCTCCATGGGCCGCATTCCGCGGGTTATGGCGCTCAACGAGGTGATCCTCGAATGGCTGGCGCATCGCAAGGACGTGCTGATCCGCCGCTCGAAATTCCGCCTTGCGGCGATCGACAAGCGGCTGGAAATCCTCGGCGGCCTGTTGGTCGCCTATCTCAACATCGATGAGGTGATCCGCATCATCCGCGAGGAGGATGAGCCGAAGCCGGTGATGATTGCCCGCTTCAACCTCACCGACAATCAGGTGGAAGCCATTCTCAACATGCGCCTGCGCTCCCTGCGCAAGCTGGAAGAGTTCGAGATCCGCACCGAATTCGACGAATTGTCGAAGGAAAAGGCCGATATCGAAGCACTGCTCGCCTCGGAGGAAAAGCTCTGGCAGGCGGTGGGCTGGGAAATCGGCGAGGTGAAGAAGAAATATGCCAAGGCAACCGAGCTCGGCAAACGTCGAACCGTGTTTGCCGAAGCCCCGGAGGCCGACGACGACGCCATCAACCAGGCGATGATCGAGAAGGAGCCGGTTACCATCGTCATTTCGGAAAAGGCCTGGATCCGTGCGCTGAAGGGCCATATTTCCGATACGTCGACGCTTGCCTTCAAGGAAGGCGATGCGCTGAAGGTGGCTTTCCCGGCCCAGACGACCGACAAGATCGTGATCCTGACCACCGGCGGCAAGGCCTATACGGTGGGGGCCGACAAGCTTCCCGGCGGTCGCGGCCATGGCGAGCCGCTGCGCCTGATGGTGGACATGGAAAACGATCAGGACGTGCTGACCGCCTTCGTGCATGATCCGCAGCGCAAGCTCATTCTCTCGTCTGCCGCGGGCAACGGTTTCATCGTGCAGGAAGCGGAAATGGTCGCCAATACCCGCAAGGGCAAGCAGATCATGAATGTTTCCATGCCCGACGAGGCCAAGCTTGCCGTGCCGGTAAAGGGCGACCACGTCGCCGTCGTTGGCGAAAATCGCAAGATGCTGGTTTTCCCGCTTGATCAGCTGCCGGAAATGAGCCGTGGCAAGGGCGTGCGCCTGCAGCGATACAAGGATGGCGGCATTTCCGATATCCGCTGCTTCTCCATCGCCGAAGGCCTGACCTGGGAAGACAGCGCCGGTCGCAGCTTCTCGAAAAACAAGGACGAGCTGATCGAATGGCTCGGTGATCGCGCAACCGCTGGCCGCACGGTCCCGAAGGGCTTCCCGAAAAGCGGGCGGTTTACGGGCTGAGCGGCTGGCAGTGATCAGCGAAGAAACGGGCAGCGTTTTCTTCGCTGATCGTTCCTTCGGCGGCCTTCATCACGAATGTATAGAGAATTGCTTCGTCTACAATCAATTCAAGCTGGTTCATCATCAGGAACACGCCAGCGGCGGTGATTGCGATACGCTTGTTTCCATCTATGAAAGCGTGATTCTTGATCAATCCATAGAAATAGGCTGCCGCAAGCTCGGGCAGGGAGCTCTCAGTGAAATTGGCGCGGTTAATCGGCCGCGCCAACGCGCTTTCCAGCAGGCCTTCATCCCGCAACCCGAAAGAGCCGCCAAACCGTTCTATCTGTTTCTGGTGCAAGACCTCGACGAGTTCTCGCGAAAGGTAACTGATTTCTCCGGTCATTCGGCCAGCTTTTTCAAGGCTGTTTCGTAGCGGCTCATGAATTTTTCAGCCAAGGCAAGCTGTTGAGCGAATTCTTCTTCCCGCTTTTTCAGGAAAATGCCACCTGCGGGCACTTCCAGTGTAAGTTCGTCACCGGCCTTCAGGCCAAGACCCAGCAAGACCTCCTTCGGAATGATCACGCCTTCGGAATTGCCAATCTTGCGGATCGTCACCTGGGTGGTTTTCACATTCACGTTCATGGCCAACTCCATCTGTTCTAACGCTGTTATAACAGATCATGCGGAGGAGCGGAATATCAATTCTTGCCGGTCTCTTGTTGCTGCAATTGCCACAGCGAATAGCCGAACAGGGCAGCAACGAGGATGATGCCTCCCGTGAAGCTTTGGGGGCTTGGAACTTCATGGAAGATGAACCAGACCCAGACCGGCGCGAGGATGGTTTCGAGCAGGTAGAACATGCCCACTTCCGCCGCCTTCAGATAGCGCGGGCCGGTTGCGAGACAGAAGAAGGCGAGCGGGATCATGATGAAACCGTCCAGCGCCAGCCAAGTCGGATCGGGCAGGGAAAAGCCCTGCGGCCAGGCGAAAATGCCTGCAATGGCTGCTGGCAGGATCGCGCCGATCAGCGGAACAAAGCCCATTTCCTGACGCGTGGCGCGACCGATGGTAATGGCGCCTGCAAGCAGAAGCGCCGCCATGACGGCCAGCATGTCGCCAAACAGATGTCCGCCTTCCAGCCCGCCCTGAACGATGATGCCGACGCCGATGATCATCACTACGAGGGTGACGAGGGTTGCGGGCGAGGGGCGTTCCTTCAGGAAAATCCACGATGCGAGCGCCGCAAACATCGGGTTGAAGGCGATGATGAACACGACATTTGCCGTCGAGGTGTGAAACACCGCGCCGAGGAAGAAGATCGAGGAAATACCGTAAAAGACACCCGCAAGCAGGGCGAACCGCCCCGGGATCAGCACCGGGCGCTTGCCTTTGACAAGACCGATCAGAAACCAGATCAGCAAGGCCGCCGAAACGGTCATGATGCTGCGAAGCGCGATCACCTGCCAGGCGGTGCCACCGGAAAGCCGCACCAGCGGCACGTCAAAGGAAAGGGCGAGGCCGCCGATAAAGGTAATCAGCAGGCCGCGTTGATGCGGGGTGAGAAATGACAAATCAGTGATCCAGCGGGTTGGGGCGGGAAGGGTCGAAGCGTTCCCAGCCGCTCGCCATCAGATGTTCCTGCGGCTGGAAGCGCGTCTTGTAATCCATCTTGCGCGAGCCTTTAACCCAGTAGCCGAGATAAATATGTGGCAATCCCAGCACTTTTGCGCGGCGGATATGATCGAGGATCATGAAGGTGCCGAGCGAGCGGCGCTCGTAACGGGGGTTGAAGAAGGAATAGACCATCGACAACCCGTCACCCATGAAATCCGAAAGCGCACAGGCGACCAGCTCGCCCTTGTTGCCCCCATGAAGCCCAGCGCCTTCCTGCCGGATACGGTATTCGATGACGCGGGTGTTGACATGCGTATCCTCGACCATCACCGCATAGTCGAGGCTCGACATATCCGACATGCCGCCCTTCTGATGCCGGTCATCAAGATAGGAGCGAAACAGCGTATATTGCTCCGCCGAAGGCTGGGCGGGCGTTTCGGTGCCCACAAGATCGGCATTGTTGGCCATGATGCGCCGCATCGAGCGGGCGGGCTCGAATTCCTGTGCGAGAATGCGCACGGAAATGCAGGCGCGGCAGGCCTCGCATGCGGGGCGGTAGGCAATGTTTTGCGACCGGCGGAAACCGCCCTGGGTCAGGAGATCATTCATATCCGCCGCACGCGGACCGACCAGATGCGTGAAGACCTTGCGTTCGGTTTCGCCGGAAAGATAGGGGCAGGCGGCGGGGGCCGTCAGGTAGAACTGGGGCGATGGCGCGCTCTGCGTATTCATTTGCCGGGCATCTCCTCAAGCGGACGGCGAGATAGACAGATTTGCGACTGTGCGGGCAGGCGTCAACCACATGATGCCAAATTTATTGTGGTTGAAAAGACCCCGTCCGCCTTTTGCCTATGGATTCAGCTGGATGAGCTGCCGATCCGCCATCGCCGTTCCAAGCAGGATATCGTGCAGCAACCGGTTGCGGTCGGTAAAGAGCCCGACGAGCAGCACGAAAGGGGTAAGAACCGAGTTGAGAATCCAGAACAACACCTGATGCACAACAGCCGTCATGAAATCGATCCGCATGCCATCAAGCCGCACGAGTGTCAGACCCATGGCCCGCATGCCATAGGAGGCTTGCGCATCGCCCCCGACCGTTGCGCCGAAATAAAAGAGAGCGACCAGAACACCAAGAACGGGGTAGAGATACCAGCCGAGCCCGATCGTGATCACACCGAGAAAGAACACGCCGATCCCGGCAATGCCGATCAGCAGGCCGACGATCAGCCAGTCTATCAGAAAGGCGAAGGCACGTCGCGACAGCGTGCCCCGGAAGGCATTCTCGTTCTGAAGGCCGAGCATTTCGTTGCTGTTGGCGTTGGTCATGGCACACTCCATTGGTTCCCGAAAGAATATGGTGTGCCGTTTCGGGAATTCAACGCCCGGCTGCCGTTCCGTCTGAAAATCCGGGCTCAGCCGCGCTTTGCCAGAATGCGGGCCACTTCCGGCGCGAAATAGGTGAGAATACCGTCGCAGCCCGCGCGCTTGAAGCAGAGCAGCGTCTCCATCATCACCCGCTCGCCATCGATCCAGCCGTTCATCGCGGCCGCCTTGATCTGGGTATATTCGCCGGAGACCTGATAGGCATAGGTCGGAATGCCGAAGGCTTCCTTGATGCGCCAGCAGATATCCAGATAGGGCAGGCCGGGTTTGACCATCAGCATGTCCGCGCCTTCTTCCACATCCAGTGCCGCATCACGGATCGCTTCCGTGCCATTGGCGGGGTCAATGTAATAGCTCTTCTTGTCGCCCTTCAGCAGTCCGCCGGTGGAAATCGCCTCACGATAGGGGCCATAGAAGCCGGAGGCGAATTTGGTCGCATAGGACATGATGCCGACCGACTGGTGGCCGGCCCTGTCGAGCGCCCGGCGGATCGCGCCGATGCGGCCATCCATCATTTCCGACGGCGCAATGATGTCAGCGCCTGCATCCGCCTGCAGGATCGCCGCGCGGCAGATCTGGTCAACCGTCTCGTCGTTGACGATCTCGTTGCCGCGCAGGATGCCGTCATGGCCGTGGCTGGTGAACGGGTCGAGTGCCACATCGGTGATGATGCCGAGATTCGACACCGCTTTCTTGATGGCCGCCGTTGCCTGATTGATCAGATTGTTGGCCTCAAGACTGTTGGATCCGGTCTCGTCGCGCAGATGCATCTCGATATTCGGGAATGTGGCAAGCGCGGGAATGCCGAGATCGGCCGCTTCCTTCGCCGCTTCCACGGCCTTGTCCACCGTCATCCGGTTCACACCGGGCATGGCCGGGATCGGATCGGCTATGCCCGAGCCGGGGATCAGGAAGATCGGCCAGATCAGATCATCCACGGTCAGCCGGTTTTCCTGCACGAGCCGACGGGTCCAGTCGGCCTTGCGGTTGCGGCGCATGCGGCGGTGGCCGGTGATTTCGTCAACCAGATGGGTCTTGTCCTGCATGGCGCGGTCCTTTCGTCGTCGAGCTCTGCTCTAAACCCGGTCCAAAGCTGTGGCAAGGCCGGGCAGGGGCAATTGCCGCTGGCGGGCTGCGGCGCTCTGTCATAGTCTCGAGCCTATGGAACCTGATTCACTGTCTCCGACCAAGCCGTCTCTGGCTGACCTGCTGTTCGTGCTGTTTCTGCGGCTCGCGGCAGTGATCTGCCTGATGTTCGGCGTGGAATACTGGGCGATGCTCACCGGCTTTTCGCTGGGCGGGCGGGCGCGCTTCGATCTTCTGGCGCTTCCCTGGCGCGTGGCCGCCACCGCGCTTTCGGTAATGTTTCCGGTTGCCGCCCTTGGCCTCTGGCTGACGGTCTCCTGGGGGCCGGTCATCTGGCTGTTTGCCGCAGGCGCGCAGGTGGCCATGTATACGGTATGGCCAGATATTTTCGGGCACAATCTGCTGGTCGTGCTTCTGCATGCGCTCACCGCCATCGTCTATGCCGCGTTCCGGATCGTGACAGTGCTGAAGCGCCGACGTTTGCAGCTGGCGTAAGTTTTCATTCACCCTGATCAGAAGGTCGATAAAGGTAAGGGCCTGTTAAGCTTGGCGTTTAAGTAGAATTTTATAGGTGTTCGATAGGTTGCGTCACAAGGCGGGAAACAAACAAAACAACCGCCAAACAAAACAGTGAGGCAGTCAAATGAACACCAAGATGAAGCCGCAAGGCGCTTCCACCCTTTCGCCCGCCGCGGACGAAGCCATCCGTTCTCTCTACATGGAATCCCTGCATCTCGTCGAGCGCCTGCATCGCCGTCTGCTGGACGTGATCAAGGACGAGTTCGACCGTCAGGGCCGCAGCGATGTCAACGCCATCCAGGCGCTGCTCCTCTTCAACATTGGCAACTCGGAACTCACCGCCGGCGAACTTCGCTCCCGCGGTTACTATCTGGGCTCCAACGTTTCCTACAATGTCAAGAAGCTCGTAGACCTCGGCTTCATCAACCACCAGCGCTCCCGCGTTGACCGCCGCTCGGTCCGCATCAGCCTGACGGAAGATGGCCAGGAAATCGCGGAAACCGTTGCCAAGCTCTATGAGCGCCACATCGGCTCCATCCAGAAGGTCGGCGGCATCGGCACCGACGAATTCACCCAGATGAACAAGCTGCTGCAGCGTCTGGACCGCTTCTGGAACGACAGCATCATGTATCGCCTCTGAGGCGGTCATCCTTCAAAGACTTGACCTCCAGGCCGGACGTGTTCCCTGCACGTCCGGTCATACCCCGTTTTCCGGTGCCCGGTGCCAGACAAAGCCTTTCACGAAACGGTGAGGGCCGTGCGGTTGTGTCTTTCATGACACGAATTGGCCATATTACTCTGTGAGTGGATCAGACAGGTACTCTCGCACGTTGATGCGAGGCTTTGCTTGGGGCAAAAGCGCGCCCAGGCGCGGGGCTTCAGGCTCCGATCAGACCTGCTGCGGTTTCCATTTGTTAACCATGGAAGTGATACGGCAGGATGTCCGCATGTAATGTTGAACGACGGTGGTGAATAATGTCGAAAATTACGGATCCCGCAGCGTATTCCCGGCGCAGCTTCGTGCGCATGGCAATGGGCGCAGGCCTTGCTTCGGTCGCCATGCCTGCTCTGGCACAGACGGCCTTTGACGACGTCATCAATGCACCGCGCCGCGGCAACTGGGACGACCAGTTTGATGCCAATGCCTCGCGCACGTCTGCGGTGGTCAAGTCGAACAACCCGATTCTTGGCCCGGAAGCCGTGCCGAACATTCAGCAAGCGATCATGGAATACCAGCAGATCCTTGCCAATGGCGGTTGGCCGCAGGTCAATCCGAGCCAGCGACTGCAGCTTGGCGTGATCGACCCGACGGTGCAGGTGCTGCGTCAGCGTCTGATGATCACAGGCGACCTGCCGCAGAGTGCAGGCCTTTCCGACAGCTTTGACAGCTATGTGGACGGTGCCGTGAAGCGCTTCCAGGCCCGTCATGGCCTGCCGGAAGATGGCGTGCTGGGTGAATTCACCTTGAAGGCGATGAATATCCCTGCCGATACCCGCCTGCAGCAGTTGAACACCAATCTCGGCCGCATCCAGTCGATGTCCGGCGATCTTGGCCAGCGCTATGTGATGGTGAACATTCCAGCGGCCTATATCGAGGCGGTGGAAAACATGCGCGTCGTGCTGCGCAACACGGCCATCGTCGGTCGTATCAGCCGCCCGTCGCCGATCCTGAATTCCAAGATCTACGAAGTGATCCTCAATCCCTACTGGATTGCGCCGCGTTCCATCGTGGAAAAGGATATTGTGCCGCTGATGCGCAAGGACCCGACCTATCTGACGCGCAACAACATTCGTCTTTTCGACAGCAAGGGCCAGGAAGTCTCGCCGGACACGGTGGACTGGAATGCGGAAAAGGCTCCGCCCTACCAGTTCCGTCAGGATCCGGGCAAGATCAACGCGATGGCGTCGACCAAGATCAATTTCCATAACCAGTACAGCGTGTACATGCACGATACGCCGCAGCAGAGCCTGTTCAACAAGCAGGAACGCTTCGAATCGTCGGGCTGCGTGCGCGTGCAGAATGTGCGTGACCTTTCCACCTGGCTGCTGCGCGATACGCCCGGCTGGAACCGCCAGCAGATCGAGCGCGTGATCGAAAGCCGCGTGAACACGCCGATCGAGCTGACGCAGGAAGTGCCGGTCTATTTTGTCTACATCACGGCCTGGTCTGCCAAGGACCGCATCGTGCAGTTCCGCGATGATATCTATCAGCTGGATGGCAATGCGCAGCTGGCGCTGCAGACCAATTATGTGACGGAAGACGCGCCGCCGGCGCAGTAAATCCCCGCCGGGAAAATTCGTCCTTTTTTGTCAAAAGCCGCGTTTTCGGACGCGGCTTTTTGATGTTTTCCACCTTCCTGTCGCAGTTGATCGTAGTTGGCGCACCAAATGTCGCTCTTCGTCTTGCCCTTGCTTTGCAGCAGGGCTAAGACCCTTCACCGAGCCTTTCCAGTTTAGGAGCCAAACATATGTCTTCTGGTAACACAGACGCTTTCTTCTCCCGCACGCTTGCCGATGCCGATCCGGAAATCTTCGGCGCGATCGAGAAGGAGCTTGGCCGCCAACGCCACGAAATCGAACTGATCGCTTCGGAAAACATCGTGTCGCGCGCCGTGCTTGAAGCACAGGGCTCGATCATGACCAACAAGTATGCGGAAGGCTATCCGGGCAAGCGCTACTACGGTGGCTGCCAGTTCGTCGATATCGCCGAAGAACTCGCCATCGAACGCGCCAAGAAGCTGTTCGGCGTGAACTTCGCCAACGTGCAGCCGAATTCCGGTTCGCAGATGAACCAGGCCGTGTTCCTCGCGCTGCTGCAGCCGGGCGATACCTTCATGGGCCTCGACCTCAACTCCGGGGGGCACCTCACCCATGGTTCGCCGGTCAACATGTCCGGCAAGTGGTTCAACGTGGTTTCCTACGGCGTGCGTGCCGAAGATCACCGCCTCGACATGGATGACGTTGCCGCCAAGGCGGAAAAGTTCAAGCCGAAGCTGATCATCGCCGGTGGCACCGCCTATTCCCGTATCTGGGACTGGAAGCGCTTCCGTGAGATCGCCGATTCCATCGGCGCTTACCTGATGGTCGACATGGCCCATATTGCCGGTCTCGTTGCCGGTGGCCAGCATCCGTCGCCGTTCCCGCACTGCCATGTTGCCACCACCACGACCCACAAGTCGCTGCGTGGCCCGCGCGGCGGCATGATCCTCACCAATGACGAGGATATCGCGAAGAAGATCAACTCCGCCGTATTCCCCGGCTTGCAGGGTGGCCCGCTGATGCATGTCATCGCCGCCAAGGCCGTTGCCTTCGGTGAAGCGCTGAAGCCGGAATTCAAGGACTATGCCGCGCAGATCGTGAAGAATGCCAAGGCTCTGTCCGAAACCCTCGTCGCGGGCGGCGTGGACATCGTTTCGGGCGGCACGGACAACCACCTGATGCTGGTGGACCTGCGCAAGAAGAACGCGACCGGCAAGCGTGCGGAAGCCGCTCTTGGCCGCGCTTACGTGACCTGCAACAAGAACGGCATTCCCTTCGACCCGGAAAAGCCCTTCGTCACCTCCGGCGTGCGTCTTGGCACCCCGGCTGGCACGACCCGCGGCTTCAAGGAAGCGGAATTCCGCGAAATCGGCAACCTCATCATCGAAGTGCTCGATGGCCTGAAGGTCGCGAATTCCGATGAAGGCAATGCGGTTGTGGAAGCTGGCGTACGCGAGAAGGTCGTGAAGCTCACCGACCGCTTCCCGATGTATCCCTACCTCTGAGAAGAGAGGCGGGGACGGTCTCGCCTTGAGGCTTGTTTTTCGATGATTTCGGGTGGAAAAGGGGAAACCTTTTTCCACCCGAACTGTTTTCGCGAGGTTTGAATGCGCTGCCCATACTGCGGATCGGAAGATACCCAGGTGAAGGATTCCCGGCCCGCCGAGGACGGGTCCTCCATCCGGCGGCGGCGCATCTGCCCCGATTGCGGCGGGCGTTTCACCACTTTCGAGAGGGTGCAGCTGCGCGAGCTGATGGTGATCAAGAAAACCGGCCGCAAGGTTCCCTTCGACCGCGAAAAGCTCGTGCGCTCCTTCGAGATCGCATTGCGCAAGCGCCCGGTCGAGCGCGACCGGCTGGAACGGGCGGTTTCCGGCATCGTGCGCAGGCTCGAAAGCTCGGGCGAGGTGGAAATTTCTTCCGAACAGATCGGTCTTCAGGTGCTGGAAGCCCTGAAGGGGCTCGATGACGTCGCTTTCGTGCGTTACGCATCGGTTTACCGGGATTTCTCCCATGCGGAGGATTTCGAGAAGGTGATCGCCGAGATCAATGCCAAGATTGCCCGGGATCCGGGTCTGGGATCCTGAGGCGATGCCCGCTTCCGATAACCGGCGCTATATGGCGGCCGCCTTGCGGCTCGCCCGCTGGAATACCGGGCGCACGGCAACCAATCCTTCCGTCGCCTGTATTGTCGTGCGCGATGGTGCGATTGTCGGGAGAGGCGTCACGGCACCGGGCGGGCGTCCGCATGCGGAGCCGCAGGCGCTTTCGGAGGCCGGTGATCGTGCCCGTGGCGCGACCGCCTATGTCACGCTTGAACCCTGCTCCCATCACGGCAAGACGCCCCCTTGCGCCGAGGCGCTGATCGCCGCTGGTGTGGCCCGCGTCGTGGTCTCGGTCACCGATCCGGACGAGAGGGTGAGCGGTCGCGGGCTTGCGATGCTTTCGGCTGCAGGCATTGCGGTCGAGAAAGGTGTGCTGGAAGAAGAGGGCAGGCGGGTGCTTGCCGCCTATCTCACGCGACAGGTTCAAAAACGCGCGCATGTGACTCTGAAACTTGCACTCTCTGCCGATGGCATGATCGGCAAGGTGGGGGCAGGGCAGGTGGCAATCACCGGCCCGCTCGCCCGCGCGCAGGTTCATGCGCTCCGTGCCGAAATGGACGCGATCCTCATCGGCAGCGGAACCGCCCTTGCCGATGATCCCCTATTGGACGTGCGTCTTGCCGGACTGGAAGACCGCTCCCCGCATCGCTTCGTGCTGGGGCGCAATTTTGTTTTGGCGAAAACATCCCGGCTTGCCCTGTCGGCAGACCGCGTGCCGCTGACGTTGCTGGGCGAGCAGGTTGGAGAGGGGAGTAACCTCCTGCCGCTGCTTCAGGATATGGCTGCCAATGGCATCACCTCCCTGATGGTGGAAGGCGGTGCGAAGGTGGCGCGGGCGTTTCTGGAACAGGGGCTGGTCGATCGCATCCTTCTCTTCCAGTCGCCGCTGGTGATTGGCGAAGGGGGCATTGCCGCGCCCTTGTCGCCGCACCATATGCCGGATGAATTCCGCCTCGTTGCCGAAGAACAATTCGGGCCGGACCGCGCCCTGCATTATGAGAAAGAGACCTGATGTTTACCGGAATTGTCACCGATATCGGCACTGTCGAGCGTCTGGAGCCGTTGGCAAAGGGCGTGCGCCTGCGCATCCGCACCGCTTACGATCCGGCCGGCATCGACATGGGCGCAAGCATTGCCCATGCGGGCACCTGCCTCACGGTGACGGCCCTGCCGCAAAAGGGCAGTGCCGAGCGCTGGTATGAAGTCGAGGCCTGGGAGGAGGCGCTGCGGCTGACGACCATCGGCACCTGGCAGCCGGGCACGAAGATCAATCTCGAACGCTCGCTGAAGATCGGCGACGAACTTGGCGGGCACCTCGTTTCGGGTCATGTGGATGGCACGGCCGAGATCCTTTCGATCAAGCCGGAAGGCGATGCCATGCGCTACACGCTGCGCGCGCCGGAGCATCTCGCCCGCTTCGTGGCGCCGAAGGGTTCCGTTGCGCTCGATGGCACCTCGCTTACGGTGAACGCCGTGAACGGTGCCGAGTTCGATGTGCTCCTCATTCGCCACACGCTGGAGGTCACCACCTGGGGCGAGCGCAAGGCAGGAGACCGGGTGAATTTCGAGGTGGACACGATGGCGCGCTATGCCGCACGGCTCGCGGAATTCCCGGCCTTCGGAAAGTGATTGTGGCTCAAGCGCCGGGTTCGTCCGTCCAGTAGTCCACGCCGCCATCATCGATGGTCATGTGGCTGAATACGAATGTCCCGGTTACCGGATCGGAGGTCTGGGCAAGCACCTTGTTGCTGTCCGGATATTCGCAGATATCCGTGCCTGCCTTGGACGAGATCGACAGATAGCGCAGCGGCACCGTTCCGGTGTTGAGAAGCTGGTGGGCAGTATCGCGGCCGCCCATGGGCGCGCCGAGCACATGGCCCGCCCGCACCGGAATGCGCTGATCGCCATGGCGGTAAATGCCTTCGCCCTCGAGGATCACGAAGGCCTCGTCCTCGGCATGGTGGTTGTGGAAGGGGCACCCGCTCTTACCGGGCGGCACCTCGCTATAGGCCAGACCAAGCGCCTTCAGCCCGAACAGCGGCCCGAGCCGCGCATCCTTGCCCTCGTAAAGCGTGCCTTTCGACCAGTGTTTGAGGTCCAGTTCCGCCGGGTCCAGCACGGAGTGCCTGCTCATCCTGTTGTCTCCTTTGGTCAGGTTGTCCTTGTTACGGTGACAGAAAATTCGGTCGACAGCCAGTTTTATGCGGTGCAAATTGACGGTTACCGGCTCTTGCGACGGGAAAACACTTGCCAATTCGGGGCTGGCATGGTTTGACCGCCCGCGCGGCTGTGACCGTGATCGCGCTGCCAGAAATGCCAGGTACCTGCCATGTCCAATGAAATCGACCAGAACCAGACCGAAAAGCCGGTGAAGACCGCCAATCAGCGCGGCGCAGCGCGGCTTGCTGCCGTGCAGGCGCTGTACCAGATGGAAGTCGGCGGCGGCGGCGTTCTGGAAGTGGTGGCCGAATATGAAGAGCACCGGCTGGGACAGGAAATCGACGGCGATACCTATCTCAAGGCAGATCCGTCCTGGTTTCGATCCATCGTTGCCGGTGTCGTGCGCGATCAGGTGAAGCTCGATCCGCTGATCCGTGGCGCGCTGCAGGATGACTGGGCACTGTCGCGCATCGATGCCACCGTGCGGGCCATTCTGCGCGCCGGCACTTTCGAGCTTCTGGAGCGCAAGGACGTGCCGATCGCGGTGATCGTTACCGAATATGTGGAAATCGCCCGCGCCTTTTTCGAAGACGAAGAGCCTCGGCTGGTGAATGCGGTGCTGGACCGCATTGCCAAACAAGTTCGCCCGGCGAGCTCGAAATAATCAGATACAGACAGGTGAGACATGGACGGGGCGAGCGTGAACGGACTTGAGGGCCAGCTTCGCGCGGCCAGGCGCAATGTCTATATCCTCACGGGCGCGCAGGGCGGTGCTTGGCGCTGCCGGGCCGATCAGCTTTGCTGTCGGCAGTCTTGCGGGCCATCAGCTGCTTGGCCTCGACAAGTCGCTGGCGACTGCGCCGCTCACCGGTTTCAATGTCGGTGTTGCCATCGGGGCCGTGGTTGTCGCCGCCGTCAGCCGTGCCTTCGGGCGGCAGGTGAGCTTCATGCTTGGTGGCTTTGCACTCGCCGCTGGCGGTGCGCTGGCCGCCTTTTCGCTGCTGCGGGCCGATTTCTGGATGTTCGCCTTCTCGCTGATGATCATCGGCCTGTCCTCCGGTTTCACCCAGAAAATCCGCTTTGCCGCTGCCGATGCCTCGCCAAGCTTCTTCAAGGCGCGGGCGATTTCGTGGATTCTGGCGGGCGGAATAATTTCCGCGATTGTCGGCTCGCAGCTGGCGATCCTCGCCAAGAGCCTTTTCGAATCGGTGATGTTTGCCGGCTCCTTCGTGGCGCTCATTCCGCTTGGCCTGATCGCGGTTCTCATCCTGGCTTTCCTGAAGCTGCCGCCGCTGACAAGCTCCACCGGCGAAACGGGATCGACCGGTCGGCCGCTCATGGAAATCATCCTGACCCAGCGGTTCATCACCGGCATGATCTGCGGGATTTCCACCTATGCCTTGATGACCTTCATGATGACAGGCGCACCGCTTGCCATGGTGGTTGGCTGTGGTTTTTCGCCGGACATGGCGACGCTTGGCATCCAGTGGCACGTGCTGGCGATGTTTGCCCCGAGCTTTTTCACCGGCATGCTGATCACCCGTTTCGGGACCGAAAAGGTGGTGGCGGCTGGCCTTGTCATCCTGCTCAGCTGCGCTATCGTCGCCCATATGGGGGTCGCGCTCTGGAACTTCTGGGGCGCGCTGATCCTGCTCGGGCTCGGCTGGAATTTCGGTTTCATCGGTTCGACCGCCATCGTTGCCTCCTCCTATCGCCCGGAAGAGGCCGACAAGGTACAGGGCTTCCACGATATCATCCTGTTCGGCACGGTGGCGCTTTCCTCTTTTGCCTCCGGAAAAGTGTTCGCGGCCTTCGGCTGGTCGGCGATGAACCTCGTGATCTGGCCGATTTCGATTCTCTGCCTGCTGCTTCTGGGCGCCCTCATGCTGCGGAAAAGCCGCGACGCATGAGCGCGCGCGACCTCTCGCCCTTGCCCTTTGTCACCCAATCCACCCCGCAATATCGAAACCGTCTGAAAAGCGGTGTCTATCCTGTCTTTCCATGATGTTAGGGGACTTGACGCTCGGTTAACCAAATCGCAATCTCCAGACCATGCTCGACGTCTGCGGGAGGAGGCAGACGATCAGGCCTGGATCACAGCCGGGACAATGTATCCCGGCGCAATTGGAGGACAATGCGAAATGACCATTCTATTTGGCGTTATCGCATGCGGGTTGCTTTCGGTGGTTTATGCCGCCTGGGCAACACAATCGGTGCTCGCCGCCGATCAGGGCAATGCCCGCATGCAGGAGATTGCCGGCTTTATCCGGGAAGGGGCGCAGGCCTATCTCACCCGCCAGTACAAGACCATTGCCATCGTGGGTGTCATCGTTTTCGTCGGCGCCTGGCTGCTGCTCTCGGGTGAAGCCGCCATCGGCTTCCTGATTGGCGCGGTGCTTTCGGGTGTTGCAGGCTTCATCGGCATGCATGTCTCGGTGCGCGCCAATGTGCGTACGGCCCAGGCTTCCGCCAACAGTCTCGCTGCCGGTCTCGACATCGCCTTCAAATCCGGTGCGATCACCGGCATGCTGGTGGCCGGTCTCGCCCTGCTTGGCGTTTCGATCTACTACTACATCCTGACGGCGGTCTTCGGTCATGCCGGCGGTTCGCGCGAGGTGACGGATGCGCTGGTGGCACTCGGCTTCGGTGCCTCGCTGATTTCGATCTTCGCCCGTCTCGGCGGCGGTATCTTCACCAAGGGTGCGGATGTCGGCGGCGACCTCGTGGGCAAGGTGGAAGCCGGTATTCCGGAAGACGATCCGCGCAACCCGGCCACCATTGCCGACAACGTCGGTGACAATGTGGGCGACTGCGCAGGCATGGCCGCCGACCTGTTCGAAACCTATGCGGTTTCCGTGGTTGCAACCATGGTGCTTGGCTCGATCTTCTTTGCCGGAACCACTGCCATCGACAATGTGATGCTCTATCCGCTGCTGATCTGCGGCTTCTCGATCCTCACCTCGATCGTCGGCACATTCTTTGTGAAGCTCGGCTCCAACAACTCGATCATGGGCGCGCTGTACAAGGGCCTGATCGTGACCGGTCTTCTGTCCATCGTCGGCCTCGGTGGCGCAACCTCGCTCACCATCGGCTGGGGTGACGTGGCCATGGCATCGGGTGCGGTCATCTCCGGCAAGTCGCTGTTCATCTGCGGCCTGCTCGGCCTCGTGGTGACGGCGCTGATCGTGGTGATCACCGAATACTACACCGGCACCAACAAGCGCCCGGTCAACTCGATTGCCCAGGCATCGGTAACCGGTCATGGCACCAACGTCATCCAGGGGCTCGCGGTTTCGCTTGAATCGACCGCGCTTCCGGCGCTGGTGATCGTTGGCGGCATCATTGCCACCTATCAGCTCGGCGGCCTGTTCGGCACCGGTATTGCGGTGACGGCCATGCTCGGCCTTGCCGGCATGATCGTCGCGCTCGATGCCTTCGGCCCGGTAACCGACAATGCCGGTGGTATCGCGGAAATGTCGCATCTGCCGCCGGAAGTCCGCAAGGTGACCGACGCGCTCGATGCGGTGGGCAACACCACCAAGGCTGTGACCAAGGGCTATGCCATCGGTTCCGCCGGTCTTGGCGCGCTGGTGCTGTTTGCCGCCTATTCCAATGACCTGCAATATTATGCAAGCCACGGCGACCAGTTCCCCTATTTCAAGGATGTGGGTGCGATCTCGTTCGATCTCTCCAATCCTTATGTGGTGGCCGGTCTGATCTTTGGCGGTTTGATCCCCTACCTTTTCGGCGGTATCGCCATGACGGCGGTTGGCCGTGCGGGCGGTGCGGTCGTGGAGGAAGTGCGCCGGCAGTTCCGCGAAAAGCCGGGCATCATGCAGGGCACCGATCGCCCGGACTATGGCCGTGCGGTAGACATGCTGACCATGGCCGCGATCCGCGAAATGATCATCCCGTCGCTGCTGCCTGTGCTTGCCCCGCTCGTCGTCTATTTCGGCGTGCTGGCGATTTCCGGCTCCAAGGCTTCGGCCTTCGCCGCTCTCGGCGCCTCGCTGCTCGGCGTGATCGTCAACGGCCTCTTCGTCGCTATCTCCATGACCTCCGGTGGCGGTGCGTGGGACAATGCGAAGAAGAGCTTCGAAGACGGCTTTGTCGACAAGGATGGTGTCAAGCACCTCAAGGGTTCCGATGCGCACAAGGCATCGGTCACCGGTGATACGGTCGGCGATCCCTACAAGGACACGGCAGGCCCGGCGGTGAACCCGGCGATCAAGATCACCAATATCGTGGCGCTGCTGCTGCTGGCGGTTCTGGCCTGATCGGAAAGACAAAAGAGGGCGGCCTTCGGGTCGCCCTTTTTCTTTGCCGCTCGAAACAAAAAAAGCGCCGGGGAGAAACCGGCGCTTTCTTCGCGAAATATCTGCAGCTTATTTGCTGAAATTGTCGAACATGTTCTTTGCCGCCGCGGAGCTGCCGCCGCCTGACAGAAGCTGCTGCAGGAAGGTGAAGTCCTTGCCGCCGGTGGGCGTGGCGCGGCTGATCATGTCAAACACCTTGCCATCCTTCATGGTGTAGTTCGAGCGCTTGGCGACCACGCCATCCTTGTCGAAATAGATCGCAAGCACCGACTGATCCACCAGTTGCGGCTTCATGAAGGCGACCGCACGCTTGCGCTTCTGGGAGATGTAGTAGAACACTTCGTTGTCGAAGGTCGCGGTGGTGGATGGTGTGCCGAGCGACAGCAGAACCTGCTCGCGGCTCGAACCTTCCGGCACCAGGGCCAGCGATTGCTCGTCCACCACATAGCCATTCTTCATGACTTCGCCGACCGAGGTGCAGCCCGAAAGGGAGGTGGTTGCCAGCGCCAATGCCAGAGCCACGGACCCAACCCATTTCGCTTCAGTTTCGAAATACCGCCTCACGAACGAGAACTCCCTTATAACCCCAACCGGAGGCGCGTGCATGGCACCTCTTCACGCAGACCGACACAGCAATGTGGCGTTTCGGCGGTGAATGCCGACCTGCCAGACACATGCGGATAACAGTTTCCGATTAACCGCATTGCAATTCATGCCTGCTTCGGTAAACCAGCTTTCCTGATCATGCAACACGGGCTTGGCACTGCCTGTGGTTTTGGCGCTCAAAAAACGGGAATTTCCATGGTTTTCGGACTGTTCCGCAACAGAAAACACAATCAGGCGATCATGACCCGCCAGTATGATGCGCTGACCCGGATTTCGCGTCAGCCGGTGTTCTTTCTCGATTATGGCATGCCGGACACCGTGATGGGCCGTTTCGAGATGGTGGCCATCGTGATGATCCTGTTTTTTCGGCGCACCGCGAAGTCGCCGACATCCGGTCAGCAGCTGGCGCAGGAAATCGTCGATGCCTTCTTTCAGGATCTGGATCATTCGATTCGCGAACTCGGCATCGGCGATGTCGGCGTGCCGAAGCGGATGAAGAAATTCGCGGGCATGTTCTATGGTCGGCTGGAAGCCTACAGCAAGGCGATGGATGCGGGCGATGCAACAAGCCTTGCCGAAGCGCTCGCCCGCAATATTCATCCCGAAAAGCCGGATGCGCCTGACATGTCGGCGATGGCGCATTACATGCTGGATACGGAAAAGGCGCTGGCCGCCGTTCCGGAAGACGATATCGCCACCGGATCGCTCGATATGCCGGTGCCGACAGTGAAGGGAGATGCCGCATGAAGAAACCCGTTGCGAGCGCTGACGCGCCCTTTTCCTATATCGTCAAGGTCGGCCATATCTCCGCCAATCCGGTTTCCGTTACGCTGTCAGCGGATCCCGAGGAGTGTCAGGGGCTTGCGCGCCTCTGGCAGGTGCTTGACGTGCGTGGACTGAAGGCGGAACTGCAGATCAACCGCTGGAAAAAGGATGGCGTGCGCATTCGCGGTCAGGTCACCGCGGATATCGTGCAGGCCTGCAGCGTGACACTGGAACCGCTAGATGCGCATATCGATGAAGAGATCGACCAGGTCTTCATTCCGGAAGGGTCGAAACTCGCCAAGATTGCAACCGATGAAAACGGCGAACTGGTGGTGAGTGTCGATGGACCGGACATACCGGAGCTTTTTAGCGGCGATGCCATTGACGCGGGCGTCGTGGTGGCAGAGTTTGCTGCTTTGGCGATTGATCCCTATCCGCGCAAGGAGGGTGTGGATTTCACGGATCATATCGAGGATGATGGCTCCAGTGACCGCCGTCCTTCAGCCTTTGCTGCGCTAAAAGACTGGAAAAAGGACTGATGCGGCTTGGAGTCCGGCCACAATTCTGCTTCAAGCAGATGAAAAACGATAATCGGGGGCCCGTTCAACCACGCGGGCAGCATACAAGGATCTGGAACGCGTGATCAGGATTTCGCTTGATGTGATGGGTGGGGACTATGGCCCCGACGTGGTTATTCCCGGTGCCGCCATTGCCGTAGACCGTCATCCGGATGCGACTTTCCTGCTTTATGGCATCAAATCCCAGATTGATCCGCTTCTCGAGCGCTTTCCCAAGCTGAAGGCCAAAGCCACGGTGCATGATTGCGAAGTGGCGATTGCCATGGATGAAAAGCCAAGCCAGGCGCTGCGCCGCGGCCGCTATGTCTCGTCCATGTGGCGCTCCATCGAGGCCGTGAAGGTGGGCGAGGCGGATGTATCCGTTTCCGCGGGCAATACCGGCGCGCTGATGGCGATGGCGAAATTCTGCCTGCGCACCATGGCCAATATCGAACGCCCGGCCATTGCCGCGATCTGGCCGACAGCCAAGGGCGAAAGCGTTGTGCTGGATGTGGGCGCCTCGATTGGCGCGGACAGCCAGCAGCTGATCGATTTCGCGATCATGGGCAGCGCCATGGCGCGGGCGCTTCTGGAGGTGAAGCGTCCGACTGTCGGGCTGCTGAATGTCGGCGTCGAGGAGATCAAGGGTCAGGAAGAAGTGCGCGAGGCCGGACGCCTGCTGCGCGAGGCCCAGCTCGAGACGCTTGACTATGCCGGTTTTGTCGAGGGAGACGATCTCGGCAAAGGCACGGTGGATGTGGTGGTCACCGAAGGCTACAGCGGCAATATCGCGCTGAAGACGGCGGAAGGCACGGCGAAGCAGATCGCCAGCTATCTGCGCGCCGCCATGTCCCGCACCTGGCTTTCGCGCCTCGGCTATGTGCTGGCCAAGGGAGCTTTCGACATGCTGCGGGAGAAGCTTGATCCGCGCAAGGTCAATGGCGGCGTGTTTCTCGGGCTGAACGGCATTGTCATCAAGAGCCATGGCGGAACGGATGCGGAAGGTTTCGCCGCGGCCATCGACGTGGGCTATGACATGGTTCGCAATGGCCTGAACCAGAAAATCGAAAATGATCTGAAAATCTATCATGCCAAGTACCCGCCGCGGGCCGGTCAGGGCGCAGCATGAGCGGCGGGGAAGTTAAGGGAATGATCCGTGCAGTCGTACGCGGTTTCGGGGCAGCGCTGCCGAAACAGGTAGTCACCAACCGCGAACTCGAGGAGAAGGTGGAAACCTCGGACGAATGGATCGTGCAGCGCACGGGCATTCGCCAGCGCTATATCGCAGGCGAGGGGGAAACCACCGCGTCGCTCGGCGCGGACGCGGCCAAGGCGGCACTCGCCAATGCCGGGATGACCGCGGACGATATCGATCTGATCATCGTTGCCACCTCCACGCCGGACAATACGTTCCCGGCAACGGCGGTAAACATCCAGAACCGGCTTGGCATGCATCACGGCTTTGCCTTCGACATGCAGGCGGTCTGCTCGGGCTTCGTCTTCGCCATGGCGACGGCGGACGGTTATATCCGCTCCGGCATGGCAAAACGGGCACTGGTGATCGGTGCCGAAACCTTTTCCCGCATTCTCGACTGGAATGATCGCACCACCTGCGTGCTGTTCGGCGATGGCGCGGGCGCGCTGGTGCTGGAAGCGGTGGAGCAGGAAGGCACCAATGCCGATCGCGGCATTCTCACCTCCGCCCTGCGCTCCGATGGTGCCCACAAGGACAAACTTTTCGTCGATGGCGGGCCCTCGACCACCGGAACGGTCGGGCATCTTCGCATGGAAGGCCGCGAGGTCTTCAAGCATGCGGTCGGCATGATCACCGACGTGATTGTCGCCGCCTTCGAGAATACCGGAACCTCGATGTCCGATCTCGACTGGCTGGTGCCGCATCAGGCAAACCGGCGCATCATCGAAGGCTCGGCCAAGAAGCTTGATATTCCGATGGAAAAGGTCGTGGTGACGGTTGATCTGCACGGCAACACCTCTGCTGCGTCCATCCCGCTGGCTCTTGCGACCGCTGCCAGCGATGGCCGCATCAAGCAGGGCGACCTTGTGATGCTCGAAGCGATGGGCGGAGGCTTCACCTGGGGTGCAGTTCTGCTGCGCTGGTAGGTCATCGGTTGAATAAGTCACTTTGAACAAGCGCTTGACCAGTTCAAACAAGGGCAATAATCTCCGATCAGGTTTCACAATCACAAAAACGAAACTGGGCGGGGAATCATGGCTGGAAAGACTGTAACACGGGCTGATCTTGCGGAATCGGTGTTCCGGAAGGTTGGTTTGTCCCGAACCGAATCTGCCGAACTGGTGGAGACGGTGCTGGATGAAATCTGCGCGGCAATCGTGCGGGGGGAAACCGTGAAGCTGTCGTCCTTCGCCACCTTCCAGGTGCGCGACAAGAACGAGCGCATCGGTCGCAATCCGAAGACCGGTGAGGAAGTGCCGATCTCGCCGCGCCGCGTGATGACCTTCAAGGCATCGAATGTGCTGAAGCAGCGCATCCTCAAGGCGCATACGCTCCGCAAGGCCAAGCAGAAGCCGCAGAATCCGGCTGCCTGACGCTTGCTTCCACCGGTGAAGGACTTTCACCGTGGAGAAACTCCGCTGCACTTGAATTTTCCTCGGCAAACCGTTGAAATCAGAGCGATTCGATGGCTTGATGAAAGCCGTTGGCCGATCAGGGGCAGGCAAGGAGTTTGTAGCGGTGGACAAGAGCCCGGATGCGTTCCGTACCATCAGTGAAGTGGCCGATGATCTCGACCTGCCGCAGCATGTGCTTCGTTTCTGGGAAACGCGCTTTCCGCAAATCAAGCCGCTGAAGCGCGGCGGCGGGCGGCGCTATTATCGCCCGGACGATGTGGATCTGCTGAAGGGCATCCGGCATCTGCTCTATGATCACGGTTACACGATCAAGGGCGTCCAGAAGCTTCTGAAAACCAATGGCAACAAGTTCGTGGCGGCGATTGCGACCGGCGATCTCGCAACGGTCGAGGCGCTGGCGGCGGCAGGGGAGGAGACGAGCCCCGAACCCAAGGTTCATCTGCCGGATGAAGATCAGATTGTCGGCCGCGCCAAGGTGCCGATCACTCGGCGATTCTTCAATTTCGGTGGCAGTGACGAGGATGCGCCCGAGGTTTCCATCGGCAAGGGCAGCGTCAACAAGGAAGACCGCGCGCTTCTGCAGGAGGCGCTCTACGATCTTCTGGAATGCAAGCGCCTGCTCGATCAGGTCCGATGAGCGCTTTTGCTCTGAGACGGGCAGACCTGTCCGACCTGCCGTTCATCATGGAGACCGAACGCTTGCCCGGCTATGACCAGCTGGTCGGGCGATGGGAACGGGCAGATCACGAATCGGCGTTTAAAAACCCGGATTACCGCTATTTCCTGGCCATGCTCGGGGATGAGCCGGTCGGTTTTTGCCTGCTGCGCGGATGGAATGCGAAGGATCATGTTTGCCTGATCAAGCGGGCGGCGCTTTCCCGCACGGGAGCCGGCATCGGCCGCCGGATGATTGCGGACGTGGTCAGCCGCATCTTCTCCGAGACCGATGCATGGCGCTGCTGGATCGGCTGCTTTCCGGATAATCTGAGGGCCCGCAAGGCCTATGAGGCCGCTGGCTTCACCGCCGAAGGCATCGCGCGCGGAAATGCCTATTTCCACGGCGAGCATCGCGACGAGCTGATTCTGTCCATTCTCCGGCCGGAATGGCAGGCGACGCGGCAGGACCGCAGCTGAATGTCCATGTTTTCTGAAGAGTGATCACCGAGCTGGGGGCTCGGCCGATCCGGATTTATTGGTCGGGGTGGCCGGATTTGAACCGACGACCCCTTGACCCCCAGAACTGAAGTCTATCGAGCGGAAAGCCTTGTAGCATAGGGCATGCAGCGATTGTCAATTTCCATTACGGGATTTTTTACGGGACTCGGCGTCGCGGTTTTGTTGCTGGGTGAGGGCTTCCATTGCGCTAGCGACCTCTTCGTCCAGGACATGCGCATAGCGCGTGGTTGTTTTAATATCGGCGTGGTTCAGCGCCTTCTGGACCGTCTTCAGATTGCCGGTAGCTCGGAGCAACTTGGTTGCCACATCATGCCGGAAGTCATGGAACCGGAAATCCTTCACACCTGCCGTCGTTCTGATTCGCTTCCATGCCGTCTTCAGGCCGCTATAGGTGATCGGATATCGAGTGCCTCTAACCTGGATTTCGCCATTTCCGCGATAGCTCGCGCCAGGCGATCGGTTGCGCTTGGCGACATAGGTAAACACCCAATCCTTGTGATGCCCTCGGAGCGGTAGGAGGATTTCGCGGACTGCTGTGGTGATAGCGGTTCTGACCATACGCCCGCCTTTACCAGGCGTACTTATCCATCCCGTCTGCCAGTCAACATTGTCCCATTGGATCAGGCACTCGTCGAGCCGTAGGCCGGTCGCGCGGGCAAATTCAAAAACGGGGGTATAGTCATCTCGCGTTGCCAGCCGGAGGGCTGAGCTTTCATGCGCCTTCAGCTCGCGCACGCGCTCCCTCGGTTCCTGAAGCCAATGATCTTTCCAGATCGGCTCCAGCGGGAATGAGAAGCGCCAAGTGCGCTTGGCGCGGGTAAACAGCTTTTTCAGAACAAGGGTTGTTGATCGATTGACCGTGGCGGCAGATACCAGCTTCATCGGTTTGCCGCTTTCAGTCGTGGCGCGGCCCCAAGCATGATGTGCTCGCCGCCATTGCACGAGCTGGGCGACATCTCGGTCTGTGATATCGGCCATCAACTTGTGTTGACCGAAGTATCCTACCAAGCGCTCAAGATCAGTCCATGTGGTTTCGCTGTTGGCGTGCCGGGAGCCGACTTCATCCCAATATCGCGATACGGCACCAGCAAGATATAGTTTCCCATCGTCGCCAGCGGCGGCGGCTTCTACAGTTGCTTTTGCCTCCGCACGCTTTTGGCGCTCGACTTGTTCCGCCTCTCTTCGGCTCGTCGCTCCTGTAGAGCCGCAAAAGCGATTACCCCGGAGTTGAAAGTCGTATTGGTAGAACGGGCTGTTTTTGTGTTTGTAGACTGACACAATCTTGTCCTACGGCGGTTGATGAAGTCCTGAATGTCTGAAGCCGCATAGGCTACGCGCGGGCGCTTCATTCCGCAACCGGTCGAGATCACGGCGATTTCGCCCGATCTGACGTGCTCGCGAAGGGTCTTTGTCGAGATCCCCAGCAGTTCCGCCGCTTGTGTCGGGGTGAGAAGTTGGTCGGCCATCTACGCCTCCCTCGCAAAGTAGGTCTTTGCGCTGGTGTCGTAGCGCATCAGGTGCGGGTGAAGTTTCTGGATGGTCTGGAAATCTCGAGATGCGACCTGTTCTGTCACATCGAATTTCTTGACCACATGGCTTCTGTTGATGTGCCCATAGATGCCGATCATCTCGATGATCCACTCTATACGGAGGCGTTCGAAGTAGCGCATTACGCACCGCCTTTCAGGGCAGCGGCGCGCGACCTGATGCGCTCAATATTTTCTAGCTGCTTCTTGGCTCGATCCACCATATCATGAAGTTCGTTCGCTTCTCCGAAAGCGATACGGAGCTTGGCCGTGTGAACGATAGGCCCAAACCTATCAGTAAGGATCGCGCCGCGTTGCAACGCCAGCGCTTTCTTGCCGAGAGAAATATCAAAGTGTACCCAACTTGCGTTGCGGTGTTTTCCAAAAGACAAGGACTTATGCCCTTGTATCCACTTCCGCTGCACACCGATGAGATCGACCATTTCGAGCAATTCTTCGTCAGTGTCGGCCCATAGGTGGCACATCACCATGTTGCCAAATCCATGTCGAACGTCGTCAACATATACGGCCATTACGCACCGCCTTTCAGGGCAGCTTCGGCGCGTTTTCCGCCATCATCTGCCAGCGCCCACCGCCCCGGATCGCCTTCGCCGGTGATAAGCCGCGCAAGCCGTGCCTGCTCGCCATACCACTCCAGCGTCTCTTCCAGCACCTTCACGCGGGCTTCGGCGGCAATCAAATCCGAATTCTTGGCAGTCGTCGCCTTGATGTAGTGGTTGAGGCGTTGTGTCAGATGGTCGTTCTCTTCCCGCAGGCGGTGTAGGTCGGCGGGCGGGGTGGAGAGCATGGAAAGGATACGCTCAACGTCCAAGGCAGCGTCACGCAAGTTTCTCATGGCGTCGGTAATATCGACCTGCTTGATCGAGAACCCCAATGTGCAATGCAACGCCTGCTCTACTAAAGTTCGGATTTTTTCAGGTTCCGGAACGGCCATCGGCTGCGGCTGAGCGGCGACGAAACGCGGATCAAGTGGGTGAGGCATGAATTCGACGGGATCAACCGGGCTTTCGTTTTCCCAGTCCCACCAATGATCACGGCCTTTCCCGTCCTCGGTCCACGAAGCTTCGTATACGCGACCATCGCTGTCGCGGACCCAGTAACGATCCGAGTTGCGAATGGTGATGCCAATCTCAGGGAAGTGCTGTTGATGCACGATTTCTCGGTCTGCCTTTGCAATCGGCAACCATGCAGCTTCGATCATTTCAGGTTTTGCCTTCATAGTCATGCCGACACCTCACTTTTACGCTCAGCGGTCAGCGCTGCGGTAGCTGCCTCGATCCGCCAGTCGAGGATGACATCATTAGCGGTGACATCGACCCATCGCTCGCAATGAACGCCCCAACTAAGATTGTCCTTTTCAACAGGGCCGCGTCCCTCGCGGCGCGTTTCCAACTGCTGCAAGATGAGCTTCCCGAAAAAGCTCTTGCGGTGACGGAAGTGCTGTTGCCGCTTCCAGCCCGTCGAAACTATTGGACCAGTTCCCATCATTCGCCTCCATTCTCAGAAGGAGCGACCGATTTTCCGCCAGCGTCCATACTGTCGATGTTCTGGTGATGGACGGTGAAGGAATATGCGACCACCCACGGGTTCGCCTCCCATGCGCCGGGGCCGTTGATTCGGTTCCAGAGATTTTGGTACCAATCCGTGGCGCCGTGGAACCACATGCCGGGGACGCATGAAGCTGCGAGATCATCTGCAAAGCGGTTGTAGGTATTTCCATGCCAAACGCCTTCGGCGCAGGCATCCTCCTCGCTGATGCCCTGCAACCGTTCGATGCGCACATCTGTGATGATCAGAGTGAGGCGAGAGGCCCAGCGTGGCATGAACATCGACGGGCGTTGCTTCCCGGCAATGGTCGATCTTCTGCCGTCTGCTTTGTAAAGCAGAAGCGCCGTCGCTGGGAGATCGCGCGGTCGAATGCTGTCAAGGCTCCCGCTTGTGCACCAAGCCTCGCGAACCCATAGGCGGTCATTCAATGCGATCCGCGGCGAAAATTGGTAATCCACCAGACCCTTCCCAGCGGGGCGGGACATGTGATTTCCATTGCGGTCCTTCATTTCGAACACACGACGACCTTGGGCGTCGGTTCCAACGGGTACAAAATCGAGGACGTTCTCGATCCCTGCGAAATTGATCAAGCGCCGCGTCTGGGTTTTGCGTCCATCGAGCAGGGCGCTGACCATCGGAGCGGAGAAGAGGATGGGGCGATCGGTCATGCCGCATCTCCGGTTTTATCGGTGATGAACCGCAGATCGATCCCTTGGGAGAGGATGCCGATCTTCTTCTCGATCGCGGCTTTGATTTGCGCTCGGATGGTCTCGGCCCGCACTTTGTGTATGGAATACATTCGGTAGGTGACGCCGGAGCCCCACACCCTATCGCTGGCAAAAACGGAAATGGATGGCCTGTTCAGACAGGTATAAAATTCATCCTTTTTGCTCTTCCGGATTGTCGTGAAAAAAATGTCGTCGACCACAAGCGCATGCGGATTTTCACCGATCACGTCCAATTCGGAGCGCTTGAAAACCTTCTCATTGCGAATGATCCCGCCTTTGAGTGCACTAACCTCGACGAAGTGAAGCTTGGTGATTGCCGTCATGCCGACACCTCCGGAAAGGCGTTGTGCTCGGCACCATCGAGAAGGCGTCCGGTATGCTTCTTGCCGAGCTTCTGCAAGACCGTAGCGCCTCCAAAGAGGTCAATTTGGCGCGGGTAGTAATCGACCTCATGCACGTCGGCAGGCCACCAGCCGCTCATTTCTCCAGCCGTTGCCAAAGCGTATTTGCCCGGAGTGCCTGAATGCGCGAACCTGGCGCGTCCCCATTCACCCCACTGTTTGAAATGAAAAGGCTTGCCAGCTTGTGCCGCCTGATCACGTAGCGATCTGAACCAAGCAGGGTGCGTCGGTCGTGCTCGGTGAGTGCCCTGATCTGTTTCACCACCGGCGATGATCCAATCAGGCATGCAGCGAGGAGCAATCTGAACGTGACCAAGCAACGGTTCAAAGGAACCGAATGTAAAAATTGGCGCAAGCTCTATCCGAGCGACTTCAAGCGCAGCAAGATTTGCGTCGGCCCGCTGCTGATCCTCGACAGACGTGCCGATCGCCGCATTGCGAGGCAGACCACCCGCCCGGTCTGACAGCTTCACAATGTTCTGTGGCCGCTTTGTCAGAAGCAGATAGACCAGCCGGGGCGTGTTGCGCATCACCTCAAAGGCATCTGCCCGCCACTGCGGATCGACCTGATTGTCGAAGATATCGGCAAGGCTGGCACAGAAGACGAAAGGTCGGGTTCCCTCTTTTTCCGCCTTCCGGTTCCAGCGACTCGGATCATTCCACGTATGAGCGCCGGTACGGACGCGCGGATGGTTGCCCCATTGGGCCTTACCCATGCGCTTATCCATCAGTGCTTCGGCATAGCATCCGTCACATGCGGGGCTTACCTTGGTGCAGCCAATCCATGGGTTCCATGTGTGCGTTGTCCATGAAATTGCAGAGTTCTCCGCCATCAGATACCCTCCGATGGCTCAGCATTCCGCTCGATCACCGCTTCGTTTCGGCTGTAGGTGAACGCCCAGGGCGTGATGACGATGTTGTGCTTGGCCTGCCAATCGTCGATGACAGCCCTGACGGCTGTGACCAGCTCATCGGTCTGGGCGGGCGTTGCATCGATCTCGATCTCGTAGTCACCTTCCGGATCTGCTACAGCGTCATCCAGAAGGGCATCCGTCAGGATATCCGCGCTGAAATACGCCGAGAGTTTCAGTGGCTCCTTTGCTGCCTCGACGATGTAGCCGCGCTCCAGCCCGCAGCTTTTGATCTCTGCAACCACCTGCTCGCGGCTTGCATACGGGCCGATGAAGTAACGTTCGCCATCATCGCCGCCGTACCAGTGCCATTCCAGACCTTCCGGGTAGGTGATCGCCTGTGCAGTTTTCATCTCTTCATCCATCGTTCAAACTCCTGTTTCAGAGACTTCCAGCGCGCCTGGGCGTCTGGGTCGGTATTCAGTTCTGATCGGCTCTCGATGCGCAAAAGCGTCCGGATACGGGTCAATGTGCGCTCAAGGTCGGCGGTGTCGGGCAAGCCATGGCATTCGATCAGGAAGCGGCGGAAAGCGCCGGTCTGGCACTTCATGGTGACTTCTGCCGCATAGTCCTTCTTCTTGGGCTCCGGCGTCGGTGGTGGCTCGTACCGTTCCAGCCGCTGGCGAAGTGTTCTGACGCTCGCCGATGCTCGATCGAGAAGGCCAAGCAGGAAGCGCAAATTGCGGGGCAGGTGCAAAAACGCCTGTTGTTGCAGGAACGGGCATCCGGCTTCGAAGCGCACATAGGTTTCGTGTCCATCGCCATCGGTGGCGGGGCCGAATAGGCAAAGGCCTTCCTTTGCATCCGCGCCCAGCGAATATTCGGCGGGCAGTGCCTCTGCCGTCACGCGGATGTTGGCGAGCAGCTCGCGTTCCTCGTCACGGGTCATAGAAACTTCCCGTTCCGTTCGGGTGGATGGGCAGGGCAGGTGTGTTTCCATTCACCCGCCACGCGCTCCACCCGCCATAGCTGGAGCCGCGCGCGGCCTATCAGCTCGCGGATGTTCGCGACCGAAACAGCGGGGCCGGGAAGGCGAGTGTTGCAGATATCGCAGTGAATGATCCGGTTCCCGGCCTCATGCTTCAGCATGGCCGCGCTCCTTCAGGACTGCGACATGCATGCTGATGCGGGGAAGGGTAATCACGCGCTCGACATAGCCGCCACCCTCATCGCGGATCACGCGCTTGCGCATGGTGATACTGGCGATTGTGGTGTCGATCCCCTTGGCCTCGTCGGCCTGGTCGCGGAAATGCCGGATCAGCGCATGTCCTTCACCGGACTTCAGATTGAAGGTGTGGCAGAAGGTACGGAAAGGCATGCACCGCTCATGAGCCGTTCGCATGGCGTCCAGTTCCTGCGCTGAAAAACGGGCGTTGGGCGGAAGCATCACGCATCCTCCCGTACGTGCTTGACCTTCGTGACCTTCAGGGCTGGATCAAAGGCCTTTGCCGCGCGCCTTGCCTCTTCGGGATTGCGGGCAGCAACCACCATCGAATAGCCGTCCGAGAAATGGATGCGGAACTTGATCAGCTCTGACATGTGTTTTCCTTCTCGATGGCCTGAAGGTGAGTGCGAAGGGCAAAGCAGAGATGCCGATCGATCTGGTGCGCCGATCGCGCCGTGGTGCGGATCAGGGCCTGAAGCAGCGAAACGATGATTTCCCGGTTGCCGATATCCAGCTCGGTCAGCGGCGCGCCCTTGGCGGCGGCGCAGTTCAAGCTGCTCAACAGCATGTGCGCGCAGGACACATCTTCCATCACGTCGGCGATCTGCTCGACGAGGTGCAGTGAATTGTGCTTTTGCGGATTGCTGTGGCTGGGTTCGCTGCTGGCGATCAATCGCGGGCGCGGCCTTCCGAACTTGTCAGTGAAGATCACGGTCATGGCAGAAGCACTCCCGATTCACGCGCCTCGAGCCGCTCGAAATAGGATTTGCGGAACTGCATCCATTCATCGACGAGGATCGGATCAGACGTATGCAGTTTGCCATCCTGCCAGCACTGGATGAAGGCTCGACCGATGTATCCCATTTGCAGGCGGGCAAAGGAGATGGCGCAGACGACTTCGTCCAGCTCGTGCTGCAGCTTGCGAATGCGCAGACCCGCGATCACGTTGATGGACATCGAGACCACCAGGCCGAACGACAGTGTGAAAATTGCCGTGTTGGTCGCCAGCATCAGATTAGCCCCAGAACGATCATGGCGGCATAGCCGGTATTGCATGCGGCGATGCCCCAAAGCAGGGTCAGCGTGGTGACAGAAATCAGCTGGGGCAGACGGCTCTGGTTGACCGTCTTCGCAGGGGCTTCCTGCGGGGCTTCGACATAGGCATCAAATGCGGTGAGTTTCATGGGTGTGTCTCCCGATCCGGTTGGGAAACCGCCCCGACGCAATATCGGGTGGGGCGGAAACCAAAACGGATGCTCCTAGACCAGCGTCCGAATTGGATATGGAGTTGATGCAGAATGAGGTGAGATGGTATTAAACCAGGTGTTGAAACGGAGGCGCTTATGAAGACCCTTAAGATTGTACTTTTCCTGATCCTCATGCCTGTGGCTGCCCACGCTGGCGCGAAGAAAAATGCGCTTCACCATTTTGCTCAAGCTATTGCTGCGGCAAACCTTTGTTCTCGAATAGAAGTCAATGAAGAAATGATCGCGCTGGCCGCCGTCTACAATCACATTGACATGAAGGCTGAAGAGGCGGCTCTTCAGGCGGATATTCGAGATCAAATGCAGGCATTTTCCGGAAAAGACCCGGAGCTTGCTTGTATGGCTGGCTTGATGCTTTACGGCCCGAACGGATCTAATGTTCCAGGCCTTGTTCGTGAACGATAACAGCATGGCTGCACTTCTTTCCATCCGGTTGGGAAGCCGCCTGCCAAAGGGCGGAGGCAGGCGGAAACCGAACCGGATGGTTAGGCGGCCATCGGTTCGCTCAGCCGGATGCGTTCGGCGACATAAGCCGCATTCCGCATCTGGCTTTCCTTGCTGAAGCCAGCAGCGAGAAGCTGCTTTGCGGTCATGGGGCCGCGCTCCTGAAAAAGACGGAACATTTCATCGCGGTCGCGATAGTCGGACGGTGAAAGGCGGTTTCTGGATTGCATGTAAGGCTCCCTTGGCCTCCCCGGTGCGCCGCTGCCCAGGAGAAGAGGGGGAAAGGCAGCGGCGCGTCTTGCGGTCATCCGATCGGGAGGTGCATCGGATAAAATTACGCTAATGGGTATTAAATTACGCGTCAAGCCTAAATGCGTAAAAAAATACGCTTGCAGGAAACGGCTTTTGATTCGATGAATTTCAAATCGGAGAAAAGGGGGGGAGTGGATGGAGGAAGCCTTCGGGAGTGTACAATTCGTCGTGATTGGCAGTACCGGAAGTAGGTACACAGTTCAGTTTCACAGAAACGGGACAGCAGTTCGTGCGTTTTGTAATTGCCCGGCAGGGCGGCGTGGAGGTCTTCTCTGTAAGCACGTGAAGTATGCAATAGAGGGTTCGTCCGACGTATTGACCGAAGAGTCGGATGATCGTGAGGCCTTGCTTAAAATCATCGCTGGAACTGAACTGGAGGCAAAAGCTTCAAGTTATATTCCTCCGGAGAAAAGAGAGCGTATCCAGGGTTGCGGCTCTATTTCAGAACTATTCAATCAATATGGTGATGAAATCCAGCGGATGGGCATCTCTTTGGAATACGCAAAGGAGGAGGGTGAGTATCCTGTAGAGACCCTAAGTGCCTACGAATTTTTTAAGAACGGAAAACTTCGCCGCACTCCTACCGCGACCATCCAATGGCGAGGAATGATTGAGGTTATTGAGGAAAGTGAAGACGGCATCTTTGTTACTGTAGGTCTTAAGCCTAGAACAATGTGTTACACTGTAATGGGAAAAAAGAAGAGTGGCGATTGGAAAGATGTTCAAAAAGCTTGTTATGCCTTTTTATTCAATCTAGGCATAAATTAATTAATATATTAAATACTGAATATTTCATTGTTAGATAGTACCTTGTGTACACTTTTTACTTTTTCGCGTAAAAACTCGATCTCCGCTGGAGGGTTCCTTTTTACAATAATGATTGTTTTTTCCGTTATCTTGTGAAGAACTCCTAGAGTTGCTTCTGTAGGCTCATTTTCTGAAGCTTTGCGTTGCAAAACGACGACGTCTCCTGATCTCGGATGTTTGTGTGGATTTACGTATATCAAATCCCCGGGAAAAAATTGTGGCTCCATCGAAGTGCCTTCCACGAAGAGGGCGTATATATCTCTGGCTCCAGTTAGGCCCGCAGGTCTTCTGACATAATCAACGATACTCTCTGCGAGCTCAAACGCACCTCGTTGATGAGATCCGGCAACCGTTCCTAAGACTGGTACGTGGAGCGAAATATCTCCTTCAAGTAGCGGCGAGGAAGTTTCGGATAAATCAACACCAAGCTTTCTCTCATTTTGCTCATCTTCGCCCAAAAGGTATTGCGGGGATACATCGAGCGCCGTCGCAATCTTTGTGATGGTATCAATTCTTGGATTTTTCGAAGTGCCATCCAAAATTTTGCGCACGGTTTCCTTAGCTCCCGTCGCCTGTATCGACAGGCGCTGAGCACTTATGCCCTTTTCGGAGATGAGCTGAGTGAGGCGGTCAATAAGCATTCTGTTCATAACGCGTATCATAATACGCATTCCTTTTGGTGAGTAGCGTAATTGACTTGGTTGACATGCGTAAAAAAATACGCCTATTGTTGATCATGACACTACGTGAGCAATTACTGATGACTGCGGACGCATACTGTGTTGGCTCAGGTATGAGCCGCTCTAGGCTTTCTACAATCCTGCTTTCAGGTGGTAGGCGTTTGGACATGATCCGTTTGGGCGGCGATATCGGTACAACCCGTTTCGAGTCTGCGATGGAATGGCTCTCATCAAATTGGCCGCCAGAAACTGAGTGGCCAGTTGGCGTACATCGCCCGATACGGGCTTCCTTGGAGGCCGCTCAATGACCTCTTCGCACTTTTCAAGCACTCCCAATTCTCCTCCGGTTGGTATTGGCGGCAGCCGTCGGAGAGTGGTTCCTCCAGGGACCGGTGCGTGGCGGGAGGGTCTTCTGGCTCCCGCCACGCATACAGATTCCGCCGAAGTGATCCGTCACCAACGCCTGTTTTTCTTGGCGTTTAAGCCGATTCCGCATTGGTAGCGTCACAACCGAGCACATTCACGGAATCAAATCGTTGAACTTTTTCCTTGCATTCAGGGAGGATTTTGCATGCGCGCAAGTACCGACCATCAAAGGGCAGCACTTAAGTCTGCGACCGGTCGCGCAATTCGTGCGGCGGGCGGTCCAGGAGCACTGGCGGAAGATACGCGGGTAAATGGCTCCATGCTTTCCCGTTACGAGGCGAGAGAGGCAGACGGTGGCGAGAAGTACATGCCAATCGATGTTGCTCTCGATGCTGACATAGCAGCTGGGTCGCCAATAATCGTGGGCGCGATGGCCGCAATCCTCGGATATCGCCTTGAGCGCAGCAACGCCCAAACGGAAGTACCGCCAGCATCACTTTCTGATTTTGTAGCTTTGACCAAGCGACAGGCCCGCATGACCGAGACCTTTGCCGAGGCTCTCGATGATGGGCGGATCGATGCTGCGGAGCGTCGGCAGTTGACAGGCCTGATTGACGCTGAACTCGCGGCGTTGACGGCCCTCGCAACGCGGATCGGCGGTGCGGCATGACGGCTCAATGCAAGTGCCACCGCTGCAACACTACGCTGACCATGGCTGAGTCGTTGGAAGACTGGTGCATCGTCTGTCAGTCAGCGCCTCGGTTTCATTCATCAGCAGCGGAAATCAGGGAGGGCTGGGCGCGCGTGGCGCTTGTGGCTGCCCAAGATGGTTCGCGCGGATCTCGGAAGGTGCGTGGCTGATGATCAGGTTCGATGAAAATGTGGAAAAAACAGGCGTTAGTACCGCAAAAATTCAGTCTGAGACTGAACTCGCGTCATTGATTGAGCGTGCTCGAACACTGTTCGAACAAGGCGATATTGAAGCGGCTTATAAAATATCAGCCGTTTCATACGACCAAGCAAAAGCTATCGCTGCGAGCGCAGAGCGGGTTAAAGCTTCTCGCAGCCTCATTGCGAAAGCCCGCGAAATGCAGGCTCATGCCCTTATTATCGAGTGCAAGTGCCAGGTTGGCTTGTTGGGCATCATTGAAACAGGCATGGTGTCTGGTGAAATTGCATCAAAGGGCCGTCCTCGTCGTGGATCGGAGTGTGTTACTCTAAAAGAACTGGGTGTTTCAAGGGCGCGCTTGCACGAGGCACGGGCGCTTCGAGAGGCATATCGTATTGATCCTGACATCTTCGAAAGATTGGTGAATCATCGTCTTTCGCAAGGACTTGAGCCAAGTAGAGCATACGTCCATCGCAACACTCGTAAGGCTGCGACCTCAAACTTTGAGTGTCGCACAAGTAATTTCCGTTTAGTGGAAGGGTCACGGTTAACAGCAATTAGCTGGAGCCGATTGCAAAGTCTTATTAGAGTTCTCCGTCGTGACCTCATACTTTTGGAAAAAATAGAAAATTTCTGCGTTCCGCCTGATGTTGAAATGTCCGTCAGCGAGATTCTTGGTCCAGATACACTGAAATTGCTTATTAATGAGCATGTTCATCCCCGCATGAAAAAAGCGGAGGATTTTTGATGGCCATGACCTTCGAAACCCTTCGCAACGGCAGCCCGCGACAGGCTGACATCGCTGCCAAGGCCGTCGAGTATGGGACATTTATCGCGCAGAACGAAAATGAGAAGGCCGCCTGCCGCAAAATGAATGGCCGGGGTCTGCTGAGACGCGACACGAAAAACAGTGCAAAGTGGTACGCGACCGAAGTGCTTCACGAGTTGGTCACCGGCGAAGTTGTCCGCGATAGCGCGCCAGAGCCGGAAGTAGCATCTGTGCCCGCGCCGATCGCGGATGCGCAGAATGCTGAGCTGGTCGCGATCGTCGAGCGAGCACGGGCGCTGTTTGATGATGGCGACGTGCAGGCCGCGCTCAAGCTTTCCAGCGTAGCTTATGATCAGGCAAAAGCGGTGGCGGCATCTGCAGAGCGTGTGAAGGCCTCGCGCGGCCTGGTCGACAAGGCCCGTCGCATGCAGGCGGATGCCCTGAAGATCGAAAGCATGTGCTACATCGCGATGGCTGATGCTGTTGATGAAGCGCAGGCAAAGGGTGAAATTTCAAAGAAAGGCCGTCCGTCTGAAAATCCCCAAGGCGTGGGGATTTTTTCTTTAGAGGAAGTGGGGGTCGATAGTCGCCGTCTCTCCGAGGCCCGCAAGATACGAAACGCTGTAAAAGCAGAGCCGGAGTTCATCGACCGCGTGATCGAAACCCGGCTGGCTTCTGGCCTCGAGCCAAGCCGCGCGGCAATCAAGAATGCTGCCGGTCATGCGATCGGCACGAAAACCGCGACCAAGCAAGAGCGCGGCGAAGATCTCTATGAGACGCCGATCGAGGCGATGCGCACGCTGCTGGCGCTCGAAAGCTTTGGCCTGAATGTGTTGGAACCGAGTGTCGGCAAAGGGGCCATTTTGCGCCCGCTTGAAGACGCTGGTTATCAGGTCGCGATCTCCGATCTGGTTGATCGCGATATCGCGACCCGGGACGGCGAATGCCAGAATGTCGGCGACTTTCTGCTTTCCAGCGCTGCGGGCGGTGGCTGGGATATCGTCACCAATCCGCCTTATGGCATCGCAAACGCCTACATCGCTCATGCATTGCGTGAGCACCGCCCGCGCAAGATGGCGATGCTGCTCAATTCGAATTTCATGTTCGGTTTTGAGGATGCAGACCGCCGATTTGTGATGGATGAGAATCCGCCAAGCCGTATCTACGCCTTCACTCACCGCTTGCCGATGATGCATCGGGACGGATGGGACGGGAACAAGGCCAGCTCTCAGATGAACACAGCATGGTTCATTTGGGAGCGGAACGACGACGGCACCTATGGGCAGGGTTTTCCGCGACTAATCCGTGTGTGCTGGGACGCCTATCAGGAGGCTTCACCGCTTCCGCCTGGCGCAGGAGGGCATGTCGCTCCGATCCGGTTTGACGGCAAGGTTGATGATGAGTTCGCCCGCGAAACGCCGCGCAAGTCCATTGATGAGCGCGTAGATGAAGAGTTGGCGCGGGCGCTGATCTGGGCGGCGGAGGAAGAGCATTTCTCTGCGGGGGACTTGAGGCGCGGGATCGGCGTGCGCCCATCAGTCGCCGAGGCATTGATCGCGAAGTTCGTCGAACGCGGGACTGTGATGGCGATCGAGGGCGGAGATTTTGTCATCACCGCAGATGGCCTGAAAATGCTCGAAACCGCAGCCGTCCTCCATAGCCTCGGCGTGGATAAGGTCCGCAAAATTCTGGAGGGCGTTTGATGACAAGCCCTCTCCTTGACCAGCTCCGGCAGGCACCGGATAGCGCAGCGCGGGCTGCATGGTTGATCCGACTTCCGCTCGCGACCATTCTTCGGGACTTTCGTGACATTCGTGCCCATCTCGAAGCGCAAAAAGACAGTGAGGCCGTGGCGGCGCTTGAAGCTGAATTTGCCTTTCTGCACTCCGTCCGCGATTTGCGCGGATACCAACCTGAAACCATCCGTTTCGATGTCCACTATTTCCGGGCGGCGCTTGCCGAGCGGGCGCGTGGAAAGGAGGCGCAGCACCATGCGTGATCCTTCCGAAATCCGCGTCCTGATCGGTTGCGAGACCTCCGGTGAAGTGCGCCGCGCTTTCCTCGATCGGGGCTTTGACGCATGGTCCTGCGATCTGCTGCCATCGGATGACGGCAGCAACCGTCACATCGTCTGCGACATCCGGGATGTGCTCGACGATGGCTGGCACTTCATGGCCGTCATGCATCCGCCCTGCACCAGGCTCTGCAACAGCGGCGTGCGCTGGCTGCACAGTCCGCCACGGGGGCGCACGCTCGAGGAGATGTGGCACGAACTGGATGAAGGCGCGGCACTCTTCTCGGATTGCTGGAATGCCGACATTCCCTACATCGCTGTCGAAAATCCGGTCATGCACCGGCATGCGAAGGAACGCATCCGCAACTATGAGCGGCCCGCGCAGACTGTCCAGCCGTGGTGGTTCGGCGAGGCCGCTTTCAAGGCGACCAGCCTCTATCTGCGCAATCTTCCGAAGCTCACCGAGACGGATCGACTGGAGCGGCCAAAGCCCGGAACTGATGCGCACAAGCGCTGGAGCACAATCCATCGGGCATCGCCGGGGAAAGACCGGTGGAAGACACGCTCGAAGACATTCACCGGCATCGCTGACGCCATGGGCGATCAGTGGGGCACGCATCTAATCTTGAATTTGGGAGGGCCGTGGAATGAGCGTTGACGCTAGATTCTCGATCATTCCTGGCTGGATTGTCACCGATCCGCGCTTAAAGGGACGCGACTTGCAGGTTCTGTGCCTGCTTGGTCGCCACACCGACAAGCATGGATGGTGCCGACGAAGCCAAGTTAAAATGGCAGATCAACTCGGCTGCGCCCGCTCCACGGTTCAATCATCGCTCGATCGGCTTGGGGAAATCGGTGTGGTGGAAAAGCACGTCGAGGATAGCGCAGATGGCCGCGACAGCGCGCACTCGTATCGGGTGATCTACGATGCGCCGCCGCCGTCTGGGTATGCATTTGACGCATGGGATGGGGCAGAAATTGAGGATGTTATTCCTAATTCCGTTCCCCAAAATGACACCCCCCCCTGCCGATATATCGGCACCCCTGCCGGTCCAGAGTCGGCACCCCCTGCCGGTCCAGAGTCGGCACCCCCTGCCGGTCCAGAGTCGGCACCTATTAACGACCCTTACTTAACGACCCAAGAAAAACGATCTGAGAGAGAGGCGCGTGAGGAAAATCGGCAAATTGACCGAGATAGGAATAAAAAGCTGGATGCCCGGTTTTGGAATTTGGCAAAGAAATGGCCTGGCCTGACCGGGATGCCAAAGGAGCAGGCCAAGGTCGCGTGGTATGCCCTGACCGATGATGAGCGGGATCTTGCCGAGCGGAGGTTTGACGCTTGGTTGGAATTGCTGAAGGCGCAGCGCAAGAGCCACACGCCTGCACCGCGTACCTATTTTTCCGAAAAACTTTTCAACGATGTTCCAGATCCATCCGAAAAATTGCCAGTGCCTGCGCCAGCTCCGCCATTCGGCAAGGCGTGGTCGGCTCGACGGCTGATATTGCTTGGACAGCCCTGTGGTGCGCTTCCGAAGCTATCGGCCTTCAACCAGGCTCGATATGACGCGGCTGATGGCCGGGGCCGAAATGAAATTTTGGCCGAGCATCGTTCGGCAAACGGTTGGCCAAGCGTTCGGCTCATGCATGAGCGGGCACTGGAAGGGCGATCAGTTGCTGTTTCACCCGCAGACGTAGAGGCAGGTCGCGAATTCACGCAGGTTCGGATTGGCTCGGAGGTTTGGGAAGCATTCCGTAGCGTGCATCAGGAGCGCGGATATCCATGGTTGCCCGAGACGGGCAGGCAGGAGTGGGTTTATTTCCCGCGCCTTGATGGAACCGGCGATCTCATCAACAGCGTCCGATCAGCGATCGATAGTTTTCACGAGCAATACGGGGTGACCAATGATGCGGCCTAAGGGACTGGTAGGAGCGGCAATCGGTGTAGGTAGCCTCAGCTTTGAGGATCGGCTCCGGCTCGACAAGCTGCAACGGCTCGAATCGGTGGCACGGGTAACACATGCCGATTCGCCGTGGTTTGTGCTTCGTTGCTGGACCGGACATGAGGTTTCGGTGCGTTTGCAGCTTGAAGAGCTGGGGATAAATGCGCTGGTACCGCAAAGGCGCGGACCTGACTATCGTCGCCGTCACCGCATCATTCCGGGGCAGATGATGCCCGTGATCCATGGCTATGTGCTTGTCCAGATGGACCCTATCCCGGAAGGTTTGGCGGCACTCGATGCTGTCAGCCATGCCATTGATGTGCTCGGTGGATGCGAGTTTCCTAAGCGTCTCCTTCCGTCAGAAGTTGCAAGATTTAATGCACTTGCCGAGTCTGGAATCTACGATTGGCAACAGGAAAACGTGGTCTACCGGAAGGGCGACAAGGTCAGCGTCAAGGAAGGTTTTTTCTGTGGTGCGCAGGGCTTGGTTATAAGCGCTCGGCCTGATGGAAAGGGCGATGCGGTTATTGAAATGGATGTCTTGGGCCGCATGGTGCCAGTGAATATTCCGCTTGCGCTGATCGAGAAAATCTGAGAGTCGTTTCATCACTGGATGAGCTGATGATCCTGAAGTGAGCCTCTGAAAACGCCTAAACAGCGGGGAGAAATCCCGAGGTCGGTACGCCGGTCAGCCCCAACCTTGACGGTCCAAAGCGGACATCGATTCAAGGCCAGTGCGCAAGCTATGTCTCAATCACAGTGGAGTAGAGCAGACCGGTAGCTCGTCAGCCTCATAAGCTGAAGGTCGATGGTTCGAATCCATCCTCCGCAACCATCAAGCCCAGATCGGAAACGGTCTGGGCTTCTTGCATATAGGTATAGGTTGACGTGCTGGGCCTATGACACGCAAGCATAGGAGCCTGTGATGGGTATCCGCTGTAAAATGACCCTCGAAAACATCTATGCGAATTCCTGGGGTGGAGCGAAGGCAATCTTCCGCTGCATCTATGACAAGGAAATCGCCGAGGATGTTTCCTTCTCGAAGGCCACGCCGACCGGGTTTGCCGAATTCAACATCGACAACCCCGCTGCATCTGAGCAGCTCGTGATCGGCAAACAGTATTACGTGGACTTCTCGCCGGTTGGCTGATCGTCCACGTGATCCGGCAAGGCGGCTATGATGGCTGCTTTGCCGATCCTCTATCGCGAGGCAACCATGTCGCTGAGCATTCATTGGCAAAACGTTGCAGGCATCGATCGCCTCTCGAACATGCTCGGTGCACTGAACAGTCACCAGCGGCATCTCTCGCTTCAGCGGGCATTGAACCATACCGGTGACAAGGCACGAACACAGGTTATCCGGGCGCTGGCAAAGCAGACCGGGTTGAACTACGGCGTCATCAAGCGGGCAGTTCGAACCGGAAGTGCTTGGGGCGCGGGTGCAGACGGCTCCACCTTCGTGGAGGGGCGCGGATCTCTGCAATATGTGCTTTCCACCAAGGGCGGGGACATCTCGCTCAAGTATTTCGGGGCGCGAGAAACACGCAAAGGTGTGTCGGCTGCTCCCTTCGGCAAAAGAAAGATATTCGGCGGGGCCTTCATTCGTGGTGGCCATTTTCCGAACCGCAAGGCTGCCGGTGGCTTGAATGGCCATGTTTATGAGCCGGAAAATCCCGGCAGAACAGGCAAGAGCACTTGGGGGCGGCGGATCAAGTTCATTGATTCAGGTGTGTCGATCCCGGCAGAGATGCTGAAAGGCGAGAGCCGCGACGCGTTCATGCAGGTGGTGGAAACCGAGCTGGCCAAGCGCGTGATGCACGAGATGATGCGGCTTTCGGGCGGCATCTTCGGGTGAGGGAGACCCCCCCTCCCTTTAGGGACCGTATCAGCCGCCCCCCACTAACGGGCGGAGAACGGCCCGAGATACCGCCAGTCACGCAGCCCGGAATATTGGGTTAACGGGGTTAACGGGGTTAACGCGGCGGTTAACAGACGGGTTAACGATGAGCGAAGTGATGTGGTCTATCGCGCAGATTGCTGCGCGGGACGGGGTCTCGAAGGCTGCCGTCTCCAAGGCCGTCAAAAAGCTGCTGGATGATCGACCCGAAACACCTGCCGAGCGCGGTGCGCAAGGTCAGGTTATGCGGGTCTCGCTGGCGCACTATGACCACTATCGCCAGTGCCATGTGAACCCGGCCAAGGCGACAGCGCCGTTGCGCTCGGCTGATGGCCCGTCAAGCGACGGGCGCTTGCCGCTCGAACCGCCCGCACTCGTGATGATGCGGGACGAGGAGAGCTTCGAAGAGGCTCGCCGTCAGTCAGAATGGCTGAAGGTCGGGCGTGAGAAGATCCGCGTTCAGGAGGAGTGCGGTCAGCTCCTACGGCGCGATGAGACGGAACGGGCTGTTTCGATGATCGGAGCCGAGTTGCAGGCCATCATTCGTCGCCTGCCGAACCGGGCCGACGACATTGCGCTTGCGGTTTCGAAGGAAGGTGCGCATGGCGTTCGCGTCCTGATGCGTGAGATCGCCTTCGAAATCGGAAACGAAATGGCGGAAAAGCTCGCGAAGATCGCCGAGACCGCGCCGGAAACCGATGCTCTGCTCGATGGTGACATGGCATGACCGTGCATCCGGGCGCAATCAGGGCGATTTCCAGCGCTCTTGCAAAGGCGATCAGGCCGCAAAGGCCGGTGCCATTTCATGAATGGCTTCCGAAGAACATCGTGCTTGTGGATGGGCCGAAGAAGGGCGAGCTGTGGTCACCGGATGACGCGCCGTACCTGGTCGAGATCGCGCAATGCCTGTCGCAGGAGCATCCCTGTAATCAGGTCACGGTGCGCAAGGCCCAGCAGACAGGCGTGTCCATCCTAGCGCTCGCCTGGATGATCTATCTGGCAGAGAACTGCCCGGACAACGCGATCTATGGCGTTCCTGGTATCGACGCCTTGCAGGATATCAACTCCGGCAAGCTTCAGCCGCTCATCGACGAGTGGCAGAAGTACACCGGCAAGCAGATCATCATGCCGACCACCAGCCGGTCTGGTGTAGGTTCGACGACGTACGAGAAGAAGTTTCCAGGCGGCGCGATCTATCTGGCTAACGCGAACACGGTCATGGACCTTTCGGCCAAGACCACGCGCTTCGGGGTGAAGGACGAGGTCTCGAAATGGCAGATGCTGCCGAATGGCGCAGATCCCGAGAACCTCTATTTCGGTCGCTTCACGGCCTTCCGCCGCCAGAAGACGTACAAGATCCTCGCGCTCTCCACGCCCGAACTCGATAGCGGCGATGCGTTGGGCGAGGGGCCGGGACACTGCCGGATTGACCGCGATTTTCGCCGGTCTGATCAGCGTTACTGGCATATCCGTTGCCCTGAGTGTCAGGTTGAACAGGTGCAGGTAGACGAAAACCTGCTGATCGACCGCAAGCATCTGCACAAGACCGTGCTCCGGTGTGTCGAGTGCGGGCATCACATCTCGGAAATGGAGCGCGTGCATGCCGTGAGGCAGGGCCGGTACATTCCGAAATTTGACGAACCGGATCGTCATCCGGGCTTTCATGTCGATGCCTTCATATCGCTGATGATGTCTTATGAAGCGATTGCCGAGGATCGGATTGCCTATGAGGCAAAGGGTGAGGCCGGTCAGAAGGACTATGCGAACCTGATCAAGGCGCTGCCCTACAAGATGAAGGGCAATGCGCCGGACCATCAGCGGCTGATGGAGCGCCGCGAAGACTACAAGGAAGGCACCATTCCTGCCGGTGGCTTGCTGCTGGTCGGCGGTGCAGACGTTCAGTCTTATGGCATTTACTGCGAGATTGTTGCCTTCGGTGAGGATCGTCAGAGCTGGAATGTCTATGCGACGTTCCTGGAAGGCGCGACGGACAATCCGCAGGCCGGGGCATGGAAGCTGCTCGAGGAGTTCTACACGCAGGACTTTGTAGATGCCTATGGCGTGCTTCGGAGGATCGAGGCGCTGGGCGTCGACGCTGGCTACCGCACCACGCAGGTCATGGAATGGTGCAGGCGTCATGCCAACACCTATGCGCTGAAGGGGATGCCTGGACGCGGGGTGCCAGCGATCAGCCCTCCGACCAGAAAGTCGGTGACCAAGCGGGGCAAGCGCAAGAAGTTCGGATCGGCCATGTCCTGGCCGGTCGGCACATGGGCTTTGAAGGCGGAGCTTTATGGCAACCTGCACAAGATCGGTCTGAGGGCAGGGGAAGCGGCTGATCCGCCCGGATACTGCCACTTCCACAGCGAGCTGGGCGAGGAATACTTCCAGCAGCTCACGGCGGAATACTTCACCCAGAAGCTGGTGAAGGGAAAGCTGCATGAGGAATGGGCGCTCCGGCGCGAGCACAACCACTTCCTCGACTGCCGCATCTACGCAATGGCGATGGCCGAGCACCTCGGCCTTTCGCGGATGACCAAAGACCAGTGGGCTGTTCTGAAGGCCGATCGAGAACCTGAAGTTCCGCTCGATCTCCTGACATTGGAAACCGTCCGTATCGCAGTGGCTCAAGCCAATGCGCAAAAAGCTGAAGAGGCTGTCGCTCCACAAGCGAAGGCCGAAATTCCGGAAAAGAGGAACAGATGGAAGAACAGGCGGTAAAGGACAAGCCGCGCGTCCGTGTGAAAGCCGGTCGCCAGGCTTCCTATCTGCGCGACAGCCAGTCCGGCGTCATCGCTGCGCGGCCTGCTTCCTTGCGGGAGCACCGTGACGAGGTACGCCGGGTCTGGGCGCGTGCGGCTGGTCTTGCCATGGATATGCTGCAGAACAGCGGTCGCCTGCGCGGTGTTGCCGACCAGATCATTGCCGACACGATCGGCACGGCTCTGACGATCAATCCGCAGCCCAATCTGTCGCTTCTCGGTTATGACCAGAAGGAGGCTGCTGACTGGATCAAGCTGGTGAAGTCCCGGTTTAATCCGTGGTACTGGAACGCCGCCGAATTCCATCTTCAGGGCAAGTTCAACGGGGGCGCAACAGACCGATCTCGGTATGCGCAACTGGATGGCCTATGGCGAAAGCTTCGGAGTGATCTCGTATCTTCGCCGATCTGAGCGGCCTGCCGGTGTCCAGACTGGTACCAAGTTCTCAGTGGTATCGCCGCAGCGCCTGGTGCAGGACACGAACGAAGTGGAAGGCCTGTTTCAGGGTGTGATCCATGATCCGGTCGGGCGACCTGTCGCTTATCGCTTCACCGAGCGCGCTTCTGGCCTTATCCAAAAGCGGGATTACCTCGCTCGCGATGCTGAAGGCCGTCAGCTTGTGATGCATGCCTTCGATCCCTTCTCGCCGGAGGATGTGCGCGGCGTGACGCCGCTCGCCAGCACCTTCCGCAAATTGCTGATGGCAGAAAATCTCGACGATGCGACCGCCCAGATGGCGTTCCTTCAGACGATCTATGCGATCACGATCACCAGCGATCGACCGACCGCCGAAGTGTTCGAGGCCTTCGAGGCCATGAAGGATTCCGACACGGCAAAAGGCGGCGAACTCGCCGGGGACTTCCTCGACTATTACAAGGCGCAGCTCGATCGAGCCGCCGAAGCTGAGCTTCGGATGGGGCCGGGGGCGGGGATTTCGCAGCTCGCGCCGGGCGAAAAGCTCGGGATCGAGACCGCCAAGGTGCCGGGTCGCGACTATCTGCCGTTTTCCGGATCGCTGCACCGCGAGACGGCGCGCGCACTTGGTGTGAGCTATGGCGGCTATACGCTCGACTATACCGCCGCGACCTATGCGAGCACCATGATGGAAAACGCCTCGATCTGGCCGATCGCGACACGGCGCACGGACCGGATTGCAGCGCCGCATGTGCTGACTCCCTATGCGAGCTGGCTCGATGAGCAGATCTATGAAGGGCTGATCCCGTTCAAGGGCGGCGTCGAAGCCTATGCGGCCAATCGCGATCTGGTGCTTTGGGCGACCTGCATAGGTCCGTCGAAGCCCACAGCTGACGATTGGAAGGCTGCGAAGGCCGCCGGTGAGCGGATCATGAACGGCACCAGCGCCCTTGAGGTGGAAGCCTCTGCGCTTGGGCAGGATGCCGATGAGGTGTTTGAGGCAAACCAGCGCATTCACCAGCGATATGTGGACGCGGGAATGGTTTCGCCCTTCGAGCGCAAGGTCGGCAGCAAGCCTGCTGGTGACCCGGACGCAAGCACCGAGAAGACGGAAAAGGATCACGCCTGATGACGCGGATGGTCACAATCAACCGTATCGAAGTAGATGCCGACGATCCTTGCGCCCTGAAATCCGCACTGGAGCTTGTCCGCATCCGCATTATCGCGGGGGAGAATGTCGAAGAGTTCTCGCTTCAGTCGCCGGTTACCCGCGAAACCGTCCGCTTTTCGCCTGCCAACATGAAGGCGCTTGAAGCCGAAATCGACAGGCTCGATCGGGCCTGCCGTCGCCAGAATGGATGCGCCGTTCCGACACGCCGGATGCGCTTTCGCTATTGAAGGAACCTCACCATGAATGGACATATGGGGCACGTCGCCGAGCGCGTGTTCAATACCCCTTTGCTCTATGATGAGCGCAAGGCCCACGCGTTTCTGAACGGATTTGGCGATCGGATTGCTGGTGCGTCGGTGATCGTGAACTCCGATGTTACGCCGGTCGCGCACCAAGCCTTCGCCAACGGTCGCCCTGTGATGGGGCGTGTCAGCGATCCGGTCGGTCGCGCCTATCAGAGCGTGGGTCGTTATCCGTTCGCGGTCATCAACAGTGTCGCGCTGATCCCGATCGAGGGCACGCTTGTCCACAAGGGCAGCTTTATCGGCAAGTCTTCCGGGGTCACCTCCTATGAGGGGATCATGGCGCAGGTTGCGACCGCCTATAAGGCACCCGAGATCAAGGGCGTTGCCTTCGAGGTTGACAGCTACGGTGGCGAGGTTTCCGGCGCTTTCGAAACCGCCCAGATGATCGCCGATCTCTCGAAAAAGAAGCCGACGATCTCGATCCTGACCGATTTCGCCTATTCCGCTGGCTATCTGCTTGCCAGTCAGGCGCGCCAGATCATCGCCCCGAAATACGGCGGCGCAGGCTCGATCGGCGTCATCATGCTGCATGCCGATTACAGCAAGCAGCTCAGCAATGACGGGATCGACGTGACGATCATCCGGGCAGGGGCCGTGAAGGCGCAGGGCAATCCCTATGAGCCGCTTCCGCCCGACCTTGCCGATCGCTGGCGTGCCCAGGCGGAAGAAATGCGAAACGATTTCGCAGATGTGGTGGCAAAGGCTCGCCGGGGCCGGATCACCAAGGCCGATGTTCTGAAAACTGAGGCCGATGCCTACAGCGCCAAGGAAGCTCTTTCGCTTGGCTTGATCGATGCGATCGGCGATCCGGCGATCGCCTTCGATGCCTTCCTCAAAGAAGTCAACCGGAGTTGAATCCATGAAAACCACGATACTGTCGTCGGTTCTGGCCGCTGTGCGGTCCGGACCGATCCCGGCTGTCGATCCCTCGGCAGAACCGGGGCTTGAAGCCCCTGCGGTGCTTACGGCGGATGAGAATGCGTCCGTTCTCGCCACCGCATCCGAAACAGTCCGCGAGGCGATTGCCGGTGCAGTTGCAAACGTTCCGGCCGCCTCGGTGAGTGCCGATGCCAGCTTTCAGGCTGGCTACCAGGCTGCGACCGACCGCTTTGCTGCGGTGCTCGCATCTGAAGGCATTGCCGGTGACGGTCGCCGGATGAAGGCGGCAATGGATCTGGCGCTCAGCTCGCCGACCATGTCTGCCGAGGCGGTCGCAGCCTTCATCACCGCCAATGTGGCTGGGGCAACCGCTCCGGCTGCGCCCTCCAATCAGCCCGCTGCAAGCTATGAGGAACGCCGCATTCATGCAGCGGCCCTTACCACGCCGCAGGCATCCACGGCCAAGGCTGACGCGCCCTCCGGCCTCAACCCGAGTGCGGTCTTTGCCAAGCGCCGCGCTCTCAACGCGAAGTAAGGAGGCCTGAAATGGTCAAGGAAGCCCCTCGCAAACTCGCCTTCGTTCTCACTGAGGACGAAGGCACCCTTTCCCGTGACGTTGTCACCATCGTGGCAGGCGCGGGAAAGCTGGACGCCGGGACTGTGCTCGGTCGCATCGCGGTGTCGAAGAAATACAAGGCATCGCCGGATACCGGTGCGGATGGCGCGGAAACCGCCATTGCCGTGCTGGCTGAGCCGGTGGACGCGACCTCGGCTGATGTCGAGGCGCTGGTGATCTCGAACCTCGCCGAGGTCAAGGCACCGATGCTGATTTTCCATTCCACCGTCAACGACGCCACCAAGCGGGCTGCCAAGCTCGATCAGCTGCGCGCCGTTCACATCAAAGCCCGATAAGGAGGTATCAACATGTCCGGTGCAAATGCACTCGCAGGCGATCCGTTCAGCCTGGAAACACTGACGGCTGCCGTCAATCTTGGAACCTACCGTCCGGGTCAGGTTTCTGCCACTGGCCTGTTCGAGGAAGACAGCATCACCACGACGGTGGTTTCTGTCGAACTGCGCGATGGCCAGCTTTCGCTGGTGGAACCGTCCAAGCGCGGCGGGCCGGGTGAAACGGTTGGCGATGACAATCGCGACCGCATTCCATTCGAGGTTCCGCATTTCGAGCGTAACGAGTCCGTGCTTGCCGAGGAAACGCAGAATGTGCGTGCATTCGGCTCGGAAAACGCGGCTGAAGTAGTCGAGGATCGCGTGGTCCGCAAGGCGCAGCGCCATGCGCAGGACATGACCATGACGCTTGAACATCAGCGGGTCGGTGCCCTGAAGGGCATCATCACCTCGAAGTCCGGCAAGGTCATTCATAACCTCTATACCGCCTTCGGCATTGCTGTTCCGAACGCGATTTCGCTGGAACTCGATGTCGACAGCACGGATGTGGGCGGCCTGTTCCAGGATGTGGTCTACGGGATCGAAGATGATCTGGATGAGCCTTACGGCGGCCTCCATATCTTCACCGGTCGCGCCTTCCACAAGGCGCTCTGGCGGCACAAGTCTGTGCGCGACACCTTCCTCTATGGCTCGGGCGCGCAGGTGCTCCGGCAGGATGTGCCGGATAAGTTCGAGTTCGGTGGCGCGATCTGGGAACGCTACCGGACCGGCAAGAAGGCGACCGCTGATCTCGGCGCGCCCTACATTGCCGATGACGAAGCCCGCGTTGCCATTGTCGGCGTGCCGGAACTCTACATCACCCGCTTTGCTCCGGCGGATTACAACGCCACGGTCAACACGCCCGGTCTGCCGTTCTATGCCAAGGCCATGCCGAAGCCGAACGACAAGGGCTACGATCTGGAAGTCCAGTCCAACCCGATCTCGATCTGCACGCGTCCGAAGACGCTGCGCCGCCTGACGCTCACCTGATCTGATCATTCGCCGGCATGACGATAGAACCGATGCTGCCCGTGTGAGCGGGCGGCATCTCCCGACAGGATTTCGCCACCTGGTGTGGCAACAGAAGGTGTTTTCCCATGAAATCGACCATGTTTATTGCCCTGGCCTCTGGTGGCATTCTCGCCGCGGCTGCAATGGGTACCGAAAATGACATTGAAGTCGGCCCGCACGAGGCCGTCGAGGTGCCCGAGGATTACGGTCGCCACCTTATTCACGACAAGTTTGCCTATGAAGCCGAAGCGCCGGAGGCTGTCGATGGGGCCGCAGATGGTGCTGATGCCGATCAGAAGTCCGGCAAGCGCGGCAAGGCTGCCAAGGATGCGGGCGATGGTGGCAATGGTGCCACTGGTGCCGACCCGTCCCAGACTGCCTGATTTGGCGGTGCTGCAATGGACCTGAATGGCGTTCGCGGCTTCCTGCCGTCTTACAATCGCGAGCAACTCGGCGAGACAGTTGAGGTGCTTCCGATGGTCGCGGGGAAGATGGCGGAAAATGCGGACGCTGGCAGACCCGCCACGATGCTTCGGGTCCGGTTTGAAACAAGCCCGGATCTGGAAAGAATGATCGAGGCGCGATCCTCTGATCTCGCGGGCCAGACAGAGCGCTGCTCGATCAGCTTCAAGACGGGTCTGCTTCCCTACAAGTTGCGCGAAGGTGACCGTATCCGCCGCGTGGCTCCGAGTGTTTCCGCTCCGGAACTCTACCGGGTTTCGCGCCTTGGGCGGCTCGCTCTCGATGTCGAGATTGCCTATCTTTCGAGGATATGATTGCCGTGAGTATCGTTCGCCAGCTTATCCAGATCGCGGTGGTCGAGGCCGTGCGCGGCAAGACGCTTGCGGGCAATTCGGTATTCGACAGCCGGATTGAAGCATTGCCGGAGATCCTGAAGGATGGTCAGAGGCCCTTTCTCGTCTTTTCGGTGGAGCTTGCCAAGCAGACGAAGGGCGGTCAGGAAGATTGCTCGCTGCTGGGGCGCAGCACATCCATTACAGTCATGGTGCATGCAGCCGTGGCCGTCGCCGAAGAGATCACCGCCGAAGATGGCAGTGTCGTCATGGCGGCGATCGGCGAGACGGATGCAGCTCTTGAGGCCGTGCTCAACATCATGGATCGACAGTGGCGAGCAGCGCTTTCAGATGCAAACTCCCCCTGGGCTGATCTCTTCATGGAGCTGGTGCAGGATGTCGAGCAGATACAGGATTTCCGGGGTGCAGATCCCGACACCGGCAGAAAACACGCCTCTCGCCTGACGGAAGTTTCGCTCGCTGTCATGGCCGAGCCGGAGCTTGGTGCGGGCATCGTCCCGACGATCGAAAAGGGGCTGGCGCTCCTCGAGGCGGATTGTGACGCCGGTTACGCGGAAATCGCTCGCGTCTGGCGTGACATGCTCGATCAGGAATCGGACCTGTCCGATCATGTGAAGCTCCAGTCGAGGCTGTTCCTTGCCCGCGATGCCCTGCTTTCGCTCGGCCATGAAGATGAAAGCGGTATTCCGGAAACGGCCACGGTCGGACTTGAGATTGATGGTGTGACCTATGAATGATCCGAATGCCGAAGCGCGAAAGATCGTCCAGTCCTTCGTGTCGATGCACAATGAATTGCAGTCTCTGAAGAGCCTTGTCGGTCGGGCGATGAAGGTTGGCCCCGTTCATGTCGTCGATGCGGAAAAGGGGTATCGCCTTTTGCTTGGCGAACGAAACGGCAAGCAGTTCCTCTCGCCCTGGTACCCACATCCGGAAAGCGGAAAGACCTCGATCCCGCTTGAAGTTGGCCAGGTTGTCGGCGTGGTCAATCCGAACGGTGATCCGCGTCAGGGCTTCATGATCCGGGCCGGATACAATGCGCTCCATCCGTCGCCGAACGGTGATCTGGCAGCCAATGTGTTCTCGGCTGGCGGTGTCACCGTCAAGGCCACGCCCGGTCAGCTCACTATCGAGATTGGTTCCGTTACCGTGAAGATCACGCACGGTCAGCTCTCTATTGAGATCGGTGGCGTCAACTGGACGTTTGACGCCGAAGGCTTTTCCCAGACTGGCGGTAAAGTCCGCCACGACGAAAAGGATATCGGCAAGACCCACATTCACGGCGGCGTTTTCGTAGGGTCAGACAAGACCGAGCCGCCCATCTAAAGGAGAAAATCCATGCGACAGTACAAGGTCGCGCCCGATATCGGGTGCGTCGATGGAAAGCCCGTGCCGCCGAACCGCATCGTCGCGCTTTCCGATGATCGTGCGCTTTACGATCTCGCGATGGGCCGCATCACGCCGGTGGAAGCCAAGGCGGCGGAAAAGCGCGGCAAGGAAAGCGCCGGAAATGACGGGGATTGATCGCAACACCGGTCGCATCATCGGCCCGCTCCAGTCCACGCTTCAGTCCGTTGAAGTCATTCTCGGAACGAGCATGGGCAGCCGGTGCATGCGCCGCGAGTTTGGCGGCGGTGTTCTCGAACTGCTCGGGCGGCGGATGAAGCCCCAGCTCTTTGTGGCATGGCAGCAACTGGTGGCAACGGCCATCGATCTCTGGGAGCCGCGCTTACGCATCAGGCGGATCAGCTTCAACGGAAGCGTTGAAGCGCTCCGGCTCGGGCATGCCGCGCTGATGATCGAGGCAGATTTCCGGCCTCGGGCGCAGTTCGGTGATCTCACAGTCGAACGGCATTTATCTTTCGGCCTTCGGTTTCTTCAATCAGGCATTCAGGTTGAACAATGAGCGAACTTGATTTGGCATTGCTGCCTGCACCGACCGTTATTGAAAGCCTCTCCTATGAGGCGATCTTTGCCCGATACAAGACCAGATTTCAGGAAATCTGGGAGCGGGTGCGTGCCGAAAACCCGGACAGAAACCTTCCGGCCTATGACATGTCGATGCTGGAAACTGATCCGGCAATGATCATCGGCGAGGCCGAAAGCTATCGCGAGCTGAATGCCCGCGCCCGTATCAATGATGCGGCAAGGGCAAGCCTTCTCGCCTTTGCAACCGGAAGCGTCCTTGAGCACCTCGCTGCATTTTACGGCGTAACCAGGCTTGCCGGTGAGCTGGATGATCGCCTGAAAAGCCGTGTCATCCTTGCCATTCAGGGTCGTTCCACGGGTGGTCCGAAGGAGCGTTACAAGGCAATTGCCATGGCAACAGACCTTCGCGTGAAGAGCGTAGAGGTCTACCGCAACGGCAGAAGCCCAGTGATCCATGTGGCAATTTTCTCGACTGAAGTGAACGGTATCGCCAGCCAAGACCTTTTGGCGAAGGTGAGGGCGGCGCTGGTTGCCGATGATGTTCAGCTTGCCAATGACGAATTCTTGGTCGCTTCTGCGGTGCTTCGCGTCATCAATATCGTAGCGGACATCTGGATTTTGCCGAACGCCGATGACGCAACGGTAAGCCGTGCCGAAGCTGAGCTTCGCGCAGCCTGGGCAAAAGAGCAGGCTCTGGGTCGTGATCTCGCAGTTTCCTGGTGGCAATCGAAACTGGTGACGTCAGGTGTCCACCGCGTCGTGCCATCGCCTTCTTCGCTGGATGCTACTGCCGCGCCGCATGAGGCACTGGCGCTGGGTAATATTACCCTCGTTCTCAAAGGGAGAGCATTTTGACATCGCTGCTTCCGCGAGATGCCGGGCTTCTCGAAATGGCTTTCGAGGAGGCACGCGCGCTTTCATGGCAGGAGATCAATGCTGTGGTTACGTTCGTCACGCGGGCAAAGCAGCTTCCATTGCCTTCCTTCCTGCCGTTTCTGGTCTGGGAATACGGGCTTGGCATGCTCACTCCCTATGTGCCGAACCTTTATGATCTGGTGCTCGAAGGAGTGAAGTGGGAACGCCTGCGCGGCACATATGCCGGAGTTGCCAAGGGCTTGAGCTTCATCGGCGTTACCGCCACGCTCGTGCCGGAATGGCATGGCCGGAACTGGTGGAACTCCAACCAGCTCAACCTTGATGCGC
>CAMFIE010000012.1 GCA_945952315.1 uncultured Rhizobium sp. | reverse complement strand
AGCAGCTGGAAGACGACATAGGCGGGCCGCTCTTCCAGACGGACAGGAAGAACGCGCTCACTGCGCTCGGCAACCTGATGCTCGACCTCGGGCGCGAACAGCTGCGCAGTTTCGACAAGTCCGTCGCCACCTTGCGGGCCTTCGCCCACAACAGACTCGGACGCCTGTCGATCGCGTCAGTTCCCTCGATCGCGACGAGCGTCCTGCCGCCGATACTGGAACGCTTCCTGAAGGAACGGCCTCAGGTGCAGGTCGAGCTATTCGACATCGACAGTGCCCAGGTCCGCCGCATGGTCGAGAGCGGAGCCGCCGATATCGGTATCGCCGGCAATTCAAGGTCTGGCGGAGCGATCGAGTTCACGCCGCTGTTTCGTGACCGGTTCAGGCTTCTCTGTCATTCGGAAAGCGAGATATGCAGCCTTCGCACACCCATCCGATGGACCGATCTGGATGGCGCGAAGCTTATCCGAAACGGCGCATCCGACCGGATCGATACATCGACCTACCGTGATCTCACGGAGCTTTCGATGCTGACCGTCTACAACGTCACCTCGCTGATCGCTCTCGTCAAGGCTGGCCTCGGCTACACGGTCCTGCCGTCGCTGTCGCTTGACCAGCAGCAGGACGGGCTGCGGGTGTTTGACCTCGAGGATGCCGCAGCAAGCCGCGAGGTCGGGATCGTCGAGCGTCGTGACGTTCCACCTTCTCCCGTCGCAGCAGCATTCCGTGCGATTGCTCTAAGAGAAATCTCCGAAGCTATCACGGGGCGTAACATATCCAGAACGTATTCTCATTAAGGTGCTATCCTCGCCTCGGTCCAGCAGAGGCAGATTGCCTCAATTTTCCTCAAGCAGGAAGGCGTCGGCCAGGCCTTGTCCCGTTCTCGCAATTGGCGTCTTGAGCCATTCGGGAACGTGTTGGCAGCCTATGGCAACAGTGTTGAATCCCGTCAGAATTTGATCCACTTTTCCGTTTGCTGCTGGTCCGGCGGTGACCAACGTAAAGCTTTAATACTGCTGTGTTTCCTGCGTCTAGATATGGATCACCGAGGCGTGGAAAAGCGGGGGTGCGGTTCAAATTCTGACGGAATTCAACAGATTGGCGCTTGCGCTGAGCGGAGGCTGCCATCGCGCGGCTTTTCCGCCTCTTGCCCTTGTCCTTGCCGGCACCCGCCATCCCGTCGCGCAAGCGCAGCTCGCGCATCTGGCGCGCCATCGCGACCAGCAGGCCTTGCCGGCCCCGGTCATTTTCGATGCGGCACGCAGCACCGGCTCCCCGCAGGAAACTGCGCTGAATCTCGCGGCGCGATGCCGAAGCCTTGATCCCGGCGATCTTTCCGGCCGATCCGTGATGGTCGTGGGCGGCGACACGCTGGCGACCGTTCTGAAGGCGGTGGAGGCCGAACACCTGATCTCGACCGGCGAAGCAGCACCGGGCGTGGCCGTTAGCCAGATCATCGGCGGACGCTGGTCCGGCGTCACCCTGTTGTCCAAATCCGGCGGCTTCGGCACACCCGAACTGCTGGCGGTTTTGTAATCGGGTCTCCCGGTATTGACTTGCTCTGTCAGTCCCGACGAGTGCCTATCCTGCCAAAAGCTAAAGACGGGATTGTGACCTGTCTTTTAGCGGCGCGTCTGCACGATTGGGTGCGTGAATTGCCAACGCAGCACGACGTAAGCCGCTGGCGGACTTCAATCCCAGAAAATAGGCATGACCTATCACCGAGCTGTGTCAATGCAATTAAAAAAGAAGCTCGACGCGGAAGTAAGCAACTACGTGGTCTTTGGAGCCTGCAATCCCAGGATCGCATTTGAAGTCCCGCAAGCGGAGCCGCGTGTAGGTGCAATGCTTCAGCCAGCCGTGTTCACGCCAAAGAGCTTTCGATCGCGATCAGGTTCAGACGAAGGCGGCTTGAACTAAAGATTGTTTCGCAACGCCTGCCAGGGAGCCGTCATTAAACTGTGAGCACATGTCTTTCTAAAAAACGATCACGGGTTTCGGTCCGCCTGTGCGCGGTAGAAACAGGCTGTGTTACCCTTCGCTCCGGAGGGGGTTGCCGACTGCTTATGGGAGGCGATCGACGCGTCAAAAAACGCGGCACATGGACTGTTGCGGACTTGAGAGTGGTGACGCCGCCTTGGTGGTGATCCCGGTTAGGAAAATGAGCAACTTGCTCGGCCCAGCCCCTCCCGATCCAGAGGAGGACAAGCCATGCCAAAGACAAGTTCATCCATGCCGCAGTCAATCCCGACAGTGACGAGATGACGATACATGCTTTCGGTGCCTTCACTCACGATTTGCATGATCTCGCCGTCCGGTTCAGATCCTGCGGCGTCACCAGCGTAGCGAGGGGGTCGACCGATGTTTATTCGATCCCGGCCTTCGCCTTCATTGGCGCCGGAAGCAATCGGGAGGTGCGGCTTCATGCCTATGAAAACAATAGGCTCTATCCGTAGTAAGTGTTGGGACTAATATATTATAATTTCATAATGTATAGAATTAAATGATCCAACGACATCGAATCGAACAAAGATGACGTTACATAAAATTCGAACAATTTACGACAGGAACTCGAAATCACGATCCTGACTATTGGTGGAGATTATTATTCAACATCGCTAAAGCCATAATCTAATTGAGCATTTGTATTAGCTTGAGCACGACGAACGAGCGCACTTGATACAATTCTGACCGATATCAAGAAGCTGGATTTTTCCTCACTCCTGGAAATTCAGAGCGCGATCTCGAACCATGTCGAAGCGGTTGGAATTCGTGGTCAGCTGGAGCAACGTGGGGCGACTCTGCAAAAGGCCCATTGTCCGTGTTGCGGATGCCATGGGCGAATACAGAAATGGGGACACAGCAGGGCGGGCACAGCAAGGCTGAGGTGCATTGACTGCGGGAAGACTTTCAGCGCGACGACGGGGACGCCCTTTTATCGTCTTTGATTCCGCACGGAATGGCTTCGTTATCTTACGCTGATGCCGACCCATATTTCTGTTGCCAGCCTTCGTGAAGACTACGGATTCGATCATCATGTCGATACGCTCCTGCGCTGGCGTCATCGCTTTCTCGCGTTTGTTTCCGCCAATCCCGAGGGTCGTCTGAACGGCGTAATTCAGGTAGACGAGACTTATTTCAGGACGAGTTACAAGGGTCACAAGACCTGGCTCAAGGGCGGTCAGATTGATGGCCGCAAGGCAAGAAAGCGCGGTGGCGCATCGCTACGGGGACTGAGCAAGGAACAGGTTCCTGTGCTGACGGCAATTGACAGCAACAACTTCATTTTTCAACAGAGGCTTCCAGATCGAAAACGCCGAACGATCTCCGCGACAATGCGCCCCTGGGTCGAAGCGCAATCGGTCATATGCTCTGACGGTGAGCCAGCCTATCGATCCATCGCAGAAATGGCGGAATGCGCTCACTTCAGGATAAAACTCAGAGGAAAAAGCCAGTCCCCGAACCTGAATCTGGCGAGAATTAATGCGTAACATAGCAATCTGAAGAAACTGATCGTAAACGCTTGCCGTGGCGTAAATACCGAATATCTCCATCTATATCTCGGCTGGGTTCGTCGGTGGACGCAAGCGGGAGAATTCGGCAAATCAATTGCCAGAGAGATGCTTGAGCTGGCGTTGCCGAGCAGGCCGAAGATCACAATCGATCATCAAGCGCAAGAAAACACTTAAATAGCTTGGACTGGACATTGCCTTGGCCAGGAACTACTAATGGGCATTAGATAGGAGATGACTGGCATGGGCATGCAGAACACTTCAGTGCAGATGAGTGTAGAAACGTATGCTAAAGCTGAGCGGATTGCCGCTTTGGATCATGTGCCTGTAAGCGTTCTGATCGAGAGCCTCGTCAAGCGTCATGCCGAGTATATTGATTCGTTGGATGCATACTCGGACATGCCAAGGTTTAGCCTCGATGACTACGAAATGGTTCGCGCTCCTGGCGAGGCCGACGAGGATTATCAAGCGCGAATGAATTTGTTTCGGTAATCAGGAATGGGTATTCCGCCATTCCTGCCTGGAAGCTTTGTCTGGACAAAATTTCCATTCGAGGATCAGCCTGATCAACCTGCCCCTATTCGTCATGCGCCTGTGTTATCGCGTGATTTCCTGGCATGATGGAGCCGTGTTCACAAGGCACGCTGACGCTGCGCAATCGCCTGAGGGTGCCGTAGTAGTGCTACGTGTGATGAAGTCGTTGAGGAATTGAATCCACTACGTCTCCGTGTCCTGACGGTTTATTCCATAAATGAGCTTGCAGACATCCTGAAAGTGCTATATGTGTAGCACAAATAGGAGGCAGTCATATGTCCAACACAGCTAAAATTCGTCGCCAAGGCGGTGCCGCAGTTTTCAGTATTCCCCCCGCGCTCCTGAAAATGCTCGGAGTTGATTTTGGGTCTGAACTAACCTTGGTGGTTAACAATGGCGCACTCGTGGCAACGCCTTTGAAACCGAAGAAGAAATACACTCTTGTCGAGTTGCTTGAGGGGTCGGACGAGATGGTGTTTCTTAGCAAGCAGGCGGCTGGATGGGACTCTGGTGCGCCCGTAGGGAATGAGATTATTTGATGGTGCGAAGCAATACACCGAAGCGTGGTGACGTGTATCTTATCAATCTTAATCCTGTTGTAGGGAATGAGATGCGAGATTCGCATCGTTGCGTTGTGATATCGCCTCGTGAAGTCAACGTCCTTGGAATGTGTTTAACGGTCATTGTTACGACAGGCGGCCAGTTTGCACGGAAAGCGGGTTTAGCCGTAAATATTACTGGCCATGAGACTAACGGGGTTGCGCTTTGCAATCACGTTAGGAGCTTCGACATCTTGTCGCGGGTAAAGCAGAAAACGGCTCGACACATTGACACGCTCGACAGTGACACAGTTGATGAAATCGTCGCAAAAGTGGTCGGCATTATTGAAGCCGACTAGTCTGTCGTGGTTTGTTCAGAAAGAACATACAAGGAACATAATCCCACTATCCAGACCCTGAAGATACTGGGTTTGCGGGGCGAAGAAATTGGATCAATCGGGATTGCCGAGGTGTCAACACCGAATATCTGCAGCTCTATCTTGGCTGGGCCAGGCGCTGCACGCAGGCAGGAGCATTCGGCAAATCAATCGCCAGAGAGATATTGGAGTTAACTCAACCTACTCGACCGCCACAGTCCTCTCCGAGCCACGCGGCGTAGCAGGTTGACGGTTGCGGGACCGTTCGACACAATATCGCTGACTGTGCAGGAGTTTCTGATGCGGCAGCCGATTACTGACTACATGTCCGAAGAACAGTTTTTTGACTTCGTTCAGGACGGAGACGAAAAATGGGAGCTGGTCAACGGCATGCCAGTCATGATGGCTGGCGCGAACCAGCGTCATCAGGCTATCGCCGCCAACACCTTTGCATCTTTATACAACCAGCTGCGCGGCAAGCCTTGCAGGCCAACCACCGCAGACACTGGCGTCTCCACGAGCGTCGGCACGATCAGGTATCCAGACGTTGTCGTTGATTGTGGCAGGCGTGAGGACCAGTCGATGTTTGCGACGGAGCCAACCTTGGTGGTCGAGGTGCTCTCGCCATCGACGAGAAGCTTCGACTCGCACAGGAAGGTCCTGGAGTACAAGTCGAACCCCGATATCAAGTACATCCTGATCGTTGACACTGACAATGCCTGTTGCCTGCTGCATTTTCGAGAGGGTGAGGGCTGGGAAGAAACGATGTATGACAGCCCCGATGCGCTCATTGATCTGCCCGAGATCGGCGCAACACTTGCGCTGAGCGACATATATGACGGGCTTGAATTTCGACCGAGGCTGGTTCGTCAGCCTGTGTGCCCAACGTGTGGCGAAACGCCATGCGTCTGCGACAAGAATGAAAGTTCCATGAAGCCCTGACCAGGATTGCGACAGTCAGCCATCTATGGGCTGTGCTCGCCCTAATATGGAACTGGATCGTGGCTGTGAATCCTAGGTCCTGTTGACAAAGTTGGTCTGGGGCATTCATCCTGCGGTAATGGAGTTTGACAACGTTAGAAAACCTCGCTCAAACAATCCGGCCTATCGGTGTCCGTGCTGCCATTTCCGCACGCTGCATGAACGGGGCGGGTATGAAATATGTCCTGTATGTTTCTGGGAAGATGACGGACAGGACGTCCACGATTCTGGCGACGTTCGAGGCGGTCCAAACGGGACGCTGTCGCTCACGCAGGCACAATTCAATTTCCAGCAGTGGGGTGCTTCTGATCCGGCGGCGCGCGGGCACGTTCGGCCCCCCACAGACGCTGAGCATTGAAAACACAGGGATTCCCTTCTTGTGTTGGTTTCCACGCGGAACTGAGCCGGTGGGGGTGCGGACGAAAACTTGGACCACCAAGGAGGTAGTTCATGTATTCCTACGCAGACAGACTTCGAGCCGTTGAACTCTACATCCGGCTTGGCAAGCGATTGAACGCCACCATTCGCCAGCTGGGATATCCCACCAAGAACGCATTGAGGGGTTGGTATCGGGAGTACGTCGAGAACCACGACTTGCGTGTTCAGGCGGTAGCTCGAGCGCCGAAATTCTCGGAGGCCCAAAAGCAGGCCGCACTTGAGCATTTTCGCACCCATGATCGTTGCATCTCCGCGACGATGAGAGCGCTTGGCTATCCCGGTCGAGGAACACTGACCGCATGGGTTCGTGAGGCGTTTCCGGAAATGCAAACATCGATGGTCGGTCGTTCATGGCATCTGGGCTATTCCGAGGATGTCCGGCAGGCTGGTGTTATTGGGCTATGCGACGGAGATGAAACCGCTCAACAGGTAGCTGACCGGCTGGGCGTCTCGCGGCCAACTTTGTACAGCTGGAGAGATCAGCTACTCGGTCACGAGGCTTCCTCATCCATGAAACGCCGCAAAGACAAATCCAAGGTGCCTGAACGTGAAGAGCTCGAGCGACAGCTTGAAGCCCTCCAGCGCGATGTCCGCCAGTTACAACTCGAGCATGATCTCCTGAAGAAGGCAAATGAACTCCTAAAAAAAGACCTGGGCGTCGATCTGCAGATCCTGAGTAATCGGGAAAAGACCCAGCTGATTGACGCCCTTAAAGAAGTTTATCGCTTGCCAGAACTGCTGTCCGAGCTCCGAATTGCCCGAAGCTCCTACTTCTACCACCGCGCCCGCATATGTCTGGCAGACAAGTATGCCGCCGTGCGCCTCAGCCTGGCGGAAATCTTTGAAGCGAACCGTCGTTGCTACGGCTATCGGAGAATGCAGGCGTCGCTGGCCAGGCAAAGCGTTATCATCTCGGAAAAGGTTGTCCAGCGATTGATGAAGCAGGAGCAACTGGTTGTTGCCAGGCCGCGTCGACGGCGGTTTGGATCCTATCTCGGTGAGATCAGTCCCGCGCCGGAGAACCTGATCAATCGCGACTTCCGTGCAAAAGCACCGAACGTGAAGTGGCTGACAGACATCACCGAGTTCCAGATCCCTGCGGGCAAAGTGTACCTATCGCCGATCATCGACTGCTTCGACGGCATGGTCATCAGTTGGTCCATCGGAACACAACCGGATGCGGGCCTCGTGAACACCATGCTGGATGCAGCCATCGGGACCGTGACCGACGGCGAGGAACGGCCAATCATCCATTCTGATCGCGGAGCCCACTACCGCTGGCCCGGCTGGCTAAACCGTATCAGCAACGCGCAGCTCGTTCGTTCGATGTCCCGAAAGGGTTGCTCGCAAGACAACGCCGCGTGCGAAGGCTTCTTTGGCCGGTTGAAAACGGAACTCTTCTATCCACGAGACTGGAAGACGATCACAATCGAGCAGTTCGTGGCAGAGTTGGACGCCTATATCCGCTGGTACAATGAGAAGCGCATCAAGATATCGCTGGGATCGCTCAGCCCGGTCGAGTATCGTCAGAGCCTCGGCCTGAGCTTATGAAACAGTCCAACTTTTTATCCGCACCCCCTTATGCGCCTAACCGGCTCAGTTCCGCGTGGAAACCAACACCCGGCCATCGCGGACCAGCTGCATGGCGGTCTGGCCGGAAAAGCCGGCGAGTGGTTCCGACCGATACCAGGCATAAGCAATCAGCGCAGAGCCGAAGCGCGGTTCGACCTTGTTGATGATTTCAGCGATTTCCCTCAAGCGCCTTTGCGTCTTGTCCGAGCGCAGCCGCTCGGACCGTTGAACGGCGTCCTTTCCGAGGCCAGCCGTGCGCGCAATTTCCTCGCTGGTGGTTCGAAACGCTTCGGCGAGCTTGCGGGGGGGGGGGGAAACAGGCCGTCGTCCGCATATTGCGCAAGTGCCATATTTGTTGTCTCCTGCCATTCAATATGACGCAATATAGCGTCAATCAGGCGGGCATTCAAGATTCGCTGGTGGCACCATCATGATCCATCCTCTCATATACCTCTTGGTAGTGGAGCAAGACGGCTTCAAAAGGGTCGGAATGTGGGCGTTGGTAGGTGCAAGCAAAAATGCTGACCTGCAGACAGTACAGGCACAGCCGCCGACTCAAGCGATGACCGATGGAGCAATAGGCCCGGCCTCGTTCTGGTTCAAATGGACTAGCTTACTTCGATTGAGGCTTTGCCGACAATCCGCACCTATCCTTCCGCATTGAAGCGCCGCATCCCGACCGCTTTACAAACGATCAAAGGATACTCGACCCGTTCGGGAAACCAGAGGACGCCAGCGAGTGGAAAAACCTCACCGAGAATGGGTCCTAAAAAGTCCTTGCGAACAGCCATTTCTGTTGCTGCCTGCATCATTGCGGTGAGCTCGCCCGGCGACGCCGCCTCGAATATTCGCTCCCCGATGCGGCCTTCATCCGGGTCGTCCCAGTCGAATATCTCAAGTCGATAAGGTTGGGTTTTGACCTGCCTATTCGCAGCCATGACGTGGATCACGTAACCTTCAAAACGCGGTGCGACATCCTGGTCGACATCATGCCAGATACCCGTCAGCACGACCGTGTCTGATCTCGCTGAACGCAAAGTTCTGGCAGCGTCTTGGATCAAGTAGCCGTAGCCGTCCAGCAACTGGGCTAACTCCACCGTATTCTTGATGCCATCGATGTAAGCCAGAAGCTCGCCTTCGCGCACGACAATTGCGGCGTCCCGACCCGCGAGATACAGTTGAGCCTCATACCGAAAATCCATATCCGCGAAGCGATGTAGAATGTCTTGGCTGAACTGTCCGCTCGTCAGACGAAGCAAGCCTGGAGGGACTTCCGGCTGGTCGCTATCATTTTCCGGCAACAAAAGCCCATGGTACTTTAATACTCTCATAGCTATCCAAATCCATATCCTAAACTGATAAGTTAAATTTGCTTATGGAATGCAATTGATTTAACAAAACTTCATCAATAAGGCTGACGCCAATCGCCAAAGCCGTCAAGAGTAAAAGTTAAATACAATGGAGATGCTCTCGGATACTAAGGTTTCGGAGCATAGGCCGCAATCCAGTGGTTGCTACTATCATAAGCTAGCTGATAGCAATGCTCTGGGTTTCCGGAGTACATAATGACCCGGCTCTCGATCGTCACTCGCGCCACTTCCTTCAATGCGCCAAGCCAGTGCGGTCAGATTTGGGTGTTTCCTGCCAGACGATATGATGGTTGCCTGATCTGCCCCAACAGGTAAGTTCCGGGAGGCTCGGCTTATCCCAAGTGGGACCCTCTAAGAAAACGCACCGAAAAAATTCGGCCGGCGCAAGTAAAATATTCAAACTCAGAGCAAATAAAAATCCGAAATTCGACACTATAAGGATTGACGTCTCCGAAAACGCGCCAAACAATTTATGTATTGAAACTCACACGGAGACCAAAACATGAATGAAATGACCTATAGATATCAACGCGGGACGCGTGGAAATCGGAATGTGGCCGAGTTCCCAAGCAAGAAGGGTCGCGTTATTGACACCGTTTCCTTGTTTTCTGGTTGTGGCGGACTTGATCTCGGTTTCTCGGGCGGTTTTGACTTTCTCGGGACGCATTACGCAAAGCATCCGTTCCAGATCACGTTTGCGAACGACGTCAACCAGGCTGCAGTCCGCAGCTACAATCGCAACCATCAGCATCCTGCAATAGCTGGCGACATCCGCGAGCATCTCGTTGACCTTCCGGCTTCGGCGGACATAGTCATTGCCGGGTTCCCGTGCCAAGACGTCTCCGTCAATGGCAAGGGTCTTGGCCTCGCCGGTCAGAAAACGAGCCTTTATCGTGTTGTTGTCCAGGCAGTTGAGAAACTGCGTCCGAAAGTATTCGTGCTCGAAAACGTGAAGAACTTCCTGAGCAAGGCGCATGTCGAAGACTTCTGGCTGGTCATGTCCGAATTCGCCGGCCTTGGCTACGAGGTTGAATACCATCTGTTCAACGCGGCAGATTATGGCGTGCCGCAGACGCGCGAGCGCCTGTTCATCATTGGTCGTGCCGCAGGCATGCCGCGTTTCGAGCACCCTGCCCCGACACATTCCAGGTCGACATGGGTAACGGCAGCAGATGCCCTGCGAGATTTGGAAGACAAGGAATGGGATGTTGCCTCGTCTCACATCTGGTCAGCGGCAAAGATGTCTAAAGGACAGGGTGGCCGGTCTCTGAAGGCCGATCGTCCGGGCTATACGATGCGAGCCGAATGCCACGGCAATCAGCACTTTCATTATGCCCTGCCGCGCCGGATCTCGATGCGGGAAGTCGCGCGGCTGCAGAGTTTTCCCGATAGCTACATTCTCGATGCGAAGCTGCGAGAAACAGAACGCCAGCTTGGCAATGCCGTTCCGCCGGTGCTCGCCTGGCACATTGCCAGGGCCGTGAAGATACTGCTCGCCGCCTGACGGGCGACCGCTAAAGGGCGCGTTGACGCCCATCCTTTTCCGAAATCGCTGCCCTCGCCCCCCCCTTGCGCCGGTTATCCGTCGCCGGTCCGGGAACCGCTGCGCCGATTTTGGGAGGCACCATAGGGGATCACCGTGCAAGCGCCGGTGACCCCTCGAAAACTCAAACCCAAAGCCAGCGGTACATGTCTGGCGCAAACAAAAGGAATGTTTCGATGCATACGACTTCAACTCTTGCCAACCCCAGTGATGCTCAGAATGCGGTGTCCAGCCTCTCAGAAGCGTTGCGGGGCAAAGTCGATCTGATGATCGCGCAGCCGCCGGAATTTCCGAGCGCATGGAAGCAGGGATATGAATGGGCGCAGGAAAAGGTCGATGGCTTCTTTACGCAATTGACCTCCCGGCTATCAGTGTTGGCACCCGGCGGCGTCATTCTGTTTCAGCCCGGCATATATTTCCTCGAAGATCGCCTGATCGGACTTGTCGGCTATTTTTCCGATGAAGCTGCGAAAAGAGGCCTCGAGGCTGTTGGCGTCTTTAACTGGAAAGGCCCAGTCGGCGAGCGATGGACGGAGGAAGAAGAGGTTGCGCTCCTGGTGCTTCGTCGAAAGGGTGACGCACGGATCAAATTCGCCCCGAGCTATCTGGAACCGATGTCGGAAGCCCAATTGGAAATGGAATCTGACGCAAGATGGCATTTCAAGTGTGAGGAACTGAACGCGGACAGCTTGTGTGTGCCGCCCTTGCCCGCCTCGCTTTTCGAGCAGGTTCTGCTTCACACGTCAGATGATGCGGTTATTCTCGATCTCTGGGGCACATATCAGGAAGAGCTTCTCCGCTGCGACACCGGGAACCGAAAGGTCATATCCAAGCTGCTCGATGCTCAATTGCTCGATGAATCCGATGGCGAGGACGATGACGAACTCATCGAGGCTGAACATGAATGTGTGCAGTTGGTTCGAGCACAAAGCCGGTATTTCGGGAAAGAAAGCCGTGAATGGCAGAAGTTTGAACGGGTGTGACTGTGACCGTTGTTCTTCGGTCGCGCCTGCCGCCGCCCACGATGGCCGACCATCTGCGCTTGTAAAGCCGGTTTTCGGGCGCACCACTGCCCCTTATGAGCTATCAGCCCGCATCTCCTGCAATCGCAATAGTCTGGCGGCTGTGCTTGCCGTTAACCATGATTCCGGCTTTGTTCCGGATAAGTTCTTTTCCGCTTGAAACACCTATACTGCGCGCATAAGTTGCAATCAGAAAGCGACGACGAGATGTCTTGCTTTTCGCAAATCGGCCTCCGCCGGTGCTGCGAACACCGACGAAGGCCTGACCCGCAACCTTGCATCAGAAGGAATTGGGCTATGACGATCATTAGCCGTAAAGCCGCGCCCACGAAAGGCCCTTGGCCACAGGTTCATTCCGCAACACATGAATCCCTAATGAAAGCGCCTGATATCAGGCGATAAGCCTGGAATTCCGGTGTTTCTTCGTCCGACCGCTCGCCGCCTTCAGCGGTGTCTCACGTCTGTGAGCCCATCGCAGGGAGCTGTATCGCTGACCGGTTCGGATTTCCCACGGTTTCATTGTTCGGAGTATCCCATGGCCAGACTTTCACAGCACATAGGCCAACACGCCACCACGCTTAAGACGCCCTCGACGCAATCAAGGCGCGAATCCAAAACCCTGCTCGAGACCTCCTTCGAGGATCAGATTGCTTCGCTACTCAGCGAGCAATTTGACGCCCGATCCCTGAAGACACGCGTTTCTGACGCTGTCCGCGGCGGGCCGGAAGTGACCCGCAGTCTGTTGCAAGCACTGACACAGGCGGAAGGCGCACTTGCCGAGCAGGCGATCGGGGTTTTCGCGCAAAGCAATCCCGATCTGATCGTTCTGCGCGATCCGATCAGTCTTCCGGTGACCGAAGCAGCACTCGAACTTGTGGATCTCAACGAGCCGGAGGCGCTGCGCTGCGTAGCGGTGTCGAGCAATCGCAGGGCGCGGCGCGACTATCGGCCGGATCTGTTGATCGTCGACCGCAAAACCGGTCGGGCAACACTCATCGAGGTCAAACGGAGCTTGGCGGCCTACGACAGTGCACGTGTCGACGCGATGACGCGCACGATGCTTGCGGCTTCGATGTCTTTGCCCGAGCTGTCGTTCAAGGAGTTGCGCAGGCTGTCGATCACCAATGTCGATATTGCGCTCGTCGTCGCCGACAACAGCAAGTCCAATATAGAGCGCGGCGTCTGGCCGAGCGATCGCATCGATGAATTGATCGGTGTTGCAGGTGCCGGCAAGGCGCTTGGAAAAGTCCGTGCGCTGGCAAGGGCCCGCATAGAGGCCGCCTGGCGTGACGTGCTGCGCGAGATGCGTGCTCCTCTCCTGTCAGAGCCACCCGCACAAGCCGGTGATCCGGTTTCCACGATTTCAGGAGAATCCGCCGAAGAAGACCCAGGCCAGAATGCATCTGACGAACTGGATCGCGAGCCCCTGCGCCCGCCGATCCGGGTCGGGTTCGCCCGCGGCCGGGGCGTCGCCGCCTGACGCCACCATGGCGTTTGCGATCGTGTAATCCGCGGTCGCCCCTCCCCCTTTCATCAATCATCCAGGCCTGCCCGCTCTCGTGCTGAGCGGCTGTCGGATCATGCCAAGGAGGCATTCAATGACGCCTGCAGAATATTTCAAAATGCTCGAGAAAACCGCCGCGTTTGAACGCCGGATCGAAGTCGATCCTGCTTATGTCTATTCGGACGAATTCATTCGCCATGTCTTTCATTTCGACCTCGGCCCGATCCACCCTGCCATGTTGCCGGATCTGTCCGACGACATGAGGTCCGAACCGCATATTGCGGTCGATCCCTGCCGCATTCCCGAAGGATTCGACGTGTCGTCCTATCCTGCCTATGTCGCCATGGTCATCGGCAAGTCGATCCGCCATGTCCGTGAGCACGGACGCGGGTGGGATGCCTTCGTCAGCCCCTGGCGCGTCCGCCTAGGCGAGCTTGTCGAGCAGGGCAACCCAGCGGCAAAAGTGGTGAAGGACTGGATCTGCGGCAATCGCGCCTTCCTGACCGGCGAAGTGCTCTCCTTGATTCAGGAACTGCCGGCCTTTGCCGGCGGTGAGCAGAAGCTGGGAGGGCGTGTATAATGAGCGAACTTGCCGACCGCCTGACCCGATACTTCCTCGCCCGCCTGCGCCGCCTGCAATGGCTTGACCATCTCGAAGCCGCAACAGCAGCGTCCCTCCTCGAGGCGATCCCGCTCGTGCAGGGCTCGCCGGAATTCGGGCTCAGCTGGAAAGCCTCCGAGAAGGGCATTCAACTTGTCCATTCCATCCTCAATTCCAGAACGCAGCAGCTGCCGAGTGGCATCGCCGAAGATCGAATGGATGCGCTGACCTCGGCGCTGTCACGAGCGCTTGCGCCGGTCTTTGCCAAGAAAGCCATGACGCGCAAGGAGCGCCGGCTCTATTCGAACAGCGACTACGCTGATTTCAGCGATCCCACTGTTCTCGACATTCTCGTGCCAGGCGACGAGGCGAAGCCCAACGCGGGCGAGACCCAAATTCTGTTGCGGGCAATCTCGGCGCTCGCTCCACCCCCCTCGCCTTCGGCCGTTGCGGCCGTGCTGCTCCTTGCCCGGTCGGTCGGTGAAGTCTTCCCCTTCCCCGCCGACTTCACGACTGCCCTGGCTGGCGAGGCAAAGGTCATCCGCTTCCATGCAGCCGTCCCGGGCTTCGAGCGACATTTCGGGGAGCTGCTCGAGGAAGGCGTGATCCTTCCGCAATGGTCGCTCGGGGTCGATGCAGCCGAGCATGGCGGTCTGACCAGCGATCGGTCTCACCGGCGGCACGGCAAATCACGACGTCATGTCCTGACGCTCTCGGGCACCAGCCTCGATGACGCCATTCATCCCAAATCCCGTGAGAAGATCGACCGTGCCCTGCGCGGTAGCCCAACCCCGCTTTTTCTGGTCGATGAGCGCGTGGATGGAGAAGACTCCTGGCTTGCTGCGATCACCGACCTGAGTTTTGAATGCGGCATGATCGACCGGCATTTGTTGATCGATGTAATGGTCCATGCAATGGACCTGAATTCTGACGATGCCAAGAACACAATGGAAGAGGTCGATCCTGATTTCGCAGGCGCAGGTCTCGACGACATTGCGATCGCCTTCCGTCCGGGGCGCGCCCCGGCGCACATGCTGAAGGCACTGGAAGCACTGGCCAAAAGCCGAGCTGCAGAAGCGGACAAGGCGGACAGAAAGGATGGCAGATCGGCGAAAGGGAGTGCTGGAAAGAAAGCAGGACTGTCGCCCAGCCTCACGATCATCCAGCCGGAGCCGCTCAATTCGCATGCGACTGAAACTGTTCAAAGTCCTGTTTCTCCGGATGCCTTGAAAGCGGTAAAAACCAGCGAATTGAGCCAGTCCGGCAATCCGACAGGTAGCGTCGCCGGCACATCGACGAAGAAGCCGGTCTTGGCTGTGGAAACGCTGGCCGGATTTGGACAGGCCCGTTCATGGGCGTTGAATCTGAAGTCCGATCTTGATCTCTGGAAGCAAGGTAGTTTGCCCTGGTCGGAAATCAGCTCACGCCTCCTGCTCTCCGGCCCACCTGGCACGGGAAAGACGACCTATGCAAGGGCGCTGTGCAATTCACTTCAGGTGCCTCTGATCAGCACGTCCGTCGGTGATTGGTTGGAGCCCGGCTATCTCGGCGACGTCTTGCAACTGATGACCAGCAGCTTCAAGCTTGCGGAGCAGCATGCGCCGGCGATCCTGTTCATTGATGAATTCGACAATGTCGGGACCCGCGGTTCGTCTTCGAGCCAGGGACGGTTCGACGAGTATTGGGCAAGCCTGGTGAACCGGATGCTGACGCTGCTCGACGGTGTCGTGAAGACGGAAGGCGTGATTGTTGTCGGCGCGACGAACCGCTTGGACAAGATCGATTCCGCTCTGTTGCGGTCCGGGCGACTGGAAACGCAGGTCACCATCGGACTGCCCGATGTGCCGGCGCTCACGCAAATCCTGCGCCATCATCTTGGCTCCGACCTCGACGCCGTACTCGCCAGCGCCCCTCTCCTTCCCTTCCCTGCTGCGAATACTGTCGCGAAACCGACAAAAGCGTCGCCACGGGCAAAGTCACCTCGATCACCAAACAGAGATATCACCAAGGGAGTGCGGGCATGAAGGCTTCACAGCAATCCACGAATCTCGAGCAGGCTTCCGGAAGCCAGGACGAACTGCTGGCGCGACTGTCCCGACTGGCACTGGGCCGGTCCGGCGCGGATGTGGAATACATCGTGCGGACGGCGCGGCAATTCGCCCGCCGACAGGGTCGGACACTGGAATGGCAGGATATCGAGCGCGGTTTTCAATCGCTGATTTCGTCGATGTCAGACGAAGTGCTCTGGAGTGTTGCCGTGCATGAGGCCGGTCATGCCGTGGCATTCCACATGTTCGGCGTCGCGCAGGTCATGGCGATCGCAATCGGAGCCCAAAGCCGCGGCTATGTGACCGTCGACATGACGAAAGGCCTCGAAAACGAGGACTGGCTGATGCGCCATATTGCCTGCAGTTTGGCGTCGCGCGAAGCCGAGAGGCTTATCGTCGGTGAATTGATGCTGGGCTCCGGAGGCTTTGATGACAGCGACCTCGCCAAAGCGACCAGCCTTGCGCTCGCCGCGGAGACGGAGTTCGGGATCGGACAAGTCAATCCTTTGATTTACCACGGGCTTGGAGCCCGGCCGGACATCCTCTTCGCTGACAAGCACCTGGCAGCGCGGGTCCATTCCAGGCTTGAAAAGGCCGAAGGCATGGCACGGGAATTGATCGAACAGAACCGCGCGACCGTGGAACGCCTCGCCCATGTTTTGTTCTCTCAGAAGATCATGACCGGCGCGGAGTTTCAGGCGTTCATGGCGTCCGAGCCGGCCGTCTGCGGCTGACCACAGCTTGAAGGACATGGGCTCGATTGTTCCATGATGAGTTGGGACGGTTCCTGCAACAGCGCCGACCGGTCATGCGGTTCCGTATCTTAACTTGCCCTGGCGGTTGCGTCAGGCTGCTGCCGCGTCCGGCCGCCGCAGCGATCGGGTCCCGTAGCTGGTCACTTGCCTCCTACATTGTCCTGAAGCGTCGTGACGTCAGGGCAATTCGCCACGATTTCCATCACCATGCCCGCACGGTGTTCCAATTGAATTTAATTTACGCTGTCGCGATTCCGAATTGGAAATTAAAGATTCCTGACTCGATTTTGTCGATTCATCCGCAAACGCCATGTGGCGTAAGATATTGAACAAAAATAGAAATATAACCGAGCTGATTATCGCTGCTTCGCAGCCCGTCGCCGTTGTCCCGCTTTAAATGTCGATGTCGATTTTCGCGGATTGTGGCCTGACATCATGAATTACCTATCACGGAGACATGTCCAGTACGGCGTTTGCATTGCCTTTGGCCGGCAAGCACACTTGTTGTGCAAGGAGAAAAGCCATGACCAGGAAATCAATTACCGCACGCAACCGGGATCAAACCTTGCGACAGCAGAAGCTAAGGGACGAAGCGCGCAAGGCAAGGCGTCCAAATCGGGATGACCTTGCAAGGATGGTCCTCTGGCAGCTGTTTCATCAGGGCCTGCGACGCGGGAAAAAGGGCCAGCAGATGCTCGATATTGTCTACGATCGGGCCTGTAGTGGACTTGTTCAACAGGGTTTTGCCGAACGCGAAGTCGAAGTTCTATGGGACGGTCTGGTCGCTCGCTATCGAAGCGGCGAATGGCCATTCCGTCAGAAGCGTCATCTCACGACTGATGAAGACGGTTCCTGAACCCGTTTCGGGCTCAGGCGGGAGTCCGTCGACCAGACTATCTCGGGGGTGGAGCTTCTGGTTGTTGAATTCACCGGGCTCTAAACGGAGTTCGGTCTTTCCCGGCTATCTCCCCCCATTACTTCGGTAAACGCCGTTTGCCGCAGAATCGATAGCCAAGAGCTCAATCTGAACATGGCGATAGTGAGAAGTGCCGAGTGGATACCCTCCCCTGTATCCCATGAGGTCCGCGTCGGCAGAGATTCAGGTTCCGTTTGTCGCGACTACGGTTTCCGGCGATTGTGTCCCACAGTGTGGAGCAGGTTTATGGCGAGGCCGCGCTCGAACGTATTTTCTTATTTGGGCTATGGAAAGGACAGCGCGGTATTGGTGCCTTCTTTTTCCCGCGGGGCCAAGTTTCGTGGAGCCAATCCAAAGGGCCGATCCTATCGCCGTACGTTCATTCAACGACGATTCGAGCCTGTGTGGTTGTTGATACGCCAAATGGCGCGGGAGGTAGCAATCGGTGGAAGCGCGACGCCTTCACTTCCCACAGTGTTGGAGCCGGTTGCAACGATGGTCCAGGCATGTTCTGCCTAGGTATCACCTAAGAGCGACGAATGCGGCCGGAAATTGTTATACACACGATCGCAAAACACCCATGGGACCGAGCTTCTCGAACTGCTGCTTAGATTGCATCCGTAGTCCGTGCCACTAGAGATCGTCTAGGAGGTGTTACTTGAAAGGGTGCATGTCTTTCGCTCTAGCTTCCTAGTCGTTTTTCTGACCAACTCCTTGAAGTGCCGGTATGGATGCTCGACCGCTCCCTGTGCGGATGTTGACGGGGCCAGCCGGCGCGGCGCGGGAGCATGATGCGTCAATTCCCGCTTCATTGATGAGGCGAGACGGTCACCGGCAAAGCCATAGCACTCTCGATGAGCAAACGCTTGCAGTCAGCGACAGCGGTTCTTTTGATTCAGGTCGGCATTCACAGAACTATCTGTCTCCTTCAATTGCAACCCTGAATAAATTAACGACGTGACTATCTGACAAAACGTAATAGAATCGCTTGACGTCTTTCTTTAATTGAAGGTTGTCGGTTCCAAACCGTGACGTCTTGTTTTTATAAGAAGTGACCTTTCAATTGGCTTCCAATAATTGAAGATGATATATAAAAAAATAGACGATGAAATAAATAATAAAGACATCAAAATGGAATTATGGATGTTTATGTCTTGTATTAAATGCGAAATAGCAGAATAAAATACGGTAATAAGCCGGGTAAAATACGTTTAATATTTCGTTAGATCATATATTAGCTACAAATAACTCCGATTAGATTCAATATTAGCAAGATTATAGAAAATAGGACTTGAAATGTTAAAGAGATAATGTTTCTGTATAGCGAATCATAGAACCAGGACTATGGCTTATGAGAGTCCTTAAATAATGGAAAACTGTTGTAGAAAACCTCCATAGACGGGGTGCGGTTAGAAAACCGCTTTCAATCCTTTGGTTGAATATAAAAAACATAATAAAGAAAAGACTTTTGCACCAATTTTTGGTGACTGACAGTCTTTTGCCTTCGAAAAGGTGAAAGAAAATGCAGACTGGACATGTGACGACGCCCTTCGGGCGGCGGCCGGTGACGCTTGCGCTCGTGCGACAGCAGATGGCCGTCGCCGAGATCAAGCCGGGCAAGGTGGTCAACAAGTGGAAAGTGTTTCGTGATGCGTCGGAGGCGCGCGTCCTGCTCGGTTTGCAGGACCGCAGTCTGGCGGTTCTCGATGCGCTCCTGAGCTTCTATCCGGACAATGAGCTGAAGCAGGATGCGCAACTGGTCGTCTTTCCGTCAAACCAGCAGCTGACGCTGCGTGCGCATGGCATTGCGGGCGCGACCCTTCGCAGACATCTGGCGCTGCTGGTCGATGCCGGTCTGATTGTCCGCAGGGACAGCGCCAATGGCAAGCGCTATGCCCGCAAGGACAAGGCTGGCGAGATCGAGACCGCCTTCGGCTTTGATCTTTCTCCGCTCTTGATGCGGGCGGAAGAATTGGCGCTCATCGCCCAGGAGGTGGTCGAGGCGCGCATGGTTTTCCGGCGCGAGAGGGAAAATCTCACGATCCTGCGGCGGGATCTGCGCAAGCTGATTTCGGCCGCGATGGAGGAGGGCGCTCCCGGCAACTGGCAGAAGATCGAGGCGGCCTATCTCTCGATCGTTCAGTCGATCCCGCGCAACCCTGACCTCGAAATTCTCAAGGATATTTCCGAAAGCCTTTCCCTGTTGCGCGAAGAAGTGCTCAACCATCTGGAAGATCAACAAAAATCCGGAAAAATCATCACCAATGCTGCTCAAGATGGGCATCACATACAGACTTCAAAACCCGAATCCTTCCATGAATCTGAACCTCGCCTTGAGAAAAGGCAGGGCGAAACCGTTGTGCCAGAGGCCGACAGGCCGAAGAAGCCGATGCGCGCCTTTCCTTTGGGTCTGGTTCTCAGGGCTTGTCCTGACATGGCCGATTATGGGCCGGGCGGCGTGATTTCGAGCTGGCGCGACATGATGGGGGCGGCTGTGGTGGTGCGCTCCACTCTTGGGGTCAGCCCGTCCGCCTATCAGGACGCCTGTGATGTGATGGGGCCGGAAAATGCGGCAACGGCGATTGCCTGCATTCTCGAGCGGGCCGGTCATATCAACTCGCCGGGTGGATATTTGCGCGATCTGACCCGCAAGTCGGCGCGCGGCGAATTTGGTCTCGGGCCAATGCTGATGGCACTTCTGAAGGCCCGAGGCGAACCCGGCCTGAAGGTGGGCTAGGCGGTCAGACCGGGTATACCGCATCCAGCCGGGCAAGATGCACCGCGGCCGTGGCCCGCAAGGCCCGGCGGTGGGCTTCGGACATCCGGCTCCAGGTCGCATAGGGTTGGGCAAGCCGCGGATTGCTTAGAGTCGCGCTTGCGTTCTGACTTGATGACGCCGCTAGCAGCCGACGCTTATGCTACCGTCTTCTTGATCTGCGAGCCATGAAGCTTGGGGTGCCGGATACAATCACCAAGTCGCCAACCAGGGGCAGACTTCCCGTCCGTTCCCGATTAAGAGAGGCTGCAATGAGAGAGCGATTGGGTGGTAACTGTAGAGCGAGGCCTTCTTCGTTGCAGTAGACGACGGTCTGCTGGGCGGCGGACTTGCGTCGCACCCCGTGTTCAAAGGTGAGCTTCAGATCGCTTGGCACGATCGCGAAGGTGCCGCCGACACTGGCTTGTATGTCGTCAATCTCTGGCCACTCGGCAATCTCTGTGGTTTCGACTTCGCCGGTGGCATAGGCGATCATGCAGACGTTTGGCATGCATATCCTTTCTGATGGAGGGGTTTTTGAGCACGACGGCCGCGCCCAAGCGTTTTTGCTGATCGTTATGCCGGAGGAAGGTTTGTACCTTTGTCCAAGCGGCATGGATCGCTAAGGACCGGGTCTGTTTACACCAAGCATTGCAACACGTGGCAATAGCCTGGCCGGGCGGTATCCGCGGTGTCGCTTGACTGTTACAAGTCGCAAGAGTTCCTTCAGAGCCTCGTGCTCATTGCAGAACGGTTCGATCTTTTGCCGACCGAAATGTCCAATGCGGCCCCATTGCCTGTAGAGGCAGGGCTGGCCGAATAAATCTCTTTCCAACGAGACGCGATAGAAACGGGCCAGATTACGATCCGGCTCGGTGCGCTCGAGATAAAGTTGGCAAACCAGCTTCTGCATGAGAGGAGAATGCCAGCCTAGCCTTCGGCTCGTCCAACGAGAGTTTTGAATCGATGATGGGCTATTGATTCATGACGCTGATGTATTTCTTCCAGATGTTCATTTCGATCAATGAAATGAAGAACGACCCATCCCATGACAGCCAGCACCGCCCAGCCGCCGTTCGGTGATCCTGTTGGCTGCGGAGGCTTGGTTCACAAACTCGTGCCGCGATTGCTGCATTGCGTCATGCAATCCGATCCAGAGATTGGCCGCTTCGTCTAGATGATTGCTACAAGGACCTTGCGCGGAATACTTCCCGGGCGACCGCCCTGCCCTTCCGCGGTACGACCTGACGATCATATGCGCGGATTACGGCCTTACCGATTGACGGGCACGAGGTTCCCGATCTGGCAAACATGCGAAAAACCGCACCACTAGCCATTGGGGCCAAACCAGCCATTTTTGATATGCGTTCCCCTGCCAGGCGGACAAGAAAGCCAGCCGCATGAAACCCTACCGTTTCGGTCTTCGAGCGCCGGAAATGGATGGTATCCGGATCTCGAAAACTGGAGTGATGTTACGCCTCAGGTCTTGTGCCTGCGCGAAAACCACTTCAGATCCTCGTCGGGCATCTCGCCGATGTATTCTGCCTTTCCCGGATTTGTCGTGACGTTGACGAACTCGACCCTGGGGCTTTTCTCATTCAAGACAAATTCAATGTCCGTATCGCAAGCATGACAATAGAGGGCCTCGATTGCATCATTTTCACTTTTTGCGTAGACACGGAACGTGGCAAGGGACGGAACATCATAAATATACATTGGCATCGTGTTTATCCTTTTCTTTTAAGTGTGGTTTTCGGCGGAAAAATGGTCAATAAAAAAGTTTGATATACTGATATTTATTTAAAAAATTTGCATATATCCCGTGAATGGGAACTTGTATCCGTTCACAGCACGAGCAAATCGCGAGGGGCATCGGAGTGCAAGGGCGTGGGCTTTCACGCGTTGATTGACATAGTGATCTGCTGCCATATTGCTTCGGCATTGGAGCGAAGCTGGCAGTGATCTGCTCGGTCAAATGAGCGTGTCGTTGCGTTTGTGAATGAAGGCAATAGCAATCGGGAAGCAGCCCGGCATTTCCGGTTTTGGCCTCGGTTCGTCAACAACATGATGATCCTGCATCGTTCATCTGGTTCTCTTCGCCCCGCCAGACAGGGTCATCCGCCTGGCAGTAAACTTTAGCCTCATGGGGAATGGATCAGCGAGCGCGCTGCTCTGCATGGCGAAGTGAGCCTGGACGAATTGTGTCGCGAACTGGCCGAGCGCGGCATCGAGGTCCACCGCGCCACCGTCGGGCGGTTTCTACACCGGCTTGGGCTGAGCAAAAATAAAGCCTGAAGGCAAGCGAGCAGCGCAGACCGGAGATCGCCAAGGAGTTTGATCTTTGGATCAACCGCCGCAACCGGTTCTTTAACAAGGCGCTGTCCCGGCTCATCTCTATCGATGAGACTTCGACGAATACCCGTCTGACGATGCGCACTGGATGGTCTGTCAAGGGTAGCCGCTTTGCGGCTTACGCACCCTTTGGCCACTGGAAGACGCAGATATTCATCGCTGGACTGCGCTGCCATGGCCTGACCGCGCCATGGATTGTCGATGCGCCGATGAAGAGCCGCATCTTCAAAACATGGATCGAGACAGAGCTTGCGCCGACACTGTCGCCCGGCGATGTTGTCATCCTCGACAATGCCGGCTTCCACAAAAGCGAGAAAGCCGAGCAACTGGTCAAGGCGAAGGGTGCGTGGCTGCTCTTCCTGACGCCCTATTCGCCGGACCTGAACCCCATCGAAATGGCGTTCTCAAAGCTCAAGGCGCTCTCACGAAAGCGAGCTGCCCGAAACTTCTTCAAAGCCGCAGGATATACGGCTGAATAAATGCGATAAGCTTTAGAGGTCGGCACCAAGCCTTGGATTCGGCTATGGCGCGGAAACAGTCGGAGGTGGGCTACACCGCTCCGCGCCTCCGGCGAAGCCTATCGCGGCATCGACGTGGTCATGCTGTAGCTCTCCGGGCTACTCGCCGGCTGAGACGAAGACACACGGATTACTTAACGGCAGGCTCAGGAGCTTGGCGCTCAGGTCCGCAAGGGTGAACAAAGAATCCTCGTCGTCAAGTTCGGCTCCTTCACGCCGAAGGAGCCCGAGGTGGACGTTCGCGCAGTTCCCTATCTCAAGGCCTACACCGTCTTCAACGGTGCGCCGTAACGGCGAAAGTATGGGAGTGTCACGATGAGTGAATGAGCTTGCTGGGATAGCTCATGCCTGCCGAACTCACCTCGATCGGCAACGATTGTGACTCCGAAAGGAGCGGGGAACAATAGCATGTTCGGAAAAGGCCCAAAGCATCAAAGTCGTTTGCGATGCGGCGGGTCAGGGCAAGATGTGTATGGTGAAAGCTGTATTGCCTGAACCCTAGTTTGCAGCGGCCTACAACCGGAGCGGTGTCGTAGAACGACTGACACGGCACACCGAATGGACAGAGGACAGGGTGTTGAGGTCCTCCAACCCCGATATCGGGAAAGCCAGCCCATTCGGCGCATCCTCCATCGGAGGGGTAAGTGAACGAACGGGGCACCTAACCACATCGTATCTCCCGCTTTCGTAATTACGGGATGCCCTAAGCAGGCATCGGCTCTGCTGATGACCTGTATGGGTACGGAGCCGTCATAGTACTCAAATGCCCGGAGTAATGACCGGGACAGCCGAAATCATCGGATGGTCGAGAATATAAGCTCAGGGCAACTTGGGCGAAAATTCTGCGGATCAGGGGAAGGACGGCAGCGACTACGATCCAAAACCTTGCGAAGAGGTGTGCTAATGCTGCCAGATACTATCAAAAGGGCTGTTGGATCGCTCCCGATCATTGTTAGGTCGGGTCGGCGGGTCAATGGGCTCTATCGCCTTATGAAGGCTCCGCTCCTTTGGGAGCAAGCCTACCATAAAATCGCACAGAACAAGGGTGCGATGACGCCGGGCGTTGACGGACAGACCTTTGACGGCTTCACGTCGGAAAAGATACGTTCGATCATCGAGCGGCTGGCGAACGGGACCTATCGTCCGCAACCAGTACGTCGGGTGTACATTCCCAAAGCCAACGGCAAGAAAAGGCCGCTTGGCGTGCCGACGACGGAAGACCGCTTGGTCCAGGAGGTTGTTCGAATTCTTCTGGAGCAAATCTATGAGCCGCTGTTCTCGCAGCACTCTCATGGATTCAGACCGAACCGATCCTGTCATACTGCGCTGGAGAACATCCGTGCGGTGTGGACAGGGGTGAAATGGCTGGTCGATGTCGATGTGGTCGGATACTTCGACAACATTGATCACGACATCCTCATTGGCTTGCTTGAAAAACGTATCCACGACAGCCGATTTATCGGCTTGATCCGTGGAATGTTGAAAGCGGGCTATATGGAGGATTGGGTTTATCACCGAACCTACAGCGGCACCCCACAGGGCGGTATTGTCTCCCCTATACTGGCAAACATCTACCTCCATGAACTCGACGAGTACATGGAATCGAAGGTCGCAGCCTACCATAGGGGCGGGAAACGTGTTCCATCGGTCGAAGGCCGACGGATCATGAATCGTCTGACGCGGCTTCGTAAGCAAGTGGATCAGCTTCGTCTTGATCGAGGCGATGATGATGCAGAGATCAAATCCAAATTGGAGGAGATCAGTCGGCTGAAGGCGGAACGTTTGACTGTGCCCGCCACCGACGCATTCGATCCGAATTACAAGCGGCTCCGCTACTGCCGTTATGCTGATGACTTCTTGATCGGCATAATTGGCAGCAAAGACGATGCGCGACAGATCATGGAAGAGGTGAGGACATTCCTCTCCAAAAACCTGAAACTGAGCGTATCGGATGAGAAGAGCGGCATCCGCAAGGCTTCGGACGGAGCGCGTTTCCTTGGATACGATGTCAGGACATCGACCAACCGCAATCCGCACAAGGCGACCTTTTATAGTCGTCCAGCACTGCGGCGAGGGTTGGCAGATCGTTTGAAGCTGAATGTCCCAAGGGAAAAGGTGGTCCGGTTTGTCAATGGCAAAGGATGGGGCGATTACGATGCCTTTCGTCCTCGCCACCGTCCCGCTTTGACATTGGCGAGTGACGTCGAAATTGTCATGGCCTACAACGCTGAATGGAGAGGCTTCGCAAATTACTATGCGCTTGCCGATGATGTGAAACGCAAGCTCAATAAGGGCGGGTACTTTGCCCTGATGAGCTGCGTCAAAACCATCGCGGCAAAGCACAAAACGTCTGCGAGGGAAATCTTCTCCAAGATGCGCCGAGGGCAAGACTTCTTCGTTCGCTTCCAAGTCGGAGGGGAACCCCGAGAGATCAAGATCTGGCAGCTGAAGGACCTGAAGTGCGAACCGCGAAAATGGGGTGACATTGATCGCCCACAATCATCAAAGTTCGTGTTCAGCAGGACAGAAATGGTCGAACGCCTCAACGCGCAGAAATGTACCAGATGCGGTCGAACAGATCTTCCATGTGAAATCCATCATGTCAGAAAGATCGCGGAAATGGAGAAAGCAGGGCTTGCCCGGTACATGCCGGCGGCACGATTACGCAAGCGCATTGTGCTTTGCCAGCCCTGCCATCGCTCCGTCCATGCTGGTGGCCAAGTTGACCAACGACGAGATGGAACACGTAGTCGTGGAGAGCCGGATGCGCTGAAAGGTGCAAGTCCGGTTCGGAGGGGGGCTGAGCCGCGTCCTCATTGAGGCGCCGCCAGCCTACCCTACTCGAGCAGGTCGACAACATGCCAGACCGCTTCAAGAGCCCGGCCGATGATGTGCCAATGGATGCCGTTTCAGTTCTCGAAACCGTCGAATCCTTCACAGATCGCACTGGCGCGAAGATCACCTACGGCGGTAAGCAGGCTTGTTATCGCCTTGGTCTTGATGACATTCTGATGCCGGATGCGGGGGCGGTTCCTCAGCGAGGCTCACCTTTACAGCACGGTTCTTCATGAGAATTCTCATTGGAGTGGTGCAAAGGTACGTTTGGGCCGTGTCCTGAGTAGGCGGTTCAGCAGTGAGGCCTACGCCATGGAGGAGCTTGTTGCCGAGATATCAGCCGCGTTCGTCTGCGCCGATCTTGGCATCGAGCATGATCCGGGAGACAATACCGCTGCTTACGTTGAAAACTGGCTCAAGTTGCTCAAGCTGGATTCAAGTGCAGTCATCACTGCCGCCGCAAAGGCTCAGGCAGTCGCTGACTACCTGCAAACTCTGAATCTCTCGAATTCAACGGATTGCCATCCGAGAAATTGGTCTCATCTTCTGTTCCTGTCATTGCGGCGAGTTCGATGCTCTAACTCGCCGCTGCAGACTGATTCTAGTTATTCGGGGCAATCACATCCAAGAGCGCGGTTTATAGTGCCTGCTGATTGTCAGCTGACAATTAGATCAAGTCATTGAATCCAATCATATCTTTCTCTCGGCCGCAGAGGTTAATTTGCATTAACCAAAAACTGCTTGACGGATAGACGCTCCATGAGATCATTTGCGCAAATTGCAGCGAATTATCGGGTTTACCGTGAATGGCGAATAAGACCGCGAAAATCAGCCAGATCGAAAAAATCGAACGGGTTTCGATTGATAAAACAATTGCCGATGATTCTGCAAAACTCAGCAGCAATCTGCAGGAACTATCAGCGCGTCTGTTTTCACCTGACGAACAAAAAGCGTTGAGGCGTTTCAGTAGCACCGAAGCCGCAAAGTTGCTTGGCGTGACCGACAGCTATGTCCGGCACCTGGCTTCACAGGAGGATTCGGTCACGTCCGAGAAGACAGCGGGTGGTCGCCGAACCTTTTCTCTGTCGGAGATCAACACGATCCGACACATCCTGGGAAAGACTAAACCTGCGTATCTTCCTGGACGCCGTGAAGGGGACCACCTGCAGGTCATAGCCGTTACTAACTTCAAGGGCGGATCTGGAAAGACAACGTCGTCAACGCATCTCGCTCAGTATCTGGCGCTCCGTGGCTATCGCGTGCTTGCTGTCGACCTTGATCCTCAGGCGTCGATGTCAGCCATGCTTGGATATCAGCCGGAATTCGATGTTGGCGAAAACGAGACACTATTCGGAGCTATCCGATATGATGAGCTTCGCCGTCCAGTAGGGGAGGTGGTTCGGGAGACCTATTTCCCTGGACTTGATCTGATCCCGGGCAATCTCGAATTGCATGAATTTGAGCACGACACTCCTAGGGCTCTTGCCGAGCGCAGTAGCTCGGAGACCGACATGTTCTTTCTCAGGGTAGGGAAGGCGTTAAGCGATCTTTCCGATCGCTATGACGTCGTTGTCATAGACTGCCCGCCAACTCTGGGATTTTTGACGCTGTCAGCGCTGTGCGCGGCAACTGCGGTGTTGATAACAGTTCACCCTCAGATGCTGGACGTGGCATCAATGAACCAATTCTTGGCTATGACCTCTGATCTTCTCTCCGTGGTCAAGAAAGCAGGTGGCAATCTCGAATACGATTGGATGCGATATCTCGTCACACGCTACGAGCCAAACGACGGCCCCCAAGCGCAAATAGTTGCCTTCTTGCGAAGTTTGTTTGGCGAACGCGTCCTTACATCAATGATGGTGAAATCAACTGCGATCTCTGATGCGGGCCTGTCGAAGCAGACAATTTATGAAGCGGCGCGAGAGTCAATGAATCGGCAGACATATGATCGCGCCGTGGAAGCGATGGACGGAGTCAATTTGGAAATTGAGAATCTGCTGAAGAGTTCATGGGGGCGTGCATGAAAGGCCGCGATATCCTGAAGAATATGGTGAGCGCGTCTGCGAACGATTCAACCAAGTCGCCTGTTCAAGCGCAGCCTCCACACAAGCCAGCTGGGGCCGTTCGAGCTATGAATCTCTCACTCGGTCGACTCGGTGATGAGGCCGCCGCTGCGAAGGAGCTTCGCTCCGCGCTTGCAGCCGGTGATAAAGTTGTCGAGCTAAGTCCCGCTCAAATCGAAGCCTCGTTCATTCGGGATCGTATCCCGACTGACCATGATCCCGCCCTGCAAGAACTTATTTCGTCCATGAAAGAAAGCGGACAGCAAGTTCCCATCTTAGTTCGTCCGCATCCATCAAAGGAAAACCACTATCAGGCGGCATATGGCCATCGAAGATTGCGTGCGGCGGTAATTCTGGATCGCCCAATCAAGGCAATTGTGCGCCAACTTTCGGACGATGAACTGATCCTCGCACAAGGGCAAGAAAACGGTCCCCGCGTCGATCTCAGCTTCATAGAGCGTGCCCTCTTTGCGAAACATCTCGAGCTGCATGGTTTTGACCGGGACAGGATTTCCCAGGTTCTGTCAGTCGACAAACCTGAAATTTCCCGTCTTTTGCAAGTTGCTGACGCTATCCCAGAACGAATAATCCTCGCTATAGGGCCAGCCGCAAAGGTGGGGCGACCTCGCTGGTTGGCGTTTGCCGATCTCTTGAAGGACAAGGCAGCTTACGGAAGGATCACTGAAGCGATTAACGAGGCCGGGTTCACATCAATTGATTCAAACGAGAGATTTACGCGTCTCTGGTTAAGCGGTCAGACACCGAAGGCTTCGAAAGACAATAGTCGAGGACAGATTCGCACTCGAAAGGGGCTTGTTCTTGCAGCTGTTGAGCGGACGTCAAAAGGCTCAAAAATCACTGTTACGTCAAGAGCATTCGCGGAGTTCCTTGACGCTAGTATGAGCGATCTCGTCGAACAGTTCGAACGAGAAAATTCTTCTCAAACAGACAATTAGCCTGATTGTCAGCTGACAATCACTTGTGAAACCAGGAGACTAGACCCGCAAAAGAAAAAGGCCCCCAAAACGTCGCCGTCGTGGAAGCCCTTCTCATCGTGTAGCAACTAGAGAATCGCATTTCCCCGAATCCCAGTCAAGAGTCTAGGACGCCTATTTGGTGAGCAGTCTTCTTTTGCCTTATTGAAGGCTGAGATTATGCAAAGTGGAAATGTGACGACGCCCTTTGGGCAGCGGCCGGCTGTGCTTCATCTTGTAAAGAGGCAGCTGCAGACGTCCGAGACGAAACCAAACCGCCCGATCGAAAAATGGAAGGTGTTTCGCGACGCCTGTGAGGCCCGTGAACGCCTCGGCCTCCAGGACAGGGCGCTGACTGTGCTGGACGCATTGCTGACGTTTTATCCGGAAAGCGAGCTCAACTGCGATAGCAGATTAGTGGTCTTCCCTTCGAACGCCCAGCTGTCTGTCCGAGCGCACGGCATCACTGGAACGACCTTGCGGCGCCATTTGGCTGCCCTGGTAGAAGCCGGGCTCATCCAGCGCAAGGATAGTCCCAACGGTAAGCGCTACGCTCACCGGGACAAGGGTGGCGATATCGAGCAAGCCTTCGGGTTCGATCTTTCTCCGCTTTTGGCTCGTGCTGCGGAACTTGCAGGCCTGGCACAGGAAGTCGCTGCCGAACGCCTGCAGTTTAGACGAGCCAAAGAGGCCCTGACGATTTGCCGGCGGGATGTACGCAAGCTAATTTCCGCCGCCATGGAGGAGGGGGCCGACGGCGACTGGAAAGCCATAGAAGACATGTATGTCGGCATTGTCAGCCGACTTCCCCGTAACCCTGATCGTCACCAGGTGGAGGCAATCCTCGACGAGATGCAGCTTTTGCGCACAGAAATCCTCAACCTTCTGGAAAATCAGTTAAATTCTCAAAATATGGATGGCAATGCTGTTCAAAATGGCGGTCACAAACAGAATTCAAAACCAGAATCCATCGATGAACTTGAACCTCGCTCTGAAAAAGAGCAGGACGAAGCCGCCGAGCTGGAAGTAGCACCCAAAGCGGTGGCTCAGCCGTTGGCAAAGCCGGAACAGATGAAGGCGTTCCCGCTGTCGATGGTCCTGAAAGCCTGCCCGCAGATCTTGGACTACGGGCCCGGCGGGACGATCTCCCATTGGCGCGAGCTGATGGGGGCCGCGGCGGTGGTTCGATCAATGCTTGGCGTCAGCCCGTCGGCTTACCAAGAAGCTTGCGAGGTGATGGGTCCTGAAAACGCCGCGGTTGCGATGGCTGCAATCCTTGAGAGGGCAGGGCATATCAACTCGGCAGGTGGATATCTCCGCGATCTCACGCGCCGAGCGAGGGCAGGGGAGTTCGGTCTGGGACCGATGCTGATGTCGCTGATGCGTGCCAATGTGAAAGGCGATCGTAAAACGGGGTGACGGGTTTTTTCGAGGCATGGCTGATCGTGCAGGCGGTCACTTGGTATTTGCGCTATCCACAGAGCTATCGCGACCTGGAAGAAATGTTCCAAGAGCACGGCCTCGATGTTGATCATAGCACGATCAACCGCTGGGTCCTTGCCTATGCGCCGCTGATCGAAAAGCGGCTATGTCCGTTTCGTCAGCCTCATTGCGGATCAGTCCGGATTGATGAGACCAACTTCGGGATCCGCGGCCGTCGACGAGCGCCTCATTTATCCAGATCCGGTTCACTATGTTACAAAGCATCTCCAGCAAAGCATTGAGAGCGGCCATTTTCGCCTGAAGAAGAACATACCGAAAGTCGGCGGCTTCCGAACTTTCAATACGGCACGAAGGACCACTGCCGGGGTCGAAGGATGCTCTGGCTGAGGAAAGGTTTCGGCTTCACTAGCGAGTGGACCGTCAATGAGCAGAACGATCTGCTCGCGCGTCTCGTCTGACCGCAAAAGTTTAACAAAGCGTAAAAATAACATCGGCTACCGTTTAGCTGCGCCCGCGGAATGTCTTTGCGACACACCCAATACTAGGCGCGGGCTTGCACACTATCACATTAATCTGCCTCCAGAGCTGCGTCATCCGCCATGAGCTGTGCCGTCTAATACCGATATACCCTCGGCTTGGGCTGCTGCTGCCAACTGCCGGTCCAGCGTGGCAATCGGTGCCTGCTGAAGAACGGCGACAGCCAGGTAAGCGGCATCATAGGCGCTGAGCTTGTGACGGCGGGCGAGCCTTACTACTTCCACATCGTCGCCTGGTCCAATAAACCTCAAGGGTAGCTCCCGGAACCGTGCAAGGGCCGAGTGCACGAGATCATCCGAAATACGGCCGCGCTTTTCCGCGCTCAGCAAGATACTGCGGATTTCGTGGCGGAGAAGGTCGGGGGCGATCGCATCGTCGTCAGCCAGGCGGGCCATGGCCTCTTCGGCGACGAGATTTGTCTCATCGGGCAAGAGCCAGGCACCGGCGATTGAAGCATCGACGACGAAAGGCATCAGCGGCGCCCCTCCTGCTTCCACTCCTGGATTTCTTCTGCGGTGACAGGCGTCATCTGCTTGCGAAGCGTGCGGACCGCCTCGATGGCGAACAGTCGCTGGCGGCGCTCGTTGATTGCAACGAGACGGGCTACAGGATCATTGCCACGGGCTATCACTACGTCTTCGCCGGCTTCGACGCGGGCGAGCAACTCCGACAAATGGGTTTTGGCTTCTGCGACCTTGACAGTAACGGTCATGATGGTTCCTCACTTGCCGACTTCTTGGCTTCTGGGAACCCACAATAAGCGCAGCCACAAGGTTGGTCAACCGCCTGACCATTTCATTATCGATACTTGTATCGGCGGCCAGCCGCAGCCGGCCAAACTGCGCGCAAAATTGTTATAAATTACTGCATTAAACCATGGATTGTTTCGGATGATTATGAAAACATGCATTAACCATAACAAGGAGGCATGCATGTCAGGCTGGGGTGATTTTACCAGTTCTCTCATTTCGAAATTCATGGAAGGCAGCGAGGGTAACCTGCTGCAGATCGCCGAACAGGCTCTCGGGCAAAACGGTGGTGTGCAGGGGCTCCTTGCAAGCCTTTCAAGCGGTGGCCTTGGCGAGCAGGTTCAGTCCTGGCTTTCCACCGGCTCCAATCTTCCGGTCTCGGCAGACCAGATTTCGGCCGCACTGAACAGCGACCAGCTTTCCAAGCTGGCCTCCGCAGTCGGCATCGATGCGTCGTCGCTGCCGGACATGCTGGCGAAGATCCTGCCAGCCGCAATCGATCGGGCAAGCCCCGATGGTACCCTTCAACATTGATAAAAAGCACCCTCAAGAGGATCCCATGCGATATCTTCGACTTTTCCTGATCGTCTCCACCGCATCGCTCGGCTTTCTGGCCGGCAATGCGCATGCGCTGACGATGAAAGAATGCAGCGTGAAGTTTCAGGAAGCCAAGGCGGCCAATACGCTGAACGGCATGAAATGGAATGACTTCCGCAAGAAGAACTGCGGCTCTGACGCAACCGCCCAGGAGACAGATGATCCGTCCGTTTCCGAAGTGACCGATGAAGAACCGGCAGCCTCCACCGCCAAGGCACCGAAGGGCGTGAAGTTCCCGAGCGCCATCGATGCCAAATATGCCGGTGAAAAGCCCGGTAAGGGCCGTCTGCACACCTGTGTCGACGCCTACCATGCCAACAAGTCCGCCAACACCCTCAACGGGCTGAAGTGGATCCAGAAGGGCGGCGGATATTACAGCCTTTGCAATGCCAAGCTGAAGGGCTGATCCTGTCCCGAACCGTCTCTGCCGCGCCAGGTCTCTTCAGGACATTGGCGCGGCAGCTTCATTTCATACCGGTCCCGGCAGAATGCAGAGCGTAGCCGCCTGCATCTTGAGGTAGCGAAAAACATAACATTTGATGGCCTCGATGACCGGCGCAAGGCTGCAAACCTATTTTTGATTTTTGTCAAAAACCGCACAAGAATGCAAAAAAAGCTATAATATTCAATCCATTGTATTTTGTCTTCATTTGCTTTCGGCAAGTAAGAAGAACTGCTCCCTGAGGGTGTATTTTTATATATGGGATTTCTTGATGTTAGATAATACAATATTTACAGATATTAATCATACTCAAATCGATATTATCTTCGCTGGTGAGTGTGATGTTCGATCTGAAACTGACCCGGTTTCTTGCGTTGCAGACATTCTTCGTATGCATCATTCTGGCCGTGATTGCGGGTTTGCAGAACCACGCCTTGAAGAAGCTTGAGATTGGCAGCGATGCCTATCAGGAAATCATCGATGGCAAAGATCTGATCGCCGATATTCTTCCACCGCCTCTGTTTGTCACTGAAGCCTATATGCTTATGCTGGAAAGCACTGCATTTCCGGAGCGCCAAAAGGAAAATGCCGACAAGATTGCAGCGCTGCGCGCTGATTTTTTTGCCCGCAAGGACTACTGGAAGCCGCGCAATCTGAGTGCCGAGGAGCGCAGACAGCTTGAGGACGAGGTGATCCCGAGTGGCGAGGCGTTCTGGAAGATCGCGGATCAGGCAGCCACCACCGCGGAGGAAAGCCGTCTCAAGCTCGATGCGTTGGCAAAGGCCTTTTATGCGCATCGGGCGGAAGTCGTGAAACTGGTCGATGTTGCGGCCGGTCATCTGTCGAATTCCGAACGGCTTGCCGCACAGGCGGGAAATACCTGGAACCTGGTGACAGGCGCTCTCGCAGCCCTCGGGCTTGCCATTGCGATCGGCGGCGGATTTGCCACCTATTGGCGGGCCGTGAAGCCGGTTGTCCATCTGACGGATGTGATGGAGCGGCTCGCCGCCGGTGATCATGAGGTGGATATCGCAGGCGCCGGACGACGCGATGAAATCGGCAGTATGGCGCGGGTCATGGAGGTCTTCCGCCGCGCGGGCCTTGAAAACCGGGCACTGAATGCGGCGGCCGATAGTCTTCGCGTCAAGGCCGAACAGGACCGGATTGCCGCCGAAGCCCGCGCCGAGGCCGAGGCTGCCGAGCGGTTGCGCTATGCCACATCCGGCCTTGCTTCGGGTCTCGGTGCGCTTGCGAAAGGCAATCTGTCGCTTCGGCTCGAACAGGCTTTTTCGGCCGAATTCGAACCCCTGCGCGAGGACTTCAACAATTCCGTGATCCAGCTCTCCGGCGCCCTGTCGGATGTGTCCGGCAGTGTCCGGCTGGTGGATGACGAGGCCTCCGGCATCTATCGTGCCGCCGATGAAATCGGTCGCCGCACCGAAATCCAGACGGCGACGCTTTCTGAGACGGCCAAGGCCATCAACCAGATCTCGGAAAATGTCCGGCTGAGTACCAGCCGTACGGAAGAGGCGTCGGCGGTTGCCGAAAAGGCATCGAGCAGCGCAGTCCAGTCGGCGAAAGTGGTCCACGAAGCCGTGAATGCCATGCAGCGGATCGAGGGCAGCTCTCACCAGATCGGCAATATTATCGGTGTGATCGACGAAATCGCCTTCCAGACCAATCTCCTGGCGCTCAATGCGGGTGTCGAGGCGGCGCGGGCAGGGGAGGCAGGCAAGGGCTTTGCCGTCGTGGCGCAGGAGGTGCGGGCACTTGCCCAGCGCACCACCAATGCCGCCAAGGAAATCAAGGCGCTGATCGAGGCTTCTTCCGGCGAGGTGGCGGGCGGCGTGCAGCTTGTCCACAAGACCGGCGACGCCCTGAACGAGATCGTCAACTTCATCACGGAGGTGAACGGTCACATGAATGCGATCCGCCAGGCAAGCCGCGAGCAATCCGGGGAGCTCTCGCATATCAACCACGCGGTGGCGGATATGGCCGAGGCGACCCAGCAGAACGGTTCGATGGTGGAGCGTCAGCGCACCGCGTCCGAACGGCTTGCCAGCGAAGCCAAGCGTCTCGCGAGCCTGATGGAGCGTTTCAGCATCCGTGAGGCCGAGAGCCGGGACCAGCGGTCCGCCGCCTGGGCCCGAACAGGCTGACGGAACTGCGCCCCCGGCGCCTTTCCGCAGATTGTTCTAATCGATATCTCCGAGTTCCTCATGGATCCGGGCGACGATTTCGGCGCGCTGCTGGGCGGTCTTGCCTGCCTGGGCTGCGTAAGTCACCGCAAGCAGCCGAATGGCGCTGCCAATCGCCGTGTGAGACGGCCCGAGCGCAAAGCTTGAAACATGGCAGGGCAGAACGATTCGGGAATAGCGCTGTGCCTCCAGCATCGAGGCCCGATCCGTGATGGTGATGACGTTGAGCCGGCTGGTCGTGGCATAGTTGATGATCGGCTTCAGCAATGTCTGATGCGGCGGTAGCGTAATCAGCAACAGCACATCCTTCGGCCCGGTCATTGCCAGGTCTTCCGCCCATGACCCCTGATTGATGCCGAGGATCATCACGCTGTGGCGCAGTCTGGAAAAGATCAGCCGTGCATAGCGGGCAAAGCCTTCCTCCGGCCCGAAGCCGAGCACCCACACGCGCGGTGCGGCGGCAATCAGTTCTGCCGCATCGCGCACCTTGTCCGATCTGAGTTCCTCGAAGGTCTTTGTAAGGTTGGCCAGTTCAAGCGCCAGATGGGCGCTGATCGTGCGGCCCATGGCAATCTGTTCCGAATTGGTGACAGAATATTCGTAGGGCTCGGTCCTGTTGCGCTCCTCGCGTGCCTGAAGCTTCACCTCGTTGAAATCGGTATAGCCAAGATGCTGGAAGAAACGGGCGGTCGTCGCCTTGGAGACGCCTGCCATGTCGGCAATCTCGGTCGCCGAATGGGTGAGGATGTCGTCCTGGCGATCCAGAATAAGCTGCGCGAGCTTCTGCTCACCCGATGTGAGCTTCTCGTACCGTTCCTGAATGCGCAAAACCAGTCGTGACGCCATGGACCTTCGATTCCCGATCGGCTGTATAAAAAAAGACTACCACGCCTCTTGCAATAGTGAAACATGTGTTTCATCATCATGAAACTATGAAACGCGGACTGCCGGATGTCGAATTCTCGCCTGACACGTCAACGCATTTGGGACCGGCTGAAAGCGGTGGCGCGGCCGGATACGCGCTTCGACATGCGGTTCGCCCAGTTCATTCCGGACTTTATCGGCGCGGAATTGGCGACAGATCGCATCTGCGCCCTGCCTGCCTATGAGGCCTGTCGGCTGGCCTTCGTCACGCCTGACAATTCGATGACGGAACTGCGCAGAAGGCTGATTGCGGCGCGCGTGCCGCTGGTCACCGCGACCTATAACATCCAGCGCGGCTTTCTCTACATCGCACCGGATGCCGTGCCGGAAGGAGCAGAGCATTATGCGGCCTGGCTCGACGGGATCGAACATTTTGCCCGGCCGGTAACGCTGGAGGAAATCGCCGGTCTCGGCCGCTTCGACCTTATGGCCACGGGCGCCTCTGCTGTATCGGTGGACGGCATGCGCTTCGGCAAGGGTCACGGCTATTTCGATCTGGAATGGGGAATGTTTACCGATCTCGGCCTTGCCGATGATGCCACGCCGGTTGCGGCCATCGTGCATGATGTCCAAGTGGTGGAGGACCATCTGCAGATGAGCGCCACCGATATTCCCGTCGATTACATCGCGACGCCGGGCCGTCTCATTCGCGTTGCCCGTTCGGAGCGTCGCCCGCGTGGCATCAAGTGGGACCTGCTGCTCGACGATGAAATTCAGACCATTCCGCCCTTGCGGGAACTTGCCCGCATGCGCGGCGTCGCATGAACCGTAACCACAGATATAAAAGGGGATCCTTCCATGACACTCATCATCGACCGCCGCCGCTTTCTCGGATTGATGGGCGCGACAGCTGCCCTGCCTGCCATGAACCGCCTGGCCCATGCGGCATCGCCCTTCAATTTTCAGGCATCCTGGATCAATGACGCCGAGTTCACCGGATATTTCGTCGCTGCCGACAAGGGGTTTTACAAGGACGAAGGCCTTGATCTGACCTATCTTTCCGGCGGGCCGGATGTCATTCCGGAAAGCACCATCATCGCGGGCAAGGCGGATATGACGCTCACCACGCCCGATACGACGATCAAGGCAATCGTCGAGCAGGGCGCGCCCTTCAAGATCATCGGCGCACAGTACCAGAAAAACCCGATCGGCATCGTCTCGCTTGCCAAGAACCCGATCAAGGAGCCGAAGGACCTGATCGGAAAGACGCTGGCCGTGCCGCCGGTCAATGTCATCTCGGTCGAGGCCATGCTGAATATTTCCGGTGTGGACCGCTCCAAGGTCAATATCGTGCCCTATGCCTATGACCCGACGCCGCTGATCAAGGGCGAGATCGATGCCTCGCTCGATTTCACCACCAATGTGCCCTTCACCATCAAGCAGGCAGGCGAAGACGCCGTCTCCTTCCTGCTCTACGACTTCGGCTTCACCATCTTCAACGACACCGTTGTGGTGACGGAAGAGGCGCTGAAGACCAAGCGCAAGGAAATCGTCGCCTTCCTCAGGGCAAGCCGCAAGGGCTGGGACGAGAATTTCAAGGATCCGGCCGCCTATCCGCCGAAGCTTGCAGACAGCTGGTTCAAGGGAACCGGTCGCTCCGTGGAGAACGAAATCTACTTCAACACCGCGCAAAAGCCTCTGGTCGAGGCGGCGGGCGGCGTGTTCTCTATGAGCGAGGAGGCAATCGCAGCCAATATCAAGGCATTGGCGGCCGTGGGCATTGCGGCCAAGCGTGAACATTTCGATACAACCGTGCTTGAAGAAATTTGATGTCGACACCAGCCGGTATCCAGCTTGAAAGCGTGTCGCGCAGTTTTTCCGGGCGCGGCACGCCCGTGCAGGCGCTCGACCGGGTCTCGCTTGCGTGTCCGCCCGGTTCGTTCACCGCCCTTATCGGCCCGTCCGGTTGCGGCAAATCCACGATCCTCAGGCTCGCTCTTGGTCTCGACAGTGCCGATTCCGGGAGTGTGTCGATCGCGGGCATGCCGCCGGCAGAGGCGGCCAGGGCCGGAATCACCGGTGTCGCCTTTCAGGATGCGGCACTGATGCCCTGGCGCACGGTCGAGGAAAACATTGCCCTGCCGCTCGATGTGCTCGGCCGGCCGCGACGCGCACACGCTGAAAAGATCGCCGACCTTATCAGTCTGGTCGGTCTGAAGGGCTTCGAAAAGGCCTTGCCGGGCGAGCTTTCCGGCGGCATGCGGCAGCGGGTGGCCATTGCCCGCTCGCTCGTCACCGATCCGCAGGTGCTGTTTCTCGACGAGCCCTTTGGTGCGCTTGACCAGATCCTCCGCCGACAGATGAACGTGGAATTGCAACGCATCTGGATCGCCAGCCGTGCGACCACGCTGCTTGTCACCCATGGCATCGATGAGGCGGTGTTCCTGGCAGATCGGGTTGTGGTCATGCAGAGCCGGCCAGGGCGGATTGCGCGGGTGATAGACATTCCGCTTGCCCGCCCGCGCCGACCCGACATTTTCGCAAGCCCGGAGTTTCACGGCCTCGAAGACGAAATCGCGAGGTCTCTGGATGGGCATTGAGAGCTGGGCGGCGCGCGCATCGACCCTGCGCAACTGGTTGATCCTGCTTGCGCTCTGGGAAATCTGCGGGCGGCTTAAACTGATTGCCGGGGGCGCGTTGCCGCCGCCGTCGCTCGTTCTTGTGCGGTTCTTTGCCGATCGGGCAGACTATCCGCCGCATGTGCTGGCAACGCTCGAGGGGGCAGGGGCCGGTTTTGTCATCGGCAATGGGATCGCGCTTTTCGCGGGCATGCTGTTTGCCCTGTTTCCGATGGCCGCGCGGCTGGGGCGCGGGGTGAACATCACCCTCTTTGCCCTGCCTGCCATCGCCGTTTCACCGCTTCTTGTGCTGACATTTTCAGGCATGACGCCGCGCGTGATCCTGGCAGCAGTCGGATGCTATTTCGTGACGATGTCATCGACGGTTACCGGTCTTACCCAGACGGATGCGCGGATGACCGACCTGATCCGGGCCTATGGCGGCGGGCGTTGGTCTGTGCTGAAATTTGCCCAGATGCGCTCTGCGCTGCCGACCATCCTGTCGGGTCTGCGGATTGCGGCTCCCAATGCGGTGCTCGGATCCATTCTCGCGGAATTTGGCGGCGGCGGCCGGTTCGGTCTCGGTGTCTATCTCCTTGGATCGCTCGGGCGTGCCGAGCCTGACCGGCTATGGGGCATCGGCCTGGCCGCAACGCTGATTGCCGGATTTGCCTATGCGCTGTTTTCGCTGATTGCCCGCCGTTTCACCAGCGCCACTCTGGCCGTCACCGTGCCGGCAAAGGCGCCGGGGGTGGAAAAGGCCTCCTGGCCGCTGGCCCTGAAGCTTCTGCTGACGGCAGGTTCGATCCTGCTGCCGCTTTTCCTCTGGTGGCTGCTGGTTGTTGCCTCCGGCGCGCCTGCCATGATCGCCAAGACACCGATGGGCCTGTTCGACTATCTGTTCCTGATGCCGAATTCCGGCCTGGCGCAGGCAAAGCTTCTGGCGGCGCTTGGTCAGACCCTTCCGATGACGCTTGCGGGCATGGCACTCGGCATTCTGTTTGCGTTCGGGCTGGCGCTGCTTTCGGTGCTTCGCCCTGCCATCATCACCGGCTTCATGCCGGTGGCTCTTGTCACGCAGACCATGCCGCTGGTGGCGTTGACGCCCTTGCTGGTGCTGATGCTCGGCCGCGGACCATCGGTCATTCTCTGGATCACCATTTCGGTGACCTTCTTCCCGGCCTTCGTGACGATGGCGCAGGGACTGTCCCTGGTGCCGCGGGCCGCCCTGGATGTGCCCCGCGCCTATGGGGCGAGCCTTTTCATGCAGCTGCGGCTGATCTCGGTTCCGGCGTCCCTGCCTTACCTGTTTGCCGCCATCCGGCTTGCCGTTCCGCGTGCCCTGCTCGGGGTGATGATTGCCGAATGGCTGGCGACCGGAACCGGTCTCGGCAATCTTCTCAACCAGTCGCGAGGCTATCTCGACTACGGCATGATCTGGGCTGTCGCGGTGGTCTCGGTGTTCCTGTCCGTCCTGTTTTATCAATGCGTCGTTCTGATCGAACGGCCGGTGCTTGCCCGCCGTGGCATGCATGCTGCTCAATAAAGGGAGTTCAACAATGGATATCGTCGATCACAAGGCATCGGTGCGTGAACGCGTCTGGAGCGAGCTGCGCAAGGTCGCGGTTCCTGACAGCCGGTTTCATTTTGATTTCGCGGAATTCATCGCCGATTTCGAGGGCGGAGAAGCTGCGGTGGCGCGCCTGACCGACCACGATTTCTACCGGCGCTCAAAATTCATTTTCATCACGCCGGACAATTGCCTCGACCGCCTGCGCCTTCAGGCCCTGATCGACGGAAAAACGGTGCTGATGACCACCTATTCGATCAAGCGCGGCTTCTGGCTGCTCGATCCGGCCACCATTGCGCCGGAGCTCTATCTCTATGCCTCCACGCTTGACGGCATGGAACGGATCGGCAAGCCGGTGAGCCTCAAGGACATCGCAACCATGCCGCCGATCGACTACATGGTCACAGGCACCGGAGCCATAAACCATGAGGGTGTCCGTTTCGGAAAGGGCCATGGCTTCTTCGATGCGGAATGGGGCATGCTCTATCAGCTCGGGCGGATCACCACGGCGACGCCTTCCGCTGCTGTGGTCCATGATTGCCAGGTGCTCGATGAAACGCTGACACCCGATGTCTATGATACGGTTGCGGATGTGATCTTCACGCCGACGCGGACAATTTCCGTTGATGGTCCGCACAAGCCCACCTGCGGCATTATCTGGGATCGGCTCGATCCGCATATGTACGAAACCATCCCGCCGCTGCAGGAACTGAAGGCTATGGGCTTGTAAGCCGTCTCAGACGCTGTCGATACGCATGCCAAGCTGGATGCGGTCGGCGGGAAACCGGGTCAGCGAATACTGGAACGGCCGCCTGTCGGGAAAACCGTTGACGGCCATGGTTTCAAGCAGGATGGAGCCGGGGGACAGGGCAAGTTCGGCCGCCTCCTCCGCCATCGCATGGCGTGCCATCACATCCGTTGAGAGGCGAACATAGTCTGGAACGCCAAGGCTCATAAGAGCCTTGGTGATCGAGCCGGTTGCCGCAAATCGCTCGGCAATTCCGGAAAGACCGGGCGCGAAAACATGGGTCGCGCGCGAAAGCGGCAGACCATCGGCAAGACCGAGCGTTTCAAGCACGGAACATTCATTGCCGGCCAGCAGGCCGAGGGCGTCCGCAATCTCGCGGCCGATGGCGGCTGTTCGTGACGAAAGCAGCCTGAACTCCAGCCGCTCCGCCTGTCCGGCAAGACCATCGCTGAACCGGGTGCGTCGACCGATCGGATAGGTCAGCCTTTCGCGCCGCAGGATCATCGTGCCCTTGCCCTGGAGGGATTGAACCACCCCCTCCTGTGCGAGCACCTTCAGGGCGGCACGGACCGTATGCCGGTTGACGCCGAAGCGCGCGGCAAGCGCCGTCTCCGGCGGCATCATACCGCTGTCACCGAATTCGCCGAGACTGATCGCCTGCCGGATACGGTCGGCAATCTGGCGCCAGAGCTGCACGCCGCCGCGCCGCTCCACCAGTGATGGCTTTTCCGATGCAGCCTTGCCCGTGGCGTCATTCATGTCATGCTCCCGTCACGCGCAGGCGCTAAAGATGATCAACAGATGTATAGTTGTCTAGATTAATAGACAAATGAGGTCAAGATGAACCAGAAGCAAGCCGCCCCGGCGGCCCCGGTCACGGATCGGGCAAGGCGGATGAGCCTGCTCGCCCGTGCCACGAGACAGGAACTGGCCGCATGCCTTGAGGCAGGGCCGAAGATGGCGGATGTCCATCCGGTGCGCGGCCCGCAGACCGGTCTGGTCATGATCCGGGGCCGGATCGGCGGGGGTGGCAATGCGTTCAATCTCGGAGAGGCAACCGTAACACGGGCGAGCATCCGCCTCGCTTCCGGCGTGATCGGTCATGGCCAGCGACTGGGCACGGATCAGGAGGCAACCCGGCTTTCGGCGATCCTCGATGCGCTGGCGGAAGAGGGAGACGAGGCGGGACTTTGCCGCACGCTTCTTCAGGCCATCGAGCGCCGCCTTGCCGAAGAAGCCGGGCAACGCGATGCCGAGACCCAGGCAACCCGGGTCGACTTTTTTACCCTTGTTCGCGGAGATGACTGATGCAGACGGACGCTCAGATTTTTTCCGGCGCCTTTACGTCGCCCGTTCTTTCCTCCCAATCGGTCTTTCGAGCGCTGATGGATGGCATGGCGCGGCCCGGGCGCGTCTTTTCGCTTGTGCATGATGCATCCGCGCCGGCGCCTGCCTGTCCCTCCCATGCAGCGCTTGCGCTGACGCTTGCCGATGCCGATACGTCGGTATGGCTGTCTCCCGCGCTTGCGGGTTCGGCCTTTGCCCGCTGGCTTTCCTTTCAGACCGGTGCATCGATTGTGTCGGACCGGATGGTGGCGATGTTTGCCTTTGTCTCCCGCAAGGACGCACTTTCGGACTGGAACGGTTTTTCGCTGGGCAGCGACACCTATCCGGACCGATCAGCAACGCTGGTGGTGGAAGTGGAGGCTCTTTCCGGGGGCATTCCGTTGATCGCCGAAGGTCCGGGAATAGACGGGGCAGTGTCGCTTTCGCCAATTGGTCTGCCAGCGGATTTTCTGCGGGAACGCGCGCTCAACCGCAGTCTCTATCCACGCGGCATCGATCTTGTTCTGGTTTGCGGCAGCGATTGTCTGTGCCTGCCCCGCACCACCCGGCTGATGCTTGAGGAGGTTTGAGCCATGTATGTTGCTGTAAAGGGCGGCGAGGCCGCCATTGCGAACGCCCATCAGCTGCTTGCCGACAGGCGTCGCGGCGCGCGCAGCATTCCTGCGCTGACCGTCGCCCAGATCGGGGAACAGCTTGGCCTTGCGGTCGATCGTGTCATGGCGGAGGCCTCGCTTTATGACCGGGCGCTCGCTGCCTTGTCGATCAAGCAGGCGCGCGGCGACATGATCGAAGCGATCTTCCTGCTGCGGGCCTATCGCACCACACTGCCGCGGTTCGGCTATTCGGATCCGGTTGATACGGGCGCGATGGAGATCGAACGGCGTATATCCGCCACCTACAAGGATCTGCCTGGTGGCCAGCTTCTGGGGCCGACCTTTGATTATACCCACCGGCTGCTCGATCCCTCGCTGCTGGAAGACGCTGCCGTCGCCGCACCCGTACGGCGCGAATGCGGCGGTGAAGCGGTCGGTCGTGTTTCCGACATTCTGGGCGATGAGGGTCTGATCGAGCCGGACAGCCGCGAACCGCTCGACAAGGTGCCAGGAGACATTACCCGCGAGCCAATGGACTTTCCGCTTTCCCGCGACGAACGGCTGCAGGCGCTGGCGCGGGGCGACGAGGGCTTTCTGCTGGCGCTCGCCTATTCCACCCAGCGCGGCTATGCGCGCACCCATCCCTTTGCCGGCGAAATTCGCATCGGCCTGGTTGAGGTGGAGATCGAGCTTCCTGAACTCGGCTTTTCCGTTTCGCTAGGCGAAATCCGGGTGACGGAATGCCAGAGCGTCAACCAGTTCAAGGGGTCGGCGACGGAGCCGCCGCAATTCACGCGCGGTTATGGGCTGGTTTTCGGCCAGTCGGAGCGCAAGGCCATGGCCATGGCGCTGGTCGACCGGGCACTGCGGGCAGAAGAATTCGGCGAGGATATCGTGGCGCCCGCGCAGGACGAGGAATTCGTCATCGCCCATTCCGACAATGTGCAGGCGACCGGTTTCGTCGAGCACCTGAAGCTGCCGCATTATGTGGATTTTCAGGCCGAGCTTGATCTCGTGCGCCGCATGCGGGCCGAGCAGCAGGATCCTTCAACCGCAAGCAGGGAGGCTGCCGAATGAGCGCGCTTGCCACCTATAATTTTGCCTATCTCGATGAACAGACCAAGCGGATGATCCGCCGGGCGATCCTGAAGGCCATCGCCATCCCCGGCTATCAGGTGCCGTTTGCATCGCGGGAAATGCCGATGCCCTATGGCTGGGGCACGGGCGGCGTGCAGCTGACGGCTGCGATCCTCGGCCCGGATGACGTGCTGAAGGTGATCGATCAGGGTGCGGACGACACCACCAATGCCGTCTCCATCCGGGCCTTCTTCCAGAAGGTTGCCGCGGTCGCTGTCACCACCCGGACAGCGGAGGCGACCATCATCCAGACCCGCCATCGTATCCCGGAGGCAGAGCTCACGGCCAATCAGGTGCTCGTCTATCAGGTGCCGATCCCCGAACCCTTGCGCTTTCTGGAGCCCCGCGAAACCGAGACGCGCCAGATGCACGCGCTCAGCGAATACGGTCTCATGCATGTGAAGCTCTACGAGGATATCGCCCGCAACGGCCATATTGCCACCACCTATGCCTATCCCGTGATGGTCGAGGGCCGCTATGTCATGGACCCGTCGCCGATCCCGAAATTCGACAATCCGAAGATGCACCGCTCGCAGGCGCTGCAGCTTTTCGGGGCGGGCCGCGAGAAGCGCATCTATGCCATTCCTCCGCATACGCAAGTGGTCAGCCTCGACTTTGAGGATCATCCCTTCACCATCCAGCATTTCGACAGGCCCTGTGCGCTCTGCGGTGCAGAGGGGGTCTATCTCGATGAGGTGGTGCTCGATGACCGGGGAAGCCGGATGTTCGTGTGCTCGGATACCGATCACTGCGAGACCCGTCGGGCGGAAGGGCATGTGGGACCGGAAGGCATGCCTTCGGGCTATGGGGCCAAGGAGGCTGCCGAATGAACAGTACACCGCTTCTGAAGGTCCAAAAGCTCAGCAAGACCTATGGTCAGCGCATTGGCTGCAAGGATGTGAGCTTCGAGCTCTGGCCGGGTGAGGTGCTCGCCATTGTCGGTGAGTCCGGTTCAGGCAAGACCACGCTTCTCAATTGCCTGTCGACCAGGCTCGATGCCACATCCGGCACGGTGGAATATCACATGCGCGATGGGGCCTATCGCGATCTGGCCAGGCTTTCGGAAGCCGAGCGCCGTTTCCTGATGCGCACGGACTGGGGCTTTGTCCATCAGAACCCGGCGGATGGGCTGCGGATGACGGTTTCGGCCGGGGCCAATGTGGGCGAACGCCTGATGGCGGTCGGGCATCGCCACTATGGCCGTATCCGGGACGCGGCCACCGACTGGCTGTCGCGGGTGGAAATCGGCGCGGACCGGATCGATGACCAGCCGCGCGCCTTTTCCGGCGGCATGCGCCAGCGCCTGCAGATTGCCCGCAACCTGATCACCGGGCCCCGGCTTGTCTTCATGGATGAACCGACCGGAGGGCTCGATGTCTCGGTTCAGGCGCGCCTTCTCGATCTCATTCGCGGTCTCGTCCATGATCTCGGGCTTTCCGCCATCATCGTCACCCACGATCTCGCCGTCGCTCGCCTTCTGTCGCACCGGATGATGGTGATGAAGGACGGTCATGTGATCGAACAGGGGCTGACGGACCGGGTGCTGGATGATCCGCGCCAGCCCTATACCCAGCTTCTCGTCTCCTCGATCCTGCAGGTGTGAACCATGGATAGTCTGCTTGAGGTTTCCGGTGTGGCGAAAAGCTTCACCATGCATCTGCGCGATGGCATCCGTCTCGATGTGGTGCGCGATGTCTCCTTCGATCTGCCGCGGGGCCAGTGCGTGGTGCTCGGCGGCGCGTCGGGGGTCGGCAAGAGCTCGATCCTGAAAATGCTTTACGGCAATTACGGTGTCGATGCGGGGGCCATCCGCATCCGCCATCACGACCAGTGGATCGATCTTGCGACGGCCGATCCGCGCACGGTGCTCGAGGTGCGGCGCGAGACACTGGGCTATGTCAGCCAGTTCCTGCGTGTCGTTCCGCGCGTTTCGGCCCTCGATGTGGTGGCCGAGCCGCTGGTAGCACGCGGCATGGCCATGGAGGATGCCCGCGCGCGGGCCGCAGGCCTTCTCGACCGCCTCAATCTGCCTAAGGCGCTCTGGTCGCTGCCGCCGGCCACCTTCTCCGGAGGCGAGCAGCAACGCGTCAACATCGCCCGCGGCTTCATCACCGATCACGCAGTGCTGCTTCTTGATGAACCGACCGCCTCGCTCGATGCCGAGAACCGTGCGGTGGTGATTGCGATGATTGCCGAGAAAAAGCGGGCCGGAACGGCGATGCTCGGCATTTTCCATGATCTCGAGGTGCGCGATGCGGTTGCCGACCGCATTCTCGACGTTGCCCTGTTTTCGGCACGGGAGAAGGTGGCATGACAAGGCTTTCGGAAAAACCGCTCGTGCATCACAGTGCCGAGCTCAAGGATGTCACGCTTGGCCGTTATTGCGAGATCGCCGATCACTGCCGGATCAGCGAGGCCCGGATCGGGGATTATTCCTATGTGATGGAATATGGCATGATCTGGTGCGCCGATATCGGCAAATTTGCCAATATCGCGGCTTGCGTCCGCATCAATGCCACCAATCATCCGACCTGGCGCGCAACGCTGCATCACTTCACCTACCGCGCCCGCGATTACTGGCCGGATGCGGATATGGAGGCGGATTTCTTCGAATGGCGCCGCAGCCATCAGGTCCGGATCGGCCATGATGTCTGGATCGGCCACGGCGCAACCGTGCTGCCCGGCGTTTCGATCGGGGATGGTGCGGTGATCGGGGCAGGTGCCGTCGTCTCGCGCGATGTCGAACCCTATACGATTGTCGGCGGTGTGCCCGCCCGCGTGATCCGCCCCCGCTTTCCGGCCGCAGTCGCCGAAGGGTTCCGGAACCTGTCATGGTGGCACTGGGATCATGACAGGCTGCGTCTGGCGCTTGACGATTTCCGGCGGATGGCGGCGGAGGAATTCCTCGAAAAATACAGCTAAGTATATGAATAACAATAATTTCTATTGCCTTGTGTCACTGCAATAAAACCGACGTGAAACTGACATTGGCGCTTCATCAAGCTGCTTTATACGGGGAGAAACAGCCGATGACCGGCCAGCCGACAGGTTTTCACGCCGTCAGAAACGGGGATTTGCCCATGTTCCAGCTCAAGAATGTCACCTGCCGCTTCGGCCACAAGCGCGCCGTGGATGGCGTCTCGCTCGAAATTCCGAAAGGGCAAATGGTGGGGGTTATCGGACGCTCCGGGGCGGGCAAGTCCACCCTTCTCAGAATGCTGAACCGGCTGGCGCCGGTCAGTGCCGGCGAGATCCGCTATGGCGATCGCAACATCGGCACGCTTGCCGGATCAGGCCTCAGGGACTGGCAACGGGATTGCGCGATGATCTTCCAGCAGTTCAATCTGGTGCCGCGTCTCGATGTGCTGACCAACGTTCTGCTTGGCCGCCTGAATGGCCGCTCGGCGCTGATGAATGTGCTCGGCCTCTTCAGCCGCGAAGAGCGGCTGGAGGCGATCTCCTCGCTCGAACGGCTGGGCATCGACCGTTCCGCGCTGCAGCCTGCGGGCACGCTTTCCGGTGGCCAGCAGCAGCGTGTCGCCATCGCCCGCGCCCTGATGCAGCGGCCGCAAGTGCTGCTTGCCGATGAACCGATTGCCTCGCTCGATCCGCTGAACGCCCGCATCGTCATGGATGCGCTCAAGGACATCAACCGGAGGGACGGGATCACCGTGATCGTCAACCTTCACACGCTCGATACCGCGCGCCAGTATTGCCAGCGGATCATCGGCATGGCAGATGGCCGGGTGGTTTTTGACGGTGCCGCAGAGCATCTCGACAGCCTTGCCGTGCGCACGATCTACGGCACCGACGAGGCGCTTGACGAAGGCATGACCTCGACCGCCATCACCCTTTCGAAGCCGGTCGCGGGCCCCGGGCCGCTGCCCCCGGCATCCCCTGTGCCTGAACCGATATTCCTGGCCGGCCTCTGAACCTCTTCAGGCCGCACCGGACAATCGCTGGCCCGGCGTGAAGGGCAAGACTGGAAAAATTCAATCGTCACACGATCCGGCGCGTCCGGACGAGGGAGACCTATTGCCATGTTGAAGAACATCCTGTTTGCAGCCGTCTCGCTGCTTTCGCTTGCTGCCACGGCCGGTGCCGAAGACCTCAAGGAATTCCGCATCGGGATCATGGGCGGCGAAAACGAAGCCGACCGTCTGCGCAGCTACCAGTGCCTTGCCGACAAGCTTCCGGCCGTGCTCGGCGTCGAAAAGGTATCGCTGTTCCCGGCCGCCGATTATGACGGCGTTGTTCAGGCGCTGCTCGGCGGGACGCTGGATTATGCCGAACTCGGCGCCTCCGCCTTCGCCAAGGTCTATCTTGCCAAGGCCGATGCAGTCGAGCCGATCCTGACGACGGTGCAGACCGACGGCTCCAAGGGCTATTATTCGCTTATGGTTGCCCGCAAGGATTCCGGCTTCACCAAGGTTGAAGACCTGAAGGGCAAGAAGCTCGGCTTTGCCGATCCGGATTCCACGTCCGGCTACCTCGTCCCGCTCGTCACCCTGCCGGAAAAGATCGGCATGCCGGTGAAGGAATTCTTCGGCGAGACCGGCTTTGGTGGCGGTCACGAAAACCTGGTGCTCGAAGTGCTGAAGGGCACGTTTGATGCGGGCACCACCTTCGGCTCCGGCGTCGGCGATTTCAAGACCGGCTACACATCCGGCAACCTGAAGAAGATGGTCGACAAGGGTATCCTCAACATGGATGACCTCGTCGAGCTGTGGCGCTCGCCGATGATCCCGAATGGCCCGCTCGTGGTTCGCCAGACGCTCGATGCGGACATGAAGGCGAAGTTCAAGCAGTTCATGGTCGATCTGCCGAAATCCGATCCGGCCTGCTTCTCTGCCATCGAAGGCGGCGATTTCCAGGGCTTCACCGATGCCAATGTCGATTTCTACAAGACGATCATCGATGCCCGCAAGGCAACGGTTGGCGGCTGATCAAGGCCTTTAAACCAAACCGGCGGTCCCTTCCGGGGCCGCCGGTTTTCCGCCCCCGCAACCTTGCTGCAAAAACGCTGTTCACAGGTCCTTGTCCATGCCGGTCAATCTGCCAGACCCAGTCCGCGAGCCGCCCGGCCGCCCGCATGATGTGGAGCGGCACTGGAACGAGATGACCCGGCGCAAGCGGCTATACTCGGTGCTCGGTCTCGTCCTGCTCGTGGCCTGCGTCATCGCCTCGTTGCGGTTTGCGAATGAAACCAATGCCGGCAAGTTTTTCGAGCGGCTGCCCTATTTCTTCGATTTTTTCCGCGATCTGGTGCCGCGGGATGGCTGGGAAATCGCAAGGGCGCTGTTTGATCTCCCGTCCCCCTATGACAACGGCAGCTTCGAATACAATTATCCCGAAGGCCGCCACTATGTCTGGTCGTCCTTCTACATTCCCGAATACATGTTCAAGATGATCGAGACGCTGAATATCGCCCTGTTCTCGACGGTGATTGCAGCCCTCGCGGCCCTTTGCCTGAGCTTTCTTGCGGCGCGCAACATGATGCCGAACCCGTGGATCCGGAACGGTGTGCGCCGTTTTCTCGAAATCCTCCGGGCCTTTCCGGAAGTGGTGGTTGCCGGTTTCTTCCTTGCCATCCTCTCGCTTGGACCGCTGCCGGCCATTGCTGCGGTCTCGCTGCATACGGTCGGTGCGCTGGGCAAGCTGTTCTATGAAGTGATCGAGAACGCGGACATGAAGGCCGATGAGGGCCTGAGGGCCACGGGTGCACGCTGGATCGAGCGGGTGCGGTTCGGCGTACTGCCGCAAATCCTGCCGAACCTGATGAGCTATGTCCTGCTTCGCCTCGAAATCAATGTCCGTGCCTCCACCATCATTGGCGCGGTCGGTGGCGGCGGTATCGGAGAATTGTTGCGCCTGTCGATCAGCCAGAACCACGAGGCAAAGACACTCGCCATCGTCTTCCTGCTGCTGGTCACCATCATCGGTGTCGATCAGCTCTCTGCCAGCCTGCGGCGGCGGCTCGCCGATGAACGCGCCTTTCACCCCGCCTGAGGATCGATTGCCATGAGTGCTGTTCCCGCCCTCTCTGCCCTGGAAGAGCTTGCCGAGCGGCATTCCGATACCTTGCGGATTGCGGCAAACCGCGCCCGCCGCCTGCCGCTTCTCCTTTGTGGTCTCTTTGTCTATCTCGTCGCCAGCTGGTGGTTCTTTTCGATCGGCTCCATCCTTGCCGCTGCCAACTGGCCAATTGCCGGAACCTATCTTGCAAGCTGGGTGAGCTACGAGATCCGCCCCGAATTCCGCATCGCTCCCGATGGCGCCATGACGCTCAGCTATGGTCGCGGACCGCTGGGCAAGGACCCGAAGCCCGACTGGGTGCGGCTGGAAACGGCGGTTCGCAGCCCGGAAAAGCCCGCAGCCGCAGCCGCAGCCCGCACGACGGCTCCCGCCGCGACACCTGCCAAAACCAGCAGCTTCAACTTCATGAGCCCCGATGCGGCGCCGATGGCAGGGGATGCAGCACCCGCTGCCCCGCAGGAAAAAGTAGAGACTGTAATCACCCGCGCAGCAGTGATGCTCTCCGGTGCGGCCTCGCTTGCGATCACGCCATCACAGGTCGATGTGAAAAACGGGGATGAGGTGGTTTCGATCCGGCTGGCAGACGGCCGGGCCGAGCCCATCGGGTCGCTTCCGGGCTGGGCGGAGCAGAAGCGGGCCGGTGAAAAGATCGTGCTTTCCTTTGGACTTGCCGGCTGGGCAGAGGTGTCTGGCGACCGGATCAGCGTGCGCAATCGCTTTTTCGGCTGGGCCAATTTCCTGTTCGATACCCAATCTCCCTTTTTCGGAAAGCCCTATTCCGAAGTTTGGCGTCTGGTGCTTTCGGGCGACCGGATCGATCCGTCCCGCTCCAATCTTGCGCTTGCCTGGAACAATATATGCTACAACGCCGAATGGCAGCATCTCGATGTCTGGACAAAGCTGTTGCAGACCATCGTGATGGCATTTGCCGGCACGCTCTTTGCTGCGCTGCTTGCCTTTCCACTTGCCTTTCTTGCTGCGCGCACGATTACCGCAAGCCGCGTTCTGAACCAGGGGACCAAGCGTCTGTTCGATTTCCTGCGCTCGGTCGACATGTTCATCTGGGCGCTGTTCTTCACCCGCGCCTTCGGGCCCGGGCCACTGGCGGGCATGGCCGCGATCTTCTTCACCGATACCGGCACGCTTGGAAAGCTGTTTTCCGAAGCGCTCGAAAACATAGACGACCGCCAGCGCGAAGGCGTGCGCTCGCTCGGAGCCTCGCCGCTTTCGGTCCAGCGCTATGGTATCCTGCCACAGGTCCTGCCGGTTTTTGCCAGCCAGACGCTCTATTTCTGGGAAAGCAACACGCGATCGGCCACCATCATCGGTGCGGTCGGCGCAGGCGGTATCGGCCTCAAGCTCTGGGAAGCGATCCGCACCAATTCGAACTGGGCGAATGTCGCCTACATGGTGCTTCTTCTTCTTCTTGTCGTTTTCATCTTTGATTCCCTTTCCAATGCGCTGCGCAGTCGCCTGATCGGCCGCGTCAACGCCTGAACCGAAAGCCTGGCCATGTCCCGCGAAACCCTCTTCTCCAACGCCCGTATCGTGCTGCGTCACGAGATCATCCACGGGTCACTGCTTGTCCGCGACGGCGAGATTGCGGCGATCGATCCCGGCCCGTCCCGGCTCGGCGAAGACCTGCAGGGTGACTATCTGCTGCCCGGTCTGGTGGAATTGCATACCGACCATCTGGAAGCGCATTATTCGCCGCGCCCGGGTGTGCGCTGGGACATGACCGCGGCCATACAGGCCCATGATGCACAGATCGCGACGGCGGGCATTACCACCGTTTTCGACTGCCTGCGCATGGGGTCGGACGAAAGCAACGGTTTCAGGACCGGCGAAATGCGGGCGATGGCCGACGCGCTGGCTGAAGCGGCGGCCCAGGGGCGGCTGCGGGCCGAGCACTTCCTGCACTTGCGTTGCGAAGTCTCCTCACCGGACATGCTCGACCATTTCGAAGCCTTCCGTGAAGACGATGCCGTGCGGCTGATTTCGCTGATGGATCATGCCCCCGGCCAGCGCCAGTTCCAGACGATGGAGCAATACACGCTCTACTACAAGAAAAAGGCCGGCTTGAGCGATGCCGAATTCGCGGCCTTCGTGGAAAAGCGGCTGCACGATTCGGCCACCCATTCCGCCCGTCACCGGGCTGTACTTGCCGAGCACGCTCGCCAGAATGGCATTTCTGTTGCAAGCCATGATGACGCGACCGAGGCGCATGTGGAGGAATCCATTTCGCTCGGTGTGGCGCTGGCGGAATTTCCCACCAGTCTCGAGGCTGCCGAAGCCTCTCACAAGGCAGGTCTCAGCGTGTTGATGGGCGCACCCAACATCGTGCGCGGCAAATCCCATTCCGGCAATATCGCCGCACGTGATCTCGCCGCTGCAGGCGTGCTCGATGTGCTTTCGTCCGATTATGTGCCGGCAAGCCTCCTGCACGCGGCCTTCACATTGCCCGCGCTCGACATCGGCGTGAGCCTGCCGGAGGCCATTGCGCTGGTTTCGGCAACGCCTGCAAAAACCGTGGGCCTTGCAGATCGCGGGGAAATCGCTGCCGGCAAGAAAGCCGATCTCCTTCGTGTCGAACAACTCGGCTCCATCCCGCTGATCAAAGCCGTCTATCGCGATGGCGAAAGACGGGCCTGACGTCTGCATTGAAACCGTATTGCCCGGCCCCTGCCTGTGCCAAGCGTCACAGCGCGGTGGAGCAGCGCGCCTTATGGCTTGTCCCATCATCCTTCCGAGCGAAGAGGGGCAGGGGCAATGAGCGGCAATTCGATTTCGACGCAATCAGGGATCCATCGCGCCACGATGCAGACCTGGGTCGCGGGCAAGAAGCCCGCAGGTCCGGATGGGCTCGGTGCGCAGACAGGAGTGAGCGGTGGCCGGGCGGGACACAGGCTGATCTGTGACATTGACCTGGAGATCAGACGGCGCAACCTTCGACCGATCGGCGAGCGCAGCCTGTTCGGTCGATTGCCGATTTCGGGAACCTGCTCGATTTCAAGGAACCGGTGTTTTCGAGATGTTTCCATCCGAAGCCATCCGGAAAACTCCGGCATGTCCCGTGTTTCGGAGGAGGATGAATTCGACGAAGGCAAGATTGATCATCCAGGAAGCCCAGGCCGTGATCAGGTAGGTTTCGGTAGACGTCCAGCCGCTTGCGATCAGCGGGATCATCATGATGCGGAGGGTCACAGCGGCAAAGGTGAGCGCAACCGAACGCAGCATGTAGCGACGATGCTGGACGATGTTCTTCTGAACCGCAAACCAGATGCCGCGGGCCGTGAAGGTGATCCAGAGCAGGCCGAGCACCGCAAAGCCTGTGGCCGAAGACAGAGCCCCGCGGAAATGTGGCAGCATGATCAGCGATCCGAAGCCCGCCAGAAGAATGGCAAGGCCATAGACATAACCCGACAGGCGATGCAGCCGGGTGTAGCGGCGGCGCAGGCTTTCGGAAAGCTGGAAGGGGGCAAGGGCAAGCGCCAGCGGCCCGCCGATGATGTGGAGGCTCGCCGCAACGCTTCTTTCCGGGAAGTAGTAGGCAATATCCGGCATCACCAGCGCCAATGGCGCCATCAGAACTCGCAACACAGCCAGCGCCACCACAAGACACGAGATACGAAAGAACCAGATCGACCAGGCGGGGAGGGCCATTGTGAAATCCTTCTAACTTGACAGTGTAAAGTTGCCTATGGATAACAGCTGGCTTGACAGTGTCAAGTGGCTGTTGCAAGACAGGAGAATGGAACCAGAAAAAGCACAAACCCCTTCCGCGTCGCTTGCCGACCGGCTCGTACAGATCGGCCTCAGGCTGCTGGAGGAGCACGGCATGCAAGGGGTCACGCTGCGGCGCATCGCAGCGGAGGCGGGCGTTTCACACGCCGCGCCCGCCCATCATTTCGACGGGCTCTCCGGGCTGCTGACGGCGATGGCCACGCATGCGCACCGGCTCTTCAGCGACCATATCGATCAGGCGGCGGGAAAGACGGATGCATTCGACGCGCTCGCCGCTGTCTGTTCCGGTTATCTCGAATTTGCCCGCCGTCATGCGGGCCTGTTTCAGCTGATGTTCGTGGAAGAGGCGGTGCGCCGCGATGATCCGGCCTTCCAGATCGCAAGCAGCCGATCCTATGACATCCTTCGTAACGCCTGCCTTCCGTTTTCAACGAAGGGCATGCCGGAAGAAGAGATTGAGCTTTCCGTCTGGTCTCTGGTCCACGGCTTTGCGTTGTTGAAACTGGATGGCGGCTGCCTGCCGGGTGGCGTGATGCCGGGTCAAGACATTTTCTACCGCATGCTTGCCCGCACCATCGGCCACAAGGGTTGAGCGATAGCCATCGCAGGTCGCTGACCGAGGGGAATAACGCCTTCGTCCATTAAGGTTGCATTCAGTGCATTCTGAAGTGGGAGCGTCCTTTCGTTGACTTCCCGTGTCCTTGAAGACTGAATGCCGCCTGTCGCAGCGAAGAGGAGACAGGAATGCGCACATTTCTCATGACAGGCATAGTCATATGCGCCACGGCTGCAGCTGTCGTTCGGTTCGAACTATGGCCGTCCTTTGCTTCCGCAGGAAACAGCGGCGACAAAACCTATATTGTGAAATCCGAGGATCCGGCGATGCGTCGGGCTGCCTACAAGGCCTCGGCCGGGCTCGACGGGTTTCTGAAGAAGCTCGACAATCCGCCACCCGGTACCGACAATTATGCGGTGAAGGTCGGTATTCTGGATGATGGCGACGGCTATCGTCTGACAGGCAAGAACGAGACGGCAATCGTCGAATATTTCTGGCTGACCGACGTTACCCGCACGCCGAAAGGCTTTACCGCGCGAATTTCAAACACGCCGGAAGATATCCGTCATGTGTCTGTAAACCAGGTCATTGCCTTCGGCAGGGCCGACATCTTTGACTGGATGTATATGGAAAACGGCAAGCTCAAGGGCAATTTTTCGGCTTGCCCTGCGCTGATGGCCGGACCTCGGGAAGAGCTGGAACAGTTCATCGCCGAATATGGCATAGAGTGCAACTGATCTTCTTTCCTCAGAACGCGTGGCTTCACACCCCCTCATGCGGCGTTGCGATGGCGACCCGCGAAGGGGCAATTCGGAAGTCCTTTGGCAGCATGCGGTGATGGGCCATCATCATCTGGCAGGCATTGCGCGCATCCTGCCGGAGGTCGTGATGGATAACGAAGGTAAGCAGCCCCTTCGCCAGCAGCGCCCGGTTGTCGGCGTCGAGATCATGGGCCGCGAAGACATCGAGCCTGCGTTTCTCCGCCGCAAAAGCCCTCAGAATGGCGCGGTTTCCGCCACCGATGGAATAGACAGCGCGAATATCGGGGTGGGTTGCAAGCGCGCGGTGAACCAGCGTTTCGGTGGTGCGGTCAACGCCAAACCCTTCCGAAACGGTGATCGGCTCGAGATGGGATGCATCCTGCTGAAGGGCCTCGCGAAAACCGCGCTCGCGCTCTTCCTCACCGGAAAAGCGGGCGCTCGACAGCGTCAGCAGCACCTTGCCCGGGCCCGGCCCGGCCATGCGGGCAAGGAGATAGGCGGCGGTTTTGCCGGCAGCCCGGTTATCCATGCCCACATAGCCGCTGCGTACCGATGCCGGCAGGTCGGTCACAAGCGTGACGACCGGAATGCCGCTTTCCATCAGTTCCGCCGCGATTGCTGCCATGGCAGGCGTCGAGGGCACTTTCAGCACCAGACCATGGCTGCCGCGTCGCTTTATGGTTCGAAGGATGGAGAGGAGTTCCCGCTCCGCGAAGGTTTCGGCCACATGAAAACGGGCGGATAGCGTGGCGGGCCGCAAGCCCGGCAGCTCCGCCTCGAAGGCGAGGCGCACCGCGTTTGAAAAACGCTGCGGCGTTTCCATCACCACATCGATGACAAGCCGCCGCCCGGCGATCCGCGCCTGTGCATATTGCTGCTCCAGCTCGGCAATCGCGGTCTCGATCCGGATCTGCGTCGCCTTGGCCACATGGCTGCGCCCGTGCAGAGCCCGGTCTATCGTCGCAAGGCTGAGCCCGGACTGAAGCGCGATTTCCTTGAGAGGGAAGGGTGGCCGCATGGAGAGCCTTGAGGTGATTTTGAGGTGTTTTGCGGCTCAAATCTCGCCCTTCACCTGGCTATGGTCAAGTCAGAAACAGTCTTTCAGGAGGAAAACATGGATGCGATGACCCTGCGCCGCCGTCGGCGCGAGACAGTCTGGCTCGACAGGCAAGCCGGTGATTTCGAGGCCTTCCGCGCCCTCGTCTCGAAAAAGACTGATCCGGCGGACTGGCCATTTGCAGCCGCCGTCGAGAAGAATGTGCTGATCTATGATGGCCGTGAGGTCCGTACCATCGCTCGCGATCTTGAGGCGAGACCTGAGCTGATGGCCGAATGGGTGGAGGCATTTTCCAGCGGCCCCGGTGTGATCGTCGTCAAGGGGGCAATCGCCGACCATGCGGTGATCGACCGCGCCAGCGAGGTTTTCAACGCCATTGTTCAGGCAGAAAAAGAGAAGGGAAAGGCGGCAGCCGATCATTTCGCAAAGGCCGGAGCCAATGACCGCATCTGGAATTCCCTGCAGAAACATGCCCTTGCCGATGCTGAAAACTTCGTCCGCTACTATGCGTCCGATGCGATTGCGATGGTGTCTGAAGCCTGGCTTGGTCGAGGCTACCAGATGACGGCCCAGATGAACCGGGTCAATCCGAGTGGAAAGGCACAGGTGCCGCATCGCGACTATCATCTTGGCTTCATGTCGCCGGAGCAGATGCAGTCCTATCCGGGCCATATCCATGGCATTTCGCCGGTGCTGACCCTGCAGGGGGCGGTCGCCCATTGCGACATGCCGGTCGAAAGCGGGCCGACGCTGCTCCTGCCCTATTCGCAGGCCTTCTTTGAAGGCTATCTCGCCTTTGGCCGCCCGGAATTCCAGGCACATTTTGCCGAGCATCATGTGCAGTTGCCGCTTGAAAAGGGCGATGCCGTCTTCTTCAATCCCGCACTCATGCATGGCGCGGGCAACAATGTCTCCGCCGATATATGGCGCATGGCAAACCTGCTGCAGGTCTCCTCCGCCTTCGGCCGGGCGATGGAAAGCATCGACCGCGATGCCATGTGCAAGGCCGTCTATCCGGCCCTCGCCGCTGCCCGCAGGTCCGGCGCGCTCACCGCAGGCGAGATCGCCAATGCCATTGCCGCAACGGCGGAAGGCTATGCCTTTCCGACCAATCTCGACAGTGATCCGCCCCTTGGCGGGCTTGCGCCGAAGACACAGAACACCATGATGGCGGAAGCGCTCGCGGCGGGCATGGCGCCGGCCGCCTTTGCGGCGCTCGTCGAAACACAGGCTGACAAGCGCAGGGCATGAGGACCATCATGGGAAGACTGGATCAGAAGATTGCCGTTGTCACCGGCGGCACGCAGGGTCTGGGCGCGGAAGTCGCCCGGCTCTTTGCAGAGCGAGGTGCTGAAGGCCTCATTATATGCGGCCGCAATCGGGAAAAGGGCGAGGCGAAGGCCCGGGAAATCACGACCCGCTATGGCACGCCGGTTCACTTCGTGGCGGCCGATCTTGGCATGGTCGCTGACTGCCGCCGCGTCATTGCCGCGGCTGACGCGCATTTTGGCCGGATCGATGCGCTGGTGAATGTCGCGGCGATCACCGACCGCGGCACGATCCTTGATACGGATGAGGCGCTGTTTGATCGCATGTTTGCGGTCAATACCCGTGCGCCCTTCTTCCTGATCCAGGATGCGGTCAAGCTGATGCTGCGCGATCACATCGCGGGCACCATCGTCAGTATTTCCTCGATGTCGGCGATGGGTGGGCAGCCCTTCATTGCCGCCTATTGTGCATCGAAAGGCGCGCTCGATACGCTCACCCGCAATGTCGCCTTTGGCCTTCTGAAGAACCGCATTCGTTGCAATGCCCTGAATATCGGCTGGATGTCGAGCGAGGGTGAGGACCGGATCCAGCGGGACTATCATGGCGCGTCCGAAAGCTGGCTTGCGGAGGCGGCTGCCCGCCAGCCCTTCGGCCGCCTTGTGGATCCGGCCGAGGTTGCGCGCGCCTGCGCCTATCTGTCTTCGGAAGAAAGCGGCCTCATGACCGGTGCCACGATCAATTTCGACCAGTCGATCTGGGGTGCCTATGAAGACAGCCCGCATCCGCGCGAAAAGATGACGCTTTAGAGCAGATACAAAAGGCCGCCCCGAGGGGCGGCCAGCGGCTTTGCAGCCTTGGGAGTGCTTATTTCGAGACGAGGTAGTCCACCGGAATGGCTTCCGAGATCGTCCATTCGTCGATCACATGCGGCTTGCCCTTGTCCGTTTCGACGATCAGGTAGCGGCCACGGTTCTGGTGGTGGATTTCCGACGAGAAGGAGCGGGGGCCAAACAGGGTCGGCTCGTCCTTCATCTTTTCCAGTTCCGCAACAACCGCATCCGCATCCGTGGTCTTGGCGCGCTCGACAGCCTTTGCCCAGAGATCGATCATCACATAGCCCGGATAGACATACTGGCTCGACGGATCGCCACCGGTGACTTCCTTGTACTTGGCGTTGAAGGCGGTCACGTCCTTGTTCGGATCATCACCATAGATCGAGCCCTGTACCGGGGTGTAGAAGTTGGAAAGATCCGGCACGGCGTTCAGCCAGTAGGAGCCATCGACGCCCGAACCGTTGAGGATCGGTGCGGTGATACCGGCGGCACGGATCTGCTTGATCGCCGAAACGACGCCCGGCATCATCGAGCAGAGCATGATCGCATCCGGCTGCTCGGGCAGGCTCTTGATACGGGTGATCTGGGCGGCAATCGAGGCGTCCTCGTTCTTGAACGTGTCTTCGCCCACCAGTTTCGCATCCTTCAGACGCGGCAGCATCCAGTCAAAGCCGTCACAGATGCCCTTGTTATACTCGGTCCAGGTATCGAGCAGACGATAGAAATTGCGGGCATTCTTCTTGTTATAGGCCCATTCGGCCATGGTCGCGCCCTGCACGGCGGCAAGCACCGAGGCGGAGAAGGAATGCGGGCCAACGCCCTGAATACCGGCCTTGATGGATTCGGCGCAGAGGAAGAAGGAAATCTTGCCCGCACTTTCGGCGGCAAGGGCTGCCGGAGAGCCGAAGTCGTAGTCGCAGGAAACGACCACCATGTCCGCACCCTTGTCGAGCACTTCGAGACCGGCCTTTGCCCCTTCGGCGCGGTCGGTCTTGGTATCGGCAGTGACGACCTCGATCTGCTTGCCGAGCAGGCCGCCTGCCTTGTTGATTTCATCGATGCGGATCATCGCGGCATCCTGCGCCGGCTTGTCGTAAGCCTGCATGAAGCCCGAGGCGGCGGTGGCAAATCCCACCACGATCTTGTCGCCATCGGCATGTGCTGTCGTCGCCGTCAGCATCAGGCCCGACAGGGCCATGCCCATTCCCAGTTTATGCCAGAGTGTCATGTTTTTCTCCTTTGGGTTCCCTTGTTTTCTCCGGGTTCGATCCCGGAAATCTTTCAAGCGTGTCTCCATCCCGACCAGCCGACCTCCCGGTTGCCGACAAGGCCTGCCGGGCGGCGAATGAGGATCACGATCATGATGATGCCGATGGCGATCTCCTGGACGCCGTTCGGGATGGTCAGCGTCATCGCGCCGAGCGAGACGCCTTTTTCCAGCAGACGCAGGATCTGGATGATGGCGGACAGAAGCACCACGCCGATCACCGCGCCCGAGAGGCTGCCCATGCCCCCCACGACCAGCATGGACAGCGAGATGAAGGTGAGGCCGAGATAGAAGCTGTCCGGCGTCACGACGCCAACCGAATGGGCATAGAGCGCACCGCCGCCGCCCATGACGAAAGCGGAGATGACAAAGGCGATGAGCCGCTCCTTCGGAATGTCGACACCGGAGGCGGATGCTGCCGTCGCCTCGTCGCGGGCAGCGCGCAGCGCAAGCCCCGACCGGGAGATCGAGTAAGCATAGCCGATGGCCACCGCGACGAGCGTCGCGATGAAATAGGGCCAGATCGACCGGTTGATCGGAATGCCGACCACCGAAGAGGTTGCGCCCGTGACGTTCTCCCAGTTCGAATAAACCTGATTGATCAGCGCCAGCATCGCGAAGGTGGCGATGGAGGCCGCAATGCCGGAAAGCCGCATCAGGATCTTGCCGAAGAGGAAGGCGATCAGGGCCGCGAAGATCGCCGCCGCGGGCACGCCCACCCAGAAAGGCAGTTTTGCCTCGAGGATGAAACCGGGAAGCCCGGGCAGCGCCATCTTCTTCATCGGTGGCGGAATGGTCAGCCAAGCGGTCATGTAGGCGCCGAGGCAGGTAAAGCCGATATGGCCGAAGCTGATCACACCGGAATTGCCGATGAAGATATAGAGCCCGATCACCAGGATCACCCGGATGAAGATATCGATGATCGTCTGGTTGAAGGGGCCGGACCCGATCAGCAGCGAAAGAAGCGCAATCGCGGTCATGAGCAGGCCGAGGATCGCGGGTGTTGCGATGGTGCGGGACAGGATGGAAGCGCGTTCAGCCATGGGTCACACCCTCTGCTTTGCGGATTTCGGCATGAAGAGACCGTTCGGACGCCACAGCAGTGTGGCGATCACCGCGGCATAGACGAAGGCATCTCGGAAGGGCCGGGCATCCGGCGGCAGCACCACCTGCATGACGGTCGCAATCGCGCCGATCAGGAAGCCCGCGACCACAGCGCCCGGCAGCGAGCCGAGCCCGCCGATCACGGTGGCGATGAAGGCGATCAGCATGATGTTGCCGCCCATCTGGATGTCGACGGTTCCGGTCTGTGTGACGAGAATGAGCGCGACCGCAGCCGCCAGCATGCCGGAAAGCGCAAAGGCCAGCATGATCACCCGGTTCGCCCGCACGCCGAGCATCCGCGCCATGGTGAAGTTTTCCGCCGCCGCCCGCATTTCGAGACCGAAGCGGGTGCGTTTCAGGAAGAGGGTCAGCGCGATCAGGATCACAATCGCCGTCACGATGGTGATGACCTGGAGAAGCGGAATGCGGGCGCCGAGAATTTCCACCGGCAGGCCGAGATTGGACCAAAGGTCGATGCTCTTCGGACGGCTGGAATAGAGCATCAGCAGGAAATAGCGGATGACGAAGCCGAGCGCGAAAGAGGCGATCATCATCGTCGCTGGATTGGTGTTGCGGAAGCGGCGGAAGACGATGATCTCCGAGAGCACCGAAAGACCTGCCCCGACCGCGAGGATGAAGGGAATGAGCAGCCAGGCGGGCAGGTTTCCGGCAAAGACGATGGCCGCCGCATCGACCGAGGGCCAGAGCATCGCGAAGACGCAGAAGGCCATCGTGTCGCCATGGGCGAAGTTGACGAGACGCATCACCCCGAAGATGAGCGCGATGCCAAGCGCACCGAGTGCGTAGAGGCTGCCGAGGCTGAGCGCATCGAAGATCACCTGCAGGATCTCTGTCATTTGCCGTGCTCCCCGTATCCGAAATAGGCCTGCTTCAGCGCGTCGCTTGCGGCGAGCGTGCGGGCATCGCCTTCGAGCGCCACTTCGCCGGAGCGCATCAGGATCATCCGCCCGCCGGTGAGCTTGGCGCGGGTGGCGCTCTGCTCGACGATCAGAAGCGTAAGCCCGATCGTGTCGCGCAGCTTGACGAGCGTCTGATAGACGTCGTCGATGACCTTTGGCGCGAGCCCGAGCGAGGGTTCATCGATGGCGATCAGCTTCGGCCCGGCCATCAGCGCCCGGCCGATGACGAGCATCTGCTGCTGGCCGCCCGAAAGAGCACCCGCATGTTGGTGCCTGCGGCTCATCAGGATGGGGAAAATCGAATAGACCATCTCGAGGTCACGGGCCGCCTGGTCCTTGTCGGCGCGCATGCCGATGCCGAGACGGAGATTTTCCTCGATGGTAAGCGAGCCGAAGACCTCGCGCCCTTCCGGCACCATCGAAAAGCCCATGCGGGCGATGTCTTCCGGGCTTTTGCCGGAGATCATCTGGTCACGGAAGGAAACCGAGCCTCCGACCGGTTTCACCACACCGGCAATCGCCTTCAGGAGCGTGGATTTTCCCGCACCATTCGGCCCGGTGACAAACAGGATGTCGCCTTCGCCGAGGCTGAGCGAGGCACCGCGCAGCGCGGTGAGACGGCCATAGCGGACGGTGATGTCATTGACGGAAAGCAGGGTCACAGGATCTCTCCTTCCGCGTCAGCCTGGGTGCCCATATAGGCGAGGCGCACCTTCTCGCTGGCCTTGATGGCGTCCGGCGTGCCGAATTCGATGATTTCGCCGCTGTCGAGCACATAGATCGAATGGCATGTCTTCAGCACCAGCCCGATATTGTGCTCGATCAGCAGCACGCCGCATTTCACCTCCAGCGTGATGCGGTGGATGAGGCGGGAAAGATCATCGGCCTCTTCGGCAGACATTCCGGCGGCAGGCTCGTCGAGCAGAAGGAAGGAGGGTTCGAGCATCAGCGCCCGGCCGATCGCCACGCGCCGCTCGTCCGTATAGGGAAGGCCGCCCGCCAGCCGGTCGGCAAGCGGCGCGATGCCGATCCAGTCGAGCAGGTCGTCCGCCTTTCTCGATGCCTCCCGGCGCGACAGGCCGAGGCCGACGCCGGTGACCTCGAGATTTTCATGCACCGTCAGGTCGGCAAAGAGCCGACCTGACTGGAATGTGCGGGCAATGCCAGCCTGCCGGACGCGATGCGCCGGCAGGCGGCTGATATCGAGCCCATCGAGCATCACGCGGCCCATGGACGGTTTCTGAAAGCCGGTGAGGACATTGACACAGGTGGTCTTGCCCGCACCGTTTGGTCCGATCAGGCCCGTGACCCGCCCGGCGGGTATTTCCAGCGTGACATTCGAAAGGGCTCGCAAGCCCTCGAAGGCCACCGAAACCATATCTGCCGCGAGTGTCTGAGCCATAGGTCCCTTCTTAACGGTCACGCGTGATGAGGTAGGCGTTGGTGGGATCGAGAACGGCGGTCCAGCCGGGCTCGATAACGATGGTGGTGGTGACTTCCTCGATGATCGCCGGGCCCTTGACGGGTTCCCCGGTGCCGATCCGGTCACCGTCATAGACGGGGGTCCGGGTGGCCATGCCCGAGGCATCGAAAATCGCGTCGCGGTAATCCTTGATCGCCCCGCCTTCGGCAGTCGCCTTCGGCTTTTCGGGACGCTTCGGCTTCTCGATCCGGCCATAGAGGGTGGATTCGATGTTCACCACCTCGACCGGATTGTGCGGCTCGGCATAGGTGTAGAGTTCCTTGTGCCGCCGGTGGAAGGCGTCCTTCACCCGCTCGATGGTCGTGGCATCGATGTCGAACATGTCGATGTCCACCGTGCATTCATGCACCTGACCGACGTACCTCATTTCGAGCGAGCGGCGGATTTCGATGGTCTCGTCGGTAAAGCCGTCGGAGACGAGATGGGCGCGGCCCTCCTTCTCCAGCTGCTTGTAAAGATCGTCGATCCGCCTGTAGGCGGCGTCATTGTCGAGACGCACAGGGGCGGTCGCCATGTAATTGTATTTTACATCCGAGATGATCTGGCCGAAGGCGCAGAGACCGGAGGCGAGCTTTGGCAGGATGATCGTGTCGATGCCGATCTCGCGGGCAAGGGCGGTGATATGGGCAGCGGTTGCCCCGCCTGCACCGACCAGCACGAAATCGCGCGGATCGTAGCCCCGCTCCACCGACACGCGGCGGATGCCGTTCACCATGTTGTTGTTGACGATGGTGTACATGCCATAGGCCGCGCGCTCGACCGAAATGCCGAGCGGATCGGCAACCCTTCTGACCGCAGTACGTGCCTTTTCGATGTCGAGCGGCAGCTTGCCGCCGAGCAGGCCGTCCGGCGAGAGATAGCCGAGCACCAGATTGGCATCCGATGTGGTCGGTTCCGTGCCGCCCTGACCATAGCAGGCAGGGCCCGGCTCCGAACCCGCCGATTGCGGGCCCATCTGGATGATGCCGAGCGGATCGATCCAGCCGATGGAACCGCCGCCTGCGCCGAGCGTCTCCACCTGGATCATCGGCACGCCGATGCGGTAGCGCAGGAAGTCGATGTTCTTGTTGAGGTTCGTCTGGCCATCCTTGGTGAGCGTGATGTCGAAGGACGTGCCGCCCATATCGACGGTGATCACGCTTCTCTTCCCGAAGGGGGCCGAGACATAGAGCCCTGCCTGCGGCGCGGAGGCCGGGCCGGAATTGATCGCGTAGACCGAGCGGTCGGTCATCACCTGCCCGATGGCAAGCCCGCCGTTGGACTGGAAATAGCGCACCGGCTGGGCCGCCCCGAGCTCGCGGAAATAGGCATCCACCGCCTTGACGTAGCGGCGCATGACGGGGGCGAGATAGGCATTCACCACCGCAGTCGAGGTGCGGGTATATTCGCGCACCTGCGGGTAGAGTTCCGAGCCGACGGTGATGATCGCTTCCGGCATCATCTCCCGGACGATCTCGGCGGCGCGGCGCTCATGCGCCGGGTTCAGCACCGACCAGACGAAGGAGATGGCGACCGTCTCGATGCCTTCCTTGAGGAAGAGCTCGCAAGCCGCGCGCACGTCTTCCTCGTGCATCGGCGTGCGCACCGAACCATCGGACAGAACGCGCTCGCGCACGCCCTTGCGGAGATAGCGCGGCACCAGCATGGTGGCGGCCGGATATTCCGGATCGTAGCGGTAGCCGTCTTCCTTGTGGCCGTTGCGGATCTCGATGGAATCCTCGTGGCCCGCTGTGGCGATCAGGCCGGTCTTGCCGCCCCGGTGGGTAATCAGCGCATTGAGGCCGACGGTGGTGCCGTTGATGCAGAGGTCGCTGTTTGAAACCAGCTCGGTCGGCGACACGCCGATGGCCTCATGGATGAGCTTCAGGCCGTTCTGGATGGCGCGGGTCGGGTCTGTCGGGGTGGACAGCGCCTTGAACAGCTTGGTTTCGCCGCTCTCGCGGTCTGCCACGACGAAATCGGTGAAGGTGCCGCCGGCGTCGATGCCCAGGCGATAACGGTTCTTGATCGAGGTCATGATCCTGTCTCCTTTCACGCTGCCGACCGAAGGGACTGCGTTGCCGCCTGGTCCACGGTGAGGGTTTCGGGATCGGTGATCACGACGCCATAGTCGCGGCGCGCGCCTTCGATGGACACGAGCCCGTTCTTGACGTCCCACAGGACCTTTTCGATGGGCCGTTCATGCGGATTGCCGTAGCCGCCTCCGCCGGGGTTCATGTTGGTGACCGTATCGCCAGCCTTGATCGTCTCCATGATGTTGGTGCGGCGCACTTCCGTTTCGCCGCCGCGCTTCAGCTCGACGCGGCCGACCTTGGTGTCGACGTCGGTGGAATAGGCGCCTGCGGCACCCATGGCCGGAATGCGTCGGCCTTCGCCGAAGCCGATGCAGAGCATGTCGCCGTCGAGCGGCTCCACTTCCCATGCGGTGCCGGACCCGCCGCGGAACTTGCCCGCGCCGCCACTGTCGGCCATCAGGGAATAACGGTGGATGATGATCGGATAGGAATATTCGAGCAGCTCCACGTCACCGGAGGTCAGCGCGCCGAAGCAGCATTCCGGGCCGACCGCATGCCAGCCATCCTGTTCGGGGGTCGCGCCGCCGCCGGAAATGATGGTGGCGAGAACCATGGTCACATATTCCTCGCCGGTGCGCTTGTCCCGCCCGGCAATGTTGAGGCCATTGGCATGGCCCCAGGAGGCGGCGACCTTGGAGGGCATCGCCTTTTCGAAGGCAAGCCGCACCGCATCGGTCAGCGTTTCCATCGGCGTCGTGGTGCAGTTCATGTGGGGCGCGGGTTCCTGCGCGTTGCAGATCGTGCCCTTCGGGCCGAAATCGATCGAGACACAGCGATAGAGCCCCTCGTTATAGGGTGGGGGCAGCGCCGCGAACATCATCAGGCCGAGATAGACGCCCGAGTGGGAATTGCCCTCGTAGGAATTGATGAAATAGGGGATTTGCGGCGGGCTGGTGATCGCGATATGGCAATTGTCGCCGGTGATCGTGACCTTTGCCCGGATCTCGAAATCGCCGAAGCCGTGGCCTGCATCTTCCAGGATCGCCGCCCCTTCATAGGTGCCGTCCGGCACCGTGCGCATCAGGTCGCGCATGTGCTTTTCGGCCATGTCGAGCAGCTCGTCGATGCAGGCATCGACCGTTTCCTTGCCATATTTGTCGAGGAGCGCGATGAGATTGCGCTCGCCCACCTGGCAGGCGCCGATGAGCGCGTTGAAATCGCCTTCCTGGTCGCGTCGGGCGCGCATGTTGGTGTAGATGAAGTTCAGCACGTCGTTGCGCGGAACGCCCTTGTCCCAGATCTTCACCGGGGGAATGCGCAGGCATTCGGCATAGATTTCCTTGGCGTTCGGGTTGTAGCCCGCCGGAACCGGCCCGCCGATATCGGTGAGGTGCCCCTTGCACACGGTCCAGTAGACCAGCTCGCCCTTGTAGAAGACCGGCTTGTACATGCAGGTGTCGATGGCATGGCTGCCGCCGAAGGCCGGGTCGTTGTGGAGGATGAGGTCACCCTCGTGGATGTCGCCTTCGAAGAATTTCGCGACCGCCTTCATCGCTGGGATCAGCGAGCCCAGATGGATCGGAATGTCCTGCCCCTGCAGGATCATTTCCGGGCGACCGTTGAACAGCGCGGTGGAATAATCATGTGCCAGATTGAACACGGAAGAGCGTGCGGTCTTTTCCAGCGACAGCGTCATTTCGCGCTGGGTGGTTTCGAGAACGCCACGCACCACGGAGAGCGTGATCGGATCGACTTTCGGTTTGTGGACGGATGTCATGGTTCCCTCTTTTCCGGGGCGGCGATGGCCGTTGCCCTGCATGAGGAAAGCCTAGAGGCGCATCCGGCGCGCGGTCTTTGCATCCGGCGCACCAAGGCTTGACGTCTGGTGCAGCCTTTCAAGAAATCACTGGACGAAAAGCCCTGCCTTCCGTTTTGATGGAAAAAAAGGGGAACACCAAAATGAAGTCCATCATCACGACCGCGGAAACCCCGCGGCATGACCGAAGCAGGCATTGGCACGAGGCCATTGCCAGCACCTATTTCCCGCTCGACCTGACCTTCCGCAATGCGGATGCCTTCTCGGGCGATCTGATGATCTGGGAACTCGGCGATGTCTCGCTTTCCCGCCTTGCTTCTGCCGCCCTTCAGTACAGGCGGCTGCCGAAACACCTGAAGGCCGAGCGCGACGAGCATCTGCTGATCACGGTGCCGATCCGCAGCCAGGTGAATTTCAGCCAGTGTGGCAAGGAGGTTTCCTGCCAGCCGGGCGGCTTCTTTCTCGAGCGCAGCCACGAACCCTACGAGTTCTGGCATGACGATTTCGCCGATCTCTGGGTGATGAAGGTGCAGTCGCAGGAGCTTGCCGCGCAGATCCGCCAGCCGGACCGCTTCTGTTCGATGCAGTTCAATGCGGCGGAAGGGGCGGGGGGCCTGTTTTCCGACATGCTCCAGCATATTCCGGCCCGCTTCAACGCGATGACGCCGGAAATCCGCCAGGCGGTGGGCAAGCAGCTGATCGACCTTCTGGTGCTGTCGCTGAAGGCGGACGAGCGGACGCTGACGACCGGCAGTTCTTCGGTCCGTGCGGCCCATCTCACCCGCATCGAGGCCTATGTGCGCCGCCATCTCCACAATCCGGATCTCGATCCGGATACGATTGCGCGCGCCTGCGGCATGTCCACCCGCTACCTGCACGAACTGTTTCGCGACACCAACCAGACGCTGGGCAGCTGGGTACGCGACCAGCGGCTGACGGCCTGCCGCAACGCGCTGGCGGATGTTTCCAACCGCCAGACCGTCGCGGAAATCGCCTATCGCTTCGGCTTCAATGACCATGCCCAGTTCTCGCGTTCGTTCAAGGCGCATTTCTCGATGACGCCCAAGGAATTCCGTGATCAGGCAAGGGAACGCCTTCGCGCCACCAATTGACGGCACGTTCCCTTGACCTCTTAGTGATGCGCACCTTCGGGTGCGTGTGCCGCATCGCCGCTTCTGGCGATGCGGAAGTCAGGTCAGGCAAGTGCCTGACGGATGCGATCGATCAGCCGCGAGCGGTCATTGCGTGCCAGAAGCGCCTGCTCCATGGTCACGGCTTCAAACCGGGCGGGCATGTGCGGCTGCAACTGGCCGATCAGGTCCATATCCGCCGAAATCACCGCGCCGACCATGAAATAGCCGCCGCCGGAGACCGCATCCCGGTGCAGCACGATCGGTTCGGTGCCGCTCGGCACCTGGATCGAACCATAGGGATAGCAGGCATCCACGATATTGGACGGGTCTGAGCCCGCGCCGAAAGGCGGTTCCCGCGTCACGAAGTCCAGCGGCTTGCCGCCCCTGAAACGATAGCCGATGCGGTCTGCTTCCGGCGCGACCTTCCAGGTGTCTGCCAGAAACTGACGGCCCGATGCTTCGGTGATCCGGTGCCAGTAGATGCCGGTCAGGATGCGAAGCTCTGCCGGTGAACCGGGGGAGCGGCGAAGCGCCTCCGGCACGGTCCGGCCTTCACGGATGTTGCCTGCCTCGCCGAGCGGCAGCACATCGCCGGCCGCGAGCTTGCGGCCCTCGAACCCGCCCAGCGCGCCGAGCGTATAGGTGGAGCGGGAGCCGAGAACCACCGGCACATCGATGCCGCCCGAGATCGCCACATAGGCGCGCGCGCCCTTCTTCAGGAAGGCGAAGGACAGCACGTCCCCCTTCTTCACCGCGAAGGATGTCCAGGTCGGCCGCTCCTCGCCATTGATCTTCGGTGGCAGTTCGGCGCCGGTGACGGCCACGGTCGCGTCGCGCTGGAATTCCACCTCCGGTCCCATGAACACCACTTCAAGCAGGGCCGCCCCTTCCGGATTGCCGACGAGCAGGTTGGCGGATTGCGCCGCCAGCATGTCCATCGCGCCGGAAAGCGGGATGCCGATATGGTAATAGCCGGGGCGGCCAAGGTCCTGAACCGTTGTGGAAAGGCCTGGGGTGATGATCCGGATGCTCATTTCAGCGCCCCCATCAGCTTGGCGTTGTAACCGTTCATATCGGCCTGGAATTCATCGAGCGAGAAAGTGACGTCGCGCATTACCGGCGCGAATTTGCCCGCATCGACATCGGCGACGGTCGCGTCATATTCATCCCGGCCGATGGGCCGCCATTTGACGATGTCGCCCGGCTTGAACAGACACATGAAGTCCTGAAGATATTTGATCTTCTGGTTCGGATCGTAGATCGGCATCGGCGTGATGCCGAACATCTGGTAGCCGCCTGCACCGCGCACCGAATAGATGCAGCCGAAGCAGCCGCCATGGCCGACGGTGAGCCGTGGTGTATCGGTGCGGGGGCGCAGATATTTCGGCGACTGGATCTGCCGGGCGCGGTCCACCATCTGGTAAAGGAAGGGAAGGCCCGCCACGAAGCCGACCATCGACACAAACCAGGGCGCCCCGGAATGGGCCTTGATGAAACCGTCCACGCCGTCGAGATTGTTGATCCGGGCGGTATATTCGATATCGGTCGACGTCGGGTCCTGATGCCGCTCGCGAAACCGCATCAAGGTCTCGTGTGTCCAGGGATCGTTGTAATAGACCGGGATTTCGATGATCCGGGTCTTCAGCACAGACTTTCCCTTCGCGGCCGAGGTCTCGATTTCCTTCAGCTCTTTCAGCATGTCCTCCGGCGCGATCACATCCGGATTGAACTTGATCTGGAAGGAGGCATTGGCCGGACAGATTTCCGTGACGCCTGCGATTTTCGCCTCTTTCACCGCATTGGTGATGGAAAGCGATTTGAAGAAGGCCTGCAGCGACATTTCCTCATCGCATTCGACGAAGATGTGCTCGTCCCCCCCGAAGGAGTAGCGTGTCTTCATGAACCTGTTCCCTCTTGTTCTTGCAATCTTTGCTGGTTCTCTTCCAGCCAGGGCTCCAGCCAGCGGGTGTGAACCTTGGCCGCGCGCACATCCGGATCTGCCGCGAGAAGCGCGAAAAGTGGCCTTGTGGTCTTCAGCCCGCCGACATCGAGCTCGCCAAGCGCCCGCGCCATGCGGGCAATCGCGCCCTCGCGCGTTTCATCCCAGACGATCAGCTTGCCGAGCAGCGAATCGTAGAAGGGCGGCACCGTATAGCCTTGGTAGAGCATGGTATCGAACCGGGTTCCGGCACCGCCCGGCACCGTCAGCGCGGTGATGGGACCGGGGCCGGGCAGGAAGTTCTTCGCCGGATCCTCCGCATTGATGCGCACCTCGATGGCGGCACCTTTTAGCCCGATCTCCGACTGGCTGTAGGAGAGGCGCGCGCCGCCGGCGATGCGGATCATCTCGCGCACCAGATCGATGCCGGTAATCATTTCGGTAACGGGATGTTCCACCTGAATCCGGGTGTTCATCTCGATGAAATAGAATTCGCCGGTCCGGTCGTCGTAGAGATATTCGATGGTGCCTGCGCCACGATAGTTCACCGCCCTGGCAAGCGCGACCGCCGACGCACAGAGCTTTTCGCGAAGCGCGGGAGAAAGGGTCGGGGCAGGGGCTTCCTCCCAGACCTTCTGCCTGCGTCTTTGCAGCGAGCATTCGCGCTCATAGCAATGAACGGCGTTTTCGCCATCGGCCAGCACCTGCACCTCGATATGGCGGGCGCGTTCGATGACCTTTTCGACGTAGAGCCCGCCGTCGCCAAAGGCGGCTTTCGCCTCTGCGCTTGCCTGCGCCATCAGCGCCTCGAATTCCTCCGGATCGGAAGCAATGCGAATGCCGCGCCCGCCACCACCGGCGGCGGCCTTGATCATCAGCGGAAAGCCGATGTCGCGGGCAATCGCGCGGGCTTCCTCCGGGCTGTCGATCCGCCCGTCGGAACCGGGAACGCAGGGCACACCTGCCTTGAGCGCCGCCTTGCGGGCCATGGCCTTGTCGCCCATGGTGCGGATCTGGTCACCGGTCGGACCGACAAAGATCAGGCCCGCCGCCTCGACCGCATCGGCGAAACCGGCATTTTCGGCGAGAAATCCATAGCCGGGATGAATGGCATCGGCCCCGGTCTGTCGCGCTGCCGCGAGAATGGCCTCGATGTTGAGATAGGATTTGGCCGCGTGCGGCGGGCCGATATGGACGGCTTCGTCCGCCATTTTCACGGCCAGCATGTCGGCGTCGGCGGCGCTGTGCACCTGTACGGTCGCAATGCCAAGTTCGCGGGCGGCGCGAATGATGCGCACCGCAATTTCCCCCCGGTTGGCGATCAGCAGCTTGCGAATGGCCATGGGATCAACCGAGCTCCACAAGCGGCTGGCCAGCCATGACCGGCTCCTCGTCATCGGCGAGAAAGGCGGTGATCGTGCCTGCCTGCTCGGCCCGCACCTCGTTGAAGCTCTTCATCACTTCGATCAGACCGATCACATCGCCCTGCGCGACCGTGTCGCCGACGTCCTTGTAGAACGGGGCATCGGGGGAGGGCTTTCGGTAGAATGTGCCGGGAAGCGGCGACAGAAGATGCTTTGCCATGGTGAACCCCTTTCAACTCTTCAATTGGTCAGTGCGCCGCGCACGGCAGAGGCAATGTCGACGGCATTCGGCGTATCGGAATGCACGCAGATCGTATCCGCCTTTACCGGGATATCCACACCACCAACGCTTTTCACGAAGCCTTCCGTCACGGCCCTGCGGCAGATGGCGGCCGCCTTTTCCGGATCCCTGGCGTCATGCTCCCGGGTTATGATCAGGCCCCCCTGATCATTGTAGTCGAGATCGGCATAGAATTCGGCGAGGAAGGTGTGTCCGCGCTCGGTATAGATCGTCTCGTGCAGCGTGTTGATGAGGCCGAGCAGGGGAACGCGGAAGACATCGGCGGCATCGCAGACCGCATGGGCGACATCCTCCATCCGTGCCGCCATGCCATAGAGCGAGCCATGCGGCTTGATGTGATTGAGCACGAGACCTTCCGCATCGAGAAAGCCCTTCAGCGCGCCGACCTGATAGATGATGCAGTTGGCCAGCTCTTCGCGGCCGATCTTCATCTCCCGTCGTCCGAAACCCTGCAGATCGGGAAGCGACGGATGCGCGCCGACCCGCACGCCATGCTTCTTTGCAAGCCGCACCGTCGAGCGCATGTGATTGAAGTCGGAGGCGTGGAAACCGCAGGCGACATTGGCAATATCGATCAGAGGCATCAGGCCTTCATCATCGCCCATCCGGTACAGGCCGAAAGCTTCGCCCATGTCGCAATTGAGTGTTGCCACAGTCATCCTCCGCAGATTGTCTCGTTCCCTGCCGGTTTTCATCCGGCTTGTTCGAGACCTTGCCGCAGGCGAGAAACATTGTAAAATACGAAGAAGTAATCCCTCGTATCAAAAAAACAGATAATGCCGCTCTCGATCAAACAGGTCCGCTACTTTATCGCCACCGCCGATTCCGGGCAGGTTTCGCAGGCCGCCATGGTGCTCAACGTCTCGCAATCCGCGGTCACCACGGCGATCAAGCAACTGGAGGAAAATCTGGGCGTGAGCCTCTTTCGCAGGCTCGCCTCCGGTGTGGTGCTGACGGCGGAGGGGGCGCGCTTTCTCACCCATGCCCGAAACGTGATGGCGGCGGTCAATTCGGCCGAACGGGCACCTCTCACCGAAGATACGGCCCTTGCGGGCACGGTGCGGGTGGGGGTCACCTATACGGTTCTCGGCTATTTCCTGCCGCGTCTTTATGCCCGCTTTGCCCGCACCTATCCCAAGATCCGGGTGGAGCTGCATGAACTTCCCCGCGACCGTCTGGAGGAGCGGTTGAACGAAGGCTCCCTCGACATGGCTGTGATGCTGGTTTCCAATCTGAGAGACAAGGCCCATCTGGCCTTCGAGACCCTCGTCCGCTCCCGCCGCAGGCTCTGGCTTCCGGCCGAGCATCCGCTGCTTTCGGTGGAAACCATCACGCTTGAAGACGTGGCGCGCGAGCCCTATGTCATGCTGACGGTGGATGAGGCGAGTGAAACGGCCGGGCGTTACTGGCAGCAGGTCGGCCTTTCGCCGCAGGTGATCTTCACCACCTCGTCCGTGGAGGCGGTGCGCAGTTTCGTCGCCGATGGTATCGGCGTGACTATTCTCTCCGACATGGTCTATCGCCCCTGGTCGCTCGAAGGCCAGCGCATCGAATTGCGCAATGTGGTTGCCGACATTCCGAGCATGGATATCGGCGTCGCCTGGAACCGCTCGATCCCGCAATCACCGGCGACGCGCACCTTTTCCGAATTCCTGAGCCTTTCCTTTGGCGGTGGAACTCCGCTTTGAGCCGCCAACCAGCAGCGAACCGCACGCGGTGGCTGGCAGGCCCGCGTAAGTTCCATAACATATATTTTGCAAATTCAAGACGTCCATCGCACCAGACCTGGCGCCAGACATGAAAACACCCGGACTGGAGCGCTCCAGTCCGGGTGTCGGATCGCTTCCCTTCAGGGGCTTTACTTGCAGGTCTTGCCCATTGCTGCGTCGAGCACGGCTTCACCCTTTGCAACGACCACATTCGGCATCGTGCAGAGCACGCCTTCATCGGGCGCCGAGATCTGGAAATCATAGGTGCCATCCGGCAGGTCCTTCACGGCATAGCTGCTGCCGCTGTCAAGAGACCCTTCCTTGGCGCCTTCAAGCAGGTTTGCACCCCACTTTGCGGCCCCGGGGGCGGAAACAGCCAGCTCATCGATCGGAAGGCCACTGTTGTTGGTGATTTTGGTTTCGGCTGCCTGTGCCACGCCGGCGCCGAACAGAGCCGAGGCGATGAAAAGACCGGCAAGAATTTTACCTGTGCGCATAAAGTCAATCTCCCGTGTGTTGACGGTGAGAGGCTCGAACCCATTCATGGCGGAATTATGAATGCCGAAAATGATGAAAAGCAAAAATTATAGGTAATCCATTGGGAGAGATTCGGTTTTCCATCGGCAGGCTGGATGAAAAAATATTGAAATATCAAAGGGATGTTTTTCGGGCAACCTGGCCAACGTCGCTGAGGCACGCTGCTGGCCATGGCCCCCTTGTCCGACGATAGTTGCAGTCTGTGACTGGCCCGTTCACGGGTAAACGGGCGGGATCCCGGTTTACGGGCGTTGAGGACTAGCCAGCAGGGCTTCGAGCTGGTCGAGCTGTTCGGGCAATGCGGCGGCGGAACCCTGGATCGCCTCTTCGCGCGCTTGCGTGGTCGGGTAGCGCTCGTGATAGGAGAGCAGCGTCTTTCCATCGCGGGCGGCGAAAGTCACGGTTGTCACCCCACCCTCTTCGCCTTCCTCATTGGTCCAGACCATCCGCTCATTGGCGATCACCTGGACATATTTGCCGAAGAATGTCATCGGCTCGGCGGTGCCGAAGCGGAAGCCCAGCTTGTAGCCGCCGCCGGTGCGCACATCCATTTCGCAGGAGAGAAGGGAAAGGCCTTCGACCGAGGCAGGAACCCACCAGCGCCGGAACAACGCCGGTTCGCTCCAGGCGCGATAGACCATTTCCGGCTTCGCATCGAACAGGCGGGTTATCTCCAGTGCACAATCGCCGCGACGGTCCACGCCAGTCTGTTCGTTGCTCATCGGTTTTGATCTCCGGGCTTGTGATATCCGGTAGCCTTCTTAGCGCTCACTCCCGGTCCTTGTCGAGAAAGCTTCGAAGGCGCTCCAGCACCGGCAGCAGTGTCATCACCTCGTCGGGCGGCAGAACCGGCATGATCTTCTCGAGATCGGGGGTGAGAGACGCAATGGCCTGTTCGCGGAAGCGCTCACCGGCGCCGGTAATATAGACAAGCTTGGAGCGACCATCGCCGGGATTCTTGCGGATTTCGATCAGCCCCTCCCGCTCCAGCACACTCAGCGTATGGGTCATGGAGGTCTTCGGCACCTGAAAGGCGCGCGCAATCGCCAGCGGCGTCCGCCCGTCGCCGACGCGGACAAGATGGTTCAGCACCGAAAACTGTGCAACGACGAAGCCCGGCGGTAACCGGGCTTCAAAGGCGGTGCGGGCCAGCTGTTCGATGATGCCGATCTCGTTGAACAGCCGGAAATAGACCGAAACCGTGTTTTCAGACATGCATGATCCTGTTTTCGAGGGGCCAGCGCGGGCTTCTGTCGACGGCTGGACCATAACCGATGCGCGCCAACATTTGAACCGTACCGCCCTCGGGCGCAAGCTGTTGATGCACGGTCCGATAGGGGACGGCCATTTCGGGAAACTCCTGCAGGCTCTGGCTGAGCGGTTGGATGCCGAGACCTTCGGCCGTGGCGGCGAGATTGAGGCGCAGCCAGTCGGCGCCGGTGGCGATCTGCGTTTCCCGGCTGTTGTCAGCCGTCACCAGCCAGACATGGCCCATCGCGCTGTCCGTATTGGCAAAAACCGCATCGAGACCGGCCTTGTAGGCCGCACTCGTCGGGTCGGAGGCGGATTCTCGGGTGAACTGTCCGGCAAGCCTGAGGCTCTCGAACAACGGGCCGGTAAAATCGATGCCATCCGGATTGGCATCCACTTCCGCATGGCCGATGCGGAACAGACGCACGCTCTCCTGAAAGGTGCGTGGCGTTCCGATTTCGATCTGCAGCGCCTGATGGGTGAGCGCCCGCCATTTCGCCACGGCTTCCGGCTCCACCGTGCCACCGAAACGGGCACCATTGCGCACCGCTGCTCCGAGCTTTTCCAGCGCAGCGGCCGGAACCGGGCGGGTCATGTCATAGGGCTCCTTGTTGGAACGCCTTTGCGGCGCAAGCGCAAACAGCGGATCGCGCTCGACATTTGCGTCGGCGTGAAACGTGATGTGGGCAATCGGGCGCTGATCAAGCCCGCTCGGGCTGCTGCCTTCCGGGAAAGGTACGGTCTCGACCCGATAGCCATCGGCAGCCGCCGCCATCCGCAGAAGTTCGAGAAAGCAGCCAAGGCCGATGGTGATCTGGCGGTTGAGCGGATCGGTTTCCGGCAGCATCCGGTCCGTTTCGGCAAAAAGCATCACCTCCCCGTCTTTCGAAAGATCTGCAAGCCAGGGCTGGCGGTTGTGCGGATTGGGGGCAAGAAGGGCCCAGGAAAGCGCCCGCATGCGCGGATCAGGGTAAGTCCCGGCCAGATCCCAGGGGCGGAAGGCGGTTTCCGGCAGGCGCGTTGCAGCATAGCCAAAGCCGCCTGCGGCGGCCAGAACCACACCGCCCCCAATGAGAAACAGCAATTTGCGTCGTGTCAAAGTCATGGTTTCCTCCATAAAGTACGATATCGAACTATATAGTGCGAAATCGTACCATATGCAAGGCCCTCCCCTGCGGCCCCCAAAGAATCCTTGCCAGCGTCAGGGAAGACGCAGGCAATCCGGCTTCTGGCCAGAGCTTCAGATGGGTTGCGGAAAGGCTATGGCCCGCTCAATCGGGCATGGGCGGATCGTTGCGGCGGAGCATGGCGCGCAGTGCGGCAAAATCATCGCCGAGCGGCCGGTCGTCGGCATAAGGCAGAATGACGGCGCGAACCGCCTGATAGATCGCTTCGGTTCCGGCTGCCCGCTTGCCGGTTGTTGCGATGAGATCGGCAGCCTGTGCGCCAGCCATCAGCTCGATTGCGGCGATATATTCGAGATTGTCGATCACGGCATGGAGCTTTACCGCCGCTGCCGTGGCATGGGCGAGGAAATCCTCCTGAAGGCCCGAGGTCACGCCGCCGTCGGTCGAAGCCGGGGCGGCAAGGCGCCGGTTGTCGCTGCAAAGGGCGCTTGCCGTATATTGCGCGATCATGAAGCCGGAATCCTCACCGGCATCGGTTGCCAGAAAGGCTGGAAGACCGCTCAGGAGCGGGTTCACCAGCCGGTCGAGCCGGCGTTCGCTCATCATGCCGGTCTGTGCCAGCGACAGGCACAGGGCATCAGCGGCCTGGGCAAGACCGGGGGATACCGCATGCGCCTGCGAGCGGACGACCGGATTTTCCGGTGTGCCAAGCACGGCCGGATTGTCGGAGACCGAGGCAAGCTCCCGATTGACCGCCATGGCCGCGAAATCAAACATGTCGCGCGCGGCGCCATGCGCATGCGGTACGGCGCGCAGGCTCAAGGCATCCTGCGTGCGCTTTCCGCGCGCCGCTGCAATCAGCCCGCTTCCGGCGAGCCGTGCCCGCAACAGCGCGCCGCTTAGCTGAAAGCCCGGCGAGACCCGCAGGGACTGGGCCTCCTCGCTGATGGCCGCCATCTGGCAACCCGCAGCTTCCATGGTCAGAGCGGCTGCTGCGTCGAGCCATCCGAGAACCCGTTCGCTCCGCTTCAGCGCCAGACTGGCAAGACCGGTGGCGCAGGCCGTGCCATTGGCAAGGCTCAGCCCTTCCTTTGGCCCGAGAGCGATTGGCTGCATGCCGATCCTCGAAAGGGCTTCGCGACCTGAGACCGTCTCGCCCGCCAGATGCGCCCTTCCCTCGCCGATCAGCACGAGCCCGATATGGGCATTGTGGGTCAGATAGCCGGCCGAGCCGCGGGCTGGCACCGAAGGGGTCACGCCTTTTTCGAGCAGGGTGAGGAAAGCATCAATGACCTGCGGACGAATGCCGGAGGCGCCATGGGCGAGATTGTTGACCTGCGCGGCCATGATTGCGCGGACAGAAGCCCTGTCGAGCAACTCCCCCGTGCCGCAGGCATGGCTGAGCAGGATCTTGCGCGAGAGGCGGCTCTGGGCCTCGCCGCTGATGATCGTGTCGCTCAGCGCGCCGACACCGGTATTCACGCCATAGGCCCGCACATTCGAGGCAATGATCGCGGAAATCAGGGCCGCTCCGGCTTCAAGCCGTCCCCAGGCAGTTTCAGAGAGGGAAAGCGCCTCACCATCAGCAACGGCTGCAACCTGACGCCAGTCCAGGCTTTCCTCAAGAATGACGGTCACGGTGATTTACCTCTCTGTCCCGGGGTCATTCGGCAGCCTGATGTCCGGGCAGGCCGCCGTTCCAGCTTTCGATCTATAGAGAAGCGGTGCCCCTGCTGCCAACCGAAACCGTTGCTGCAGTGCCGCAACCATCAAGGATGCTTGCGGATGCAGGCGCCCGCGCCAGAGCAAGGTGTGTTTTCTGCTTGCAACGGTGGAACCAAAGCCGGATCTTCCGATTAGAGCAATCGGGAACCATCGCATCCAGGGAAGAGGAGCCATCATGTCTGTCATTGCGCGCGCGCCGAAAAACATGGTCTGCATCTGGTATGATCACGAGGCGGAAGAGGCGGCCCGTTTCTATGCGGGCCTCTTTCCCGATAGCGCGGTGACGGCCATTCATCATGCGCCGAGCGATTTTCCCTCCGGCAAGGCGGGGCAGGTGCTGACGGTGGAATTTACGGTCGCGGGCATTCCCTGCATCGGGCTGAATGGCGGGCCGGTGTTTCGCCACAGCGAGGCCTTCTCCTTCCAGATTGCCACCGATGATCAGGAAGAGACCGACCGATACTGGAACGCCATCCTTGCAAACGGCGGACAGGAAAGTGCCTGCGGCTGGTGCAAGGACAAATGGGGCATCAACTGGCAGATCACGCCGCGCGTCCTGACCGAGGCGATGGCCCGTGGCGGCGAGGAGGCAAGACGGGCTTTTCAGGCGATGATGACCATGCGCAAGATCGATGTGGCCACCATCGAGGCGGCCTGCCGGGGCTGACAGGCCTCACCCCTGCCCCGGCTCTCCTTGTCGCAGTGCCTCAGACAGCGGTGCCGACCAGCGCGCCGATGCCTGCCGTCAGCGCCATGGCTGCAGCCCCCCAGAAGGTGACGCGCACGGTCGCCTTCACCACATCGGCACCACCTGCTTTCGCACCGACAGCGCCCAGCAGCGCCAGAAACAGCAGCGAGGCGATGGAGACGGTGTAGACCAGGATCGAGGCGGGCGAAAAGATCACCAGCGCCAGCGGCAGGGCCGCGCCGATCGCAAAGGTGAGTGCCGAGGTCAGCGCAGCCTCGACCGGTCGTGCGGCAAGATGCTCGACAATGCCAAGCTCGTCGCGGGCATGGGCTTCCAGCGCATTGCTGGCGGTCAGCTGTTCGGCCACCTGGCGGGCAAGATCGGGGGTCAGGCCACGCTTTTCATAGATCGAGGCGAGTTCGGAAAGCTCGGCCTCCGGCTGGGTCGCAAGCTCCGCCCTTTCGCGGGCAAGATCGGCATTTTCCGTATCCGCCTGCGAGCTCACCGAAACATATTCGCCAGCCGCCATGGACATCGCCCCGGCCACCATGCCGGCAATACCGGCCACCAGAATTTCCCCCGAACCGGTGGAGGCGGAGGCAACGCCGACAATCAGGCTTGCGGTGGAAACGATCCCGTCATTGGCGCCAAGGACAGCGGCACGAAGCCAGCCGATGCGCGAGACGAGGTGGTTTTCGGAATGAAGGCGGCTCAAGGGATGCTCCTGTTATCGCGAGGCGGGGTCATTGGTCGGGTTCAGTCTATCGTCCGGGGATGAAGGCTACACGTCAAGATTGCTTTTGGGGGAAGTGGAAAACAGGCCGCAGCCGATGGCGTCGTCGCTGCCATGGTGGAGAAAGAGCACCGAGAGCCCGAATTTCTCCGCCATCGGCAGGCCGCGCTCCGCGCCCAGCACCATCATCGCGGTGGCCCAGGCATCGGCCGTCATGCAGTCGCGGGCAATCACGGTTGCAGAGGCAGGCGCGTTGACAAGCGGCATGCCGCGCTTCGGGTCCATCGTGTGCGAAAGCCTGCGGCCGCTGACCTCCACCCAGTGGCGATAATCGCCGGATGTGGCAATCGAGGCCTCTTCCAGTTCGATCAGCGAATGGGCCGTGCGGCGGTCATGATCCGGCTTTTCAATCGCAATCGGCCAGCCGCTGCCATCCGGTCGGTGCCCGAGCGCGCGCAATTCGCCGTCGATCGCGACAAGGCAATTGTCGATGCCATGGGCGCGAGCCGCCTCGGCCAACCGGTCGACACCATAGCCCTTGGCGATGCCGTTGAGATCCACGCGAAGATCAGCATGCTTGCGGGCGCGACCATTGGCGCGGTCGAGCTCCAGCGTGTCTGCGGCGCTGGCGCGGGCCCGGTTGCGGGCGTTCCTTATGGCCGTTTCATTGGCGACCAGACCGGAAAAGCCCCAGGCCTCCACCGCATCGCCCATCGAGATGTCGAAGGCGCCGTCAGTGGCCGCGCCGATGGCAAGGCCCGCCTCCAGCACCGTCATCAGCGCTTCCGGCAGGTTAACCCATTCGGATGGTCTTGCGTTGTTCAGCCGGTTGAGATCGCTTTCCGGCTTCCATGTGGACATCTGGCCATCGACCAGATCCACTGCCGCCTGAAGGTCCGCCTGCACGGCCGCAAGATCAAGGCCGGGGGCATGGTGGAAAAGCGCTGACCAGCGCGTGCCCATGGTCTGCCCGTTCAGCGCATGACGGTCGAGATCAGTAAACGTCTTCGGCATAACGGCCCTCCGCCTTCAATCCGGCTATGGTCAGGCCCGATGCGGCAAGCACGTCGGTAAGCACCTGCGCCACCCCGGCCGCCATCTCGCGGCCGCCGCAGACCAGAACCTGACCGCCGGCGGCAAGCAGGCGGGAAAGGCGAGCGGCATCCGCCTTCAGGATATCCTGCACATAGGCGGGATTGGTCGCGCGGGAAAAGGCGGTCTGAACGCCGCTCAGCCTGCCTTCCGCCTGCCAGCCTGCCAGTTCTTCCGCATAGAGCGCATCGACGGACGGATGACGGGTGCCGAAGTAAAGATACATCGGCTGATGGCAGTCATTGGCGCGGGCAAAGCCTGCGAGCGGCCCGATCCCGGTTCCGGCCCCGATCAGGATCACCGGCCGCCGGTTCGCCTGCGGGCGGAAATGCGGGTTCTTGCGGATGAAGGCGCGGATTTCGGCACCCGGCTCCAGGCTCGTCAGCTGGCCGGAGCAAAGACCGCCCGGATGCTTGCGCACGCAGATTTCCGCAAAGCCATCGCGGCTGCCGGAGGCGAGCGAATAATAGCGCGGCAGCTCGGAGCCCTCCGGAATGATGCCGATCAGGTCACCTGCCTCGAAGGCCGGAAAGCCCGCGCCGGTCAGCCGTTGCCACAGCGACCTTTCCGGCAGTTGCAGCCGCAGGATCGCGGTATTGGCCTGAAGGCTCGCACCATAATCGCGACGGCTCGTCAGCGTCAGACCGAAGGTTTTCGGCGGGCTTTGAACATGATTGAGCTCAAGCGCGAGGCCAAGGGCCGCCGAAAGTTCCCGTCCCCAGCGGGCGAAATCCTGCGGCGACTGGCGGTCTATGGTGTCAAAGGGCAGGACCAGCGGCCAGCCGCGCTGTTGCGCAACGGCGGCGATGTCCTTCGCAAAACCGCAATAATGGGCAAAGCTGCGGTCACCGAAGCCGAGAATGGCGAGCTTGAGACCATGCTTGACCGGCATGGCAGCGAACCGGGCAAGGAAGCCTGCGGCAGGGGCCGGTGCTTCGCCATCGCCATAGGTGGAGGCCATCAGGATCACGCGGTTGGCCTTTGCATAGGTTTCCGGCGAAAAGCCCGACACTGCGCCGACATGGGCGGTTTCGCCCGCAGCCTCGAGTGCTGCCCGCAGCGTCTCGGCAAAGCCCCAGGTGGTGCCTCCCTCGCTGCCGACGAGAATGATGGTCGAGGCCTTGTTCGCCGCCTTCGAGCGGGCACCGCGACCACGGCGACCCTGCGCATAGCCCATCAGACCCGTGACCCCGAGGAAGGGCACGGCGAGTGCGCTGACGCCGAGCAGGAGGCCGAGCCAGGCCATGCCGCGCCCGGTATGAAGGGCGATCACCAGCCGGTTCGCCTTGTCGGCGAAATTGGCATCGCTCCAGCCGATGAGCGCGCCATTGCCCTGATCGATATAGCCTTCGCCCTGATCGGTCTTGACGGTGAACACGTCGGTCGCATCCCCTTCTGCGGGAAAGCTCAGCGATTGCAGGCTGTCGACCGGGATTGCCTTCAGCGCCGGGAGTGTCGCCAGATCAATACCCGTTGCGCCGCTCACACTTGCCGGAAATTCGGGACTGGCGGCTCCATCCGGCAGGTAGCCGAAGGTGGACGCGGTCATCCAGAGCGCGGTTAGGGAAGAAAGAACAAGGCCCGGAAAGGCAAGGCGCGAAACCGTGGCATGCAACCGGGTTGCGGACGAACCGCCCCGCATCGGCTTCAGGAGCTGGCGAAACCCACCCGCGCGCCGGGCAATCAGGAACAGCCCGGTGATGGCAAGAAGCAGCATGGAAAGCGCACCCGCTGCCGCAATGATCCGGCCCGTGTCATCGAGAAACAGCGAGCGGTGCAGATTGGTGAGGAAACGCTGCAGGGCGGACTGATCGCCATTGCCCGCAACCTTGCCGGTTGCGGGATCGACGATGGCGGATACCGGGGCATCGCCCTTGAAATAGAAGGCGGTGATGAGCCCGGAAGGCGCACGCCGGATCTGCTCCACCGAGGGTTCGGCCGCCTTTACCCGCGCGGCAAGCTCTGCGACCGAAAGCGAGGCTGCAGACGGTGCCTTGAGCGCATCCGTTGCGGGAAAGAGGGAAAGGGCGGTGCCGCTCAGTGCAAGGAGGATCAGAAGCAGCGCGGCAACAAGCCCGAACCAGCGGTGGAGAGACCGGATCATTATCAATACTCTGGCTTCAGCGGGAGAAGGTGAAATCTGCGATATAGCGGCGACCCTGAACGGTCTTGCCCGCATTGGCAGAGGTCAGCGGAATGACGATTTCATCCGGGCTTTCGCGCATGTCCTCGACGGCGGCATCGATATGCAGCTGATAGCCGGCATCGAACAGGGCATCGGTCAGATCCAGCGAAATGTCGAGCGACCGGCCGGAGCCGACGCTTGCGCCCGTCACGCCATTGACCTCACCGGCATTGCCTCCGGTTGCCTGATACCAGCCCGAGAGGTGACGGTAGTAGCGGGTGCGGCCGCCCGCCATCCACAGGCTGCCGGCATATTTGCCGCTGGCATCGGTGACGTAATAGGCGAGAAAGGCCGGGTTGCCGCCATAATCGCGCAGATTGGTGGAAAGCTTCACCTGGCCCGCATGGGCAAGGGCCGGAAAGCTCAGCGCCGTGGTAACGGCAAGGGCGGCGAGGAAGGATCGAATGGTCATGCTTCTGGTTCCGTTCGGAAAATTGCGGTTCAGTTGATCTGGACTTGCGGCTTGGAGCCGGGGGTGATCAGGCCATTGGCGGGCGGATTGGCATTTTGCGGGGCAGCACCCTGCCCGGTCGCGCAGCCACCCTCGTCATCATCTTCGCCCTCGCCTTCGCCGCAGTTTGCCTTGCGGTTGCTGTCATCGTCGCCGCCTTCAGACTGGTATTCGTCCTCGTCCCCGTCATCATCGACCAGAAGGATCTGTGCGGTGCCGGACGGGCTTGAGAGATGAAGCGGCATGGCATGGGCAAGAAGCGGGGCGGAAAGGCCAGCACCGGCAGCGGCCAGAAGCATAAGGCGTCGAAGTATCATCGTAGTCTCCTCGTTGTGGATCAGCAGGGAATTCAGGGAAGGGATCAGGGCTTTTCAGCCTCGTCGTCATGCTCGCCGTGGCCGCCATGATCGTCATGGGTCTCGATTTCGAGCACGGTAAGCTTCACGGGATCGATGCGGGCCTCGAAGCGCTTGCCGTTCTGGTCGGAGGCGTGGATTTCGTAGCAGCCGTCATCGATCTTGATGCGCCGGACGATCCAGCCGCGCTCTTCGGCAAAATGGCGGACGGCCTCGCGGCTTTGCCACTGGCCGGTCGGCGCCTCGCATTGCTCTTCTGCCCTGGCGGCCACCGCCGTGATCATCAGCAGCGCCAGCGCAGACAGGCGGACCGGGGTTTTCATCTGGGCGTCCCTCTCGTTTCGATGGATGAAGATTTCGGCCTCGAAACTGACGCTCACCTGACGGCAAATGAAATTGTGCTTCAGCTTCCCGTAAGGTGGAGGTTGGACTAAGAAGGAGACACGGGGAGGGCCGCTCATGCGCGTATTGCTGATCGAGGATGACACCGCGCTGGGTGCCGCCATTCGCGACCAGATCGCCGCCGATGGACATTCGGTCGACTGGGTGCAGCGGCTGGACCGGGCCGCAGAGGCGCTGGATGCGGCTGCCTTCGATCTCGTGCTGCTCGATCTCATGCTCCCGGACGGGCTCGGCATTCCCTTTCTCAAGGCCCTTCGCGCCAGAGGCAGCGTCACGCCGGTGATGATCCTGACGGCGCTTGACCAGGTATCGGACCGCATTGCCGGTCTCAATGCCGGGGCGGATGACTATATGGTCAAGCCCTTTGATCTGGCAGAGCTTTCCGCCCGTATCGGCTCGGTCGCCCGTCGCTATGCGGGCAATCCCAACCCGATCATCACGCTTGGAGAGCTCGAGGTGGATATTGCCGCCCGCAATCTGCGTCTCAAGGGCAAGCCCGTCATTCTGACCGCACGGGAATGGGTGCTGTTCGAGGCCTTCCTGCAAAGACCGGGACAGTTGCTGTCCAAGGCGCAGCTCGAGGAGCGGCTCTATTCCTTCGATACGGATGTGGAGAGCAATGCCATCGAGGTGCATGTCAGCCGCCTGCGCAAGAAACTTGGCGCCCAGGTGATCGAGACCGAGCGCGGCCTCGGCTACAGGCTGGGCAAGCCATGAGGATTTTCCAGTCGCTGCAAGCACGCCTTGCGTTTACCGTCGGCCTGTCGATCACGCTGCTCTGGCTTGCGGCTGCGGGCCTGACCGCAAGCAGGCTGGGGCAGGATTTCGAGCAGGTCTATGACGACGGGCTGAAAGCCACCGCCGACCGGCTGCTGCCGATTGTCCGCCACGATCTCCAGAAAACCCGTCACAGCGACGATGATGCTGGCGAAGAGCATGACGACGAAGGCCGCGCGCGCGATCCCGGCGAAATGGATGGCGACAGCGATATCCGCTATGGCGAAAAGGTAAGCTTTCTGGTGCGAGACCGCGACGGCCGCGTGCTCATTCGTTCCCATGGCGCGAATGATGCGGATTTTCCGCCCGCGCTGAGTGATGGTTTCCTGCGCACGGCCACCCACCAGCTCTACTACGATACCAGCGCCGATGGCCGGTTGACGATTGCTGTCGCAGAACCGCTGGATCAGCGGGAAGCCCTGTCGCGAAAGATGCTGCTCGGGCTCGTCTCGCCGCTGCTCGTGGTCATTCCCTTCAGTCTTCTTGTGATCCTGCTTCTGGTGCGCGGGTCGCTGAAACCCGTGCGGCAATTGCAGAAGGGGCTGGAGGAACGCGGCGCACAGGATCTCTCGCCCCTTCCCGATGGCGCCTTGCCGCGCGAATTGCTGCCGATTTCGGCAGGTGTCAATCAATTGCTGGGGCGGCTGCGCGATGCCTTTCAGGCCGAGCGCACCCTGGCCGCCAATGCCGCGCATGAATTGCGCACGCCCGTTGCCGGCGCAATCGCGCAGGCGCAACGCATCCGCGCCGAAACGTCAGATCCCCAGACGGCGGGCCGTGCAACCGAGATCGAAACCACGCTGAAGCGGCTGATGCGCATGTCGGAAAAGCTGATGCAGCTTGCCCGCGCCGAGGGCGGACGGCTCAAAAGCGACGAGGTTTCCGATATCAGGCTGGTGGTTCGCATGATCGCCGAGGATTTCGAGCGCGCGGGCGAAGGCCGGGTCAGCGTCGACCTGCCGTCGCTTGCCGTCCGCTCCGATCTCGATCCGGATGCGGTCGGTATCCTGCTCAGAAACCTCGTGGAAAATGCGCTGAAACACGGAGCCCGCGACCGGCCCGTGCTTGTCTCGCTTTCGCCGGAAGGGACGCTTCGGGTCGCCAATGACGGGCCGCCGCTTCCCGCAGATGCGATGGCGCGGCTGATGCAGCGTTTCGAGCGCGGCAATGCCCGCATCGGCGGAACCGGTCTCGGTCTTTCCATCGTCAAGGTAATCTGCGACAGGACCGGCGCCCGGATCGAAGTTCATTCGCCCCGCAAAGGCCAGCCGGACGGCGTGGAAATGGTCATTATCCTTCCGTCGCCCGCACATCATTAAATAAAATTAATATTGATCTGAATCATGAAAGATCGCCAGACATTAGGGATATAGGTTTATTGACCGAATGTCCTTTTATGCTTGCTGGCGAAAAGGACCTGTTTCAGGAGATCTTGCGATGAAAATGCTACTGGCTGCCATTGGTCTTTCTCTTGTCGCGCTTGCTGCCCCGCAGGCGGCGCGGGCAGACACGCTCGCAGACGCGCAAAGACAGGCTCTTTTGCGCGCCCTCGATGATGAGTTCCATGCAGAAGCCTTCTATGCCGCGGTGCTTGAAAAGTTCGGCACGCGCCGACCCTTCTCCACCATCATCCGTTCCGAGCGGCGTCATCAGGCCAAGATCGCGCAATTGATGACGGCCTATGGCATGCCCCTGCCGCGCAATACGAAACTCGGTTCGGCGGAAATCAAGGCAAAGGTGCCGGATACGTTGGGTGAGGCTTGCCAGATGGGCGTCGATGCGGAAATCGCCAACCGCGATCTCTATCATAAGGAACTGCTGCCTGTGGTCGATCAGTATCACGATATCAAGGCCGTGTTCGAGAGGCTGAGCTTTGTCTCCGACAGCCACCATCTTCCCGCCTTCAAGCGCTGTGCGACAAAGAACTGACAACCGCCGCAGCCCGGCTTGACGGCCCTCTTCGGCATTGCTCATATGATGGGATCGACGGGATGCGGCGAGGCTCCATCCTGCCCTGCCCGGAGGATAGCCATGTATGTGCCCCCTGCCTTTGCAGTCGATGATCAGGCAGACCTGATCGCGATGGTGAAGGCCTGCCCCTTTGCCCAATTTGTCACCGCGACGCCGGATGGTCCGAAGGTTACGGGCCTGCCGATGCTTTTCGACGAGACCGAGGGTGAAATGGGTGTCCTTTATGCCCATTTTGCCCGTGCCAATGACCATTGGCGGGCAGAGATGATCGGCGAAGCGCTTGCGCTCTTTCTCGGGCCGGATGCCTATGTCACCCCCTCCTGGTATGCCGCCAAGGCCGAGCATGGAAAGGTCGTGCCGACCTGGAACTATGTGGCGGTGCAGGCGCGCGGATCTGCGGAGTTTTTCGACGATGCGGACCGGCTGCTGGATGTGGTGAACCGTCTCACCGATCGGCATGAGAAAGACCGGCCAGACCCCTGGGCCGTATCCGATGCGCCGGAACCTTACATCAAGGCGCAGTTGCACGGCATTGTCGGGTTGCGCATGCCGCTGACAAGCCTCGTCGGCAAACGCAAGCTCAGCCAGAACCGCCCGGCGGAAGATCGCGCCGGCGTGCGGGCCGGTATGGCTGAAAGCCCGGTTGCTTCAACCCGTGCCGTTTCTGACCTGATCCCGCAGTGACGGGCGGATGCCGGGCGCCGGTCAGCCGGTTGATCGGGTCTGGCAGACGCGCTAGCCTTCCCCTCTCTTTCCCACCGCTCCAAAGGGCCTGTGCCATGGCTGGTTTCCCCTTCACGCTCGAAAATCCCGTCGAGTTTCCCGGACCACCCCTGCGCGAAGCCGATGTGGTGGTGATCGGCGGCGGCGTTATCGGCGTCTCGACCGCGCTCTACCTCGCGGAACGCAAATTGTCCGTGGTCGTGCTGGAAAAGGGCCGCATCGCGGCCGAGCAGTCGTCACGGAACTGGGGCTGGATCCGCAAACAGGGCCGCGATGGCGACGAATTGCCGATCGTGATCGAGGCAATCAGGCTCTGGAAGGAGCTGGCTGCCGAGAGCGGCGAGGATTTCGGGCTGACGGAGGCCGGTGTCACCTATTTCGCCCGGACGGAAAGGGATGTTGCCGATTTCGACCGGTTTCTCGCACTTGCCGAACGCTATGCGCTGGATACGCGCCTGCTCGATGACAACGAGACCGCGCGAATGTTTCCCGGCATTTCGCGCCGTTTTGCCGGGGCGCTCGTCACGCCGTCCGACATGCGGGCCGAGCCCTGGCTTGCCGTTCCGGCCCTTGCCCGGCTTGCAAGGCGAAAGGGCGTGGCGCTTGTAGAAAACTGTGCCGCCCGCACGCTGGATGTCAGCGCCGGGCGGATCAGCGGCGTTTATTCCGAAGCGGGCCGCATTGCCTGTTCGGCGGTTGTCGTTGCGGGCGGGGCCTGGTCGTCGCTCTTCCTGCAGCGACACGGGATTTCCATTCCCCAGCTTTCGGTCCGCTCGGCCGTGGCCGCGACCATGCCGCTGCCGGATATCCACGGCGGTGCCGCTTCCGATGACGATATCGCCTTTCGCCGCAGGCAGGATGGCGGCTATACCCTTGCGCCCGGTGGGCCGAACCTCCTGCATGTGGGGCCGGATGCCTTCCGGCATGTGCTGAAATATCTGCCCGCACTGAAGGCCAATCCGCTCGGCACCCGCTATACGCCTTTTGCGCCCGCAGGCTATCCCGATGGCTGGATGACACCGCGCGGCTGGGAGGCGGATGAGGAAAGCCCGTTCGAGGCACTGCGCATTCTCGATCCCGCGCCGCCCCGGGATCTGGAGCGGGTTCTGGCCCGGAATTTCACCCGGCTTTTTCCCTCCGTCGGACCGGTCACCTTCCGCCAGAGCTGGGCAGGACTGATCGATGCCATGCCCGATGTCGTGCCAGTTATCGACCGGATCGAGGCCAGACCGGGCCTCTTTGTCGGGACCGGCATGAGCGGCCATGGTTTCGGGATTGGCCCCGGTGTCGGGCGGGTGATTGCCGATCTCGTTCAAGGCAATCCGGTGGGCCACGATCTCACCCGTTTCCGCTTCAGCCGCTTTACCGATGGCAGCCCGTTGAAGCTCGGACCTTCGCTTTGATGCGGTTTTTTGATATTTGCCAATATTAGACCGAATTTATCTTCGGACTTCCGTATCGTTGTATAAACTATAGTCCTATCTAAAATGACTATTAACCATTTTGCTAACATAGTTCCCGTCGAGATTGTGCGGCCTTGAAGGGAACGAAAATGGCAGAAGGCAACGGGATGGTCGTGACTCGGGCGGCCCTGATCCGGCGGGCAAACATTGCCGCCGGTATCCTTGCCGCAGCAATCATCATCGTCGCCGGATCGGTCATCGGCGGCACGATGCTGTTCGAGGCGCGCGAGCGGGATCGTGCGCTGGAACAGCTGAAGGCGAATGAGCACAGTGACACGGTCGATGCTGCCAATCAGGTGACACAGGTTCTGCGCCAGATCTACCAGAATGTCCGCACCATCGCGATGCTGCCGGATGTGCGCGCCATGGAGCGCCATGCGGAAAACACGGGGCCGAATGCCAAGGAAACCATCCAGCAGATCTACAACAATCTGTGGAGCAATGTGCAGGTTTCCGAGATCTATTTCGTGCCCGCCTCCTTTGACCCTTCAAAGACCGATCCGGTCACCGGCCAGCCGGAAGCGCCTGCCCTGATGTATGACGAGATGATCACCGGCAAGGTGGAAAAGCCGAAAGCCGAAAGCGACACGGCTGCCGCACCCGTCGGCGAACCGCAGATCGAGACCGAAGAATATGCGACCATCGTTCGCCAGATTGACTATTTCCGAAACAATTTCAAAACGATCACCTCGTTTGAAGGCTTGAACGCACCGATCGTCGGCAGCCCCTCTGTCGTGACCTGCGACAATTCCCAGTTCGATACCAGCCATGTCGAGCAGGATCGCAAGGGCGTCGTCTTCTCGGTGCCCTATTACGATGCGGATGGCAATTTCGCCGGTGTGGTTTCGGCCATCGTGCGCTCCAACATCCTTGCTGAATATCTGCCAAGGGCGGACACGGCGATGGTGTTCCCTGACTATAATCTGGTGGTGCTTTCGCGCGAGCCCGGCCAGGCACAGGCGTCGCTTTCCTCGGTGTCCAGAGGCGAGGCGGACAGCCAGCTGATCTATTCCGAAGCTTTGCCGCTCGACATTCCCGACCCTCAGAGCAAGGTGCTTCTGTGGCGTGGTCATTCGAACCAGATGATGCTTGGCAAACCGCAGCTTGCCGCCATTGCCGCGACCGCGAACCAGACGCTGATCACCGCGGCTGCTCTCGCTTTGGTTGCGCTCGGCGCGATCATTCTGGCCATGCGGCACTATATCCAGCCGGCCAATGGCATCGTGGCTGCCCTCCTTTCCATTGCCGACGGCAATATCGGGATCGTCGTTCCCGAAACCACGCGGCGTGGCATCCTGGGCACCAGCGCCCGGGCCGTCGATTTCTTCCGGCAGGCAAAAATTCGCGCGGAAGACATTGAAAATCAGGCCCGTACCGAACGCCAGAAGGCCGAGGAACTGCGTCTGGAAACCGAGCGCCGGGCAGAAGCGGATGCGTCGGAAAAGCTGAGGCTTGCGACCTCCGGACTGGCGCACGGTCTGCAACGGCTCGCCGCCGGTGACCTCACGGTGGCGCTCGACGAACCCTTCTCGCGCGAGTTCGAGCAATTGCGCCACGATTTCAATACGTCGGTGCAGCAGCTGCAATATACGCTCTCGCAGGTGTTCCAGTCGGTTGCCTCGATCGATACGGGCACGCAGGAAATTGCCGCCGGTGCCAATGATCTGTCGCGCCGTACCGAACATCAGGCAGGCGAACTGGAAAAGACCGCCCTCACCCTGAACGAGGTGACGCGCAACGTAGCCGACACGGCCCGCGGCACTGAAGACGCCAAGGCGGTGGCGGTGACGGCCAATCGTTCGGCGGAAAACTCCAAGACCATTCTTGCCGAAACCGAAGAGGCGATGCGCAAGATCCAGCAGAATTCGCAGGCGATCTCCAGCATCATCACCGTGATTGACGAAATTGCCTTCCAGACCAACCTGCTTGCCCTGAATGCGGGCGTTGAAGCCGCACGCGCTGGCGAAGCGGGCAAGGGCTTTGCGGTTGTCGCGCAGGAAGTGCGTGAGCTGGCGCAGCGTTCGGCTGGTGCCGCCCGCGAAATCGGCGCGCTGATCACCCAGTCGGGAGCCGATGTTACGAATGGCGTGCAGCTGGTGCGTCAGACCGGCGCCTCGCTCGATTCCATCGGCAAGCTGATCTTTGAGGTCAATGCCCACGTGGACCGCATCGCGGAAGCGGCAAAGGAGCAGGCATCCAGCCTTTTCTCGGTCAATGGCTCGATCAGTCACATGGACCAGAGCACGCAGCAGAATGCGGCGATGGTGGAAGAATCCACCGCGGCCGTCTCCTCTCTCGCGCAGGAAGCCGCCCGACTGAAGGAGCTGCTCCTGTCCTTTACGCTGTCGTCTGACAACGGAATGCGCCGATCTTCCACCGAAATCAGGCGGCGGGCATAGTGCCAGCAAGCCTCCAGGCAAGATTTTGTCTGTCGCCCTTTTTCCCGGCGACAGTATAAAATTTTCATAAAATTGCCGGTTTAATGATTAACGCTGAAAAACAGCGTCTGGATAATAAAGTAATCTGTAAAAGAATTCTGCGCCGAACTATAAAGTCTCTGACCCTGCCTTTCTGGTTGCAGGTGTTTTAGGGGCAAGGCGCATGTATTCAGCCGGTTTGAGTGAACCACGGGAAGAGCGGACATTCGTTGGAGCGGCACCAGCCGGCTCTGCTTCCTATCTGCCGCTTGTGGACGGACTGCGCGCGCTCGCCGTGCTGATGGTGCTTGCCACCCATGCGCCGATTATCCAGAATTTCGCGCCATCCTACTATTTCTGGAAACTGGTTGATGTTGCCCATCTTGCCTATTTCGGTGTCGATATCTTCTTTGTGCTCAGCGGCTTTCTGATCACCCGGCTGCTGCTGAAGGAGCGGGAGCGGACAGGCGGCATCAGCCTGTCACAGTTCTTCATCAAGCGCGCGCTGCGCATCCTGCCGATCTATTATCTCTGCGTGCTGGTGATGGTGCTCGCCTTCCCGCAATCCTGGCACGGCGTTCCGAGCCTCGCGGTCTTTGTGTTCAACTATTATCACGCCTTCCATTCCACCCCCTACCCGATGGAACATGCCTGGTCGCTGGCAGTAGAGGAGCAGTTCTATCTGCTTTGGCCGATCCTGATCGCCCTCCTTCCGCTTGGCTGGGGCAGACGGGTGACCGGCCTCGTCATCCCGGCTCTTGCCCTCCTTGCGTCCATGGCGCTTGCGGCCTCGCTTGAACCGACACTTGCCGCAACGCTGATCAACAAGGCCTTGCCCACCCGCATGCTGTCCTTGTCACTCGGGGCCTATCTCGCCTTCCGGGAGAAGGAAGGGGCGATCCCCTCCAATCTGGAATGCCTGCTGCTGGTGGCTTCTGGGCTCGCGATTGCCGTGCTGGCCGCAGGCGGTCGCATTCTGGGCTATGTCGCGCCGGACTGGTACTGGTGCTTCACCCTGTTCGGCTATGCGCTGATCGATCTGGCCTTGCTCGCCTACATTGCGCTTGGAAAGCCGGTTGCACCGGTTGCCGCGATCCTCACGGCGCGCCCGGTTGTCTATATCGGCCGCATTTCCTACGGCCTTTATCTCTATCACCTGCTGATCTTCTATATCCTCGGCATCAACGAGGCCGCCCTTGCCGGGCGTGGCATTCCGCTTCTGCTCTGGGTCTCTGCGATGGTGGCCTGCTTTGCGGTTGCCGCGCTTTCCTTCGAGCTGATCGAGAAGCCGATCATGGGCCTGCGCCGCACTCTGCTGAAGACGCGCGTCGCCTGATCGGATCCCTGAAAAGCAAAAGCCCCCGGACAGTCACCTGTCCGGGGGCCTTTGCCTGGGAGGAAATCAGAGATCCTTGGCAAGCCGCAGCGCGTCATAGATCGCTGCATGCGTGTTGCGGGCGGCAACCGCATCGCCGATGCGGAACAACTGGTAGCGTCCCTCCGGATTGCGGTTTTCCACCTGCGGCTTGCCGTTGATCAGGTCGTCATAGTTCACCGCACCCAGATTGGAGGAGCGCGGCTTCAGCTCGAAATAGAGCTCGTCCAGCGGGATCGTGCCGTGGTTCACGACGATCTGGTCATAGGTCTGCTTCTTCTCGACGCCACCATAGTCACTGCCGATGGTGGCGGTGAGTTCGTTGCCGCTCTTCTCCACCGCTTCCAGCCGGAAGGTGACGGTGAAGGTGGTGTCGAGCTTCTGCAGCGAGCGCATGTAGGGCACGAGATTCATGGCCATGACTTCCGGCGCAAAGGCGCGGTCCGGCGTCATGATCTCCACCTTTGCGCCCGTCTGGGCGATCATTTCCGCCGCCTGAAGCGCTGCCGGGTCGCCTGCATCGTCATAGACCAGCACATTGGACCCGGGCTTCACGTCACCGGCAATGATATCCCAGGAGGAGACGACGAGGTCGTTGCCCTTCGACAGAACCTCCGTATGCGGCAGGCCGCCGGTCGCGATGACTACCACATCCGGATTTTCGGCCTCGATCGTGTCCGCATCCGCCCAGGTGTTGAAGCGGAAGGTGACGCCGTGTTTCTCGCACTGGGCCATGCGCCAGTCGATCACCGAGATCATTTCCTTGCGGCGCGGGCTCTGCGCCGTCAGGCGGATCTGCCCGCCCGGCTTGTCCTGCGCCTCGAACACCACGACACTATGCCCACGCTCGGCGGAAACGCGGGCCGCTTCCATGCCGGCTGGACCAGCGCCGACGATCACCACCTTGCGCTTCTTCTCCGCTTTCGGGATCTGATGCGGCATCGTGGTTTCGCGACCGGTTGCCGCATTGTGCAGGCAGAAGGCAAGGCCACCCTGATAGATGCGGTCGAGACAGTAGTTGGCGCCGACACAGGGACGGATATCGTCTTCGCGCTTCTCCATGATCTTCCGCACGATATGCGGATCGGTCATATGCGCGCGGGTCATGCCCACCATGTCGACAAGGCCTGCGGCAATCGCATGCCGGGCGGTCGCGACATCGGGAATGCGGGCGGCGTGGAAGGTCGGGAACTGGGTGGCGGCACGGATTTCTCCGGCAAGCTCCAGATGCGGCGCGCTCGCCATGCCCTGGATCGGGATGAGGTCGGTCAGGCCCGGATCGGTATCGATATGGCCGCGCACGACGTTGAGGTAATCGATCAGGCCGCTTTCCTTGAGCCGCTTCGACACTTCCAGACCTTCCGCCCGGTCGGTGCCGCCGGGCAACCGTTCGTCGGCGGTATAGCGCAGGCCGAGGATGAAATCATTGCCGACGCGGGCGCGGATCGCCTTCAGCACATCAAAGGCAAAGCGCATGCGGTTGTCGAGCGAGCCGCCATAGTCGCTGTCGAGCTCATTGGTGAGCGGCGAGATGAACTGGTCGATCAGATGGCCATAGGCCTCGAGCTCGACGCCATCCATGCCGCCCGCCTTCATGCGCTCGGCTGCATCGGCGAAATCCTTGATGATGCGCTCGATATCCCAGTCTTCGATCTTCTTCGGGAAGGCACGGTGCGCGGCCTCGCGATGATGCGAAGGGGCAACGACCGGCAGCCAGTCGCCCTTGTCCCAGCGGGTGCGGCGGCCAAGATGGGTGAGCTGGATCATGATCGCGGCGCCCTGCTCGTGCACGGCGTCCGTCATCCGCTTCACGTAAGGCACGATCTCGTCCTTGTAGGCGAGCAGGTTGTTGAAGACCGGCGGACTGTCCTTGGATACGGCTGCGGAACCCGCCGTCATCGTCATCGCAACGCCGCCCTTCGCGCGCTCCACCGTATAATGCAGGTAGCGGTCCTTCGGCATGCCCTCTTCCGGATAGGCGGGCTCGTGCGAGGTGACGATGATGCGGTTTCGAAGCGTCAGATGCTTCAGCTGAAACGGTTGCAGCAGCGGATCTTTGGACATGGCGGTATTCCCCGATCTTGAAAGTCACCCAAGGCTAACGGGAAATGTACAGAAGTGTCAATAATGAAAACACTGATGTACATTTTTCTTGCATGGCCTAGCGAAGGGCGCTAGCCTTGCAGCATGGAAGAGACCCTCAACAACGACAGTGGCTGGCGCGGATCGCCGGAGCTCTGGCTCGAGGCAGCCTATGAGGCGCTGCTCGATGGCGGCGTGGATTCGGTGAAAATCCTGCCGCTCGCGAGCCGCCTTGGCCTGTCGCGCACCAGTTTCTACTGGTTCTTCAAGGATCGGGAAGAGCTCCTTGCGGCCCTCCTTTCCCGCTGGCGCGAAAAGAATACCGGCAATCTGATCAAGCGTGCCGAAGCCTATGCGGATTCGATTGCCGAAGCGGTGCTGAACATTTTCGATTGCTGGTTCGACCGGTCGATCTTCGATTCCCGCCATGAATTTGCGGTGCGCAGCTGGGCGCTGCGCTCTCCGGATATTCTGGAAGAGGTTCAGGCCGCCGATCAGGTTCGTCTTCAGGCGCTGACCGCGATGTTTGCCCGTTTCAACTATGCGCCCGGCATGGCGGATGTGCGGGCCCGCTCGCTCTATCTCGTGCAGATCGGCTATATCTCGATGCAGACGCAGGAAGACATGGCGCTCCGCCTCACCCGCATTGCCGACTATGTGGAAATATTTACCGGCGAACCACCGGCAAAGCGCGATCTCGACCGGTTTTTCGCCCGCCATTCGGGAGCCCAGTCATGAAGCCCGCCTTTCCCCATCTCTTTTCCCCCCTGAAGGTCGGATCGAAGACCTTGCGCAACCGCGTGGTCTTTGGCGCCCATACCGCCAACATGTCGGTGAATGGTCTGCCCGGTGAACAGCATGTGGCCTATTATGCCGAGCGCGCCATGGGTGGCGCGGCCATGGTGGTGGTGGAGCCGATGCCGGTGCATGCGGCGGCCGTGCTGACCCGCGGCAATTTCCGCCATTCCGATGACAGCGTGATCCCGCATTTCCGCAAGGTGACGGAGGCGATCAAGGGCCATGGTGCGGTGGCGATCCAGCAGCTCTACCATGTCGGCGCGCATGGCGATTCCGATCTCTCGTTCCACCCGCACTGGTCGCCCTCGGGCCTGCCGAGCTATCATGACAGCGACGGCTCGCATGCGATGACGGAAGCGGAAATACGGGAGACAATCCAAGCCTTCGTGGATGCCGCCCGGCGTTGCAAGGAGGCCGGTTTCGACGGTGTCGAGGTCTGGGCAGCCTATCTCGGCATGGTGGACCAGTTCTGGACGCCCTGGAGCAACCGGCGCGAGGACCAGTGGGGCGGCAGCCTCGAAAACCGCACGCGCATGTCCCGCGAAATCATGAGCCGCATCCGGGAAGCCTGCGGGCCGGATTTCATCATCGGCCTGTCGGTGAGCGATGATTCCTCCACGTCTGTCTCGTTGCAGCGCCACGAGCTTGCGGAGATCGTCGCGCTGCATGACGAGCTGCGGCTGATGGACTATGTCACCTGCGGCTCCGGTGGCTATCTGAATTTCTATCCCCTGATGCCGACTTTCCTCTTTCCGGAAAAACTGGGGGCTGACCTCGCCGCGACGCTGAAGAAGGTCGTCAAACATGCGGTGGTCACGGCGGAAAGCCATATCCGCACGCCGGAAAATGCCGAAACGGTGCTGGGCGAAGGGTCCGCTGATCTCGTCTCGATCGTGCGCGGCCAGATTGCCGATCCGCATCTCGTCAACAAGGCGCGCGAGGGCCGTGCGGACGATATCCGTGGCTGCATTTCCTGCAACCAGATGTGCTGGGGCCGTCGCGGCCGCGACTACTGGATCAGTTGTCTGATCAATCCGTCTGCGGGCCGGGAATTCGAATGGGGCGGTGACCGGTTTGAAAAGGCACAGGACAGGAAACGTGTTCTCGTCGTCGGCGGCGGTCCGGCAGGGCTGGAGGCGGCGCGCGTTGCGGCCGAACGCGGCCATCAGGTCATTCTTGCCGAGGCATCGAGCCGCCTTGGCGGCCAGTTCCTGCTTGCAGGCCACCAGCCGCGCCGCGCACAGATCCTCGATCTCCTCGCCTGGTATGAGCGCCAGCTGGACAGGCTGGGGGTCGAGGTGCGGCTCAATACCTATATGGAAGGCACCGATGTGCGGGATATCGGCGCCGATGCCGTGCTTCTCGCCACCGGCTCGATGGCGCCCGGCACCGGTTTCCAGAAGGCCTGGCCGGAAATGGAAAGCCTCCCCGGTATCGAAAGAGGAAAGGTCTGGTCGGTGGAAGAGGTGCTCTCCCGTCAGGCAAAGCCCGGCAAGCTTGTGCTTGTGTTTGACGAGGCAGGCGGCTGGCGCGGCTGTGGCACCGCCTGGAAGCTTGCCGAGGAGGGCCATCAGGTGACGCTGATCACCCCCGATGCGATGATCGGCAAGGAGCTTTCCCGCACTGCGGCGGATGCGCCCTTGCGCAAGATCCTCGGCAGGCTCGGCGTGACCACGCTCACCGAGCAAACCATGCTGGAATGGCACGGCAATGGCGTGACCCTTTCCGATCACAACAGCGGCGCGACCCGCTTTGTCGAGGGAGACTGTCTGGTGCTTGCCACCACCAACCTCGCCACGGACATGCTGGCGCAGGAGCTGCGTGATCTCGGCATTGCCCACCGCCAGATCGGCGATTGCGCCGCGCCGCGTCAGGCGCCCTATGCCTTTTACGAAGGCCGCAAGGCGGGCAGGGAGATCTGATCATGGCGGATCTCGTCATCCTTTCGCTGGAGGATGCCCTGGCTCTTGCCCGCGAGGCCTGCCTTGGCGCAGGCGCCGATGCCGCGAGTGCCGAAGCGCTTGCCCGCGCCACCATTGCCGCCCATCGGCATGGCAGGCCGGAAGTCGGCTTTGCCCATCTTCTCGATTATCTCGGTTCCTATCGCGCAGGCCGCATCAACCCGCAGCCGCAGCCGAAACTCACACAGGTCTTCGCGGCCATGCTGGAATCGGATGCGGATGGCGGGATTGCCCAGCTCGGCTTCGACCGCGCCTTTGAAGCGCTCCTCTCGAGCGCCCGGCAATGCGGTATCGCGCTGTTCAGCCAGCGAGGCAGCTACACATCCGGCGAGCTTGGCTATTATGTGCGGCGGCTGGCGGAGGAGGGCCTGATCGCGCTTGCCTTCACCAATGCCAATGCCTTCATGGCACCGGCACCCGGCAAGCCACGGCTCTATTCCACCAATCCGCTCGCCTTTGCCTTTCCGCTCGGCGTCGGAGAGCGGCCCGTGCTGATCGACCAGTCTTCCGCCGCCACCGCCTTCGTGAATGTGGTTGCGGCGGCCGAGCGGGGCGAACGGCTTGGCGACGGCATGGCTGTCGATGCGTCCGGCCTGCCAACGACCGATCCGGAACAGGCAATCCTTGGCGCGCTTCTTCCTTTCGGCGGACGAAAGGGGGCCAATCTCGCCTTGATGGTGGAGCTGATGGCCGCCGGTCTCACAGGCGCGCGCTGGTCAAGGGACATGCCGGATTTCCGTGCAGGCGATGCCCATCTCGACGTTGGCCTGACGATCATAACCTTCGTGCCGGGTTCCGGGCCGGAGGAAGCCGGGGCGCGGGTGAAAAGCTTTGTCGGGCATCTCGCGGCGGCGGGTGTTCATGTGCCGGGAAGACGGGCACCTTGCCCCGACGAGATCAGGCTCGATGCCGCCCTTTATGCGGCCGTGCGGTCTTATGCCGCGTGAGCCAAAGGCTGGCAGGCGCACTGTCCGCTTCGATGGTTTCAAAACATTAATACATCCAATGGTACAAAAGCCTCTTGTGTGGGCGAAGCCAGGCATGCGAAATTCTTGAGGATTATCAGGGGCAAGGCGCGGAAATCGCGTCCGATCCGTTGGTTGGAAAGATGACCTTTTCCCGATCATCGACCGCTTGTGATCCCTGCCCTTTCGCAGCCACCCGGCTCTGGACTGTTCAGAAGACCCACGCATGGCCGGGATGGTACCGGCTTGATGGAGGTCATCATGGAACTGCTTACGGCGGTCCTCGGGGGTGTACTGGGGACCTTTACGCAAAATCTGATGTATATGGCGGCTTTCGCCGTGGTCTTTTCGGCGCTGACGATTTTCGACAGCCAGGCCTGCAATCCGGGCAAGCCCTGGTGGAAGGGCCGCGATCTGGTGACGGATATCCTCTTCAGCGTCGCCTATGAATTCATCAATCCGCTTCTGCGCATCATCGCCATCACCATGTTCATGGTGATCCTGTTTGGTCTGAGCGGCGGCGCCGATGTCACGCAATTCTTCCAGGAAGGCCACGGGCCGCTGTCGAGCGCGCCATTCTGGGCGCAGGTGGCCTTCTATCTGCTGGCGAGTGACCTGCTGCTTTATGGCAGTCACCGGCTGTTTCACGGCCGCCGTCTCTGGGCCTTCCACGCGGTGCACCATTCCCCGGTCGATCTCGACTGGACGGCCTCCTATCGCACCCATCCGATCAACCGCCTGTTCGGCCCCACCTCCGTCACGCTGATCATGATGATGCTTGGTGTTCCTCCGGCGGTGATGACCTTCCTCGTGCCGTTTGACCTGATCATGGGCGCATGGGTTCATTCGAACCTCAACTGGACGCTCGGCCCGCTGAAATATGTGATCGCCACGCCGGTCTTCCACCGCTGGCACCATACGGGCATCGATGAAGGCGGCGAGAAGAATTTCGCGCCGACCTTTGCCTTCATCGATGTGCTGTTCGGCACCTTCTACATGCCGGAAGGCAAGCTGCCGTCGAACTATGGTGTCGATGACAAGAATTATCCGACCGATATCCTGAACCAGATGATCGTGCCCTTCATCAAGTTCCGCAACTCCTTCAAGCCGAAGAAGAAAAAGGCGGTTGTGGCCGAGGGACCCGATACGCCGGCAGGTGGGGCCTGACCCTTCGAAAGCAGACAAAACAAAACCGGCCTTGAGCAATCAGGCCGGTTTTTCGCTGTCCGGGATATTTCTGCAGGGCGGATGACGTACGTACCTTTTTGAGCAGAGTTCGAGCTGATTGGATCATTCTGCGGGAAGGAATTTTCCCGAGGACC
>CAMFIE010000011.1 GCA_945952315.1 uncultured Rhizobium sp. | reverse complement strand
GTCATCCCATTCCGTCAAGCATAAACCGACGTGGCTTTGTAACGGCGCTTACCCTTTAGCAATCGATGCGCGGCCTTGCTGAAACCCGACCGCGCACTTGCAACACCATCCAACCGATCGTGAATAACGCGCCTGTGCACGGTCCTCTTGTCATCTGTTCGACCTTGCTTCTAGGCGAGCGTTGGGCAGACGGACCGCACCCAGAATTGCTAATGGCTTGATATGGATTACTCATTTCAAAGAAAAACCGCGAGTGAGTAACGTCTCTTCAATGACCGTGCATCGGGCACGGCAACAGAATTGGAGATGATGATGAATATCTTTGCCAAAGGCATGCCGAATGAACTGATGCGGCTTCAGAAGATGCACAATGGCGAAAAGGCCAAGCCCACCTTCAGTGCGGCCGAGATGAGCCGTCGGCAGGATGGTCTCCGCAAGATCAACGAGGAACTGAAGCTCGACGCGTCAATCCTGACCTCCTACCACAACATCAACTATTTCGCCGATTTCATGTATTGCTATTTCGGTCGGCGCTATGCCTTCGTTGTCACAGACAAGATTGCAACGTCTGTTTCGGCGGGCATTGATGCCGGCCAGCCCTGGCGCCGCACGGCAGGCGATAACATCACGTACACCGACTGGCAACGCGACAATTTCTTCTTCGCGCTCCAGACGCTTCTGCCGGATGCCAAGCGCATTGGCGTCGAGTTCGATCACCTGAACCTCGATTATCTCAAGCTTCTCAAGGAGGCCTTCCCCAAGGCCGAGTTTGTTGATGTCGGCGCGCCGACCATGTGGATGCGCACCATCAAGTCGGCCGAAGAAATCGTGCTGATCAAGGAAGGTGCGCATACGGCCGATATTGGCGGTGAAGCGATACGCGACGCCCTGCGGGAAGGCATTCCGGAATATGAAGTGGCGCTCGCCGGTACTCAGGCCATGGTTCGCCACATCGCCAAGACCTACCCGGATGCGGAGCTGATGGACACCTGGGTGTGGTTCCAGTCCGGCGTCAACACCGACGGCGCCCACAATCCGGTCACGTCGCGCAAGGTGCAGAAGGGCGATATCCTCTCGCTCAACTGCTTCCCGATGATCTCCGGCTATTACACGGCGCTGGAGCGCACGCTGTTCCTGGATCACGCCTCTGACGAGCATCTGCGCATCTGGAATGTGAATGTCGAGGTGCATCGTCGCGGTCTGGAACTCCTGAAACCCGGTGCGCGTTGCGGCGATGTCGCAAGCGAGCTGAACGAGATCTACCGTTCCTATGGCCTGCTCGGCTATCGCTCCTTCGGCTACGGTCACTCGTTCGGCGTGCTGTCGCACTATTATGGTCGCGAGGCCGGCGTGGAACTGCGCGAGGACATCAACACCGTACTCCAGCCGGGCATGGTTGTTTCCATGGAACCGATGCTGACACTGCCGGAAGGCATGCCGGGCGCTGGCGGCTATCGCGAGCATGATATTCTGGTGATCACCGAAAACGGTTCGGAAAACATCACCCACTTCCCCTTCGGTCCGGAGAAAAACATCATTCCGGCCCGTTGATACCCCAACTGACCTTCCGGTCCTCCGGCATTTGCCTGCTCGACAGGGTCTTATCGGGGGACTACCATATTCCGACCGCCAGTGCCTCAAGGCCCTGGCGGCTTTTTCACATCCACGGGACGTCGCCATGCGCAACATTCCAACCGATCTTCTGCGCACGTTCATAACGGTCATCGATCTGCGGGGCTATACGCGCGCCGGTGAGCAGCTTGGCCGCACGCAGCCTGCCATTTCCCTGCAGATGCGGCGGTTGCAGGATCTGATCGGCGTCCAGCTTTTCACCAAGGATGGCGGCGCGACGCCAACCGAAGCCGGCGAGCTTGTTGCCACCTATGGCAGGCAGATGCTGGCGCTGAATGATGATCTCATGCTGCGGCTTTCAAGCCGGGATTCGCGCGGCAAGCTGAGGCTCGGCATTCCCAACGACTATGCCGATCATTTCCTGCCTCGGCTGATGGCGGGCATTGCCCGTTCGACCGGCGATTTCACGCTCGATGTGGTTTGCGATCTCTCGCATAATCTGCTGCAGGGGCTGCGCAACGGCCTGCATGACATTGTCGTCGCCATGACCGCCGATGGTCCGGCAGAGGGTGCCTTCATGACCTGGCGCGAACCGCTGGTCTGGGTGGGGGACAGGCCGGATCACCTGATCGAGGATGAAGACGGACAGTTGCGGATCGTCTGCTATCCGGAGGGCTGCCTTTACCGGCGCGGCATGCTTTCGGCCTTGCAGCGCGACGGACGCCAATATGAAATCGTCTATCAAAGCCCCAGTCTTGCCGGTATCGAGGCGGCGGTTGTCTCCGGCTTCGGCAATTCGGTTCTGGCGCGCCGCATCGTGCCGCCGAAGCTTTCGATTGTCCAGGATGCCCGGCATCTGCCGCGGCTTTCGGATGTGGTGGTCGGCATCTATCTGAACACGGACAAGAAACGGTCGACCGTCGCTGAAAGCTTTGCGGCCCGTATTGCGGATGCTTTTGTCGCTTCCGAACGGCCCTGAAGTTAAAAGAATTGAAAAGCAGCTGGCATTACCTGAACCGGCAGGCGGACCGGGGATATCCCTGACCAGCCTGCCGGACGCACTGTTATTGCCGAAGGCCTTGCCTCATGTGCGGCGGGTCAGCAAATTAAGCGTGCCGAACAGCAGGATCGACAAGGCCAGAAGCAGTGTTGCGGCTGCCATGATGGTCGGGTTGATCTGATCGCGGATACCGGAAAACATCTGGACGGGAAGTGTTCTTTGTTCAGCCCCGGTCAGAAACAGCGCAACCACCACCTCGTCAAAGGAAACGGCGAAGGCAAAGATGCCGCCGGAGACCACGCCCGGCAGGATCTGTGGCAGCATGACCCGGAAGAAGCGTGAGAGCGGTGGTGCACCAAGGCTTGCGGCTGCCCGCGAGAGGTTGCCGTCATAGGTCGAGAGTGTTGCCGTGACCGTCACGATCACGAAGGGAACGGCAAGGGCCGTATGGGCAAGCACCAGCCCCAGCCGCGTGTTCGTCAGGCCGAGTTCGCCATAGAACAGGTAGGAACCGACGGCGACGATCATGATTGGCACGATCATCGGCGAAATCAGCACCGCCATCGCCGCCTTGCGGAAGGGGAATGCCGGGTGTGTGATGCCGATGGCGGCCAGCGTGCCAAGCGTGGTCGCGAGAATGGCAGTGGATGTTGCCGTCACCGTGGAATTGATGATGCCGGTTATCCAGCGCGGGTTCTCGAAGAAATCGGCATACCAGCGCAATGACCATTGTTTCACCGGCAGGGTGAAGAAAGGATCATGCGAAAAGGAGAGCGGCACGATGACAAAGAGCGGCGCAATCAGGAACAGCAGAACACAAATCGCAAAACTCAACACGATGAAGCGCGAGGCGCGTTCGAAGGGGGTTGCATAGGTCGGAAGCCACATGATGCTCATCCCAGCTTGATCTTGTCGGCACCGGCGAGCTTCAGGAAGAGGCCGTAAATGCCGAGGGTGACGAGGAGAAGGACTGCGCCAAGGGCAGCGGCGAAGTTCCAGTTCAGATCGCGGTTGATATAGGTCGAGATGAAGTTCGACAGCATCTGGTCACGCGGGCCACCAACCAGCGCCGGCGTGATGTAATAGCCAAGCGACAGAATGAAGGTCATCAGGCAACCGGCTGTCACGCCCGGGATGGTCTGGGGTGCATAGATCCGCCAGAAAGCCGCAACCGGCGGTGCCCCGAGCGAGCGGGCGGCCCTCAGATGCGTTGCGGGAATGGTGCGCATGACGGAATAGATCGGCAGAATGGTGAAGGGCAACTGGATATGGGTCATCGCCAGCACCGTGCCGAAGCGCGTGAAGATGAGCTGCAGGCGCTCGGCCGTGAGATGCAGGCCGATCAGGATGTCATTGATGACGCCATCGGTCTGGAGCAGCACCACCCAGGCCGTTGTGCGCACCAGAAGCGATGTCCAGAGCGGCAGCAGAACCATCAGCATCATCAGGGCGGCGATGCGGGCAGGGGCCTGCGTCAGCATGTAGGCGACCGGATAGCCAAGGATCAGTGTCGAAAGCGTGACGAGACCGGCGACAGCCAATGTGCGGCCGAGAACATCGAGAAAGATCGCTTCATCCGCCGGTGCGCTTTGCAGATGGCCTTCGGCATCCTGGCGAAGGTCGACCGCCTGCATCAGGTAGAAGGGTGTGAGCCTGCTTTCGTTGCGGGCGATGACTGACCAGATCTCCGGATTTCCCCAGGCGGCATCGCGCGCGAGGAATGCCTCCCGGTAGGGCGGGGAAAACGCGGAGACGACGCGCGCGGTGCCCACCAGCAGGCTGCGGGCTCCGGGAATTTCATAGTTGAGGCGTTTGCCGATCGATGCTGCCGATGAGGTCTTGTGCGCGGCGTCGAGGTCTGCGGCAAGGGCGGCGAAGACCTTCTCGTCTGGGAGCGAATGCCCGTCCCAGTCCTTCAGCATGATCATGGTTTGCGGCAGTCCGGAGGCGACTTCCGGGTTCTGTACGGATGTGGCGAGCAGCTTCAGGATCGGCACGAAGAAGGTGATGATCACGAAAAGCAGAGCGGGCACGACCATGAGAACCGCAAGATTGCGGGCCGGACGTTCGGCCCGGCGAACCGCCTGCCGGAGCGGCATGGCTGCGCTTCGGCCAAGGGAAAGGGTGGCGGTGCTCATCGTCATGCCTCCAGAATGCGGCAATCGGCGAAGGGAACTTCAAAGGCGGCCCGGTCACCGGCCCTCAGACCGGCTGCGTCGCGGGCGGCAACATGGGCGACCAGCGCATCCGAACCGAAGGCCTCCAGTGTCAGACGCACATGATCGCCCTGGAAAAAGAGCGAACCGACGCGGGCCTGGAAACGATTGTTGAGCGGGCTTGACGTCTTGCCCGCGACGGCGATCCGCTCCGGGCGGATGGAAAGGCTGAGATCCTTCATGCGTCCGGCCGGAGGATTGATGGCATCCAGTTCGCTGCCATCGGCCATCGCCACACGCAACCGGTCCTTGTCGGCCAGCTTGAGCTGGCAGGGCAGAAGATTGTTGTCGCCGATGAAGCTCGCGACGAAGCGATTGACCGGCGCATTGTAAAGCGTAACCGGATCGGCGCATTGCTGGATCATGCCGTCGTGAAAAACCGCGATGCGATCCGACATGGTCAGCGCTTCCGACTGGTCATGCGTGACATAGACCATGGTGATGCCGAGTTCGACCTGCAACTTCTTGATCTCGAACTGCATGTGTTCGCGCAACTGCTTGTCGAGGGCGCCCAGCGGCTCGTCCATCAGCACGAGCGAGGGTTCAAAGACCAGCGCACGGGCGAGCGCCACGCGCTGCTGCTGGCCACCGGAGAGTTGCCCGGGCTTGCGATCGCCGAATGTATCCAGATGAACCATCGAAAGGGCGCGGGCAACACGCGCCTGCGTTTCCGCGCGTGATCTGTTGCGGTAGCGCAAGGGGAAGGCAATGTTTTCCGCCACGGTCATATGCGGGAAGAGCGCATAGTTCTGAAAGACGAAGCCGATATTGCGCTTTTCCGGTGGAAGCTTCTCGACGGCCTTGCCATCGAGAAGGATATGACCGCTGGTCGGGCGTTCAAACCCGCCCAGCATCATCAGTGTCGTGGTCTTGCCCGATCCGGACGGGCCGAGCATGGTCAGGAATTCGCCTTCACCGACATCGAGATTGAGGTCTTTGACGACGAGGCTCTTGCCATCATAGGACTTCTTGACAGATTGGAACTGGACAAGGGGTTTTCTTGCTGGCTCCGCCTGCGGTGGCTCCAGGCTCGCGGAGTGGTGGCTGAGGGGTATCGTTCCGTTCATCTCGTCTTCCTCCCTTGTCCAATCCGTCAGGCTTTACTGGGCAAGCCAGGTGGTAAAGCGCTTGCGGATTTCATCGCCGTGATCGGCCCAGAAGCCATTGTCCAGCGTCAGTGCGATGGTCATGTTGGCGGGGCTGGTCGGCAGGTTCGCGGCATCCTCCTTGGCCACGAATTCTGCCGCTGTCTTGCGCACCGGTCCGTAGGGAATGTATTTGGTCATCGCAGCGAGGTTCTTCGGATCGGCCGCGAACTTGACGAAGTCCATGGCAGCGGCCTTGTCCTTGACGCCCTTCGGGATCGCCCAATAGTTGGAATCGAGGATCTGGTTGTCCCAGACGATGCGGAAATCATGCCCCTCCTTGTTTGCATTGAAGATGCGGCCATTCCAGGCGGTGGTCAGCGCAACTTCTCCTGACGCAAGAAGTTGCGGGGCCTGAGCGCCGGCTTCCCACCAGACAATGTCCTTCTTGATGCTGTCGAGCTTCCTGAACGCGCGATCCTGGCCTTCTGCGGTCGCGAGCGTCTTGTATACCTCGCCGGCCGGTACCCCATCGGCGAGCAGCGCAAATTCGAGATTGGTCGCCGGGTTTTTCCAAAGGCCGCGCTTGCCGGGATATTTTGTCGTGTCGAAGAGATCGGCGATGGTTTTGGGACCATCCTTCATCTTCGCCCCGTCATAGGCAAGAATTGTAGCGTAGACGATGGTGCCGACGCCGCAGTCGGACGTTGTTCCGTCGATCCATTCGCTTTTGTCGCCAATTACGGACCAGTCGATGGTTTCGAAAATTCCTTCATCGCACCCCTGCAGCAGGGTTGGCGCATCCACGTCGACGGCATCGATCGTGACATTGCCGCTGTCGATCATCGCCTTGATTTTGGCAATCTCTCCGCCATATTCCTGTTCGGAAATCTTGGCGCCCGATGCCGCCGCGAAGGGCTCGAACACGGCCTTGCGCTGGGCATCCTGATAGGCGCCGCCAAAGCTCATGACGGTGAGCGACGACCCGGCAAGCGCTGTGCCCGCCATCATTGGCAGGGCAAGGGCAAAGGCAGAAATCATCCCGAATTTGCGATAGAATTTCATTGTTGTTCCCTCTGATTGTCGTTTTTTTCGAGGCCGCGTCTCCGCTATGGGAAGCTATTTGGCTGGGTGAACGCTATTAGAGGGGTCTCGCGAGGTGAAATGAGTTGCATTGATGGCTTCATGAGCGTCGCTTATTTCGAGGCGCATCCTTCAATCCCTGCATGACGGCATGGGTTGACCTCCTGCCCGCCCCGGCGCGCCTAGCGCGCGGTGCCCGGATCAAAATCCCGAATAGACATGCAATTTACGCCGGAGACCTGCCGGAGCGCCGAGATGTTCGAAGTCGGCTGCCCCCCGAATTCATGCGCCTTGACGTTGCCCCGGCAAAAATGGAGGAATGGAGCAACCGTCGGCAAGGGGGCAGGTCGGCGGAACGGCGGCGGTTTCTGCCCTTCCAGGGATCCCTGGCACAAATCAGGGCTTTCTGCTTCTTGTTGATTGAATTCAATGTTCCCGGATTTCTGAAAATGAAATGATTTCAGGATATTATGTCCCCGGTTTCGAATTCAGTCCAAAAAGCACCGAGACAGGCATGCGACGCGGCGAAAAACACCTATTCATGGGATTGGAACTACGGCTGGACGGGGCGGTCTTTGCACCGCGGGCGGAAACCGCGCTCTTGGGAGAGCGGGCCGTCGGGCTTCTCGGTCAGATCAGCGAGCGGTCACCGCTCGTCATCGACATGTGTTGCGGGTCTGGCAATCTGACCTGTGTGCTGGCGCGCGCGCGCGCCGATGCAAGGGTCCTGGCGGCGGATCTCGGTGCAGATGCTGTTGCGACAGCGCGACGGAATGCGGAGCAGCTTGGGCTTCAAGACCGGGTTCAGGTCTTTCAGGGGGATCTTTTCCAGGCGCTTGAGCAGGCCGTCGGTGACGATCGGGCTGCGATCATCGTTTGCAATCCGCCCTATATTTCAACGGCCAAGCTCATGGGCGAAAGCGCAAGTCTGATGGAAGAGGACCCGCGCGAGGCCTTCGACGGCGGGCCTTACGGCATTTCCATTCTTCAACGGCTGGTGCGCGAGGCGCCTTCCTATCTGAAACAGGGCGGCTATCTTCTGTTTGAGTTCGGTCACGGTCAGGACCGGCAGGCACGCCTGCTGCTGAGCCGCAGCGCGGTTTTCGAGCCGCTCGACTTCGTACAGGATGCGGAAGGGCACGACCGCGTGGCGGTGGCAAGATTTACAGGTGGAACCCGGCCATGAGCCTCGTCAGACCGCTTGCGGCGCATGATCTCGATCAGGTTGCGACGCTTTTCAACAGGCTGCTGCGACACGAGCGCAAGGCGCCTTCGAACGCCCTTCGCGCCTATTTCCGGGAATTCTATCTGGATGGGCCCTATCGCGAACCGGATATTCCCTCTCTGGTGCATGTCACATCGGACGGCCGCATAACCGGGTTCATCGGGGTTCACACCGTTCCTTATGTGATCGACGGGCGCCGCGTGCGTGCGGCCTTCTGCGGTGCCCTGATGACCGAGGAGAAAGACCGCGATCCGCTCGCGGGCGCGCGTCTTCTGAAGGCCTTCCTGGCGGGGCCGCAGGACGTGTCCATGAGCGAGACCGCAAGCCCCGTCTCGCAGGCCATGTGGCAAAAAGTGCGGGGGGATAATCTGCCGGATTTCAGTCTGGACTGGTTCCGCGTTCTGCGTCCGTCAGGCTTCCTGCTGACGGCCGCTTCCCGCTGGTTGCCCCCGTTGCGGTTGTTCGGCGGGCTTGCCCGCGGCGTGGATGCGCTTTTCAGCAGAAGGACGTTTGGTGAGAGCCTCCTCGGTTTCAGACCGGAACCCGCTCCGGCGGCAATCTCGACCCAGACCTGCAGCAGGACCGAGTTCGGCGATGCGGTACGCGCTTTCAGTGAAAGGCAAGCAGCCCGGCCAGACTGGAGCCATGGATATCTCGACCATGTGCTGGAAACCGCAATGGAAAAGCCGGCATTCGGAGACCCGGCGCTTGCGCTGGTGCGCCAGAAATCGGGAGCAATCCTTGGCGGGTTCCTCTATCATTCAAAGCCGGGCGGGATCGCGCGTGTCCTGCAGCTGCTTTCGGAACCGGAGCATTACGGGCTTGTGCTGGACCAGCTGTTTGCCCATGCCTTCGCGCGCGGAGCCAGCGCCGTGCGGGGCCGCAGCAGCAGTGGCATCCTCAAGGCTGCAACACGCCGCCCGATGATTTTTACCAGTGTTTCAGCAAGCGTGATCCATGCCAGGGATACGGAACTCGTGAAACGGTTCTCCGAAGGGGATTGTTTCATAAACGGGCTGGCGGGGGAAAGCTGGAACCGCTTCTTCGGCGGCGATCTCGACTGAAACGTCTGTCCGCTCAGGCAATTTCCGCAACGGGTTCGATGAGCAGCGGCGGCTGATGCAGATAGCGTGTCGCGCGTCGCTTCGACCGGATATCTGCAAACACCCGCTCGACCTCTTCCACAGTCAGCCCGGCGGCCTGTCCGATATCACCGGCGGGAATACCGTGATTCATGCCGTAGAGGCAAAGATCCATGCGGTCCCAGGGCAGCGAGAAATAAAACTCTTCCTGTGTCTGCGCCAGAGAATAGGTATCGGTTGTCGGCGGCCGCTTGCGGATCTTTTCCGGCACGCCGAGATGGTTTGCGAGCGCATAGACCTCGCTCTTGTAAAGATGGGCGATCGGCTTGACGTCGGCGGCCCCGTCACCGTTCTTGACGAAGAAGCCCTGATCATATTCCAGCCGGTTCGGCGTTCCGAGAACCGCGAAGTTCAGCCGGTCGGCATGGAAATACTCGAACTGTTTCCGCGTCCGCTGCTTCATGTTGGATGCGGCCACGATGCCGAGATAGGTTGCAAGCGGCAGGCGGTGGCGGGTCTGGTTGCCTGAAGGATCGGCGACCACCAGATAGGAAATGCTGAAGCCACCCTGCAGCGCATCCGAAATCACGATTTTCGATGCCCAGCCCGCGCCGTAGTCCGGCACCACATCGCGGATGAACGTATCGCGCCGCCGATAGCAGCCCATAGCGGCAAGTGGCTCCGCTATGTCCTCGATGATGCCCTCGACACCAAACGTCCGGGCCACCAGCTGACCGAGCTCCAGGCTTTCGGGATCCGAATCCGCTTCCGGCATGTAGAGCGCGCAGACATTTTTTTCTCCAACCGCCCGCACGGCAAGGGCAAGACAGACGCTGGAATCGATGCCGCCAGACAAGCCGAGCACCAGCCCCCGCTTCCGCTGGTCTTTCAGCTGTTGGCGCAGTCCCTTTACGATGCGCGCCGTTTCCGCTTCCGCATCAATGGCGAAGACATGCGGCCCATAGGGTGCCTCGCCGTTCCCGAACGGTTTTGTGGTCACAGGGTCCTCTCCTTCATCATCTCGGCGGCGAGCCTGCGGCTGACTTTCCCCGTGTCGGTGCGCGGAAGGGATGTCCGGAATTCGACAGCAGCGGGAACCATGAAGTCCTCGAGGTGCCGCGCACAATGCGCCTGTATGTCCCGCGCGGTCAGATCGTCACGGTCTGAAACCACAAGTGCGGCAATCGCCTGGCCAAGAACGGGATCGGCAAGACCGACAACCACGGCCTCGGCGATGCCGGGCAGGGCATAAAGCACCGCCTCCACCTCCTTGGGCGCGACCTTCTCACCCCGGGTCTTGATGATGTCATCCTTCCGGCCGACGAAGTAAAGGAACCCGTCCTCGTCCACCCGAAACAGATCACCGGTATGCAGTTGCCGTTCACCCGGGCCCTTGCCGGGCTTCAGCGCGGCTTGCGTTGCGGCTTCATCGCGCCAGTATCCCTGCATCACGTGCGGCCCCCGGATGACCAGCTCACCGGTAACTCCGGGCGCGACCGGTACGCCATTCTCATCGACGACAACGGCCTCCGTGCCCGGAATGGCGATGCCGACCGAACCCGGGCGGCGGTGAAGCTCTTCCGGCGGCAGATAGGTGCAGCGCTTGCATTCGGTCAGCCCGTACATGGAATAGAGCCGGGCATCGGGGAAAAGCGCCGAAAGCCGGGCAATGTGATCTTCCGGCAAGGCGGCCGCCGTGTTGGTGAGAAAGCGCAGGTCGGGCAGAAAGCCCGGTTCTAGATCCTGCATCCGCAGGATCAGCGCGGCCATGGTGGGAACCAGCGGCAGACCCGTTACCCGTTCCCGGCGCATGATGTCGAAGATGGCGCGAGGAAAGGCGAACGACTTTTCAAGCACCAGTGTCGCGCCAAGCCTCACGCACATCAGCAACTGGTAAAGGCCATAGTCAAAGGCGAGCGGCAGCACGTTGAGGATGATGTCGTCCGCTTGCATCCGAAGATAGGTGATGATCGATCCCGATGCCGCATCGATATTGCGGTGGGTCATCATCACGCCCTTCGGTTGCCCGGTTGAGCCTGACGTGTAGATCAGCATGGCGAGATCGTCATCCGTGCCGTGATGCGCAGGGTCAACGGGATCGGCCATCATCGCCTGCGTCAGAGAGGTGACACCTTCCGGAGCGCCCGCCCTGCCGTCCGCGGAGACGACATGAAGAGTGCTCTGGCCGGACAGGATGCGGGCCTCTTCGACAATCGGCAGCAGGCGGGCCTGGGTGATGATGGCGCGCGGTTCGCAATTGCCGATGATGTAGGCAAGCTTTCCGGCCTTGGTCGAGGCATTGATCGGGCTGAACGTCGCCCCGGCGCAAAGGGTCGCAAAAATGGCAACCGCCGCTTCCCAGCAATTGTCCATGAAGACAAGCACGCGGTCATTGCGCGCAACGCCATGGGCGGCAAGATGCCCGGCAAGCGCGCGCGCCTTCGCATGAAAGTCGCGATAGCTCAGCCGCTGATCCCCTGCGATGATGGCAATCCGGTCCGGATCGTGTTGCGCACTGCTCGCCAGGAAGGTTTCCACCCGCATGGTCCGTCTCCCCGCGTCTGCGCCTTAAGCGGCAAGCGGCGCGCGCCCGGACTTTTTCTGGATGTAAGTCGCGATGGCTTCGATGGAATCAAGATTTTCCGGCGTGATGTCGGCATCCTCGACCGTGACGCTGAAACAATCTTCGACAAAGGCGACCAGTTCGAGAACGCCGGTGGAATCGATGATGCCTGCGGCAATCAGCGACTCTCCGTCCGCAGGCGCTGCGGATGCATCACCGAACAGGAAGCTTTCAACAATGAATGCACGAACGAAGGACGCGAAGACGGTGCTCATCATATTACTCCAGTATCAGGCTGCCAGACCGGCAGCGGTCGGTTTGCTCGTTGCCCTGAATGCCTCCAGCCAAAGGCCCGTGGACAGAATGCCGACAAAGGCTGTATCTGCCCGAAAGCCGGGAGCCTCGGAGGTTGCACATTTTTCATAAAGTTTTCCGGTAGACGCAGGGTTAAAAAGACCCTGCGCTTTCAGTCGGACGGGATCGAACTGGCTGCGCACATAGTCGCTCCCGGTACCGCCGAGGAAGGCCTTGCTGTCCGGTGCGCGATAGGGTTGCTTCACCCGGTTGATGATCGATGCGGGCAGCCGCCCGCTGGCTGCCTTGCGCAGAAGATACTTTTCTTCGAGCCCCCTCAGTTTCAGTTCCGGAGGCAGTTTGGCAGCAAATTCCACCAGTCGGTGATCAAGGAAGGGGAACCGGCCTTCGACGCCATTGCCCATGGCCATGCGGTCGCCCTGGCTGGAGAGGATGTAACCCGGCAGCAGGAAACGGGTTTCGAGATACTGCGCCTGATGCAGCGGATGCCAGCGGGAAAAGCGTTCCGGCAAAAGGGAAATCAGGTCTTCAGCGGCATCATAGGCGCCAAGGCGTGCCTTCAGGTCGTCGGAGAAGAACAGTTTGGCGCCCGCCGTGTTGGCGATCCGGGGCCGGTGCGAGAACAGCGGGTCATCGTCAGCGCTTGCATGCGCCCCGAAAAAGGCGGCAAGACTGGCGGCAGACTGCTTCTGGAGACCCGGAAGATAGGGGTAAAGCCTGCGGAACAAAAGCGGCCGCAGCCGGGAACCGGGCTGACGCGCGCAGAAACGCCGGACCCGCGCCTCCTTGAAAATGTCGTAGCCCGCGAACACCTCGTCGGCACCTTCGCCGGTCAGCACCACCTTGATGCCATTCTCCCGGATGAGTGCGGAAAGCTTCAGCATCGGCGCGGGTGCCGTGCGGATCAGCGGCTTTTCCGCCAGCCGGATCACCTGCGGGAAGACAGAAGCGATATCCCCGCCTGAGCAGTTGACCGTGTCATTGGAAACGCCGAGATGGAGAGCCATCTGCTGCTGGAAGGCACTTTCATCATGCTCCGGCGTGTCGAAGGCGATGGAAAATGTGCGCAATCCCTGCGGCGCGTGCTCAGCCGCGAGTGCGGCGACGAGCGAGGAATCCAGTCCGCCGGAAAGACAGGCGCCGACCGGAACATCGGCACGCAGGCGGATCCGCGTGGCATCGACAAGAAGATCGTTCAGTTGCTCGAGGCTCGCATCTGGATCGCCCGTGTCGCGAAAAGCATCCGCCGCGTCGGGAAAATCGAGCTGCCAGTAGGAGTCGATCCGCTCGCCGGATGCATCGGCGCGCAGGAAGGTTCCCGGTTCCAGTTCCGAGATGCCGGAAAAGGCAGTCCTTTGCCCGATCGGGGACCAAAGCGTGAAGATCTGGTCGAGCGCGATCAGATCAAGATCGCAGCCGATGCCCGGCACGGTAAGCAGCGCCTTGGCTTCGGAGGCAAAGTAGAAGGTTCCGCCATGCCGCGTATAGAAAAGCGGCCTCACCCCCATCCGGTCGCGGGCCAGAAACAGGCATTTGCGTCGGCCATCCCAGATCGCGAATGCGAAGTCGCCATTGAGACGGCTGAGGCAGGCCTCGCCCATCTCTTCATAGAGCTTGAGCAGAACCTCGGTATCGCCGGAGGTTCTGAAGGTGTGACCGCGTGCGATCAGGTCCTGTCGCAGCTCCGTATAGTTGAAGATTTCGCCATTGAAGGCCAGCGCGAGGGTGCCATCGGCAGAAAGCATCGGCTGGAGACTGTCGGACGGATCGATGATCGCCAGTCGCACATGGGCAAGCCCCACGCCGGGCGTTCTTCCCTTGCGGTCCGCATGAAAGAAGCCACGGCCATCCGGCCCCCGGTGGGCGATAGCATCCGCCATTGCCACCAGTGTTCTATCCGGCGCGTCCACATGGCCGAGATAACCGGAAAAACCGCACATATGCCCCTCATGGTCACAACAGGGGTCTAGCTTAGGGAGAATTCCCTGATTTCTGCTTAAGGAAGGGAGGCCAAAATACGGCGCCGACGGCGAACGTCCAGGGCTTTGCGACAAGACGCGGCAGGCTTTGGTCTCGACTGATCTGTCCGTTTCCGGGCGCGAGATCCGCTGTTGAAACATCCTCCCCGGGAGGATAGGGTCATGCCATGAGCGACCATCGACACGAAACCCATCCCGAGATCGCAAAGCGCCTGCGCCGCGCCGAGGGGCACCTCAGGCGCGTGATCGAAATGATCGGCGAAGGCCGTCCATGCCTCGATCTCGCCCAGCAGCTGCACGCGGTCGAAAGTGCCGTCCGCAACGCCAAGCGGACGCTGATACAGGATCATCTCGATCACTGCCTTGAGGACGCGGTCGGTGATCTCGCCGAAAGCCAGCGTCAGGCCATGGACGAATTCCGGACCATCACGAAGTACCTGTGACGACAGGCAGCGAAAGATGCTGACATGCTCGACATCCTCAAGAACCGCACCTACCGCCATCTGTTTCTGGCGCAGGTCATTGCCCTGATCGGTACGGGACTCGCGACCGTCGCGCTCGGGCTTCTTGCCTATGACATCGCAGGCGCGCATGCGGGAGCGGTCCTTGGCACCGCGCTTGCGATCAAGATGATCGCCTATGTGGGTGTCGCACCGATTGCGGGGGCTTTTGCTGAGGTTCTGCCGCGACGCCCGATGCTGGTTGTGCTTGATCTCGTTCGCGCTGCCGTCGCCGTCTGCCTGCCTTTCGTTACGGAAGTCTGGCAGGTCTATATACTGATCTTCGTTCTCCAGTCGGCTTCGGCCGCCTTCACGCCGACCTTTCATGCAACCATTCCGGACGTGCTTCCCGATGAGAAGGACTACACGCGGGCGCTTTCGCTGTCCCGTCTCGCCTATGATCTGGAAAGCCTCGTCAGCCCCATGCTGGCGGCAGCACTTCTGACTGTCATTTCGTTCCACGCGCTGTTCGCAGGCACCGTCATCGGCTTTTTTTGCTTCCGCAGCCCTTGTTGTTTCCGTCCGGCTTCCGAGCGCGCGCAGGCCCGGGCGGCGCGGCATCTACGAGCGGACAACACGGGGCATTCGCCTCTATCTTGGCACGCCGCGCCTGCGGGGGCTTCTTGCCATATCGCTCTGCGTCGCAGCTGCTGGCTCGATGGTGATCGTCAACACCTTCGTCTTCGTGCAGTCGAGGCTTGGGCTCGCACAGGACGAGACCGCCCTTGCCCTTGCAGCTTTCGGCGGCGGCTCGATGCTTGTCGCGCTCGTCCTTCCAAGGCTCCTGGACCGCATGCCGGATCGTCCCGTGATGCTCGCGAGTGTCTGCATCCTAGTCGCCGGTCTCATTGCGACTGCCTTTGTCCAGTCCTATGAAGGGCTGCTCGTGGTCTGGCTGGTGATCGGTCTCGGTTATTCCGGGGCGCAGACCCCTTCGGGACGGCTCCTTCGCCGTTCGTCCCCTGCGCAAGACCGTCCTTCGCTCTTTGCCGCACAGTTTGCGCTGTCCCATGCCTGCTGGCTTTTGACCTATCCGCTGGCAGGATGGCTGGGTGCTAAAATCGGCCTGCCATCGACTGCGCTCGTGCTTTGCGCTATTGCAGTCGCCGGTCTGGTTCTTGCGGCGTGGCTCTGGCCAGCCTCCAGCGACGACGGTCAGGCAGGAATTCTTAATTGATAAAAGCTAGCCTGATCAACCTAAGGGTTTGCATGAGGCTCACATGAACGCGGGATATAGCCGCCTACAGATATTGCTGCACTGGGTTGTGGTGGTCTTTATCGCCGTCCAGTTTCTCACGGGCGGCAGCATAGAGAGAACACACCACACGGTTCACATGGGACTGCAGCCAGCGCCCTGGGACATCATCGAACACAAGGTGCATAATGCGTGCGGCATCCTGATCGGTGTCCTGATGGGTTTGCGACTGGTCATCCGTGTGGTGAGCGGTGCGCCGTCTGCAGCCGCAACCCATCGCTTCAACATCGCGGCAAGGCTTCTTCATTTCGCGCTTTATGTCGCCCTTATCGGGCAGGCCGCCCTCGGCTTTGTCGCAAGCTACATTTCTTTCAGTGTTGCCCCGCTTCATGTCCTGGGATCATGGATCATACTTGCGTTGGTTGCGACGCATATTTGCGCTGCCGTCTGGCATGCCATGGTGCTGAAGGACGACACGCTGGACAGAATGATCTTCCCAAAAGACACCGGCCGCGTGCAGTCCTGACGGCCTGAACGCACGGTTTCCTTCCCGTTCCCGGTTCTTCCATGCGCGTCCAGACGGCTGCGAAGGAGGCGCTTCATTTTGTGAATGCGAGCCGCGATCAGGCCGGGCCGGGCATTTTCCGGAATTGTGACGCCGCAGGCAGAGGGTGCCGCTGAAAAGCGGCAGGCGCGGTAACAAATTGCCTGAAACCGCGTTTTTTGGACAGCTGTTTGTGGCGTTCTGGTTTATCAGGGGCAAAGTGACATCATGGGGGGACCATGTCTCTGTTTGCAAAGGTCCGGCGCAACACGCTGGAAACGCTGAATGTTTACTGGGTGCTGGTGCGCATCACGGTTCCGATTGCCATCGGCACGGAGCTCTTGTCGCGTTACGGGGTCATCAAGGCGATTGCACCGTTTTTTGCACCGGTGATGAATGTTGTCGGCCTGCCAGCCGAGCTTGGGCTCGCATGGCTGACGGGAATGCTTGTGGGTCTCTGGGGGGCGGTGCCCTTGCTGTTCTCGCTGGTCCCGCCGGGCGCGCTCACGGTTGCGGATGTGACGGTGTTTTCGGCACTCATCCTGTTTGCGCATGGGCTTCCCATCGAGCAGAAAATCATCCAGCAGGCGGGCCCGGGCATTGCCGCGACAACCGCGCTGCGGCTTGCCGGCAGTCTGCTCTATGCCTTTGTGCTGCATCAGATCTTTGCCTGTACGGGCTGGCTTTCCGCCCCTGTCAACCCGACCTGGATACCGCTCAGCACCACGCCGGACTGGCTGGACTATGCGTTCGGGCTTGCGGAAACACTGGTCTGGATGCTGGTGATCCTTGTCGCGCTTTCCCTTGGCCTCCAGCTTCTCAAGGCAAGCGGTATTCTCGCTCTGATGATGAAGGCGCTGTCGCCATTCCTGCGCCTTGCAGGCATTCGCGGCGAGGCGGGGCATCTCACAGCCGTCGGGCTGTTTCTCGGCATTTCCTACGGGGCAGGGCTTCTGATCAAGGAAGCGCAATCGGGGGAGATTTCTCCGCGCCAGATTTTCCTGTCCTCGATTTTCATGGGCTTTGCCCATAGCGTGATCGAAGATACGCTGATCGTCCTTGCGCTTGGGGCGAATGTGCACGGGGTGCTGACGGCCCGGCTTCTTTTTGCGATTGTGGCAACGGGTATCATCGCCGCGTTGCTCTCCCGGATTTCCGACAGCACGTTCCACGCCTGGCTTTTTCCGCAACGGGAAAAGCAGCCTCCACTCATCACGCGGCAGTCTTGAGGTGTGGTTGCATTTGCCGCGGAGCGGCGTCCGTGCCGATGCTGTTTCGGCTTTGCGGATCCGGGCCAGTGAACCTGAAAAAAGGCACGGAATCCTCAAGCAAGGGAAAGGGCGGGCCATCGGCTGGATGGTCCGCCCTTCTCATTTGACACCCTCTGTGCCGCCTATTCTGCTACCGGCTTTTCAACCGGTTCCGGCTGCTTGATACGGTCGGCCACCAGCATGGACAGCATCATTTCGACGAGACCACCGGCGGCCCCTTTTTCGCCTGTCGATCCGCCGACCTGAATTTGCGGCACAAGCGGCAGCTTTCCGTTTTCAATGGCTTCGGCAAACCGCATCAGCACCTGCGCATGCAGCTGATAGTCCGGGCCGCCGAAGGCTGCGACCTTGCGCTCGGTGGCCTCGGCTTCTGCGGTGCCGACCGCGCGGACCTTTTCGGCATCGGCAAGACCGACAACGCGGATGCGCTCGGCCTCTGCCTGAGCGGTTGCCTTGATGCGGTCGCCTTCACCGATGCCTTCCATGCGGGCGCGTTCGGCATTGGCCTTGGCGGTAACCTGAATGGTTTCGGCCTCCTGCCGGGTCTGGGCGAGCTTCGCCTTGCCCTCGTTTTCCTTGATCTGGATCGCGAGCGAAGAGGCGGTAATCTGCGCCTGCTGCTCGGCAAGCGCCTGCTTTTCGCGCAGGGTCCGCTCCTGAACGGCGGCGGATTCCTGCAGGCGATAGGTCTCCACCTTTTCCACCGCGATCTGCCGGTCGCGCAGCTGGATCAGGATCTGCTCTATGCCTGCCTGACCCGTTTCCGCATGCGGCGTGCCGATCAGCACTTCCTGCAGTTCCAGACTGTAGCCCGCGAACTTGTCCTTCATTTCTTCCGACGATATCTGCTGGATCTGGCTGCGGTCCTGCAACAGCTCGATCAGCGTCTTGGTCTGGGCAATGTTCTTGAAATAGGCCGAGACCATCGGATCGAGCGTCTGTTCGACCAGCCGCTTGATATCGCCGAAGCGCTGCACCACAAGCGGGGCCTTGAGATAGTCGATATGCACCACCACCGAAAGCGGCAGCATCGGCTCGAAGGCGTCGCGGGTGATGATCGAGACTTCCGACAGGTTTTCGTCCAGCCGGTGCGGGCCGGAATCCTCCTTCTTCCATTTCAGCACGAAATTGGTGGTCGGAACGATGACGATATTGCCCGCATAGGTGTTGAAGGCATATTTGCCGGGCAGAAGCGGCTTTGACCAGACACCGCGATAGCCGGGCTCGACAAGCTCGCCGTGACGGTAGCCATCGCCGGAAATATCGGCCCCACGCTTGCCGGTGAAGGACACGACGACGCCGACCGTGCCGACCTCGACAATCGTCTTGTTCACCAGTTCCACGGTCGCAAACAGCCGGTTGATGTAGTAGGAGCCATCCGCCAGCACCTGCAGCTGGCGGCCGCGATGGCCGCCTGCGGCGAGAAACAGTTCCGGATCCTGGAAATTGTTGTGGAAGAACGGGTCGCTGTCGGCATGGCCGACAGACGGCGCGATGATTTCGCCATCCGGCAGCGACGGCCCGTCATGCACGGTCACGATGCCGATCATGTCCTGGCTGTCCTTGATCACCAGCGGCGTGAAGCCTTCGCGTTCGGCGATCAGCTCGGCCATCTGGGTAAAGACCTGCACGTCGGAAGCGTTCAGCTTCACCGCATAGATCTGCTGTTCGGTCAGCACCACGAATTGCGCCAGATTGATCGCATAGGTGCCCTCGCGCAGGATCTTGCGCTGCGGGCCTTTCTGGCCCCCCTTGCCGAGAAAGTCGCGAACATCCTGGAAATCGGATGCCGTCTCGTTGCTTGCCAGCGTCTGGGTTGGCGGCAGCGCCACGCCGTCGCGGGCAAAGACATAGCCGATCTGGCCCTGCGGAATGGTGACAAGCGAGGCCGAATGGACGCGGTATTGCAACGGCACGAAGAAATGGAAGCCGCCGCGCAGCACGTCCGGCTGGAAGCCCGCTTCGCCGTTCAGCGCGATGAAGCCGGTCTTGACCGATCCGCCAAAGCTCCACAGCTTTTCGAGAATGCCGATCCGTCCGTTCGAAATGTAGCGCACCGTCCCGGTGAGAAACAAAAGCAGGACGAGTGAAATCACACCGACGGCAATGCCGCCGGCCTGCCAGGCAATCTGCTCGTTATACATGTAAATCCCCATAGGCAGTGCGGCCGATCTGGCATTCTGACCCGCAGAAGCCGCCCGAATGATCAAGCCTCGAAACACTGCCATCCCAGATTTATTGATTGCCAAATAAGCATTCAAGTGAAACCGGGATGAATAGTGAAGGGATTGGTGAAAGTTGAAGTCGAGGGGGTTTTTACCCTCGTTCTATTTCGAATGCACTTCGCAACCATCAGTCGAATGCTTGTGGGCGTTACATCAGGCCGAGCTCTTCCCGGATCAGGGCCGTCTGATCCCCGATCCTGGGTGCGGCACGGGCGGAGAGCGGGCGCTTGCCATTCACCCTGAGCGGCGAGGCGGTGGTGAGGATCGAGACATTGTCCTCCCGCGTCACTCTCTGGGTCAGGCCAAGCTGGCGGAATGCCTCGGTTTTCAGAAGCCGCGGCCAGTCCAGCACTTCGGCCGCCCAGATATCGGCCGGTTCAAGGCGGGCGAGCCAGTGGCCGACGGGCTGTTCGGCAAGGCGTGCCGCCACAAGCTGCTTGATCTCGTCGCGTCTGGTGAAGGCTTCTTCCGGCGCAAAGGTGGCAAGCGCCGGCAGATCGAGGATCGGTGCAAGCTTTGCAAGCGGCGTCATGGCAAGCGCCAGCCAGCCTTCCGCGCAGCGATAGACCCCATAGGGCGCCGACAGATAGGCATGGGCATTGCGGAACGCGGATTTCTGCGGCAGGCGGCCCCCGTCATTCAGATGGGTGGTCAGCACCTCGAACTGGAAATCCACCATTGCTTCGAGCAGGCTTGTTTCCACATGCGCGCCCTTGCCGGTCACGCCCCGGCGCACGAGGGCGGCAAGAATGCCCTGTACGATGATGTTTCCACACAGCATGTCGGCAATTGCCAGACCAAAGGGCACCGGGCCGTCACCGGCCTCGCCGTTCAGCCACATCACGCCCGAGCGCGCCTGGGCAAGCAGATCCTGCCCCGGCAGATGCCGCCACTCGGTCTCGGGGCCATAGCCGGTGATCGAGGCATAGACGATGCCGGGATTGATGGCGCGCGCCGCCTCGTAGTCAAGACCCAGCCGTTCGATGACGCCGGGGCGAAAATTCTGGATCACCACATCGGCCCGCGCGATCAGCGCGCGGATAGCGGCCAGATCACGCTCGTCCTTCATGTTGGCGGCAAAGCTCTGCTTGCCGCGGTTGATCGCGTGGAAAAGCGTGGAATCGCCCCCGATTTCCGTATCGGACAGGTAGAGGCTGCGGCAGAGATCGCCGCCATCGGGGCGCTCGATCTTGATCACCCTAGCGCCAAGGTCCCCGAGCTTCAGCGCTGCCATCGGCCCGGACAGGAACTGGCTCATGTCGAGTACGTTGATGCCGTCCAGCAGTCCGGCGTTCGCATCGTCTGTCATGCCTTGTCCTCATCTGCAGGGCGGCCATTTCGGTAGCGCACCGTCTGGATATGCTCGCAATAGAGCACCAGCTCGCCTTCACCCTTGAATACCTCGTAAGAGGCGCGGATCAGGCCCAGTTCCTCATATTTCGGCTGTTTGGAAAGATTGGTGCGGATCGTATAGATCGTGTCGCCGATGAAGGTGGGTTTGATGAAACGCAGCTTGTCATAGCCATAGGAAAAGGCGTTGACGCAGTTGGTGGCCACGAGCCCGAGCCCTGCGGAAAAGACGAAGGCACCGGCGACCAGACGCTTGCCGAACAGGCCTTCGGTCTCGGCGAAGATCTGGTCGGAGACATAGGGGTGCATGTCCAGTACCAGCGCGTTGAACTGCTGGCTCTCGCCTTCGGAAATTGTCCGTCTGAGCGAGCGGATGCGGTGGCCGATCTCGAAATCCTCGTAAAACCAGTTTTCCGCGTTCCAGACCGGAATTTCCGCGTGGTTTGCCGGCATGGTTTTCGGATAGGTGGAAGAAACGCCAACGGTCGCGGTCATGCCTGTACCTCCGGAAGCGACCAGAGCCGGGTGGCATTGCCGGAAAGGATCGCCTGTTTTTCATCTTTGGAAAGCGGGTCGAGCAGCGCGTGGGTGGCCGCAACCCAGGTGGAAAGCGTGCCGCCAAGCGTGCAGACGGGCCAGTCGCTGCCCCAGAGCATCCGGGACGGGCCGAAGGTGGAAAGCACGGTTTCCACATAGGGCCGCAGCGTTTGCACCTGCCAGCTTCCGGCATCAGCGTAGGCAACGATCCCGGAAAGCTTGACCAGCACATTCGGCCGTTTGGCGATTTCGGCGATCCCCTTTGCCCAGGCCGCATGGGCGTTGCTGGCAATCGCGGGCACGCCGCAGTGATCCAGAATGAAGGTCACACCGGGAGCGAGATCGGCAAGGGCCAGAACCTTGTCCACCTGATGCGGCAGGGTGCAGAGGTCAAAGGTCAGTCTTGTCTTTTCCAGCCGCCGGATGTTTTCGCGAAACAGCGCGCCTTCGGACAGATCATCCGGCACCACATGCAGCACGCGGCGGAAGCCCTTGACGAAGTCATCCTGAAGGGCGGTCTCGAGCAGGGCGGGAAATTCCTTTTCCTCCGGGCGGCAACTGGAAATCGCGCCGCGGATCAGCGAACCGGGACGCCTTGCGATGTCCTTCAGCATCTCCGTCTCGCGGCCGATGTCGGAGGGCGCCACATCCACCTCCATGTGGAGGGTCGCGCCAATGCCTGTGCGCTTTGCCTCAAGCGCATAGGTTTCATAGAGAAAGTCCCCTTTCAGCGCATCAAAGCCGTCCAGCCAGGGATAGCTGAGACGTCCCGTATCGATGACATGCAGATGGCAATCTATGAGCACGGCTTCCTCCCCTGCGGCAGCACATTGGTTTGCGCCAATGGCAGGGACTATACTCACAGACGAATGAACTATTCAAATAAAAATTTCGGCCGTCTCAGCCGCGACCTCCCACCATCACGGAAATTTCCCGTGCGGCTTCCCGGATCAGATCTTCCATGTCCGACAGCGAAGGCGCATCGGCATTGATCGGGGAGATGTAGGGGCAGGTAAGCGCCGCCAGCGAATGGCCGTCGAGGGACAGGACAGGCGCGGAAATGTTGCGCACGCCCGCCGTCTGCAGGCTGTCCATCGTCTCGAAACCGCGCGCGCGGATCAGCTCCAGCTTTTCCTCCAGATCGGCCGGGCGGCGGATTTCGCTGTCCAGCCGCTCCTGTTCGGAACACATCATCTCGCGTTGGGCCGCATCGCGGAAGGCGAGCAGGATATGGCCCGACCCGGTGTTGAACAGCGAGATGCGGGCGCCGACGCGGATCGATATCCCCCAGTAGGTCGGGCTGTCCTGCTGGGCGATCACCACCACTTCGCCGCGATCATGCACTGCAAGATGGCAGGATTGCTGGGCGCGGTTCGCGAATTCGCGCATCACCGGCGTTGCAAAGGAAACCAGCCTGCGCACCGGCGCATGGAAATGCGCCAGGCCAAACATTTTCAGCGTGAGGATGAAACGGTCGTCCTGACGTGCTACATAACCGCGTCGCACCAGCCGGTCGAGCATGCGGTAAAACTCGTTCGGGCTTTTGCCGAGCTGCTTGGAAATCTCCGCCTGCGTCAGGCCGCCATCGGTATGGGCGAGCAGTTCGAGAATATCGAGCCCCTTGTCGAGTGCGGGCGCGCGATAGCGGTCATTGTCTTCCTCGATCTCCATGCGCTTTTCTCCTTGCAGGGCGGCCCGGCCGCGACTCCCGTTTTATATTCAAATATGAATAACGAGGTCAAATGCGAATTTTCCGCCTAATCCGCTTGACGGTGCATGAATATGATGTTTACCTATGAATTATCGATCCATATGTGAGTGAGGCGGGTCGGTGTGCGGTCGGAAAGCCGATCGCCGAACGGGAGGAACAACCATGACGAAATGGCTTGCCGGCGTTTCCGCCGGACTTCTAGCCGTGCTCGCTGCGGGAGGCAGCAGCGCGGGAGACCTGCCGGGGAGCTTCCCCGGCGTGACGATCGATGCCAAGCTGATTGGCGGCCAGCAGTATGAGCCGCTTTATGCCCGCATTGCAGAATGGGAAAAGCTGACGGGCGCCAAGGTCAACGTGCTTTCGAAGAAGAACCACTTCGAGCTCGACAAGGAAATCAAGTCGGATATGGCAACGGGCGGCATCACCTGGTGCGTCGGCTCCAACCATTCCTCCTTCGCGCCGCAGTATCCGGAGCTTTATACCGATCTGAACAAGCTTCTTCCGGCGGAAGAAATCGGCCAGTTCGTGGACGCCAACATCAAGTCCTCGACCATCGACGGCAAGCTGATCATGCTGCCGCGCGCCCAGTTCGACGTCTCCGCGCTCTACTATCAGAAGAGCCTGTTTGCCGATGAAGGCAACAAGGCAAAGTTCAAGGAGAAATACGGCTACGATCTCGCGCCTGCGACCACCTGGGCGCAGGTTTCCGATCAGGCCAAGTTCTTCTCCAACCCGCCGAACATGTACGGCACGCAGTTTGCCGGCAAGGAAGAGGCGATCAACGGCCGCTTCTATGAAATGCTGGTGGCGGAAGGCGGCGAATATCTCGACAAGGATGGCCGTCCGGCCTTCAATTCCGAAGCGGGCGAGCGCGCGCTGAACTGGTTCGTCGATCTTTACAAGGCGAAGGCAGTTCCGGCGGGCACCACCAACTATCTGTGGGATGATCTCGGGCAGGGCTTTGCGTCCGGCACCATCGCGGTCAATCTCGACTGGCCTGGCTGGGCGACCTTCTTCAACGATCCGAAGTCCTCGAAGGTTGCGGGCAATGTCGGTGTCGTCGTGCAGCCGGCGGGCTCGTCCGGCAAGCATACCGGCTGGTCCGGTCACCACGGCTTCTCGGTCACCGAAAGCTGCGCCAACAAGGAAGCGGCGGCTTCGCTCGTCTGGTTCCTGACCAATGACGACAGCCAGAAGATCGAGGCGGCCAATGGTTCGCTTCCCACCCGCAAGGCGGTCTGGGAATGGGATATCCAGCAGGCCGAAAAGGATCCTTACAAGAAGGAAGTGCTGACCGCCTTCCAGGAGGCTGCGAAATACGCCTTTGCCGTACCGCAGACCCCGCAGTGGATCGAAATCTCCAATGCCGTATATCCGGAACTGCAGGCCGCAATTCTGGGTGACAAGACCTCCAAGGAGGCTCTGGACGCCGCTGCGAAAAAGGCGACCCAGATCCTCGAGGATGCCGGTGCACTCTGACACCGCCTCCCGCAACCCGCCGCCGCCACCCCCGCGGCGGCGGGTTTGCCAAGCCCGCTGCGGCGGGATTTAATGCCGCCGGGCCAAGGCCCGCGCCATAGCTTTTTCCCGGCATAAGACAGAGAGACGCGATGCTGAAGAAGATCCCCACACCCGTCTTGCTGCTTCTTCCTGCGATTGTGGTGCTTGCAGCCGTCGTCCTGTTTCCGCTGCTTCTGTCGCTCTATTCGTCATTTACGCCCTTCCGGCTGACGAAGCCGCAGAGCCTCTTCATCTTCTTCGGGTTCCGCAACTATGCGCGAATCCTTGCCAATCTCGATTTCTGGATTGCCTTTGGCCGCACCGTCGTGCTGCTCACCATCGCGCTCAATCTGGAAATGCTGCTCGGGCTTGGTCTCGCACTGCTCGTCAACAAGGCGACCATGGGCAAGCGGGCGCTGCGCACCATCATGATGTTTCCGATGATGTTTTCGCCGATCCTCGTCGGCTTCCAGTTCAAGTTCATGTTCAATGACAATGTCGGTCTGATCAACAATGCGCTGCAATCGCTCGGCATAACCGAAACCGCGATCCCCTGGCTGATTGACGGCAATCTGGCGCTGTTTTCCATCGTGGTGGCCGAAGTCTGGTCGTCGACATCCGTCTTCGCGATCCTGATCCTTGCCGGTCTGCTCGCCATGCCGCAGGAGCCGGTGGAGGCCGCGAAGGTGGATGGCTGCACGCCGCTCCAGACCTTCCGCTATGTCACCTGGCCCTTCCTGATGCCCTTTGCCTATATCGCGATGACCATCCGCTCGCTGGATGTGGCGCGCGCCTATGACATCGTGAAGATCATGAGCGATGGCGGGCCTGCCGGGCGAACCGAACTTCTGTGGACGCTGGTTGGCCGCACCGCCTATTCCGATGCGCAGATGGGTCTTGCCAATGCCATGGCCTATGTCTCGATCCTGCTGTCGATCCTCTTTACCGTCTATTTCTTCCGCAAGCTGGCCGCCGCGCGGGCTTCCATCGCAGCCGAATGGTGATCCAAATGGACATGAACGCCCAAGCCCGCCTGAAACGCCGTTTCCTGAAGGTCGTCTATCTCATCGGCCTCTTCGTCTCGATGATGATCATCTGCCTGCCCGGCTTCTGGATCGTGTTGAACTCACTGCGCCCGACAGTCGAGATCATGGCGAAGCCCCCGGTCTGGGTACCGACCGATCTGTCGCTCGATGCCTATCGCGCCATGTTCGGCGGCGTCGGGCAGGGCGGCATTCCGGTCTGGGACTATTTCCGCAATTCGCTGGTGATCTCGGTGACCTCGACGGTGATTGCGCTGATCATCGGCATGTCCGGTGGCTATGCCTTTGCCCGCTTCCGGTTTCGCGGCAAGTCGGCCGCCTTTCTCGGCCTGATGCTGACGCGCTCGGTGCCGGGGATCGCCCTGTCGCTGCCGCTCTTCATCGTCTATTCGCGCACCGGCATCATCGACACCCATTTCGGGCTGATCCTGATCTATGTGGCGCTCAACATTCCCTTCACGATCTGGCTGATCGACGGCTTCTTCCGGCAGGTGCCGAAGGATCTCGCCGAAGCCGCGCAGATCGATGGCTGCACCCGCTGGCAGGCCTTTTGGGCGGTGGAGTTTCCGCTGGCCGGTCCCGGCATCGCATCGGCGGGCATTTTCGCCTTCCTCACCTCCTGGAACGAATATGCGCTCGCTTCCCAGCTCACCCGCTCGGTCAATTCCAAGACGCTGCCGGTCGGGCTTCTCGATTACACGGCGGAATTCACCATCGACTGGCGCGGCATGTGCGCGCTTGCCGTGGTGATGATCATTCCCGCCCTTCTCCTTACCTTCGCAATTCAGAAGCACCTGGTCTCCGGTCTGACCTTCGGTGCGGTCAAAGGGTGATCCATGGCCCAGGTCTCGCTTAAAAATCTCGTCAAGTCCTATGGTGCGCTCAATGTCGTGCATGGCATCAGCCTCGATGTGAAGGACCGCGAATTCATCGCGCTGGTCGGCCCGTCCGGCTGTGGCAAGTCCACGACGCTGCGGATGATCGCGGGGCTAGAAAGCATTTCCGGCGGCGTCATCGAAATCGGCGGCAAGGAGGTGAACGACCTGCCGCCGCGCGACCGAAACATCTCGATGGTGTTCCAGTCCTATGCGCTCTATCCGCATATGTCGGTGTGCGAAAACATGGGTTTCTCGCTCAAGATCGCCAAGCGCCCGCAGGCCGAGATCGATCAGCGGGTGAACGAGGCCGCCGCCATTCTGGGGCTTGAGGCCCTGATGGAACGCCGCCCGGCCCAGCTTTCCGGCGGTCAGCGCCAGCGCGTCGCCATGGGCCGCGCCATCGTGCGCGATCCGGAAGTGTTCCTGTTCGACGAGCCGCTTTCCAATCTCGATGCCAAGCTGCGCACGCAGATGCGCACGGAAATCAAGAAGCTGCATGCCAAGGTGCGCTCCACCGTGATCTATGTCACCCATGATCAGGTCGAGGCGATGACGCTTGCCGACCGCATCGTGATCATGCGCGACGGCCATATCGAACAGGTGGGCACGCCGGAAGAGGTGTTTCACCGGCCCCGCACCCGCTTTGTCGCCGGCTTCATCGGCTCGCCGCCGATGAATCTCGAAGAGGCCGTGATCGCGGACGGCCGGATCCGGCTGCGCGACGGGGCATCGCTGCCCTTGCCCGCGAAATTCACGGACAAGGTCACGGAGGGGCAGAAGGTGGTGTTCGGCCTTCGACCGGATGATCTTTTCCCGAAGGGTCACGGCCTGCATTCGGGGGCAGAAAGCGATATCGCAAGCCTTGATCTTCCGGTCTCGATCACCGAACCGCTTGGCAACGAGACGCTGGTCTTTGTCGAATTCGGCGGACGGGAATGGGTGTCGCGCATGCTCAACCCGACGTCACTTGCCTCCGGTCAGACGGTGACGATGCAGTTTGACCTGTCGCAGGCCCATCTTTTCTCGGCCGAAACCGGCCTCACTCTTTCGGAGTAAGCCCATGGCGAGGATCGAATCCGTTCGTTTGCAGATGTGCGATCTGGTGCCGAAGGTGAAGCGCACCGATGCGATCCAGAGCTTTGTTTCGCAGGAAACGCCCTTCGTCACCATCACCGACAGCGATGGCGCGACGGGCATGGGTTACAGCTATACGATCGGCACCGGCGGCTCGTCGGTGATGCGGCTGCTTGCCGATCATCTGGTGCCTGCGATCCTTGGCGAGGATGCGGACCGGATCGAGGCGATCTGGCACAAGCTCGAATTCCTCACCCACGCCACCACCATCGGCGCGATTACCGCGCTGGCGCTTGCCGCCATCGATACCGCGCTCTGGGATCTGAAGGCGCGCAAGCTTGGCCTGCCGCTCTGGAAGCTTGCGGGCGGGGCGAAGGATCGCTGCCCGCTCTACACGACCGAAGGCGGCTGGCTGCACCTGCCGAAGGAGGCGCTGGTCGAGGATGCGCTAGCCGCCCGCGAGCGTGGATTTTCCGGCTCCAAGGTCAAGATCGGCAAGCCGAGCGGGGCGGAAGATCATGACCGGCTCTCGGCCATGCGGCTGGCGCTCGGCTCGTCCTACGAGATCATGACCGATTGCAATCAGGGCTTCACCGTCGGCGAGGCGATCCGCCGGGCCGAGCGGTTGCGCGAGCTGGACCTCGGCTGGATCGAGGAGCCGCTGCCAGCTGATGACATCGATGGCCATGTGCGGCTGAACACCATGAGCCCGACGCCGATTGCGGTCGGGGAATCGCTCTATTCCATCCGCCATTTCCGCGAGTATATGCAGAAGGGGGCCTGCTCCATCGTGCAGGTGGATGCCGCACGCATCGGCGGGATCACGCCCTGGCTGAAGGTGGCGCATGCGGCGGAAGCCTTCGACATGCCCGTCTGCCCGCATTTCCTGATGGAACTGCATGTCAGCCTTGCCTGCGCGGTGCCGAATGGCCGCTATGTGGAATATATCCCGCAGCTCGACGAGCTGACGGCGAGCCGCATGGAGATCCGCGACGGCATGGCGCTGGCGCCGCAAAGCCCCGGCCTCGGCATCGACTGGGATCATGACGCGATCAGGGCGCGGGCGATTGCCGAATTCAACCGCGAATTCTTCAAGACGGGGAGGTGAGACGATGGTGACCGGTGAGGCCCGCAAGGGCGAACGCATGGGCATGGTGATCGGCCTGAAGCCCGAATGGATCAGCCAATACAAGGCCCTTCATGCGGCCGTCTGGCCGGAAATCCTTGCGCTGATTTCCGCGTGCAACATCACCAATTACTCGATCTTCCTGAAGGAGCCGGAAAATCTGCTGTTCGGCTATTGGGAATATGTCGGCACCGACTTTGCCGCCGATATGGCGAAGATGGCTGCAAGCCCGAAGAATGCCGAATGGTGGGCCGTCTGCATGCCCTGCCAGCAGCCGCTCGAAACCCGGAAGGAAGGCGAATGGTGGGCGATGATGGAAGAGGTCTTCCATCATGACTGAACAGGTGATCCATTACGAGGATTATGTGCTGGGCAGCACCCGCGAAACGACGGGCCGCACCATCACAGAGACGGATTTCGTGGTGCATGCCGGGCATACCGGCGATTTCTTTCCGCATCACATGGACGCCGAATTTGCAAAGACACTGCCCGGCGGCCAGCGCATCGCGCATGGCACGATGGTGTTTTCCATCGGCGTCGGGCTCACCGCGACGCTGATCAATCCGGTCGCCTTTTCCTATGGATATGACCGGCTGCGTTTCATCCGCCCGGTGCATATCGGCGACACCATCCGCACGAAAGTGTCGATCTCCGCCAAGGAGGATGACCCGAAACGGAAAAACATGGGCCGGGTGACGGAACGGCTCGAGGTGGTGAACCAGCGTGGCGAAACGGTGCTGGCCACCGATCACATCCTGCTGGTGGAAAAGCGCGGGACGGGCAACTGACATGACCACACTCAAGGGCATGACCTGGTCTCACCCGCGCGGCTATCTGCCGCTCGAGGCCGCATCCCGCCGCTTTCAGGCCGAAACCGGGGTGACGATCCGCTGGGACCGCCGCTCGCTGCAGGATTTCGAGAGCTATCCGGTGGAAGACCTTGCCCGGCGCTATGACCTGATCATCATCGATCATCCGCATGTCGGGCAGATCACCGCGGAACACTGCCTGCTGCAGCTGGATGATCCGGCGCATGCGGAGGAAATCGCGGCGATTGCGGCTGGCTCGGTCGGCCCAAGCTTTGAAAGCTATCGCTATGAAGGGCGGCTCTGGGCCTTACCGGTCGATGCCGCAACGCAGGTGCAGGCCTATCGCACCGACCGGCTGGAGGGACCCGTCACCGATTTCGAAGCGGTGAAACGCCTCGCCGACAAGGGCCTTGCGCTGATGCCGATGCGCCCCCCGCATTCGCTGATGTGTGTCTTCACGCTTGCTGCCCATCTCGGCAAGCCTGCGCATGTGGAGGGCGAGGTGTTTCTGGAGCGAGACATCGGCCTCGAGGTGCTCGACCGGCTTGCGGCACTCACGGCGGGCATGGACCCGCGCATCGACGCCATGGACCCGATTGCCGCCCTCGATCTGGTGGGCCGGGATGAAACACCGGCCTTTCTGGTGCCGCTGACCTATGGCTATGTGAATTACGCGCTCGACGGTTTCCGGCCCCACCGCATCGCCTTTGCCGACATGCCGGTGATTGAGGGGCGTGCGCCTCTTGGCTCGGCCGTTGGCGGCACGGGCCTTGCGGTCTCGGCCTTCAGCCAATATCCCGATCTCGCCAGCCGCTTCTGCCGTTTTGTGGCGGGTGCCGATGTGCAGGCGTCCCTTTATCCGCTTTCCGGCGGGCAGGCGGGCCATGCGGCAGGCTGGGAGGCGGAGGAGCCGAACCGCGAGACGCTCGATTTCTACCGCGCCACCCGCCGCACCATCGAAGGCGGCTATCTGCGCCCCCGCTTCAACGGCTATATGGCGTTTCAGGACGAGGCCTCTCATATCGTCACCGAAGGCCTGCGTGAGGGCCGCAACCATGGTGCCATGCTGGATTCCTTCGATGCCGCTTTCCGCACCGCCCAGAGCCGGGCCTGAAGGCACCCTTTCGCCGCCATCCATCTCCGGAAACTGACGATCCGCAAACCCGTTTGCAGATTAGCGCCGCCCGCCCGGAAAATCTTTGGGAAACTCTCTTTACAACAAAAGTTAAACGTTTATATTTGGTGCCATAAACGTTTAACAAGGTGCATTGGGAGGTGCCTTTGGCGTCGGTTGAGATCAGCGGGCTCCGCAAGAGCTTTGGTGCGCTGGGCGTGCTGAAAGGCATCGATCTTTCCATCGAGGATGGGGAATTCATCTGCTTTCTCGGACCTTCGGGCTGCGGCAAGAGCACGCTTCTGCGTTCGATTGCCGGTCTCGAAACACTCGGTGACGGTACGATCCGGCTGGGCGAACGGGACATTACCGATCTTCCTTCCGCAAAGCGCGACATTGCCATGGTGTTCCAGAATTATGCGCTTTATCCGCATATGGATGTGCGGCGGAACCTCTCCTTCGGGCTGGCGCTCAATGGCATGAAGCGCGACGAGATCAACCGCCGGGTGGAGGCGGCAGCCGATATCCTGCGCATCCGCGAGCTTCTGGCCCGCAAGCCGCGCCAGCTTTCCGGCGGCCAGCGGCAGCGGGTGGCCATCGGCCGCGCCATCGTGCGCGAACCGAAGCTTTTCCTGCTTGACGAGCCGCTCTCCAATCTCGATGCGGGCCTGCGCGTGACCATGCGTGCGGAATTGGCCGCCCTGCATGAGCGGCTGAAGACCACGATGATCTACGTCACCCATGACCAGGTCGAGGCGATGACGCTCGCTGACCGGGTTGTGGTGCTCGACAAGGGCCGGGTCAGCCAGTTCGGCTCGCCGCTCGAGCTCTTCTATCGACCGGCCAATCTGTTTGTCGCCCGCTTCATCGGTTCGCCTTCCATGAACCTTCTGGAGGCCGAAGTGCAGTGCATGGATGGCGACCTGCTCCTGCTTGGCGGGCCCGGCCTGCTGAGACCCGTGACAGCGGAAATCGCGGCGGATGCGATGCCGGAACCGGGTTCATCCGCAACCATCGGCATTCGCCCCGATCAGGTGGAGATCGTTCCGGAAGGCGAGGGGCATTTGAAGGGTCTGGTGCAACTGGTCGAACGGCTCGGCGTGGAAAGCCATGTGCATGTGAAGCTTTCGGACGGTCGCGATCTGCTTGCGAATGTGCGTGGCACGCATCCGGTCCGCGTCGGTGAGGTGGTGCATCTGGCACTCCCCGGCGCCCATATCCACGTGTTCGATGCCGAAGGGCAGGCGCTGCCCCGCCGCCTCGATCCGGAAACCGAAGCACTCATCAATCAGCACAGGGGCAGGCGTGTTGCCTGATCCCAAGGGAGGAGAGAAAATGAAGACAGTCAGCACATGGATTGCCGGATCGCTCGTCGCATCCGTCCTCAGCCTTGCGCCTGCCGTGCAGGCCGAAGAGGTTCTGCGGTTTGCCACCTGGGACAGCGACGAGAGCCTGGCCATCGAACAGGCCATCGCCAAGAAGTTCGAGGAGACCCATCCGGGCGTCAAGGTTCAGGTGGAAGCCTATGGCGGCGATGGCTATGACCAGAAGCTGGCAGCCGGTTTCGGCGCGGGCAACCCGCCGGACGTGATGTATATGTGGAACTTCCCGCAATATTACACGTCGCTGATGCCGCTGGATGACCTGATCGCCAAGGATGCGGCGGCGCTTGACATCAAGGATATTCCCGAAGGCCTGCTCAATGCCTCGCGCATCGATGGCAAGACCTATGGCATGCCGGCGGGCTTCACCACCCATGTGATCTTCTACAACAAGGACATGTTCGCGAAGGCCGGTGTCGAGGAGCCGAAGGACGGCTGGACCTGGGACGACCTGCGCGCCAAGGCCGCGAAATTCCGCAACGAGGCGGCCAAGACCTACGGTTTTGCCGTCGATGCCAAGCCGGACCCCTACGATTTCGAGCAGTTCCTCTGGTCCAACGGCACCCGCTATATTTCCGATGACGGCAAGCAGCTCGACGGCTACATGAACAGCAAGGAAGCCGCCGAAGTGCTCGACATGTTTGGCGACATGGCAAAGAAGCAGGAAGCCGCGACCATCAATGTCGGCGAGGTAACCTCTGCCAGCACCCTCTTCAAGGGTGGCCAGATCGCGATGATGGAGGGCGCGATGTGGAACAAGTCCGGCATCGATAAATCCGGCGTGAAATATGGCGTTGCCATGCTCCCGGCCTTCAAGGGCAAGCCTGTCCAGTCGGCAATCTCGATCTCCGCCATGTCGATTGCCAAGGATGCGAAATCCCCCGACCTCGCCTGGGAATTCGTGAAATTCTACACCTCGCCGGAAGCCATCGCGATGCGCAAGAATGACCTTCCGGTGCGCACAAGCGTGGCCGAAAGCCAGGGCATGACCAAGGACCCGGTCTTCAAGCCCTTCTTCGATATTCTGGCCGTCTCCACCAAGGAGCGCCCGGCCTTCCTGAAGAACCCGAAATGGGCGCAGATCCAGGAAAATCTGGCCGTCGCCATCGAGGCGGCGATCACCGAACAGGGCAATGCGCAGGCGCATCTGGATGAAGCCGTCCAGCGCTCGAAGCGCTTCCTGAAGTAAGCCGGAACGCCGGGAAGCTGGGAGGAATGACCGATATGGACGCAACACCTGCGAAAAGGCGCCGCGCGCGCCTTTCCATCACCCCTTATCTGTTCATTTCTCCCTGGCTCCTCGGCTTTCTGCTGTTCACCCTCGGGCCGCTGGTCTTTTCGCTCACCATGAGCTTTTACGACTGGCCGGTGGTGGGCGAGCGCAGCTTTGTCGGTCTCGACAATTACCGTTCGATGCTGACGGACGACCCGGCCTTCTGGGAAAGCCTCGGCATCACCACCCGCTTCGCTCTGATTTACGTGCCCTTCAACATCGTGCTGTCGTTTCTGCTGGCGCTTCTCCTGCACCATGCCCGGTTCGGCGCAGGCTTTTTCCGCACCGCCTTCTACCTGCCGAGCGTGATTTCCGGGGTGGCACTGGTGATGATCTGGAACTGGATCTACAGCGAGCAATATGGCCTGCTGAACTACATGCTCTCCTTTGCGGGTATCGGCCCGGTGAACTGGCTGGGCGAGAAGAACCTTGCGGTGCTTGCCATCATCATCGCCTCGCTCTGGGGGCTTGGCAGCACCATGCTGATCCTGCTCACCGGGCTCAAGGGCATTCCGCGCGAGCTTTACGAGGCGGCGACCGTTTCCGGCGTGCCGGGCTGGGCGCAGATGATCTTCATCACCCTTCCCATGCTCGGGCCGATCCTCGTCTTCACCTTCATCACCTCGATCATCGCCGCCTTCCAGCAGCTCACGATCGCCTTGCTTCTGACGAAGGGCGGGCCGCAGAAGGCCACCTATTTCTTCGCGATGTATATCTATGACAATGCCTTCAAGTTCTATGACATGGGCTATGCGGCCGCAGGCTCATGGATCATGTTCCTGATCGTGCTGGTGCTTTCCATGCTGGTGATGCGCTGGTCGGCGGCCTGGTCCTATTACGAAGGCGAGCTGAAATCGGAAGACGGAGGCCGCAATGCGTAAGGTTCTCCTCCATTCCGCGCTGACATTTCTGGCCGTACTGTTCATCCTGCCGTTCTACTGGACCTTTCTTTCGGCAGTGAAAAGCACCGCGGAACTCTATCAGTTCCCGCCGGTCTTCTGGCCCTCCGAGTGGCATTTCGAGAATTTCGCCGCTTCCTGGAACAAGCTGCCCTTCAACACCTTCCTGTGGAACTCCACCGTGGTGGTGATGCTCTCCACCATCGGCCAGCTGATTTCGTCCTCGCTGGTGGCTTTCGGTTTTGCCCGCTTCCGCTTTCCGGGGCGCGATGCGCTGTTCATCCTGCTGCTCGCCACGATGATGATCCCGTGGGACGTGAAGATGATCCCGCTCTATATGGAATTCAATTTCCTCGGCTGGATCAACACGCTGAAGCCGCTGATCGTGCCTGCCTATTTTGCCGATGCTTTCTTCGTCTTCATGCTGCGCCAGTTCATCATGACCATCCCGCTGGAAATCGACGAGGCGGCGCGGATGGACGGAGCCTCGAATTTCGACATCTACTGGCGCATCCATCTGCCGCTGATGCTGCCCGGCCTGATCCTCGTCGGCACGTTCCATTTCATGAATGCGTGGAACGATTATCTGGGGCCGCTGATCTTCCTCAACGACCAGTCGCAATACACGCTGACGCTGGGGCTTGCGCTGCTGAAAAACCCGCATGATCTCGACATCACCGCGATTGCGGCGATCACCACGCTGCTCTGCCTGCCGCCGCTCGTGCTGTTCTTCCTCGCGCAGCGCTATATCATGGATGGAGCCGTGGGTTCCGCAGTGAAGGGGTAAGCCCGTGCTGTTCGATTTCGATCATGTGCCCTTCAGCCGTGCTGGCCGCTTCCTGACGCTGTCGATGATGGTGGTGCCGGGGGAGGCAGAGCGGCGCGCGCCCTATCTGCGCTCTGTGGCGGGCGGCGACGAGCGGCCCTCGCTCGGCCGCCTCTGCCGGATCGTTTTCACGGACAAGGCCGGAAACGAGGTGGAACCCGATTTCGTGCTCACGCCGGTCATGCTGCAGGCAAGATCCGCTGCCGGCCGGGTGGATTTCGTGATCGGTGCAGGCGAGACGCTGCATATCCGGGGCGAGGGGATGGGTCTCCGCTTTCATCTGGAAGGCTCGCGCTATGATTATGTCTATCGCCCGCCGCAGGGTGGCCATTGTCTGGTGGCCGCTGCCGAAAATCTCCGGCTCGTGCCGTCCGTGACAAGCGGTGACCTCGAGGTCACCGGCACCTGGCAGCGCGACCACTCCGACGCGGTTTCCATGGCTTTTTCCGGTGATCCCGGTTTTGAAGGCGTGGTGCAGTTTTTCCGAACGGTTGCGTCCCGAAAGGAGGACACCGGCTTCGAGACTGCACTCCGGCAGGCGGAAACGGAATTCGAAGGCTGGCTCAATGCCTTTCCGCAGGCGCTGCCCGGGCAGGAGGAGGCGCATCGGCTGGCCGCCTATCTGCTCTCTGCAAACCGGGTGCCGGTCGAGGGCGCGCTCACCCGTCCGTCGATCTACATGTCGAAAAACGGCATGATCAATATCTGGAGCTGGGACAATGCCTTCTCCGCAATCGGCATCGCTTCGGTCGATCCGCAGCTCGCATTCGACCAGTTCGCGGTGATCTTCGATCATCAGGATGCTTCCGGCCTGCTGCCTGATTACGTGAATGACCGCGATGTGCTCTTTGCCTTCACCAAGCCGCCCGTGCATGGCTGGGCCGTTTCGCTGATCGCGGCGCAGGTGCCGGGATTTCTTGACCCCGGGCGCAAGGCCTATCTCGGCCGGGCCATCGCGCGGCAGGTGACTTACTGGCTGACCCACGCCCGTGCGGGCGAAGAGGATCTGCCCTGCTATTTCCACGGCAATGACAGCGGCTGGGACAATGCGAGCTTCTTTTCCGAAGGCGGCCCGGTTCTCTCTCCCGATCTGCCGGTCTTTCTCATCCTCGCCTGCGATGCGCTGGCCGATCTCTTGATCGAGGAGAAGGCCGAGGCGGATCGCTGGCGGGCGACGGGCAATCACCTGATGCAGCTGCTCCTCGACAGGCTATGGACCGGGGAGACCTTTCAGCCGCGGCTTGCCCATGCGCCGGAGCGTGTGCCGGGCGGGAACAGCCTCATCCAGTTCATGCCGCTCCTCCTGGGAAAGCGCCTGCCGCGCGACATGGCCGCGCGTCTGATCGCCCGTTTCAGGACAGACGGCTTCCTGACCGAATGGGGGCCTGCGACCGAAAGTCCCGCAAGCCCGTATTACGAGCCGGATGGCTACTGGCGCGGGCCAATCTGGGCACCCACCACCCTGTTGATCCACGATGCCATGGTAAAGCAGGGCGAACAGATGCTGGCCGATGACATTGCCCTTCGCTTCACCCGGCTCGCGGCGCAACACGGCATGGCGGAGAATTTCGACGCTATGACCGGAAAAGGTCTCCGCGACAGGGCTTTCGCATGGACGTCTGCCGTCTATAGTCATTTGTCCCGAACCGTCAGCCCGAATCAGGCGTAGCGAGCAGTGTCATGCAGAGACCGACGATCAAGACCATCGCGCAGGAGACCGGCCTTTCCATCGCCACGGTGTCGAAGGCACTGAAAGGCTCGCCGCAGGTGCGACCGGAAACCCGGGCGCTGATTTCCGCTGCCGCCGAGCGGGTCGGCTATCAGTTGAACATGCATGGCGTGCAGCTACGCACCGGCAAGACCTATCAGGTCGCCGCGATCATGACGGCACCGGGTCCGAAGCAGAATGAATGGGAAGGCGTGGAATATGCCCAGCTGCTCAGCGGCATTTCCTGGGCGCTGGATGAAAGCCCCTATCGTGTTGCGCTCTATGCGGTGCGCAATTTCGAGGAAAGTCTGGAAACGATCCGCCAGATCGTCACGTTCCGCAAGGCAGACGGGATCATCATTTCCGGCACACGCGGCCATGATCCGCGCGTCGAGATCATGCAGGAGAAGGATTTTCCCTTCGTCACCTATGGCACCACGATCCGCAATGCGCCGCATGCCTATGTGGACGCAGACAATGAGCAGATGATCCGCCGATCGGTGGCCCGGCTCGCCACGCGCGGCCATCGCCGCATCGCACTCGTCAATCCGATGGGTGATCTTGCCTATGCGATGACCCGGTTTCATGCCTACCGGGTGGCGCTTCAGGCCTCGGGGCTGGACTTTGATCCGGCGCTCGTTGCCCATGGCGCGCTGACACCAGCCTTCGGGCGGGAATGCGTGTTGACCATGGCAGCGCTTGCCGATCCGCCGACCGCCTATATCTGCGCCAACGAAGCCTCCGCGCTCGGGGCTTTCTCCGGCTTTCACGAAAAGGGGCTGGTGCATGGCCGCGATGCGGTGATCAATGCGACGGACGATCTCAATGTCAGCCAGTATTTTTCGCCGCCGATCACCACCTATTTCCTGCCCATCCATCAGCCGAGCGAGCTGCTCGGACGTTTCATCCTGCGCCGCATGGAAGGCGAGCCGCCCGAGGCGCTGCAGGCTCTCATCATGCCCGAGCTGATCGAGCGCTGCGACGACCGTCTTACCCGCTGAGCACGCTTTCGCCATCGGGAGACAAGAAAGCGAAATCCGGAATAAAAACGTTTATATTTTGCGTTGAAAACGTTTTTAATCCCTGTTACCAATGAAGCATAGCCTCGGTTCCAGCCTGTTCCGGGGTGGGGAAATGTCGGGCTGGGCCGCGTCGGCCCACCCCTTTGGGAGGAGGAAGACATGAGAGCATGGATTGCAGCATTGGGCCTTGCCGCCCTTCTTTCCGGAACCGCCGGAACCGCCGGGGCCGCTGATCTCGGTGGCAAGCTTCTGAAGGTCGGGTCGGACACGACCTCGCCGCCGATGGAAAGCGTGGATGCGGCCAGCGGCCAGATCGTCGGCTTTGATGTCGATGTGGTGAACGCGATCTGCGAGAAGATCAATTGCAAGGCCGAGTTCGTCACCACCGGCTGGGATGGCATTTTCGCCGCCCTCGACCAGTCGAGCTTCGATCTCGTCGCCTCCGGTGTGTCCATCACCGACGAGCGCAAGAAGGCAATGGATTTCTCCGAGCCCTATCTGATCAACAGCCAGGCAATCCTCACTCGCGTCGAGGATCAGGGCGTGACGCTCGACCAGTTCAAGGCGGGTGGCCACAAGCTTTCGGCCCAGGCCAACACCACGGATGCACAGGTTGCCGAAGGTGTGGTCGGCAAGGACAATGTCGTCGCCTATGACACGTTCAGCGCCGCGATCATCGCGCTGCGCAACAAGGATGTTGACGGCGTGGTGATCAACGGCGCCAATGCCGCCGCCTATGAACGGGAATTCGCGGGCGAGCTCGTCGCCGCGATCAAGGACCTCCAGTCCGATCCGATCGGCCTCGTGTTCCGCAAGGGCGACGAGAATGTCGCGGCCTTCAACGAGGGCATCGCGGCGATCCGCGCTGACGGCACGCTGGACAAGCTTGTGGCCAAATACTGGGGCCTGAAGTAAGTCTTGGCTTACGGACCGGGTGCCTTTCGCACCCCGGTCGGCAAGCAAACGGGGCATGGCGGAGGCGGGAATGTCATTTGTCAGAAGCATCAGGCCAAGCAATCTTGTGATTGTCGCCTCGCTTCCCTTCATCCTCTATCTGTTTGCCAGTTCGCCGGATTACCAGCGGGCGCTGCTGGCGATCATCGGAGTGGAGCAGGGGTCTTCCGCCTTCGTGCCGGGCTTCCTGCTCTGGCTTGCGGTTTCGGCTGCAGGGCTTGCAGCCCCGTTGATGGCTGGTCTCAAGGCGCCGCGCAAGCGCTTGGCCGTGCTCCTTGCCCTTGTCGGGGTGGCAGCGCTCATTCTTCTGCTGGTTCGCGATACGGCTCATCCCTTCATCGCCTCGGTTTTGGCAAACGGGGTTGATCCCTTCACATCGCCTCTGGTCGAAAAGGGTGTTACGCCGCGCCATCTGACGCCGCAGGCCGATCTTCTGGTCGGGCAGGCGGAAATCTGGATGGTGCGGGCTTACGCCCTGCTTGTCCTGCTCGGGGCCGGGTTGATGCTTGCGGGCGGTGCGCTCACAAAGCCGGGACGTGTCCTGCTCTATATCGTCAATGGCGGCGTGCTTGCCTTTCTGCTGCTCTTTGCACCGCTTGCCTTTGCCTCGGGGCTCGCAACCACCATCCGCGCGGCGATCCTTGCCTATATTCTGGCGGCGATCCTCGGGCTGATCTGGGTGGCGCTGCACAAGCTGAGGGCAAGCCGGGCGAGCCTGATCGGCGGTTGTGCCCTTGCGCTGCTTCTGGCGCTGGTTTCCGGCTGGTTCCTGCTTCAGCCGCGCGCGCCCTATGCGCTCGTCGGCACGCTTGACGGCAAGATCGGGATTATCGCCAACACGCCTGCCGGGCTGATTTCCGATGTCCGCTTCGGCCATTATGACGGCGCCCCTGCCGCAGAAACACCGGTGCGCACCTTTGCCACGGCGGCAAAGGCATTGCAGTCGATTGCCGCAAAGGAGGGCGTTTCCGGTGCGCTTCTGCCGCTGGCCGAGGTTCCTGCCGGCTGGCCGGTGCTCTGGAAGACCGAGGCGCTCAACGACCGCGACCGGGCCGCAGGCATCAGTTTTGCGGTTCTTGCGATTGTCGCGGGCCTTCTGACCTTCGGCGGGTTTCTGCACAAGCGGCATCCGCTCTCCATCGGCGCCGAATTCATCGTCGATACGATCCGCGGGATACCGATGCTGGTGATCGTTCTTTATGTCGGTCTGCCGCTCAGCGGCGCGCTGAAGGATGCAACGGCGGGCGTTTTTGACCCGCCCAATCTGGTACGCGGCATCGTGGCGATGGCCATTGCCTATTCCGCCTATCTGGCCGAAATCTTCCGTTCCGGCATCAATGCCGTACCGGTCGGCCAGATCGAGGCGGCAGCCAGCATCGGGCTGAACCGCTGGCAGACCGCACGGCTGATCATCCTGCCGCAAGCCTTCTGCATCGTCATTCCGCCGCTCGGCAACGAGCTGATCGCGATCCTGAAGGACACCTCGCTTCTGTCGATCCTGTCGATCCGCGATGTGACCCAGCGGATGCGCGAATTCCAGTCGGCAAGCTTCCTTGCCTTCGCGCCTTATAATGCGGCGGCCATCCTCTATGTATTCCTGACGCTCGCTGCTGCAACGGCGGTGAGCATGGTGGAGAAGAAATATGACAACCGACACCGCTGAACCGGCCCGCGCGACCGTGCTCGTCACCGGTGCCTCGCGCGGCCTCGGAGCGGCAATGGTGAAAGCCTTTGCCGCAAGGGGTTACCATGTGATCGCGGCGATGCGCAGGCCTTCCGAGGCGGCTCTGGCCGCTGGCACGCGGGTGGTTCCGCTGGACGTGGACGATCCCCGCTCGATCGAGGCGCTTGCCACCTCGCTTGCCGGAGAACCCGTCGACATTCTCGTCAACAATGCGGCGATCCGGGGCGATACGGGCGGGCTTTCGACGCTGGATCCGGAGGACTTTCTCGCCGTGATGCGGGTGAATGCGCTGGCACCGCTGCTGCTTGCGCGGGCCCTTCACGCTAACCTCAAGGCCGGGCGGCTGAAGAAGATCATCCATATCAGCAGCCGGGCGGGCTCGCTTGCCGAAGGCACGCTGGATGATGACGAGGGCGACTATGCCTATCGCTGCTCGAAGGCGGCGCTCAACATGGCGGGCGTCAAGCTTGCGCAGGATTTTCGCCGCGATGGCATCACGGTTCTCGCCCTGCATCCCGGCTGGGTGAAAACCGACATGGGCGGGGCCGAAGCCCCGCTCGACACAAAGGACAGCGTGGCAGGGCTGATTACCCGCATCGAAGAGGCGGGACCGGCTGATAGTGGCCGATTCCTGCGCTTCGATGGACGCCCGATTGCCTGGTAGGACCTTCAGGATGGATGACATGACCCGCATGAAAGACGACCCGATGAACGCAGACGTGCTTGCCCTGCTTGAGCGGCATTATGGCCTCTCGGGCCGTGTGAAGCCGCTGCCGGGCGAGCATGACCTGAATTTCCGCGTCGATGCCTCGAACGGCGAGACCTTTCTGCTGAAGCTGCATGCGGGCGGGCAGGATCTGGATATCGCCATGCAGGCGGCCGTGCTTGACCACCTGAAGCAGCAGGCACCCGGCCTTCCGCTCTCCAAATCCATCGCGGCTCTCAACGGCGAAACGACGGTGAAGGTCGACTTCCGCGGCCCGCGGCTTGCCCGGCTGCTCAGCTGGCTGCCGGGGGATGTCTGGGCCTCGGCAAAGACCCGCGGCCTTGCGAGTGCGGAAAGCCTCGGGCATCTGCTGGGTGAGCTTGATCGCCAACTCGAAGGCTTTGCCCATGAAGGCGCGCGGCGTCTCTATGGCTGGGATATCGGCCGTGCCGACCAGCATATCGACAACCTCGTCTTCATCGAGGATCCGGAGCGGCGGGCGGCTGCAACGGCCATCCTCACCCATTTCCGGGACGCGCTTCTTCCCCGGCTCCGTGCCTGCCCGCGGCAGGTGATCCACAATGATGCCAATGATTACAATGTGCTGCTCGATGCGGATGGTCAGGTCAGCGGCCTGCTCGATTTCGGCGATATGGTCGAGACTTACCGGGTGATCGAGGTTGCGGTCGCAAGCGCCTATGCGCTGATCGGTTCGGATGATCCGTTCTCGGTGATCGGCGCGCTGGCGGCTGCCTACCATGCCGAAAATCCGCTCACCGAGGCGGAAGTGGACCTGATCTTCGATCTGGTGCGCACCCGCTATGCGGTCAGCATGGCCATGGCCGCGCGCCAGATCCGCGACAATCCGGAAAACACCTATCTGCTTGTCAGTCAGGACGATGTCTGGCGTGAGCTGACGCGGCTCGCGCGCCAAAACCGCGCGCTGGCGATTGCCTGCATCCGCGATGCCTGCGGTCTGGCGCCGATTGCCCATGCGGCACGCGTCGAGCGCTGGCTGGAGCAGAACGCCCATGATTTTGCACCCGTCGTGCGGATCGACCCGGCACGACCGGGCCTTCTCCGTCTCGACCTGACGGCGGAAGGCGCCGATGCAAGGGCCTGGGCGGGGCTTGATGCCCGCGCGGTCGGGCTTGCCATCGAAGAGCGGCTTGCCGATGAAAAGGCGAGCTTCGGGCTTGGCCTCTACGGCGAGGACCGCTCGGTCTACAAGGGCGATGCCTTCGCGATCGGCACGGCCGGTGCCCGCCGCAGCGTGCATCTCGGGATCGACCTTTTCGCGCCCGCAGGCACGCCGGTCTATGCGCCTTTTGCCGGAAAAGTCGCCTTCCTGCACGATGATGCGGTGGATTTCGGCTTTGGCCCGACCGTGCTGCTCGAGCATGCAGCGGAAGACGGCACCCGCTTCTGGACGCTTTACGGGCATCTTTCGCGCGAAAGCTTTGCCCGGCTTGCCATCGGGCAGAGGGTTGAAAAGGGCGAGGCCTTCACCGCCTTTGGCGATGAAACGGAAAACGGCAACTGGGCGCCGCATCTGCATTTCCAGATTGTCACCGATCATCTGGGTCTCGGCGGGCGCATGCATGGCGTCGGCGTGCGCGATCAATGGCAGGTCTGGCGGGCGATCAGCCCCGATCCGAGCGTGGTCTTCGGCTTTCCTGTGCCTGCCTCGGTCATCGTGCCGCGTGACAAGGCCTTTCTGGTGCGCGAGCGCCATCGTCGCATCGGCCGGTCGCTTTCCATCGCCTATTCCGCCGCGCCGCTGAAGATCGTCGCGGGCGAGGGGACCTGGCTGATCGACGAGGCGGGCACCCGCTGGCTCGACATGGTCAACAATGTCTGCCATGTCGGCCATTGCCATCCGCGCGTGGTGAAGGCCGCGCAGACGCAGATGGCCTGGCTCAACACCAATTCCCGCTATCTGCATGATACGCTTGTGGAATATTCCCGCCGCCTGACGGCGCTCTTTCCCGATCCGCTGAATGTCTGCTTCTTCGTGAATTCCGGCAGCGAGGCGAATGATCTCGCGATCCGTCTCGCGCGGGCCTATACCGGCAATCGCGATATCATCACCGTCGATCACGCCTATCACGGCCATCTTGCGAGCCTCATCGATGTCAGCCCCTATAAATTTGCGGGCAAGGGGGGCGAGGGCAGGCCCGCGCATGTGCGCGTTGCCGAGATGCCGGATCTCTATTACGGGCGCTTCCGCTACGGTGATCCCGCAGCCGGACGGCTCTATGCCGAGGATGTGGAGCGGCAGGTGCAGGCGCTGGCGGCGGAGGGCCGTGCGCCCGCCCTGTTCTTCAGCGAAGGCATTCTTGGCACGGGCGGTCAGCTCAGCCTGCCGAAAGGCTATCTCAACCATGCCTATCAGCATGTGCGGGCCGCAGGCGGGCTCTGCCTTGCCGACGAGGTGCAGGTGGGCTTTGGCCGTGTCGGCAGCCATATGTGGGCGCACGCGCTGCAGGATGTCGTTCCCGATATCGTGACGCTCGGAAAGCCGATCGGCAACGGCCATCCCATGGCCGCCGTCATCACCACGGAGGCGATTGCCGCCGCCTTTGCCAACGGGATGGAGTATTTCAACACCTTCGGCGGCAATCCGGTCTCGGCGGAAATCGGCCTGGCGGTGCTGGACGTGATCCGCGACGAGCGGCTGATGCATCATTGCGACGTGATCGGCACCCGGCTGATGGACGGCGCAAGGGCGCTCGCCTCGCGGCATGCGATCATCGGCGATGTGCGCGGACATGGTCTCTTCAACGGCATCGAGCTGGTGCGCAACCGCGAGACGCGTGAACCGGCAGCCGCAGCGCTCGATCAGGTGATCGCGCTGATGAAGGCGCGCCATCGCATTCTGCTGAGCAGCGAGGGGCCGCGCCACAATGTGCTGAAGATCAAGCCGCCAGCGCCTTTCGGCATCGGGGAATGCGACACTTTCCTCAATGCCCTTGATGATGTTCTGGGCGACATCCGCCCCTGAGCTCCCGACCCTCCTCGGGAAAGCCGCCACCCTCCCGCTTCAGCCCCCTCGCTGGCGGTCGGGTGGCGGTTCATGAAACCGGAATGCCTGATGATGAAGGATGAGATGATGTACGAGCCGAACGGTCCCATGGCCGCGATCACCCCCGCCCGGCAGGAGGGCGGAAGGCTTTCGCTCGGCGTCTGCTATTATCCCGAACAGTGGCCGCGTGCGCTCTGGCAGGAGGATGCCCGGCGCATGGTCGAACTCGGCCTCGAATGGGTGCGGATCGGCGAGTTCGCCTGGTCGCATATCGAGCGCGCGCCGGGGGTCTTCACCTGGGAATGGATGGACGAGGCCATCGATGTGCTTGGCCGCGCCGGTCTCAAGGTCATTCTCGGAACACCGACGGCGGCCCCGCCGAAATGGCTGATCGATCTTTATCCGGACATCCTTCCCGTTGATGCGGAAGGGCGTGTGCGTAAATTCGGTGCGCGCCGCCACTACTGCTTCTCCAGCCGCCGCTACCTTCAGGAAGCCGCCCGCATCACCGAAGCCATGGCGAAACGCTATGGCCGCAACGGCCATGTCCATGCCTGGCAGATCGACAATGAATATGGCGATCATGATACGGTGCATTCCTATTCGCAGGAAGCACTCCTTGCTTTCCGGCTCTGGCTGAAGGACCGCTACGCCTCGGTCGATGCGCTGAACCGCGCCTGGGGCACTGCCTTCTGGAGCATGCATTACAATCACTTTGACGAGGTGGAGCTGCCGAACAATCTGGTCGAGGAGCCAAGCCCGACCCATCTGCTGGATTACTATCGGTTCTCTTCCGATCAGGTGCGTGCCTTCAACCGAGTGCAGGCCGATATTCTGCGCGCGCATGCGCCGGGACGCCCGATCACCCATAATTTCATGTCGCAGAACACGGATTTCGATCATCATGCGCTGGGCGAAGATATCGATATCGCTTCCTGGGATGTCTATCCGATGGGCGGGCTTCTGAACGGGCGGCTTTGCGAGGCGGACAAGGCCCGCTATCTTCGTCATGGCGATCCGGATCAGGTCGCTTTCAACCACGATCTTTACCGGGCGGTCGGGCGCGGGCGGGTCTGGGTGATGGAGCAGCAGCCGGGGCCGGTCAACTGGGCATCCCACAACCAATCGCCTGCGGATGGCATGGTGCGGTTTTGGACCTGGCTTGCCTATGCGCATGGCGTGGACATGGTCGCCTATTTCCGCTGGCGACAGGCGCCTTTCGCGCAGGAGCAGTTCCATGCGGGCCTGCTCCTGCCGAACAGCGAAGAAGATCAGGGCTTTCACGAGGTGAAGACGGTCGCGGACGAGCGGCGGCGCCTGCCGGAAGGGGAAAGGCGCGGCAAGGCGCCTGTTGCCTTCGTGCTGGATTACCAGTCCCGCTTTGCCACGCGCGCGCTGCCGCAGGGCAAAAGCTACAATGCGTCCGCCATTGCGCTCGACTGGTATTCCGCCCTGTCGCGGCTCGGTGTCGACGTGGATTTCATCGGCCAGCATTCCGATCTCGACGGCTACAAGCTGGTGGTCGCACCGGATCTGGTGATCGCCGATCCGGGCTTCATCGAGCGGCTGAAGGCGGCCCCCGCAAAGGCGCTGTTCGGACCGCGCAGCGGCAGCAAGACCGAAGACATGCACATTCCCGCCGATCTTCCGCCGGGGCCGCTTTCTGCCCTTCTGGATGTCCGGGTCACGCGGGTGGAATCGCTTCCCCCCTTTCACACCGAAACCGTGCTCTACGGCAATGAAAGCCATGTGGCTGGCGGCTGGCGCGAGACGATCCGCACGGCCGAGACGGTGCTTGCCACGTTTGACGGCGCGTATCGCAATGGGTCCCCCGCCATCATCGGCAATGCGAGGGCGCGCTATGTGGCAACCCTGCCCAAGGGTGATCTGTTGCTCAAGCTGATGGAGGACAGCCTCACCTGGGCGGGCGTGGAGACGTTGCCGGATCTCGGTGATCTGCGGATTGCCCGGCGCGGGCGGCTTCGCTTTGCCTTCAATTTCGGCATGGCGGCGGCGGAAGCACCGGCACCGGCCGAAACCGCATTCCTCGTTGGCAGCCGGATGGTTGCGCCAGCCGATCTGTCCATCTGGATCGAGGAAGGCCGGCCAGCATAAGGCGGGTCGTGCAGACCTCATTCCGCATGAGACAAAAAGGCCCCGGCAAGCAGATGCCGGGGCCTTTGTTCTTCGGTCTGAAATCGGTGCGGATCAGCCGCAGATCGTCGTCAGGGCCTGATCGATTGCCGAAACGATGCGGTCGATATCGTCCTTGGTGGCAATCAGTGCGGGCGAGAGGCAGAGCGTGTTGTTGAGACCATCGAGCGAGCGGTTGGTCGCGCCGATGATCACGCCATGCTTGACGAGGCATTCGCCGACAACGGCCTGCACCAGCTTTTCCGGCAGCGGCTCCTTGGTGATGCGGTCTGCGACCAGTTCCACGCCGAGGAACAGGCCCTTGCCGCGCACATCGCCCACCACCTTGTGACGGCCCATCAGCTCGGACAGCTTGCCGAGGCAGTAGTCGCCCATCTTCTCGGTGTTTTCGAGCAGGTTTTCCTCCTCGATGATGCGCATGTTTTCAAGCGCCGCCACCGGGCCTGCCGTGCAGCCGCCGAAGGTGGAAATGTCGCGGAAATAGCTCATCGTATCGGTCGGATCTTCCTTGAACATGTTGAAGACGCGCTCGGTGGTGACCGTGCAGGAAATCGCCGCATAGCCGGAGGCGACACCCTTGGCCATGGTCACGAAATCCGGCTGGATGCCGAAATGCTGGTAGCCGAACCACTTGCCGGTGCGGCCGATGCCGCAGACCACTTCATCGATATGAAGCAGGATGTCATACTTGCGGCAGATTTCCTGCACGCGCTCCCAGTAGCCCTTCGGCGGAACGATCACGCCGCCGCCAGCGGTGACCGGCTCCAGCACGAGGCAGCCGACGGTATCGGGGCCTTCGCGCAGGATCACTTCCTCGATCGCGTCAGCCGCCCGCTCGCCATAGTTCTCCACGTCCCACTGCTTGCGGTATTCGAGGCAGTGCGGAACCATCACGAAGCCATCCGGGAAGGGGCCATACTGGGCCGCGCGCTGCGGCTGGCCGGAGGTGGCGAGCGTGCCGATGGTGGTGCCGTGATAGTCCCGGTCGCGGAACAGGATCTTCCACTTCTTGCCGCCGTTGCGATGGGCGATCTGGCGCACCATCTTGTAGACCTTCTCGTTGGCTTCCGAGCCCGAGTTGGAATAGTAGACGCGGCTCATGCCCGGCATCTTCGAGATCAGCTTTTCGGCAAACAGCGCGCCCGGAACGGTGCCTGCGGCGCCTGCGAAATAGTTGAGCTTCACCAGCTGGTCGCGCACCGCATTGGCAATCGATTCCCGGCCATAGCCGACATTCACGGTCCACACGCCACCCGACACGGCATCGAGATATTCATTGCCCTTGGCATCCCAGAGCCTCATGCCACGGCCTTCGATATAGACGCGCGGATCAACGGTCTCGTAAACCTTGTGCTGGCTGAGATGGTGCCAGACATGGGCGCGGTCCGCCTCGATGACTTTGCCCATATCGTTGGTTTGCAGGTTGATGGTCATGATGTCCTCGTGCCGGGGTGATTGAAAGCCGCAAAAGAGCAGGCGCAATGGCCCGCAGGGTTGGAAAGAACCATGCCCATCGGCCCGCAGCCTGTCAATTCTGGCCTTACATGGCTTGCCGGTTTTCGCCGTCTGGCACCATGGCCATGTAGAGGGGTATCAGAAGGTCACGCCCAGCGCTTCCGCCGAAATCCAGAACACCGCATCCTGCGACTGCTCGGTTTCGAGCCAGACGAAGTCCAGATGCGGATAGTCCTCTTCAAGGATTTCCCGGCCAGAGCCGATCTCGCAGAGGAGAGCACCGCCGGGATTGAGGTGGTCTGCCGCCTGATCAAGGATCTGGCGCACCAGATCCAGCCCGTCCTCGCCGCCGTCATGGGCCATGGCCGGTTCTGCCCGGTGCTCCGGCGGAAAGCCCGCCATCGCCTCATGATGCACATAAGGCGGATTGGTGATGATGAGATCGTAGGTGCGGCCTTGAAGCGGTTCGAAGAGATCGCCTTCGAACAGGCTGACCTGCTCTTCCACCTCGTGTTCGGCGAGGTTGAGCTTTGCGACCTCCAGTGCATCAGCGGAGAGATCAACCGCATCGACGCTTGCCTGCGGATAGAATTTCGCGGCGAGCACAGCAAGGCAGCCGGAGCCGGTGCAAAGCTCGGCCACGCTTTCCACCGAGAAGGGATCAGGCAGGATCGAGGAGCCCTGACCGTTCACATATTCATTGAACAGGATTTCGCCGATATGCGAGCGCGGCACGATCACCCGCTCGTCGACAAGGAAGCGCACGCCCTGGATATAGGAGCGGCCGGTCAGATAAGCAGAGGGCTTGCGGGTCGTCACCCGGGCCTCGATCCGCTCGGCAAGCAGCCGGCGCTCCTCCGGCAGCAACCGGGCATCGAGGAAGGGATCGAGCGCATCGATCGGCAGGTCGAGACTGTCGAGCAGCAGGAAGGCCGCATCGTCACTCGCCGTCGTGGTGCCATGGCCATAGGAAAGATCGGCGGCATTGAAGCGCGAGATTGCATAGCGCCAGTAGTCGCGCAGCGTCACGAGTTCGGTGGTGAGGGTCTCGACAGTCGTCATGGTCGGGCGCTTTCGGGCAGTGGCAGTTCGTTCGTTCTGCCCGGCTTCTACCCTTCGCGCGGGGCGGGGTCAAAGGCGATTGCAGAATTTGGTGGACGGGACCGCCCGCGCAATGGCAATCCGTGGCAGGAAAACCGGAACGGACCGACGGGATGAAACCAACGCGCAAGGCAAGACCGGCTCACCCGGCGAAAAAGCCCGCAGCAGAGACGGGCGGCAAGCGGGCAACGCTTGCGCGTGCACTCTCCAAGCTCGGCTTCTGCTCGCGCACCGAGGCTGAAGCGCTGATCCGCGCGGGCCGCGTTTCCGTCGATGGCCGGGTGATGACGGCGCTCGAGACCTGGGTGGATGTGGAAACCGCGCGCATTACCGTCGACGGAAAGCGGGTCGCGGCGGAAAAGCCGGTCTGGCTGATGCTGAACAAGCCGCGTGGGCTTCTCACCACCCGCCACGATCCGGAAGGCCGCCCGACGGTTTATGACTGTCTCGGCGCGCTCGATCAGGCCCATATCTCCCCGGTCGGCAGGCTGGACAAGGCAAGCGAAGGTCTGCTGCTCTTCACCAATGACACGGTCACTGCTCAGATGCTGCTTGATCCGCAAACCCATGTAGCCAAGACCTATCATGTCCAGATCGACCGAATTGCCGATCAGGCCTTTCTCGCCGCCATGGAGGCAGGCGTCATCCACGAGGGCGAGCGGCTGACGGCGAAGCGGGTCACGCTCCTGCGCGAAGGCGGGCGCAATTCCTGGCTGGAAGTGGTGCTGGAAGAAGGCCGGAACCGGCAGATCCGCCGCATGCTGGAGGTGCTCGGGGCCGAATGCCTGCGGCTCATCCGCGTCGAGATCGGCGGCCTTGCGCTGGGAGAGCTGGAAAAGGGCGCCGTGCGCGCGCTGACGGCGGAAGAGGTGGCGCTTCTCAAAATCCGGATTACCCGGAGATAGACTGGCCGCCTGGCCCTGACCCCTCCTCGACCCTCATCCTCGGGACAAGCCCGAGCATGACGATAAAACCGACGTCCTGTCCAAACGGCAAAGGGGGCGATGGCTCGCCCCCTTCGTCTTGTCTGATGTCCGTTTCGTCGCTCAGGCGGCGAACTGGCCCATGGTGTTGTGGATGCCGCCCGCCTTGAGGGCGGCTTCACCGGCAAAGTATTCCTTGTGATCGTCACCGATATCGGAGCCGGACATGTTCTGGTGCTTGACGCAGGCGATGCCCTGACGGATTTCCTGACGCTGGACATTGGCGACATAGCCGAGCATGCCCTGCTCGCCGAAATATTCCTTGGCGAGATTGTCGGTGGAAAGAGCGGCCGTGTGATAGGTCGGCAGCGTGATCAGGTGATGGAAGATGCCGGCGCGCTTCGATGCATCGCGCTGGAAGGTGCGGATGCGCTCGTCGGCCTCGATCGCGAGTTCCGAGCTGTCGTAATCGACGCTCATCAGCTTGGTGCGGTCATAGGCGGAAACATCCTTGCCTTCGGCCTGCCAGGCATCGAACACCTGCTGGCGGAAATTCAGCGTCCAGTTGAAGGACGGCGAATTGTTGTAGACCAGCTTGGCATTCGGGATCACATCCTTGATGCGGTCCATCATCGAGGCGATCTGCTCGATATGCGGCTTTTCGGTCTCAATCCAGAGCAGGTCGGCGCCATTGTTGATGGCGTTGATGCAGTCGAGAACGCAGCGGTCAGCGCCCGTGCCTTCGCGGAACTGGTAGAGGTTCGACATCAAGCGCTTCGGACGCAGCGTGCGGCCGTTGCGGGTGATCAGCACATCGCCATTGCCAACCGGCTGGCCGGTCACGTCATCGCAATCGAGGTAGGAATTGTAGAGGTCGCCGATATCGCCTTCCTTGGCGGAAAACGCGATCTGCTTGGTCAGGCCTGCGCCGAGCGAGTCGGTGCGGGCAACGATGATGCCGTCATCGACGCCGAGTTCGAGGAAGGCATAGCGGCAGGCGCGGATCTTCGCGACAAAGTCATCATGCGGCACGGTGACCTTGCCGTCCTGATGGCCGCACTGCTTTTCGTCAGAGACCTGGTTTTCGATCTGCAGCGCGCAGGCACCGGCCTCGATCATCTTCTTGGCGAGCAGGTAGGTTGCTTCCGCATTGCCGAAGCCGGCATCAATATCGGCGATGATCGGAACGACATGGGTCTGGTAGTTCTCGACCTTCTCGACCAGCGCGCGTTCCTTGACCTGATCGCCAGCCTTGCGGGCCGCATCGATTTCGCGGAACAGCATGCCGAGCTCACGGGCATCGGCCTGACGCAGGAAGGTGTAAAGCTCTTCGACAAGCGCCGGAACCGAGGTCTTTTCATGCATGGACTGGTCCGGCAGCGGGCCGAATTCGGAGCGCAGCGCTGCAACCATCCAGCCGGAGAGATAAAGGTAACGGCGGTCGGTATTGCCGAAATGCTTCTTGATGGAGATCATCTTCTGCTGGGCGATGAAGCCGTGCCAGCAGCCGAGCGACTGGGTGTATTTTGCCGGGTCCTTGTCATAGGCGGCCATGTCCTGGCGCATGATCTTTGCGGTATATTTCGCGATGTCGAGGCCGGAGCGGAAACGGTTCTGCACGCGCATGCGGGCAACGGCTTCCGGCGAGATGCCGTTCCAGTTCGCCTTGCCGTTGATCAGCGCGGCGGCTTCGTCGATATGTGCCTTGTAGGACATGGGGACCTCCAGATGAGTTCGCGTTCTGTATGGGTTAGCGATATCCGGCATTGGTGCAGTGCAAAAGAGCGCTTGGTGTGACGTTGTATAACTTTACAAACTTTCCTTGTAATGTTGTAATGTCCGTATGGAAAAGCTCGGAAACTATATCGGTCCCCGCCTTCGCCGCCTGCGCAAGGATCTCGGCATCACGCAGGCCAAGATGGCGGAAGATCTGGCGATTTCGCCCTCCTATATCGCGCTGATCGAGCGCAACCAGCGTCCGGTCACGGCGGAGGTCCTGCTTCGTCTCGTCAAGGCCTACAAGATCGATCTTGCGGCAGCGCTGGAGGACAGCGGACAGGAACTGACCGAGCGGCTGCGTGCTGCAATGCGGGATCCGATTTTTGCCGAAAGCGATGTCTCGCCGCTGGAAGTGGCCGATGTGCTCTCGAGCTTTCCCGGCTTCACCGAGGCGATGCTCCGGCTTTACACCGCCTACAAGGAGGCGCAGTTCGCGCTCGCCGACCAGCGGCAGGCCACCCCCGGTACGGGTGGCGAGACGGCAGATCCGGTCGCCGCCGTGCGCGGTTTTCTTGCCGCCCGGCGAAACTGTTTCCCGCCGCTGGATGCGGCCGCGGAAAAGCTCGCGGCCACGATCGTCGAGGCAGGCGGCTATCCCATCTATTTCAAGCAGCGCCACGGGCTGACCGTGCGCAAGCTTCCGGCCGAGGTGATGACCGGGTCTCTTCGCCGCCTCGACTGGCATCGCCGCGAGGTGCTGCTCGATGACAGTCTCGACACGGCATCGCAGAATTTCCAGCTCGCGCAGCAGCTTGCCTATATCGAATTCGGCGATGAAATCCTGAAAACGGTGGGGGAGGGCAATCTCAAGACCGACAGCGCCGCCCGCCTCGCCCACCGGGCGATTGCCGCCTATTGCGCGGGCGCGATCATCATGCCATACACCGCCTTCACCAAGGTGGTGGACAGCCGCAAATATGATGTCGAGGCGATTGCCCGGCATTTCGGCGCGAGCTTCGAGCAGACGGCGCATCGGCTCACAACGCTGCAGAAGCCGGGGCAGGAGCGGGTGCCTTTCTTCTTCATAAGGGTGGATGCGGCGGGCAATGTCTCGAAGCGGCTGGACAGCGGCAATTTCCCTTTCGCGCGGCATGGCGGCGGTTGCCCGCTCTGGAGCCTGCATCAGGTCTTTGCCACCCCGCGGACCATCTCCACCCAGTTGCTCGAACTGCCGGATGGCCAGCGCTTCTTCTCGATTGCCCGCACCGTTTCCTCCGGCGGGGGCGGCTATGGCCTGCCGACCGTCACCCGGGCCGTGGCGCTGGTCTGCGAGGCGCATTATGCCGAGCGGATGGTCTATTTCAACCAGCAGGTGGCCCCGCCCGCGCCCACGCCCATCGGCATTTCCTGCCGCCTTTGCCAGCGGACGGACTGCCGCTCGCGCTCGGAACCACCCATCGGACGCCAGCTTCTGCCCGACAATTACCGGCGCACCGACACGCCCTTCGGCTTTGCGGATTAGGCCGCCGGCGCCTCCTGAACCGGCTATACAAGCCCTGTTCCGGTTGATATCGAATGCGGGCTCATATGCCTGCCGAACCCCGACGACCCTGTCCTGCCGGAGCCCAGATCATGACCGAAGCCTTTATCTGCGACTATATCCGCACGCCCATCGGCCGCTTTGGCGGTTCCCTGTCTGCGGTCCGCACCGATGATCTGGGCGCGGTGCCGCTGAAAGCGCTGGTCGCGCGTCATCCGGGGCTGGATTTTGCGGCCGTCGACGAGGTGATCTTCGGCTGTGCCAATCAGGCGGGCGAGGACAATCGCAATGTCGCGCGCATGGCGCTTCTGCTCGCAGGCCTGCCAGACAGCGTGCCCGGCACCACCATGAACCGGCTCTGCGGCTCGGGCATGGATGCGGTGATCACGGCGGCCCGCGCCATCCGGGCAGGCGAGGCGGACCTGATCATCGCGGGCGGTGTGGAAAGCATGAGCCGCGCGCCCTTCGTGATGCCGAAGGCCGAAAGCGCCTTCTCAAGGGCGGCGGAAATCCACGACACGACCATCGGCTGGCGCTTCATCAACCCGGTGATGAAGAAGCAGTATGGCGTCGATTCCATGCCGGAGACGGGCGAAAATGTTGCCGAACAGTTCAAGGTGAGCCGTGAGGATCAGGATGCCTTTGCGCTGCGTTCGCAGGCAAAGGCCTCGCAGGCGCAGGCAAATGGCCGTCTGGCGCAGGAAATCACCGCCGTCACCATCCCGGCCCGCAAGGGAGATCCGGTGGTGGTGGATCGTGACGAGCATCCGCGGGCGACGACGATGGAAGCGCTGGCGAAGCTGCCCACGCCTTTCCGCAAGGAGGGCGGCACGGTGACGGCGGGCAATGCATCCGGCGTCAATGATGGGGCTGCAGCGCTGATCATCGCGTCGGAAGCGGCCGCCCGCAGGCACGGGCTCACCCCGATTGCCCGCGTTCTGGGGGGTGCCACGGCAGGGGTCGAGCCGCGCATCATGGGGATCGGTCCGGCACCGGCATCGCAGAAGCTGATGGCCCGGCTTGGCATGACAATCGATCAATTCGACGTGATCGAACTCAACGAGGCCTTCGCCGCGCAGGGACTTGCCACCTTGCGGCTGCTTGGCATTGCCGATGACGATCAGCGGGTGAACGCGAATGGCGGGGCGATTGCGCTTGGGCATCCACTCGGCATGTCCGGTGCCCGCATCACCGGCACGGCAGCGCTGGAACTGAAGCTATCCGGCGGTCGCTATTCCCTCTCCACCATGTGCATCGGTGTCGGGCAGGGGATTTCCGTCGCGCTCGAGCGGGTGTGAGCCTTACGGCTGATCCTTGAAGCGGATCGTCCGGTCAAAACCGGCGCAGACGAAAAGCGCGCTCAGATGCGGCAGCGAGCGGGCGCCGATCTGCTTCTTCATCCGGTCGAGCCGGTGTTCGACCGTGCGGTGCGACAACCCCACTTCCAGCGCGATTTCCTTGCTGGTCTTGCCGTCGATGAGGGCAAGGACGATGGCCTCGTCTGTCGGGTCGAGGTCGAGCTGGGTCGCCGGAACCTTCGCCATGAACTTGCCATAGGTGCACACAACCAGCCATTCCGGACGGCCCGGCGTCTTCTGCGGCAGGATGATGCGGTCATAGGTGACGCGCACGCCAAGGATCTTGGTGACCACGCTGTCGAGCGTCGGCTGCTTGCGTTCCATGGCACGCAGATATTGCGGCAGGACCGCCTCTTCCACATAGGTCTGGTCGCGCAGCTCGCCGAGCTTTCCGCCTGCGAAAATCGTATCGAGGTTCAGGATGCGGGCGGTGATGCGCGAATGCTTGACGGTGGAGAGGATCCATTCCTTCGGCGACGGATCGGACGTGTAGAACACGGTCAGCCGGGCACGGGTCGGCAACATCGAGACGACGGACTGATAGATTTCCTCAGGCGTAGAAACCACTTCCGGGCGCGTTGCGACCCAGGCATCAATGAGTTTCTGGCAAATCGTGTTAAAGCTCATGCCCTGCAATCTTTACAAACAATTTGCATCTCGTTGTACAGATGCCGGAAAAAACCCGTGTGCCCCACCGTTGATATTTCTTAATGCCATCATGCCTGAGAACCTGCGTTTTGGGCAGTTATCTTGCGCATGTTCTGCCGGAAAAACCGCGTCTGCTTTCTGGCCAGACTTCCGGCTCTTTCCGGCCGGTTAGTCCTTGTTTTGTTAGATGATATTTCGCAGTTAATAGCTAATGCCGCGATAAGCAAGCATGGTAGAAATACCCTCATTGTTATGAAGGTGTTAATGATACACCAGTTCTGCCGGGCGCAATTGTAGTGCGATCAACCATTCTGGTCATCAATCCGGGGGGCTAATAGCCGAATTCTACTGTCTGCAGGCGCCCAGCCCGACGCATTTCGGGCCGGCCTGTTAAACCAGCGGGGGAAATCAATTTCCTGAAAGTTGCAACAGCATCGGTCCGCGCCGGCTTTCCGGGCGAATCAGCCACGGAGGGCAAGCGGCGGCAAAATGCCTTCAGCGGGCTTTCGCCTTGGCGCGAAGGGCCTCGATCGACTGGTTGGTGGCGGCGGCTGCGATATGCCAGATGGCTTCGGCCTTGTCACGGGTCTGGAACACAAGTCCCTTGCGGCCGCTGTTCAAATCGAAGCCCACAGGCTGGCCGACACGGTCGACAATCACATTCAGACCGTAGAACATGCGAGGGCGGTTGCTCACCTCTTTCGAAACACCGACGAACAGGTCCTCTTCGGCACCCGTGTCGATCTCGGCCTCGAAATTCGACATGAAAATCTGGTTCACGACGAACTGGCCGCCCTGTTCGCGCAACAGCACCTCGCCGATCTTGCACGAGCCGAGATAGGGGAGGCCCTTCAGTGTCGAAGGCCGCAGGGCCTTCGGCTGGCGAAGCTTGCTGTTGGAGGGCAGCACCTTGGTGATCTGGCCGATCTCCGACTGCCCCATGATCGTCAGATTGGCGACCGTGAGCTTGTGGATTTCCTCGGGCTTCAAGATTTTCAGCATGTCCTGCGTCAGCTCGACGAAACGCATCGGCGAGCCGTCATCCAGACCGACCCAGCGGTCCAGCCGGGTCAGGTTCTGCGCCTGCGGCTGTGAGGGGGTGTTGGTTTGCGCGTGTGTCATGGCTTGTCTTGGTCGCTTGAAAACGGTTTTCTGGCTCTGTCCCTGGGGTCCTGAACGGCGCGCGCGGCGGCTCTCTTCGAAAAGCCTGCCCGTCCAACCATGTTCCTGACCCACGCGAATAGTATATGGGCATAAAATATAAATAAATTTAAACAGCATGGACGATTTTCGAAGGAAAATGACTTCTGAAAAAATTTATATGTTTCAGCAGGATACATTCCCTGTGCCATGGCGTGGGACAGAGGCCGAAACTGACAATCGTTCAGCTTTTTGCCCCGCCCGGCGCAGCGTGCTGAAACCGGGCGGGGAGCCATGATCAGAAGGTGCGGATGATCTCTCCGACCTGTGCATTGAAGTCCTCGATCGTCTTGCGCAGTTCAATGCGGCGGGTTTCGATCTCCTCCAGCTGGGTTTGCAGATCGTTCAGAAGCTTGTCGAACCGGGCGCCCGTATCGCCACCGCTGACGACCGCAAGATTGCCGCGCACGCGGACCTGATCATCGGAGACCCGTTCATATTCGGTATCGAGCGCGGCGAGCTGGTTTTGTGCATCCGCCTGGTCCTTGCGCGCCTTGGCCAGCGTTTCGAGCTTGGCCTTGATATCGGGATCGGCTGCCGCCGACTGCCAGTTGAGGATATCCTGGGCACTGGCATCGACAAGCCCGAAGCTTTCCTCCTGCACGGTCTCGAACCGTCCGGTGAGGGCCTTTTCCTCGCCCTTCGCGAGTGTCACCTTCAGGCGGTAATCGGTCGCGGTCGGCTTTACGGCGGCATCACCACCGTCGAAGGTCGAGCCGTCCCGCTTCGGGATCTCGATCAGCACCGTGCGCTCGCCATCATTTGCGCCCTTGACGTGATAGGTCGTGGTGTCGCGGATCAGCGATTTTGCGTGGATCATGCCATCGCTGACGGTGATGGCGGTGATTTCGCGGCCATTGTCCACCTCCTCCGTCACGCTGACCTTCTGATCGGCGGCAAAGCGCACGGCGCGTTCCTCGCCGGTCGGCAGGCCGTTCAGGCTGGCGTCACCCACATATCCGGCCTTGCCGTCATAGACGGTGAGAATGCCGGCTGGCAGGCTGATGCCGGAGGTGTTTTCGATCATCGCCGCCGCATCGGCAAAGCGGCTGGCCTGACCTGCGCTGTAGAGGGAGACCATTTCCGCTTTCACCCCCTTGTCGAGGATCGGGACGGAAACCGTGTCGCCATTCGGCACGTCGAAGGTGCCATTGAGGGCAAAGCGGGAGGTGATATCGCCCTCTGTCGCGTCTGCCTGTTCGGCTCTGGCCATTTCAAACGAGGCTTCGGCCATGGGCGCTGCCGCGGGCCGCATGGCCCTTTCGGCTTCACGCTTGGCAGCGCCAAACGCCTGCCCGCCAACGGCATCCTCAAGGGCAAGGGGAAACGGGGCCTGAAGCCGTTGAAAGCCATTGTCGACCGGAACTTCCGTGCGCTGCCGCCAGAAATGCTGGTGCAAGTTCTGCCGCAGCGTGACCGGGCGGCCGGAGGAGAGTGTGACGGCCACATCCTTCCAGTCCTCGCCGGAGGCGTTTTCAAACACGGCCCAGGCCTGCAGGCGAACCGTGCCGTCATCGCCGGTGACGAGGCGATAGGTGGTTTTCCAGATCGGCGTCGGGACCACGTAGGAAATCGCGACCTTGCGGCTTCCCTCGCCATCCAGCCTGACCGTTACGGTGCGGGCGCCGTCCGCGTTGCCCTTGGCGATCACGCCCATGGCTTTCGCCAGCTTGTCGCGCATGGCCGGATCGACGATCTCGATTTTCGTGCCGGGCAGTTCCACCATGGCGATCTCGCCGTTATCACTCATCAGCGACAGCTGCCAGACCTGCTGCTTGTCATCGGAGCCGGTTTCGCTGACGCCGAGGATCACACCTTCCCGTTCACCGGCGCGAATGCGGGTTCCCTTGATCGAGGAGAGAAGCCGCGGCATCGATGTCAGGTCATCCGGCTTGAAGGGCAGGGTGCGGAAGGTTTCTTCCAGCGGATTGGGTCCCGCCAGCGACAGGTTTTTCACCGCGCCCTTTTCGTCACGAACGACAAGGCTTTTCAGCACATCATCGATCTGGTCGAGCGGCACGTCGATTGAAATTTCCCGGTCGGCCGAAACATCCGCCTCGCGGATCACCTCGGCAAGGCCGCCGGAGGACAGCGTGACTGCCTTGACCGGTCCGTTCACCGCAGCCGTTGCCGTGCCTGCCATCAGTGCAGCCACGAGTGCTGCGAGAATTCCCCTGCGATACGCCATGCCCATCCTCCGTTGTTGAACCTGTGGAGGGTGCAATCAAGGCGGGCTGTGTGGCTTAGTTTTGTTCAATTATGGTGATAAATGTGACTTTCACTCCCTTTTCTGCCGAAACGAGCCTTATTTTGCCGCCGCAAGCCGTTTTTTGAGGGAGGCGATGATCTTGTCGGTCAGCGCTTCATAGTCGCCGTCGAAATGGTGGCCACCATCAATCCCGATCACCTCGACGCCCCTGGATGTGAGTTCGGGGCAGGCATCGCCGTCCTCATCCTTGCCATAGATGCACTGGATGCGGGCAGGGTTGATCCTTGCGATATCGGTCAGCGGATCGCCGATCGGGTCAGAACCGCTGCCGCCGAGCCAGCCTTCGACCGAGATCTCGAAATCGGCTTCATGGGTCAGCGCCATCAGCGTGATCTGGCTCACATCCGCCTTCATGTCTGCGGGCAACCGGTTGAAGGTGGCGGGCAGCGCATCGGCGCCAAAGGAATAGCCGATCAGCAGCACATGCGCGACATTCCATTGCCGCCGATAGGTATCGATGATGCGGGAGAGGTCGGAGGCGGTTTCATCGGGCGTGCGGGCTGACCAGAAATAGCGCAGCGAGTCGACACCCACCACCGGAATGCCGCGTGCCTGCAGCACGCCGCCCACCTGCTTGTCGATGTCGCGCCAGCCGCCATCGCCGGAATAGATCACGGCCATCGTGTCGAGTGCTGGCTTTGCCTCCAGAACAGTGAGCGGCAGGCCGAGCGTGTTGCCATCGTCGCTTGCCGCATCGACACGGTCCGAAAGCGTTTGTGAAAGCACAGCGGCGGCAGGGTCGTATACGGAGCGGATCGCGATATCCGGATGATCGGTTGTGAGAGACCGCGCATGATCGGCCCCTTTCGCATCCGCCTTGCCGGTGAGGAAGACCGTAACCGGGGCCGGCAGCGGACCCTTTGTCAGGCCATAGATGGTACGGTCGCCATCCGGCGTCTTGGTGGCCGGCGTGCAAAGCACTTTCGAAAGCGGAATGCCTGCCACCGGGTCAATCGCGATGGCCTCACCGATGGTGGCGGCCGGGCTCTGGGCGATCATGGCGAGTGCCAGCGCCCCGCCTTCGCCGATGCCTGCGAGGATCGGCGGATTGTATTTCGTCGCACCGCCCGCCCGCTGCATCTGCTGGGCAAGCGCCTCCACATCCGAAATCATGTAGACACAGCTGCCGTCATCCTTGCGGAGATTGGCGAGATAGGCCTTGAAATCGATACCGACCACCGTTGCCCCCTTGTCCTTCAGGGCGGAGGCCTGTTGCTCCTCGGCATCGGTCCAGCCATCGCCGCCGGAAATCAGGAAGATGTTCGCCTTCGGCTCGCCTTCCGGCAGGAAGATATGGCCGGGCGGGATCATGCCGGTATCGAAGGTCTTTGCATCTTCGGCCCGGGCGTTTGCCGCGCTGAAGCCCAGCAGGGCGATGAGGCTTGCGATTACAGTGCGTCTAATCATTTGGAGATCACTCCTTTCACTCCCCCGCCGATCAGCAGGGTGACGTCAATGAGGGCAAGGGCAGCGCCGGTTCCGGTGGAGACGGCGAGATAGCGCGGCTCCCAGCGCGGGTGGAATTTCGCCTTGAAGGCCCTGAGACCCTTGAAATTGTAGAAGCGCTCGCCGTGCTCGAACAGCGTTGCGCCGACCCGGTCCCAGACCGGAGCCGCCTCGCGCCGCGCCATGCCGGAAAGTGGCGCCATGCCGAGATTGAAATGCCGGTATCCCTGAGCGCGGCAATGCAGGATGATGCTGACGAAGAGAAAATCCATCGTCACCTTCGGCGCCTGCGGCAGGAAGCGCATGAGATCGATGGTCGCTTCCGCCCGGCTCTCTGTCACCATCAAGGTGGCGAAGGCGACGATCCGGCCTTCAAGCCGCACCACGGCCACGGGCTGGGCGGCAATATAGGCGGGATCAAAGGCGCCGAGCGAAAAGGTTTTCTCGCTGGTGTTGTGATGGGCAAGCCAATCATCGGAAACCGTCTTGAGGTCTTCCATGAGGGCCGGAACGGCAGGCGTATCCACCAGTTCGAAGGTCAGTCCGTCGCGCAAGCCCCGGTTATAGGACTGGCGGATGCCCGCAAGCCGCCCGCCCTTCAGCTCGAACCCCTCAAGGTCAACGCTTGCCAGCTCCCCGAGCTTGAAGGCTCTGAGCCCCGCATCGACGCAAGGGGCAAGGAGGGACGAGGAAATCTGGTAGAAAGCGGCACGGCCACCGCTCGTTCGCGCCGTTTCGATGAAGCTCCAGACCAGTTCCGGAAACTCCTCTTCTACGCCCACCGGATCGGCAAGCGCGATCCAGGAGCGGCCCTGAATACCGTACATCAGAAAGCTTTTGCCTGAGCGGGAAAACAGGAGGCGCTTGTCGCCCATCCGCACCAGATTGGCATCGGCATTGTCGCTTGCCATGACAATGGCGATGGCCTGGTTGATATCCTGTTCTTTGGGCGCTTCAGGCCGCCGGGCGGCGGGCCGCAGCAGGCTGAAGAGGGCCATCACCGAGGCGCCTATGGTCACACCCAGAAGCGCCCGCAGCCCGCGGGGCGCATCGCCGGAAAACTCGAACTGCCACCAGAGCTCCTGCGTATATTGCGTGTCACGATAGACGAAGAGAAGCAGCACGAAGGCGGCAAGCACGATGATCGCCATCGCCGTGAGCCAGCTTGGCCCCAGCCGCCCGTTCATCAAGGTCGCGGGCCGGTCGAAGGTGGCGCGGTTGATGAAGAGCGCCAGCATCAGGAAGCCGAGGAGTGCGGCCTCATAGATCGCAATCGCTTTCAGGAAGGCGAAGACCAGCGCCGCAAGGCTTGCGAAGAAGGCGACATACCAGGCGGCATCGATGCGCTGGGCAAGGCCGCGTGAGGCCACCACCAGCGCAAGGCCCAGCATGCTGGAAAGGAAATGCGCGCCCTCGACAATCGGCAGCGGCAGATAGTCGGCAAGGAAATCGAGATTTTCCGGCCCGGTCGGCACCACGCTCGAAAAGATCAGCATCGAGCCGAGGATCAGCGTCAGCGTGGAGATCAGCAGCGGCGCAAGGCGAACCGCCACCTGTGCGACACCGGCCAGTTCCGGACGCGCGGCCATCTGCCTTGTCTCGGTGATGAGCAGCACGGCCACCGCAATCAGCAGCGGGAGCACATAATAGATGAGCCGGTAGAGCAGCAGGCTTCCGAGCAGCTGGTCAAGGCTGATCGCATGCGAAAGCCCCGCCATCATCACCGCTTCGAACACGCCGAGCCCGCCCGGCACATGGCTGAGGACGCCGATGCCTATCGCTGTCGCATAGATCGCGAGAAAGCTCGGCCAGCTCATGCCCGCATGCGGCAGAAGCACGTAAAGCGCCGTCGCCGCGGCTGCGATATCAAAGGCGGTGACGAGAAACTGGCGCGAGGCGGTGCGGCTGTCCGGCAGCGCGAGTGTGAAGCCGAACAGCGTCACCGTGCGCCCGTCGCGCCCGAGGAAAAAGACAAAGCCCATGATCGCGAGAAGGCCGAGCGAGAGCATGCGCAACGCGAAGGGTTCGATGCCGAGAATGCCCGCGATGCGCGGCGCAACGGCAAGGGCGGCAAGTGCGCTCACCGCCGCAAGTCCGAGCCCGAAGGCAAGCGTCACGAAAGCGATGACGCGGGCGATTTCGCCCGGCTGCAGCCCGAGGCGGGAATAGGCGCGAAAGCGGATCGCCCCGGCACTCAGCGCCCCGAAGCCGACGGTGTTTCCGACCGCATAGGCCATGAAGGCGGCTACCGCCATCGAGCCGGCGGGCAGCCGCTTGCCAATATAGTCAAGCGCATTGGCATCATAGAATACCAGTGCCGCAAAGCTCAGGGCGGTCGAGAGAATGGCGAGCGCAATTGCAGTGAGCGGGGTCGCGGCAAGGGCTGCGATCACATCGTCATAGCGCACCTCTTCCGTCAGCCGGTAGATCGACACGCCGATCATCGCGAAGAAGGCGACGATCACAGCGGCGATCAGATAGAGCCGGTAGCGTTGCAGGAGGCGCTTCAGCGGAGGGGCATCAAGAGAAGAAGTTTCATGGTTCGGGATGAGCATGAAAGGTCCTCGTATCGACAAGTCTGCGGGAACCGGCGGGGGCAAAGATCAACGCGCCATCCACCAGTCCGGTTTCATGAAGGGAGAAATCGATCCCGGCCGCACGGGCAACGAAGGAAAGACAATGATCCGTGCCAAGCCGATGGCTTTCAAAGGTCCAGCTCTGCCGCTCCTCCGGCGGCAGGCGAAAGAAGGGCATGGCGTCGGCCTTGGCCAGGGAAACGGTTTCCGGCGGCAGCGCAAACCCGAGGCCGCGCGCCTTCAGATAGGCTTCCTTCAGCGTCCACAGGCGGAAGAAGCGGCGAGCGACCTCCTGTCCGTCGTCGCCCGCGCCTGCCAGAAAGGCGCGCTCCTCACCGGAAAACCAGTGGTCGGCAAAACCCGGATCGCTGACATGCGGTGCGATGCGCTCCACATCGACACCGACCGGACAATCCGCGCTGATTGAAACGACGGCAAATCCTGCCGAATGGCTGCGGCTCATGTGAACCGGCACTTGCCGATTGCGGCAGTGTGCCCGGGGTGCACCGGCGGCATCGGGAATGATCTGCCAGTCGCGGGCCGTCCCGCCCAGCCGGTAGGCGAGAAAGGCACGGGCAAGGGCGGAGGAGGCGAGCTTGCGCTTCAGCATCGGCTGGTTGCGGATGACCTTCAGCCGCGCGCACTCTTCTTCGCTGCAAAGGGCTTCCAGCATCTCCCGGTCGAGATCGTCGAGCGGCAAGAGGGCCGCTTCCACCCGGGCAAGGCTCCGCCCTTCCCCGGAAGCCGGGGCTGAAAAATCGGGTACTTGCATCGGATCAGCCGTTGATGTGGGAGACGGGTTGCAGTTCCAGCCCGGAAAGGGACTGACGCCGGACGGCGGGCGCACCGTGCCATTCGGAATTTCCGGGAATGCTTTCGCCCTTCATCACGATGGTCAGCGGTCCGAGCCGCGCGAAGGCGCCCACATGGCTGTCATAGAGCACGGTCGAACCGGCTTCGATGGTCACGCCTTCAGCGACGCGGACAGTGCCGATCTTCATCACCCGGTCTTCGTAAAGATGGGTCTGAAGCGCTGCAAAACCGTTGACCGCCACGAAATCGCCCACCTCGACGCAATCGAATTCGGTGATATCGGTCATGTCGAGATAGACGCCCTTGCCGAATTTCGCGCCGAACAGCCGGAGCGCGAAGGGCAGGAAGGGCGTGCCACGCAGGAAATCCAGCAGCATGCGCGCAGCCATGCCGGAATACATCACCGCTATCGCCTCCGTGCGCAGCGCAAACCACGACCACATCGGGTTTTCCTGCGGACGATAGGTGCCCATCATCAGCCATTTCAGCGCAATCACGATGGCCGTCATCATGAAGGACATGGCAAGGCCAAGCACCGGCAGAAGAAGGAAGGCGGTGAGGTAATCGCCATCCAGCACCGGATCGGCCATCACCTCGATCGCAACCGTGCCGAAGGTGATCATCGCCACATTCGGGATCGACAGGTTGAACAGCGCCTCGAACAGGCCGCGTCCGATCTGGCGGGAAAGCGAGGGCGAGAAGGTGCGGGTTTCGCCACCATTGAAGGTCTGGCGCACCGGAAGGCGGATCGACGGGCTGCCGAACCAGGTATCACCGGCCTGCATCGCCTCGTTCGCCGGGGGACGCGACTTGATGCCGATCAGCGTGCGATCCGGAATGTCGGTGCCGGCGGCCACGACCGCGCTGTTGCCGACGAAGACATGGTCGCCCGTCTTCACCCGCTTCACGGTCATCCAGCCCCGGCGGATATCCTCCTCGCCGAGCAGCACTTCGTCGGCAATGAAGCCGTTTGCGCCGATCTCGACGAGATCATAGCGCCCGGCAAGGCTGGTCGAGATTTCCGAGCCCTTGCCGATCTTTGCCCCCATCAGCCGGTACCAGCCGCGCATATAGACGGTGGCATAGAGCGAGGACAGCGTTTCGAGCGCCACTTCGCTGCAGAGCGAGACGATCCACTTGCGCACATAGGTGCCGCTGTGCACCGAATAGGTTCCTTCCTCGAGCTTCGGCAGCACGATCCAGCGAATGGCAACGATCAGTGCCACCGTCATCGCCACCAGCGATAGGGCAGCCGGAAGGGCGATCAGCGGCAGGAACCAGTGATAGTCGATGGTGGTCATGCTTTCGATCATGCCGTCCACCGCGTCAAACAGGTAGAAGGCGGGAACGAAGGGCAGGAGGCTGATGCCGGGAATGGTCAGAACCGCGGCCACATAGATCAGCAGATTGATGCTGCGGCGCAGGCGGCTTGCCTCTGAAGGGGCAGGCAGGCTGGAAAGATCGACGGTGCCGACACGTTTTGCGGGCGAGCCCTCCCATTTTTCCCGCATTCCGATCACCGAGCCCGCGCTGATCGCGGTGAGATCCGCCATTTCCGCGCTTTCGCCGATCCGGCAATCGCTACCGATCACGCAGGACGAGCCGATATAGGCATCATCGCCGATCTCGATCGTGCCGATCACCAGCTCGTTGCCGATGACCTGAGCATTGGCAAAGCCGCAATGGCCGCCGATGGAAACACCCTTGCCGATGGTGAGAAGATCGATCGCCCCTGCTTCCACTTCGTAAAGCAGCGTGTCCTTGCCGATCTTCGCACCGAGCAGACGCAGGACAAGCGTCAGGATCGGCGTGCCCTGCACCCACTTCATGTGGATCAGCGAGGTCAGCCGTTGCGACAGCCACCAGCGGAAGTAATAGCTGCCCCAGAGCGGATAGCGGCCCGGCTTCGTGCGCCCGAGGATCAGCCATTTCGCGGCAATCACGATCGCGGTTGTCAGAAGATTGATGCCGAGGAAGACAGCGCCCATGCTGATCACTTCGAGATAAAAGGGCGCGTCATCGGCGGTCAGAAGCATGTAGGACAAAAAGACGCCGAGCCATTGCGCCGTCATCAGACCGATGATCACCGGCAGGGAGACGGCCTGCGCAAGCCCGCACAGAAGGCGGCGTGAAAGCGGCGGCGGCGTGAAGGTGAGGTCCGGTGCCTCGCCCATGCTGCGGCTCGTCGCATCGATCAGCGCGGCCATCGCCCGGATCGTGCGCTCGCGATAGACATCCTGCAGGCCAAGACCGGCATGGGCAGGCACCTTGCGGACAATCGAAAGGAAGCGGGCGGCAAGCAATGAATGGCCGCCGAGATCGGTAAAGAAATCCGCATCAAGCGCAATCGAGGCGCCCGGAAACAGGCTTTCTGCCGCCGCATGCAGGGCCGCCTCCGTCCCGGTCTTTTCTTCATGAAGCCTTGTTGCCGCTTCCGGCTTCGGCAGGTCCAGGGCAACCAGCGCCTTGCGATTGGTCTTGCCGGAAACGAGCACGGGAAGCTGCTCGATCTCGACCATGCGGGCAGGCACCATATAGGCAGGCACATCGCGGGCGAGCGCCTTGCGGATCACGACCGTGTCGAGCGTCACGCCCGGTTCCGATGTCACAAAGGCAACGAGCTGGTCGACGCCGTCATCCTTGCGCAGCACGACGGCGGCCTGACGCACACCCTCCATCAGCGCCAGTCGGGATTCGATCTCGCCCAGCTCCACCCGGAAGCCGCGGATCTTCACCTGATCGTCGAGGCGGCCGTGGAAGCGCAGATTGCCGTTCTCATCCACCGAGACGGCATCACCGGTGCGGTAGAGAACCGGATCGACACTTGCGAGCGGGAAGGGGTTGGCAATGAATTTCTCCGCCGTCAGCTCCGGGCGTTTCAGATAGCCGCGGGCAATGCCCGGGCCGCCGATCAGCAATTCGCCTTCCTGGCCTTCCGGAACAAGCTCCAGCGCTTCATTGACGACATAGCAGGAGTAATTGGCAATCGGCCGGCCGATGGTGACATCCTCGCCGGGCAGCACTTCGGCGACCGTTGCCACGACCGTTGCTTCCGTCGGGCCATAGCTGTTGAACACCCGGCGACCCGGGCGGCACCAGCGGCTTGCAACCGTCGGCGGGCAGGCCTCGCCGCCGAGAATGATGATCCTGAGGCTCGGCACATCCTCCGGCAGCAGCGACAGAAGCGTCGGCACCGTATCGATCACGGTCACGCCATGGCGGGCAAGCAGGTCGGGAAGGGCGGCAATATCGGCCATGATCGCCGGATCCGCCACGAAAAGACGCGCGCCTGCGAGATAGGGCAACCAGATTTCCTCCATCGACAGGTCAAAGGCGACGGAGGCACCCTGAAACACCACATCGCCAGCGGTGACGCCATAGGTCTCGCGTGCAGCATAAAGGAAGTGGCAGATGTTGCGGTGGGTGACCTCGATGCCCTTCGGCGTGCCGGTGGAACCGGACGTATAGATGAAATAGGCGGCGTGATCGGGTGTCAGGCCAAGGCGGCGAAGGTCTGCGGGCCGTTGGCCTTTCACCGCAACCGTCTTTTCGGTGAAGACCCGGATGCCGGTGCCGTCCAGCTTTTCGGCAAGCGTGTCAACGGTCAGAAGACCCGAGGCCTTCGCATCGTCAAGGCAGATGCGGATGCGGTCGACCGGGGTGTCATGATCGAAGGGAAGCCAGGCGGCGCCGCTCTTTGTGATGGCAAGCTGGGCGATCAGGAGCGCTGTCCCGCGCGGGAACCAGAGGCCGACCACATTGCCCGGGCCGATGCCCTGCCGCTGCAGGCCGAAGGCCAGCGCATCGGAGGCCTGATCGACCTCGCGATAGGTCATGCGCCCGCCGGTGGTTTCAAAGGCCACGCGCTCGCCGCCCGTTTCCACCGTTTCACGGAACAGTTCGGGCAGCGTCAGGTCGCGCATCAGCTCGGGTCGGCTGTCGCCGATCAGCAGCGAGGCGGCGGGAAAGCGGGCGGTGGAAAATTTCTGGGAAGTATCGATCAGGTTCATGATGTCAGTCCGTTCGGCGGTGAGGCCCTGTTTGGGTGATCCGGCCCGGTGCCGGAATTCCACCCTTCGCGCAGACCATACGAAATTGCCCGTTACTGTCGGCTGTCGCCCGCTGACGACGAATTGTAAGTCTCGGGTCGCTAGTCTACTGTTATGGAAAGGCCAGATCCGCAGGACGGATCGCGTATGACGGGACGGATGATGGCAGCAGTGGCAGGCGCATTACGGGCAATGTTCATGGCGCTTGTGCTCGCCATGCCCGTGCATGCGGCAAGCCCGGCTGCCGAAATGCAGCGCCCGGCGCCGAAACATCCGCCCGCCAATCACAACCGCCAGTCCTTCAACGATCTGGTCCGCCAGCTGGTCGCCTCCGGCGAGGTGGAGCCGCTGCGGGAGGTGCTGGAGGCGGTGCGCAATTCCGCAGCGGGTGATGTGGTGGCCATCAAATTGCACCATCAGAAGCCCCATTGGGTCTATCATGTGCGGGTGCTGAAGGCCGATGGCCGCCGTGTCGATCTCGATATCGACGGCAAGACGCTGAAAATCATCGAAGGAAAGTGACGTGCGGGTCCTGATCGTGGAAGATGAAGCGCGGCTGGCAGAGGATCTGCGCCGCACGCTGGTGGCCCAGAACTATGCGGTCACCATTTCCAGTGACGGCGAGGATGCCTGGTTCCGGGGCGATACCGAGGAATTCGATCTGGTGATCCTCGATCTCGGCCTGCCGCGCATGGATGGCTTTTCGGTGCTGAAGCGCTGGCGGGCGGAAGGGCGCGGCATGCCGGTGCTGATCCTGACGGCCCGCGATTCCTGGCGGGAAAAGGTGGACGGCATCGATGCCGGGGCGGATGACTATCTGACCAAGCCTTTCCGCATGGAGGAGCTCATCGCGCGGGCACGGGCACTTCTGCGCCGCAGCGGTGGCCAGTCCTCGCCCATCCTTGCCAATGGCGTGATCGAGATCGATACACGGCTTCGCACCGTCACCTGCCTTGGCACGCCGGTTTCCGTCACGCCGCTCGAATACCGCCTTCTCACCTATCTGATGCATCATCCGGGCAAGGTGTTTTCGCCCGCCGAAATCTCCGCGCATATCTATGAGGAAGACATCGACCGGGATTCGAATGCGGTCGAGGTGGTGATTGCACGCCTTCGCCGCAAGCTCGGTGCGCCGGTGATCGAAAACCGGCGCGGGCAGGGCTATTTCATCGCGCCGGAGGCGATGCGGTGAACCGCCGGTCGCTGCGTGTCCGGCTGACCTTCGGTGCGATCGCCGCCATCATCGTGGCCTTTGCCATGGCCGGTGTCGGGCTGGAATTCATCGTCGGCCGCACCGTGGAACGGGTTGCGGCCTTCGATGTGGAAGACCAGATGCGCGCGCTGATCGGCGATCTCGAGATCGGCGACGACAATCAGCCAGTGCTGACGGTTGAGCCGCAGGATCCGCGCTTCACCATGCCCTATGGCGGCTTTTACTGGCAGATCGGCCGAAAGGGTGCCGTCGAGCTGCGCTCGCAGTCGCTCTGGGATCAGCAGCTCACCTGGATGCCGAGCGGCGTGCGCTACGAAAACTTGCATTTTGCCGGGCCGAACGGACGCCTGCTGCTGGGTGAGCAGCAGACGATCCGCATCGCGACACCGTCCGGCGAGCAGGCGGTGGATATCATGGTGGCGCTCGAAGATACGCAGATCGCCGAGGCGCGGCGCGAGTTCCTCTATGCGATGGGGCCGTCGATGGCCGTGCTTGCGCTGGCGCTGATCGGTGCGGTCTGGACCTTCCTGCGCTTCGGGCTTGCGCCCCTCGATACGCTGCGTTCCGCCCTTGGCGCGGTGCACAGCCGGGATGCGCAACTGATCGAGGGGGATTTCCCCTCCGAAATCCAGCCGCTGGTGGATGATCTCAACGCCCTGATCCTGAAGCGGGATTCGCAGCTCGGCTCGGCACGGGCAAGGGCTGGTGATCTTGCCCACGGGCTGAAGACACCGCTTGCCGTGCTCGATACGGTTGCCCGCGAGCTGGAGCGGCGCGGCGAGCACGAGGCGGCCGAAACGATCCGTGCCGAGGTGGGGCGGATGGATGCGCATGTGCGACGGACGCTGGCGCAGGCGCGGGCCGGTCTTGCCGCCGCACAGAGCAAGGGGCGCGCCGATCTTGCGGCCACGACCCGTCAACTGGTTGCGACCATGCAGCGCATTTCCGCCCATTCCGGCCTCACCTACCGGTTTGATGGTCCGGATGTGGCTTTCGCTCAGGTGGATGAGGCCGATTTCATGGAAATCTGCGGCAATATCCTCGACAATGCCCGCAAATGGGCAAAGAGCGCGGTGGACATTACCCTGCGGGTCGACGGTGGCATGTTGCGGCTGACGGTGGGCGATGACGGGCCGGGCCTGCCCGATCAGGCAACCGCGCTCGATGTCGCACGCGGCCACCGGCTGGACGAGGCGGTCGCCGGAACCGGCTTCGGCCTTGCCATCGTCAAGGATCTTGTGGAAGCCTATGACGGCGCGCTTTCCTTCGGCCGCTCCCCGCTTGGCGGGCTTGAGGTGCGCGTGAGCGTGAAGGCACTGGCGCCTGTGATCTAGCGCGCGGCACTCGCGCCAAGCCGCATCGGCTTTCGCGCAATCGGCTCCGGCAGGCTGTCGCGCAGGGCTTCGAGCCGGAACCAGCGGGCGAGATTTTCGAGCGCCGGCTCGTTCTTGCGGCCTTCCTTGATGTAGAGATAATAGTCGTCGCCGGTCGGCATGAAGGCATCGGCCAGACGCACGAGCGATCCGTCGCCAAGCTCCTTCTGCACCAGAAAATCCGGCACCAGGGCAGCGCCGAGACCTGCCTTTGCCATGGCAAGGGCCAGCATGAAATGGGTGGCGAGCAGCCAGTGGCCACCCGGTGGCCCGTCGATATCAAGGCCCGCGATGCGCACGAACTGCCGCCAGTCATTGCCGGTCTTGCAGGGTTGCGTCTGGGTCGTCACCAGCGGCAGGTCCTGTCCGAAACCGCAGGCAAGCTCTGGAAGGGAGACCGCCACAAGCCGCTCCTCGCGGATCAGCATTGTGGTAAAGCCCGGTTCCCGCGGCCTGCCGGTGATGAAGGCATCAGCAATGGCATCGGTCAGTTCCGTTTCCTTGTCCTTCAGGGAAAGCTGCAGCTCGAAGTTCGGATTGAGCGCGCGAAAGCGCGGCAGGCGCGGAATGAGCCAGCCCGGACCGAAGGTGCAGCATACGGCAATCCGCACCCGGCCACGCTCGCCGCCAATCACCTCGTTCACCGAACGGCCGATATCGGTAAAGGCAGCCTGCAGCCGCTGGGCAAGCTTCGAGCCTGCCGGTGTGAGCACCACGCCGCGGCCCTGCTTGACCAGAAGCTTTTCGCCGAGTTCTTCGCTAAGTTGTCTGATCTGATGACTGACCGCGCTTTGCGTTATGCCAAGTTCTTCGGCGGCATGGGATACGGACATGTGTCGGGAAACGGCTTCAAAAGCCTGCAGTGACCGAAAGTTAAGGCGTTTCAGTGGCCGCATCTCGTCTCACACAATCAGGTATTGGGCGCTTTTCTTACATCGAATGGATGTAAAACGGTGCTCGTTGTCCTGTTATGACACGAATTATGATAAATGCTAGGTGATTTCTTGTGAAAATCCGCATTCCCCGCATAGCGGGTATTTCCACCCTCAGCTGAAAAGAAATCGCTCTGCCCAATGAAGGCCCTGCACGGTTTGCGCGTGTGGAAAATATTCGCAACCAACATAACCTTCGTAGGAAAGCTGGTCGAGCGCGTCCAGAATGAGCCCGTCGTTTAACTCTCCGGTTGTGGGTTCGTGCCGGTGCGGAACGGCGGCGATCTGCACATGGCCAATCAGCGGCATCAGCTCCCCGAGCGCCACAAGCACATCGCCATGCAGGATCTGGCGGTGGAAGATATCGAATTGCAGGCGGACATTCGCAAGGCCGCATTCGCGGATGAAGGCGACGGCGGCGGGAAAATCATCGAGGAAATAGCCGGGCATGCTGCGCCGGTTGATCGGCTCGATGGTGAGCTCCAGCCCGGCATCGCCGAGCGCGGCGCCCGCATGGGAAAGGTTGGCCCTGTAGGCGGCAACCGCGTGCGCATCCGACCGGTCGGCCAGTCCGGCCATCATGTGCAGGCGCGGTGTACCGAGGATCCGGGCATAGTCGATTGCCCGCCTGACCCCTTCGGCAAAGTCGCTCTTTCGGCCGGGCAGGGCGGCAAGGCCACGCTCGCCGGCCTGCCAGTCGCCGGGCGGCAGGTTGAAGAGCACCTGTTTCAGCCCGTTTGCCTGCAAGGCGGTGGCAATCCGCTCTGCCGGATGATCATAGGGAAACAGGAATTCCACGGCACGAAAGCCTGCGTCAGCTGCGGCCGCGAACCGGTCCAGAAACGGCCATTCGGTAAAGAGCAGCGAAAGATTGGCGGCAAGGCGCGGCATGGATCACCTGCGGGAGGAAACTCGCCTCCCGCTTAGCACAGGCAACCGTCTCTTCCTACTGCCTCAGCTGGCAAGCGGAAGGGTAACCGGCGTGTCATCGACCTCGTGGGTGATCTGCGCACCGGGCATCGGGCGGCCGAGAAGATAGCCCTGCACGCTGTCGCAACCAAGCATGCGGATCACCTGCAACTGGCCTTCGGTTTCCACCCCTTCGGCCACCACCTTGTGGCCCAGACCATGCGCCATGGCGATGGCGGCCCCGACAATGGTGCGGGCATTGAGATCGGTTTCGATATCCTCGATCAGCGAGCGGTCGATCTTCAGGCAGTCGAAGGGCAGCCGGCAGAGCTGCGAGAGATTGGAATAGCCGACGCCGAAATCGTCAATTGCCACATGGAAGCCGACGCTCTTCAGCTGGCGCAGATGCGCCTCGGCAAGCTGTGCATCCGACATGGCGACGCGTTCGGTGATTTCAAGCTCGAAGTCTTCTGGCTTCACGCCCAGCGCCTTGACGCCTGCGATCAGGTTTTCCGCGAATTTCTCGTCGGCAAACTGCGACGGGCAGATGTTGACCGATATCCGGTCGAAAATGCCCTGGCTGCGCCAGATGCGGGCCTGCTCGGCGGATAGGCGCAGCACTTCGCGCCCGATCTTTTCGGTGTAGCCAGCGGAGGAGACGATATCGAGGAACGAGCCCGGCGTCAGCAAGCCGCGGGTGGGATGTTTCCAGCGAACCAGCGCCTCCACGCCATCGCGGCGATTGTCGGACATGCGGAATTTCGGCTGGAAAAAGACCGTCAGCTGCTCGTCCACGATCGCATTGGCAAATTCCGCTTCCAGCTCCGCCCGCTCCAGCGCGCGGCGGCGCATGTGATCGTCGAAGAAGGAGAACTGGCCGCGACCCTGTCGCTTGGCCTCATACATGGCGAGATCTGCAAACTTGATGATTTCCGCCGGGTCCTTGCTGTCGACACCCATCAGCGCGATGCCGACGGAAGCGCCGATCTGGATCGAGCGGTCATCGATTTCGAAGGGCTGGCTCATGGCATTGACGATACGGCCCGCCATATCGGCAAGCTCGTCATGGGAAAGCACGCCGCGCACGATGGCGATGAACTCGTCACCGGCGAACCGGTACAGCATCCGGCATTCGCTGTCGGCATGGTCGGTGAAGCTCTGGCTGGTCACGCAGAAGCGCACATTCTCGCTGGTGATCGCAAGCCCTTCGGAAATGATGCGGTCTGCGGCTTCGCGCAGCAGGCGGTCGCCTGTCTGGTGGCCATGCACGTCATTGACATGCTTGAAACGGTCGAGATCGATGAACAGCAGCGCGCCCGGAAGGGGCGTGATCTTGCCGAGAACCTCCTGCAGCACGGCCCGGTTCGGCAGGCCCGTCACCCCGTCCTCATAGGCCAGTGTGTTGATGCGCGAGACATTGGCATTCAGACGCTTCACCATCAGCTGGAAGCTGTCGGCAAGACCGCCCACCTCGCACTGGCACTCCACGTCCACATGCGCATCGAATTTGCCGCGTGCAATCGCTTCCGTGGTGGCACGCAGGTTTTCAATGGGCCGGGTAAGCTTGCCGGTCATGAAGAACGTGGCAAAGGAAGAAGAGGCGATCAGCGCGCCAAGCATGATGAGCGTGCCCGTCATGCCGGCATTCTGAACGCTCCAGATCAGCCCGCAGGTCGCGATGATCAAACCGAAGACCGCGGTCATGATGGTGAAACGGATTCGCAGGCTGTTCAAGCCCTGGCCGAAACGCGGATTGTTCATTCTTTCATCCTCACGGATCCTATGACAGATGCCATACGTGAGGGATAGAACAGCGAATTATAAAAAGGCGTGAAGGCGGGGGGCCATATCTGCCCCTCGCCGCATCAAAACGGTACAAAATGGCCGTTGGGAGCGGTGATTTCCACCTTGTGGTGTACAAACTCCTTACGCCGTCCCGTTTCAGGCCGCTTTTTGCCGGGGTTCACGGCCGAAAAACAGGGCATAGGCAGCAGGCAGCACCAGAACCGTCAAGACGGTCGCAACCAGAATACCACCCATCATTGCATAGGCGAGCGGGCCCCAGAAGGCACCGCGTGAAATCGGGATCAGCGCCAGCACGGCCGTCATGGCCGTCAGCACGATTGGCCGGAAGCGGCGCACCGTAGAGCCGATGATTGCCTCGCGCCGGTCAACGCCCGCGGCAAGATCCTGGTCGATCTGGTCGACAAGGATGATCGAGTTGCGGATGATGATGCCGAGCAGCGCGATCACGCCGAGGATGGCGACGAAGCCGAAAGGCGCGCCGGAGATCAGCAGCGCGGCGGCAGCCCCGATGATGCCGAGCGGGCCGGTCGCAAGCACGAGCATCGCCTTGCCGAAATGCTGCAGCTGCACCATCAGCAGCAGCACGGTGACGATCAGCATCACCGGCACCTTGGCGGCGATGGATTGCTGGCTGACGGTGGATTCTTCCACTCCGCCCTGAATTTCAATCGTGTACCCGGCAGGCAGGCTGTCGCGCAGCGGCTTCAGATCCGCAAAGACCTTCAGCGTCACATCATTGGACTGGACCGTATCCGGCACCAGCGCCCGGACCGTGATGGTCGGCATGCGGTTGCGCCGCCATTCGATGCCGTTTTCCATCACCGGCTCCACATGCGCCACCTGCGAGACGGGCACGAAGCGGCCGAGATCGGTCGGAACATAGACGGAATTCACTGCCGAAAGCAGGCTGCGGCTATCGGCCGGCTCGCGGGCGACAATGGCAATCGTTTCTTCGCCGGAGCGGAATTCGGAGAGCGGAACGCCGCTCATCGCCATCTGCAGCATCTGGCGCACGCGCTGCGAGGTCACACCAAGCGCGCGCGCCCGGTCCTGATCGATCACCAGCTTCATCGCGGGCACCGGCTCCAGCCAGTCGTCATGAATGGCGCTCAGCATCGGGTTCTGGCGATAGATGTCCTTTACCTGATCGGCAATGCGGCGCACCTCCTCGCGGTCGGGACCGGCGACGCGCATCTGCACCGGCCAGCCGACCGGCGGGCCGAGGAACAGGCGGTCCACCTTGGAGCGCACGGTCGGGAAATCCTTTGCCAGAATGCCGCGCAGCTTCAGGATCAGCCGCTCGCGGCTGTCCACGTCCTTCGCCATCACCAGAAGCTGGGCGAAATTCGGATTGCGCAACTGCTGATCGAGCGGCAGGAAGAAGCGCGGGGCACCTTCGCCGATAAAGGTCGCAATGAAGGTCTTGTCCTGATCATCGAGGATCTGCTTTTCCAGCGCCTTGGCCTGACGTTCCACCTCGCCGATGGCGGTGCCTTCCGGCAGCCACATGTCAACCAGGATTTCCGGTCGCGAGGATTGCGGGAAGAAATTCTGCGGGATGAAGCGGAAAGCGCCGAGGCTGAGCACGAAGATGATGACGGTGGCCACCAGCACCAGAACCCGGTGATTGACGGCGAAGGTCACGGTTGCGCGCAGGCGCTGGTAGAAGGGCGAGGAAAACACGTCGCGCAGCTCGCCTTCCTCATGCGGGCGATGCTTCAGGATCATGTAGCCGAACCAGGGCGTGAAATAGACCGCGACAATCCACGAACAGATCAGCGCGATGCCGACCACATAGAACAGCGAGGAGACATATTCGCCCGCCGTCGAGGCGGCAAAGCCGACGGGGATGAAGCCTGCGGTGGTGATCAGCGTGCCGGTCAGCATCGGAAAGGCGGTCGAGCTATAGGCAAAGCTTGCGGCTTCGAGCTTCGGCAGGCCTTCCTCGAGCTTGCGCTCCATCAGTTCCACCACGATCATCGCATCGTCGACCAGAAGGCCGAGCGCGATGATCAGCGCGCCGAGCGAGATGCGCTGCAATTCGATGCCGAGCTGGTCCATCACCGCGAAGGTTGCAGCCAGCACCAGCGGGATCGTGATCGCGATCACCAGACCGGACCGCCAGCCGATCGACAAGAGCGAAACGACGAGCACGATGGCGAGCGCCTCCATCAGCGCCTGCGTGAACTCGCCCATCGCCTCGCGCACCACTTCCGGTTGATTGGAAATCTGGCCGACGGAAACACCGAGCGGCAGGGTCTTTTCGAAACGGGCATAGGTGGCTTCCACCGCATTGCCGACATCGGTGACCTTGAAGCCCTTGGCCATCACCACGCCGATTTCCACCGCATCGGCACCATTGAAGCGGAACTTGCGGGCGGGCGGATCCTCAAGCCCCTCGGAGACGGCGGCGATATCGCCAAGGCGGAAAATCTGGTTTCCGGCGCGCAGGCGCAGCGCCTTGATATCGTCGACGGTCGTCACCCCGCCATCGACCGAGATGCGCACGGAGCGTTCTGCCGTCTGCACGGTTCCGGCCGGGTCCATGTCATTCTGTCCGGCCAGCGCCTTTTGCAGGTCGAGGACGGTGAGACCCCGTTCCGCCAGCGCCTTGGTAGACACGTCGATGAAGATTTTCTGCGGCTGGTCGCCAAGGATCACGGCTTTTTCCACGCCGGGCGTCTGCAGCAGCATGTCGCGGGCACTGATCGCGAGCTTCTTCATTTCCGGATAGCTGAAGCCATCGCCGGTCAGCGCATGGAGCGTGATGTAGGTGTCGCCGAATTCATCGTTGAAATAGGGGCCGTAGAGGCCTGACGGCAGCTCGCCGCGGATATCGCCCACCTTCTTGCGCACCTGATAGAAGGCATCCTTCACCGCAGCACTGTTGGCATCACCCTTGATCGCGACGGTGATGATGGCGGTTCCGGCGCGCGAGAAGGAGCGGATATAGTCGAGATGCGGCGTTTCCTGCAGCTTGCGCTCGATCTTGTTGACCACCTGATCCTGCATGTCCTCGATGGAGGCGCCCGGCCATGCGGCCTGGATGATCATCACGCGGAAGGTGAAATCCGGATCTTCCTTCTGGCCCATGCGCATCACGCCCAGCACGCCCATGATCAGGATCAGGCCGAACAGGAAGCGGATGATGCTCGGATGCTGGATTGCCCAGCGCGAGAGATTGAAGCTGGAACCGGACGGAGCTGCGGACATGGGAACGAAACCTTGGAAGGGCAGGGACGGCGGCAGAAGCCTTGAGGGGAAGCGTGGTTGAGGTACGTACCTCAGCTCGCGGGCTTCACGGTGCCGGTGGCGGCCAGATTTTCCTTCATGCCTTCCGGCAGAAGCACGTGGCGCTTGTCCGTCATGAACTGGGTGCCGGCAATCACAACCACATCGCCCATCTGCAAACCGTCGCCGATGCGCACACCGTCGCCGGAATAGGCTTCCGCCTTCACCGGCCGTGCGCTCACGGTTTCTGTCTGCGGATCGACAAGCCAGACCACGGTTTCGCCGTTCTGGGTGGAAAGGGCGGTGAGCGGAATGGTCACGCCGGTTTCGGCGCTCTTGCGTTCTGCCTCGATGGTCGCGGTCATGCCGAGCAGAACGCGCGGATCATTGTCGAGACTGATGCGGATCGCGAAGGTGCGCGACAGCGGATCGGCGCTCGCCGCGATTTCCCGCACCTTGCCGGTAAGCGCAATCGACTTGTCCGCCCAGAAGCGGGCAGAGACGGTCTGGCCAATCGAGAAGGCCCCGACATCCATTTCCGGAACGGCGATCTGGACTTCCTTTTCCTTGTCCTGCGCCACCGTTACCGCAACGCTGCCAGCCCCGATCACCTGACCGGCCTCGCCATAGACACCGGTGACGACGCCATCGCGGTCGGCCTTGAGCTCGGTATAGGAAAGCTGGTTCTTCGCCTCGTTGACCGCCGACTGGGCGGAAATGCGGGCGGCGTCAGCCTGATCCAGCGCCAGCTTGCGCTGTTCCAGCAGGGCAATCGCGATCGTATGGTCGCGATAGAGCTGGTCGGCGCGGCGATAGGCGGCATCTGCCGTGTCAAACTGCTGCTTTGCCGCAGCCAGACTTGCTTCGGCACGCTCGACCGCGAGCTTGATGTCGATGCCGTCCAGACGCATCAGGAGATCGCCCTGCTTCACCCGGTCGCCGACATTGACCAGACGCTCGGTGATCTTGCCGGACAGGCGGAAGCCCATGTTCATCTCGACGCGGGCCTTGACCGAGCCGGAATAGACGAGGTTCGTCACCTCGTGCTTCGGTTCGACGGCGACGACCTTCACGCGCGGCACCTCCGCTTCGGTCTTTGCCGGCTCTTCCGAACAGGCAGAAAGAACGGCGGCCGCACCGGAAAGGACGGCGACAAGCAGAAGACGGCGGGCATTGGTCCGGATGGCGATTGACTGCGACATGTGTCTTTCCTCGGAGATCAGGCGTCTGGAGCGCAGCGAAGGGCACGCAGCAGAAAGGCGGCTGTCTCTTCCGGCGTCGGGCGGTTGTTGCGGGGCGGGCATTGCGAAACACATTGCGGATGAACGAGGGCGGTGGTGCCGGAGGTGAAGCATTTGGCCGCAAGCACGGTATCCTGCGGCGGAAACTCGCCGGCAGCCACGCCATCGGCGATCATCGTCTCGACGATGGCCACCTGCCGCTCGATATAGGCCTCGATGACGGACCATTGCTGCTCCATCGCCACGACCACCATTTCATGCACCTTTTCGGCATCCATCAGCGTTTCGACGGTGATGCGGTGCATGCCGAGCACATAATTGGTCAGCCGTTCGGAGGCTGACAGCGGCTGTGCGGCAATCGAGCGGGCGTAATCCTCGTTCTGGCCGAGGATACGTCTTGCCAACGCCTCGTGAATATCCGCCTTCGAGCGGAAGAAGCGGTAGATATTGGCCGAAGACATGCCGAGATCGCGCGCGATGTCGGCCACATTGGTCTTGTGGTAGCCATAGATGCGGAACAGCTTTTCAGCGCTTTCGAGAATGCGCTGGGCATTTTCTTCGTGCTGGTTTTCGGTCATGGCGGCTGAATGATATCCTCTGACGAATTTCGTAATTCGTCACTAATCATAATTCATAGCTATCGTCAAGCAGAGCCTGCCGTGACCGGATGCAGAAAGGCCCGCGCAGCCGGGGCTGGCGGGCCTGATTTGCAGCCGGGGTGACGGACTAAATTCGACCAAGCAACAACAGAATGACGATGATGACGAGCAGCAGGCCCAGGCCTCCGCTGGGGTAATATCCCCACGAAGAGCTGTAGGGCCAGACCGGCAGCGCGCCAAGGAGCACCAGAATGAGGATGATCATCAGGATGGTACCGATACTCATGGCTGTTCCTTTCCTTGTTTCGGGGTGAGGCCCGATCCTCTGTCAAGCGGCGGGCATTCCCATGCCGACCGCTGCCCCTAAACAAGGCAGAGCCCGCTTGGGTTGCATGCAGGCAAGGAAATCACTCATTTTCTCCCTGATGGGCGGCAAGGGCCAGTCGTGCGAGCGCGGGGAGCGAGCGGGTGCCGGTCTTTTTCATGATCGCGGCGCGGTGATTTTCCACGGTCCGCTGGCTGATGCCCAGATCGGCGGCAATGTTCTTGCTCGGGTGACCATCGAGCACCATGGCCATGATTTCCTTTTGCCGACGGGTCAGCGTGGTCAGCGCATGCAGTGCCTGCGTGCGGGCGGCAAGCTCGGCCTCACTGTCTCTGGCGAGCGCCAGCGCCTGTCGGACACCGGTCAGAAGGGCCGATGCGCCGACCGGCTTTTCAATGAAATCGGTCGCCCCCATCTTCATGGCCCTGACCGCCATCTGCACATCGCCGCCGCCAGTGATCATGATCGACGGCAAGAGCACGCCTGCCTCGTTCAGATGCCGCAGCAGGTCCAGCCCGCTCATGCCGGGCAGATAGGCATCCACCAGCAGACAGCCACCAGTCTCGCCCGCATAGTCTTCCAGAAAGGCCTCGCAGCGATCATAGGCGCGAACCGCATAGCCCTCGTCTTCCAGCAGTGCCCGGATCACGGCCCGGACAGACGGGTCGTCATCGACCAGATAGACCTGCGGTCGCAATGATCTGCCGGCGGCGGACGGGGCCGCTGCCAGGTCTGCGGCAAGATCGCTTTCCCCCATATCGACCGGCGGGACAATCGCGGTTCCCGGCTTCAGGATCAGTGCGGTCAATTGCTTCAGGCTGTCGCCCATCCGCTCGACAAGCACGCGCGAACGGTCATCCAGCTCCCGGCGGGCAAGCAGGCCCTGCAGCAGGGTCAGTGCCTGCAGCGGCTGGCGCAGCGCATGACTGGCCGCCGGATCGGGGCAATCCGGGGAAAGGCTCCCGCTCTCACGGTGATCCTTTTCGGAACTATCACTCATGGCAATCGCAACCTGTTCCTCGTTCTCACCCACCAGCGCCCCCAACTGTGTCTCCGGATACAGCATTTCATCCATCGTCCGGATTTTCCATAGCAACCCCTGGCCAGGCGTTGGGTTCCGGCTGCCAGGATGGAATTTTGTGTATTTACCGAAACAACATGCCCCATCGCGCCAACCTTTTTGGGACCGGAGCCGGGCAATCATGGGTACATTCCGAGCCTGAACGGTGCTCCGAACCGGCCTAAATGGCCTGATGACCTCGCCTGAACCCGCAGACGGGGCAGTTTCAACGAGAATGGAGTGAACAGATATGGCCAGCAATACCTCGAGCGATGCCGATCTCGCAGCCCTGAGAGAAGACCTTGCAAGTCTTCGCGAAGACCTTTCCAGCCTGATGTCCAATCTCCGCTCGGAAGCGACAAAGGGGATGAGCCGCACGGCGAACCGGCTGGATGACAACATGAATGCGCTCTATCGCTCCGCCGTCGACAGCGGTGAGCAGTCAGCCCGACAGATCGGTCGACAGGTGGAAGAGCATCCGCTGCTGACCGTGCTGCTCGTCCTCGGCTTCGGCTATATCGGCGGCCGGATGATGAGCCGGTGAAGGCCATGCGCCTTGCAGCCCTTCTCGATCTGGCTCTGCGGATGTCGGATGACGGCAGGCGCGACGACAGTCCCGGCCTGATGCGGCGGCTGCTCTATCACACGGCCGGCTGCCTCTGCCTGACACTGGCCGCCCTCTTGCTCCTGCTGGCGCTGTTCCTCGCGCTTCTGCCGGAACTGGGTGCAGTGAAGGCGCTGCTGGTGGTCGCGGTAATCCCCGCGATCATCGGTACGGTCTTTGCCGTGCTGGCCCGTCCATCGACGCACCGCATCGAAAGGCCCATCCGCCGACGCCCCCTTGAAAGAGGCGGTGAACTGGAGGCGCTGCTCAGGGAGCACAAGGGGGCGGCGCTGCTCGCCCTTTTTGCCGCTGCCTTCGAGAGGGGAGCCGCGTCGCGGAAAAAATAAAGCCCGGCCTCGATCAGAGGCCGGGCTATTCCTGTCAGCAAAGATCGATCAGGCCTTGAACGGGCCTTCGATGCCGAATTTTTCCATCAGTGCCTTGTGGCTGTTGAAGGCCTTGAGCAGGTCTGCGCCATAGCGCGAAACCAGCATGGCCTGCCGCTCTTCATCCTGAACCGAGGCAAGCGCGCCCCAGATGGCGGCAAGCTTTTCCGCGCTTTCGCGGGCGGCATTGAGCGCCTCGCGATCGGCGGCGAGCGTCAGCACGTCCTGACCGGTCGTTGCACCCACGCCGCGCACGGTCTTGGCACCGCCCGAGGTGTATCCGGCAGGCAGGTCGCCCTTCAGGTTCACCACGCGCTTGAACTGGATGAGGTCATAGATCTGGTCGACGGCCTGCTTTGCGCCCTCGACACGGGAATTGTGTTCCGTATCGGCAGCGGCATGCGGCAGAAGCTCAACCTTGCCCGGATATTTCTTGTCGAGCGGCAGGTAGGGCACCATCGGACCGGAGGTCGCGCCGGTTTCAGCATTTACGAACAGGTCCGCATCGATTGCCGCATAGCGGATCTTGCCGGAGGCAAGCGCCCGGTCAAGCGCATCCGCATCCACGCCTTCGCCACGGTCATAGTTCAGGAGAACCGCACCGGGGTTCACTTCTGCAAAGACGCTGTCGCCGATGAAACCGGCATTGGCAAACTTGCCCGTTTCCGCATTCAGCGCACCGAGGCCGGTGTGGAGCGAGAGCACGTCCGCGCCCTTGGCTGCCTCTTCCTTGGTCGCGGCATGGATGAAGCCTTCGCTTTCGATCCAGGCCTTGTGACGCTCGCGGGCGTAGATCTTCACCGTCATGCCGAAGGCGGAGGCAAGCTTTGCGACTTCGCGGCCGATATTGCCATAGCCGAACACGGCCATGACCTTGCCTTCCAGCTTCTCGGTCGGGAATTCGCGCAGGTTGCGGCCCGTGTCGAACTTTCCGGCGGCGGTGAGCGCGTGCATTTTGTCGACCGGCAGGTCGGGCATCACCTTCAGCAGGGCCTTCATCGCCATCTGGGCGGTCGCGCGAGAGTTGAAGCTCGGCGTGTTCATCAGAACTGCATGGCCGCCTTCGCCATTGCCGCCGCCCCAGGAGGCGGAGCCCATGTTGCCGGTGCCAGCCCCGATGCGTACGCCGCCGAATTCGAACTGGGCACCCTTCGGCAGGAAGGTCGCAGCCGCGATCACGGCATCATACTGGCCATTGCCCGCAACGGCCATGATTTCGGCTTCGGTCGAGATATCCGGCACGTAGAAGAAATGCAGCTTGCCCTTCTCCAGCGATTGGCCGTCTTCGTAGCCCTTTTCGTGGAAAACGCCGCCCTTCGACTGCACATAGGCCTTCACCTCGGAATGATCCGGCTCGCCCTTGGCATCGAATTTCAGGCCGACGCGGTCGCAAACCAGAACCTTGTAGGCGCGGTTCGGATCGTCCTTGCGCACGGCCGAGGAGGCGGATGCTTCGGCCGGGAAGGTCACGCCCTGCTTGGCGAGCTCTTCTTCCAGCACGGCGATCTTGGCGCGGTGATAGGCATATTCGAGATTGTCGAGCAGCGCCGTCACGTCGGAAATCGGGCGGATGCCGCCGATCCAGGCGCGGTAGTCGCCGGGCGTGCCGGGGAAGGCATTGATATAGCGGGCGACATCGAGACCCGGCTCGTAAGTGCCGTTCGGATGGGTCACGCCATCATAGGAAAGGATCGCCTTGGAATAGGCGACGATGCGGGCATGGATTGCCGGATCGGTGATGTCGGCATCCTTGACCTTCAGAAGCGTCACGGCGGCACCGCGATGATCGACGCTCGAGACGCCGAGCTCGAACAGCGGATGGGCGGCTACCCAGCGGTTCACTTCCTCGCGGTTGGCGACGGAGCGGCGGTTGAGCTCGGAGACGGTGCCGATGCGCTTTTCGGCGCGCAGCAGGCCGAAGGTGGTTTCGGCAAAGGCGAGCGTCGAGAAGGTGTTGATCACGCCGCCGAGCATCTTGCCACTTGCCGGATCGTAGATCGGGCCGACATTGACGGTGCGCTCGCCGGTGAGCGGCTTCTTCGGATCAACGGGCGCCGCGATCTTCAGCTGGCGCGGAATGGCCCAGGACGGCTGCTTCTGGTTCTTCTCGACCAGCGCCAGCGCGGCAGGCGTGAAGGACACGATGAAATAGCCGGAAATCCCGCCGATTGCCTTCTGGAACGGCATGAACATGCAGCATTTGGTGATCACTTCATTGACGAGCTTTTCACCCCAGGGCATCGCGCCGAGCATGGAGGTGGCGTCCAGCACCACGTGATGCTCTTCCGGGTTCATCGCGATCCAGGCGAGCAGCTTTTCGATGTCGGCTGCGGAATAGGTGGTGGCACCGGTGGTTTCATGGCCAACGCCGATGAACAGCTTGACGCCCATGGCCTTCAGCTCTTCGGCGGAAGGCACGATGCCTTCCTCCTTGGCGAAGTGCACGCGGCTTTCGTCACCATTGCGGGCATAGCGCATCATTTCGATGATCTGCGCACCCCAGGACTGGCGGAAGAAACCGGAGGCCTTTGCCTCTTCCGATTCCGGACGCAGCGTATCGACGAAGACATGCTGCGACGGGTCGTTGGTGGTGATGAGATGCAGCGCGCAGGCGGTGAAACCCGAGTGGCCGCCACCGAGACCGACCGCCATCTTGTTTGCCTTCGGAAATTCGAAATAGCGATGGATCTCGCGCATCATGTCGGAGAGGAACTTGTCCGCCGGATAGCCGCGATGCATCGAGCGGCCGATTTCGGCAGCGGTGAACGGGCCGAGATCATTGCCCTTGTCGTCGAGCTTGCGATAGTTCTGTTCCAGCCAGCGCTCGAATTCGAACTTGATGAAGCGGCTGTCGGCTTCGTCCGCCGCGCCATCGGTGATCGGGCCGACGCCGAAGAAGGGGTTCGCGGTGCGCGCCGGGCGGCCATTCTTGGTGGCCTCCAGAGAGGCTGCGCGCTGTTCCTTGAGTTTTTCGATCATTGTCATTTCAGGAAGACCCCCCAGACAGGAAAATGGCACCATATTTTGCGGCGCATCTTACCCATCACCAAAGGGGGCGGCGGCTTGGGAACGTCACAATCTGTCTAAAAACGTCCACCGAAAAGATTGTTTCACGCTTTGAACGTCGTTTTTCGACAAAATCCCGTCATTTTTCGATATTTGCGCATGAAACGGGACGGATTGCGTCGGAATTCCCTTTCATATGCGAAGGCGGGTGTCCTTAGGCACACAGGGCCGTATGCCGCTGAAGAGATTTTTTCAGCGGCCTGTCAGCCGGTTTGCGAAGGCGGCAAGCGGCGACGGTCCGGCGCCCGGCCGCGCTTCCATGCGGTCGGCCATGTGGAAGAGCCGGTACATCGAATGAACGCCGAGAAAGCGCAGCGGCTCCGGCTCCCAGGCGCGCACCTGACGGTTCACCCAGGGCAGGCGGGTGAGATCGGTATTTCGCCCAAGCACCAGATCGGCCAGCGTCTGGCCGGAGAGATTGGAGGTGGAAACCCCGACGCCCACATAGCCGCCCGCCCAGCCGATGCCGGTTTTCCGGTCAAGGCCCACGGTCGCGCACCAGTCACGCGGAACACCCAGAACGCCGCACCAGGCATGGTCGATCTTCACCTGCCGCACCTGCGGAAAGTGCCGGTGCAGGATATCGGTGAGCTGGCGGATCGTTTCTGCCTGCGTTTCGCCATTGTGATCGGTCTTCGAGCCGAAGCGGTAGGGAACACCACGCCCGCCCATGGCGATGCGGCCCTCGCGGGTGCGCTGCGCATAGCAATAGGCATGCGCTCCGTCGCCCAGCACCTCGTATCCTTTCCAGCCGATCTCGTCCCACAGGGCGTCCGGCAACGGCTCGGTCACGATCTGCGCGCTGTTGAGCGGCAGCCAGGTTTTCGAAAGTCCCGGAAGACCGGCGGTAGAGCCTTCGGTGGCGCGGATGATGACGGGCGCGGTGACCCGGCCCCGGTCGGTGGTGACCACGCCCTTTTCCAGCCCCGTCACCGCCGTGCCTTCAAAGATCGTCACCCCCAGCCGTTCCACCGCCTTGGCAAGGCCCTGAACCAGCTTTGCCGGCTGCACGCGGGCCACGCCATGGGTGACCATCGCCCCATGCAGATTGGCAACCCGGATGCGTGCGCGGGTTTCTTCCGCACCGATCAGGTGAATGTCTTCCGCCTCCACCTGCCAGCTTTTTTCGTCCAGATAGGAGGCCTGCACGCGCTGCCACTGGGCGGCACTGGTTGCCACCCGCAACTCGTCGGTGCGAACGATATCGGCGTCGATCCCTTCCTCTTCGCAGACCCGGATCACCTCGTTGACCGTGCCCATCATCGCGGCAATCATCGCCCGCACGCCATCGCGGCTGCCGGTCGAGAGATATTTCTCCCGCGACCAGGCAAAGCCGCCGGAAAGCCAGCCGCCATTGCGCCCGGAGGCGCCGAAGCCTGCAAATTCCCGTTCGACGATGACAACGGAAAGCGAGGGATCGGCTTTCTTGAGATAATAGGCCGTCCACAGGCCCGTATAGCCCGCGCCGATGATGCAGACATCCGCCTGCCGGTCGCCGGGCAATGCTGGCCGTTGTGGCGGCAATCCGCCCAAATCCCTGTACCAGAAGGAAATTCCGCCGTTCTGCATGTTGTTTTGCCCCGCAGCCATTGTCCCAGCCTATTGGTGGCATGGCCGACGGGATTTGCGCAAGGCTCACGGAATTCACCGTTGCAAGTCCGCCTCTGCCGGTGCCATATCTCTGCACCCGATTTGATGGAGTGCCTGCCCGATGCCCGCCCCCCGTTCCATTGCCCAGCTTTCGGTGCTGATCCAGTCCGGCGCTCTTGATCCGCGCGATTTGGCGGCGGAAACGCTTGCCGCGATCAAAGCGCATCCGGATCAGACGGTCTTCCTGAAGCTCACGGAAGAGCGGGCGATGCGCGAGGCGGACGCTTCCTCGCGGCGCATCCGCGAAGGCCGCTCGCTTGGCGCGCTCGACGGCATTCCGATGGCCTGGAAGGACCTCTTCGATCTCGAAGGCATGCCGACACCGGCAGGCTCCCGCATTCTGGAAAGGGCAACACCTGCACTGCGCGATGCGGATGTGGTCGCGCATCTTGCCCGCGCGGGCATGGTTTCGGTCGGCCGGGTCAACATGAGCGAATTTGCCTTTTCCGGCCTTGGCATCAATCCGCACCATGGCACGCCGCAAAATCCGCGCGCGACGGACGGGCATCGCCTGCCGGGCGGCTCCTCTTCCGGTTCGGCCGCGGCCGTTGCCGCCGGTCTGGTGCCGGTCGCCATGGGCACGGATACCGGCGGCTCGATCCGCATTCCCGCCGCCTTTACCGGCATTGTCGGCTACAAGGGCTCGCGCGGACGCCACGGCATGGGCGGGGTGTTCCCGCTCGGGAAAAGCCTCGATTCGCTCGGGCCGCTGGTGAATACGGTTGCCGATGCGGTTCTGATCGATGCGGCGATGCGTGGCCGTCTGGTGCCGGATATCCAGCCGCTCGACCTTTCCGGACAGGACATGATCGTGCCGGAAACGGTGATCTTCGACGGCATCGAGCCCGAGGTTGCCGCCGCCTTCGAGGCTGCCCTTGAAAAGCTTGCGGCAAAGGGTGCCCGCATTCGCCGCACGGTCATTCCGGCTTTTGCCGAAATCTTTGCGCTGATGGCCGAGCACGGCCCGCTGGTGACGGCGGAAGCCTATGCGCTGCACCGCGAACGGCTGAACGGGCCGGAAGCTGATGGCATGGACCCGCGCGTGGTTGCCCGCTGCCGTCTCGGCGAGAAAACCTCGATGCCCTCCTATATCGCGCTCCTCGAAGCCCGCGAGCGGCTGATTGCCGATGTGAGCGCGCTGGCAGGCGAGGGGGCGGTATTCGTCTCGCCGACCCTGCCGCATGTCGCGCCCCTGATCGCGCCGCTGATCGAAAGCGACGAGGCCTTCTTCGCGATGAATGGCAAGACGCTGCGCAACACGCTGATCGGCAATTTCCTCGATTTCTGCGGTGTGTCGCTGCCTTGCGGCACCGGCGCGGCCGGCATGCCGGTCGGCCTGCTGCTTTCCGGTCTTCGCCACGACGATGACCGCATTCTCGGACTGGCGCTTTCCGCCGAGCGCGTCCTCTAAATCCAGTTGGGAGAAAACCATGGCTGATTACAACGCCCGTCTGACCGCGCTGCGCGCCCGCATGAAGGCTTCCGGAACCGATCTGGTCGCGGTCGGGCCAAGCTCGCACATGCTCTGGCTCTCCGGCGTTTCGCCGCATGGCGACGAGCGCCCGGTGATGCAGATCGTCAGCGCCGATCACGCCGCCTTCCTGATGCCGAAGCTGAATGCCGATGCCGCCCGCAAGGATACGGACCTGCCCTTCTACGCCTGGTCGGATGACGAGGGGCCGGTGAAGGCGCTCGATGATCTGCTTGTCGCCTTTGGCGTGAAGCAGAAGGCGGGGCTGAAGGTGGCGCTGGATGAAACGATGCGGGCCGATTTCGCGCTCTTTCTGCTCGGCGCCCTGGATCAGCCGCGCCATGCCTTTACCGGCGAGACGGTGGCAGCGCTCCGCGCCCGCAAGGATGCGGATGAATATCGGCTGCTGAAGGCCAATGCGCTGTTGAACGACGAGGCGGCAAAGGCCGCATTCGCGTCGCTCGAAGAGGGCGTGACCGAGCTCGATGTTGCCGAGGTGGTGAAGAACTTCTACCGGGCGCGGGGTGCTGCGGCCGAGTTCACCATCGTCGGTTTCGGCGAAAACGGGGCCTTCCCGCACCATCACTGCTCCACACGCAAGCTGAAGCGCGGCGATGCGGTGCTGGTCGATATCGGCGGCCGCAGCCAGGGTTATCCCTCCGACATGACCCGCATGGGCTATTTCGGATCGGCACCGGAGGGGCTTGAAGAGGTGCATGGCATTGTCGACCGGGCGGTGAAGGCGGCGATTGCCGCGGCCCGACCGGGTGTGACCGCCCGCACCGTCGATGCTGCCGCCCGCGATGTGATCACCGCTGCCGGTTATGGCGAATTCTTCCTGCACCGCACCGGCCACGGCCTTGGCATCGATATCCACGAAGGCCCCTATATCACCGCCACTTCGGATGTGGTGCTGGAGGAGGGCAATGTGTTCTCGATCGAGCCCGGCATCTATCTCAAGGGCCGTTTCGGCCTCAGGCTTGAGGAGGTGGTGATCCTGAAGGCAGATGGTGCCGAGGTGCTGTCGGACCTGCCGCGCGATCTCTTCCGGATGGGCTGATCCTCAGCCGAAGAGGTCCTTCCAGCCCGGCTTTGCATCGGGATAGGGAAGCGCCTCGGCCTCGAACACGCCGCGGGCGACGGCGCGCGCCATGGTGACCATCGCGAGATGACATATTTCCATGAATTCCATCGGTGAGTTGACCAGTTTTTCCCCGGTCGCCGCGCCGAAGACCGTATCGCCATCGGCCGGAAAATGGGCGGGGTGAATGGAACGCACCAGCCCGTCATGGCCGAGGATCGAGAGCCGGTGCGCCTCCGCCTTGGTGAGAACCGCATCGGTCACCACAATGCCGATCGTCGTTGCGGAAGGCTCCATCCCCTTGATCAGCAGGCCCGTATCCTCCGGCTTGAACGGGACGGGATAGCCGCACCCGCCGAATTCTCCGTCCAGCTCGAAGGGGGCGGCCCAGAAATGCGGACCCTTGCCGATCACCGGGCTACCGAGCGCATTGACGGCAACCAGCGCCGCGACCTTGTGGCCAGCCCTTGTGACTGCGCTTGCCGAGCCAAGACCGCCTTTCAGGAAGGCCGTCGTTGCCCCGGTCCCCGCGCCAACGGTGCCAAGCGCGAAACGGCCCCTTTCGGCGGCGCGATAGGCCTTGTAGCCCAGCCGCTGATAGGGGTTCTGGCTGCCCCAGTTCTTGTCGCCACCATTCATCAGATCGAACAGGATTGCCTGTGCGGCAATCGGCACGATCGTGTTGCCGAAGGAGAGGCCGCGCCCATCCTCGCGCAGGCCATCGAGCACGCCGCCGCAGGCATCGAGCCCGAAGATCGAGCCGCCGGAAAGCACCAGCGCATCCACCGCCTGCACGGAATTTTCCGGCGAAAGCATGGCGCTGTCGCGGCTGCCGGGGGAGCCGCCGAGCACGCTCATCGAGACAACCGCCTGCCGGTCGAAAACCACAGCGGTGACCCCGGTTCCGATGACAAGATCGCTTGCATGGCCGACGGAGACGCCGTCGATATCGGTGATGAGATTGAGCATCTCCTGCAGCTCCTTCCGGATCGGGCCTCAACACTTACCGATCCCGGCCCGCTTGAAAAGGGGTCAGGCGCGGTAAACGCAGCTTCCGCCGATATAGGTCGCCTGCATCGCAAGCGTTTCGGAAAGCACCACGAAATCCGCATCCATGCCCGGACGGAGCGCACCCTTGCGGCTGGCAATGCGTGCCGCCTCTGCCGGATAGAGCGAGGCCATGCGCAGCGCTTCGGAAAGCTCGACGCCCACCACATCCTTCATGAACAGCACCGAGGAGAGCATGTCGATATCGGCCCCGGCAAGCGTGCCGTCGGCAAGCGTCAGCCGCCCGCCTTCGCGTCGGATTTCCCGGCCGTTCAGCATGAAACGGGTCATGTCGGTGCCAATCGTCGACATCGCATCGGTGACGAGGAAGATCCGGCCTGGCCCACGTTTTGCCGAAAGGGCCACCGCAATCGAGCGCGGATGGACGTGGAAACCATCGGCAATCAGCCCGGCAAAGAGGCTGCCTTCGGTGAGCGTTGCACCCACCACGCCCGGCTCGCGGTTGCCAAGCTGGCTCATTGCGTTGAAGAGATGGGTGACGAGGCGCGCGCCGTGCGCGGCATAGAGGCTTGCGGTCTCCGCCTTCGAATCCGTGTGACCAAGGCTGATCAGCAGACCGGCCCGCGCCAGGATTTCCACCTGCTCGGCGCTGACATTTTCCGGTGCAACGGTGGTGAGCAGCACATCGAGCCCGGCCTTTGCGGCAATCAGCCGGTCGAGATCGGAAAGGTCCATGGGCCGGATCAGTTGCGGGTCATGCGCGCCCTTGCGGATGATCGACAGATGCGGACCTTCGAGATGCAGGCCGAGAAAGCCCGGAACGCCGACGGCGCGGGCCGCCTTGCCTGCCGCAATCGCCGCATCGGTAATATCCACCCGGTCGGTGATCAGGGTCGGCAGAAGCGCGGTCGTGCCGAAACGGGCATGCGCCGAACAGATGCGGGTGATCGCCTCCACGCTCTGCTCGTCATTCAGCATCACGCCACCGCCGCCATTGACCTGAAGGTCGATGAAGCCGGGCACGATCAGCGCATCTGAAAGCGGCTCGATCACCGCGTGATCCGGCACCTGCGAGGGCGGCACGAGGCCCGAGACCCGGCCGCTTTCCACCATCAGCGCCTTGTCTTCATGGAAGCGTTCGCCGTCGAAAATCCGCGCTCCGGTATAGGCCTTGACGATGCTCATCGGGTTTCGGTCACTTTCTTCAGGGCTTCCGGCTTGTCGGGGTTGAAGCCGCGCGCGCGCGACCAGGCTTCGACGAAACCGTAGAACGGAATGATCAGCGCCAGTGCATCGGTTATCCCGTGGCCGGTTGCGACATGGGCAATTGTTCCGGCGCGTTTGACGAGCGCGCTGGTTGCATAGACCGCCGCGCGCTTTTCCGCCAGCCCGTCGGCTATGTCAGCCACCGATTGTTCGGCGGCATCGCGGGCGGCAAAGGCGATCACCGGGAAATCCGGCTTCACCAGGGCGACAGGCCCATGCAGCACTTCGGCGGCGGAATAGGCTTCCGCATGCAGACCCGATGTTTCCTTGAATTTCAGTGCCGCCTCGCTGGCGATGGCAAGCGTCGGGCCACGGCCGAGCATGTAGAGCGAATCTGCCGCGATCAGGTCTTCCGGCAGTCCGCCATCCCAGACGAGCTGGACGGCCCGCTCGAAATGGCCGGGAAGGGCCTGGATTGCGGCCATCAGCGCCTTGTCGCCGGTCCATTCGGCAAGCAGCAGCAGGCCGGCGAGTACCGAGTTCACGAAGGATTTAGTGGCCGCGACCGCAAGTTCTGGCCCTGCGGCGATATCGATCGCGTGGCGGGAGGCTTCCGCCAGCGGCGAGGCAATCGTGTTTGTCAGCGCGATGCTGACGGCACCGGAGCGGGTCGCGGCTTCGGCCATCGCCACGATATCCGGGCTCTTGCCCGATTGCGAAATCGCAATCGTCGCGGCCCCCGACAGATCGAGATTGACGCCGTAGATCGAGGCGAGCGAGGGGCCGAGCGAGGCGACCGGTTTTTTCGCGACCAGTTCCACCGCATATTTGATGAAATGGGCCGCATGGTCGGACGAGCCGCGGGCAATGGTTGCGAGATAGGCCGGATTGCGGGCGCGAAGCGTCTGCCCGGCTTCGGCAAGTGCCTTGCCGGAGGCCTCGATCAGCCGTGCGGCTGCCTCCGGGATTTCATTGATCTCGCGTCGCATATGGGTTTGCATGCAATCAGTCCTTGGTTGTGGCGCGGAAGACCTGGCGGCTCACTTGCCGCCTTCGCTGTCTCCCAGCGTCATTTCGGCAACGAAATCATAGGCGTCGCCGCGATAGAGAGAGCGGGTGAATTCCACCACGCGCCCGGAGGCGAGATAGGAGACACGCTCGATGGAAAGGCCAGCGGCGCCGACCGCCATGCCGAGAAGGCCCGCATCCGGTTCCTTCACATTGGTGGCCGAAATCCGCTGGATGGCGCGCACGGGCCGCGAGCCGGTGCGATCCAGCTCTTCGTAGAGCGAGGTGCGCACCCGCTCGGGTTCGGGCAGGAATTCCGGCGAGATGCTTGCCCGTTCGATGGCAAGCGGCGTTTCGTCTGCCAGGCGCAGACGGTTGATGCGCGCGACCTGCTGGCCAGCCGAAAGGCCGAGCATCACGGTTTCTTCCGTCGTCGGATGAAACAGGCCGCGTTCCAGGATTTCCGCCCGGGTCTGGAAACCGCGCCGCGCCATGTCTTCGGTAAAGGAAGTGAGGCGGGAAAGCGATTGCTGCACCTTGGAGACCGGCTTCGAGACAAAGGTGCCGGACCCGTGGCGGCGGGTGAGAAGCCCGTCGCGCACCAGATCGTCCACCGCTTTGCGCACCGTCACACGGCTGACCTTGGCAAGCTCCGCAAGGTCGCGCTCGGGCGGAAGGGCTTCTCCCTGATCCAGCTTGCCGGAGCGGATCGCATCCTCCAGCACCTGACGCAGCTTCATGTAAAGCGGCCCGGTGCCCCCGGATTGCAGCGTATCGAGAAAGAAGACAGCGTCGAGCGACATCAGAATATCGTCTCCATGGAACAGAACGTGCGGCGGGCAAGGCGGATCGCGCCCGAAAGCGCATCACCTGCCGGTTGGACGAGCCGCGTGCGATGCCGCTCGGCGAGATAGCGAGGATAAAGGCTCTTCAGCCCGCCAGTGAGGCAGAGCGGCAGCGGCCCGGCCATTGCCAGCATGCGATCCAGCACCGCATCCACATCGGCTGCCGCCTGCCGGACAATCTCCAGAGCCAGCCCGTCGCCAGTCTCGGCTGCGGCAAAGACTGCCGGCGCAAAGCGGGCAAAATCGCCCGGCACGGCATGGCGGGCGAAAGCCAGCATGGCGCCGGGATCCTTCCCGAATTCGGCAAACAGGCTATTGGTCATGTCAGTTTCAGTGCGGATGCCGTCATGCGCCAGCAATGTCATCCGCAGCGCCTCCTGTCCGATCCGCGCGCCGCTGCCGCCATCGCCGATCAGGAAGCCGAAGCCGCCGAACTGCCTCGCCCGGCCTTCGTGACGAAGCAGGAAAACGCTGCCGGTGCCGAGGCTGGCAATCGCACCATCCTTACCGTCGAAGGCTCCCTCCAGCGCAATCAGCCCGTCGGAGTGGATTTCAGCCTGCCGGAAGGGCAGGATCTGCAAGACCCGTTCGATCGCCTTCGGTTCATTGTTTCCCGCCAGTCCGAGAAGGGCCGGGATGTCGGCCAGATTGTCGGCTTCACGTCCGGCCTTCAGCAGAGCGGCCCGGGCTGCCTCTTCTATATGGCGAACGGCCTCATCCGGATTGGTGAGGATGTTGGCGGGACCTGCCTGTCCAATGGCGAGCACGCGGCCATCGGCACCCGCGATTGCCGCGCGACACCCTGTTCCGCCCCCGTCGATTCCCAATACCAGATCAGCCATAAAGGTCTCCTCACTGGTATGATACCAAAAAAATACCATTAACCAAGTGCAAACTTCTGTTAACCATCAATTTTCTTAAAATATTGAAAATAATAGATAAAAAATGGATCGTGGCTCAGATTGGTCTTGAGAAATGCGAATTTATTAATTTGTCTCTGGACAATTGGTATTTTTTTGGCATCATATTTCCAGATGACAGGAGGATGGCATGAACCGAACCGAGGCAAGGCACGAAAAAGCAAGCGGACTGGACGCTCTTGCGCCCACCGAAATTCTTGCGCTGCTTGCCGATGGCCAGGTTGCGGCTGCGAAGGCAGTGCAGTCTTCCCTTGAGAGCCTGCGCAAGGCGGCTGGTCTGATGGCGGCTGCGCTGGGCGAGGGCGGGCGTCTGATTTATGCGGGGGCGGGCAGCTCCGGTCTGATGGCTCTTGCCGATGCGCTGGAGCTGCCCGGCACTTACGGCATTCCCGAAGACCGGGTCCGCATTCTCCTGGCGGGTGGCGCGGATGCGCTTTCCTCTCTCAAGGGGGCGCCGGAAGACGATGTGGAGGCTGGCAAGGCTGACCTTCTGGCGCTCGATCCCGGTCGCAAGGACTGTGTGCTTGCCGTGTCCGCCAGCGGTTCGACCCCCTATGTGCTTGGTATTGCCGATGTTGCCCGCCTCAAGGGCGCGCAGGTGGTCGGCATTGCGAACAATCCCGGCGTGCCGCTGTTTGCGCTCGCCAATGTGGCGGTGCTTTTGGCAACTCCGCCGGAAGTGATTGCCGGTTCCACCCGCATGGGTGCGGGCACGGCACAGAAGATCGCCTTCAACATGATGTCCACGCTTGCGGGGGTGATGCTGGGTCACGTCCACGACGGTCACATGGTCAACCTGAAGGCCGATAACCGGAAGCTGCGTGCGCGGGCATCGCGCATGGTGTCGGATATTACCGGCATCGATCTGCCGTCGGCGGAGGCCGTTCTGGCCAAGGCGGATGGCTCCGTGAAAATTGCCGTGCTGCTCGCCTCCGGTGCCTCGGGCACCGGGGAAGCTGCATCGCTGCTTGAGGCGTGCGGGGGGCATCTGCGCCCTGCACTCCGGTCGCTTTCGGCCGGAACTGTGACCAATTGAAAACAGGCCCGCCATCGGGGTGGGCCAATCGAGGGAGAACGAAATGACCCGTACCATTGTCAAGGCTCTGCTTCTGACGACGAGCACGTTTGCTGCCGTCAGCGCGGCGCATGCGGATGCCACGCTGACCATCGAAAGCTGGCGCAACGACGACCTCGCCATCTGGCAGGAAAAGCTGATCCCGGCCTTCGAAGCGAAGAACCCCGGCATCAAGGTGACCTTCGCGCCGACCGCGCCGACCGAATACAATGCCGCGCTCAATGCCAAGCTCGATGCCGGTTCCGCTGGCGACCTCATCACCTGCCGTCCGTTCGATGCGTCGCTCGAGCTCTACAACAAGGGGCATCTGGCCGATCTCTCTGGCCTGCCGGGCATGGAAAACTTCTCGCCGGTTGCCAAGTCCGCCTGGACCACCGACGACGGCAAGGCCACCTTCTGCGTGCCGATGGCCTCGGTTATCCACGGCTTCATCTACAACAAGGATGCCTTCGAAAAGCTCGGCATTGCCGTTCCGACGACGGAAGAGGAATTCTTCGCCGCCCTCGACAAGATCAAGGCTGACGGCACCTATATCCCGATGGCCATGGGCACCAAGGACCTGTGGGAAGCCGCAACCATGGGCTACCAGAATATCGGCCCGAACTACTGGAAGGGCGAAGACGGCCGTCTGGCGCTGATCAAGGGCGAGCAGAAGCTGACCGACGAAGCCTGGGTTGCGCCTTACAAGACGCTTGCCAAGTGGAAGGACTATCTCGGCGACGGCTATCAGGCCCAGACCTATCCGGACAGCCAGAACCTCTTCACGCTCGGCCGCGCCGCGATCTATCCGGCCGGTTCGTGGGAAATCTCGGGCTTCAACGCCCAGGCCCAGTTCAAGATGGGTGCCTTCCCGCCGCCGGTGCAGAAGGCTGGCGATGATTGCTACATCTCCGACCACAACGATATCGGTATCGGCCTCAATGCCAAGAGCGCCAATGCGGAAGCGGCAAAGACCTTCCTCAGCTGGGTGGCTTCGCCGGAATTCGCCGAAATCTACGCCAATGCCCTGCCGGGCTTCTTCAGCCTGAACTCCACGCCGGTGAAGATGACCGATCCGCTGGCGCAGGAATTCGTCTCCTGGCGCGGCAAGTGCAAGTCGACCATCCGCTCGACCTACCAGATCCTGTCGCGCGGCAAGCCGAACCTCGAAAACGAGACCTGGGCCGCTTCTGCAAACGTCATCAACGGCACCTCGACGCCGGAAGATGCCGCCAAGAAGCTGCAGGAAGGCCTCGACAGCTGGTACAAGCCGGCCAAGTAAGGCTTGTGAAGTCGCCGGCACCCGTAAACGGGTGTCGGCAGCTTTGTATTGCTGCCAGTCAGGGCATTTGCTTCTGCGTCAACGTCGTCATCCTCGGGCTTGTCCCGAGGATCTACCGGGCTAAAAGCCGGGCGCGACTTTGCCGATGGGCCAGCAGATCCTCGGGACAAGCCCGAGGATGACGACCAATTGGTGCTACCATACCCATGCCTCAGAACGCATGGACCAATTCTATCCGATCAGGGGGCGATCATGACATCATTGGATGAGACCGGGCCATCGACGCCGCTGAAGCGTCCCATTCGCTGGCATATCCTGATCTTTCTGTTTCCCGCTCTTCTCGTCTACACGGCGGTGATGATCCTGCCGCTGTTCCAGACGCTGTGGCTGTCGCTGTTCAATGTGGTGGATGACCAGACGGTGTTTGTCGGGCTCGGCAATTTCAAGACCCTGTTCGGCGACCAGCGCTGGGCCGCGGATTTCTGGAATGCGCTGAAGAACAATTTCATCTTCTTCGTCATCCACATGCTGGTGCAGAACCCGATCGGCATCGCGCTCGCCGCCATGCTCTCCATTCCGAAGCTGCGCCTTGCCGCCTTCTATCGCACCGCGATTTTCCTGCCGACGCTTCTCTCCTTCGTGATCGTCGGCTTCATCTGGAAGCTCATTCTTTCGCCGATCTGGGGTGTCGCCCCGTGGATGCTGGGTCTTGTCGGTGCGAAAAGCCTGTTTGCGCCCTGGCTCGGCCTGCCGCATTCGGCGCTGATCACCGTTTCGCTGATTTCCGTCTGGCAATATGTCGGTATTCCGATGATGCTGATCTATGCGGCGCTGCTCAACATTCCCGAAGAGGTGATCGAGGCGGCCGAATGCGATGGCGTGACCGGCTGGAGCCAGTTCTGGAAGATCAAGCTGCCGCTCATCCTGCCCGCAATCGGCATCATTTCGATCCTGACCTTCGTCGGCAATTTCAACGCCTTCGACCTCGTCTATACCGTTCAGGGAGCGCTTGCCGGTCCCGATGGCTCGACCGATATTCTCGGCACGCTGCTTTACCGCACCTTCTTCGGCTTCCAGTTGCAGCTCGGGGATCGCTCGATGGGGGCGACCATCGCGACCGTGATGTTCCTCATCATCCTCGCCGGTGTCTCGCTCTATCTCTTCATCATCCAGCGGCGCATCCGCCGCTACCAGTTCTGACGCCGGAGGCACGCCCATGTCCAAGGCCCGCACCTCTCATCTGCGCTCCGCCTCCGTGCATCTCGCACTCGGGGCCTATACGCTGATTGCGCTGTTTCCGGTGTTTCTGACCATCGTCAACTCGTTCAAGAACCGCAACGCGATCTTCCGCGCGCCGCTGCAATTGCCGGGCCCGGAAAGCTTCAGCCTGATCGGCTACCAGACGGTGCTGAAACAGGGTGATTTCATCGGCTATTTCTCGAACAGCCTGACGGTCACCTGCGTGTCGATCTTCTTCGTGCTGCTGTTCGGGGCGATGGCCGCTTTCGCGCTCTCCGAATACCGCTTCAAGGGCAATACGCTGATGGGGCTCTATCTCTCGCTCGGCATCATGATCCCGATCCGCCTCGGCACGGTGGCGATCCTGCAGGGCATGGTGGCAACCGGTCTCGTCAACACGCTGACGGCGCTGATCCTCGTCTATACCGCGCAGGGCCTGCCGCTGGCCGTCTTCATTCTCTCGGAATTCATGCGCACCGTTTCCGATGACCTGAAGAATGCCGGGCGGATCGACGGGCTTTCGGAATATGCGATCTTCTTCCGCCTCGTGCTTCCGCTGGTCAGGCCCGCCATGGCAACGGTTGCGGTCTTCACCATGATCCCGATCTGGAACGATCTCTGGTTCCCGCTGATCCTTGCGCCCGCCGAAGCCACAAAGACCGTGACGCTCGGCAGCCAGGTCTTCATCGGCCAGTTCGTGACCGACTGGAATGCGGTTCTCTCGGCCCTGTCGCTCGCAATCTTCCCTGTTCTGGTGCTCTACATGATCTTCTCGCGCCAGCTTATCCGCGGCATTACCTCGGGAGCCGTCAAATGAGCGGAAAACCACTTCGCGTCCTCGTCGCAGGCCTTGGAAACATGGGGCGCAGCCATGCGCTCGCCTACCACCGCAATCCGGGTTTCGAGATCGCGGGCCTCGTCAACCGCTCGCGGCCGCAACTGGACGAAGCGCTTGCGGGCTATGACATCCTGCCGGATTTCGACGCGGCCCTTGCCAGCCTCAAGCCGGATGTCTGCTCGATCAACACCTATTCCGACAGCCATGCCGATTATGCGGTCAGGGCACTGGAGGCAGGCTGCCACGTCTTCGTGGAAAAGCCGCTTGCCACCACCGTCGCCGATGCCGAGCGGGTGGTTGCCGCCGCAAAGGCCAATGGCCGCAAGCTGGTGATCGGTTATATCCTGCGCCACCATCCCTCCTGGATGCGGCTGATTGCGGAGGCGCGCGCGCTTGGCGGCCCTTACGTCTTCCGCATGAACCTCAACCAGCAGTCCTCGGGCCCGACCTGGGAAACGCACAAGGCGCTGATGCAGACCACCTCGCCGATTGTCGATTGCGGCGTGCACTATATCGACGTGATGTGCCAGATCACCGATTCCGTGCCGGTCGAGGTGCGCGGCATGGGGCTTCGCCTGTCGGGTGAGGTCTCGGCCAGCATGTATAACTACGGCCATCTTCAGGTGCTGTTCGCCGATGGCTCGGTCGGCTGGTACGAGGCGGGCTGGGGGCCGATGATGTCGGAAACCGCCTTCTTCGTGAAGGATGTGATCTCGCCGAATGGCTGCGTGTCCATCGTGATGGACCAGAATGCCAAGTCCGACGATGTGGACAGCCACACGAAGACCTCGCTGATCCGCGTGCACAAGGCGGCAACCGGAGCCGATGGCCGCTTCACGACGCCGGACCTCGACCTTCGGATGGATGGCGAACCCGGCCATCAGGACCTGTGCGAACGGGAACAGGCCTTCCTGCTGAAGGCCATTCGGGAAAATCTGGATCTGTCTCGCCACATGCAGGATGCAGTACAATCTCTGCGAGTATGTCTTGCGGCGGATGAAAGTGTAAAGACCGGCAAGCCGGTGCGATTGCAGGGGGAATAAGCCATGGGCTCGCTTCGTTTGAGAAATATCCGCAAGGCCTTTGGCGCCCATGAAGTGCTTAAAGGCATCGATCTGGACGTGAAGGACGGCGAATTCGTGATTTTCGTCGGCCCGTCCGGCTGCGGCAAGTCCACCCTGCTGCGCGTCATTGCCGGTCTGGAGGATGCAACCTCAGGCAGTATTGATATTGACGGACAGGAGGTGGCGACCGTGCCGCCGGCAAAGCGCGGCATTGCCATGGTGTTCCAGTCCTATGCGCTCTATCCGCATCTGACGGTCAAGGACAATATGGGCCTCGGCCTGAAACAGGCGGGTGCCGACAAGGCCGATATCGAAAAGCGCGTCGCAAAGGCCTCCGCCATGCTGTCGCTCGATCCCTATCTTGCCCGCCGCCCGGCCGAACTTTCCGGCGGCCAGCGCCAGCGCGTGGCGATCGGCCGCGCGATCGTGCGCGAACCGAAGCTCTTCCTGTTCGACGAGCCGCTCTCCAATCTCGATGCGGCGCTGCGCGTGCAGACCCGGCTGGAGATTGCCAAGCTTCACCGCGAGCTGAAGGCGACGATGATCTACGTGACCCATGATCAGGTGGAAGCGATGACGCTTGCCGACAAGATCGTGGTTCTGTCTGCCGGCGCGATCGAGCAGGTCGGCTCGCCGATGGAGCTTTACAACCGCCCGGCCAACCTGTTCGTGGCCGGTTTCATCGGCTCGCCGGGGATGAATTTCATCGAGGCCGAGCGGCTGGGTGATCCGGGTGCAAAGACCCTTGGCATCCGTCCCGAACATATCACGCTCTCGCGCGAGGCGGGCGAATGGCAGGGCAAGGTGGTGCATGTCGAACATCTCGGCGCCGACACCATCGTCTATATGGAAACCGAAAAGGCCGGACTCCTCACGGTGCGCCTGTTCGGCGAACATCCGTTCCACCCGGATGATGTCGTCTATGCCTCTCCGGACAGAAGCCTGATGCATCGCTTCGATGCGGATGGTAAGGCGATCCGCTGAACTCCATTTTTCAAGCGGGACTGAACCAGCATGATCGTCTGTTTCGATATCGGTGGCACGGCCATCAAGGGCGCCTATGCCAAAAGCCCGGAAGAGATCGAGACCCTGCCGCGCGTGGCAACACCGCTCACGGATTTCGGGGCCTTCGTTGCCGCGCTGAAGGCGATCATCGACGGGGCTCCGGAACCGGTGACACGGGTTTCGATCTCGATCACCGGGGTGATCGATCCGGAAAGCCGCAAGATCACGGTTGCCAACATTCCCTGCCTGCACGGGCGGCAGATCGAAGCGGATCTGGAAGCGGCGCTTGGCATGCCGGTGCTGATTTCCAATGATGCCGATTGCCTTGCCATGGCCGAATACGGGCTGGGTGCGGGCAGGGGGCATCGCGTCGTGTTCGGCGTCATCCTCGGCACCGGTGTCGGTGGCGGACTGGTCGTGGATGGCAGGCTGATCAACAGCGACGGCGGCTTTGCGGGCGAATGGGGCCACGGCCCCGTTTCCGCCCGCTTTGCCGGAACGCCGGAGGTGGAACTGCCCGCCTTTGCCTGCGGCTGCGGCCTGAAGGGCTGTCTTGATGCCACGGTGAGTGCCCGCGGCATGGAGAAGATCCACCGTTTCCTCTGCGCGGAAGAAAAGAGCAGCGAGGAGATTACCGAGGCCTGGCAGCAGGGCGAGCCGAAGGCCACCCGCACCATCGATGTGCTGACGGATATCACCGCCGGGCCGCTTGCCATGCTCATCAACACCACGGGCGCCACCATCGTTCCGGTCGGCGGTGGCCTGTCACGCTCGGCACCGCTTATTGCCGAAATCGACCGGCTGGTGCGCGAACGCACGCTGAAAAAGTTTGACCGCCCGCTGGTCGTGCCGGGGCTTTGCACCATCGAACCCGGTCTGGTCGGGGCGGCAGTTCTCGGCTTTTCGCGGAGGGACTGATCATGGGGCGCCGGCTGGAAGTGTGTGTCGATAATGCGGCCGGGCTGAAGACGGCGGTCAGCGCCGGTGCGGACCGGATCGAATTGTGCAGCGCCCTGCTTCTCGGCGGGCTCACACCATCTCCCGGCCTGATGGCGATTGCCGCGGAAGCCTCCGTGCCGGTATTTGCCATGGTGCGGCCGCGGCCCGGCAACTTCGTCTACGGGCTCGATGATCTGCGCCAGATGGTCGCTGATATCGAGGCGATCCGTGCTTTTGGTCTTGCCGGCATGGTGATCGGGGCAAATGCCGAGGACGGCACGCTCGACCGCTTCACGCTGTCACGGCTGATCGAGGCGGCGGACGGCCTGCCTGCCGTGCTGCACCGGGCGATCGATCTGACGCCCGATCCGGTTGCGGCCGTTGATGTTGCGGTCGACCTCGGCTTCTCGCGCATCCTCACCTCCGGCGGCAAGCCGACCGCCATCGAAGGGCGACATACCATTGCCGCCATGCAGGCGCAGGCCGCTGGCCGCATCGAGATCCTGCCCGGTTCCGGCCTGACCCCGGAAAATGTCTATCTGCTGCTCGAGAGCGTCGCGGATGTGGATGTCCACGCCTCCTGCTCGATCCCCCGCTTGGAACCGGTAGAAAGAGCCTCCGCGCAGAGCTTTGACGTGCCGGGATGCCGTCAGACCGATGCCGATCTTGTCCGCGCCATGAAAGCGCAAATTGCGCGCAGCCCCGGCTGAGGGCTGCGCGCCTTTTTCGCCATGCGCTTTTCCGGGCGGAAAACCGCCTCAGACCGGAAAGAGTTTCCAGCGTGTCGGGCGGAAGGTGACGCGATTGCGGTCGATGCGGGCGGCCTGCTCGGTCGATATTTCCAGCTCCACATGGGTGCCCGATCCGAGATCGAGTTCCACATGGCGCGTGCCCGCCACACGCCGGGTGGCGATGACGGAGCCGGTCAACCCATCCTCGCCGCTTTCGATCAGCTCGATATCCTGCGGCCTAAAGTAGAGCAGCGCCTCGCCATGCTTGTCTGGTGCTGCGGCCATGTTGAGCGGCTTGCCGTTGAACCGGATGCCGCCATGATCCGCCGTTACCTTCAGTCCGTTGGATTCGCCGATGAAGCCGAAGACGAAGGGCGAATTCGGCGTGTCATAGACCTCGTCCGGCGTTCCCACCTGTTCGATCTTGCCCTGGCTCATCACCACCACGCGGTCTGCCAGTTCCAGCGCCTCTTCCTGATCGTGGGTCACGAAGATGGTGGTATGGCCGGTACGGTCATGAATGTCGCGCAGCCATTTGCGCAGGTCCTTGCGCACCTGCGCGTCGAGCGCGCCAAAGGGCTCGTCGAGCAGCAGCACGTTCGGCTCCACGGCCATCGCCCGTGCCAGTGCCACGCGCTGTCTCTGGCCGCCGGAAAGCTGGTTCGGATAGCGGTTCTCCATGCCGGAAAGCTGCACCAGATCGAGCAGTTCCAGCGCCCGGCGGCGGATTTCCGCCTTTGCAGGGCGCCGGTTTTTCGGCCGCACCTTCAGGCCGAAGCCGATATTGTCGAGCACCGTCATATGGCGGAAAAGCGCATAGTGCTGGAACACAAAACCGATATTGCGCTCCTGCACCGTCTTCTTCGACGCATCGTCTTCACCGAAGAAAATCCGGCCATCGGTCGGCGTTTCCAGCCCGGCGATCAGCCGCAAAAGGGTTGTCTTGCCGGAACCGGAAGGGCCGAGCAGCGCGATCAGCTCGCCCGAGCGGATATCCAGCGACACATCGTTGAGCGCCGGAAAACGGGCGAATTCCTTGCGGATGTTTTGAACCTTGACGTCCATCTGTTCCTCTCAATGGCGACGGCTTGCGGCGATTTCGGCGCTGAAGCGATATTCCAGCAGCGATTTCAGCACGAGCGTGACAAGCGCAAGCAGCGCCAGAAGTGCGGCAACCGCAAAGGCCGCCATGAAATTGAATTCGTTGTAGAGAATCTCGACCTGCAACGGCATCGTGTTGGTCTGGCCACGGATGTGGCCTGAGACCACCGAGACGGCCCCGAATTCGCCCATTGCGCGGGCGTTGCAGAGAAGCACCCCGTAAAGCAGGCCCCATTTGATATTCGGCAGCGTCACATGCCAGAAGGTCTGCCAGCCGCTGGCGCCCAGCGACAGGGCCGCTTCCTCATCCGCATTCCCTTGCTCCTGCATCAGCGGAATGAGCTCGCGGGCGACGAAGGGAAAGGTCACGAAAATGGTGGCCAGCACCAGCCCCGGCACCGCAAAGATGATCTGCAGACCGTAGCTCGCCAGCAGCGGTCCGAAATAGCCCTGCGCGCCGAACAGCATCACGAAGACCAGGCCGGAAATCACCGGCGAAACCGAAAAGGGCAGGTCGATCAGGGTGGACAGAATTGCCTTGCCGCGAAATTCGAACTTCGCGATGGTCCAGGCGGCGGCCACGCCAAAGACGAGATTGAGCGGCACGGAGATGCCCGCAACCAGCAGCGTCAGGCGGATCGCCGCGAAGGTTTCCTCATCCTTCAGTGCATCGAGGAAGGCAGGCAGACCCTTGCGCAGCGCTTCCGAAAACACCGCCAGCAGCGGCATGGCGAGGATCAGCAGCAGGAAAAGAAGCGAGGTGGCGATCAGCAGGCCGCGGGCAAGCGGCCCCTCGCTCGTCACCCGGTCCGGTTGAAGCGTATCATGCGCCATAGCCATATCTCCGACGGCTCCAGGCCTGAATGAGGTTGATGACGAACAGCAGGCCGAAGGACAGGAGCAGCATCACGGCGGCAATGGCGGTTGCGGCCGGATAGTTGAATTCCTCAAGTTTGATGACGATGAGAAGCGGCGCGATTTCCGATTTGAACGGCACATTGCCCGCAATGAAGATCACCGATCCATATTCGCCGACACCCCGGGCAAAGGCGAGCGAAAAACCGGTCAGAACCGCAGGCGCCAGTCCGGGCAGGAGGACCCGGAAAATGGTCTGGAACCGGTTGGCGCCGAGCGTTGCGGCTGCTTCCTCCACCTCGCGATCCAGCTCTTCCAGAACCGGCTGCACGGTGCGCACCACGAAGGGCAGGCCGACAAAGACGAGCGCAATCACGATGCCGAGCGGCGTGAAGGCGATCTTGATGCCGAGCGGCGCAAACAGGCTGCCGATCCAGCCCTTTGACGCATAAAGCGTGGTAAGCGCTATGCCCGCAACAGCGGTGGGCAGCGCGAAAGGCAGGTCCACCATGGCATCGATGATCCGCTTGCCGGGAAAACGGTAGCGCACCAGCACCCAGGCGAGCAGCGTGCCGAAGACCACATTGGCAAGGGCTGCCAGAAAAGCGGTGCCGAAGCTGATCTTCAGCGCCTGCAGCGTGCGCTTTTCAAGGGCGAGCGTCCAGAAGGCGTCCCAGCCGAGCGTGCTCGATTTCAGGAACAGGCCGGTGAGCGGAACGAGGACGATGAGTGTCAGCCAGACAAGCGTGAAACCGAGCGTCCACCGGAAGCCCGGAAGAACGCTCGGTTGTCTGAACTGCCACCCTTTCGAGGAGGTCAGCGTCATGGGGTCTCACTGTGCCGGTTGATAGATCTTGTCGAACAGGCCGCCATCGGCAAAGAATTTCGCCTGTGCTTCCTTCCAGCCGCCGAAATCATCGATCGTGGCAAGCTTCACATCGGCAAAGCGGGCGAGATCAGCCTTGTCGGCAAGCTCCGGCTTGGCCGGGCGGAAATAATGCTTGGCGGCAAGCTTCTGGCCCACATCCGAATAGAGATACTGAAGATAGGCTTCCGCCACCTTGCGTGTGCCCTTGGCATCCACATTGCCATCGACAAGGGCAACGGAAGGTTCAGCCTTGATGGAGACGGACGGTGTGACGATCTCGAATTCCCCGGCGCCGAGTTCGTTGAGGGCGAGATAGGCCTCGTTTTCCCAGGAAAGCAGCACGTCACCCTGTTCGCGCTGGACGAAGGTGGTGGTGGCACCGCGTGCACCCGTATCCAGAACCGGCACATGCTTGTAGAGCGTGGTCACGAATTCCTCCGCCTTGGCATCATCACCGCCATTGGCCTGCTTGGCCCAGGCCCAGGCCGCGAGGAAATTCCAGCGCGCCCCGCCAGAGGTCTTCGGGTTCGGCGTGATCACTGCCACGTCGTCCTTGACGAGATCGCCCCAGTCCTTGATGCCCTTCGGATTGCCCTTGCGGACAAGGAAAACGATGGTCGAGGTATAGGGCGCGGAATTGTTGTCCAGACGGCTCTTCCAGTCAGCCGGGATCTTGCCGGTCTTCGCTGCAATCGCATCCACATCGGCTTCCAGCGCCAGCGTCACCACATCGGCCGCAAGGCCGTCGATCACCGCACGCGCCTGCTTGCCCGAGCCGCCATGCGAGGTCTCGATGGTGACGGTCTCGCCATTGTCCGTCTTCCACTTTTCGGCAAAGGCCGCGTTGAAATCCTTGTAGAATTCCCGGGTCGGGTCATAGCTCACATTGAGCAGGGACTGGTCGGCACGCGCCGGAATGGCCGCCGCACCGAAAAGGGTCCCCAGAACGAAACCAGCCGTCAGAAGCTGTTTCACAAATTTCGCAGTCATCGCCACCTCCTTGGTTTGCAGTTAAACCCTATCAAACTGGTAGTGATTAAGAACGCATGGTTTTGCGGCTTTTGGCTGCTTGCTGGAAAACCTTTCCCTTGTTTTTGCCATAATTGTAAATGGCCGCTCGTCTTCAGATGGTTCGTGATTTTCGAAGATCAACCCCTTGAGGCTGCGGGCGCCTTCAATCGTGCCATCCCGAGGTGGTGAAAAGGCACTGGACAACCTTCTTCGGAAGGATTTTTGCGTCCGGGCGAAATTCAACCGATTCAATCGGTCGAGGTCGCCTTTCGACCACTTGCCGGGCCAAATTTATGGTCTTACAGGCAAGGAGAACCGGATTTTCCGGCTTTCCCGTCAACGCTGGTGCAGGGGCGCCATGCCGGTTGGCGAAGCTTGAACCATCAGCAGGAGGAATGAGCTTGGCTCGCGTTACCCTAAGACAGTTGCTCGATCACGCCGCCGAATATGGCTATGGCGTACCGGCCTTCAACATCAACAACATGGAGCAGGGCCTCGCAATTCTGGAAGCGGCGGCCGCGACCAATTCTCCGGTGATCATCCAGGCAAGCCGTGGCGCCCGCGCCTATGCCAATGACATCATCCTCGCCAAGCTGATCGACGGTCTCGTCGAGATGCATCCGGATATTCCGATTTGCATGCATCTCGACCACGGCAACAACGAAGCCACATGCATGTCTGCCATCCAGTATGGCTTCACCTCGGTGATGATGGACGGCTCTCTGAAGGAAGACGGCAAGACGCCGGCAGATTACGCCTACAATGCCGGGATCACCCGCCGCGTGGTCGACATGGCCCATTGGGGTGGCGTTTCGGTCGAGGGCGAAATCGGCGTTCTCGGCTCGCTGGAAACCGGCGAAGGCGAAAAGGAAGACGGTCACGGTTTCGAGGGCAAGCTCGGCCATGACCAGCTGCTGACCGATCCGGAACAGGCCGCCCAGTTCGTCCGCGATACGGGTGTGGATGCGCTGGCCGTTGCCATGGGCACTTCGCACGGCGCCTACAAGTTCAGCCGCAAGCCGGATGGCGCGGTTCTCGCCATGAACGTGATCGAGGAAATTCACCGCCGCCTGCCGAACACCCATCTGGTGATGCACGGCTCGTCTTCCGTTCCGGAAGAACTGCAGGAGATCATCAACAAGTTCGGCGGCCAGATGAAGCCGACCTGGGGCGTTCCGATCGAGGAAATCCAGCGCGGCATCAAGCATGGCGTGCGCAAGATCAACATCGATACCGACAACCGCATGGCGCTGACCGGTGCAATCCGCAAGGTCTTTGCCGAAAGCCCGTCGGAATTCGATCCGCGCAAATATCTGAAGCCCGCCATGGAAGCGATGACCAAGCTCTGCAAGCAGCGCTTCGAGGAGTTTGGCACCGCCGGTCACGCCGACAAGATCAAGCCGATCCCGCTTCAGGACATGGCAAAGCGCTACCGCTCCGGCAGCCTCACCCAGAAGATCGCCTGATCTTCGCTCAGAGTTCGGTTCAGAAGGCGGCCCCCTGGGTCGCCTTTTGTATTTCGGCCGGTCTATATTAGGGACTTGCGAAACCGCGGGGAATTCGTTATACAGGGAGTGGAAGGGCGGACGGCTATCCGCCCTTCCTTTACGCTAGTTGTAGTATTGAATCCGCACGGTAATTGACCAGCCCGTGCGGGTTTTCCTTACTTCAAGCGTGATCCTTGCGGGAAAATATCCCATTTCAGATCCTCCGTTCGACAAGCAAAGCTGTTGCCTCAGTCGGGGAAGCTCACCGTCCCCGATTGCCCGGCTGGTCGGGCCTATGCTGCTTCTGCTTGCGAACGGTTGCAGCCTGACATTCATTCCGTAGGAACATCAGAGAAATATAGTTATTGCTAATATATGTGTTGCTGGATTGTGGATTGATTGCGGCTTGAAATGAAATTCCGTCTGCGCTAATATGCAGGAGTGGAAAGGCGGAGGGCAATCCGCCTTTCCTTTCGTTCAGTCTGCGAAGTGTATCCGCACGGAGAATATCCAGCCCGTGCGGGTCTTCGTCAGATCAAACGTGATCCGGACAGGAAAACGTCCCATCTTTTTCACTCCCGTTCGACAAGCAAAGCTGTTGCCTCAGTCGGGGAAGCTCACCGTCCCCGATTGCCCGGCTGGTCGGGCCCATGCTGCTTCTGCTTGCGAGCGGTTGCAGCTTAGCGCCTTCGACTATAATGTAAATCTGAAATTTAGTTATGCTGAATAAGCGCCGCGCCGCAGGCCTTCGATCCAGTTCTTGCAGAGCGTGATGCCGTTTTCCGGGCTGAAGCCGCCGGGGTTGAGGCACCAGTTCAGCCAGAGGCCATCGAACATGGCGGCGAACTGGATCGCGGCCAGGCGCGGATCGGCAACGGCAAAGCCTTCGGCGCGGGCAAGATCGGCAATCAGGCTTTCCATGCGGCTGACATAGATACCGTTGTCGCGTTGCTGGGCCGCGCTCATGCGTGGCGAATGCAGCACCAGCCCCCAGAAGACGATCCAGACACCGAGCGTCGACTGGTCAAAGATCTGCGGGGAGAAGGAAGCCTCGATGCAGGCGTCGATGCGGGCGCGTGGATCGCTGCCTGCGGCTTCGATTGCGGCGGTGATGCCGCTGTGCAGATCGGCGGCCATGATCTCGAAGGCATAGGCGACGAGTTCGTTGATCTCGCCGAAATGGTGGGTGATGAGCCCCTGCGTAACACCCGCTTCAGCGGCAATCTGGCGGACGGAAACACCGGCATTGCCGTTTTTCTGGATGCAGCGCAGCGCCGCCTCGCCAAGCTGGCGCTTGCGGTCTTCCGCGCTTTCCCGGCGATAGCTCGCACGCGGTTTGGGGATCATCTTCAGTTTCATCGCGGACACGGCTGCGCTGATCCTTTGCTGAATGGGACGGGATCTCATCGATCCGACCGTCCGATAGCAGTCTGAACGCGGCAATCCTATCCTGCAACCGTCATATCTTGTATCGCGCCAGTGCAAGTCTGCCCTGCATCAGCCGCGTGGCTCGCCTCAATCGGCGATGTCATAGGGCAGCGTGCCGCGCAGATCGTGACGGATCACCAGCTTGCGTTTCAGGGGCGGCACGGCCCGGCTCGGGCAGCGGGTGCGCTCGCAGATCCGGCAGGAAATGCCGATTGGATCAAAGGCGGCGCGGTTGGAAAGATCGAGATCATCGGCATAGACGAAACTGTCGGCATAGGAGATTTCGCAACCAAGCGCGATGGCATAGCGCGGGCGTGGTGCACCGAAATTCACGCCGCCTTTGGTGATCTGGGTGGCTAGGCAGAGATAGCGCATGCCGTCCGGCGTTTCGGCCAGCTGCCGGATGATCCGGCCCGGCATTTCGAATGCCTGATGCACGTTCCACAGCGGACAGGCGGCACCGAAACGGGCAAATTGCAGTTTCGCCGCGCTATGCCTTTTGGTGATATTGCCCGCTCGGTCGATGCGGGCAAAGAAGATCGGGATGCCTTTGGCGCCCGGCCGCTGCAGCGTGCTCAGCCGATGGCAGATCTGCTCGAGCGACGCCCCGAAGCGGGCCGCAAGCAGCTCGATATCGTGCCGCAGGTCGCGCGCTGCCTTGAGAAACGGCTGGTAGGGCAGAATGAGGGCGCCCGCGAAATAGTTGTGCAGGCCAATGCGGCCGATTTCCTGCGCCTCTTCCGAGCGGAAACCGGCCTGGGCGATGATGCTGTCGATCAGGGACGGGTCATGCAGCTGCGCGATCTGCAGCGCCAGCTGGAAATCCCGCGAAGGTGCGGGCGCATAAGGGTTGATGGTGAGAAGGCCCGCCTTGGCATCGAAGCGGCGCACATGCTCGTCGGAAGGATCGCCACGGGTGACCCGCACCCCGTGCGCCCGCTCCAGATGCTGGACGAGGGCCGCGTGATTTTCCCCGTCCCCGAGCCCGAGCTTCGCCGCAAGCCTTTCGGCGGAGAGGTCGAGTTCATGGATGTAATTGTCGACGAAATGGAAGAAATCCCGCACTTCCTCGTAAGGCGTGGGTTCGGCAAGCCCCGTCTGCCGCCCCAGCCGGTCATCGAAGCTTGCAAGCTGCTCGCCGCTGCGGCGATAGGCCTGATGCGCCGTGATGAGCGCATGGGCAAGCCCCGGCGCATTCTGGGCAACCAGTTTCAGCTCCTGCAGCGTCGGGCTGTAGGTTTCAAACAGCGGATCGGACAGGGCCTCGGACAGCGCGGAGAGCAGCCTGTCGCCTTCGCCGGAGGAGAGATCGGCGATGTCGATCGCGAATTTTTCCGCGAGCGCCAGAAGCACAGCCGCCGAAACCGGGCGCTGGTTGTTTTCGATCTGGTTGAGGTAGGACGTGGAGATGCCGATGCGTTCGGCAAACTGGCCCTGCGTTGCACGGTTTGCCTCGCGCAATTCGCGCACCTTGCGCCCGATATAGAGCTTGCCGATGGCCATGTTCGCAAATTCGCAAAATTGAGTTGGCAAATTTGTATATTACGCACACGCACCCGTTCAAGCATTTTCTTCTTCAACTATCGCAGTTATTGCGATTGGCGGTCGCCCCTGTAGGATCACGGGCGGCAGGAGTGAAAATTCGGGAGGCATATCCCCCATGCGGGCAGTTCTGGAACAATTGGAAAGCCGGCGCGAAGAAGCGCGGCTGGGCGGTGGCGAGCGCCGTATCGCGGCACAGCACGGCAAGGGCAAGCTGACCGCCCGCGAGCGGCTGGATGTGCTGCTCGATCCCGGCTCCTTTGAAGAATATGACATGTATGTCACCCATCGCTGCACCGATTTCGGCATGGAGACACAAAAGGTGGCAGGCGATGGCGTCGTCACCGGCTGGGGCACCATCAATGGCCGTCAGGTCTATGTCTTCAGCCAGGATTTCACCGTGCTTGGCGGCTCGCTGTCTGAAACCCATGCCCAGAAGATCTGCAAGATCATGGACATGGCGGTGAAGAACGGTGCACCGGTGATCGGGCTGAATGATTCCGGCGGTGCGCGCATTCAGGAAGGCGTGGCCTCGCTTGCGGGCTATGCCGATGTGTTCAAGCGCAATGTCGATGCCTCCGGCATCATCCCGCAGATTTCGGTGATCATGGGCCCTTGCGCCGGTGGTGCGGTCTATTCGCCCGCCATGACCGACTTCATCTTCATGGTGCGCGACAGTTCCTACATGTTCGTGACCGGCCCGGATGTGGTGAAGACGGTGACGAACGAGATCGTCACGGCGGAAGAGCTTGGTGGTGCCCGCACCCATACGTCGAAGTCGTCCGTGGCCGACGGCGCTTACGAAAACGATATCGAGACGCTGGAAATGGTTCGTGCGCTCTTCGATTTCCTGCCGCTCAACAATCGCGAAAAGCCGCCGGTGCGGCCCTTCCATGATGATCCGGGCCGTCTGGAAGCGCGTCTCGATACGTTGATCCCGGATTCCAATACCAAGCCCTATGACATGAAGGAACTGATCCTCGCGCTGGCCGACGAGGGCGATTTCTTCGAGATCCAGGAAGCCTATGCGAAGAACATCATCACCGGCTTCATCCGCATGGAAGGCCAGACGGTGGGTGTGGTCGCAAACCAGCCGATGGTGCTCGCAGGCTGCCTCGATATCGACAGTTCGCGCAAGGCCGCCCGCTTCGTGCGCTTCTGCGACGCCTTCAATATTCCGATCCTGACACTGGTGGATGTGCCGGGCTTCCTGCCGGGCACGGCGCAGGAATATGGTGGCGTGATCAAGCACGGGGCAAAGCTGCTCTTTGCCTATAGCCAGGCAACCGTTCCGATGGTGACGCTGATCACCCGCAAGGCCTATGGCGGCGCCTATGACGTGATGGCCTCCAAGCATATCGGCGCAGACATCAACTATGCCTGGCCGACTGCTGAAATCGCGGTGATGGGCGCGAAGGGCGCGACCGAAATTCTCTATCGCTCGGAGCTCGGTGATCCGGAAAAGATCGCGGCGCGCACGGCGGAATACGAGGAGCGGTTTGCCAATCCCTTCGTTGCGGCAGAACGCGGCTTCATCGACGAGGTGATCATGCCGCATTCCTCGCGCAAACGCATCGCCCGCGCCTTTGCCTCGCTGCGCAACAAGCAGGTGGATGTGCGCTGGAAGAAGCACGACACGATCCCGCTGTGAGGAAGCGTCATGCCGACCCTGCTGTTGTGGAGAGGGCATCGCTTTCTGTTCTACTCGAAGGAAATCGGCGAGCCCCCGCATGTTCACGTTCTGAAGGATGGAAAGCAGCTCAAGGTGTGGCTTTCCGATCTTCGCGTGGCCCGCAAGGCCGGTTTTGCCGCTCATGAGGTGAATGATATCCTGAAGGTCATCGCTGAACATCAGCAGGAATTTCTGGAGGCATGGCATGACTATTTTGGACATTGACGAGCGCCAGCTGCAGATCGCCGGTGTTGACGTGACCGAAAGCACCATTCGCATGTCCATGGCGGATGGACGGATCATTGAAGCGCCGCTCTGGTGGTATCCGCGCCTTCAGGCCGCCAGCGCTGAGGAACGCAAGAACTGGGAAATCCTGCCGTTCGGTGATGCCGTCGGCTGGGTGGAGATCGATGAATATATCAGTGCCAAGGCGCTGATCGTTGGGGGAGCCGCCCCCGGTGCCAAATCGCCGGCGGAAGCAGCAGAGTAGATTGATGACGATGATCAAGAAAATCCTTATCGCCAACCGTGGTGAAATCGCCTGCCGGGTCATCAAGACCGCCCGCAAGATGGGTATCAAGACGGTGGCTGTCTATTCCGATGCCGACCGCAATGCGCTGCATGTGGAAATGGCGGATGAAGCGGTGCATATCGGCCCGGCTCCGTCCAGCCAGTCCTATATCGTGATCGACAAGATCCTCGATGCGATCCGCAAGACGGGCGCGGATGCGGTGCATCCGGGCTATGGCTTCCTTTCGGAAAATGCCGCCTTTGCCGAGGCGCTGGAGAAGGAAGGCGTTGCCTTCATCGGCCCGCCGGTCGGCGCGATCCACGCCATGGGTGACAAGATCACCTCGAAGAAGCTTGCCGCAGAAGCCGGTGTTTCCACCGTGCCCGGCCATATGGGCCTGATTGCGGATGCGGATGAGGCGGTCAGGATCTCGCAATCCATCGGCTATCCGGTGATGATCAAGGCCTCTGCCGGTGGTGGCGGCAAGGGCATGCGCATCGCCTGGAATGACGAGGAGGCCCGCGAAGGCTTCCAGTCTTCCAGGAACGAGGCGAAAAGCTCGTTCGGCGATGACCGCATCTTCATCGAGAAATTCGTCACGGAGCCGCGCCATATCGAAATCCAGGTGCTGGGCGACAAGCATGGCAATGTGCTTTATCTCGGCGAGCGGGAATGCTCGATCCAGCGCCGCAACCAGAAGGTGATCGAAGAGGCCCCGTCGCCCTTCCTCGATGCGGCGACCCGCAAGGCCATGGGCGAACAGGCGGTCGCACTGGCGAAGGCGGTGAACTATTGCTCTGCCGGGACCGTGGAATTCATCGTCGATGGCAAGGCCAACAAGTTCTACTTCCTCGAAATGAACACCCGCCTGCAGGTGGAGCATCCGGTGACCGAGTTGATCACCGGCATCGATCTGGTCGAGCAGATGATCCGCGTGGCCGCGGGCGAAAAGCTCGCCTTCGGACAGGACGACGTGAAGCTCAACGGCTGGGCGATCGAAAGCCGCCTCTATGCGGAAGATCCCTACCGCAACTTCCTGCCCTCCATCGGCCGTCTCACCCGCTATCGCCCGCCGGTCGAAGGCAAGCGCGATGATGGCACGGTCGTACGCAATGACACCGGCGTCTTCGAAGGCGGCGAGATCTCGATGTATTACGATCCGATGATCGCCAAGCTTTGCACCTGGGCGCCGGATCGCCTGACGGCAATCGACGCGATGAGTGCCGCCCTGGACGGGTTCGAGGTGGAAGGCATCGGCCATAACCTGCCGTTCCTTTCGGCCGTGATGGGGCAGGAGCGCTTCCGCTCGGGCCGCCTGACGACCGCCTATATTGCGGAAGAATTCAAGGATGGCTTCACCGGCGTGCAGCCGGGCGAAGGCGATGCCCGCAAGCTCGGGGCAATTGCGACCTTCATCAACCGCATCCGCGAGGCCCGCGCCACGGAAATCTCCGGCACCATCGGCAATCACCGTCGCGTGCTTGGCAAGGACTGGGTGGTGACGCTCGGCGGCTTCACCCTGCCGGTGACGCTGGAAAGCGGCTCGGAAGGGCAGGGCGTGCGCTTCGCGGATGGTGCGGTTCTCGAGGTCTCCGGCGGCTGGCAGCCGGGCGATACCTACGGCGAATTTACCGTCGGCGGTGAACGGCTCGGCGTGAAGATCAGCCGCTCCGGCACCGGTTTCCGTCTGCGCTGGAAGGGCATGGACCTCATCGCCCATGTGCGCGAGCCGCATGTGGCGGCACTCGCCAAGCTGATGCCGGTGAAACTGCCGCCGGATACGTCGCGCATGCTGCTCTGCCCGATGCCGGGTGTGATCACGTCGGTGCTGGTGGGCGAGGGCGATACGGTCGAAGCCGGTCAGGCACTCGCAACCGTGGAGGCGATGAAGATGGAAAACATCCTGCGCGCCGAAAAACGCTCCGTGGTGAAGAAAGTCGCCGTCAAGGCCGGCCAGTCGCTCGCCGTCGACGAACTGATCATGGAATTCGAGTGATGGGGGAGGCTTCAGGCATCGGTGGACTTCCGTTTGAGGAGCCGTCCTATCATATGTCTTTGGTGGTCTTGCGGGCCGAAGAAAATGGCGAGCACATTCACCATTCGTGCCGCATCGTCGACGTTGAAGTAGATGACCATTCCGTCCCTGGTCATATGTCTGAGATGGGGTTCCATTTCGGGGTTTCGCGTGCCCTTGTGCGGGAAACGGGCAAGCCCTTCTATTTCGTCACTTACTTTTCGAAGACGGCGGCTTGCTCTCTCGAACGCCTCTTCAATAGTATCGCCATATCCCAGATAGGAACTGACGAAGTGATCGAAGGCAAGATCAAGGTCTTCCTGGCTCTCGACTGTCCGTCGAATTCTATAGACCATACTGTTTCTTCTTTGCCGCAAGCATATCCTCGATTTTCTGTCGGCTTTCCTCCGTGCTCAGGAATGGTCCCTTGCTGCGTTCATCAAGCAGGGCCTTCAGAGCGGCGAGCTCGGCGTCTTTCTTCTCGGTCTCGTGGCGCAGCAGCTCGAGACCCTGCTGGATCACGGCACTCACGCTGGAATAGCGCCCTTCTTCCACCATGCGACGGGCAAAGGCTTCCTGCTGGTCGGGTAGCGATACAGAGGTCTTGACTGTCATGACTGCGGTCTCCAATTCAGAAATTCATAATACTACCGAGTGGTATTTCCGTCAAGAATGGCAGGTGTCGCCGGGTTCGGCGCTCTGCCCGAATGGCGCTTGCGAGGACTAGAAACATGAACGACAAAACCATCTCTGACTGGCAGGCGCTGGCGGAAAAGGAACTCAAGGCTCCGGCGGAAAAGCTTGTCTGGCACACGCCGGAAGGCATCGACGTGAAGCCGCTCTATACGGAGGCGGATCTCGCTTCGGCCACGCATCTGCGCTCGCTTCCGGGCTTCAAGCCGTTCACCCGCGGGCCGCGCGCCACCATGTATACGGGCCGTCCCTGGACCATCCGGCAATATGCGGGGTTCTCGACCGCGGAAGACAGCAATGCCTTCTATCGCAAGGCGCTTGCGGCAGGCCAGCAGGGCGTTTCGGTCGCTTTCGACCTTGCCACCCATCGCGGCTATGATTCCGATCATCCGCGCGTGGTGGGCGATGTCGGCAAGGCGGGCGTGGCCATCGACAGTGTCGAGGACATGAAGATCCTGTTCGACGGCATTCCGCTCGAAAAGATTTCCGTTTCCATGACCATGAATGGCGCGGTGATCCCGATCCTTGCGAATTTCATCGTTGCGGGCGAAGAGCAGGGCGTTCCGCGCGCCGAGCTGTCCGGCACGATCCAGAACGACATCCTCAAGGAGTTCATGGTCCGCAACACCTATATCTATCCGC
>CAMFIE010000010.1 GCA_945952315.1 uncultured Rhizobium sp. | reverse complement strand
TGGGGCTGATCATGATGGTTGGCGTTCTGATGTTCGGACCGATTTATCTCGCCTTCAAACGCCATTTGAAGCGGCCTCGACGCCCTCTGACATAAGTCATATCCCGCACATCGGCTTCACGCGCGTAGGATCGAGGAAACTTGATCCTCACCTAGCCGCATGGGGCAATGATGACTGGAACCACGAATTTCACCGGCGTTCGCGTCTTCTCCGATCTGCGCAAGACCATCGCCCGGATCGACACTCGCGACAGCACTGTCATTGCCATGTGCGTGCCTGCGAGTGCAGCTGACGCCGCAGTGTTCCCCCTCGATACGCTGACCAAGATTTCGACCGAAGATCCGGACTTGTTGACCAAGCTTGGTGCCGGACTTGCATTCGATGCGGTCTCACAAATCGCCTCTGAGGGCATTTCAGCCGACATCCTCTTCGTTCGTACCCCGCACTCGGCCGATGCAGACCCTGTTGCCAAGAAGGCCGCCGAAGTCACCGGGATCGCCGGAAATGCAGTTACCAAGACCGGTGTTTATGCCCTTCTCGATGCCAAGAGCAAATTCGGCGTCGAACCGGGTTGCATCATTTTCCCGGGCTATGGAGATGTCCGGACGGGCGGCAATGCAAATGCTGCCGTGGCGGCAGCTCGCGTTGTTGCCGACCGGTTTATCGACTGTCTTGTCATTTATGACACGGCCCTTTCCAGCAAGGAGGCAGCGCGGACCTGTGCACTGGATCAGGCAACGGCCCTCAATGTCGTGGCCTGCTATCCCGCTGTTGCTGTCGATCTTGGTGCCGGTCCTGTTGTCCGGCCGATGTCGCCGAATGTGGCGGCCGCTATGGTCCGTCGGGACAAAGAGGCTGGGAACCCCTTCAAGGCCTTCTGGAACCGGCCGCTGAAGGGCGTCCTTGGTCCCTCCGTTCCAATTGGTTATGCAGATGGCGATGCTTCGTCCGAAGCAAACTGGCTGAACCAGAATGGTATTCTGACCATTATCGAAGGGAACTTGATCTGGGGACCGTTCACGACGGCGACCGACCCGACGGTCGCGTCCTGGCGCTCGATCAAGCGCATCCGGACACGACGCGCCATCGAGAAAGCCATGTTGCGGCCGCTGCGTCAGTATGCGTCCGAGGATCTGACGCCACACACGGTGTCGCTGATCTACCGGGCTGGTGATCAGTATCTTTCCGACCTCGTCACGCTCGGGGCGCTGATCGACTACGAACTCTTGTGGTCGAAGTCGATGAACCCGGCCTCGCTGCTTGAGGCCGGTGCCATGCGGGTGAAAACCCGATTTGCCGAAACCCCTGACCTTGTCGACCTTCAGATCTACAGCGAACCGCAGCCGGAAGCATTCGATGTTCTCGCTTCCGCAATCGCCAGCTCGCTGACCCAGCTCGGCCTGAAGAACGTTCGCGTCACCGCCTGAAGGAGCACATAGATGGACCGCATCATTCGAGGCGCAAACTGGTACTGCGAAGAAATCAACCAGCGCCAGCGCATCGACGAAACCACTCTCCCGCAATTGGAGCGGGAAATGATCAACATGGTCATGGGCGGTGGGTACTTTGGGTTGGAGATGCCAGCCGAGATCAAGCCGCTCACCGCTGAAATGTCTGTGAACGGTGTGCACGAGAACCTGAAAACCCGGTTTGGCCGGGAGCCGGGCGACTGGACCACCCTGACTTACTATGAAGCGCTGCTCAATGCATTTCCGGCAGGCTCGGATGGCACTGTTGGCAGTGCCGGTGGCCCAAAGCTCAGCGGCCGCGTTGTTTTCCTCAAGGGACTGCTCAATTCCTATAACCAGTCCGGCGTGAAGGGGATGAAGTCCACATCCCCCACTAAGCTGCGCTGGTCGTCGATTGTCCTGTACCACGACATCTTCGATGGCAAGACGATCCACAAATTCGATGTCCAGAACAACATTCTGATCATCGACGGCGTCAACTATTCGGCCGAGCACAATCGTCTCATTAACGCCTGATCCGCTGAGATCAGTTCCGAATGAGGTCAATCGGCCGGTCATTTTACGATGATCGGCCGCTCTTGCGCGAACAAGGAAAACCCATGGAAAAGGCAACCATCCAGACACCGGCCACAAAAGGCATTTCGCAGGAGTTCACGGCAGAAGAGATCCCGCTTCCGCCCAAAGAGCTTTGGAAGGAACTCGATAACTCCGGCAAAGCCGAGCCGAAGCCCGAGGGAGCGGTCGCAGTTGTGAAAAAGCGGGAGATCGCCGAGCTCGATTTTGGAGGCAAGCAGCGCACCGAGGTAAAACTGGAATTTCCTTTCCTGCATCCGGAACTCGGCATGATCGACAAGATCACAGTGCGCCGTCTCTCGGTTGGCGAGGTCGGTGCCCTTCTCGAAAATCTGCCGAAGGATGAACCGGACAATTTCTGGATCTACTCGAAGATGACCGGAGTTCCCGCCCCCGTTCTTCGTGGCCTTATCGATATCGACGGCGAGGAGGTGACCAATATCTGTTACGATTTTTTGCCCCGCGTCTTCCGGCCTCGTTCGACCGCATCATCATCGCCCCAGCCGACTGGCGACATGTGATCGGCCGGATTTCGAACATCCACAACACTTCGCTACCCGAAATCCTTAAGATGCCTTGGGATGAAGCCATCCGGTGGTGGCCCTCGGCCGAGAAGATCTGGCTAGAGACCTGGGGACTGCGCCGATGACCGATCTTGACGTCTCGCTTCGACTGCGGCTCGACAACCAGCTTTCTCGTCCGGCCGAGACCGCCGAAAAGGATTTGAAGGAACTTCAAAAGACCATCGACCGGATTGGCAAGTCCAAAGGCGGGGATGGATTAGCCAGCGACCTGAAGAGCGCCGGGCGAAGCGCCAATGATGCCACCAGAGACATCGAGGCGATGAAACGCCAGCTCGGCAATGTGAACTCGGCAAGTGATGGGGCGCGCCGGTCCATCGAGCAGATCGGGACTGCAGCCAACAATGCAAGGCGCGAAATTAATCGGATCGGCGACGGGGCATTTGATGGGCTGAAGGCGGATGCCAAGGCAGCTGGTGATGCAATCGATACTCTCGGCCGCAAGACCCGCGAACTGAACAACATACCTCATTCGAACCGGGGAATTCAGCCGGGCACCGGTGGCACCAACGGCCGTATGTCGACGCCGCATGGTCGACCGCCATCAGGGATGTCAACGGCGGCAGGTGCGGCCTACGATGCACTTGGCGGCGATGGATTGATGGTTCTGGGCGCTGGCGGCGCTTATGCGGTCGGTAGTGCAGCTGCCGGTGGGGCGGTTGTTGCTGGCGCGACAGTAAAGGCAGCTGCAGAAGCTGAATTCGGATCTGATCAGCTAGCGGTTCTCGGTTCCTATGGCGAAGGTCAACAAGCTGAAATAGACAAAATTCTACGGCAAGTAGGGGCTAAACGCGGCGTCGGTGAACTCGGTGCACAAAAAGTATTTGGCGGCCTGATGGGCGGCGGACTGTCACCTGATACGGCCGTCAAAATGACAGACCCAGCACTTGTTTTTGCAAAGGCCACTCAAACTGATCTCGAAGACATCGCGCAGATGACCATCGCTCTGCGCAATAACATGGGCATCACGCCAGAGCAGTTGATGGCCGCCTACGATACGACCGCATATGGCGGGAAAGCGGGTCAGTTCGAAACCAAGGACATGGCTTCTCGCTTCCCGAGCTTGCTGGCGCTGATGAGCAGCAAAGGTTCCAGCGGCCTTGAAGGCGTTCGAAACACCACTGCTATGGCGCAGATCATTCGCAGTGTCAGCGGTTCGTCAGATCAAGCCGCGAACGCCTTCGAATCCATGCTGGTAGACTTCACTTCTCCGGACGTCGTTGATCGGCTTGGCAAGCAGGGCATCGACATTTTCGGAATTATGGCGAAGGCCAGAAAAAATGGTGCTGATCCCACCATGACAGTCCTGGACACGCTGAGAAAAGAGTTCGGGGGCAAGGAGAACGAGGCGAAATTCGCGGACACCTTTAGAAACTCGACCTCCCAGCCCGCCTACAACGCAATTTTCGACAACTGGGACAAGCTTCAGCAGATGATTGCCGACATGGGCCAGTCGAAAGGTACCGTTGCCAAAGACTATGATCGCTCCACAGGCAACGTGAACTCTCAGTTCTCGCGCTTCACCTCACATATGGCAGCGGGCGCAAAATCCTTCGCTGAACCGATGCTTCCGTTCATGGAAGCCATATTGGCCAACATAAACGACCGCTTAGAAATGACGGATGAACAGGTTCAGGCCTCCCGCGAGACGCTGTCTAGTAATCGCCAAGGAGCAACCGCTGCCTATGGGGCGAAGCGCTCCAAAGAAGGATATGACTGGAACCGCATTCTCTTTGGTGCCGCCGCTGATCCTGGCTTCAGCCTTAAGGACCATATGGCAATCGACCTACGACCGACCGGTGAAGAGGCAATGGTTGGCCTCAATGAAGGCATTCAGGCACAGCAGGGAGCGGTACTCGCCCAGGCACAATCAATTGCCGATCAGATAAAAGCCATGTTCGGTTTTACTGTTTCACCAACAATACAGCCGACGTTCATTCCGCCAAGCGGCGGTGGCGTGGTTGGAAATCCGGCCAGCGGGAAAATCACCGTCAATAACAACATCTCATCTCCGAACCCGAAAGCAGCAGGTCGTGCGGCAGTTCGGGAGCAGAATAGGAGAATTCAAGTGGCAAAAGCCCGGTCACTGTCCAGCACCGGGAGACCGATCCAATGAGCGCATTTCGCGAGCACGGGGCGCTAATCGCCATTGGCGGTGCTATTCTCTACACAATCGGCCTCAATCCGCAGCGGCTTTCGTCATCGTCTGAAGCCCGCTTTCCAGCTCACGCGATCCCCGCCGGAATGTCTTACCAGAAGACGGGCTTGGGTGAGCGCACGTTGCACATCGAAGCAACAACCATGCCTCATGTCTTCGGCGGCATGGATGCTTTTGCCATCCTCACCGCTCATCATCAGGCCCAAAACACTATCCCGCTGATCCGGTTAAAGGGGAACTATTTCGGGCAATCGAGCGGCCTATGCGTGATCCAGACCCTTGAGACCGACGAGGAGAAGTTACACCCATTCGATGGGATCGGCCGTCAGATCGATATTTCGATTGGCCTGATAATGCTCCCCTCCATCGCTAGCCTTTTTGGTCGAGGCTCCTTCCTGCGGATAGGAGATCTGACATGACCGTTTACACCGTCCCCTACGGCGGCCTGCGCCTCGACAAAATTGCCAATCGGCTATTCCAGACGGAACGCAACGGCTCGGTTGAAGCCCTCCTGGCGAGTAATCCCGGCCTGGCATCTGTTATTGTGGATGGAATTGTTCCTGCCGGTACCGCGATCAAAACACCGAAGCAATTCACTCCAAAAATCAACCTTCGCCCCGTGGTTCAGTGGAAATAGCCATGAAGCAGCCTGTCGTCATGATCATCGGTGAGAGCGGCACAAACCTGTTCAACGCTTGGCAAAGCCAAGGGCTGATAAGCATCGATTATACGGACAATGATGGGGGTGAGGCGGACGAGCTCTCGTTCACTTTCGCAGTAAACCCGCCATTCGAGGCCGGACCACAGGACGGAACGAAGTATCAGTTCATCTACGGATGGAGTGGTGGGCCACTCCGGGATGCTGGCCTCTTCACATTTCAGAGCAGCTCGCTGAGTGGAGATCCGGAGAGCGGCTACACCCGGTCGATTACTGCGCGTGCAAGTGATTTCATTGATGCGGACAAAAAGGCCGCGACGGAACACTTCGAAGAGACAACGGTCGGCGAGATTTTTAAGGAGCTGGCCGGACAGGCAAAAAAGGCCGCGACAGTGGCCGCTGATCTCGCCTCCATTGCCGTCCCGTACCGGCTTCGGTTCAACCAGGATCTTTCCAGCTTCGCCGACGAACTGGCCGAGGAAGTCGGCGGCACCTTGAAATTCGCGAATGGCCAAATGCTTGTTGCCAAGCGCAACAGTGGGAAGACGGCTTCCGGAACCGTGATGCCGACGATCAAAATCCTCTTTTCGGCCAGCCATTCGTTCAATCTGTCGTCCGAGACGCGCGGGCAGTTCGAAAAAGTCGAGGCATCGTATTTCGATCAGGACGAAGGGATCACAAAGGCGGTCAGCGAAACGGCGGCCGGGAAAGCGTCATTGTATATGGCGGTGCATCCAGCTCCGTCAAAGGAAGCGGCAACAGCGATTGCAAAAGCCTCCGGCGCAGAGCTTGACCGCAACAGTGTTAGCGGTTCGGTAGATACAGACGGCGATGTCGATGCCATGGCAGGCGCACCCGTCAAGCTCTCTGGTTACGGCGCATATGATGCAGCCGAACTGATCGCGGCCAGTATCCACCATACCTTTGATTTCGACAGCAGCGGCTGGGTCATGTCGATCGATCTCGCCAACAAGGCTAGCTCCTAAACCGTAAGGAAACTGAAATGGAAGATGACAATTCTGAAACCGTTGCAGCGGCCGAACTGCGCCAGTTCATTGAACGCATCGAGCGTCTCGAAGAGGAAAAGAAAACCATCGCCGACGACATCGCTGATGTGATGGGCGAAGCGAAAGGCCGGGGCTACGACGTGAAGGCGATCCGCAGCATCCTACGGCTTCGGAAGAAGGATACCCACGAGCGGATCGAGGAGGCATCTATCCTCGATACATACATGGCAGCGCTTGGGATGGAACACTAAGCCTGGTGACAGCCGGGCGGCCGAGTGACCTCTCACAATCACTCGGCTGCGGGGTCAAGTTTCACGATCCGATCCCGCACGACAGCCAATTGGCTTAACCGTCACACCCGTACCCTGCAGGGCGTATTTGTTGTGACAGATTCGAAAGCAAATCTGAATGGACAATTTGCAGCCCGTCGCGCCTGCCAATCCGGCCGCGCCATATCTTGGTGGCAAGCGTCTTCTGTCGAAAACCATCATAAATCTGATCAACAAGACCCCTCATGACGGATATGCTGAACCTTTTGTCGGCATGGGTGGCGTTTTCCTTCGCCGTAGCCTTCAGCCGAAAACCGAGGTCATCAACGACATCAATGGCGAGGTCGCCAATCTCTTCCGTATCCTTCAGCGCCATTACCCGCAGTTCATGGACACGCTGCGCTTCCAGATCACGTCACGTCGAGAATTCGAACGGCTCTCGAAAACCAACCCGTCCACTCTCACCGATCTCGAACGCGCAGCGCGCTTCCTGTACCTCCAGCGCCTGGCATTCGGTGGGAAGGTGAAAGGCCAGACATTCGGTGTGGTTCCTAGCGGTACCGCCCGTTTCAACCTTATGAAGCTCGGCCCGCAGCTCGAGGAAATCCATGAGCGCCTTTCCGGCGTCGTCATCGAGAACATGGACTGGATCGAGTTCATTCAGCGCTATGATCGGCCGGGAATGCTCTTCTATCTCGACCCACCCTATTGGGGTAATGAAGCCGATTACGGCAAGGGTGTCTTTTCGCGGGAGGATTTCTCTAAGATGGCTAAGTTTTTGAAGGACCTTCGAAGCGCCTTCATAGTGTCTTTGAACGCCCGGCAAGAAGTCTATGAAACCTTCGAAGGCTTCGAAATCTACGAGGTGGACTGTAAATATTCAGTAGCAGGCGGCGACAACACTAAGTCGGTCAAAGAGGTATTAATCACAAAGTTGGTGTGAAATGACCGTCTGTGAATGTAGCGGCACATACTAGGAGAGGCCGAGTGCTTGGGCCATATCAGAAGTCGGACAATTTTCCATTTCCGCTCGCAAACTGTCCACGGAGGCAATGAAGGCTGCTAATTTTTTATCGGCCTCTTTGCCTCCAGTGACCGCCCAGCCCTCGTGCGCCTGCAGAAGCTCTACGCCTGCACTCGTCACCTTTCCTACAAGCTGATTGCAAGCTGCCGTCGGCTTAATCTGGCTCAATGCGTTGGTGAGCAAGCTTCGGAGATTGCCACGGAAGCTCACGCTGTTGAGCGCTAGGTTGCTGGCCTGAGCGACTAGGATGTCCAAGTATGAGTTGAAAGCTCTTTCCATGTTCGGCTCCTACCATCATGCGCCGAACACGTCGGCCGGATATGACAGTAGGGATATGATTCTCGCCTTTTGTCGAGGCTATAGAAGTTCACGAACGGGATTGGACGAGACGAGTGAGATATGAAAAGGCGCTTTTTATCAGATGAATGCAAAAACTATATTTTTGCATTTGCCGTGAAAATTTTTGCAAAATCCGCGATCCGCTACACCGGCGACACCGGCTTCAAAATCTCATCGGTGTTACGTGACACAGAGATACGGAAAAGGTGATAATTTCCGATAATGGCCGAGATTATCCGTCGTTATCTGTCGTTACGTGTCGTTACGTGTCGCAAGTCATTGAAAAATATGCATCGTAAGTAAGGACCACTAAAAATAGAAAAATTGGAAATAAACCGTGAAATGCTCTTCCCCGTGTCAGGAAAAAATACGGAAAAATGACTATTTTAGTGAATTTCCAGAAGTTAAGTGCATCTTTGTGATTTTTGAAAAGCCAGTGCGAAAGCTTTCGAGAATGCTTTGAGAAGTCTTCAAATCATTGAAAAATATGGAACAACGAACTTTAGAACCGAAGAAATTAGCAACGTAGATCAGGGTAAATTCTCTCGGAACTCCAAACCGCAAAAGCAACTCGGTTTCTTTTGCGAAAATATTCAATGATATCAGATACATTTAGAGATGATGCAAGGAAACTGAGCGGTCCCATTGGTTGATCGAATTCACCTGAAGTTACCAAGGCGATGATAGGCTAGGACCACCGCTGCTTCAACCTTTGTAGGGCATGGCGCAAGTGAAGGAAGTGCGGACGGAAGCATGGCAAAAGCCCTAGCAAAACTGCCGTCTGCCTCACCCCGCACTAGGCGTAAAAAGACGAGGAGCCAAATAGGAGTAACATTCTCGATTGCAACCATTTGTTGCGCTTCCGTCAACTTCATCCGCATTGTTCTCATCCCTTGAAGTTCAAACTGAACTGGCTTCAAGGTTGAGGTTTTCGATGGCTCTGTGAACGTCAAAACTGCCGTTGCAATTCAACAAAAATGGCGCGGCAGAAGAGCCGCGCCATTCAAGGTCATCCGGAAATTCAAGCGGTCTTTCTGGCTTTGCTTTCCTCAGACGTCAGGCGATCCAAAATACGCTCTACTGCGGATCGCTTGATGTTCATGATTTGGGAAATCTGCGCTATCGAGTGTCCATCATCAGCGAGACGTTTCGCCAATTCTCCACGGTAAGCCGCCATCGGTGACGCGGAAAACGTAGGTTTATCAGTAGCGAACTCATGAACTACAGGTTTTTGACCAAAAACAGGTGGAACTACGTCAGGTGCAAGCGCTTTGTAAATCGTCATTTGAAGCCACGGCAAAAGACTGCCGATGGTCAATTGATCGGTACTACCACCGGATTTCTCCTTAAGAGCATTGCGAAATCTGCGCGTTTGAGCGAAGTATATCTTAAGTTTCGTATCATCCCATCTTTCAAAATCATCGAGGCGGAACCCTACTTCGCCGCTTGCCGTATAGGCCGCACACACCATTTCACCGATACGGGTGAAAAGCTCGGCTTGGCCCTCTCGGATAGATTTCTCTCGAATTTCCTCAATTTCCAAACGGGCGGAATCCAGTACCTCGTCCAGTCGAAACATAATCAGTTGGTGGATTGCATGTACCCCATTGGAGTACAATGAGAAGTCGTCTCCCGTTTCCAAAAGCGCGGCTACCATGGTTGCATGCGACCGCAGCATTTCTTGGGTAGCTTCTACGTCCCGTTGGACATATTCGGGAAGATCCCCGAACGGTGGCGGTGCCTTCATGACAGGAATGCCGGTCGGTGCCACCCGCTGTTTTTTCTGCGGTTTCGTTGGCTGATTTACGGACGCAGTTGTGCTATTGCTGTCTACAGCTTCGGGCATGGGGTAATCTCCTTAGCCTGCGGTTAGGCCCTTGCCCGTGGTTGCAACACGGCAAGGGTCGCTTGAGTTTTGTATTAGACACTGTTATACATATTCACCCAATCGAACAATGTCAACGGTGTGTCATACAAATGGCTTTGGAAGACGAGAAAAAAACTGAAGCGTTTGCCGTTAGGATGCGGCCGACCGTGAAAAAAGCAGGCGAAAAAGCTGCTGCACGAGAAAGCGTTTCACTGTCCGCCTTGATGGATCGTCTCTTAATTCAGTATCTCAGAGAGAAAGGCTATCTGCCAAATGATTGAATTCAAGCGGCTTCCGATATCCTCTATTTTTGTCGGCGTGCGGCAGCGCCCTGTTGACCTAGACCACGCTGAAGCTATCGCCTCTTCCATGAAAGAATGCGGTCTCATTCATCCCATTACAGTCCGCCTAGTGCCAAATCAGGAAAAGGGTGCAAAGCCCTACTGCTTGGTAGCGGGAGGACACCGGCTGCATGCCGCAACTATGAATAATTGGTCAGAGATTGAGGCCATAGTGGTAAAGGCTGATGTTGAAGAGGCAATTCTTATAGAAATTTCCGAAAACATTTTCAGAAACGATCTCTCTGCACTAAACCGAGCAATGTTTGTAGCCAAATATCGAGAAACGTGGGAGACCGTTCACGGACCGATCACGCAAGGCGGCAGACGATTTATTTCGCCTTCGAAACGAGCAAGAGGCCACGATGACCTTTTGAAGCTGGCGCCGGGCAAGGAATTTTCTGAAAGAGTGAAGTCTAGATTGGGCTTGGGGGAGCGAACCTACCGACGGGCAATGCAAATAGCATTGAATTTACGCCCAGAACTACGGCAGGCAATTCGAGGCACTAAGCATGAAGATGATCAAGCAATGTTGGTCAAGCTTTCCAAAATCGAGCCGGAAAAGCAGTGCTCAATTGCAGCGGCGTTGAACGAGGGCGCGCCACTTCCAACCGTATTAAAGTGGATGGAGCCGGAAAAGGGCAGGCAAGACCGGACGGAGTGGAATGTGGATCGTTTCACCAATGCTTGGCACTTGATGGGCATGGAGCAGCGGAAGGCAGTTTTGTCCGAGCTCGTTGCGCTCCTGGACGACGATGACCGAACCGATTTGCTCATTGCGATGAACTCAGCCGGTAGACCAGTTACACAGTTCGCCGAAGAGCCGGAAGGCGGGCGAGTGGTGTCAAGCTCCAAGTCTTCGGTTGTTCCGCTGGTAAAGCCCCTTGCCGCAACGCTGCCGCAAGTAGCGCCGTCCCCGCTTTGGGCTTTCTGTAACCTTCCGCTCGAAGCACAAGTTCCACCAGTGAGCCTTGAAGAGATCGAGAAGGCGCGAAAAGAGCACGAGGCCCTTGAAGGTCGTGACTTCGCAAAGGCTGTGGACGCGTTGGAGGCAACGAGGCGGCTGGACTATCAGCAGCAGCTTGAGCAGAAAAAAGAGGATGGCCGCAAAAACCGAAAAGAGCGTCAGGCCGCGAAGGTTGCTGCACAGGAAGCACGACGTAAGGCAGATGAGAAGCGCCGGAAACGGTTGTGGCCGGAGCTGTCGGGTTATTTCAATCAAGAGATCGCAGATATACTCGTTGACATAATGCTTGAGGTTGAAGGTCTCTGGGCGCTGCCGTTGCCGCGCGGGTGGAAGGAATTCCACAAACACAACCGCTTGTCGGACGAAAGTTTAGCAAAGCTCCTCGACTGGCTGAAACGGAACCAATACCGAGATGATGTCCGCGACGATTTCAAATGGGAAGTTGACAACCATATGGTTGCGCATCTGCAAAAGCAGGAAAATGCCGCATGAACGGAGTTGAGCAACTTCTTGCAGATCACTTCAATATGCCGGTGCAGAAGTTGCGCGTGTTGCTTCATATCGCGACCGGTTTGACAGTAAAAATGCAAGCTGCGCTGAAGGGCACTCCGGTTGAAGATGACGTGGACGGGCTGATGGTGCTCACGAGGCTAGAGCCTGAGGTACAGGATATGGCTGCAAAGCTGATTGGTCGCTTGATGACCGCTGAAGAAGTTGTGCATCTTGCGGCCCTAGGCGAATTGGAGCCGGTCCTTGAATACTGCGATCTGGCGCGTTGGATCGATGAATAATTTCACGAAGCCTGACAAGATCGATTTCGAAAGCCCTTCAAAGGCCGTGGACGCGATTTTGGCAATAATTTGGAAATCCATACCAATGACAGTCCGCTGCGCTTGGGCGGGCGAATTTAAGGCTTTTGCATAAGTCGAGTTTTTCGGAACCATTTTCTCCTCATGTAGACCCGCTCCTACCCCTGACACTGGTCAGCTCGGTGCGCCGAGCCATGTCAGCTATCGTGGCCACAAGATGACGGTTGTCACAGGTTACGCGGCGGAGACGCAATATGACGGAAAAGTTTGAAAGCATGGGCAAGGACTTCATCAATGAAGTCATCGCCATTGCTGGGCGGGAAGCGGCAAAGGCAATTCTGAAGCAGCACGGGGGGTGCTGGTTCCATGTGCCCTCTGCAAAGGCAGCGCCGAAAAGCGACGGTGCGCTGGTACAGATCGTTGGCGCTGATCTTGCTGAAGAGATTTGTCATGCATTCTTGTTGGATGGGGCCGGTCTGCAGTTAGATTTGCCGGTTTACTCCGGAGTGTTCAAGGAAGACACCTTGATCGTCCGCGTTGCCGTCTGCACGGCCAAGGGCATGAGTGCGAATGAAACCGCCCGCGAACTGAAGACCACCAGCCGCAATGTATTCCGGCTTCGTGCTGCACTTATCGGACGCCGCGGACCTGTACTCCCCCATGAATGGCTGACGATTGCCGTCAAGGAACTGATCTTCTGCGATGTTCCGACGTCCGAAATCATTCAGATGCTCAACACCACGGAAAGCTTCGTTGCTGAAGTGCGCGAACGCTTCAAAAACAGGAGAATTTCATGCTGATCGATGATCGTAACCTTGAACTGGTCGCCAAGGGTTTTAAGGCGATCTACCACGAACATTTTGACGCGACCGTATCTCATAAAGATACGCTTGCGATGACCACGGAAAGCGGGTCGGCTGAAGAAAACTACGGCTGGCTCGGGCAGTTTCCTGATTTGCGCGAATGGATCGGTGATCGCCAGGTGCACGAACTTACGTCGCATGGCTTTGCGATCAAGAACCGGAAGTTCGAAAGCACGGTCAAGGTAAAGCGCGACGACATTTCCGATGACCGGTTCGGTGTCTACAAGCCGCTGTTTTCGGAAATGGGCCGAGTTTCGAAGCAGCACCCGGATCGCATGATTTTCGAAGTTATGGCGAACGGCTTTTCTCTCGCCTGCTACGATGGGCAGAGCTTCTTCGATGCAGAGCACGGGCTTTACAATGGCAGCGGCGAGGTGATCGGATCGGTTTCCAATATGCAGGCCGGTTCTGGCCCGGCATGGTTCCTGCTCGATCTTGGAAAGGCTATCAAGCCGTTCATCTGGCAGGAGCGGGAGAAATACGAATTCCAGTCGCTTGACGATCTGCGAAGCGAGCGGGTCTTTTTCCGGGACGAATTCACCTTTGGCATCCGTGCCCGCGTGAACGCCGGTATTGGTCTTTGGCAACTGGCGTTCGGCTCCAAGGCTCCCCTGACCGTCGAGAACTATACGGCGGCGCGGGCGACCATGTCGGCCTATGCCGGAGATCGCGGCCAGAAGCTCGGTATTACCCCGACGCATCTTGTTGTTCCGAGCGATCTGGAGACCAACGGTCGCAACATCTTGCTCGCCGATCAGATCAATGGTTCATCCAATATCTGGAAGGGTACCGCCGATCTGATCGTGACACCTTGGCTGTAAAGGATCACCTGATGAAAGAGGAACATTCTGCGCTTGTCAGCGGCGTTACCGTTTTCGATGCTCTCTCGGCTTTGCCGGGAGAGCAGGAAAACTGGATCAAGTTGATGCCGGTGGGCACATTTGATACCCGCGATGGCCGCACATTTCATTGTTCCCCGGAGGTCGTTATTAGCCGCTTCAATGCGGACAAGATACCAGTGCCGGTCGATCTGGATCACGAGACCACCAAAAGCCGTCAGGCCGGGATCAAAGCCCCAGCCTATGGATGGATCGAAGAGTTGAAGGCCAAAAGCGACGGCATTTATGGGCGCGTGAACTGGCTCGAAGAGGGCAAAAAGGTACTCGCCGCAAAGACCCACCGGTTCATCTCCCCGGCCTTCGAGACAGACGCACACCGCAACATTGTCTGGCTGCATTCGGCAGGTTTGGTTGCTGCCCCGGCATTGTCTATGCCTGCGGTTGCCAGTGCGATGCCCCAATCAACTCCGAAAGGAACCATGGAAATGGAACTGAAAACCATTGCTGCCGCGCTCGGCTTGGCGGATACCGCAACGCTCGATGAGATCGTGCAGGCTATCCTTGTTCTGCGGCGACAGCAGAACGAAACCGCCGCCCTTTCCGCTGCATTCGAAGGGCTTTCGGTCGGTATGGGTAAGGAAGCGCAGGCCGAGCAGGAACGACGGCGGGAACAGAAGATCGAGACGGCATTGTCTCAGGGTGTATTTGCCCCCGCGTTGCGCGATTGGGCCACCAATCTTATCAACACCAACGAAACCGCGTTCGACGAATTCTGCGCCAAGATCGGCAAGCCGATGGCCTATCTCATGCGGTCCTCGGTTTCGGACGAAAAACTTCACACCTTCAACTCCACGATCAACAACCGGCGTGATGTCGCCACTCAGTCGGAAGCGTCCAAGGTCGCGAGCTTGTTGGGTATCGATCCCAAAAAGCTCGACTGATCGAAGATTGCACGGAATTCCGGGGTCTGACCTTGCCTCGGAATAGAAGACGGTAACTTCGGTGCCGTCCTGTTGGTCCCGGCAGTGTAGGGGTATGCTGCCGGGGCCAAAGCTTTTTTCCAAATGATGGGTTCTTAAATGACCGACCTTGATGTTTCCCTTCGCCTTCGCCTCGACAATCAGCTTTCGCGGCCTGCCGAGACCGCTGAGAAGGATTTGAAGGAGCTTCAAAGGACCCTCGACAAGATCGGTAAATCCAAAGGCGGCGACGGCATCGCGACCGATCTGAAGAGTGCTGGCCGAAGCGCCAAAGAAGCCGCAAACGACATTGAGGCTATGAAGCGCCAACTCGGTTCAGTGGATACCGCTGGGGACAATGCTCGCCGATCCATCGAGCAGATTGGAACGGCGGCTTCAAATGCTCGCAGGGAAGTCAACCGGATCGGTGATGGCGCATTTGATGGTCTGAAAGCAGATGCGAAAGCCGCTGGTGACGCTATCGACCGCGTAACCCGCAAAGCGCGGGAAGCCAATAACCTACCGCACTCAGGCCGGGGGATTGCACCGTCAGGGCATGTACCAGGTGGAAGCGTCTCTGTTCCTCGGGGCCTTGCTACATCTGCGTCAAATGCCGCTGGTGCTGCCTATGACGCCGTAGGAGCAGATGGCTTGGTGGTGTTGGGATCAGGCGGCGCAGTTGCAGCAGGAAGTGCAATCGGAGGTGCCGCAATCGTTGCGGGCAAGGCATTTAAAGATGCCGCGAACGATGAATATCGAAGCGACCAGTTAGCAGTCACCGGCGGTTACGATGAAAAGAAGCAGGCCGAAATAGACGCGATTTTGCGGCGAGCCGGGATGAAACGCGGTGTTGGTGAAAGCGGTGCCCAAGCCGCCTACGGCAAACTTCTTGCCGGTGGGATGAAGGCAGACGATGCCGCTGCAATCACTGACAATGCGTTGGTGTTTGCTAAGGCGACGGAGTCCGATCCTCAGGACGTCGGTGCAATGACCGTCGCCATGAAAGACAACATGAACATCACAAATGATCAGGTGCGAAAGGCATTTGACATTGTTTTCTATGGAGGCAATGCCGGTAGTTTCGAGCCGAAGGATATGGCCCGGAACTTTCCGGAATTGCTTGCAGGCGCACAGATGCACAATTCCACCGGTCTCGATGGAATTGCTCTCATCGCATCCGCTGCACAGTCGGTAATCAAGAAGTCTGGCTCGGCCGCCGAAGCATCCACCAAAATGAAAGGGCTGTTGAATGACCTGAACTCGAAGGGGATCAGCGACAATCTGAAAGATTATGGTGTTGATGTGCTTGGGACAGAAGCACGGGCGAAGAAGGCGGGCAAAGACCCATTGATGGCTGTCTTTGACGAGATACATCAGAAAATCGGCCTTGATGCCGGGAAACTCGGAACGATCTTCACAAACGACGAGGGCAAAACAGCAATCACCGCCATTTTGCAGGATCTACCTAAGATCAAGGCGATGATTTCCGAAATGAGAGGCTTGGACGGATACACCGATAAGAACTACGACCGCGCCACCGGCAACGTGAACTCTCAAGCTGAACGGCTGTTCTCAAATGTGTGGGGCGGCGTGAAATCATTCGCACAGCCTGCACTCCCCATAGTGGGCGCGGCATTGAAAAGCATCAATGATCGCATCGAAATGTCTGACGAAGAGGCACAGGCGGCACGCGATAAACTCGCCAACAACAGGCAGGGCGCGACCTCGGCCTATGGTGCGAAGCGCGGCAAGGAAAGCTATGATTGGACCAGTTTCCTTCATGGTAGCGATGTTGATGGCCGCATTAACTTCGCCGATGCGATGGGCCTCGATCTTCGTCCAGTTGGCGAAGAAGCAATGCAGGGATTGGGAAGTGGGATTGAGGCGCAACGTGATCCAGTCATTGCCGCCGCAGCCTACATCGCGGACGAGATCAAGGCCATGTTCGGCTTTACTGTTACACCAACAATCCAGCCTACTTTCCTGCCACCGAACGGCGGCAGCGGCGGCATTCAAAACGGTGACAAGATTTCTGTGACGAACCACATCACTACACCCAATGCGCGTGCCGCTGGACGTGCCGCAGTGAAGGAGCAGAACCGGCGCATTCAAGGGGCCAAAGCCCGTTCGCTATCGAGCACCGGTAAGCCTATTCAATGATCGTCATCGCGAACTTGAAAGGTGTTTGAAGAGGCTTTGAAGGCGAATCGAACGGCCGATTTTTTTGCGAATGCAGAAAAATGGTTTTTCTCATTTTGCGTGTCAAAATTCCGAAAATTCGTGTCACGCTACAATCGGGAAAACGTAATGAACGCAGATAATTGCGAATTTCGTGGCGGAGAAGAAGGGATTCGAACCCTCGATACCCTTTAGGGGTATACTCCCTTAGCAGGGGAGCGCCTTCGACCACTCGGCCACCTCTCCGTCCACGAAGCGCTGATAAAGAAATTCGGCGGGGTAATCAACCCGAATTCGTGATCCCGCTCTAGGAAATGCGGGGATTGTGATCGGCAGAGCCAAATCCTTGTTCGTACAGGCTGATTGTTACGCTCCGGATCGATCAAACGCATCAGGGCGCGGATCACCGGTGATCCGCGCCCTGCCCGTTTTTGCTCTTTTTTCCAGCGGCTTGACTATTCCTCGCGGAAGGCGTGCTGGATCTGGTCGGTCAGTGGCTTCAGGAGATAGGAAAGCGTCGTGCGGTCTCCTGTCTCTATGAAGGCCTCCACCGGCATGCCAGGAACAAGCGCCACGCCTTTCTCCTTCAGTTTGGCATCCATGTTTTCTTCGGGCGCTATCTTCACCTCGTAATAGCTGCGGCCCGTCTGGCGATCCGTGGAGGCATCCGCGCCGACCATGACGATCGTGCCAAAAACATCCGGCGTCTTGGTGCGGTTGAAGGCCGGGAAGCGGAGATGCGCCTGTTGTCCCACATGGATCTGGTCGATATCCGACGGGTTGATGCGGGTTTCGAACTGCAGGCCGGTTTCCTCCGGCACGATCTTCATGATCGCCTCCCCCGCATTGACCACACCGCCAATCGTGTGCACCGAAAGCTCATGCACAGAACCGGTCACCGGTGACCGGATATCGACGCGCGAGAGCTGGTCGCTTGCGGTGATGTGCCGGGCATCCAGCTCGGCAAGGCGGGCTTCGGTTTCGCGCAGGTCTTTCATGATTTCGGTGAGCCGGTCTTCGCCGAGGCCGGAAACCTGCAGCTCTGTTTCGGAAATCTGTTCGCTCAGGCTCGCCTTCTGGGTGATCAGCGTGCCATATTCACCCTGCAGACGCGCCACATTCTGCTGCAGGTTCGTCACCTGCGAGCGCACCGAAAGGTTTTTCCTGAGAAGGCCGAGCGCCGTTTCCAGATCCTTCTGATAGAGATCGAGCTGCTTCTTGCGGCTTTCGATCATGATCTGGTAGCCCTTTTCCTGCTCGCGCAGCTGGTCCACCTTCTTCTGCAACTGGTCGCGGTGATTGTCCTGCTGGCGGGCGCGGGACTGGAAATACTGCTCTTCGGTGCGGATTGCATCGACATCGGCGCTTGCGGTCGAGGCAAGCATGTCATCCGGGAAGGTGATTTCCTCATCGCCATCGCGTTCGGCCTTCAGCCGCGCGAGACGTGCCTTGAGGGAAGAAATCTCGCTGTCGATGATCACCAGATTGGCCTTCAGCGCGGTATCATCCAGCCTTACCACCACCTGGCCTTCCTGTACGCGGGAGCCTTCCTGCACGAAGATCTGGCCGACGACACCGCCAACCGGATGCTGCACCAGCTTTTCATCGTTGCGCACCACCACGCGGCCCGCCCCCACGACAGCGCCATTGATAACCGTGGTTGCGGCCCAGCCGAAGACAGCGACAAGCATCAAGGCCACCAGCGTGTAACCGGCAATGATATGGCGCTGCAGCCCGTCATTCGGCTGCGGCTTCGGCTTGTAGTTTTTGCGCAGGTCAACCGGCATGCCGGAAACGGGAGGCTTTTCCTGAATCATGGATGGGTCCTCCTTACGCCGAGACACCGGCAACGCGCGGAACCGGGGTGACATTCTGCGGCGCGTTCAGCTGCGCCATCACCTTTTCGGTCGGGCCGAAATGCGACATCGCGCCATCCTGAATGACCGCCACCAGATTGACGACCGAAAGCGCGCTCGGGCGATGGGCAATCATGATCACAATTCCCTTGCGTTCGCGAACGCTCGTTATGGCACGCATCAGGGCAAGATCCCCCTCCCCGTCCAGATTGGAGGCCGGTTCATCCAGCACGATCAGGAAGGGATCCCGATAGAGCGCGCGGGCCAGACCGATCCGCTGACGCTGGCCGCCGGAGAGCATCACGCCGGTTTCACCGATTCGCGTGTTGTAGCCATCCGCAAGCCGAAGGATCATGTCATGGGCGCCCGAGGCCTTGCCCGCGGCAATGATCATCTCCGGCGTGGCTTCTGTGTCAAAGCGGGCAATGTTTTCGGCAATCGTGCCTTCGAACAGTTCCGTATCCTGCGGCAGATAGCCGATATGACGGCCGAGCTCGTGGTCCTCCCACTGCTCGAGCGGTGCGCCATCCAGCCGAACGGCACCGCGTACGGTGCGGGCGGCCCCCACAATGGCGCGGGCAAGCGTGGATTTTCCGGCCCCGCTCGGGCCGATGATGGCGAGTGCATCGCCAGCCAGCAACTGGAAGGAAATGCCGGCCACGATCATGCGCTCGCCCGCAGGCGTTGCGACCGTCACATTCTCGACGCGCAGTTCCTTTGCCGGCGGAGGCAGAAGCACGGTCTTGCCCTTCTTCGGCAGACGGGTCACGATTTCCATCAGACGGGTGCGGGCCTGGCGGGCCGACATGAAATATTTCCACTGCCCGATGACCAGATCGATGGGCGCAAGCGCGCGGCCCGAAACGATGTTGGCGGCGATGATCGACCCGGCGCTGAGCTCGCCCTGAATGGTCAGATAGGCTGCGACACCGAGGGTTGCCGATTGCAGCACCATGCGTGCCACCTTGCCGATGGCGGCAAGCGTGGAGGATGTATCGGTCAGCGAACGCTGCGCATCGAGATAGCGCTCGTTCACCTCATTGAACTGATTGTAGAAGTTTGGTGCGAAGCCCATGGCCTGCATGCTTTCGGCATTGCGCCGCGCCGATTCCGCCATCGACTGGCGACGACCGACGAGTTCCATCACGGTCTTGGACGGCTTGCGGCTGCGCCATTCGGTGATGGCGGTGAGCGCAATCAGGAAGAGTGCGCCGCCAATGGTGATGAAGCCGAGCAGCGGATGCAGCGCGAAGACGAACAGCATGTAGACCGGAATCCACGGCAGATCGAACAGCGAAATCAGCGCGGAGGAGCCGACGAAGCCGCGCAGCGTATCCAGATCCCGCATCGGCGACTGGGCATCCGCCGGATTGCGTCCGAACAGCGTGAGAAGCCGAAGTCCGTCAAAGGCAAGCGGCATGAGCTCCTTGTCGAAGCGCAGGCCGAGCCGCGCGACAACCCGCTGGCGAATGCCATCCAGCGCGCCCTGAAACATGTAAAGTGCGGCCGTGATCATCGCCAGAACCACGAGGGTCGGGATGGAGCGACTGCTGAGCACGCGGTCATAGACCTGCAGCATGAACAGAGAGCCGGTGAGATAGAGAATATTGATAATGCCGGAAAAGATGAAAACGCTGAGGGCGGATCGCTTGATGGCGCCCATCGCCCTTTCAATGGCCTGCGAATGCGTGGTTGCCGGTTTATCTGACATGACACCTTTCCCGGCGCTTAAAGCGCAACATTTACTACTATTTTCAAGTATATCTTGGCCGTGATCTTCATTTCACTGGCACAATCCGGTGTATCATCATGACGTTAAATGTAAATTAATTCAACAAGCGCTTTTCGATCAACAATAGGTCATAACGGTGCTGTCATCGCAACCACACATGGGCTGCACAGGGCATAATGCCCGGATAGGATTGACCTTATGGAAACAAGCGTAAAGCGCTCTATGCTGAGGCGCTGCGTCAGCATGTCGCTATACTATCTAAAACCGGTTTTACTTCAGAAGTATTATTTGTATATCGGCGACATTTGTGCCTGTACCGCCCGTCATCAGCAGATCACCGGATGCATCGAGCGCCGGGTTGGAATCATTGTCAGCCAGCCGGGCAGACACGTCGATGCCGGCCTTTTGCATGCGAGAAAGCGTGGCACGATCCACCACTGCGCCTGCCGCCTCGGTTGGTCCGTCACGGCCATCGGTGCCCCCGCTCAAGAAGGTCCAGGCGCGGGTCAGCGGGCGCTCCGCATCCGCTACAGCAAAGCGCAGCGCCAGTTCCTGGTTGCGGCCGCCCTTGCCGGTGCCGGTGAGTTTCACCACCGGTTCACCACCGGAAACGATGGCCACCTTGCCGCCAGCCGTCACCGCTTCGGCCTTGGCATGCAGATCGCGGGCGGCTTCGCCCACTTCGCCTTCCAGCCAGCTGTAACCGGGCAGCGTCTGATACCCTGCCGCGCGGGCCGCCTCTTCCGCCGCCTCAAGGCTCAACCGGTTGGAACCGATGATGACGGATTGTGCATGCGGGATCTCCGCCGCAAGGTGTTCGGAGGGTGCGATTTCCCGGAGATGACGGGCAATGGATGCGGGCAACGTGTCGGCCAGGCCATATTTCGAAAGAATGGCATTCGCCCGCGCGGCGGTTGCCTTGCTCGGCACCGTCGGGCCTGAGGCGATGATGGTCAGATCATCGCCCGGCACATCGGAAAGAACCAGCGCGACCAGTTTGCCGCGTTTGGCAAGCCGCGCTAGCCGCCCGCCCTTCAGCCGCGAAACCATGCTGCGCACGGTGTTGATTTCGGTGATGTCGGCGCCCGAGCGGATCAGCGCCGTGTTGAGCGCCATCTTGTCGGCCAGGGAAATGCCCTCGGCAGGCGCGCACAGAAGGGCCGAACCACCGCCGGAAACCAGAACGATGGCGAGTTCGCCCTCTTCCACCGAGGCAACGGCCTTTTCCACCGAAAGGGCGCCGCGCACGCCGTTTTCGTCGGGGATCGGATGTCCGGCAGCGAAGACTTCGACGCCCTCGATCTCGGCTGCATTCTCGTAATTGGTGACCATCACCGCCTGTTTGATCTTGCCGGAAAGCAGGGGCAAGGCGGCGCGGATCATGGGCGCGGCGGCCTTGCCGAAGGCCACGAGCACGATGCGGCTCGCCGCATCGATCTCTGCCTTGCGGGCAAGCAGGGCCTTTTCCACCGCGCCTGCCGGATCAGCTGCCTTTACGGCAGCGGCGAAAAAGGCTTTCGCATCGGCGCGAAGGGCTAAAATCACGGGATCGGCAGTCTGGGTCATGAATGGCGCCTGGCAAATCGGGACGAAATCTGATCCCTGCATAGTGCCGCATCCTCGCTTGCACAAGCCGGTCAACAAGCGGCCCGCGAGGGCTGGAAAGCGGCGAAGGCGGAGGAAGCCGCGCTCCATCCGCCTTCACGTTTGCTATGGGTTCGTCGATCAGGCAGCCTTTGCCTGCTTGTTCAGCACGCTTGCCACCGTCTCGCCGAAGGAAGACGGGGTGGGCACGATATGCACGCCCGCATTCTTGAGGATCTCGACCTTTTCCTGCGCCGATTCCCCGAAGGCGGAAATGATGGCACCGGCATGGCCCATCTTGCGGCCCTTCGGAGCAGAAAGACCGGCGATATAGGCGATCAGCGGCTTCTTCATGTGCTTTTCGGCCCAGAGTGCGGCCTCGGCTTCCTGCGGACCGCCGATTTCGCCGATCATCACAACCGCATCGGTGTTCGGGTCGGCATCGAAGAGTTCCAGCATGTCCTTGAAGGACGAGCCGTTGATCGGATCGCCGCCAATACCGACGGAGGTGGAAACGCCGATGCCGAGCGCCTTCATCTGGCTCGCGGCCTCATAGCCGAGCGTGCCGGAGCGACCGACAATGCCGATGCGGCCGGGCAGATAGATATGGCCGGGCATGATCCCGAGCATCGCCTGACCGGGCGTGATCATGCCGGCGCAGTTCGGCCCGATCAGCCGCATGCGGTCCTCGAAACGGTAGCGGCGCATGTAGCGCTTCACGCGGATCATGTCCTGGCTCGGAATGCCGTCGGTGATGCAGACGCAAAGCTTGATGCCGGCATCGGCCGCTTCCATGATCGAGTCGGCGGCAAAGGGTGGCGGCACGAAGACGATTGACGTATCGGCGCCGGTTTCCTGCACCGCGCCCTTGACGGTGTTGAACACCGGCAGGCCGAGATGGGTCTGGCCGCCCTTGCCGGGGGTAACGCCACCCACGACATTGGTGCCATATTTCTTCATGTCTTCCGCATGGAAGGAGCCGATCTTGCCGGTGAAACCCTGCACGATCACACGGTTGGAGCTGTTCAGCAGAATGGTCATGGCTTTCCTCCTCAGGCAGCGGTCTTGGTAACGGATTTCCAGATCGAAACCGCCTTGTCGGCGGCCTCGGCCAGCGTATCGGCAACCACGACATTCTCGCCGGATTCCGCAAGGATGCGCTTGCCTTCTTCCACATTGGTACCCGCAAGGCGCACGACGAGCGGCACCGGCACGCCCACTTCGCGGATCGCCTTGATCACGCCTTCGGCTACCCAGTCGCAGCGGTTGATGCCTGCGAAGATATTGACGAGGATCGTCTCGACATTCTTGTCGGCCAGCACGGCGCGGAAGCTCTTCGCCACGCGCTCCGGCGAGGCACCGCCGCCGATATCGAGGAAGTTCGCCGGCTCGCCGCCCGCGATCTTGATCATGTCCATCGTCGCCATGGCAAGGCCCGCGCCATTGATGATGCAGCCGATGCGGCCATCGAGACCCACATAGGAAAGACCACGGTCAGACGCGAAGGTTTCGCGCGGGTCTTCCTGGCTCTTGTCGCGCATTTCGGAAATCTGCGGACGGCGGAACAGCGCATTGTCATCGAAGGACATCTTGGCATCGAGCGCCAGAAGGCGGCCGTCGCGGGTCACCACCAGCGGATTGATTTCCAGCATCGAGGCATCGAGTTCGCGGAAGGCGCGGTAGCAGCCGAGCAGCGTCTGCACCGCCTTGCCGATCAGCGCATTGTCGAGACCGAGGCCGAAGGCGATCTCGCGGGCCTGGAAATCCATCATGCCCGCACCCGGATCGACCACCGCGCGAATGATGCTGTCGGGCTCGCGCTCGGCGATTTCCTCGATCTCCATGCCGCCGGAACCGGAGGCGACGATCATCACCCGCTCTTCCTTGCGGTCCAGCACGAAGCCGAGATAGATCTCGCGGGCGATATCCATCGCCTCTTCCACATAGAGGCGCGAAACCAGCTTGCCGCGCGGGCCGGTCTGGTGTGTCACCAGCTTGCGGCCAAGCATGAATTCGGCGGCATCGGAGATTTCCGTGTCATTGGCGCAGAGGCGGATGCCGCCTGCCTTGCCACGCGCGCCGGAATGGATCTGTGCCTTCACCACCCATTTGTTGCCGCCGATTTCGCTGGCGCGATAGGCTGCCTGTTCCGGGCTGTAGGCCAGCCCGCCACGGGGAATTTCCACATTGTAGCGGGCAAGGATTTCCTTGGCCTGATATTCATGAATGTCCATCTGTTCCTCCCGGTTATTCTGCGGCAATGGCCTGCGCGGCGGCGCGGATCGCATCGGATGTGGCAATCACGTTCTTCGCCATGCGCTCGGATGCGGCATCGATCATCTTGCCGTCCAGCGAGGCTGCCCCCTTGCCCTGCGCCTCGGCCTCCTTCAGCGCGGCGATGATGCGCTCCGCCTTGTTGACTTCAGCCTCGAGCGGCGAGAACACCTCGTTTGCGAGCGCGATCTGCGAGGGATGGATCGCCCACTTGCCTTCGATGCCAAGCGCTGCCGCCCGGCGGGCAGCCGCCTTGTAGCCTTCCGGATCGGAGAAATCGCCGAACGGACCATCGATCGGGCGAAGCCCGTAGGCACGGCAGGCAACCGTCATCCGCGACAGGGCGAAATGCCACTGGTCGCCCGGATAGTCGGGGTTGAGACCGCCGATATTCACCGTGCGTGCCTTGTTGAAGGCGGCATAGTCGGCCACGCCGAAATGCATGGCCTCGAGGCGATGCGGATAGGCGGCAATCGCCTCCACATTGGCCATGCCGAGCGCGGTTTCGATCAGCGCCTCAAGGCCGACGCGGTTCTTGTAGCCCTTCGCCATCTCGATCTGGTTGCACATGGCATCGACCATGTAGAGATCGGACGGCACGCCGACTTTCGGCACCAGGATCGTGTCCAGGCGGTCGCCCGCCTGTTCCATCACATCCACCACGTCGCGGTACATGTAGTGGGTGTCGAGCCCGTTGATGCGCACGGAAATGGTCTTGCCGCGGGCGCGGAAGTCGATGCCGTTCAGCGCTTCGATGATGTTCTTGCGGGCGCGCTCCTTGTCCGGGGGAGCAACCGCATCCTCGATATCGAGGAAGATGTAGTCGGCAGCGCTGTCTGCGGCCTTGCGGATCATGTCCACATTCGAGCCCGGAACTGCAAGTTCCGAACGCTGGACGCGCAGCTTGCGCAGATGGTGAATGGTATGGCTCATCGACGTTCTCCTCAGGCGGCCTTGGCCAGATTTTCACGGTTGCGGAACCAGTCCACCGCCGCGCCGACACCGGAGCCCGGTTTCAGCTTCACGCCGCAATCCATCATGGTCATTTCCGCCGCCGAAAGGGCGGAGCAGACCATCACCTCGTTCAGCGAGCCGAGATGGCCGATGCGGAATACCTTGCCCGCGACCTTCGCAAGACCGGCGCCGAAGGCAGTGTTGTACTGAACCAGCCCGTGGCGCACGACCTGCGCACCATCCACGCCTTCCGGCAGAACGATGGCGGAGACGGTGTCGGAATGCCACTTCGGCTCCTTGGCGCAAAGCTTCAGCCCCCAGGCGGAAACCGCGCGGCGCACACCTTCGGCCAGGCGATGATGGCGGGCAAAGATGTTCTCGAGCCCTTCTTCGGCGATCAGGTCCAGCGCGGTGCGCAGACCACGCAACAGCTGCGTCGGCGGCGTATAGGGGAAATACCCGGTGTCATTGGTGCGGATCATGTCCTCGAAGGAGAAGTAGCAGCGCATGTGCTTCGCGGTCTTTGCCGCATCGAGCGCCTTTTTCGAAACGGACAGGAAGCCGAGGCCCGCTGGCAGCATGAAACCTTTCTGCGAACCGGAAACGGCGCAATCCACACCCCATTCGTCCTGCCGGAAATCGATCGAGCCGATCGAGGAGACACCATCGACGAAGAGCAGTGCCGGGTGGCGGGCGGCATCCAGCGCCCGGCGAACGGCGGCGACATCCGAGGTCACCCCGGTCGCGGTCTCGTTCTGGGTCACGAACACGGCCTTGATGCGATGCTCGCGGTCTGCCATCAGCTTTTCCGCGTAAATCTCGACCGGCACGCCTGTGCCCCATTCGCAATCGGTCACATCGACGTCGAAGCCGAGCCGCTCGGCCATATCCACCCACAGATGCGAGAACTGGCCGAAGCGGGACATCAGCACCCGGTCTCCCGGCGAGAGCACGTTTGTCATCGCCGATTCCCAGGCACCGGTGCCGGAAGACGGGAAGATGAAAACGCGGCCGTTCTCGTTCTTGAACACCTTCTTCAGGTCCTCGAAGATCGGCAGCGTCAGCTGCGGAAACGACCAGGCGCGCATATCCTCCATGGGCAGGTTCATCGCCCGGCGAACCTCATCGGGAATGTTCGTAGGACCCGGAATGAAGAGATGTGACTGGCCTGCCATGGTTTCCTCCCTGCCGTCTGGCATCGTGATGATGCGACTTTCGAGACGGATTTTCCCCGCCAGGCCCCGGCCCGCAACACCCTGAGGGATGAGTTAAAAATCTCTTTCGGGAACCGGACCGGGTAGGTGCCGCCCTACCCTTCGGGGCAAGGCATGGCGGAAACGGGTGGGATGGGGGCGGAAAAGCGCGATATTGCCAAAGCCATGCCCGGACGGCATGATAAAAACCTAGCGCTACGCCAAGTCGGAGTGATCACCGTGCTGGACAAGGTTTCGATCATCGTTCGTGCATTCTACGATGCAGAGGCGGGCCTCTGGGTCGCGACCAGCCATGATATCGATGGACTTGCGGTTGAAGCCGAAACGATGGAACTGCTCGAGCAGAAGGTTACGGACGCAATATCCGATCTTCTGGAGCTGAACGGAGGCTTTTCCGGATTGGCCGAAGTGCCTGTTTACATCATGGCCGAAACGCTCACGCGTGTTGCAAACCCCGGTGCCTGACCATGGGTGGTTACCTGCGCGAACTGAAACAGTTGCTGCTCGCTGCCGGATGCCAATTCGTGCGGCCGGGAAAAGGTGACCATGAAATCTGGTATAGCCCAATTACGAAACGCCATTTCACTGTCGACGCTGGCGTTAAATCACGGCATACGGCAAATGAAACCCTGAAGCAGGCTGGCCTTCCGAAGGCCTTTTGATCCTAGCCCCGCCGCCGTTGCTCGGTCGCGTAAAGCGAGACGGCCATCGCGCGGTTTCGAACCTCGAGCTTGTCGTAGAGATTCTTCAGGTGATATTTCACCGTATTTTCCGAAATGCCCGTGCGCGTAGCAATCTGCGTGTTGGTCCAGCCGTCGCCCAGCATGCCGAGCAGCTCGCGCTCGCGCTGGGTGAGCCTGGAAATCGGCGTGTCGACCACCTTGTTCAGCGCCGCATAAGGAATGCAGATCCGCCCGCGCGACACCGCCTCAAACGTTGTGAACAGGATCGACGGGTCCTCGAACTGATAGCAGAGCCCGTGAACGCCGAGACGCACGGCTTCCGAAACCACGATCGGATTGTTCTGGTCGGCAAAGATCACGATCCGGGGTGCAAGACCCATGCGGGCGATTTCGGCAATGGCTTCCGGCGCTTCGATATCGCCCAGATTCCAGCCGAGCAGCAGGAAATCCGGCAGTCTTTCCACCAGCGCATCATAAAGCTCGGTCGAGGAGCGGGCATGACCGTAAACGGCATAGTCGCCATGCCGGTCGAAGAGTTCGCGCAGCGCCGATACGACCAGCGGATTGCGGTCGGCCACAAGCACTTCCTGGGGAATGCTGTTCCCTGATCGCGTGGCCATGCGCCCTCCCCCGTTTGACCGTCTTGCGGCACCATGATCCCGGCTTTGACCGGAACCTCCTCCATGATGCCACTTTAGACGAAAGGCTAACAGGCGTTAGCGGTGCCATCGGCTCAGGAAACGACGCAGACTGGTTCATTTTGCGCGGCATTGGGGACAAATTGCCGCGCATCTTTATAAAACCGGCGGAAAATCGACCGGTTTTCTGCCAGAATTCGTTACTTCTTCAAAAGCGCCTTCAGGTCGGAACCGGGATCGGTGATCACGGACTTGTCGGGATTGATACCGAGTTCGAGCATGCGCTTTCCGGTCACATAGGCGCGCGCATCATTGATCGCATCGACCGCGATGAACTGGCCTTCGCGGTAATACCAGACGGAGCAGCTTCCCTCGGTCAGCCCGGGGCGCAGCACGGTTTCATCATAGCCGAGATTGAAGCCGGCGATCTGGAACTTCACGTCATACTGGTCGGACCAGAACCAGGGCTTTGCCTCATAGGGCTCGGTGCCGCCTGCCATGTGGGCGGCGGCCGCATCAGCCTGATCCACCGCATTCTGCACCGATTCCAGACGGATGCGGTTTCCCTTCCAGGGCAGAACCGTGCAATCGCCCGCGGCATAGATCGAGGGATCCGCGGTGCGGGCGAATTCATCCACCTGAATGCCGTTGGCGCATTGAAGTCCGGCGGCGGCGGCAAGCTGGTCATTCGCCGTCACGCCGATCCCGGCAATCACGATATCGACATGGATGGTCGAGCCATCGGAAAGTTCGGCCCCGGATACATGCCCGTTCGTGCCGATGAGACGGGTAAGCCCGGTCGATTCGCGGATCACGACGCCATGGGCCTCGTGGATTTCGCGCATGATGCGGGAGGTTTCGGGCGAGGCCACGCGCTGGAGAATGCGCGGTGCCATTTCGACAAGCGTCACCTCCAGACCAAGCTTGCGGGCAACAGCTGCGGCCTCAAGGCCGATATAGCCGCCGCCCAGCACCAGAAGCCTGCGGCCCGGCTTCATCTCGCCTGCAAGCCGGTCGGCATCATCCTTGCTGCGCATGGTGAAAATGCCGCCGAGATCACCACCGACGGCAGCGGGAAGACGACGCGGAGTTGCGCCCGTGGTCAGCGCCAGCGTCTCGTATACGATCGTTTCACCGCCCGCGAGAAGAACGGATTTCGAAGCGCGATCAATCGCTTCCACCTTCACACCCAGTCGGATTTCCACCTGATTTTCGCCATACCAGTTTTCAGGACGATAGAGCAGTCGGTCGAAACTCATCTCGCCGAGCAGATAGGTCTTGGAAAGCGGCGGGCGCTGGTAGGGATGCACCGGCTCATCGCCGAGAATGGTGATCGGGCGCTCGTCCTTCAGCGCTCTCAGCTTCGATGCCATGGCAAAGGCGGCCTGCCCCGCACCCACGATAACCAGTCTTCCCGTCACGTTCGTCTCCCTGATCATTCGCCGCCTCCCGACGAAGTTGATGGAACATCTATTCCGCGGGGGTATAAATCGTCAACCGCCCGTCAGGGCTGTTCGCCCGGCAGCTTGCGGAGTGCTGCCGCCATCGGCTCGCTCATGACCCCGTCGACCGGACCGGCATATAGACCGCGCGCGACGAGAAAGGTCTGCAATTGCTGGAGCACGTCGGGTGAATATTCCTCGGGCGCCTCCACCAGACCACCAAGCGCATCCATGTTCCCGGCCATGATGGATCGGGCGAGCCAGTAGGCGGCATCCTTGGGGCTCGGGTCCGTGCCCATGCCGAATTCATAGAGATTGGCGAGATTGGCCATCGCAATCGGACTGCCGCCTGCGGCTGCGGCCTGATAGAGCGCAAAGGCACGGCCATAGTCCTGCGCCACTCCTTCTCCAGCCTCGTAGAGCCTGCCGAGATTGGTCATGGCATCGATCTGGTTGCCATCGGCGGCCTTCTGATACCAGGTGCGGGCGGCCCCGAAATCCACGGCGGTGCCGAGCCCCTGCTCATGCGCATAGCCAAGGGCGGCCATGGAATCGACATCCCCAAGGCCTGCCGCCTTTTCCAGGAGCTCGAGCGAGCGGGCGGGATCGGCCTTCACGCCATCACCCTCGCGGTAAAGGATCGCGAGATCATAGAGCGCCACCGCATGACCCTGATCGGCCGCCTTCTGCAACCAGGAAACCGCTTCCGCCACATTGACTTCAAGGCCAGCGCGGCCTTCGCGATAGGCACTGCCGAGCGTGTACTGGGCAAGGACATTGCCTTCCCGCGCCACGGCCTTCAGCATCGAAAGCCCCTTGTCCGGATCAGCGTCACCCCCCGCCCCTTCAATCAGGAACCAGGCCAGATTGGCAGAGCCATAGGCATTGCCGGCACGGCTTGCTTCTTCGAAGAACCGGCGGGCATTCACGAAATCGCCGCGGGCCTGATAGGCCCGGCCCATCAGATCGGCGAGCATTGCGTCTTTCGCATTGATGCCGCGCGCGCTTTCGCAGGCCTTGATCGCCGCATCCGGTTCGATGTCATCCAGCGCCACGCCCTTGAAGGCAGGCGGCGCGAAAGGCTCGCCCGCCAGCCGGTAGCATTCGGCCTCGGCCGAGGGCGATGCGGTTTCGGTGCCTGCCGTCCCGGCAGCGCCTTGCGCTGTCGCCAGGCCAAGATGCAAGGCAAGACCAAGCCACAGGCCATGGATCGGCATACGGAAGGATCCGCGCCGTAACTGGCGGCCATGGGGCAAGGGCTGAGGGTGTATCATCACGTTCGATCCGGCTGTTGCCCACCCATGTCTGATTTGCACCGGGAAGGGAAAGACCCGAGAGGGATGCCGCGGGCTTTGGTCACACCTTTCTTGTGCCTTCCCGGTCGGGTTGCTGGTAAATCATCCCGGACTGGAATATTTGTTTCGCCCATGGAATTTTCATGCGCCCGGAGAGAAATGTGGAACCGGCAAAACAGATCGCACCACCCGATTTCGACAGTTTGCGGGCTGCCATCATCGAGCGGAAGGACCAGATGCCAAAGCGTCTGGCGCAGGTTGCAGCCTTTGCCCTTGCCAATCCGGACGACATTGCCTTTGGCACGGCCGCAAGCATTGCCAGCGCCTCCGAAGTTCAGCCTTCGACGCTCGTGCGTCTGGCCCACCACCTTGGCTACAGCGGCTTTTCCGAATTGCAGGCCGTGTTTCGCGAACGCCTGCGCGAGCGCAATTCCACCTATGAGGAGCGGCTGCAGACACTGGAGGCCGCAGCCGGTTCCGAAGCGGACCTTGCCGCCCTTTCCGGCTTTATCGGCGCGGCCATCCAGTCATTGACCCGGCTTGCGCAGAACCTGCCGGTCGAGACTTTCGATCAGGCCGTGGATTGTCTCGCCAATGCCGAAACCATCTATGTGATTGCCCGGCGGCGCACCTATCCGGTCGCAGCGCAGATAAGCTATGCCTTTTCCAAGCTGAAAATCCGTCATCAGATCGTCTCGAGCCCGAATGGCGTTGATCCGGAAATGGTGGAATTCGCGACGAAGAAAGATGCAGCGCTTGCCATCAGTTTTGCGCCCTATGCGTCGGAAACGGTGGCTTTGTCACAGGCGATCCATGACCGGGGCGTACCCGTGGTCGCAATCACCGATTCGCCCTTTTCGCCGCTCGCCCGCTCGGCCCGTTGCTGGTTCGAAATCTCGGAAGCGGATTTCGCAGGTTTCCGGTCGATCACCGCGTCCATGGCGCTGGCGATGGCCCTGCCGGTGGCGATTGCCGAGCGGCGACGCAAGAAAAAATGATCTGGAATGCAGAAAACGGAAATAGAATGAACGTTCCGAATTGACAAATTTTCGGAATACATGTTTCATCACCGCAAAATGGGGCGGCCCGGATGCCTGCCCGCTGCAATGGATTGACGGAAGGGGCGCGTGTCGATGCCGAAGACCAGTTTCAAGGAAAATGCCACGCTTGACGTGATCACCATCGGGCGCTCGTCGGTCGATCTCTATGGCCAGCAGACCGGCTCGCGGCTGGAGGATATCGCCTCTTTCGCGAAGTCGGTCGGCGGCTGCCCGGCCAATATCGCCATCGGCACGGCCCGCCTCGGCCTCAAATCGGCGATCATCACCCGCGTGGGTGACGAACAGATGGGCAATTTCATCCGCGAGCAGATGGAACGGGAAGGCGTCAACACCGGCGGCATCGTGGTGGATCCCGAGCGGCTTTCGGCCCTCGTCATCCTCTCCGTCGAAAACGACAAGACCTTCCCGCTGATCTTCTACCGGGAAAACTGCGCCGACATGGCACTGTGCGAGGATGATATCGACGAGGATTTCATCAAGTCCTCGAAGTCGGTTCTGGTTTCGGGCACGCATTTCTCCAAGCCCGGCCCGGATGCAGCGCAGCGCAAGGCCATCCGCATCGCCCGGGAAAACGGCGGCAAGGTGATCTTCGATATCGACTACCGACCGAACCTCTGGGGCCTTGCCGGCCACCGCGCGGGCGAGGAACGCTATATCGCTTCCGACAAGGTTTCCGCACATCTGAAAACCGTTCTTCCCCAGTGCGACCTGATCGTCGGAACGGAAGAAGAAGTGCTGATCGCATCCGGAGAAAGCGACCTGCTGTCGGCGCTGAAGACCATCCGCTCGCTGTCCGATGCCACGATCGTGCTGAAGCGCGGTCCGATGGGCTGCATCGTCTATGAAGGGGAAATCACCGACAATCTCGAAGACGGCATCGTTGGCAAGGGCTTCCCGATCGAGGTCTATAATGTTCTCGGCGCCGGTGACAGTTTCATGTCCGGCCTGCTTTCGGGCTGGCTAAATGGCCGCGCGTGGAAGGATGCGGCGACCCGCGCCAATGCCTGCGGTGCCTTTGCCGTGTCGCGCCTTCTCTGCTCGCCGGAAATTCCGACGAAGGAGGAGCTAGAATTCTTCCTGACCAAGGGCAGCAAGGAACATGCGCTGCGCAAGGATGAGGAGATCAACCACATCCATTGGACGACCACCCGCCGCAAGGAAATTCCACTTCTCATGGCACTTGCCATCGATCACCGCTCGCAGCTGGTCGCCGTCGCGGACGAACTGAAGGTGCCGCACAAGAAGATCAACGATTTCAAGCGGCTTGCGGTTGCCGCTGCCGCCCGCGTTGCGGCTGGCCGGGAAGGCTATGGCATGCTGATCGACGAGCGCTTTGGCCGCGAGGCCTTCTTCGATGCCGCCAAGAAGGATTTCACCTGGATCGGCCGCCCGGTCGAGCTGCCGGGTTCGCGCCCGCTACGCTATGAATTCAGTCAGGATATGGGCTCGCAGCTTGTGGAATGGCCAGTTGACCATTGCATCAAGGCGCTCTGCTTCTACCATCCGGATGACCCGGCGGAACTGAAGAAGGAGCAGCAGGAAAAGCTGCGCTCGCTGTTCGAGGCCGCCCGCAAGGTGGGCCGCGAGCTGCTGATCGAAATCATCGCCGGAAAGAATGGCCCGCTTTCCGATACGACGATTTCCACCGCCCTTGCCGAGCTTTACGCGCTGGGCATCAAGCCGGACTGGTGGAAGCTCGAGCCACAGGCCTCGCCTGCCGCCTGGAAGCATATCGAGGCCGTGATCGAGGCAAATGATCCCTATTGCCGTGGCATCGTGCTGCTTGGTCTGGAAGCCCCGGCTGCCGAGCTGGAAAAGGCGTTCCGCGCCACGCTTGCCAGCCCGATGGTGAAGGGTTTCGCCGTTGGCCGCACGATCTTTGCCCATTCCGCCCGCCTGTGGCTTGGCGGCGCGATGAGCGACGAGGAGGCGATTGCCGACATGGCAACGCGCTTCGAGGAACTCACCAGCGCCTGGCTGAAAACCCGCGGCCTTTGAACCTGATCTGACCGATATCTGGAGGTGCCCGATGGGCAAGACAATCCGCCTCACCATGGCTCAGGCCCTGGTCCACTTCATGAAGAACCAGAAGACCGTGGTCGACGGCAAGACCGTGCCGATCTTCGGCGGCGTCTGGGCGATTTTCGGCCATGGCAACGTCGCCGGCATCGGCGAGGCGCTCTATCAGGTGCGCGACGAGCTTCCGACCTTCCGCGCCCATAACGAGCAGGGCATGGCCCATGCGGCGATTGCCTACACGAAATCGCTGTTCCGCAGCCGTTTCATGGCCTGCACCACCTCCATCGGCCCCGGTGCCCTGAACATGGTGACGGCGGCCGGGGTTGCGCATGTGAACCGCCTGCCGGTTCTGTTCCTGCCCGGCGATGTCTTTGCCAATCGCGCCCCCGATCCCGTGCTGCAGCAGGTGGAGGATTTCGGCGATGGCACGGTTTCGGCCAATGATGCCTTCCGCGCCGTCTCCCGCTATTTCGACCGTATCACCCGGCCCGAACAGATCATGTCCGCGCTGAAGCGGGCCATGCAGGTGCTGACCGATCCGGTCGATTGCGGCCCGGTGACGCTGTCGCTCTGCCAGGATACGCAGGCCGAAGCCTTCGACTATCCGGAAAGCTTCTTTGCCGAGAAGATCTGGACGCTGCGCCGCCCCCGCCCGGATGCAGACGAGCTCTCGGACGCGATTGCCGCGATCCGCGCCGCAAAGCAGCCGGTGATCATTGCCGGCGGCGGCGTGCTCTATTCCGGGGCAAGCGACGTGCTGAAGCAGTTCGTCGAAACCCATGATGTGCCGGTGGTCTTCACGCAGGCGGGCAAGTCGGCGCTGCCGGATGCCCATCCGCTGGCGCTCGGCTCGGTCGGTGTGACGGGCACCTCTGCGGCCAATGCCATTGCCGAACAGGCGGATCTGGTGCTTGCGATCGGCACACGAATGCAGGACTTCACCACCGGCTCCTGGGCCCTGTTCAAGAATGACAACCTGAAGATCATCGGGCTGAACACCGTTGCCTTCGATGCCGCCAAGCATGCGGCCCTCACGCTTGTCGCCGATGCCCGGGAAGGTCTCAAGGAGCTTGCCTGCGGCCTTGATGGCTGGAAGGCACCGAAAGCGCATGTGGACCGGGCAAAAGCCGAAAAGGCGACATGGGACGAGGCCGCGGCCCGCGCCCTTTCGCCAAGCCGCAACGATCTGCCTTCCGATGCCGATGTGATCGGCGCGGTCGCCCGCACGCTTGGCGGCGAAAATTCCGTGCTGGTCTGCGCGGCAGGCGGTCTTCCGGGCGAGCTGCACAAGCTCTGGCCCGCCACCGCGCCCGGCAGCTATCACATGGAATACGGCTTCTCCTGCATGGGCTACGAAGTGGCCGGTGGTCTGGGCGTGAAGATGGCGAACCCGGACAAGGACGTCACCGTCATGGTGGGCGACGGCTCCTACATGATGATGAATTCCGAGCTTTCGACCTCGGTGATGCTTGGCCTGAAGATCAACATCGTGCTGCTCGACAATCGCGGCTATGGCTGCATCAACCGCCTGCAGATGGGCACCGGCGGCGCGAATTTCAACAATCTGCTCAAGGATGCGCGCATCGAGATGATGCCGGATATCGACTTCCGCAAGCATGCCGAAAGCATGGGCGCGATTGCCGTGAAGGTTTCCTCCATCGAGGAACTGGAACAGGCGATCAAGGCCTCGCGCGGCAATGACCGGACCTCGGTTTTCGTGATCGATACGGACCCGCTCGTCACCACGAAGGAAGGTGGCCACTGGTGGGATGTGGCCGTGCCGGAGGTCTCGCCGCGCGCCGAAGTGAATTCCGCCTATTCCAATTACATTGAAAAGCGCAAGAACCAGCGCTGAACATCCAAGGACTGAACGCATGATCCGTTACGGAACCAACCCCATTGCCTGGACCAATGATGACGACCGCTCGATCGGCGCGCATCTTTCGCTGGAAGACTGCCTGTCCGATTGCGAGAAGATCGGCTTCGACGGCATCGAGAAGGGCCACAAGATGCCGACCGATGCGGAAGAGCTGCGCAAGGTGCTCTCCGCCCACAAGCTCGTTTTCGTGTCCGGCTGGCATTCGACCAACCTGCTCACCCATTCCGTCGAGGAGGAGAAGAAGGCGATCCAGCCGCATCTCGATCTGCTTAAGGCGCATGGCTGCAAGGTCTGCATCGTCTGCGAAACCTCCAACGCCATTCACGGCGATGACAGCAAGGCGCTCGCGGACAAGCCGAACTTGCCCGCCGACCAGTGGGCGAAATTCGGTGCCGATATCGAGGCGATTGCCCGATATTGCGCCGATCAGGGCGTTGATCTCGTCTATCACCATCATATGGGCTCCATCGTCCAGACCGGTGAGGAGATCGACCTGCTGATGAAGCATACGGGCCCCGCGACCAAGCTTCTGCTCGATACCGGCCATGCCTGGTTCGGCGGCACCGATCCGGTGCGGCTGGCGAAGGATTACATGCACCGTGTGCGGCATATCCATGCCAAGAACGTGCGCCCGGCGATCCGCAAGCAGGTGGAGGAAGAAAAGCTCTCCTTCCTCGAAGGCGTGCGTCGCGGTGTCTTCACCGTTCCGGGCGATCCGGAAGGCGGCGTGGATTTCGTGCCGGTGCTGAAGGTGGCAGCCGAGCACAATTATTCCGGCTGGCTGGTCATCGAGGCCGAACAGGACAGCCTCGTGCGCAACCCGTTCGAATACCAGTCGCTCGGCCTGAAATCGCTGAAGGCCTTTGCCAGGGAAGCGGGACTGGATAAGTAAGAGGGTAATACCGGCAGAAGGGATTTCGCGGGTGTCATCCCCCTCATCCCCCTGCCGGGACCTTCTCCCCATCGGGATGGGGAGAAGGGAGCAGAACGGTAACCCCTTGCGTCATTCTCCCCGTCCAGACGGGGAGAAGGTGGCGGCAGCCGGATGAGGGGCAACTCTTTTTTGCCAGTGCCAAATCAACAAACACAGTGCGGGAGGCCAACCATGTCGAAACTTCACATCAAGCCGCAGGGCACGTCAGGCCGGGTGGTGCATGTCACGCCGCAATCGGCGGGCTGGACCTATGTGGGTTTCGATCTCTACAAGCTGAAACCCGGCGAAAGCGCTGCGGAAGAAACCGCGACCAACGAGGTCTGCCTCGTTTTCATCTCCGGCAAGGGCAAGGTGACCGCAGGCACGCGGAATTTCGGCGTTCTGGGCGAGCGGATGTCACCCTTCGAAGGCCTTCCCGCTTCCGTCTACATCCCCGCCGGTTCCCGCTGGGCGGTGACGGCGGAAACGGATGTGGAGCTCGCCGTCTGCTCCGCCCCCGGTGAAGGCAGCTCGCTTCCGGCCCGTGTGATCCCCAAGGAGGAGCTTGGTCAGGAAGTGCGCGGCAAGGGCAACAATGTGCGCCACGTGACCAATATCCTGCCGGAAGGAAGCCCGGCGCAATCGCTGCTGGTGGTCGAGGTGATCACGCCTGCTGGCAACACGTCATCCTATCCGCCGCACAAGCACGATCAGGACAACCTGCCGGAGGAAAGCTTCCTCGAGGAAACCTACTACCATCGCCTCAACCCGCCGCAGGGCTTCGCCTTCCAGCGCGTCTATACCGATGACCGTTCACTCGACGAGGCCATGGCCGTGGAAGACGGTGACGTGACGCTGGTGCCGAAGGGCTATCACCCCTGCGCGACCATTCACGGCTATGATCTCTATTACCTCAACGTCATGGCCGGCCCCGTCCGCACCTGGAAATTCCACAATGCCAAGGAGCACGAGTGGTTGCTGAAGTAAATTTGGCGGTTGCTTAAATTAGTAATTTCTATATTCTCTCTTCATGAAGAGAATTAAGGCCCGCTTTTTTGAGACGGATTTAGGGAACGCTCCTGTCCGGGAATGGCTGCTTTCGCTTTCAGCGGAAGACCGGCGGGTTAACGGTTTCGAAATCAAGACTGCTGAATTCGGCTGGCCTGTCGGCATGCCCCTATGCCGGTCGATAACCGGCTTTTCCGGCCTTTGGGAACTGAGAGTGGGCATCTCCGACGGCCGGATTGCACGAATTCTGTTTGTTGTGCACAATGGCGACATGGTGCTGCTCAATGGCTTTATCAAGAAAAGCCAGAAATCCCCACAGCAGGAAATTGACCTTGCCCTGCGACGTGCCAGAGGACTTCGAAGATGATGGATGATGCTGAACCTGGCAGAGCCGGTGAAAACTTCGATACCTTCCTTGAAGAAGAAGGGCTTTTGCAGCTGGCCACTGCGTCTGCTATCCGGCGCGTGCTTGCCTGGCAATTGCGGCAAACCATGGTTCGTGAAAATCTAGGCTACCGGGAAATGGCAGAACGGCTGATGACCAGCGCCGATGAGCTGGAGCGCCTGCTGGATCCGGATGATGATGCCGTTACGCTTGCAACCCTGGACCGGGCCGCAAAGGCAGTGGGCAGAACCCTGAAACTGGAACTCGCCTGAACCGCGCCGGTTGGCCGGCGCGGTCGCTGTTTCCGTCAGCTCTCGATCACCAGATGCGGCAGGCCGTTGGAGGTCTGGCGCGGGGAGATGCCGTCGCGGCCGATGACCGCGTTGATGCGGCGGCGGAAGGCGGAGAAGCTGTCGAAGGTCACCACATCCACCGGCTCGTCGAAATGGATGACCACGCGGTAGAGCCCGCCGCTCGGCATCTGGGTGAGCGACAGCACCTTTCCGGTGAAGGGCTGGTTGAGATAGCGTCCGCGCACAGTCGCTCCCACGGTGAAAGAAAGGCCCTGCGGCCTGTCCTCTTGGGCGGACGCCGCCACGAGCGTGTTCCAGTCCCGGTGCCCATGCTGGCGGGCGACGAGTTCAAGGGCTGCGCTGTGGCTCACGGGGCTGCCCTGCTCGCCCATCGCATCGCGCAAGCGCTTTGCCTGGGTCTTGAAGCTTGCAAGCGCGCCGGTGGTTTGGCCGCTCCGGGTCTGATTATGGTTCGTCATCATGTCATGCCTTTCACGACATGCCTTGAAAAGCTCTGGGGGTCCGCATTGCCGGATGCGAGGCATGTGCCATCTGGCAGATCATGACATCGTTGATCGGAGGACTTCACCAAGAACTTTCGTCCGCGGACGGCAGGCGCCTCAAGCCGGGCTGCATATGGGGTGGCCAAACACGCTTGTCAATGGCGCGCCCGGCACCCATTCCCGCTTTGAAACGGCACAGATGGCCCGTTCGGGGAATGCAGGGCATTTTAACTTCGGCAATAATCATATGTAAGCTATTACCCACTATAAATAGCAGGGTATCGATTGGAAGGGAGGCCAAAATGCCCCTGCACACTTTGGACAATGCCAGCAACAGAGCGGAATCGCCCGAAAAGGCGTATGAAAGCTACAAGGTTGATCGCCCCGGCAAGATCATCTTCGTTGGGCATCACCTGAGCACATCGAACCATATCCGTTGCATCATCCGCACAATTTCGCTTTACGGCGCGGTGCTGGAAGTCACGCCCGCGGCGCAGATGCCGAAGAATTTCTTTCTGGAAATCCTCGGCATCGATGACGAAATCGGCTGCACGGTGATGCGCCGCGAAGAGGAAAAGGTCACGATCGGGTTCAACATGCTGATCAATGCGGAATTCCTGCATCACGTGCTGAAACTGAGCTTCGAGACCCACTGACATCGCCTGAAGGCAAGGGGCAGCGGGTTGCAATCGCATCATCTGCCCCTTTACGGTCCGGCTCGCCGCCCTATCTTCCCGTCAGCCCATTCAAAGGAGACGGGACAAAATGAAACTCTATGCCATCGCCTATCTCGGCAGTTTTGCAGCCCTGCTGGTTCTCGATGCCATCTGGCTCACAACCATGGCGAAGAGTTTCTATGTGCCCCGCATCGGCCATCTCATGGCGGAAAATCCGAATTTCGCCATCGCCGCCGTCTTCTACCTGTTCTACACGCTTGCTGTTGTGGTGCTGGCTGTGATCCCCGGCGTCGAAAGCCAGTCGCTCGCCAAGGCCCTGTTCCTCGGTGCGTTTTTCGGTGCGGCCGCCTATGGCACCTATGATTTCACCAACCAGGCTACGCTGCGCGACTGGCCTGCCATCGTCACCGTTGTGGATATCATCTGGGGAACGGTTTTGACCTCGATCTCCGCGCTCGGCGGCTATTTCGCGGTGAAACTCCTCAACTGACCGCCTGTTGCGCCGGGGGCGAATCCGGTTACTGTCCGTCAGACACGCGTGACCGGAACGATCAAATGGCAGCCTTTTCCCATCTCACCCCGCTGGTGCAGGCCCTTCCCTCGACCATACCCTTTGTCGGCCCGGAGGCCATCGAGCGGCAGCGCAATGCGAAGGTGCTGGCCCGCATCGGTGCGAATGAAAACGGCTTTGGCCCTGCGCCATCCGTGATTGCCGCGATGCAGGCGCATGCAGGCGAAATCTGGCAGTATAATGATCCGGAAAATTTCGCGCTGAAACAGGCGCTTGGCTCCCATCTCGGCATTTCGCCCGCCCATATCGGCATCGGGGAAGGCATTGACGGCATTCTCGGGATGATCGTGCGGCTGGTGATCGGCGCAGGCGAAACGGTGGTGACCTCGCTCGGGGCATATCCCACCTTCAACTATCATGTTGCGGGCTTCGGCGGACGTCTCGTGACCACGCCTTACGTGAAGGATCGCGAGGATCTGGATGGCCTTCTGGAAACGGCAATCCGGGAAAAGGCGCGGCTCGTCTATCTCGCCAATCCCGACAATCCGATGGGCAGCTGGTGGGAGGCGGATGACGTTGTTTCCTTTGCGAAACGTCTGCCGGAAACATCGCTTCTGGTGCTGGACGAGGCCTATTCGGAAACCGGCCCGGCCTCATCGCTCCCGGCGATCACCGCGCTGCTTGACCTGCCGAATGTGATCCGCACCCGCACCTTTTCAAAGGCTTATGGCCTGGCCGGCGCGCGCGTCGGCTATACGATCTCGACGCCGGAAAACGCGAGCGCCTTCGACAAGATCCGCCATCATTTCGGCATGAACCGGCTTGCAACCGTGGCCGCACTCGCTGCACTGAAGGATCAGGCCTACCTCAGGCAGGTGATCGGACGGATTGCCGCGAGCCGGGAGCGGATCACGACAATTGCTGCGGAAAACGGACTTTCCGCCCTGCCCTCTGCCACCAATTTCGTCGCGATCGATACCGGCGGCGACGGCACCCGTGCCCGCGCGATCGTGGATGGCCTGATGCAGCATGGCGTCTTTATCCGCATGCCGGGGGTGGCCCCGCTCAACCGTTGTATCCGGGTCAGCACCGGCCCCGATGCCTTCATCGATCTGTTTGCCGAAGCGCTGCCGAAGGTGCTGAAAACGCTGTGATCAGCGGAACGCGGACATAAAAAGAACCGCGCCGGCCTTGTTCCTGCCGGTCGCGGTTCGTGATGTGGTGACATTGGCCCCGTCCAAAGAACCCCCGCCACAGCCCCCGGCGCGAGGCTCAGCCGCGCCTTCCTGTCTGATTCCGGCGGGCATGTTTGCCTCGCGGGACCACCAGTGGGGTTATTGTCATGTCTCGTTGATCAGTCTGCACGGACGGCCCCGTTCTGCCGCCCGGCAAAATTCGCGGATGCTCAGTGCATCGTCATCCATTCGCGGGCAGCGCGGAGAGCGGCTGCGAGTTCCATCTTGCTCATCGACGCTGCCACATCCGAGCGAAGCTCGGCGGCGCGGTCGGAGCCCTTGATGGCTGCAATGTTAAGCCACTTGTGCGCGGCCACGAGGTCGATCGAGCAACCACGTCCGGTTGCATATTTCAGACCCATTTCACAAAGGGCATCCGCCCTGAATTCGCCGCCATGCATGGCCGCTTCGCTGGTCATTCCATCAAACTGTGCCATCGGATTTGTCCCTGTAGAACGTTTCGGTTTCGCATTTCCCTGTCATGTCAGCCACTTGCCGGGCATGCTCTTCTGGTGATCCGCCCTCTTCCGGGGCTTGGGTCTCATCGTCCGAACCGGCGGGGTGTGCCCCGCTCTTTGTTGATGTGACTATGCCAAACCTCTTTCAATGCTCGCTTAAAATGCATGATTAATTTGAGACAAACGAAATGCGAATGCTTCGTAAACGACACCAAGCATTAAACATCACAAGTGCCGGAATTGAAGGATTTCCGCGTTTTTTCAAGGATTTGTTAAGGCGGGCGACGCAACCTTTCCCTAACCATCCGAAAACTTGGCTTCGAGAATGATGGTTTGAAACAGCCGCAATAAAGCATGCAAATTTCGGTTTACCTTTACGTGCGCGTTAGCTAGCATCCGGGAAGGCGCGGATTTCAGGAGAAACACTTTGACAGGGATCGTGGAAGCCCGCACCTTTGAATTCGAAAGACCCGCGAGTCTTCAGGACAGCGATTGCAACATCTTGGGAGGATGTCGATGATCCGGACTATTCTTGTGGCCTCGGCCATGCTTTTTGCCAGCAGCACGGCCTTTGCCGCCGAGCCCATCCAGGGCAACTGGAAAACCGCAAGCGGCGAAACCGCCGAAATCGCGCCCTGCGGCGGCGCATTCTGCGTGACCTTGAAGACCGGCAAATATGCCGGCAAGCGCATTGGCAAGCTTTCCGGATCCGGCTCCGATTATACCGGCGAGATCACCGATCCGAAGGATGACAAGACCTATTCCGGCTCCGGCAGCGTATCCGGCAATTCGCTGAAGATGAAGGGTTGCGTGCTGATGATCCTCTGCAAGTCGCAGACCTGGACGCGGCTCTGATCGTTCCGCCACGGCCTTGAAGAGGGCATCTGCCGCGTGCGGGTGCCCTTTTGCGTTCTGGTTGCAGCGAACCGACAGCGCAACCTCTTCCTGAACCGAAGATGAACCGGCACCTCAGACGCCATTCAGCCTGATTGTGGCACAAAGGCGTCAGGATAGTTCAAGCGTTTCGCTGAGGGTCAGGGTCATGTCCGTTCTGGTTCGCCGTTTCACCATTTTTGCACTTGGCTCGATGCTGTTTGCTTTCGGCATGGTGATTGCGGTGGAGAACACGAGACCGGTTGCAGACCGGCACCTGCCGCTTGCCTATTGCAGCGCGGTTTCCGGCTTCAAATGCGTGTCTTCGCTGGGCTGATGGCCACGACATGCAAACTGTCGTTTGCGTGTCAGAAAGAGCGATCTATAATGACCCATGCAAAAACGAATCTACGCCCAGTCGCCCGCCCCGTTCATCACGCCCGCGCCGTTCGAGCCCCAGGAATTTTCCGATGCCGCACAGGCCGTGGATGCGCTGACCGCGCTTTATGAGCGCAACACCACCTTTCTGACCGATGCCTTCAGACGCCTGTCCCATGGCGAGCAGATACCTGGCCGCTATCGCGCCTGTTATCCGCAGGTGGCCATCGAGACGGCCAGTTTCGGCCATGTGGATACCCGCCTCTCCTATGGCCACGTCACGGCACCGGGCGTTTACACGACCACGATCACCCGCCCGCAGCTCTTCCGCCATTATCTCAAGGAACAGCTCTCGCTTTTGATGCGCAATCACAATGTGCCGGTGCGGATATCGGAATCGACGACGCCCATTCCGCTGCATTTTGCCTTTGGCGAAGGCGCGCATGTGGAGGCGGAGGCATCCGCCCTCATCGACATGCCGCTGCGCGACATTTTCGATGCGCCGGATCTGACCACCACGGACGATGAAATTGCCAATGGCGACTATATCCCGCCGCCGGGCGAACCCTCGCCGCTTGCCCCCTTTACCGCCCAGCGCATTGACTACTCCTTGGCGCGTCTGAGCCATTACACCGCGACCAAGGCCGAGCATTTCCAGAATTTCGTGCTTTTCACCAACTACCAGTTCTATGTGGACGAGTTCTGCGCCTTTGCCCGTGATCTGATGGCCAAGGGGGGCGAAGGCTATACGGCCTTCATCGAGCCCGGAAACATCGTAACTTCGGCTGGCAATGCGGAGCCGGATGTGCCGGCCACATTGCCGCGCTTGCCGCAGATGCCGGCCTATCACCTGAAGAAGAAGGGCCATGCGGGCATCACGCTGGTCAATATCGGCGTCGGCCCGTCCAATGCCAAGACGATCACAGACCATATCGCGGTTTTGCGCCCGCATGCCTGGCTGATGCTCGGCCATTGCGCCGGTCTTCGCAACAGCCAGCGGCTCGGCGACTACGTGCTCGCCCATGCCTATATGCGTGAGGACCACGTGCTGGATGACGACCTGCCGGTCTGGGTGCCGATCCCGGCGCTGGCGGAAGTGCAACTGGCGCTGGAAGATGCGGTGGAGGAAATTACCGGCTATGAAGGCTACGAGCTGAAGCGCATCATGCGCACAGGCACCGTGGCCACCATCGACAACCGCAACTGGGAACTGCGCGACCAGCGCGGGCCGGTCAAACGCCTTTCGCAGGCACGCGCCGTGGCGCTCGACATGGAATCGGCAACCATCGCCGCCAACGGCTTCCGCTTCCGCGTGCCCTATGGCACGCTGCTCTGCGTCTCCGACAAGCCGCTGCATGGCGAGCTGAAACTGCCCGGCATGGCGACCGCCTTCTACAAGACGCAGGTCGCCCAGCATCTCCAGATCGGCATCCGCGCCGTCCAGAAGCTCGCGGCCATGCCACCCGAAAAGCTCCACTCCCGCAAGCTGCGCAGCTTCTTCGAAACTGCGTTTCAGTAAAGGCTTGCAAAAGGAGAAATATTAGTCTATCTTCAGATTATATTCTGGGGATTTTGGTTATGCGCGTTACCGTCGAAATCGATCAGCAGTCCATGGATGAACTTCGGAGCTTCGCCGTTGAGGGCAGCGCCGAGGAACAGGTGACAGCTGCCATCCATGAACTGCTGCGCATCAAGCGCCAACGGGAAGCGCTGGATCGTATGCATGGGATCGGATGGGAAGGCGACCTCGAAGAGATGCGCAACAACTGGTCTTGAGAGAGTTTCTCAATGATCTTTGTCGACAGTTCCGTCTGGATAGCCAAGTTCAGAGGTCACAATTGCCGCGAAGTCGCACTTCTGACGGATCTTGTTGATGACGGCACCCTGGTCCTCGGCGATGCGGTCCTTCTGGAAATATTGCAGGGCGCGCGGTCGGACAAAGAATTCCATGCGGTATATTGGCACTTACAAGAATTTCTAATCCACCCTATGCTCTCACCTGCTATCGCCGTAAAGGCCGCGGCCAATTACCGGACCTTGAGGGGACGCGGCATCACGATCCGAAAAACGATCGACCTCATCATCGGCACGTTCTGCATCGAGAATGGGTTCTATCTGCTCCAGAGGGATCGGGATTTCCAGCCTATGGCCGCACATCTGGGCCTGAGGCTCGCCTGAGGCGGATTGGCAGGCCCGGTCGCAATGCGGGCCTGCCGTCTCATCCCAAACCTTATCGCGCCATCGTATCGCGCAGGTGATCGAGCCCGGCACGGAGCTTCGCGATCATTTCGTCGATCTGATCGCGGGTGATGATCAGCGGCGGCGAGGCAAGCATGCGGTCATTGGTGGCGCGCAGAACCAGCCCGTTCGCCAGGCAATGGTTGCGCACGGCAACGCCGGCATCTTCGGGCTTGGCATAGCGGCGGCGGGTTGCCTTGTCGGCGGTCAGCTGCAGGCCGCCCATCAGGCCGACGCTCACCGCCTCGCCGACCACCTCGTGCTCGGCAAGGGAGGCCCAGCCCTTGGCGAAATAGGGGCCGGTATCGGTCTTCACCCGCTCCACCAGCTTTTCATCCTCGATGATCCGGAGATTTTCGAGTGCTGCAGCAGCACAGACCGGATGACCGGAATAGGTGAAGCCGTGGTTGAAATCGCCCACCTCGTTGATCATCACATCGGCCACGCGCTTGGAAACCAGCACGGCGCCGATCGGCAGATAGCCGGAGGAAAGGCCCTTGGCGACCGGGCAGAGATCCGGCTCCAGCCCGTAATGCTGATGGCCGAACCAGCTGCCGAGACGGCCAAAGCCGCAGATCACCTCGTCATTGACGAGCAGAATGTCGTATTTCTTGCAGATGCGGGAGATTTCCGGCCAGTAGGTTGCGGGCGGAATGATCACGCCACCGGCGCCCTGAATGGGCTCGGCGACAAAGGCGGCCACCTTGTCAGCACCGATTTCGAGAATCTTCTCCTCGAGTTCCTGCGCGCATTTCAGGCCGAATTCCTCCGGCGAAAGATCGCCACCCTCCACATACCAGTAGGGCTGGCCGATATGGACGATGCCGGGGATCGGCAGGTTGCCCTGCTCATGCATCCACTTCATGCCGCCGAGCGAGGCCCCGGCAACGGTGGAACCATGGTAGCCGTTGCGGCGCGAGATGACGACCGTCTTTTCCGGATGGCCGAGCGCCTTCCAGTAGACCCGCGCCATGCGGAACCAGGTATCATTGGCCTCGGAGCCGGAGCCGGTGAAGAACACGTGGCTGAAACGCGGCCCGGCATGGCTGATGATCTTTTCGGCCAGAAGCGTTGCCGGTTCGGTCGTGGTGCCGAAGAAGGTGTTGTAATAGGGCAGCTCGTTCATCTGCCGCATCACGGCATCGGTGATTTCGGTACGACCATAGCCGACATTCACGCACCACAGACCGGCAAAGCCATCCAGATATTTGCGGCCCTGATTGTCGAAGATGTGAACGCCTTCCGCCCGCGTGATGATGCGCGTACCATCCGCATTGAGCTTCTTCATGTCCGAGAACGGGTGCAGGTGATGCGCGGCATCAATGGCACCAATATTCGAGCGGGCAGGATTGTTCACATTCATTTTCTGCTGGTCCTCCGGCAAGAGAGCGCCGCGTTTTCCCAAGCCAAGGTTTTCGGCGCCCCGTCTTGACTGTTCGTTTTGCTTGGGATTTACCGGAGAGGAGCATGTACTTTAGAAACTGGTTTGGCAAGGGAGGCATGGTGTTCGTCCCGGCAGAACCGTGAAAAGCTCTGGAAAGCGCGCATAAAATGACGGAATCTCAAGCCAGCCCTGCCCAAAATGCCTCTGCCAGCTCCAACTCTGCCCCGCCGCCGCGCATCGAGCTTCTGCTCGTCGGCATGAATGGCGATCTGCGCGGAAAGCAGATTCCCCTCGAAGCCGAGAAGAAGATCTGGAAGGGCGAAGTGCGCCTTCCCTCCTCCACCCAGTCGCTCGATATCTGGGGCGATGACAACGACGATCTTACCAACCTGTCGCAAAGCGTCGGCGATCCGGACGGGCTGTGCGTTCCCGACAAGAAAACGCATGTGGCCCTGCCCTGGGCACCGGCGGGCTCCAGCCAGGTGCTGGCCACCATGCATGACATGAACGGCCAGCCGATGTTTCTTGATCCGCGTGCGATCCTCGCAAAGCTGCTCGCCCGCTTTGACAAGCTTGGGCTGACCCCCGTGGTGGCGACCGAGCTGGAGTTCTACGTCGTGGAAGGCAACTGGAACGAGACCGGCCGTCCCGTTCCGCCAAAGGCGCTGCGCTATATGGATCAGCCGAACGGCTACCAGCTCTATGACATGCGCGCGACCGATGCGATGGATGCCTATCTGCAGACCGTGAAGACCTATATCCGCGCCATGGGCCTGCCAGCCGACGCGACCACCGCGGAATTCGGCCCCGGCCAGTTCGAGATCAATCTCAACCACCGGCCGGATGCGCTGGCCGCCGCCGATGACTGCATTTACCTGAAGCGTGTTGTGGAAGAGGCAGCCCGCGTTCACGGGCTGAAATCCACCTGCATGGCAAAGCCTTACGCCGATCACGCCGGTTCCGGCCTGCATGTGCATGCAAGCCTCATCGACCGGAACGGCGACAATGTGCTGGATGCCAAGGGTGGCGATCCGGTAAAGCTCAAGCATCTTTGCGGCGGCATGCTGAAGACCATGCGCGAGACGCAGCTGATCTATGCGCCCTTCGCCAATTCCTACCGCCGCTTCCAGCCGAATTCCTTTGCGCCGGTTGATCTGACCTGGGGCTTTGCCCATCGCGGAACCGCGATCCGCATTCCGGATTCGAACGGCCCGGCAGCGCGTGTCGAGCACCGGGTGGCGGGTGCGGATGCCCATCCGCATCTGCTGCTCACCGCCATTCTCGGCGGCATGCTTTACGGTCTGGAAAACGAGGTGGATCCGGGCGAGCCGGTAACGCCGGAGAGCGCGCCGGAAAATCCGGGCCGCCTTACCCACGATTTCCTCACCGCTGTCGAGGAATTTGCCGCCTCGCCCTTCATCGCCGATATCTTCGGCGCGCATTACCAGAAAATCTATGCGGATACGAAGCGCAAGGAGGCGATCACCTATCTGCGCACCGTCACCGATTTCGATTACCAGACCTACCTCGCCCGCATCTGAGCGAGCCGGTTACCTGTCTACCCGCCGGCGGAAAAAGCCGGCGGGTATTTAATGGCGCAAAGTGACCATTATGGCGCGCATCCTGTTTCATCTGCGGCACGCTGCGCTTGAAAAACTTTGATTTTCGGGTGGGTCGCAGACCCCTTTTTCGACACGTAGTCAGCTTTTTTCCATCAAACTGTTGAAAAGATGCTGCCGTTTTCCACGAAATTCCGAGCGTTTTCCTCCAGAAACAGGGAAATATCTTTCGTTTTAGCCGAAAATCAGTGTTTTCCGCCCCAGTGCTGTTTACGTTCACGGAAGTTTCAGTTCAGCCCCACTTGTCTTTCTCCCGGTTTTGGATTTTGCTCAGCGGATTATTGGTGAACAGAACCATAAACAACAAAGGGGAAGGAGACCCACCGATGACTTTCATGTCCAGAAACATGCGCGCAGCGATGCTGCTTGGTTCGCTGCTGATTGGCGCAAGCCCGGCACTTGCAGAAGCCGTTTTCCATCGTGGCAATTCCGGTGAGCCGAAGACGCTCGACAGCGCCCATGTCGACGTGGATATCGAAGCCTTCGTGCTGAAGGACCTTTACGAAGGCCTGACGATCTATTCCGCTGATGGCAAGATCGTGCCCGGTGCAGCTGAAAGCTGGACGGTTTCCGATGATGGCCTCGTCTACACCTTCAAGATTCGCGAGAATGCCAAGTGGTCGGATGGCTCGCCGGTCACCGCAGACGATTTCGTCTACTCCGCCCAGCGCGTCGAGAACCCGGAAACGGCTGCCGAATACGCCAACATCCTCTATCCGATCAAGAATGCCGAAGCCGTCAACCAGAAGAAGGTTCCGGTAACCGATCTCGGCGTGAAGGCAATCGATGCCAAGACTGTCGAATACACGCTTGAGCGCCCGACCCCCTATTTCCCGCAGCTGATGGCCCATATGACGGCCCTGCCGGTGAACAAGGCCAATGTCGAAAAGTTCGGCAAGGACTATGTGAAGCCCGGCAACATGGTTTCCAACGGCGCCTTCAAGCTTGAAGCCCATGTGCCGAATGACAGTCTCACGGTCGTGAAGAACGAGAACTACTGGGATGCGGCCAATGTGAAGCTGGACAAGGTGATCTTCTCGCCGTCCGAAGACGATGCCGCCAATATCCGCCGCTTCGAAGCCAAGGAACTGGATACCGTCTATCACTTCTCGTCGAGCGAGCTGAAGCGCCTGCGCGAGGCCTACAAGGATCAGGTCCATGTAAGCCCGGCCATGGCAACCTATTACTACACCTTCGATGCCCGTCAGGAGCCCTATAGCGATGTCCGCGTTCGCCAGGCGCTTTCCATGGCGGTCGACCGTGAATTCCTTGCCAACGAGATTTACAACGGCGCGCAGCTGCCTGCCTATAACCTCGTGCCGGAAGGCATGGAAGGCTATGGCAAGGGTCCGGTTCCGGACTGGGCCTCGATGTCCCAGATCGACCGTGAGGACAAGGCCGTCGCGCTGATGAAGGAAGCCGGTTACGGTGAAGGCGGCAAGCCGCTGAACATCGAAATCCGGTACAACACCAGCACCGACCACGAGCGTGTGGCCACCGCCGTTGCCGATATGTGGAAGAACACCTTCGGCGCCAAGGTATCGCTGCTGAACGCCGACGTTTCGGCCCACTACGCCTATCTGACCGAAGGCGGCAAGTTCAACGTCGCCCGCGCCGGCTGGTCGGCAGACTATGGTGATCCGGAAAACTTCCTGGCACTGGTCGTCTCCACCAACAAGAGCTTCAACTACGGCCACTATACCAATCCGGAATATGACGAGCTGATGAAGCAGTCCTATGCGGAAAACGATCAGACCAAGCGCATGGAACTGCTGCGCAAGGCCGAAGAGCTTCTCAACCGTGACCAGCCGGTCGCAGCGCTGATGAACTCCGCAAATCTCTGGCTCGTCTCCAGCCGCATCAAGGGCTGGCAGGACAATGCCGTGAACGAACATCTTTCGAAGTATCTGAGCATCGCTGAGTAACTCCGGAAGAGGGAGCACCGCCGCCCGGCAACCCCGGGCGGCTGGTGTATGAAACCATGATCCAGTTTGTTCTGCGGCGCCTTCTGAGCGCCATTCCGACGATATTCATCGTCGTGACGATTTCGTTTTTCATGATGCGCTTTGCCCCCGGTGGCCCGTTCAATCTTGAACGTCCGCTCGCGCCGCAAACCATGGCCAATGTGATGAAGACCTATGGTCTCGATCAGCCGCTGTGGAAACAGTATTTCACCTATCTGTCCAATGCGGCGCAGGGCAATCTCGGCCCGAGCTTCGTCTACAAGGACAATTCGGTGGCCGAACTGATCAGCAATGCCCTGCCCTATTCCATCGAACTTGGCGTCTGGGCACTGGTGCTGGCCGTGGTCGGTGGCGTGATCCTTGGCACGCTTGCGGCCCTGAAGCAGAACAGCTGGCTCGATTACCTGCTGATGGCAACGGCGACCATCGGTGTGACGGTGCCGAATTTCGTGATGGGTCCTGTGCTCACCCTGATCTTCGCCATCGTCCTTGGCTGGTTGCCGGCCGGGAGCTGGGGTGATGGCTCCTTCCGCTTTCTGGTTCTGCCGGTGATCGCACTCGGGCTGCCGCAGCTTGCCGTCTTTGCCCGGCTCACCCGCGGCTCGATGATCGAGGCGATGAATACCGATCACCTGCGCACCGCGCGCGCCTATGGCCTGCCGCCGCGGGTCGTCATCGGCACCCATGCAATGCGTGGGGCGATGCTGCCGGTGCTGACCTATCTCGGCCCCTGTGCTGCCGCCCTTCTCACCGGTTCCGCGGTGGTGGAAACCATCTTCGCCATTCCCGGTGTTGGCCGCTATTTCGTGCTGGGCTCGCTCAACCGTGACTACACGCTGGTGATGGGAACGGTGATCCTGATTGCCGTTTTCGTCATTCTTTTCAACCTGATCGTCGATATCCTCTACGGTCTCATCGATCCGAGGGTGCGCAATGACTGACACTCTCACCGCAACCGAACTTCACGAGCGCCCGAGCCGTAGCCTTGGCGAACTCGCCTGGATGCGCTTCAAGCAGAACAAGGCTGCCATCGGCGGCTGTATCATGCTGGCGCTGGTGGTGATCTTCTCCTTCTTCGGCCCGCTGGTCATCCGCCATGGCTATGATCAGGTCTTCCCCTCCTACGTCACGGTCGGCCCGAGCCTTTCGCCGCGCCCGGACCCGGAAACGCTGCAGGGTGTGGCCGAAACGGCGGCAAAGCGCGCCCGCGTGGAACTCAAATCCTTCACCGTCGAAAACGGCACCTATACCGCCGTGATCGGCGCCTCGACGCCGATTGATCCGCGCGCCGTGCGCTATTTCGACCGGGCGAACGAGTTTGACGGCACGGAGGTGAAGGAAACCGCACCCGACCAGATGTCGATGACGCTGACCGGGCATGTGGCGCAGGAATATTTCTTCTTCGGCACGGACAACAACGGGCGTGATCTTCTGGTGCGCGTGATGCTTGGCGGGCAGATCTCGATTGCCGTCGGTGTCGCCGCTTCGCTCGTCTCGCTCGGCATCGGCGTGCTCTACGGCGCGACCTCCGGCTATCTCGGCGGTCGGGTCGACAATGTGATGATGCGCTTTGTGGAAATCCTCTACTCGCTGCCCTTCATCTTCCTCGTCGTCGTGCTGGTCGTCTTCTTCGGCCGGTCGATCACGCTGATCTTCATCGTCATCGGCGCGGTTCAATGGCTGGAAATGGCCCGCATCGTGCGCGGCCAGACGCTCTCGCTGAAGCGCCGCGAATTCGTGGCGGCGGCAGAGGCGCTGGGGCTGACCGACTGGCAGATCATCCGCCGTCACATCATTCCGAACACGATCGGTCCCGTCGTGGTCTTCGTCACCTCGGTTGTGCCGCAGGTCATGCTGCTCGAAAGCTTCCTCTCCTTCCTCGGCCTCGGCGTGCAGGCACCGCTTGCAAGCTGGGGAACGCTGATCGCCGAGGGCGCCAAGAACATGCAGTCCGCCTACTGGCAGCTGATCTTCCCCTCCATCTTCTTCGTGCTGACGCTGTTTGCCCTGAACTTCATCGGCGATGGCCTGCGCGACGCGCTTGATCCGAAGGACCGCTGACATGACCGAAGCTGCAAACACGGTTCTCGACATCCGCGATCTGAAGGTCGAGTTCGATACGCCGGATGGCACGGTGCATGCCGTCAAGGGCGTGAGCTTCAACGTCAAGCGTGGCGAAACGCTCGCCATCGTCGGCGAAAGCGGTTCCGGCAAGAGCCAGACGATGATGGGCATCATGGGTCTGCTCGCCCGCAATGGCCGCGCGACCGGCTCGGCCATCTATGGCGGCAAGCAACTGGTGGGCGCATCGCTTGCCGAGCTCAACACCGTGCGCGGCTCGAAGATCACCATGATCTTCCAGGAGCCGATGACCTCGCTTGATCCGCTCTATCGCATCGGCCGGCAGATTTCCGAGCCGTTGATGCATCACCGGGGCATGAACAAGACCGAGGCGCGCGCCCGCGTGCTGGAGCTTCTTCAGCTTGTCGGCATTCCGGAACCGGAGCGTCGCATCGACAGCTATCCGCACGAGCTTTCCGGCGGCCAGCGCCAGCGCGTGATGATTGCCATGGCGCTGGCAAACGATCCGGACCTCCTGATCGCCGATGAGCCGACCACGGCGCTCGACGTGACCATTCAGGCCCAGATCCTGAAGCTGCTCGCCGAGCTGCAACAGCGCTTCGGCATGGCGATCCTGCTGATCACCCATGATCTCGGTGTCGTGAAGCATGTGGCAGACCGCGTGGTGGTGATGCGCCACGGCGAAATCGTCGAACAGGGAACGCGCGAGGACATATTCGAGCGGCCGCAGGCCGACTATACGAAAATGCTGCTCGCTTCCGAGCCGACCGGTCGCAAGGACCCGCCGCCAGCCGGAAGCCCGGTGATCCTCGAAGGCCGCAATGTCAGCGTCGATTTCGTGATCGGCGGCGGCTTCCTCAGTGGCGGCAAGCAACTGTTCCGCGCCGTCAGCGATGTCAGCGTCCGGCTGGAACGCGGCCAGACCATCGGCATCGTGGGGGAAAGCGGATCGGGCAAATCGACGCTGGGGCGCGCACTCCTCAAGCTTCTGCCCGCAAGCGGCTATTTCCGTTTCGGTGACCAGGAACTCGCAGGCCTCGACCGGGCGGGCATGCGCCCCTTGCGGCGCGAGATGCAACTGGTGTTTCAGGACCCCTACGGTTCGCTCTCGCCGCGGCTCACCGTCGGCGAAGTGATCACCGAAGGCCTCTTCGTGCATGAACCGCAGCTCACCAAGGCCGAGCGGGATCAGCGCGCCGTTGCGGCCTTGAAGGAGGTCGGTCTCGATCCCGCCGCACGCAACCGCTATCCGCACGAGTTTTCCGGCGGCCAGCGCCAGCGCATCGCGATTGCCCGCGCGATCATCCTGAAGCCGAAACTGGTGATCCTCGACGAGCCGACCTCGGCGCTTGATCGCTCGGTGCAGCGGCAGGTGATCGAACTCCTGCGCGACCTGCAGCAAAAGCACGGTCTTTCCTACATCTTCATCAGCCACGATCTCTCGGTCATCCGCGCCATGTCGGACCATGTGATCGTGATGAAGGATGGCAAGATCGTCGAGCAGGGCGATACCGGCATGATCTTCGACGCTCCCCGCGCCGACTATACCAAAACCCTCATCGCCGCCGCCTTCACCCACTGAGGCAGGCAACATCGAAGACCAGAATGGCCGGGCACAACCCGGCCATTTTCATTTTCGTAATTTAGGATATTATCAGTTGACTCGTTTAATTTTTGTAGCTACATTAAATGAAGATCGTTTGGGACGAACGGAAGAGACTTACAAACATAGAGAAACATGGGCTGGATTTTGCCATGCTCTATGACTTTGACTGGGCCGAAGCGAAAGTAGCAATCGCTTATCGATCGAAGTACGGCCACACAAGATGGAAAGCGACCAGCCTTCTCTACGGACAGATCGTGTCGGTTATATTTGCGCCGCTTGGAAGTGAGGCCATATCAGCCATCTCCTTCCGAATTGCGAGCGATAAAGAACGAAGGGAATATGTATGGACGAAAAAAACCCGCCATTGATTGAAATGTTCCCCGGCTGCGGTTTCAGCCAGGAAGACTGGGATGACGTCGACTTTCCGGAAATGACGGACGAAGAGCTTGCCTCGATGCGCCCGGCGAAAGAGGCTTTGCCGCCAAAACTCTACAAGGCGCTGGTGAAGATGCAGCGCGAACGGGAAAAGATGCGTGGCAGGCCGCCGGTGGAGAAACCGAAAAAGCAGGTCACGCTCAGGCTTGATGATGATGTGGTGGAAGCTTTCAGGGCGAGTGGCAAAGGTTGGCAGGGCCGTATCAATGCGGCGCTGCGCAAGGCTTCCGGGCTTGATCCCGCCTGAAATCAGCTTTCCCGCACGCCCTGAATGATATAGACGCGATCACCGACCGAGACGCGGCTGTAGAGGTCGATGACGTCGTGGTTCATCATCCGCACGCAGCCGGAAGACATGGCAAGGCCGATGGATTGCGGCTGGTTGGTGCCGTGGATGCGGAACATGGTGTCATGACCGCCCTGATAGAGATACATGGCGCGGGCACCGAGCGGGTTGTTCGGGCCGCCGGGTACGCCACCGGCATATTTCAGGTTCTTTTCGGGATGGGTGCGCAGCATGTTGGGCGACGGCGTCCAGTTCGGCCATTCCGCCTTGCGGCCGATATTGGCCCAGCCTGCCAGTGAATAGCCGTTGCGGCCAACGCCGATGCCGTAGCGCATCGCCCTGCCCCCGCCGAGCACATAATAGAGGCGCCGGGCGGGCGTATCGACCACGATCGTGCCTGCCGGATGCGGGGTTTCATAGGCCACTTCCTGACGGCGAAGCTCCGGCTTGATCTTTTCCAGCGGCACCTTGTGGAGCGGGAACTTTTCCTCCGGCAAAGCGGCATATTTGCCCTGATCGCTGTTCGTCGTGCAGCTGGCAAGGAGAAGCGGCAGGCCAATCAGAAAACCGCGGCGCGAAAGCGACATTGGACAAATCCTTCAGATTCCGTTGATTGCGGAAAATCTAAGGGAATTATGGTTAACCAAACGTAAAACAAGGCAGGCAGGCGTTTACAAATCGGGATCAGACATACGCGGCAGCGCGTGCGGCCGCATTGATCTGTACGGTCAGCGGAGCCTAAAGCCGGGCCACCAGCGCATGAAACCCGGCATAGCTCGAAAAGCTCGGACAGTCTGCGACAGGTTCGCCTTCCGGCGCATGCACCAGCACCGGCATGCCTGCGCGGCGGGCGGCCTCGACACCGACGGCGCTGTCTTCAATCACCAGACAGTCTTGCGGCCGAAAGCCCATCGCCCGCGCGGCATGCAGGAAAAGATCCGGGTCCGGCTTCCAGCTGTTGATGCTGTAGGCGCTGAAGGTCCGGTCGGGGAAAAACCGGGCAAGGCCGGTAACCCGCAGCGAGCGGTTGATCTTTTCCGGCGGGCCGCTGGAGGCTATGCAGAACGGCAGTCTTGCCGCGTCGAGCATTTCCTCCACAAAGGGAAAGGCCTTCAGCTCGTTTTCAAACCGAACGGAAGACCGGGCGCGATAGAGTGCGATGAAATCATCATCCAGCGGACGGATGGTGCGCTTTGAAAACTCTTCCAGAATGGTCTTGAACCGCCAGCCGCGATAGCGCGCGGTGATCTCCGCGCCGGAAAGGCCGAGCTCCGGGAGAAGAGCGGCGAGCGTTTCCGCGCCGATCAGTTCGCTGTCCACCAGCGTGCCATCCAGATCGAAAATCAGTGCCTTGACCATGGCCGCTTGTAGGGGTGGCAGGCCCGCCTGCGCAAGCAAAAAAGCGCGCCCGGCAGGCAGCCGAACGCGCTTTGACCTGGAACGCAAGAGGACGCGTCAGACGAACTGGCTAAGCCCCGGCACCGAGGCAACCACCTGATCGACCACCTCGTCACCGGCATATTGCTTGGCGGTGGCAATGGTTTCCTTGGCAAGCGAGGTGATCTCGCCCATGCCGAGCCCCTGGCTCATCAGTTGCTGGCCGAGCGCCATGACACCGCCGCCCGCGCCCAGCGCGCTCATGATACCGCCGAGCAGGCCGCCGCCGCCACCGGTTGCGCCCGATACCAGATCAGCACCGCCCGGAATCGCGGCAATCATCCGCGAAACCGCTTCGCTGTCGCCTTCCGTCTGCAGGAAGTTCAGCATCAGGCCGACGGCCTTTTCCGCCAGTGCCGGATCGATGCCCACCTTTTCCGAAATCTGTGTCACGAGTTCGTTCATGCGATTCTCCCGAAAATGAATTACGTTGACGTGAAGGTAAAGAGTTTCCAGACCGAACTCAAGGCCCCGCACCGGAGGAGACGCGCGATTCGTGCCCCTGTCTCGCCCGGAAAATCCATTATACTGCAAAACATGAATGGCAGATGGCTGACGGGCAACCGAAGGTGGATTTGTTTGGCATTGCGCCCTTTGCCGCAGGCCTTGCCCCTTTCAACTGCTTCTTTATACAGTATGACCGGAGTCGAGATAATCACGGCCGGTTGACCGGCAACAAGGGAGAGAAGCGGTGCTGCTTCAAGAAGGTAAGATCTTTGTCGGAACCAGCCGCAAGCCGGATGATACGCTGAACAAGCCGGAATATCTGGATCTGCATTACGGCAACCGTCACGGACTGGTGACGGGTGCAACAGGCACGGGCAAGACCGTGACCCTGCAGGTGCTGGCGGAAGGCTTTTCGGATGCGGGCGTGCCGGTGTTCTGCGCCGATATCAAGGGCGATCTTTCCGGCATTTCGCAGATGGGCGAGGCCAAGGATTTCCTGCAGAAGCGGGCTGACCAGATCGGCCTCAGCCCCTATGGCTTTGAGGAATTCCCGGTGATCTTCTGGGATCTCTATGGCGAAAAGGGCCACCGGGTGCGCACCACCATTGCCGAAATGGGGCCGCTTTTGCTCGCCCGGCTGATGAATGCCTCGGAAGCGCAGGAAGGCGTGCTGAACATCGCCTTCAAGATTGCCGATCAGGGCGGGCTGGCGCTGCTCGATCTCAAGGATCTGCAGGCACTTCTGAATTACATGGCAGAAAATGCCGAGGAGATCTCCGGCCAGTTCGGGTTAGTGTCGAAGGCCTCGGTCGGCTCGCTGCAGCGGGCGCTTCTGGTGCTGGAGCAGCAGGGTGCCGCGAATTTCTTCGGTGAACCGGCGCTGAAGGTCACCGATATCATGCGGGTGACCAATGATGGCCGCGGCGCGATTTCGGTTCTCGCCGCCGACAAGCTGATGATGAACCCGCGCCTTTACGCCACCTTCCTGCTCTGGCTTCTGTCGGAGCTGTTCGAGGTGCTGCCGGAAGTGGGTGATCCGGAAAAGCCGAAGCTGGTCTTCTTCTTTGATGAAGCCCATCTGCTGTTCAATGACGCGCCGCCGGTGCTGATCCAGCGGGTGGAACAGGTGGTGCGCCTGATCCGTTCGAAGGGTGTTGGCGTCTATTTCGTCACCCAGAACCCGATGGATGTGCCGGAAACCGTGCTCGCCCAGCTTGGCAACCGGGTACAGCATGCGCTGCGCGCCTATACGCCGCGCGAACAGAAGGCGGTGAAAACGGCTGCCGAAACCTTCCGCGCCAACCCGGATTTCGACTGCGCAACGGCGATTACGCAGCTCGGAACGGGTGAGGCGCTCGTCTCGATGCTGGAAGAAAAGGGCGTGCCCTCGGTCGTGCAGCGCACGCTTGTGCGTCCGCCGTCCTCGCGGCTTGGCCCGGTGACGGATGAGGAACGCGCCCGCGTGATGCAGCTTTCCCCGGTCGCGAACCAGTATGATGTGGATGAGGATCGCGAATCGGCCTTCGAAATCCTGATGGCGCGCGCACAAGGGCGCACGGCACCGGCCGCCCCTGCCCCGCAGGGCCAGACCGCACCGCCGGTCGATCCGCAAGCACCGCAGCAGGCCGATACCGCCGGCGGCCGCTGGACCCTGCCCGGCTTCGGCACCGGCAATGACGATGACCAGAAGCAGACGGAAGCCCGCCCACGCTCCGGCTATCAGCGCGAAACCGTTGTGGAAGCAGCGATGAAGAGCGTTGCGCGTTCGGTTGCCTCATCCGTCGGCCGGGCCCTGGTGCGCGGCATTCTGGGCAGCCTCACCCGCTGATCGAACGCATGGAAAAGCCCCTCCGGATGACCCGGAGGGGATATTGGGGCTATCGGTTGGCGGAAAGCACGGAGAAAAGCTGACCGTCCGGATCGGCAAATTGGACCACCCAGCCGCCGCCCGGCACCTGATGCGGACCGTTGATCAGTGACGCACCCTTCGCGGTCGCGCGGCTTGCGGCCGCATCCACCGCATCCACCTGAAAATAGAAATTCCAGAGCGGCGCGGGCATCTGCGGCGTCATGGTCATGATCCCGCCGATATCGTGTCCGTCCTGCGCGAAGAGCTGGTAGGTGCCCATCGGCCCCATGTCCATGGCAGTGGATTTCGTCCAGCCGAAAACCTTCGAATAGAAGTCGAACGCCTTCTGGCCATCGCGGGCAAAAAGCTCGTGCCAGCCGGCGTGGCCGGGCTTTGCCATGGATTCATACTTCCACTGTTCGTCCGAGGTCGGCGTCATCACCGAAATCAGTGCACCATCGGGATCGGCAAGTACTCCGTAGCGGCCGATATTCGGAATATCGAGGCCCGGCACGATCACCTTGCCCCCGAGGGATTCGAACAGGCGGGCGGTCTCGTCGACATTTGCCACCTGCACCACGCCAACCCAGCCGGGACGGCCACCGGGGGAAAGCGGAACAAGGCCACCCACACCGCCGTCAGGCGCGGTCAGCACGATGTAATCCATACCCGGAATACCTGTATTTCCGACGTTCCAGCCCATTACGGCCCCGTAAAAATCCCCCGCCCGGACAGTGTCGGCTGTGGTATATTCATACCAGATGAAAGGTCCGTGATTGGCTGCCATGCTGTCCTCCCCTCTTGGGTGCTTCGTTTACGCAGAACCTAATACCGGCCGAAGGAAATAGCAAAACCCGCGAAGGCGCAGACCTTGCGGGTTTCGTCAGAAGCCAGTTTTGCCGTGATGCTACATCACCACGATGTCCGCCTTTTCCGGCAGGCGGTCGTAGAGATCGATCACATCCTGGTTGAGCATCCGCACGCAGCCGGAGGACACGGCTTTGCCTATCGATTTCCATTCCGGTGTGCCGTGAATGCGGTAAAGCGAATCCTGACCGTTCTGGAAGATATAGAGCGCACGCGCGCCGAGCGGATTGTTGAGGCCCGGATCCATGCCGCCATTCGCCGCCGAATACTGGGCGATTTCCGGCTGGCGGTCGACCATTTCATCCGGCGGGGTCCAGCGCGGCCAGCGCTGACGCCACTGGATCACACCGCGTCCATGCCAGCCGAAACCCTTGCGGCCAAGACCCACGCCATAGCGCATTGCCTTGCCATTGCCGAGAATGAGATAGAGGAGCTTCTCCTGCGTATCGACCACGATCGTTCCCGGCTTTTCCGCACTCGGAAAGGTCACCTCCTGGCGCAGAAATTTCGGGTTGATGCCCTGTAAGGGATGGCGGGGATCTGGCGATCCTTGTCCATATAGGCCGCATACATATCCGCATAGGCGGGGTCATAGGCGCTGGCATCGGCGGGCGGGCTCACCAATGACGCGGTCTCGACTGTTCCGGGCTTGTCGGGAAAGGCATTGCCCAGCACCTTGCCGCCAATGCCGAGCACCCGGCCAACCGGGGTTTGCGGGGCGGAATAGGCGGTCCCGTTCGGGTCTTCCGCAGGCGGGGTCGATGCCGGGTCCTTGACATAGAAAACCGGCCGCGTCTGCTCCACGAAGCGATCCGTGTTCATGCTGCTGGTATCGACGTAACAGCCGGTAAGCAGAAGGAGCGTGCCAAGCGGCATCAGCCGCACGGTTTTCTGAAGGATGCGAGCAGGCAGGAAAGACATGGATTACCGCTTCTGGATCAGGTTCTTGGCCCGAAACCTAGAGCGCGGCGCTTTCGCGAACCTGTTGCCGGTCAGCGAACCGGTCGGCAGAGAACGGTGGCGAGACCGCCCTTTTCATCGGTGGCATAGTGTTCCCACAGCCCCTCGCCCACCAGATGGCCGTGCTCTTCCAGCCATTGCATGAAATCGCCCCAGGCAGCGCCAAGCTCCTCATAGGGGCCGCGATAGATCGTGACGGCCGCCTTGCCCGCAGGCAGTGACCCGGCCCGCACCCGCCCGCTCGGCTGAACGGCTGTCGCGACAGGCAAGCCCACTTCGAAATCGAAAACCGCCGGGTCCATGCGGTAATGGCGGGAAAACCACGGGCCAATCGGCGCAATGCCCTGTGCGGCAAGCACATCGATCAGTTCCATTCGCCCCTCGCCCATGGCGGTGACGATGTCCGCACGCGGAATGGTGAAACGCACGACAGCCGTCAATTGCTCGTCGAGATCCAGGATCTGCGGTTCTTCGAGCCGGTTGTTCGTGTCAGTCATTGCGCACTCCTGTCATCAGCAGAGTGACCTCTAGCGCAATTTCCGGGAAAGTGTAACCACGGTTTTGCTTTCGGACAGGAAAGACGGGCGTCAGGCACCCGTCTTATTCCCGGCCGCTTCAGGCCTGACGGCTGTTCAGCGCATTGTAGATGTTGCGGGCAACCAGAAGCGAAACCGGCAGCGCGACGACGAGACCGGCGCAGAAAGCCCCGGCAATCTGCCATGCAGCCATCATGCCCATGGAAAGCACCGCAATCACAGCGGAACCTGCAAACACAGTGGCAGCAAGAATATAGATAACAACGGCAAGACGAACCATGTTGGAACTCCTTCATTTCGATGTAGGCAGGATAGGTCCAACCATTACTCGAGCCTTGATCTATCTCAAGCGCACTGTGGCTTAGAGCAGAGCTCGATCTGATTGAATCATTCTGCGGGAAGGAATTTTTCCGAGGACCGAGGACTTCGCCGAAGGCCATATCTGGATATACGGTCGAGGCGAAGGCCGACGGTAATCGGGAAAATTCATCCCGCCCAAAGGGTTGGCTGAAACCGGCTTTCCACTTGCGTCAGCCAGCTTGGAGATAGGCTCGCTATCTCCTGCGCCGCCTTCCTCGTGGAAAACCCCGGTTTGAGCCAACAGAATTGATCCAATCAGATCGAGCTCTGCTCTGAACCGAATTAAAACTTTTCTATCAGGTATTTATCAAGCGCACTGCCCGCGATTTAACAATTGCCAGCAATGCTTGCTCCGGTCGCCAGAAGCGGCTGATGCCAGCGCCCGGCGGAGAGCAGGCGCTCCACCTCCTCGGCCGAAACCGGTGCGGAGAAGAGAAAGCCCTGTGCCTCAAGGCAACCGTGTTCGCACAGATAATGCATCTGCTCGCCATTCTCGACCCCTTCCGCCACCACGGTGAGGTTGAGATCATGGGCAAGCGCGATCATCGCATTGGCAATCGAGCGGGTGGCCGCATCGTCCGGCAGGTATCGCACGAAGGAGCGGTCGATCTTCACCAGATCCATGGGGAAGTTTTTCAACACATCGAGATTGGCATAACCGGTGCCGAAATCATCGATGGACAGGCGCACGCCCAAAGCCTTCACCGCCACCATCGCAGCCGTCGCGGCGGGCACGTCATTCATCAGCGTGTGTTCGGTCAGCTCCAACTCCAGGAATTCGGCGGCAAGACCGCTTTCCGCAAGCGCTTCCTCCACATGGTTGATGAACAGCGGATCGCAGAATTGTCGGGCGGAAACATTGATGGCCATGATCAGCGGCGGCATGCCGCGATCCTGCCAGGTCTTGGCCTGCCGGCAGGCAGCCTTCATCACCCAGTTGCCGAGCGGCACGATCAGGCCGGTTTCCTCGGCAAAGGGAATGAACTGCAGCGGTGGCACAATCCCGGTGCGCGGATGGCGCCAGCGCACCAACGCCTCGACGCCGATAATGCGGCCTGCGCCCATATCCACGCGCGGCTGGAACTCGAGGAAAAGCTCGTCGCGGGCAATCGCGGCGCGCAATTCCGCCTCGCGACTGACTTCCTCGCTCACCTTCAGCGCGCCCGGCCCCTCATAGAGACACAGCGTGTTGCGGCCCATTTCCTTCGAACGATACATGGCCGCATCCGCCGCAGCGAGCACCGCTTCCGGCGTATCGCCATCCTGCGGGAAGGTCGCGATGCCGAGCGAACAGGTGGCGGTAAAGGCATGCCCCTCCACCACCATCGGTTCGGCGATGTGGCTGCGCAGACCGTGCAGCCGCGCAAGGAATTCGGCATCTCCCGCCGCTTGCCCCTTGCAGACCACGACGAATTCATCACCGCCCAGCCGCACGCAATGATCGCCGGGATAGAGGAAGGACATCAGCCTGGAGGCGATTTCCTTCAGCACCATATCGCCTGCGCCATGGCCCCAGCTGTCATTCACCTGCTTGAAATTGTCGACATCGACATAAACCACGCTCAAGGGACTGCCGGAATGACGGGCCTCGATCAGCATGTCGGCCATCGCATCCTTGAAGGAGGCGCGGTTGGGCAGGCCGGTCAGCGTGTCGTGATGGGCGAGGTAATGGATGCGATCTTCCGCCCGCTTTCGCTCGATCGCAATCCCGGCGATATGGGTCGCCATGCTCACCAGCGCCAGTTCCTCCGGCGTCGGCTCGCGCACCTCGAAGGAGTAGAGCGCAAAGGTGCCGAGCACATGGTTCTGCTGCGCGATGATCGGCGTTGACCAGCAGGAGCGGAAGCCGAACTGGGCGGCAAGCCAGCGGTAATTCGCCCAGCGCGGATCATTCATGATGTCGCTGACAAAGACCGGCTTGCCGGACCAGGCCGCCGTGCCGCAGGAGCCGACCATGTTGCCGATGGCGACACCTTCGATCGTATCGTTATAGGCATCCGGCAGATTGGGCGCGGCCCCCTTGTAAAGCCTGCGCCCTTCATCGCCGAGCAGCAGGATGGAGCCGAAAATGCCGGTCAGCTGCGCCTCGATCAGCAGAACCAGCGCCTCAAGGATGGCGGGCAGCGGTTCGCTGCGGGCAATCATTTCCAGAAGATCGGACTGGCCTCGCCTCAGCGTTTCCTGCCGCTTGCGCTCGCTGATATCGATGGAAAAGCCGACGAGCCCGCGGATATCTCCGTCTTTTCCGAAGAGCGGCAGTTTCGAGGAGAGATGAAAGGCCGTCTGGCCGGTATCCGAAACGAACTTCTCCTCCCGGTCGATGATCGGGATGCCGCTGCGGATCACCTGCTGTTCGAGATCATAAAATGCCTGCGCATCCTGCGGTGTGTAATAGGCAAAATCGGTGCGGCCGCGAAGCTCGTCCATGGACGCCGCACCCAGCCGCGAAATCGTCGCCTGATTGGCAAAGACAAAGCGCGACTGCGGATCCTTCACGAAAATCTGGGCGGGAAGGCGCTCGAGCACGGAACGCAGGAAATCCACTTCCGCCGTCAAAAGCTCGGTTCCCTCGCTCACGATTCGGGCACCGGCAAGCGACAGGAGAATACGGCTCTGCTCATCCAGGCCCTTGCCGGCAGCGGGCACGGCTTCGATCTTCATATCCGCCTTATCCATCGGCAGCACCTTCGCTCCAGAAGACCCGATAGCATGTGGCCTTCAACCTTGAGACACCCATTGCAAAAATGCAATCCAAACCCGATCTGAAACCCATATCACAGAAAACATTGCTGTCGGCATCGACGCTCATGTCCAAAACATACATGTATCAAGATCGTTACCATTGATACAAATCATCATGGCACGAAACTTGCGGTTATGTCCTTCAAAAGAAGGATTTCGTGCCATGTTGACACGCCGCCACATGATAATCAGCAGCCTTGCCGCGCTTGGCCTTACCGCAACCGCAGGGCGCGCGGAGGGTCTGTTTTCGCAAACCGGCCTGCGCGGCGCGCGCGACGGCAGCGACGAATTCGTTCCACCGCAGGGTGAAGAGGACGGCAGCCGGCGCTTCATGCAGGTTCTGAAGGCGGCATCCGCCCGGGGCCGACCGGTCTTTCTGCCGCCCGGCACCTACCGGATTTCCAACATCGAACTGCCCGACAATGCCGAAATCAACGGTGTGCCGGGGTCGACGCGCATTCTGTACACGGGCGATGGCCATCTGTTTCTCGGCCGCAATCTCAAGCGCCTGCGCCTCAGTGGAATCACCATCGACGGCGGCAACCGCTGGCTGGGCGATTATGCGGGCGGGCTTTTGCATTTCACCGGCGTGGAGCGGGTCGAGATCGAGGGGTGCGACATTCTGGGCGCGGCCAAGAATGCGCTGCATCTGGAAGGATGCGGGGGCGAAATCCGCGCAAACCACATTTCCGGTGCGGCCGATGCAGGCATCTACGCGGTGGAAAGCGTACGGCTTGCGATTCGAGACAATGATATCTCCGCCTGCGGCAATGGCGGCATTCTGGTGCATCGCTACCGGATTGCGGAAGACGGAACGATGGTGACGGGAAACCGCGTCTCGGCAATCCGCGCCCGCTCCGGCGGAACGGGGCAGAATGGCAATGGCATCAATATCTTCCGGGCAGGCAATGTGATCGTCTCGAACAACCAGGTCTCCGATTGTGCCTTCTCCGCAATCCGGGCAAACAGTGCCTCCGGCGTGCAGATCAGCACGAACCAGTGTTTGCGCTCGGGTGAAACCGCAATCTATTCGGAGTTTTCCTTCGAAGGTGCGGTGGTTTCGAACAATCTGGTCGATGGCGCGGCGAACGGCATTTCCATCGTGAACTTCAACGAGGGCGGGCGGCTTGCGGTGGTGAACGGCAACATCATTCGCAATATCCGCGCGGAAGCCCCCTACCCGCCGCTGGATGCCGGTTTCGGTATCGGCATTGCGGCGGAAGCGGATACGGTGATTTCCGCAAACGTGATCGAAAACGCGGGCAAATGGGGCATGCTTCTTGGCTGGGGGCCTTATCTGCGCAACCTGACGGTGACCGGCAATCTGGTGCGTCAGGTGCCGGTCGGCTGCGCCGTCAGCGTCGCGGAAGGGGCCGCAAGCGCGCTGATTTCCGACAACACATTCGCCGATATGCAGGAGCTTGCGATTGCGGGCTATCGCTGGAACGATCGGGCAACCGGCGAGCTGGTCGCCAGCGGTGATACCGGTTTTCCGCATCTGACAGTCGAGCGCAATCGCCTGTCCTGAAAGGAAGCACTGTATCGTTTTAATACACCCACAGTTGCAACAATAACTGATTTCTTTTCAGTATAACCACCAGATTGAACTGGATGTAAAAGAATGGTTAAATTTTCAGAGTCATAAATCGCATCTGTTTCGAGACCTTGAACGGAAAGTAGCCTATGGATTTCGGTGCCTTCGACTTGAATCTTCTTCGCGTGCTGGACGCCCTGCTGCAGGAAGGTTCAACAGTGAAGGCAGGGGAAAGGCTGAATATTTCCCAGCCGGCGGTTTCCTCCGCCCTGAGCCGCCTGCGCATCGCGCTGGATGACGAGCTTTTCATCCGGCAGGGTCCGAAGCTGGTGCCGACAGCCCGGGCCGAAGGCATTGCCATGCCGCTGCGCGAGGAAATGGCCCGCATCGAAAGCATGCTGATTGCCCACACCGCCTTTGACCCCTCGCGCACGGAACTGAATTTCCGCATCGCGGGCGCGGATTTCTTCGCCGATCTCCTGATCCCGCCGCTCGCAGCCGCCATCGCGCGGGTGGCGCCGGGCATCCGCATCCAGATGCTGGAACTGGTGCGCGACAATGGCGTCGATTCGCTCGAACAGTTCCGCGCCGATGTGGCCTTGCATCCGGACCAGTCTATTCCGGACTGGGTGGTGCGCGCGCCGCTGATGTCCGCCGATTTCGTGATGATTGCGGCACCCGACAATCCGCATCTTGCCGAAGCAGGCATTCTGCCCGGTGGTGAAGTGCCGCTCGATCTTTTCTGCTCGCTCGGCCATGTGATCTTCTCGCCGGAAGGCAATGTCACGGCTCCCGGCGATGCCGCCCTTTCGCGGGTCGGGCGCAAGCGGCGCGTGGCGATGACTATGCCCTTCTTCTCCGGCATCTGCCGGGTGGTGAGCGAAAGCGACCTCGTCGCCCTCATTCCCTTTCCGCTCGCCGAAAAGCTCGCGCCACAGATCGGCTTTGCGCTCTACAAGCCTCCCTTGCCGATTGCCTCGCCGATGCTGGTCGCGACCTGGCACAAACGCAACGATGCCAATCCCGCCCACCGCTGGATACGCGGGGAAATCCTGCGCATCGTCGCGCCCTATGCGCTTGAGGAGCACCCGCTCGTCGCGCGCTAGGCAGGAACACGCCCTGCCCCGTCGGGCATCACGCAATTTCATGGATGCTTCAGCGTGCCGTGGTTTTCAATCGAGGCAAGCCGGTCTAACGTCTGCCGATACGGATGAAACAGGAGCCCTGCCATGCTGACCATTTACGGCGTTTACCGTTCGCGCGCCTCGCGCAATTACTGGATGGCGCTGGAGCTTGGCCTGCCGTTTCAGTCGGTTCCGGTCATTCAGGCCCGGCGGGTGGCTGATCCGCTTGCCGCCGATGCACCGCTGAACACCCAGTCCCCCGCCTTCCTTGCCGTCAATCCGATGGGCCTCATTCCGTCCGTCAAGGATGGCGATCTGGTGCTGAACGAATCGCTGGCGATCAATCTCTATCTCGCCCGCAAGCATGGCGGCCCGCTTGCAGGTGCGAACCTGGCGGAAGAGGGCGAAATCACCAGCTGGACATTCTGGGGCGCCACCGAGGTGGAGCCGCATGCGGTGCGGATCGTGCTGACCTATGATGCCGGGACGGAAAACACCGAAGAAGGCAAAACCGTTGTCGCCATGGCGCGGCGCAGCCTGCGCAAGGCCTTTGGCGTGCTGGAAAAGCAGCTGGAAAAATCGGGCCAAGTTGTCGGCGACCGCTTCACGGTGGCCGATCTCAACCTCGCGGAAATCTTCCGCTACGCGCAGAGCCAGACGGAGCTTTTCGACGAGCATCCGCGCGTGAAAACCTGGCTTGCGGCCTGCCAGTCCCGCCCGGCCTTCAAGACCATGTTCGAGGCGCGGCTTGCCGAACCGGCATGAGCCCGGCGCCGCTTCGAACCTTTCCTGGACGAACCGGCAAAGGCCGCCCTTTTGTACGCCCGCGAGGCGGTGTCGGGCGTTGACGGCACTCGGCGGGCAATTCTATTCCTTATGAAACAAACGTTTGTGGGGAACAGTCCATGCGCCGTCTTTCCGGTTTGCCTTGCCTTGCCATCATGCTTCTCAGTGTCGGAACCGCGCGGGCGGAAGACACGATCAACTATGCCTCGCGCATCGGTCAGGAACTCACCATCATCTCGGCCGAGGGGCTGGATACGAGCGAGGCCGTGATCAGGACCGAGCATCGCCGCGCCTCCGCCAAGAGCTATTGCAACGATTACCTCAACGACAATTCGAAGAAATGCATCGAAGAGGAACTGAAGCAGCCGAAGCTCCGTGAAATCACCGCCGATTGCGAGCAGGGCAACTTCACCGATTTCTTCGGCAACAGCTATACATTCGGCGGCGAAAATGACGTGCCCGAGGATAGTCTCGAAGCGAAATATTCCATCTATCCCGAAGGGCAGGACGAGGCGCTGGAGCCCAACGAGGCGAGCGGCTATTACACGCTAATGGGCCTTTACAAGGCGCTATGCCCGGCCTCCGTCACCCGGACGGACTACTGATCGTCAGCCCCTGCCGCGCGTGAGAAACGGCCCGGTTGCCGCAGGCAGGGCCGGAATATCGAGGCAGGCGGGGGCAAGCCCCTGTCGCGCCCGCGCGGCCATCGCCTCATAGCCCGCTTCCAGATGGCGGGTGAAGCGCACGGTATCGAAGAGCGGCGCAACAAACCGGTTTTCCTCCAGATGCTGCTTCAGCGCGGCAAGCCGTGCCGGATCCTCCGCAAGCGCCTTGGCGCGCGCCACGTAATCATCCGCATCCCGCGCCGTCATGTCCGTGAGACCGGCTGCGTTCAGCAGGCTTTCGGATACGCGTGCCTGAAAGGCATTTCCCTTCAGCGTCAGTACCGGAAGCCCTGCCCAGAGCATGTCCGATGTGGTCGTGTGGCCGTTATAGGGGAACGTATCCAGCCCGAGATCAGCGGCCCCAAGCCTTGCGATGTGATCGCGATAGGGAAGGTTTTCCGCAAAGATGACCCGCTCCGCGCCGATGCCGAGCTTTTCGAGCGCGCGCAAAAGGTTGGCGCGGATCGAGCCCCGGTTGGCCAGCAGCCACAGGACGGAACCCGGCACCGCCTTCATCACGGCCGCCCAGAGCGCCACGGATTTCGGCGTGATCTTCTGGATCGCGTTGAAGGACGCAAGGATGAAACCCTCTTCCGGCAATCCCGCCTCACGCCGGGAAAGGCGCGGCGGCAGCGGGCGGCGGGCGGACGTGTTCGACTGATAGGTTTCCGGCAGGCGGCAGAAGGCCTCCTCGTAGAACGGGGCGGCTTCATCCGGCGTCACCACGCGGTCGGTAATCGCATAGTCGAGACCCGCGCCCGAAACCGGGCCGGGATAGCCGAGATAGGTCACCTTCACCGGCGCATCGGACAGGCGCAGGATGCCGAGACGGGCATTCATCGTATGGCCCTTGAGATCGACGAGAATGTCGATCCCGGCCTGCGCAATCGCGGCCGCCGCCTGATCGTCGGACATCTCCCCCACCCGCACCAGACGGGCAATCAGGTCCGGCGGAAGATTGTCGCGCTGCCATTGCAGCTGGTTCGGCTCGGTATGGCAGAACAGGGTGATCTCGAAGCGCGTGCGGTCATGGTGATCGAGCACCTCGTCGAACAGCCGCATGGTGGCATGGCCGAGGAAATCGGAGGAGAGATAGCCGATCTTCAGTTTCTGGCCTTCACCGGATATCGGCCGCCGCTTCAGCGTTCGGGGCCTGGTGGAGACGATGTTGCTGTCGGAATTCGCAAGCGCGCAAATCTCGTCCGTCTCTGCCCAGAAGAGCCGGGCAATCGCCGGCTCCGCGTTTAGGATCGACGGGCAGTTATCCCGGCTGACGCCCGCCATTTCCCGGTCATGCTCGGCGACGATCTCCATATTGCCCATCTCGCGCGCCATGGCGAAACGGCTGATGGCAACCAGCGCATTGCCGGGTTCACGCGCGTGGGCAGCCTCAAGCTCTTCCGCCAGCGTTTCGAACTGGCCGGTGAGCCGATAGCTGTTGATGATCAGCGCCAGATGATGCGGGTTGGACCGGTCCAGCTTCGGCGCAAGCGCTGCCGCAAGATCATAGCGCCCCTCGCCGAACAGCGCATTGGCATAGTCATAGGCCATTGCCCGGTCGTTCGGATGCAGCCTGATTGCGGTTGCACCAAAGCTTGCAAGCCGCGCGCGGTTGCCGGTGCGGCTGGAAAGATCCATCGCGAATTTGGCGAGCATGGGTGAATTCTTGCCCGGCATGGATGCGCCATTGGCAAAGGCATCGGCGGCCTCGTCAAACCGGGAGAGCCGCAGACAGACATTGCCGAGAAGCGCGTAGATATCCTGACTGCGCGAGCGGGGCTGGGCAAGCTGCGCATGAAGCTGTTCAAGCGCGGTGCCGAACTGGCCGCCCTGATAGGAGCGGAGCGCCTTCTTGTAATAATCCACCATGCCTCGACCAAAACCCCGTGCAAGACAGGGGCCGAATGCCCCGCACTATTGCTGGAGGTCTAGCATTCGAGCCCTTGTCCGAGGCTGGCGGAAAGGCCTTCTTCAGATCAGGAGAGATTGCCGACCAGTTGCTCGTGCTGGTAAATCCGGACGCCAAGCGACAGAACGAAGGCAACGGCGACGATCATCGGAACGATATAGCTGGATCCATCGGCCTTCAGCGGTCCGGCCAGCGCATGCTGGAATTTCAGGAGACCCTGCGCAATGCCGACCATGCCGGTCTGATCCACGATGATCTGCGGCAGGCTGCTCGCTCCGGTTGCTGCCTGCGCCGTCATCACCAGAGCCGGGACGGAGGCAAACCAGCCGAGCGGCGCGGCATTGCCCGTCTCCGGCATGTCTTCCTCCTCCAACGGGAAACACAGGAAGAGGCAGAAGGCAAGCGCGGCCCAGGAATAGGGCGGCATCGCCAGCAACAGATCGGCCATCACCGTTTCGCCATGCCAGAGCGGAACATAGTCACCCAGAGCCAGCCCCATGCCCACCGCCCAGATGAGAAAGGCAAGCGCCCAGAGCGGATTGAACCGCAGGTAAACGACGCGGATCATGACCACGGCGACCACGATGGCACCCGCGGCAATCGACAACTGCGGCTTGATATCCGCGAGCAGCCAGACAGACAGGATGTAACAGCTGCCTTCCCGGCTCGCGCAATTGGACGTGCTGACAATGAACCAGGCCGCCGCATCGAAGCCCAGCAAAATGATTAAGAAAATGGCTGCCGAGGTGAGCAGCCACCACATATATCGACCCGCAAACATGACCTGCACCGTATAGATTTGGCGTTTATGTACGTAATTAATACATTTATACTCCAAATCTAGGTTGGGCACACCCCTTCTCGCGGTGGATGGTAAAGCTTGTGTTAGTATTGATTTCGGTTTTTTAAGCCAAAATCGCAGAGGTTGCACGAACCTCACCAACCTTTAAACCATTCCAGTTGTACATTTCGTGATTGGCCAGCAAAAACAACTTACCGTAGATTTCACTACCCGTGTCAAAAAAGCGTGATAACGCGGCGGCAACCATGCTTTCCGCCGCCCGTCCGGCGCCATCTTCACATTTGACGGCGATGGAGATGCCCTTCTTCGGCAGGAGCGCGCAATAGACGCCTTCGGCACCGGTCTTTGCAAAGATCTCGCCCGGCGCGAGTTCCATCAAACGGGTGCAAAAGCGTTTTGTTCCAGCCACATAGAAGGGCTCGGCCATGCAGGCGTCGATCAGACGGCGGGCCGCCCTTGCGCGGAGCGGCTCAAGCCCGCGGCCGGTCAGCATCTTGCCGAAACCATCCGCCAGCCGGTTGAGCGGCACGGCATAGGTCGGGATCGAGCAGCCATCCGTGCCGCAATTGTCATGGGCGAGAACCGCGCCCGTCAGCCCCTCCATGATGCCGCGAATGTCGCCCTGCAACGGATGGTCGTAGCCGACATAGCCGTCCACCTCCATGCCGGAATGGCAGGCGGCGCAAACGAAGCCTGCATGCTTGCCCGAGCAATTGTTGTGGAGCGCTGACGGCGCCTGCAAGGTGCGGGCCTGATGGATCAGGGGCTTCTGCTCGAAAGACCAGTGCGCACCGCATTCCAGCGCCGTGACGTCGCGCCCGGCACGGGCAAGCATGGAGGCGGCAAGGGCTGCGTGCTCGTCCTCCCCGCTATGCGATGCACAGGCAATCGCCAGCTCCTTGTCGCCGAAACCATAGGCATCGGCCGCCCCGCTTTCGACCAGCGGCAGCGCCTGCATTGCCTTGCAGGCCGAACGCGGGAACACCGGCGCCTCGACCTCGCCCGCCGAAAACACCACCCGCCCGTCCGCATCGAGTGCGACCACCATGCCCCGGTGGCGGCTTTCGACCAGGCTTCCACGGGTCACTTCAACAAGTACGGGATTGTTCATGGCAGTCTCCAAAACGGGTGATTTGCCGCTGTTTTATCCGATAAAGGCGCGAACCGGAACGGAAATCAGGGCACGAGCCCCTGAGCTGGAAACGGCATGCCGGGGCGCAAAGCCGATTGAAATCCTGCCCCTCTTCCCCTATGACTGATCCATGACAGGTCAAAGACCGTCAGCATACGAAGGAAGGTTCTGCCCGGACCGGACGGAAGGGCGGATGAAAAGGGAACACGGTGAGGATTACCCATCAGGGACCGAGACCGTGGCTGCCCCCGCAACTGTAAGCGGTGAGCAAGGTTCAATACAGCCATTGGCGCCAAAGGCGCTGATAAGGCGAGCCGAAGCGACGACCCGCGAGCCAGGAGACCTGCCCTCTTTCGCTTATCCATTGGGTTTATCCCATAACAACCCGCGCGGGTGGCGTGGGTGAAGGAGCGAAAATGCATATCATGGAAGGTTACCTTCCCGTGGGCCACGCCCTGTTCTGGGCTGCAGCCTCTCTGCCCGTCGTCATTCACGGCGGCCGCAAGATCATCCGTCTTATCGAGGAAAAGCCGCAGGCAAAGATGCTGCTTGCGGCCTCCGGTGCCTATGTTTTCGTGCTGTCGGCCCTGAAACTCCCTTCGGTGACCGGCTCCTGCTCGCATCCGACCGGCACCGGCCTTGCCGCGTCGCTGTTCGGCCCGTCGGTAACGGCCGTGCTCGGCTCCATCGTGCTTCTGTTCCAGGCATTGCTTCTGGCCCATGGCGGACTGACAACGCTTGGTGCCAATATCTTCTCGATGGCGATTGCCGGACCCTTCGTGGCCTACGGCCTTTACCGTGGCCTCACACGGGCCGGTTTTTCGATGGCCATTGCCGTGTTCTTTGCAGCGATGTTCGGCGATCTCGTCACCTATTGCGTGACCGCCCTTCAGCTCGCGCTCGCCTTTCCCGATCCGGTTTCGGGCGTGTTTGGCGCGGCCGTGAAGTTTCTGGCCGTCTTTGCCCCGACACAGGCACCGCTGGCGATCTCCGAAGGTCTGCTCACGGTCGTGGTGATGAACCTTCTGACCCGCTATTCCGCCGATGAGCTTGCGGTTCTCGACAAGGCAACGGGCAGGGCCTGATCATGCTGAAGCAGAACCTTCTCATCCTCGCCGCCGTTGCCGCGCTGGCGATTGCGCCGCTCGTGATCCATCGAAACGGAGGTGCCGCCTTTGGCGGCGCCGACAACAATGCCGCAGTGCTGGTGACCACCATCAATCCCGATTACAAGCCCTGGTTCACGCCGATCTGGGAACCGCCAAGCGGTGAAGTGGCAAGCCTGCTGTTTTCGCTGCAGGCCGCACTTGGCGCCGGGTTGATCGGGTTCTATTTCGGTCGCCGCTCGGCCTTTGCAAGCGTTAAACGGCAGGAATTGGCCAAGGCCGCCCCCTCCACCGAACAGGCTTCGTAATGCGCCTGATCGACAGGACGGCCCAGACCAACCGCTGGCGATATCGCCCGACAGCGGAAAAACTTCTGCTCGCAGTGCTCGCGATCCTCGTATCGCTGATGTCCCGTTCGCCGCTTGTCGAAGCGGCGATCCTCGCCCTCATGACCGGGTTGACGCTTGTCGGCGCGCGGGTGCCGAAGGCGGTCTTCCTCAGCGCCTCCATCGTGCCGCTGGGGTTCATCCTCACCGGCCTTTTCGCGCAGATCCTCGTGCTTGATTTTACCGGCCCCCTTCCCCGCCTTTCGCTGGCCGGGCCGGAGGTGATCGCCTCGGCGGGTTTCCTGCTGTTGCGCGGCACGGCGGCGCTTTCGGCGCTTCTGTTTCTTGCCCTCACCACGCCGCTCAACCGCATCATCGCCCTTCTCGAAAGGCTGGGGCTGAATGCGCATATTGCCGATATCGCGCTTTTGATGTTCCGCATGGTCTGGCTTTTGCTCGACTGTCTGGAAAGCGGCGAACGGGCTTTGAAAAACCGGCTCGGGCACAGCACCTATCGCGGACTGATCCGCTCGCATGGCCTGTTGCTTGCCGCGCTGCTGCCGCGCGTTCTGTCGCGGGCGAGGCGGATGGAAAACGGCCTTGCTGCGCGTGGTTATGAAGGTCGGCTGACCTTCCTCGGGGCGGAAGACACGGCAAAACCTGCACCGCTCCTTGCGATCACCGCCGCCTTTGCCGGGCTGCTTGCCGTGGGATTTGCCGCATGATCCTCGAGGCAAACCATATTCACTTCACCTATCCGGCAGGCGACAAGGCCCTGGTGGATGCGAGCTTTACCGTCAGTCCCGGCGAGCGCATCGCGCTGCTCGGTGTGAATGGCGCGGGTAAATCCACCCTATTCCAGATCCTGAACGGCAGTCTGAAGCCCGGCTCCGGCACGCTGCTTTTGCATGGCACGCCGGTCACCCACGACCGCAAGGGTCTGCTCGCGCTGCGCCGTGCCGTCGGCCTGGTGATGCAGGACCCAGACGACCAGTTGTTTGCCGCAACCGTGGAGGAGGACGTCTCCTTCGGCCCTTCGAACATGGGGCTTGCGGAAGCCGATATCCGGGCACGGGTGGCCGAGGCGCTCGCCGCGCTTGGCATATCCGGCCTTGCCAAAACGCCGACCCATGCGCTCAGCTTCGGCCAGCGCAAGCGCGTGGCGATTGCCGGCATCCTCGCCATGCGGCCCGCCGTGCTTCTGCTCGACGAGCCGACCGCCGGTCTTGACCCTTCCGGCATCGAGGACCTGATGCAGGCGCTTTCTAGACTGACGGAACAGGGAACCGCCATCGTCATCGCCACCCATGACATGGACCTTGCCTGGTCCTGGGCGGCGCGTGTGGCTGTCTTCTCCGGCCGCAGCATCGCGCTTCAGGGCGATCCGGAAACAGTGTTTGCCGATCCGGAACGGCTGAAAGGCTACGGCCTTCGCCCGCCGATGGTGCATGAAATGGGGCTCGCCCTGCTTCAGGCCGGTCTGATCGACCGACTGCCGAAATCGGTGGCGGAGGTGGCGCTGCGGCTGAAGCGCCCGGTCACAGTTTCAGGATGATCTTGCCGACGTGCTGGCTGGTTTCCATCAGCCGGTGCGCCTCTGCAACCTCGGAAAAAGGCAAGACCGCATGGATCACCGGCCTGACCGTGCCCTTTTCGAGAAGCGGCCAGACCTCGCTCAGCAACTCGTCGCGGATCGCCTGCTTCTCTTGCGCGGTCCGCGGCCGCATCGTGGAGCCGGTCACCGTCAGCCGCTTGATCATGATTGGCATCAGATCCACCTTTTCCGCGACGGAGCCTTGCAGGAAAGCGATGATCGACAGGCAACCATCCTTCGCGAGCGAGGCGATGTTACGCTCGAAATAGGGGGCGCCGACCATGTCGAGAATGGCATCCACCCCGCGCTTGCCGGTTTCCTCGCGGATGACCGCGGCAAAGTCCTCCTCGCGATAATTGATCGCGCGTTTTGCGCCGAGAGACACGCAGGCCGCGCATTTTTCCGCGGAGCCCGCGGTGGCGAAAACCTCTGCCCCGAAAGCGCGTGCAAGCTGGATCGCCGTGGTGCCGATGCCAGAGGTGCCGCCGTGGATCAACACCGTCTCGCCTTCCGTCAACCCGGCCATTTGGAACAGGTTTGCCCAGACCGTGAAGAAGGTTTCCGGAAGTGCGGCGGCCTGAACCGCATCAAAGCCCTTCGGATAAGGCAGTGCCTGCCCGGCAGGCACCGCGCAATAGGCGGCATAGCCACCACCATTAGCCAGCGCCGTTACCTTCTCGCCGATTGAAAAGCCGGAAACGCCTTCGCCGATCGCCACGATTTCGCCCGCAACTTCAAGCCCGAGTATCGGGCTTGCGTCTTTCGGTGGCGGATAGGCTCCCATGCGTTGCAGCACATCCGGCCGGTTGACACCCGCCGCCTCGACCCGCAGCAAAATCTCCCCTGCCCGAACCGCAGGCAAGGGGCCCCGGGCCATCACCATGGCTTCCGGTCCGCCCGGCTGCGGCAGATCCACATGCAACATCTCGGCAGGAAGGGTCATACAGCATCTCCCGGTCTCAAAATTCCTCGCCCCACAGTTAAGGTGGGCACCCGGTTGATTTCAAGCGCATCATGGCGCGGCATCAGGACGCTGCGGCATGTGGGCCTCCCGACAACGCATTCCATGAGAATTTTATTTGAAAGTCTCAATTCATGAAATAACATGACGATGTTCTTGCGCAGAAGCAGCCGCACCGTGCCAGCCGGTGCAACCGGGGAAGACGGGCTCCCCCGGCTGTGGCAACAGCCTTGCTCTCGAACATGGAGGTGATGCGATGAAGGAGCAATCCGTCTCGTACACGCTTATTCTGAGGAAAACCCGCACGGGCTGGTCTTGGACCGTGCGGGTTATCATCACAAAGAAATAAGCAAACGGCTATCGGGTGTTCCACCACCCGGTAGCCACTCCATTTTATCAGAAAACCCACATATGACAAGCCGGAATGGCCGGAAATACAAAAGGCGGCCGGGGGATAGGCCGGCCGCCTTTCGTCACCGGACCGCAGACAAGAAACGCCGCCTGCGCCGGGAACGGCGATCAACCGCCGTTCATGCCCTTGCGAGCATCATGCTCACCGGAAGGCATAGAAGGCCAGGCCGGACGGGCTGCTGGGGGATAAGGGATTCCGCATCCGGCACTGGCTTCATGAAAAAGCTAGTCCGGCTTTCCGATCCATTCAAATTAAAGAAACTTAATGTGTCCGCACCCCAAATTTCCCTGAAATGGCCTTTTTCCTGATCAGCAATCGACCGAAGCGCCACGGATTCTCCATATTCTCCGAATGGACACTGTCTTTCAGAAACGCACGCGATAGGAAGCGGCGACCCAGGCGACGGGGTTGTTTGCACCCAGGGAACCATTGACCATGAACGAAGCAACGCCGTGGCCGGTGTCATATTCCGCGCCGATGCCTGCCTGAGTGCCGAAGCCACCGCTATTGGCATTGTCAATGGAAAAGCTGGAAAGGCCGATTGTTTTGCCCGTTACTGGCGGATCACCGCTGACGCCATAGCTTGCCTCGATGTGGCCGAGCAGGGTTGTGCGCTCGTCAAGGTCATAGGTTGCGTCCAGACCGGTGCGGACCACATGGGTGTTGTCCGAATAGGCATTCCATTCAGCGGGGAAGGCACCCCCGGTTTCCGTATAGGCAGATTGCTCGCTTCGCGAGATCGCATAGCTGAGGAAAGGAGTGATCTTGGTGTCCTGAAGGGTAAAGGCGTCCACCCAGTCCAGGCGCAGGCGAGCCGATACCGTTGCCACATCGCTCTTGCCTTCGGAGAAATCCGTATTCGCGCCATTGAGATAGCCGCGCCGTGTGTCGAGTGTTCCGCGTCCGTAAAGGCCGGTCAGCGTCATGCGCAGATTGTCCCGCAGGTCAAAGCCGACTTCGGGAACGATGTAGAGCATGCGGCCGCTCGCCTCGCCGCCTGTATCCAGCGATGTCTCCTCACCGAAGCCGCCGATGGAGACCTGCGCGGAGACCCCGTCGCCAAAACCATGGCCGAAGCCGATTTCGCCCAGACCACGGAAGCCGGAATAGTCATCGCCGAGCAGGCGCGCCAGATCTCCGCCCGCCCAGATAGAATTCTGCCCATCTTCCAGAACGCTGCGCATCGGCTTGCCATGCGCACCGTTCAGTGTCAGGTCAGACATGCGATGGCCGAAAGTCAGCGTGGCTGCCGCCTGCGAAAGGCTCGACTGGAAGTTTTCCTCATCCATGACACCGGCGCTGGTCGCGTTTTGCGATTGCGGCAGGGATAGTCGCACAATATAGGATCGGGTGTTGTCCCCGGTGGCGACGATGATCGTACCATCCCGGTTGGTCGAATTGGCATTGCTCATGTGAATGCCGCCCAGATCGACACCACTATCAGCTAGCAGGCTGTCTAGCGAGCGCATGCCCTGTGCTTCTATCCAGCGGAACGCGCGATCAGCATTGTTGGCTGAACCATCTTCCGACCTGCCGACAATAACTTTGCCGTCACTGCTGATGGCATTTGCTCGGGAGTTATCGCCATTGTTCAGCGTGCCCAGGCTTTCCATCTGGTTGCTGGCTTCGGTCCACCGAAAGGCGCGATCAAAAATATCACGCGGGCCAAATGACGAATAACCCACAACCACCTTGCCATCGCCACTCACACCACTGGCACGGGAAGTGGAACCGCCCAGCGTGCCGAGACTGACCATCTGATTTGAAGCTTCCGTCCAGCGGAAGGCACGAAGATTGTTGTTTTCGTTTCCGTCATTGGAATAGCCGACAACCACCTTGCCGTCAAAATTCACACCGGTTGCAAATGAGGCGTCCCCATTGTTGAGTGTGCCGAGACTTTCCATGCCTGTGGCGCGCCTCCATCTAAAAGCCCTCATTTGCTGGTTGAACTGGGGATCTGCTGCGTTACCCACAACCGTTCGGCCATCCCCACTTACCGCGACTGCAATAGAATCATTGCCACCGTTTAGCGTACCGAGATCAATCACGTTAAACGAGTTGTCCCACAACACCGCACGACGCCCGCCTCCGTTCAAGGCAACGCGTCCAACAATCACCGTACCATCATCACTTATCGAAGAAGCGAAAGAGGCGACTCCCCCATTGATAACAGGCAACTGCGTCCCCGTTGCTGTTGGCGGAATAGCCAGCAATAAACGGAAAGCTCTGTTGCCATTAGGGGTACCTTGAAAACCCACCCAAGTACTGCCATCCGCACTGATTGCAGAGACGGTCCGGGTGGCAGGAAATTCTACTGTTCCATCTGCGGCAATTAGCAGGGCGGGTGCCGCATTCACGATTATGGCGGTTGAGGCAAGCAAACGCGCATATTTGAAGAATATATTTTTCATCTCTAATGGTATCCTGTAATCGGCTGAATGCCGCGCGGAAAAACGATTCAAACCACCGTAAGAATCTGCTATTTCATTCATTTAATTTTTACGAAATTAATGTCAATTTATTTCCTTTCGGAAAAAATTAGAAATTAACAGATTTATCGTTTTTACCACGTCGTGGACGGGGGCTTTTGGGTCGCGAATTTTTATTGATTGACTGATCAATAAAAAATAGATTGCCGCACTCTGGAAGGATCCCGCATGCCAAAAATCGGAATGGAGCCCATACGCCGCAAGGCGCTGGTGGATGCCGCGCTGAAAGCGATCGGCGATCACGGCTCGCTGTCTGTCACCATGTCGGAAATCGCGCGACAGGCCGGGGTTTCGGCGGCACTCGCCCATCATTATTTCGGCAGCAAGGAACAGCTGCTGATCGAGACCATGCGGGCGCTTCTGCGCCAGTTTCATGATGATGTGGTGGGTGAGCTTCTCAATGCGCATACCCCGCGGGAGCGGCTTTCGGCCATCATCCGCGTCAGCTTCAACGCGAGCCAGTTCGCCCCCGAGACGATTGCCGCATGGCTTGCCTTCTATGTGGAAGCGCAGCGCTCGGAAGAAACGCGCCGCCTGCTCTCGATCTATGTGCGCCGCCTGCACACCAATCTTGTCGTCGCTCTCCGGCCGCTTGCCCCGAAGGCGGAAGCCACGCGGATTGCCGAAGGTGTCGCGGCGATGATCGACGGTTTCTACATCCGGCAAGGTCTGCGCGCGGCGCCGCTCAGCATCGAGGCCTGCATCGCGCTCACCGAAGATTACATCACCTCCAAGCTCGAACGTCTCGCTTAACAAGGAACCTGGCGGCATGGCATCGCGTCCCAATATCCTGATCATCATGGTCGATCAGTTGAACGGCAAGTTCTTCCCCGATGGTCCGGCCGATTTCCTGCATGCGCCGCACATGAAGGCGCTGGCGGCCCGTTCTGCCCGTTTTGTCAACAATTACACGTCCTCGCCGCTCTGCGCGCCGGCGCGTGCCTCTTTCATGGCCGGCCAGTTGCCGAGCCGCACCCGCGTTTATGACAATGCGGCGGAATATGTCTCGTCGATCCCGACCTTTGCGCATCATCTGCGCCGCGCTGGCTATTACACGGCCCTTTCCGGCAAGATGCATTTCGTCGGCCCGGACCAGCTGCATGGCTTCGAGGAGCGCCTGACGACCGACATCTACCCGGCCGATTTCGGCTGGACGCCGGATTATCGCAAGCCCGGCGAGCGCATCGACTGGTGGTATCACAATCTCGGTTCGGTGACGGGCGCGGGTGTCGCCGAAATCACCAACCAGATGGAATATGACGACGAGGTCGCCTTCCTCGCCAACCAGAAGCTCTATCACCTGTCGCGTGAAAATGACGATCAGGACCGCCGCCCCTGGTGCGTCACCGTCTCCTTCACGCATCCGCACGACCCCTATGTTGCGCGGAAGAAATTCTGGGATCTCTACGAGGATTGCCCCTATCTGCTGCCCGAAGTCGGCACCCTGCCGGACAGCGAACAGGACCCGCATTCGAAGCGCATCATCCATTCCTGCGACTATCAGAACTTCAATGTGACGGAGCAGGATATCCGCCGCTCGCGGCAGGCCTATTTCGCCAATATCTCCTATCTGGACGAGAAGGTCGGCGAGCTTGTGGATACGCTGAAGCGCACGCGCATGCTCGACAACACGCTGATCTTCTTCTGCTCAGACCATGGCGACATGCTGGGCGAACGCGGGTTGTGGTTCAAGATGAACTTCTTCGAGGGTTCGGCCCGCGTGCCGCTGATGATTGCAGGCCCCGGCGTCAAGGCCGGTACGCATATGGCCCCGGTCTCCAACCTCGACGTGACGCCGACGCTCTGTGATCTCGCGGGCATCTCGATGGAAGAGGTCATGCCCTGGACCGATGGCGAAAGCCTCGTGCCCGTGATCAACGGCAAGCCGCGCACTTCGCCGGTGCTGATGGAATATGCGGCGGAAGGCTCCTATGCCCCGCTCGTCGGCATCCGCGAGGGCAAGTGGAAATACATCCATTGCGAGCTCGATCCCGAACAGCTTTTCGATCTCGAGGCGGATCCGTCAGAGCTGACCAATCTCGCCACCGATCCCGCCCATGCGGACGTGCTGGAAGGCTTCCGCGCGAAGCGCAAGGCGCGCTGGAACATGGCGGAGTTCGATGCTGCCGTGCGGGAAAGCCAGGCGCGGCGCTGGGTGGTCTACGAGGCGCTGCGCAACGGTGCCTACTATCCGTGGGATCACCAGCCGCTGCAGAAGGCATCCGAGCGCTACATGCGCAACCACATGGACCTGAACATTCTTGAAGAATCCAAGCGTTACCCGAGGGGGGAATGATGCGCGCACAACCGAAAGCCAGCCATTTCATCGATGGTGAATATGTTGAAGACACGTCCGGCGCTGCCTTCGATTGCATCTATCCCGCGACCGGGGAAGTGATTGCAAAGCTCCACGCCGCAACCCCCGCCATCGTCGAGCGCGCAATCGCATCCGCCAAGGCGGCGCAGAAGGAATGGGCGAAGGTGAGCCCGACCGCACGCGGCCGCATTCTCAAGCGGGCCGCCGAAATCATGCGCGAGCGCAACCGCGCGCTTTCCGAGCTCGAGACGCTGGATACGGGCAAGCCGATCCAGGAAACCATCGTGGCGGACGCGACCTCGGGCGCCGACAGCTTCGAATTCTTCGGCGGCATCGCGGCATCCGCGCTCAACGGCGACTATATCCCGCTCGGTGGCGATTTTGCCTATACCAAGCGGGTGCCGCTCGGCGTCTGTGTCGGCATCGGCGCGTGGAATTACCCCACCCAGATCGCCTGCTGGAAGGGCGCGCCCGCCCTCATCTGCGGCAATGCCATCGTGTTCAAGCCGTCGGAAAACACGCCCCTCTGCGCGCTGAAGATCGCCGAGATCCTCATCGAAGCCGGTTTGCCCAAGGGCCTCTACAATGTCATCCAGGGCGACCGCACCACCGGTCCGCTGCTGGTCAACCATCCCGATGTCGCCAAGGTGTCGCTGACCGGTTCCGTGCCGACCGGTCGCAAGGTCTATGAGGCCGCCGCCGCGGGCCTTCGCCACGTCACCATGGAACTTGGCGGCAAGTCGCCGATCATCGTCTTTGACGATGCTGATATCGACAGCGCCATCGGCGGCGCCATGCTCGGCAACTTCTATTCCACCGGTCAGGTCTGCTCGAATGGCACCCGTGTTTACGTCCACAAGGCGATCAAGGGCGAGTTTCTGAAGCGCCTCAAGGCCCGCACGGAAGCAATCCTCATCGGCGACCCGATGCATGAGGACACGCAGATGGGCCCGATGGTCTCCCACGCCCAGCGCGCCAAGGTGCTGGACTATATCGCCAAGGGCAAGGCGGAAGGCGCAACGCTGGTCACCGGCGGCGGCATTCCCAACAATGTCACCGGCGAAGGCTATTACATCCAGCCGACCGTCTTTGCCGACGTGACCGACGACATGACCATTGCCCGCGAAGAAATCTTCGGGCCGGTGATGTGCGTGCTCGATTTCGAGGACGAGGCGGACGTGATCGCCCGCGCCAACGACACCGAATTCGGTCTGGCAGGCGGCGTCTTCACCGCCGACCTCACCCGCGCGCACCGCGTGGTGGACGAGTTGGACGCGGGCACGACCTGGATCAACGCCTACAATCTCTGCCCGGTCGAAATTCCCTTCGGCGGCGCCAAGCAATCCGGCTTCGGCCGTGAAAACTCGGCTGCGGCGCTCAACCACTATTCGGAACTGAAGACCGTCTATGTGGGCATGGGACCGGTCGCATCACCCTATTGACTTGATGCAGGCGGGACCGAGGGGGTCTCGCCTGTTCTTTCGACGTGACATTCTGGAAGGGGCCATTCATGAATCAGGCAGATTTCGTCATCATCGGGTCCGGCTCGGCGGGATCCGCCATGGCCTCACGGCTGTCGGAAGACGGCAAGCACACGGTGATCGTGCTGGAATTCGGCGGATCGGATTTCGGGCCCTTCGTGCAGATGCCCGCGGCCCTTGCCTATCCGATGAACATGGATCGCTATAACTGGGGTTATCTTTCGGAGCCCGAGCCTTTCCTCAACAATCGCCGGATGATCGCGCCGCGCGGCAAGGTGATCGGCGGCTCCTCCTCGATCAATGGCATGGTCTATGTGCGCGGCCACGCGGAAGACTTCAACCGCTGGGAGGAGCTGGGCGCGCGCGGCTGGGCCTATGCCGATGTGCTGCCCTATTTCAAGCGCATGGAACATTCCCATGGCGGCCAGGACGGCTGGCGCGGCACGGACGGCCCGCTGCATGTGCGCCGCGGCGAGGTGAAGAACCCGCTCTACAAGGCCTTCATCGAGGCAGGCCGTCAGGCGGGCTTCCCCGTCACACAGGATTATAACGGCCAGCAGCAGGAAGGCTTCGGCCTGATGGAGCAGACGAGCCACAATGGCGTGCGCTGGTCTGCCGCAAACGCCTATCTTAAGCCTGCCCTGAAGCGCCCGAACTGCCGTCTCATCCGCTGCTACGCCAAGCGTGTGGTGATGGAGGGAACCCGCGCCATTGGCGTGGAGGTGGAAATCAACGGCAAGACGGAGGTCATCCGCGCCAATCGTGAGGTGATCGTTGCGGCATCCGCCTTCAACAGCCCGAAAATCCTGCTGCTCTCCGGCATCGGCCCGGCCGAGCATCTGAAGGCGATGGGCATTCCCGTGGTCGCCGATCGTCCCGGCGTCGGTCAGAACCTGCAGGATCACCTCGAATACTACCACCAGTTCCACTCCACCAAGCCGATTACCCTGCATTCCAAGAACAACTGGTTCTGGATGGGCGTGGTGGGCGCGCAATGGCTGTTCTTCAAGAAGGGTCTCGGCACCTCCAACCAGTTCGAGGCGGCCGCCTTCATCCGCTCCGCGCCCGGCATCAAATGGCCGGACATCCAGTATCACTTCCTGCCGATCGCGATTTCCTATGACGGCAAGTCTGCCGCGGGCGGCCATGGCTTCCAGGCCCATGTGGGCTACAACATGTCGAAGTCGCGCGGCTCGGTGACGCTGCGCTCGCCCGATTTCAAGGACGATCCGGTGCTGCGCTTCAACTATATGAGCGATCCGGACGACTGGGTGAAGTTCCGTCACGCCATCCGCGTGACCCGCGAGATCTTCTCGCAGAAGGCCTTCGATCCCTATCGCGGCGAGGAAATCCAGCCGGGCCGCAATGCCCAGAGCGACGAGGAACTGGACGCCTTCCTGCGCGAGCATCTGGAGGGGGCCTATCACCCCTGCGGCACCTGCAAGATGGGCGCGGTGAATGACCCGATGGCGGTAGTCGATCCGGAAACGCGTGTGATCGGCGTGGAAGGCCTGCGCGTCGCCGACAGCTCGATCTTCCCGCATGTGACCTACGGCAACCTCAACGGCCCCTCGATCATGACCGGCGAGAAGGCCTCCGACCACATCCTCGGCCGCCAGCCCCTGCCCCGCTCCAACCAGGAACCATGGATCAACCCGAACTGGCAGGTCAGCGACCGCTGACATCTTGCCAATTCATGCGGCATGACTTATATTCCGGATCAGTGGCGGGGTTGCCGCCCCGCCACTGGACTTACTTCTTACGCTTTTCGACCCGCACGGAGACAATCCAGCCCGTGCGGGTTTTGCGTATCGTAAGCGTGATTGAATACCAATTTCTTGGCATCGTCTCACCTCCGGTAACGAAAGCAGGCTTTGCCCTGCCCCACTTCGGGACGCCCATTCGCCCGAATGCACCGGCTGGCTCGATGCGGCTGCTTCGCTTCCGCTGGCAGCAGCTTAACCGTATTTTCCGGAAATAAAATATAATGAACTTGAATTGCGCAGGAGCGTAATCTATGATCCGGATCAGTGGCGGGGTTGCAGCCCCGCCACTGACACTTACTTTTCCGCTTTTTGAACCCGCACGGAGAAAATCCAGCCCGTGCGGGTTTTGCGTATCGTAAGCGTGATAGAGTACCAATTTCTTGGCATCGTCTCACCTCCGGTAACGAAAGCAGGCTTTGCCCTGCCCCACTTCGGGACGCCCATTCGCCCGAATGCACCGGCTGGCTCGATGCGGCTGCTTCGCTTCCGCTGGCAGCAGCTTAGCTGTATTTCCAGAGAATAAAATATAATCATCCGTCTTCTGATGACGCAGGAGCGTACCCAGCATTCCATTCTCGAATGATATTATTTATTTCTAAAAACAATATCAATTTATATTTTTAATAATCCTGAATTTAATCTTCATATTCCAAGTATTGATCGAATCTACACTTCGATTTATTGATGTTCGCACACAAGGGATGCGAATCATGTCTGAAACAGTGATCGGAATTTCGAACCAGCTGGCGTTTCGGCTGCAATCCATCGCGCACAAGAGCAATGTTTCGGTGGAGGCGCTGGCGGAGCGAGCCATCGACTTTTATCTGGAAACCGAGGAATGGCAGATCGCCGAAATCGAATGCGGCCTGAGTGACGCGCAGGCGGGCCAGTTTATCACTGATGAGGAAACCATGGCGCTGTTTCGCCAGTATACATCGTGAGGATGAACCGTCATGATCAGGGTGCGCTGGACGGAGAAAGCGATCGAGCGCTTGCGCTTCATCGGCAGGTTCAAGGCGAAGGATGATCCGGCAGCGGCGGCGGCTATCATCACCCGCATGCGTTATGCCGCTCTCGTGCTGGGCGACGAGCCGGAAATGGGGCGCAAGGGGCGCATTCCCGGCACGCGGGAACTTCTGTTTTCCGATCTGCCCTATAGTCTTGCCTATCGCATAACCGAGCTCGGCATCGATATTCTGGCCATCGTGCCGATCGAGCGACGCTGGCCGCTGGTTCTTTGAACCCTTTCGCCTGCCCCACTCCGGTACGCCCGCTCGTCCGGATGCGCGGATGATTACCCTGCGCGCCCGTTTTCGTGTGTCGCACACACATTTTGCCTCAAAGTCTGACGTAGAAAAGGAAACGACCGGCGCGGATCACGCCTCTGAAGCGGCTTCCACGGCCTCATCGGCCAGCTGGATGCCATCGGCTATCGTTGCGGAGAAAAGCACTGCACGCTCTGCCTCCGCCACGCGATGGAAGACATGGCGGATTTCGCAGGAAACTTCGCCATCGCAGTCATCACAACGGCGATAGGCGGTGATCGACAGGCAGGGAAGCGGTGCCAGCGGCCCATCGATGATGCGCAGCACCTCGCCGAAGGTCACCTCGGTTGCCGGGCGCAGCAAAAGGTAGCCACCGGTCTTGCCGCGCAGCGACCGCACGATCCCCTCCCGTTTCAGATCGAGCAGGATCTGCTCCAGAAATTTCTTCGGAATATTGTGGGACGTGGCGATTTCGGAAATCTGCAAAGGCTGTTTCCGATCGCCCCGGGCGAGTGCGGAAAGCGCACGCAGCGCATATTTTGCCTTCTGGGAAATCATGATGCCAATCCACGCACAGTGCCCTGCCGGGCCGCCTGCCCGCGCATTTCCGCCCTAGCGCAAATGGGACGAAAACACAATTGAAACCGGCAATTACCGCTAACGCGCCGGTAAGCCCTGTTGCCTTGGCCATGAACCAGCCGCGCACCGCTCCCGAAGCGGGGGGATCGCCAGCCTTTCGCACCGCTGCATTTTTCTCTGCATTGCAAAAGGGCGGAGAGATTTGCTCCTTCACGATGAAATATCGAAAACCCATTTCCTCCCTTTTGTTATCCGGCCTGCGATAATCCGCACAGAATGGAATTCTCAGGACATGTCGCATGGTTCACCGCATCGTTCCCTCGCCAGAGGTCGCAGAAACGCTTGATCGAGAGCTCGCGCAGCTTTCGCTGGAACAGCGCCTTGCCCGCGTGGCGGGTCTTGCCTGCCGCGCGGTGTTCACCACTTCGCTCGGCATCGAGGATCAGGTGATCACCGCCGCAATTGGCGAAAACCGGCTGGGCATTCAGGTTTCCACGCTGGAAACGGGCCGCCTGTTCAAGGAAACGGTTGATCTCATTGGCGAAACCGAAGCGCGTTTCGGCATCGAGATTGCCCGCTTCCGGCCGGAAACATCGGATGTGGAAGCCTATGCAAGGCAATATGGCCTGAACGGTTTTTACGACAGTGTCGAGGCACGCCATGCCTGCTGCGGCGTGCGCAAGCTGAAGCCGCTTGCCCGGGCGCTGGAAGGGGCCGATATCTGGATCACCGGCCTTCGCCGTGGCCAGTCCGGCAACCGCGCCACCACGCCCTTTGCGGAATTTGATGCGGAGCGCAATCTTCTGAAGATCAATCCGCTGGCCGACTGGTCGCTGGAAGACATCAACGCCTATGTGGACACCCATGCCGTGCCGGTGAACCCGCTGCATGCGCGCGGCTATCCGTCCATCGGCTGCGAGCCCTGTACAAGGGCGATCAAGCCCGGTGAACCGGAGCGCGCCGGCCGCTGGTGGTGGGAGCAGGATGAGAAGCGCGAATGCGGCCTGCATGTGCCGGAAGCCTCTGCCCTCCCCGAACCGGCCTGAAGCCGAACCTGAACACGAAAACCCGCACTAACCCTGCCCATCCTCCCGGAACTTTCGACCGGCAGGGAAACCGAAGTGGAGTATGCAATGTCCGACCCCCGTCCGGATATCGAACTGAAAAACCCGGTGGCCAGCAAGCCGCCGCTTGATCCGCATCTGAAGGCGCTGGAAAACGAGGCCATTCACATTTTCCGTGAAGTGGCTGCCGAGTTCGAGCGCCCCGTCATGCTCTATTCCATCGGCAAGGACTCGTCCGTGCTTCTGCATCTGGCGCGCAAGGCCTTCTATCCCGGCCGCGTGCCCTTCCCGCTGCTGCATGTGAACACCGGCTGGAAATTCGCGGAAATGATCACCTTCCGAGACGAGATCGTGAAGAAGTATGATCTCGACCTGATCGAGCACCGCAACCCGCGCGGCGATGCGGAAAATATCACGCCCTTCACCCACGGTTCGGCGCTTTACACCGATATCATGAAGACGGAAGCCCTGCGGCAGGCGCTGGATGCCGGCCAGTATGACGCCGCCTTTGGCGGCGCGCGGCGCGACGAGGAAGCCTCGCGCGCCAAGGAGCGCATCTATTCCTTCCGCACGCCGGACCACAAATGGGACCCGCGCAACCAGCGCCCGGAATTGTGGAGCATCTACAATGGCATGATCCGCAAGGGCGAGAGCGTTCGCGCCTTCCCGCTCTCCAACTGGACCGAGGTGGATATCTGGCGCTACATCCAGGCGGAAGACATTCCGCTGGTGCCGCTTTATTACGCCAAGAAGCGCAAATATGTGGAGCGCGACGGCATGCTTGTCTGGGCCGAAGATCCGCGCTTCGAAGCCCTGCCCGGCGAACTGGTGCAGGAAGGCCATATCCGCTTCCGCACGCTGGGCTGCTGGCCGCTCACCGGCGCCATCCGCTCCACCGCAAGCAATCTCGAAGAGGTGATTGCCGAGCTTGAAATCGCAACCGTTTCCGAACGGCAGGGCCGCGCGATCGACCGCGACCAGTCCGGCTCCATGGAAAAGAAGAAGCGCGAAGGATATTTCTGAGATGACCGCCCCCTCGATTGCACTCGCCGTGGACAACCACGCCCATCCGAAGGCGGAAACCGCCCCGGTCATCCGCGATACGCGCCCGCTTCGCCTCATCACCTGCGGCTCGGTGGATGACGGCAAGTCGACGCTGATAGGCCGCCTGCTCTGGGATACCAAGGCGGTGAAGGAAGATCAGGCCGCGACACTGCACCGCGACAGCGGCAAGCAGAACGATCTTGGCCTGCCGGATTTCGCCCTGCTGCTCGATGGCCTGCAGGCCGAGCGCGAACAGGGCATCACCATCGATGTCGCCTATCGCTATTTCTCCACCGACAAGCGCTCCTTCATCGTCGCTGACACGCCCGGCCACGAACAATATACCCGCAACATGGCGACCGGCGCCTCGACGGCTGATCTCGCCGTGCTTCTGGTCGATGCCCGCGCGGGCCTGCTGGAGCAGACCCGTCGCCACGCAACCATTGCCGCGCTGATGGGCATCCGCCAGTTCGTGCTCGCGGTGAACAAGATCGACCTAACCGGCTATGATCGCGCAGGCTTTGACAAGATCGCCCATGATTTCAAGGAGCTGGCGCTGTCGCTCGGGATCCGTCAGGTAACGGCCATCCCGATGTCGGCGCTGAAGGGCGAGAACGTGGTCTATGCGGGTGCGGATTCCATGCCCTGGTATGACGGCCCGACGCTGGTGGAAACGCTGGAGCTGGCCACCGTGCGTTCGGCCCAGACCGTCGGCTTCCGCCTGCCGGTGCAGCGTGTCTCGCGACCGGGCGAAAGCTTCCGTGGCTATCAGGGCACGGTTGCCGGTGGTTCCGTGAAGCCGGGTGACAGCGTCGCCATCCTGCCCTCGGGCATGGTCGCGAATGTCACCAAGATCGTCACCTTCGACCTCGTGCGCAATGCGGCCGTGGCCGGGGACGCGATCACGCTGGTGCTTGACCGTCAGGTGGATGTTGCCCGCGGCGACATGATCGTCTCGCTCGAAAGCCAGCCGCAGACCGGCCTTGCCTTCGATGCGCAGCTGGTTGCGCTTCAGCCCGCAGGCATCGAGCCCGGCAAGCGCTACTGGCTGAAGAGCGGTTCGCGTCGGCAGCGCGTGACGGTGCAGCCCGCAAGCCAGCTTGATCTCAAGACCGGCAAATGGCACCACCATGCAGAGGCGCTGCCGATGAATTCCATCGGCAAGGTGCATCTGAATTTCGATGAAGCGGCGATTTTCGATCCCTATGACCAGAACCGGGTGACCGGCGCCTTCATCCTGATCGATCCGGACACCAACAACACCGTGGCCGGTGGCATGATCACCGCCAAGCGTGCCGATATCGGCGGCATTCACGAGGACGACCGCCGCGTGATCCTCTCGCTGCCTGCCGATCTAGCCGATCAGCTGATGGCAAGCGAAGCCTTCGCAAACCGCCGGGACGAGGTGGAGGTGCGCCGCACCACCGCAGGCCGTGCCGCCGAACTGCTTGACGATCTGGACAGCTGATCCGCCAGAAAGCGTCCACCGGAAAGGCCGCTCCCGCAAGGGGGCGGCCTTTTTGTTTGTGATCATGACAAACCGGTCCGACAATGGTCATGGCAAATCCCGCCTCACGCAGTCGCAGGATAATTTTCCTTTCACCCGGCAATCAGGCCGGACGAAAAGGATTATTTCCATGGAAGACTGGATGGACGGGCTGGTTTGGAATTTTCGCAAGGCCGTGGCAGACCTTTTGAAGGAACTGAAAGCGGACGGCGTGGTGATGAAGGTGACAACCGGGCTGCGCAGTCCACAGGAGCAGGCACGGCTCTGGCGGCAAAGCCGCAGCACGGCCGAGGTTGAGGCCGGCATTGCGCATCTGAAATCGGGAGGCGCCTATTTTCTGGCCGAGGTGCTGGAAGCGGTTGGCCCCTGCCATGGACCGGCGGTGACCCGGTCGCTGCCCGGGCTTTCCTGGCATCAATGGGGAGAAGCGGCCGATTGCGTGTGGCTGGTCGACGGCGTGCCGGAATGGTCCGTCACCCGCATGTCTCATGCGGGCAATGGTTACCGGGTTTTTGCGGAACGGGCCGAGGCGATTGGCCTGACGGCAGGCGGCAAATGGCCGCGTTTCCCCGACTATCCGCATGTGCAGCGCCGCAGCGCCCCCTCGCCCCTTGCGGCAGGTCTGTCACTGAAGGAGATCGACGAGACGATGCGGGCGCACTTTTCCGCGTAACGTTCAGGCGCCGGCCGTGGCGATATCCTTCATGCGGCGGATCGTGCCCTGGAGATCCGCCTCGGTGGTGCGCGGATTGATGGTGCACATGCGCAGAACCAGCCGACCGGACATCACGGTCGGCGACAGCATGGCATATCCACCCATGATCAGCTCCGTGGAAATGCGCGAATTCAGCTGATCGAGCTCCTGTTCGGACATGCCTTCCTCACGGTAGCGGAAGGTGATGACTCCGAGGCAGGCGGGCGTGATGATTTCCCATTGCGGCTTTTCGCGCAGCAGCGCTTCCACCGTCTCGGCATTGCGGATGCCGCTTTCGATTGCATCGCGGAAGGCGGGAATACCGAAGGCTTTCAGCGACATCCAGAGCTTCAGTGCGCGGAAACCGCGCGTCAGCTGCACGCCGTAATCGGAGAAATTCGGCTGCTCGGCGCTTTCCTCGATGATCTTCAGATATTCGGCGGAAACCCGGAAGGTCTCCTTTAGATGCGCCCGGTTGCGCACCAGCGCGCAGCCGATCTCGTAGGGCTGGAACATCCATTTGTGCGGATCGATGGACAGCGAATCAGCCCGGTTCAGGCCATCGAGAACCTTGCGGCCGGAAGGGCTCAGCGCCGCGCTGCCGCCATAGGCACCGTCCACATGCATCCACAGGCCTTCGGCAGCACAGAAATCGGCGATCTCGTGCAGCGGATCGACCATGCCGGCATTGGTGGTTCCGGCATTGGCGACCACGCAGAAGGGCACGAGGCCCTGCTGGCGGTCTGCCGCAATCTTTGCCTTCAGCGCTTCCATCGGCAGCCGGTAGTGCGCATCAGAGGGAATCTTGCGCAGCTGATATTGCTGGAAGCCGAGAATTTTCAGCCCCTTGGCCACCGAGGAATGGGTCTGGTCGGAAAAATAGACGGTGGCATTGAACGGGTTGTTGGCAAGCATTTCGTGGCGCGCAACGGCGAGGCAGGTCATGTTCGCCATCGAGCCGCCGGAGACGAACAGGCCGCCCGCCGTTTCCGGAAATTCGAACAGTTCCCGCAGCCATTCGATGGTCGTGATCTCGATCTGTGCCGAACCCGACGGGCCGATCCAGGCGCCGCAGAACGTATTGAAGGCAGATGCCAGCGCATCCGCAACCGCGCCGATGAAGTTTGACGGGCCGGGCACGAAGGCGAAGTTGCGCGGATGATCCTGATGGGTCATCTGCTCCAGCACATGCGTGCGCACCTGCTCCAGAAGATCATCCACCGGCACCGGCTGCATCGGCAGCGGCTCGGCAAGCCCCGCCTGAAGCGAGGGCAAGGTGGAGGGCGTGGTGACCGGACGGGTATCAAGGCCGGTGAAATGATCGACGATCATCGCGCTGACCTTGTCCATGATCCGGCGCATTTCCGGTTCCGAAAAGCTCAGCGGCGGCAGGGGCCTTGCAGGGTGTGACATGGTTTCCTCCCGGAAATCCCGGAACCTTTATGCGAACCGGGCCAATTCAGATGCGCACAAAAATCTCATCGCCGCCCGTTTTGAACAAGGGGCCGCTCCACCATATTTCACATGTTAACTAGTTAGTTCGGAGCGTCAAAGCGCAAGAATGGTTCAGAAATAGCGGTAGAAGGCGACGGCGGTCAGAACCACCGCCCAGCAGAGAATTGTGTTGCGCACCAGATGCGCGGGCAGCTTTTTCGCCACACGAACGGCCACATACCCGCCGGTGATCGCGCCGGACATCATGATCAGCGAGGGCAGCCAGCGGATGATGCCGGAGACGACGAACAGGATGATGGCGACCAGGCTGGAGACGGAGGTGGTGATGTTGCGGATCGCATTGCCCTCATGGATCGTCATGGTCCAGAACACGCCATAGATCGCAAACAGGATGATGCCCATGCCGAGGCCGAAATAGCCGCTGTAGATATAGACGCAGAATTCAAGCAGCAGCGACAGCCAGACATAGCGGGAGCGGTCGAAGGCGGGATGCCGCTCGGTCAGTGCCCGGATTTTCGGGCCGACGGCAAAGGATGTGGTTGCAAACAGCAGCAGCCAGGGAATGGCCGCCTGAAACGAGGCCTTGCCGGTATAGATCAGGATCAGCGAGCCGATCATGCCGCCACAGGCCGCAAGCACCAGCCGCAGCACCATATGCTGCCGCACCGCCTTCAGCTCATGCCGGTAGATGAAGGTTCCGACCAGATTGGCGGGCAGGAGCGCGATGAAATTCGAGGCATTGGCCTCCACTTCGCTCATGCCGGTAGCCAGCAGCAGCGGAAAAGTCATGAAGCCCGCGCCACCCGCAACCACATTGATGATCCCTGCCAGAAAACCACCGGCGAAAAGCAGCAGCACGTTCTGAAGCGGCATGGAACGCCTCTTGTGGCGAAGGAGGGGATAAAATGAAAAAACCCCGCGAAAGCGGGGTTTTCGGCTGGTCGGAGTGGAGTGATTCGAACACTCGACCCCCACGTCCCGAACAACAGACCCATTCACCAAAAAACACGTTTTGCGGGGTTTGTCATCAAAATTCGGCAACGATTGAGGGCCTTTTTTCGGTTCAATCATTGCCAATCGTTGCCGTAACTCCGCGAGGATGATTCAGGGCAATCGCGAAATGTCAATCCATATGAAAGGAGAAAACAGTGCTTATCAAAAACATTACATACCTAAAATCGGACGCATCGCCGAAGGGATTTAGGCCGATTGCCAGATTTACGATCGTCCCCGTGGAAGGCTTCTGCATTTACGACTGCACCCTCGTTCGCGCTCCGGATGGCAAGCACCTCTTGTACGGGCCGGCCGGTTCAAGTGGTCAACCAACCATAAGTGTTGAACCAAGTCTTCGCCGCCAGATCATCGATACGATTATTGACGATATGGGAATTGATAATGATGGAAAACAGGCCGCTTAAAGTTGGCGACCATGCCAGGCACCACAAGTTCGGCATAGGCATTGTAACTGACGCAGACACGACTAGTGTACAAGTCAGATTTGAAGGTGACGCTCTGCCACGGCGCATCATGCGCATTTTTGTGAGTAGAGCGGAAGACCCGCGTGATACTGTTCGTACAGCGCAGCGCGCACGCCATCACGAACAGGCCGCAAACGATAACAATCCTTCTGACATCTCGTTCATCAATCCGGCGGACTGGAATAACAAGCCAATTCCGAAGCGGGAATGGTTTATTCCTGAACTTGTGCCTATGCGGACCGTCACAATTTTGAATGGTGATGGCGGGGTAGGAAAATCACTTCTGGCCCTACAGCTTGCCGCTGCTTCTTCCATGGGTGCCGAAACCCTTGGGTTTAAACTGGCGATGGGTCGATCTCTGTATATCGGTGCCGAAGATGAAGCCGATGAATTTCACCGTCGCTTGGCTGACATTACCGCATCACACGGGAGACAGCTTTCAGACCTTTGCGAGTTCCGTCTGCTTTCTCTTGCAGATGCCGATGCAACACTTGCTGCGGCGGATCGGGGCGGACGAATTCAGCCAACCGAACTTTATGCAAAGATAGTGAAATATGCTGTTGATTTCATGCCGCGGCTGATTGTTCTTGACACGGTAGCCGATTTGTTTGGCGGCGACGAAATCAAACGTACTCAGGCACGCCAGTTTATCGGCATGCTTCGCACTCTTGCAATTTCGCTAGATGCGGCGGTGATTTTGCTGGCGCATCCTTCTCTGCAAGGCATGCAGTCTGGCAGCGGATCATCAGGTTCCACAGGTTGGAATAACTCAGTCCGCAGCCGCCTATACCTCACCCGCGACAAGGATGATCAAGAACTACGCATCCTTGAGGTGATGAAGGCGAACTACGGTCAGACTGGCAAGACGGTAAAACTACGATGGACGGACGGCGCATTTAATCTGGACGATGGCAAGCCGTCAGTTGGTGACGTGATGATGGCTGCCCGTGCTGAAAGAGTTTTTTGCGACCTGCTTTCAATGCTGAACCGACAGGGGCGGAATGTCTGCCATGTTCCAGGTACGACATATGCGCCTGCAGTCATGGAAAAGCTACCTGAATGTGACGGCGTACCCAAGGCGCGCCTGGTAGAAGCAATGAATGCTTTGCTGAAGTCTGGAGATATCAAAATTGTGTCAGAGGGTCCAAAATCAAAGCGCCGTCAGCGATTGATTTTGGCATCTGAAGACTTCGGCTCAGATAGGGAGGAGTAATTTCCACCAACCCTTCCACCAACCCTTCCACCAATGTTCCACCACCTTCCACCAACCCTTCCACCCCCCCCCCTTATACCCCCCTAGGCGGTGGAAGCACCGCTGGCCGGTGGAAGCCGGCCGCTTGCTACCCACCCCCTAACATCAACTTTCGAGGAGAAGAAAGAGAATGCTAAATTATGTTTGCAGTTACCCCCTACATCGCGAAGTGCCTTGTTTTTTCAAAAGCCGGTGAAGAATGGAAGCCCTGCCGAGTAATCGGCGTTGATGCCAGCGGCGGCGATCCGCAGTACATTGTCGAGCGGTACGACAGCACTGGCGCAGCATTTCTCGAAAAAGTCGAGATGATCCGGAAAGACCAACCCACTTTAGGAGGATGAAATGTTCCAGCTATCCGAAAACGACCGTCCCTTCCGAGGTCGGCGCATTACATGGACGGAATTCACAGAACAGACTGGCAGGCCACGGCCAGTTTACTTGGCGGCGAATGATAATCGACCGGAAAATGAAAAGGCGGCATGATCCGCCTAGTCCGGTTCTGCCTTCTCGGCGTCCCGTACTTTGCGGGCTTCAAATACGTCTTTCTTGGAAATGCCAAGGTCTTCAAGCGTGGCTGGCTTAAGGTTCCAGTCAGAAACCTCAACCTTGCCATGCCTATGAACCTCACCCCGCGCCTGAGCCGCATCATATTCATCAGCGAGACGGCGTTTGGCCATTGCTTCGATTTCAAGGCGCCTCGCCCGCTCAGAGCTTTCTGCTGCGGAGGAGAGTGCGTGTATTCTACGAAGGCAGGAGATATGGGTCGAAATTACAATGGCTGGTGGAACAATTTGTTCCACCAGCCTAGTAGATGGGCGCAAGGCTGGACCGCAGCACCGAAAACAATTCGCGGCGGAAGTCGCTGAAGTCACTGGAGCCAGCAAACAAGATATCAATCGATCAATCAGGCGCGCCCGCGAACTAGGCCCCGACATTCACCGTGTCGTCGGAACTAGCCTTGATAAAGGCGTTGAACTTGACGTTTTCCGAAATCGGCAAGTTAAGACCCACTGCCCATCGTGGCACCAGCGGCAAGACCGGGAACCGGCACCGCACATTCTAGACCGGGGAAACCTCACATGACAATTTCACTGAAACGGCCTTCCGTATCTCGGTTGCCGAAAACGAACGCTGGCACCACTTGGAGCTGGCTTTCGGCACTTGGCGCTGACCTGCCGGAAACGGCCAAGGCCCGCCGCTACAACTACATCAAACCGACCCGCACCATCGCTGCCGTTGATGGACCTTCATCGGAGTGGCTTGCGGAGCGTGATGCGGCCAGCTTTGCTATTAAGTATGGAAGCGAAGGCAATCGCATAGAGCGTGCCCTTGTGAAGGAATGCTCACCCCATGCCGTAACCCTTAGGCTGGTTGCAGGATTGCTGCGGCCGCCTGTTGTCGCCGCCAATGATAAGGCCCCTGCCGATGCGGATGAAAATCCTGGCTCAGGATTTGAACGCGTTCATGGGCATGGATGTATCCAGCCTTCCATCCCAATGCTTCTGCGAGCCCACGAAGCTGGTTTGAAAACGGGGTCACGAACAGTAAAAGACGGATGGCACCGCATCGGCCGTAGCGAGGAAAGGGGCCAGCTGACTGGCCTTACCTTCATGAATGGCGAGCTTGTCGAGTACGGCGACAACAAAGGCAAGAAGCGCAGGCCGTCATACAATCCTAAAATTGCCGAAGAGGATGTTGATCCGGATTCAATCACCGCCAAGCACCGTGCGGCGCAAAACGGTGAAGATGTATCCTACACCCGATTACGCGGCGCATCTGTGTATGTATCGGCACAGTCTCCGAATGCGCCCCGGTCATTAGCTTCCGCGACGCGCACGGCCCGCGCTGTCGCCAACGACAACATCCTTGCGAAAGCGATTGCCAACACGCCAGTAATGCCGTCTGTGACGCGACTGCCTGATGGCGTCGCTGCTGAATACGGACGGCTGGCCGGCATCGCCGACATGACCGGCGTTGGCGACGGCAAGACCAGCGCGCCGATGAACGATGCACTGACCGAAATGGAGCGAGCCGAATTCCTTGCCGCGTCAGGCATCGAAGCTGATGACCTTGATATCATTGAAGCCATTCTATCGGATGCATCATTCCGCACCATCGGCATGCAACGGGGATATGCGGAATCGGCGGCGCACCGGATGGGGCGCAAGGTCGTGGAAGGCGCACTTACAAGAATTTCGGAAAAAATTGCTGCGTGAGTACCACTTCGACGCATTTTCAGACCCCTAAGATATAGAGCTCACCCCGGCTCCACCTGGCCCGCCTTGTGCGGGCTCTTTCTATTCCCTTTGCCGCCCGCATCGTCTCCCTGCACGCGGCAATCAGGCGTGCGCGCTTTGGCGCTGCACCCATGCGGCCTGTCGCGTCTGTCGAGCAGCGCGATGGGCCGCCCCATTCAAGCGGCGCCTTAACCGGCGCTGCTTTTTTAATGCCCGCCGAAAGGCTTTGATTTCTCACATATGAAGGGCAATCCGGATGGATCAGCTTCCAACAACCGATATGGGTCGGCATATCACCCTTGCCGAAATCGCACGAACCGGTGAAGTGCCGGTTGAGACGGTCATTACATGGCACCGACTTCTTCTCGCGATGGGCTTTGAGATTGGCCGCAAGGATCGCAGCCGCTGGAACTTTTCGCCGCACGAGCTTTACCAATTCTGTGTCGCGGCCAGCCTGTCTAAAGCGGGGCATCCGGTCGGCATTGATACGCTGCGTCAAATCATTGACTCGACGAAGGAAGAGGGCCGCCCGAGCGGAAGTCTTTTCCTGAAGACGAAAAGCGTCTTCGCCATCGTGGCCGTCGATGCCGCCGGTCTTTGGGACGTTCTCGCCAGTATGTTGCAAAGGGTAGCTGATGCTCAAACGTCTTAAGAACTGGCTTGCCGGCACGCGCAATTATCAGGCCGCACAAGGCGGCAGGCGTGGCTCTGCATTGAAGACCATGCATTCACCGCTGGCTTCCATTGCGCAAGCGCGTGGCACACTGGCGGCCCGTGCAAGGTATCTAGCGGCCAACAATCCGCTCGCTGAATCCGCAGTTCAGGCTTGGGTGACTGCCCTTGTCGGAACGGGCATCAAGGGTCAAGCGAAGGCGCCCGCGCCATTGCGCGGACTGCTGAACGACGCGTTCGAGAACTGGTCAGATGACAGCGATGCGGACGCCATCTCGGATTTTTACGGCCAACAGTCTCTAATCATACGGCGCGTTGTCATCGATGGTGAGGCGCTCGCAGTCTTCGTCCAGGAAGACAACCGTCTTCAATTGCGCATTCTGGAGGCCGAACAGTTGGACGCCAGCCATACGGCAACGCTTTCCAATGGAAATGTTGTTGTGCAAGGCGTCGAACATGACCCATCCGGCAAGCGTGTTGCGTTCCATATCTTCGATCGACCTTCCGGCGTAGATATCGCAGTCACCCGAAGCCGTACACGGTATCCAGCATCGGAAGTTCTACACGTCTTCCGGCGCGATGTCCCCGGCCAAGTGCGCGGCGTAAGTTGGTTTGCTCCGGTGCTTGTCCGCATGGCTGACCTCGATGGGTGGCGCGATTCTCAGTTGGTACGGCAGAGAATGGCTGCAATGCTTGCCGGGTTCATCACCAGTGTGGATGGCACTCCGGCACCTTTGGAGGGCGAACAAACAGGTTCTACTGTATTGGGCGGAATGGAGCCGGGCCTGCTACAGTATTTAGAGCCCGGCGAAGACATCCGATTTTCAGAGCCCGCTAATATCGGTGCTGAAGTCCTCGGCTTCGCCAAAATCACGGAACGCGAAATCGCCTCCGGTCTAGGCATTCCTGCATATTTGCTGACCGGCGACCTGTCGGACGTAAATTACAGTTCAATAAGGGCTGGCCTTGTGGAATTCCGCAGGCGTGTGGAAGCGCTTCAGCATTCCATGCTTGCTTTCCAATTCCTGCGTCCTGTCTGGCGCCGTTGGGCCACGCTTGAAGTCTTGTCTGGCCGTGTTTCCGCAACGCTGCCGGAAGCCATTCCGGTGTCGTGGATTACCCCGAAGCAACACTGGGTTGATCCGGCGAAAGACGTAGAAGCCGAAATTGCTGCAATCAATGCTGGCCTGATGTCCCGCCGCGAAGCCGTCGCAGCCCGCGGCATAGACATAGAAGCTCTCGACGCGGAAATCGCCGCCGACAAGGCACGGGCCGCCAGCCTTGGTCTGGACTTCAGCGCCAAGCCTGCCAATCAAAACCTGCCGCAAGCTCAGGCAGCGGCATAGCAATCGAGGAAATCGATGACAAAAAAGAACGGCGGCAAACCCGCTGAACGAACAGCCGTGCCCGAAATGATGACGCGCGCCGATGCAAAACTTTCCAGTTTCAATGCTGGAGAGCGCACTGTGGACCTCGTTCTAGCAACCGAAAACCCGGTCCGGCGCCGGTCTTGGGATGTCGGAACCTACGACGAGATCTTGACGATAACGCCCGCCGCCGTTGACACCGCACGGCTCGACAGCATGGCTTTGCTGGACAGCCACGACGCATATGGCGGAATGGATTCTCGGCTGGGATCGGTATTGCCAGGGTCTCTTCGTTTCGAAGGAAAGACCGCAATCGTCACCGCTAAAATCAGCCGCAATGCCAAGGGTGAAGCCCTGTTTCGCGATCTTGAGGACGGCCACGTTATCGGCGTGTCCGTCGGCTACAAGATCACATCCCAAACAAAGACTGAAGCTCCCGCAGGCGGCACGGCGACGATCCGCGCAACCCGCTGGCAGCCAATGGAAATTTCAATCGTGAACGTGCCGGCTGATCCCGGCGCCAGCACCCGTGCACATGAGACGGAAGCTGACGACAACAAGATCCCTGAAAGGAAAAACATGACCCGTGCAGAAATTAATGCCGAAATCCGCTCGATCGCCAAGGCAACCGGACTTGATGCCACTTGGATCGATCAGCAGATTGACGCCGAAGCCACCGTCGAAGACGCCCGCGCCGCTGCCATCGAAGCGATGAAGACCCGCTCGCCGAAGACACCTGCAAGCGTGCAGATCGTCACTGATCATACCGACCCGACTGCCATCCGCGATGCCATGGCCGGTGCTCTGGCGCACCGCATTGCGCCTGATGCGGTGAAGCTGGAAGGCAAGGCAACGGAGTATCGCGGCTACTCCATTCTTGACCTGGTCGGCGACATGGCCGTTGCACGCGGCGAGCGGGTCAACCTCCGAGACCGTGAAGGCCTTCTCGCCCGTGCCGTCGGTGCGCATTCGACCAGTGACTTCCCTCTGCTTCTTGCCGCTGCGACCAACAAGGCGCTCTTGGCGAAGTATGAAATCGCGCAGCCAACATACAGGAAATGGGCGGCGAAAAAGACCTTCACGAATTGGACGCAGCACAGCTTTTTGCGCATCGGCGATGTTCCTGGCTTCAAGGAAATCAAGGAGGGCGGTGAAGTAAAGTACGGCACCATTTCCGAAACCGGTGAAAAGGTTGCCCTTAAGGAATTCACAAGCGGCATCGCACTTTCCCGGCGCGCTGTAGCAAATGACGACCTCGGTGCGCTTGCCGATATGAGCTCCGGCTTCGTCACTCGCGCTGCAACCGACGAAAACATTCTGCTGTACGCCATGCTGAAGTCAAACCCCGTCTTGTCTGACGGCAAGGCAGTCTTCCATGTAGACCATGGAAACCTTCCGAATGCTGCCGCATTCGGTTCTTCTGCAATCGCTCCAATGGTGAAGTCGCTGCGCGGGCAGAAATCGCTTGACGGCATGCCGCTGAACCTTTCGCCGGCGCTTCTGGTGGTTGGGTCTGATCTTGAGGTGGCGGCACGCACGCTCCTTGCCAGCGTCAACGCGACAAAGACTGCAGACGTCAATCCGTGGGCAAACTTCGCGGAGCTCGTGGTTGATCCCAACCTTGGCGCCACTGAGTACTACGTGTTCACGTCGCCGACCGCTGCACCCGCATTCGTCTACGGTTATCTCGCTGGCGAGGAAGGCCCGCAGGTTCGTTCTGAAGTGGAATTTGACACGCTTTCCACGAAGATTGCTGCCACCCTTTCCTTTGGCTATGGCGCAATCGACTATCGTGGCGTTGTCAAGAATGCCGGCGCCTGATGACCACAATCCCTGAACTGCAAGCAATGCGGGCGGCACTCGTTGCCGCCCGCTCTCAAGGCACAGAACGCGTGACGTTCCGCAGCGGCGGAACCGAACGGACCGTGTACTACAAGTCAGATAGCCAGATGGCAGACGCAATCGCTGCCATCGATCGCGAGATCAGTGCGGCCAGCGGAACAAAAGCGCGCCGCTTCCTCCCCCAATTCAACGACGGATTTAACTAAATGAAAAATTTTGTACAGAACGGCGAAATCCTTGAAGTAGTTGCACCTTATGAGGTGCAGTCGGGCGGCGGCGTCAAGGTCGGCTCGATCTTCGGCTTTGCCGTGACCTACGCTGCGGCTGGCGAAACGGTCGATATCAAACGTCACGGTGTTTTTGACCATGCCAAGCTTCCCGCGCAGGCTTGGACGCAGGGGGCGCCGATCTACTGGGATGACGCAACCAAGCAGCTGACCACCACCAGCACGAGTAATCTGCTTGTCGGTGCTGCTGCGGCTGCTGCGGCCAATCCTTCGGCCGTCGGTCGCGTCGTGATCTGATGCACCTTCTGAACCGTCTGGCGGCACTCAACGCCGCAACGCTCGGCCGCGTCATCGCGGCCCTGCCACCCAAATCACAAAAGCCGATCAACGCGCAAACCGTGCGCAACCTCTTGAAGGAAGACAGCCAATGCTTGCCAACTATTCACTGAAAACGCCCGTCACCCACAATGGCGTCACCTATAAGGAACTGACGTTCCGCCGTCCTAAGACCGGCGATATGATGGTTCTCGACAAGTTTGACGGCGAGATGTCGAAGATGGTTGCGCTTATCGCGGCCATTTCGGACGTACCTATTCAGGTAATCAAGGAAGCCGATTTCGCTGACTTCACCGCCATTTCCGAAGTGGTTGCCCCGCTTTTGGGGGAGTCCCAGTCTCCGGCGGAAAGTGGACAGAACTAGCCGTTATCGTCGCCGCCGAACTCTCCACCTCAATTGTTGAGGTGGAGACGTTCTCGCCTGAAAAAACATTAGAACTAGCAGAAGCAGCCGTTCGGTGGTTGCAACGGAAAAATGGTGTAACCGATGGCGGTCAGTGAATCCAAACTCATAGTCAGCCTTATGGACAAGCTGACGGCTCCGGCGAAATCAATCCAAGCCGCCCTTGGACGCCTTCAAGGCGCGGCAGCGCTGAATGCGAAATCGCTCGACAGCATGCGTGGACGCATGTTCGACAGTGTGGCGATGGGCTACGCCCTCGCTCGCGGCCTGTCTGCGCCGGTAAAGGCAGCCGTCGCGTTCGAAAGCAGCATGGCCGATGTCGCCAAGGTCGTTGACTTTGCATCGCCCGTTGCATTCAAGCAGATGGGCGAAGACATCCGCAAAATGTCCACCCGCATTCCCATCGCCGCTGATGGCCTGGCGCAGATCGTTGCCGCCGCTGGTCAATCTGGCATTGCAAATTCGGACCTTCTTAAATTCACGGAACTAGCCGCGAAAGTCGGCGTGGCTTGGGACATGAGCGCCGATCAGGCTGGCGACGCAATGGCGAAGCTTAAGACCGCGCTCGGTCGTTCGGTTGAAGATACGGCCAGCCTGGCCGATGCCATAAACGAGCTTGGCAACAAGTCCGCGGCATCCGCACCGCAGATTTTGGATGTCGTCAAGCGCGTTGCGCCTATGGCGAAGCAGTTCGGAATGACCGCCGAACAGGTGGCAGCGCTGGGCGCCGCCATGACCGGTTCCGGCTTCGAATCCGAAGTTGCCGCAACGTCGATCCTGAATATCGGCCGCGCCCTAACGCGTGGCGAAGGCGTCACCAAACGGCAATCGGATGCGTTCCAGGCTCTAGGCCTGAACAGCAAGAAAGTCGCTAAGTCGATGCAGAAAGACGCAATGGGCACGTTGCAAAACGTCCTCATGCGCGTCTCGAAACTGCCTAAGGAAATGCAGGCGTCCGTAGTTTCCGACCTCTTCGGCGACGAAGCTCGCGCCCTTGGGCCACTGATTTCAAATGGCAAGCTGCTTGGCGATACGCTTGAAATCGTTGGCGATAAGGCCACATACGCAGGGTCCGCGCAGCGTGAATTCGAAACGCGCTCAAAGACCAGCGCGAACAACCTGCAGCTTTTCCAAAACCGGCTGAACGATCTCGCAATCTCTGTCGGTGACGCGCTGCTGCCGGCGATGAACAAGCTGCTGGACAAGCTCGGTCCGATGGTAACAACAATCGGGGATCTGGCGAAACACTACCCCAACCTCACCGCCGCAATTACCGCTGCCACGGCGGCACTGGTGGCCTTCCGCATCGCTGCAACGGCGGCGCGGTTTGCCGGTCTCTACGCGATTGGTGGTATCATCCGGCTTGGCATTGCCGGGCTGAATTTCGCTGCAATCTTCGCATCAGTCGGCACGGCTCTTGCCGCCGTTGGTGCTGCACTTGCCACCATCACGGCGCCTGTCTGGGCTGCGATTGCTGCCGCTGTTGCCCTTGTGGCAGCCGCTGGCTTTGCCCTATGGCGCTATTGGGATCGCGTGTCTTCAGTGCTTGGCGGTGTTGCTTCCCGTATCTGGGAAGAACTGGCGCCTGCGCTTTCATATCTGAAGCCGCTGCTGACACCATTCATCCACCTTGCGGAAGCAATCGGCGCAGGCTTTGAAGCGGTACGCGCAAAGCTCGGCGAGTTCTCCAATTGGATTATGGGCTTCTTCCGGCAGGAATGGCTGCCAGAAAGCCAGAAGGCGGCATTGGCGCAAGCTGGTTATGATGCCGCCGATCGGATGATCAATTCGATCAAGGAGCGCATCAACACCCTGATAGAATGGTTCAAATCGCTTCCGAGTCGCATCCTTGAGGCGGTCGGAAACATAGACCTTGGCAGCCTGATCAAGTGGCCGCAGTTGCCTGAATTTCTGGGCGGTCCGCCTGCATCTGATCAACCGGCTTCGGCATCACCCGGCGCACCTGCGCCGTCTGGTGCACCAAACCGGGCGGCAGTCTTTAATCCGCGAACCGCTCAATTGCAGCCGTCCAGTGTGACAAACAACAATCAACGGACCGCTGACGTGCACCAAAACCTTGTAATCAACAACCATTTCACTACAGCCGCTGATCCGGGCGTTGCTGCGAAGGTTGCTGGTGACATTGGCCAACTCACCAAGTCAGCGGTTGAGTCCAACTTTGGAGCGCCGGAATAATGGAAGTTCGTGCATCATGGGCAAACGACGCACTCAAGAAATACGAGCGCCAAATTGCCCGCCTGTCTGTTGAGTTTCCAAAGGTCATACCGCAGGAAATCAACAAGGTAGGCAATCGGGCGAAGACCGTCGTTATTCGCAACCTGACAAAACAGACGGGCCTTGATCGCCGCGTAATCGTCAAGGCGGTCGGCAATCCAGCGCAGGCTCGACCTGGTAAACTGTCTTATGACATGCGGACTCGAGGCGGAGACATACGCCTCAAGTACCTGAAGCCGGTCGAAAGAGGCGATGGCGTTGACGCCAAGCCGTTCGGTCAGAAGATGCACTTCAAAGGCGCATTCATGATGGGCGGCAAGGTCGGAGACCGAAAGGTAGTAGAGCGTTTCAAGGGCCACGTCATGCGGCGCACGAAGGGTCGCTTTTACACCTTTCAACGGTCGGGTGTGGTCATTCCCGACGAGATGACCAGCGGCGCAACGCTCAAAGCGTTCCACGACATAGCTGACCCATTGCTAAAGCAACGCATCGAGAAGGTGTTGAACAAGCTCGCCCCATGAGTGGGTCCTTATTTTAGCACTCCGGAGCGGGGACGCGCGACCCCCGTCTAGGGGTCTATTCAAGTTTTCCTATGCGATTTCCTTCCAAAGAAAGACATTCCAAATGGAGATGAAACAGGCTGCTCTTGCGGCACTTATGGGGCTTTCCACTAGAAGAATTTCCCAACTTTCTGAGGAAGGGATCGCAGTTCGCGTCGGCCCCGGAACGTTCGATGCGGCTGTCACAATTCAAAATTACATCCGCCACATCACCGGCAAGGCAGGAAGCCGCGAAAGCAACCTTGACCTGAACGCGGAAAAGGCACGGCTCGCCAAAGAGCAAGCAGACGGACAGGCGATGAAAAACGCGCAGCTGCGTGGCGAGCTCGTGGAGGCTGATGCGGTTGCGCAAGAATGGGAAAGCATCATTGCCGACGTGCGTTCGGCCATGCTTGCCATTCCTGGCCGTATCCGGCGCCGCGCTGGTGGCGCATTGGACGCAGCCGCAATCACCATTGTTGATCACGAAATTCGAGAGGCTTTGACCGCCCTTGCAGAACCTGATGCAAATCAGGCGGCGCGCCCTTCTGAAGGCGAAGCCGCCGCCGAAAATGAGGCTCTCGAAATGGATTGAGAGTGAAAACGGAATACGGCTTCCAGATGCGGTATCTGCCGTGTCGGGTCGCATTAAACTCTACCGGCCGCAGGTCGAGATTGCTGACGCAATCGGTGATCCTGACATTGAGCGTGTCACCATCGTCAAGCCGGTGCGCGTGGGCTTCACCACCCTTCTGACCGGTGCGATTGCCGGTTTTGTGGCGAATGATCCTTCGCCAATCCTGGCTGTTTTGCCTACCGAAGCGGATTGCCGTGACTATGTGGTTTCGGACATCGAGCCGATCTTCGACGCGAGCCCTGCCATCCGCACCCTGCTTTCCGGCGACACGAAAGAGGGCGACCGGGACACGATGTTGTCAAGGCGCTTTCCTGGCGGTTCGCTGAAGGTTGTGGCAGCGAAGTCGCCTAAGAACCTGCGACGGCACAACGTCCGCATCCTTTTGATGGATGAGGTCGATGGTATGTCCGTCACGGCAGAAGGCAACCCGCTGCTTCTTGCAGAGAAGCGCACGCTCTCCTTCCCTGACCGCAAGATTGTTGTCGGATCAACGCCGACCGATGCAGACACGTCAAACGTGCTCGCCCGATATGAGCAATCGGACAAGCGCATCTTTGAATGCCCATGCCCGCATTGCGGTACGTTCCACGAGCTACGTTGGGGCGATATCAAATGGCCTGAAGGCCAGCCCAACAAAGCCGCCTGGTGGTGCCCGTCGTGCGGAACGGAAACCGATGAGCGACACAAACTTCAAATGGTTGAGAATGGTCGGTGGCGGGCCACGGCGCCGCATGTCAAGGGCCATGCCGGGTTCAGGATCAACGCTCTCGTTTCGCTTTTGGAAAATGCGGCATGGGGCAAGCTGGCTGTTGAATTCATCGCCGCTGCCAAAGACCCTGAAGACTTGAAGACTTTCATCAACACCATTCTGGCCGAAGGCACCAATGGCGGTGGAACGGAACTTGACGAAAGCGACCTTCTGAGCCGCCGCGAGCCGTTTGGTTTGGAGGCCATACCGGAAGACGTGCTGTCTATCACAGCAGGCGTTGACGTGCAGCATGACCGACTTGAAGCCAGCATTTTCGGCTGGAACCGTGCAGGCCTGCCGCATGTCCTGGCGCATGTCATTATTGACGGCCGATGGGATGATGACGAGACGTGGGCCGAACTTGACGACCTTCTTAAATCCCGCTGGAAGCACCCGCTTGGCGGCAACATTGGCATCGATGCGACAGCTGTAGATGCCGGTGACGGCGTCAGTATGGACAAGGTTCTGTCGTTCTGCGGTCCGCGCATCCGCCGAAAAATCATGGCCATTAAGGGTAGGAACGGCAACATTCCATGGATTGCTGCCAGCAGATCGGCGAAACGCCGCGGCGCTCTTTGGATCGTCGGTGTGGATGGCATCAAGGCTGCGCTGTTCAATCGATTGGCAAAGGGGGAAATCCGTTTCAGCGATACGTTGGAGGCGGATTACTTTGAGCAGCTGACCGGCGAGCGCATGCTTGTCAGGTATCGCCGAGGAACGAAGGTTTACGAGTTTGTTCCTGTCACCGGCAAGAGACATGAAACACTTGACTGCGCCGTTTATGCGATTGCGGCCCACAAGTCCCTCACAATCAACCACGATCGCCGCCAGTCCGAGCTGCGGCAGGAACCGCAGGCGCCAACCCGTCCGCGTGTCGTGCAGTCCAACTGGGCGATGGGCGGCGAATTGAGTTAGGCGAGCTTAGGCCCGCCGCCCAACCAGCACATGGCGACTGCGGTTAGCCATTTTACAAGGAGCAATCCATGAAAATCGAAATCGAGAATTTCAAAATCAAGCATGCCTCAAAAGAGTTTCTGGCTCAGTTTGATGCGCGTCTGGATGTCGGCATTATCATCCGCGACCTTGCCCTGTTCCAGCCAGTCGATGAGCCTGGAGTGGTCCGTATTATCTCGCCGCTGAGCGCGAAATGGCGCCGGACAGTGGTTTGCATGCGCGAGGAACTGCGCAGCCAGATCGGCATGCGGGCAGCGGCCATTTACAATCTCTCGACTGGCCGCGGTGTGAAATACTCCTCGCCGGAATACTATAAGGGCGTGCTGAAGACGATCGGCGCCGAAAGTGAAGCGTTGGAAATGGCGGGGATCTGATGATCATTCAGGTTTTGATGGGCGCTTTGATCTTTTCCATATGCTCAAATCCTCGCCGCCATCCGGAGCCGCCACGCTGAATCCTGCGGTAATGCCAAAATACCCATCATAAAAACGCTTCACCAGCGGAACGGGCCGCCCGTCGTGAAGCGGGTCAATCCGCGGGAAGCCCTTTCGCTCAAGCTGGGGTATAACTACCTTCACCCACATCGCGGCCCGTTCCTTGCCGACAATCGCAACGGCAAGCTGCTTGTCAGTAGCAAAAAGGGGAAGGCCGCTTAGTGAAGTAGTGAGTGGATCGGTTAAGTCGGCTTTCATTGTTTGTCTTTCCTCAGTCGGACGCCCGGACCTTCGCCGTTCTCCGCAATGAAAATGACGCCGGCCGCTTCGAGGCACCTTCGAAGTACGTCAAGTGTCGCATGCTGCGGAGCAGACTTGCCACTTTCGAAGTTCCTGATTGTTGCGTTGCCGATCTTTGACCTATCGGCAAGCTGTTGTTGGGACCAGTCTAGAAGCGCTCTGGCTGCGCGGCACTGAGATGAAGTTAACATGACGGCAGAATACCATGTTTCAAAAAAATAGATAGGGCTAGCGATTTTCGCTTGCTATGTCGAAAACCGTCGTTTATAGCTATCTATATCGAAAATCGCTAGCCTGCAACCGCGGAGGCCGACATGCTTCATGTCAAAGTTAATAAAATGCCAACAGAAATTCAGCGTCTCGCCGAGCTGGCGGCCCGTATTGAAGAGTTGAGAACCGAGTTCGAGCCGATGCCCGATGCGGCGATGGATCTGCTTTTTCAGGCGAAAGAAGTTGTTGCGGCTCACGTGCTTGCCCTTGAACCGACAGGCATGGCTGACTTTTCAGCAAAGCTGCACATGGTGGCGGCCCTGAATGCGGACGATGACAGCTACGACGCGACGGGGCTTCCTTCTGCGTTGCAGCGCTGCATGGATGACTTGCGGCACGTTGCCACAACGCAGTTCTAGGGGTGGCGCCATGATCATTGACGATACCGCCGACGCAATTGAAGAAATCCTCAAAACTGCAAAAGTTCTTGAAGCTCTTCTGCACCATATTCCGCGTGATCAGCCGAGCCCAGCCGCAATGGAACTGGTGGATTGGCAATTGAACGAATTGATGATCCGCATCGAAGACCACGCCGCCGCGGTAGGCGTCGGAGCATAAAATTTTGGCCGCGTATCGGTCGGAGCTTCTACCTCCGTAGCCGTAACGGATCATGCACGTTCGAATCGTGCCGCGGCCGCCATAAACACCAGCAAGCCAGCGCGATCACCACCCGCCCCATACCGCGGCGCGCTGGCCGGTACATCTAATTTGAAACTAAATCGCCGATATGCCCTATTGTCACCTGGCTGAATTTTGAGACGAACTGTAGGTCTGCGAATGTCGGGCCTCGCTTTCCTGTGTAGTCAATCGTTCCGCTGCTTTCTGGCAAGTTCCATTCGATCCGCGCTGCAGGATTCGGGCCAAAAATAGATACTTCGATTGTCCCTCCGCCCCTACCTGCAAACAAATGGCGGCTATTTGGTGCTGCTTCCAAAAAAGCGGCTAGGGCATCGCCAAAATTCCTGCCACGCACATCAGCGTCAAACGCAAGCGGTTCCGATGCCGTAAGCGCACTATACGCGACAACAGTTCTGACGCTGTCCTTGACGCTACGGCTTGCTGCTACAGCGATAAGTAGGTTTGCCGCATCTTCATATGTAACCGATGATACGCCCCTACCACGCACACCAAGACTGCGAAGTCCGAAGGTCATGAGGTTGCGGTCATGGAGTATTACAGTTCCCTCAGGAACACCGGTTAACTCCGCCAATTTTGAAACAAGCTGTCTAGGGGTGGCCATGGGAATCCTTTCTAGGCACCACTATCAAAATTTTATTTTGCGCACCACACATTTTTATCTTGCATAATTTTTATTTTTTGCGCATAAAACATTTATTGATCTGAGATTGGTCGGGTCATAGATAGAGGAGACAACCTAATGACTAAAACAGCAGATATCATTGCAGACCATCTATATTTTCAGGCTAACCACTTGGATGAGAAAAGTTTTGAGTACCCAGAATCCAAAGCAGAGAATGATGCAGCTACAAAAGCCTTAGGCGAACTAGAAAATCTATTTCGCAACGGTGATTGCGATCCCGACCTAATATCCCGGTTTGATAAGCTCTTTGAAGATGAGCTGGATGGCGGAGACTTCGCCCTGCCCGGCACTCAAGCTTACCGCCGCCTTTTAGAGGATGTTGGCTTTGGTGCGCATTTTAGTACTGCAGATGACTTCTTGGCCGCGGCAATCGCAGCAATGGAGCTCAAATCGAAATATAGCCTCTATGTTTAGTATAATAGGAGATATGATATGACAGGTCTATGCATCTCCTACTTGGATATTCCATCCCGAATGGGGGCGTCAGGAACATATACAATTCGTACCAGTGACGGCAAAGTATTGCCTGGAAATTTTTCAAAGCATGAAGCGGATTTGATTGTTAATACGCTCAATGGGGGCGGAGACGTTGACCGTCTGGAGCAGATGGCCGAGACGAAGGGTAGCATGCTCAAGTATGTGCTTGGAGACCATATCAAACGATTGCGCATGCGGTCTTCACACTAATGCCCTCCCCCGCCAATGATAATATCCAGCCTGACGATCCGGTCAGGCTGGCGGCAATCGTTCCGGTGGCTTTTCCACATGGTGGCATGACGGTCAGCGGCCTTCGAAGAGAGGCCGCGCGCGGTCGGCTGGTAATCATGCGGATTGCAGGGAAGGACTTCACTACACTGCGTTACGTTGAGGAGATGAAGCAGAAATGTCTCGCGCCCGCAAACCAGCTAGGTTGTGGCTCAGACCGGCCAACAAAGACCGAGCCGCAACCTGGGTCATCCTTGACGGCGGCAAGCAATACAGCACTGCATGCGGCGCGTCTGATCGTGAAGGGGCTGAAAGAGCCCTCGCAGACCACATTGCGCGGCAGTTCATTGCCACGCCGCCAAAAAAAGGACGTGACGCCGCAGATGTCAGTATAGCGGAAGTTTTGGCGCATTACCTGACCCTGAAAGGCGAAACAGCGACAAGGCCAAAAGAACTCGCCGCACGCGCTGAAAACCTTTTGGCGTATTGGGGCGACAAGACGCTTGACGACATCACAAGTGCCACCTGCGCCGACTATGCAAAGCGTAGGGGTACACCCAATGGCGCCAGACGCGAGCTTGAAGACCTCCGCGCCGCATGTCGGCAGGCCATTGCTGACAATGTGACGCGTCATTCTGTGACAGTCACACTGCCACCGAAGGCAAAGGGGCGCGTAAAGCATCTAGACCGGTCAACGCTTGCAAAGCTGATATGGGCGGCCTACCGCAAGCGTGGCAAATACAACGGTATTCCGAACAAGCGGCGACCGACGATCCATATCGCAAGGTTTGCGTTGACCGCTGTCTATACTGGTAGTCGTTCATCGCGTGTCTGGCAGGCATCTTTCATCAAGGAAGACGGTCGCCCGTACATAGATCTGGATGCTGGTGTATTTTACCGCGCATGGGAGGGTGAGCGCGTTGCATCCAACAAACGCGCTCCGCCCATCCGTCTTCCGGGCCGTCTTCTTGCTCACATGCGCCGATGGCACAGGATGGGTGCACGCTACGTCGTTGAATACAACGGCCAACCTGCCGACCCAAAAAGGGCATTCAGAAATCTCGTTGACGAGGTTCTTGGCGAAGATGCCAAGGGCATCGTTCGGCATACGCTTCGGCACACTGCGGCGACGTGGCTGATGCAGGCCGCAACCGACAAATGGGAGGCATCGGGCTATCTTGGCATGACATTGGAAACTTTGGAAAAGACATATGGCCATCATCATCCTGACCATCAGGCAAACGTTGGCGCAGCGTTCACATCTGGCAGGGCGGGCCGAAAATGACCTCAATCATTGCCGCATTCGTTGCCGTAACACTTACTGTCTCTTGTGCCAAAAATGAAAAAACCCCGCGAAAGCGGGGTTTTCGGCTGGTCGGAGTGGAGTGATTCGAACACTCGACCCCCACGTCCCGAACGGAGTATGCTTCGCGAAAACCCAGACTTTCCGGGACAGGCGATTTCTTTTTGTTCTCGTCTGTTCCGGTTCTGTCCATTCAACCGGTCCGCAAGCGGTCCGCAACAGGCAGAAAGTCTGTTCTTCAGAACCATGCAGGGAATGGTATTGTCAAGCCGATGAGCGAGATTGTCCTGAAATACAAATGGAGGAAGACCTGGCCGGACCGGGAAAACGACTTTGTCGGCCGTGATCCGGATACCCCAGACCATCTGGGTGCGCCGTCAACCATCGGTCGGTTCTATCTGACGCGGACCCCAGATGGTGAGCGCTGGGTATGGTATATGCAGTGGGGAGGAAACGACCGGGAAAGGGTAAATACTTCCGGTCTTTCCTTGACGGCCAGGGAAGCCGCCAAGGAGATCGAGAACAATTTCGATAAGCTCAAGCAGATCTACGGTGAGTCATAGGCTCACTTCGGGAAGCGACGTTTGGCCTTTGCAGAGTCGAGCGTCTTACCAGAAGCATCGAGTGCCTTGACAGTGATGCGATAGGTATGCGTACCGTCCGGAGGGCAAGGGCCACGATAGGAGAAGGCGCCATAGGGAAGCGAGTTCTTTCCCGTATATGCGACTGAACCGCCACCATGGTTGAAGTCCATGGCATTGAGATCATCCAATGTGAACTTCAGCGTTGCTGTTCCTTTGGGAACATCGCTTACGGTTATCGGCGGTGAGTGCCGGTCAAAGCATGATTTTGTCTGACCCCACTCGAATGAAATGGACATAGCGGATGCACTGCCAGCAAAGAGGCTCAAGGCAATGGTCGCTACGGCTGCAGTTTTCAGCATGGATACCTCCGTTTGTTTGCAGATTACGATAGGCTCCTGGCGAAGATCGGCGCAAGAGGGTAGAACCACCCTCAATTCATGCCAATCTTCACTGCAATCCACTTCCAGAAATACACCGTCATCCCGCCGATCGCCGCCGTGAGTGCGCCAAGGAACATCTGAATACCGATGAAGCGCTCGCGCCATCGATTGATTTCCTTCAGCGTCGGTTCGGCTGCATCGAGACGCCCTTCGAGTTCGGCGGCTTTATCATCGAGGCTTTTCTTCACCTCTTTGATGTCTTGGCGCATCTCAGCCTGATCGAGTCGGATGCCTTCCAGTTCCTTGTACGTCCGTGCCCCACGCTCATCGGACTTTCTGGTCAACTCGACAACGGAAGCCTGAAGGCTCACGATCTGCGCCTTCATTTCCCCCAGCAGCATCGCCGATTGATCAATACCGTCGCTCATTCCAGTCGCCCCTATTTCCCAGCCGTGGCTGCAATCTGATCATAGTGATCAGCGCACCAATCGACGCGCTGGTTCTCATTGTCGCGAGCATCTTCCCAACGGGCCTGAGTGCCCCATACCGGTTCGTTGAGCTTCGGCTCGATGATGGGCATTGGCGCCCGGCAGTATTCCGGCCAGTCCGGAAGCTTGATGCCGGCGTCGATACGTCCGGCTGTCTCGGCCGCCCGATCAAGGCGCGCGCGGTTTGCGGTGCTGCTGCATGCGCTCAAAATCAAAAGTGCCCCAGCGAGCAGCACGCTTGTCTTTCTCATCGGCAATCCTCCTTTCGAGTTCGGTTCGTGCGGCCTCGGCATTTGCAAGCGCGATCTCGGCCTGTTTGTGCGCGGCGAGCGCGGCTTCGGAATTTCGTTTCATCTGCCGCTCCAGCTCGGCGGCGCGGGCCTGTGCCACTTTCATTTCAACGCGGGAGACCATTTCTGCGGTGGCGTCTTTGACAGCCTGATCGCGCACGATCGCCACGCGGCCGGCGACGATATCGCCCACGATGGGAACGGCGCCGATGATCGGGAACCGGTTGAGACCGGGGATGCCCTCATAGAAAACGATGATGCCGATGATCAGGCATGCAGTGATACCGATGCGCTGCAGGATGGTGAGAGCGACGGGCACGCCTATTCCTCCCCGATGATGTTGTATTCCGAATCGAAGTCCGGAATTTCGATTGTCTGGCCCGCGAGAGCATGTGTGCAGTCGCCGAGGAACTGGATGCGACCATCGGTGACGAAGGAATGACAGACAGCCGGTGGTGCGCCGTCTATACCGGCGTCCTTCCCTTGATAGGTGACCAGCACTGACGGGGTGAACGTGGGAGCATCGGGGTTGCCATTGTAACCCCAGCGCGGGCCTGCCCCCTCGCCTGTCCTGACCATGTGCGCACCGTCACACCCAGGGCACCAGAACATCAGGCCGCCATCCGCCACGCTGCGCAGCTTCTTTGAGATCGCTGCCATGATCAGATCCCGCTAACGCAGAGTTCGGCTTCACCGATGCGCTGCTGGTCGCCCATCTCACGGCGATTGACGAGTCCGGTAAGGACTTGACCACCAGCCTTGTTGAATGCGGTCTGGGCCTCGCATGCCTCACGGTATTTCCCGATCTGGGCAAGCTTGGCAGCGCTCGATCGGCACATCGCCTGGGTGCCAAAGTTATAGGCGCCGCTGATCTGGGCAGCCTGCACGCTGACCGGGAAGTTGGTGAAGTTCGGAATGCACTTGGTCAGCGGCAGGTAATAGTCGCGATATACGCGCTTGGCGAAGATCACATCGCACTGTTGCTTGGTGAAGCGCATGCCCGGCTGCACCGGCTTGCTATCGATCAAGGTATCGCCGTAGCAGATATCGTACCGCTTGGAGAACTGATCCCAATGGGATACCAGCACAAGGCCCTCCCACGGCTTGATCAGGCTGTCGGCAGCGAGATCGACGGCAGGAGGCATCTTGCCCCACGGATAGAATGCCCCTGTCGCCCCCAGCGTGACGGCTACAGCAGCGAGAGCGGCCTTGGCGCGCTTGGTGGGCACGATCTTATTGATCGGCATTGGTGATACCTTTCTGTGCGATTGTCCGCGCCACAAAGGCAGCTGCGGTGAAGAAGCCGGAGATCAAGGCGAAGAGGCCGGGCGGGAAGATGCCGACACCCAAGGCGGGGAACGCGACTTCCGCGATCGTGAAGATGAAGGCGAGCACCATGAACCGGACGCTCCACGCCTTGCGCAGAACATCCCGCCAATTCGGAATGAGTTTCATGACTTTTCCTTCGAAGGCTGTTAATTGACAGGCAGGATTGGCGGGCGCAGATGCCAAAACATGGACACCGCCAACGCGAATTTCACTTGATCACCGCCGGTCTTCCAACGCTGTTCTGTCAACAGCTGTCGAGCTGATCCTGTGGTCTTTGCCGGCGTTGCCCTGCGGCTGCTTCAGATCAAGATCCGTCGTGAAGCCATTGCCCTTGGAAAGGCTGTGGGTGATGGATGAAATCCGATAGGCGCCATCAACGCCCGGACGGACTCCGATGATATTGCAGATCGCTTCTGGCTCCGCGTATTCAGCGCCGATGATGGTGACGGAACCGCCACCTTTTTCTCGATCGGATTGTTTCCCGGCGGCCGATGCCTTCTGCTTTGCCTCATCCTCATCAGCTGCAGTGATGACGGTTCGAAGGGCGGAATCGACATCATCAATCCCGGTCTTTACCGAGACGGCGACACGCTTGCCCTTTTTGATGTCGTAGTAGGATATTTCGACATCCTTGAACTTCGGACGACTGATGATCGGACTGATGCTGCCGGACAGCAGGTTCCGGCCGTATTCGGCGTTGATCGGCGTCAGTGTCTTCCCGGAAGCAGAGATACCCTCATTGCTGGCGACGAAATAGGCCTTGTCACCGATGATTTTGAATGACGCACCGACCTCGCGCGCCATCCGCTGCCCCCAGGCCATGAAGCTCTCATTCTGCATCAGCCAATACGGGCGGCTTATACCGGTGATGGAACCGGCGACGGAAACAGTGATCCCCGCCTTCTTCCCCCATTCTTTGGCGACATCGGCAAACGATGCATCATCCTTGGAGCGAAGGACGGGTTCCTTGGTCTTTCCACCATGATCAACAGAACTCGCGCTGATCGATAGGGTCCGGCCCTCACTCTTACCGAATTTGGCGGAAACATCCGAAACGAACCCGCTGAAGATCTGGGCCCCGTTGACGATGACCAATGCAGGCGCCCGTTCTCCTGGAAGGGCGATACGTCCATCTGCATCAGCCAGTTCGAAATCACAGGTATCCGATGCAGCCTCGGCTGCGCGGGTGACCTTGATAGATAGCAGAAGAGGATCAAGCCGCGACGTCACATTCTGACCGTTGAGCCAGACCTGATAGCTATTTTTGATGAACGCCATCAGTCCCAAAGCCTCACAACCGACTTGTCAGCAGAGACGGGTTCCATTTCCTCGACAGGGAAGATGATCTCAGTTCCGACAGGGATGAAGATCTGCTCTGCGATGCCGGGATTGGCTTCGATCACCTTCTCTATGAACCCTTGCGGCTGCTTTCCGAACTTTCGCCAAATCACGCTTGCAAGCGTCAGATCCTCAATCCAGACTGTCTCTTTCAAGATGGTCATAGGAATAGCCTCAAAATTGACGCGATATCGCCGCCTGCACCGGTGATGCGAACCAGGTTGACGGTGTATTCAACGGTCTGCCCAACACCGGTTGCCGCATCGAGATCAGAATGCGAGTGGGATATCGATTTGATCAGCACCCATCCCATGGGTGTGAAGTCACCGCGCATCATGGTCAGAGGCGTTCTCTGCTTCCGCGCCGCTTCCAAAAGGCTGATACCGGTCAAAGCGCCCTGAAAGAAAATTGGATACAGCGTTCCCTTCAGAGTGATCGTGGCCTCTTCATCTCCGGTGACTTCGTAAACCGGAGCGGCACCCATAACATCATGGGCAACAAGCGTGGTGCCGGCCTCGAAATCAAGGCTCTGCAGATCATTCTTCAGGTCGAATGTGACCGGTCCAATGCAGGCGAGCATTATGGCGACACTCCGTAATCCTGGAAGCTACGGCGCATTTCAGCATTAGCCCCGGCCGCCTGAGAGGCAGCAGCACCGGCCTGCCGGACAAGGCTCAAGAACTGCTGTGCAAGATTGACGGCCTGCTGAAGCTGGCTGGTATCAATCGTGGGTTTCCCGACCGGGCTCAATGCCTCCTGGATCTGCTTTCCAGTTTGCTCGGCTTCAGCCACACCAGGCTTCGGCCCAGCGCCGATATAAGCGCGATGCATGCCGCCTTCGAATGCGAACCCATTCCACATTTTGTAATTCCGGGCGGCATTCTCTTCACGGCTGTATTGCTCGCTGAAATCCTGTCCGGCTGGCTTCTTCGACTCCCGCGTTGCCCCCCGCCCAAGAAGGCCGAGGCCTACCATCGCTGCGAAAAAGGCCGCAGTCGCACCGCCGCCGCCAGATCCTCCTGCACCACCAAGGAAACGGCCGAGACCAAGGAACCTTGCTCCCCATCCTCCGGCCGCTCCAGCAGCGGTCGCGGCCGGAGCGGTGATAGCGCTACTTGCCCCTGCGGCGCCAAGGCTTACGGCTGCTGCCTCAAGGGCCACAGCTGCAGCATTCAGATTTGCGCCAGCTGTCATCAGGCCCCAAACCATTCCACCGATTTTCCATGCACCAAAGGCGGCCCCAGCCCCTGCAGCACCGATACCGAGACGGGTTGCGATATCACCATCACGCCAGCTGACCTGAAGGGTATTGATCGCATTCGAAAGGGAGTTGAGACCGGACGTGATGACATCAATCGGGACGACAGCTGCAGCAAGGTTTGCCATGGCATCCTTGAAGCCCTTGAACGCAGAGAATGGGTCCATGGCATCCACATTGCCAGCCTGATCGATTCCGGACGCGCCGCCCATCATTCCGGCCAGGCGCATGTAGACGCCGCGCTGGGTGATCGCACGCTGGATAAACTCGCGGGCAAGACGATTGCTCGACATCTTGGAGACGGCCTGCGCGATCTCAACATCCGAGTTCATATTGACGCCATCTTTGGCGAGCGCTGGCACGATGTTGTCACTGATCCATTTCAGAGGATCGTAGGCGATGCCATTCGGATCTCTGATCTTGCCATTGCTTCCACGCAAACCGAGACGCCCCTGTTCGTTCAAAGCCTCACCAGTTGCGGTGCCTCCGACAAACTGATCGAAGAAGGCGCGCATCTGGTTACCGGTATCGGAACCGCCGGATTCAGCGATGAGGAACGGCATCATGTTCTGGAGGAAATATGGGCTGAACACTTTGCCGGAGGTGCGGGCATACTTGATGGCCTGCGCGTATGCTTCAGGGTCCATGTCCTTGCCGGTGATCTGCTGCGCCTTGACGAAGCTGTTCAGCATCTCGGTATAGAGCGTCGAATTTTCTGTGACGTTGATGTTATCCATCGCCTTGTTGAAGGCGCGCAGCCCCTCGATCGACTGCGTCGAGCTGAAGGACATGCCAAGCATCTTGTATGCCTGAACCATCTGCTCGGCGACACCGAAGGCGGCTTCAGCGTTTGGCATGTTCAGCCGGGCTTCACGCATCAGCTCCATGACATCGGACTGGAGGACACGATACTTGACGGAAAGCTCCTGAGACTGCTTCTCGATCTGCGCCTGTTCAGCAGCTGGAAGCCCTGCAAAGTGTTGGCGAGCACGTTCGCGCTGCTCATTGGATGCAGCCGTGATGGCCTCGCGGCCACCGACGCCGACGAGATATGCACCGGTATAGCCACCCATCATGACCATCGCCGGCTTCATGATGTCCTGTAGGCGCTTCGAAAATGTCCGGGCCCGTTTCTCGACAGCCTTGAACTGCGCAGCGCTGGCCGAGTTGATCTGCGCGAAATGACCGAGCGTGGCGACCTTGAAGCTTTCAAGTTCCGCGCGCGCGGCGGCACCTTTGAGACCGCGGCTATTGATGGAAGTCTGCAGCCGCTCCCAGGAAGTGCGGAGGTGGTCGATATCCTTGGCGGAGGCGCCAAGCTTATCCAGCTGGGCCGTGAATTTGGCGCCCCACGGCATGCCGTTCATGCGCTTGGCGGCAGCCTCAATCTTGTCGATGCTGCCGCCAATGGTTTTTGCTGCCTGCTGGGCTTTCTGAGAGGCGTCATCCTTGAAGCGGAAGATCAGCTCGCCGATGAATGTTCTCATGACTTCACATCCTCATGCCGGCCAGCCGGGCTTGGAAGGAGGCCTTGGAGACCTCCATGTTGAATGCTTCACAATACCACTGCAGGATCTCCAGCCATTCCCATGACAGGACGACCGGAATTGGTGTGCTGAAGGTGTTGCTTACTTGCCCGACATATTCGCGCCAGTTTCGGACAGCAACTCGACCGCCGCCTTCAAGCGACGGGGCATAAAAGCCTGAGCGGCCTCATCGATGGTGTCCTGATCATCGGCGTCCAGAGCCTGCCACACTTCTACGGGACACTGGATAACCGGAGGCATGACGAACGTTGCGGACTGGCTCATCCGATTGAAGTAATCGGCGATTTCCTGCCCGGTGCAGCGACGGATCTCGATGCTGTCCCAGACCGCACCAGCGAATTCCACAGGGTATTCCAGAGGAACGGTTTTAGACCGTCCCTCCAGGTTCACGATGCGGGCCACCGGCATTTCAGTCGAAGCGGTGGCCTCTGCCTTCTGATCGGCCATGGGTTACACTCCAAGACCGATGTTGCGGGCGACATCCCGGAAAACCGGGACGCCATCGATACGGACGCCGTTCGGACCGGCGAAGGCATCCATATAGAACTTCTCCTGATCGCCGATCTTCAGCATGTAGTGGACGATTTCCTTGATCTCGTAATCCGAGTTCACCTCGCCGCCCTTCTTGAACTCGCCCACATCCAATTTGGTCATGCGGCCCTGAATGGTGGCGACCAGCGGGATATCCTCCTGCGTCCGGACATCCGAGATGTTGCCGCGGATGGTGTAAGCCGTGCGGCGGCTCGGCATGAACTTCGGCATGACATCCGGGTTGATGCCGGACAGACCGAACGAGATGGAGAGTGCATTGATCTTCCGGAGCCCGAAATCGATGGCGACGATGCCGCCGCCGGGCTCGATCGTCCGGGTGGCCTCTTCCAGCGAAGGGATCTTCACCGACATGAGGGTGAGGAACTGCGAGTTTTCCGGATCGTCGTCGCCGACAAACAGGTTCGCAGTGTCCAGGTTGTAGATGGTCTTCGACATAGTCATGTCTCCTTGGCGTTACGCCGCGATCAGGCGGTGGTGAGGGTGCCGAGCTGGATGGCGATGTTGGTGACCATCGCATCGAGCGCTTCCGGATAGCGGCGGGACCGGATGGTGACCTTCCGCAGCGGCGCCGGCTCTTCCATCTTGAAGGTGATGTCGAGGAACCCGAGCCGCAGGTTCGCCGGGGTGTTCTTGTCCGGATCGAACATCACGCGATAGTCGATGACATGCTGATCGGCGCGCAGCAGCGACATCAGGCCTTCCAGCGTATTGGCGATGGCCTGAACGGTCTGGACGGTGAGATTGAAGCGGCCGAGGTAGAAGCGGATCGCCTTGATCTGGTTGATCTCCACATAGGAGCGGAGACGAACCACATTGGCGAACTGCCACTGCGTATCGGCCGACAGGGTATCGGTGCCCCAGAAGGTGTAGCCGCCATCAGAGAGGGAGCCATCAACACCGGGTTCACCGCGCACCACTATACCGAATTTTGCTTCGATATCGGACATGCCTTCCGAGCTGTCAGAGGTGATGTCGAGGCGGATCTTCGGGGATACCCCGACAAGACCGTTCAGCGACTGGTTGGCGATGGACCGGCTCGGGATGCCATCAACTTCCGCATCACGCTTGGCATAGAGGGCCACGATGTAAGGCGACAGCGGCTTGGTGACCGTGGAGCCATTCACCACCACCTTTGCATCCTGGCGCAGCGGGTGAGTGATTGCGGCGGAGCGCGGCAGGGTGTTCAGCCATGCTACGGCTGCAGCACGGGTATTGGACGGGCCTTCCGGAATGAACTGCGCCTTGAGACGTTCGGCAATAGCCGGCATGGTGGCGCAGATCTGATTGCAGCAGGAGCCGATAGTCGGGGTGGCCGCCGCGCCGGTGCCAGCACCAGCAGAGAAGACCAGCGTCGGCGCCGAGACATAGCCCTTGCCGGGATTGGTGATCTCGATCGACTGGACGGCGCCATCGGAGACGTGGGCGATACCGGCGAAACCAGTGCCGCCGCCGCCGCCGGTGGCAGTCACAGCGAAGTCAGCGGTGTAGCCCGTGCCGCCGTTGCTGACAGCAATCGAGGTGACGCCGTTTTCGGTCTGCGAGGTGTAGCCGGGCACAATGATGAGGCGCGGGGTTTCGCCGGTCTCTTCGGCCGCATCAAGCAGCGCCCACATGCCCGTTGCTGACGCCTCGGAACCAAGGATGTTGGTGATGACGTTGGTCGCCAGCGCATCATGGGTGACGCGCACAACGATGACCTTCGCAGCCGCATCGGTGATCTGCGCTGAGATGCCGGCAATAGCATCAACGATGGTGCCGGTGGTGCCGAGCGCCTGAAGGGCAACGGTGTCGTTGGTATAGACCAGCACCGGCTTGTTCAGCGGAAATACGGTAGCATTGGCATTGGCTGCCGTGCCGACGATTGCGATGACGCTCATATCGGCGCCGAGGACAGCCTGAGCTTCCACACCATCGCGGATATGCTTGATTCCCATGACCTGGGCCATTGTTTTCTCCAGTTCAGTCTATGGCCGGATCAGGCCGTTGGATACGAAAAGCCCGCCGGTTAGGGCGGGCCTGAATGCTTGTTGATCTTGGCGGCTGATTACTGCCAGGTGACGTTGTTCGACAGTGCCAGCAGGAACTGCACGATGATTTCTGCAATGTCCGGCTCTGACCAGGTGGACTCGCCACGCGCGCCCGCGGTTACCGTAAGGAGGTCATCCGAAACCGGTATTGTTACCTTCTGGTTCCCTGTCGGGATGACCATTTCCAGTTCAACATGGACAAGCCCGGTTGTGAGGTCGCGCTTGTATGACATAATCTGCACATTGTTCATTGGCTAATCCCCACTAGCCTGAGAAGAGGAAGGCGGCGAACCAGCGCCCGCCACCTATGTTTTCGATCAGTTCACGCCGTTGATACCCATCAGGCCGAGCGTGTAGAGCGTTCCGCCTGCTTGCGCCGTCCCGACAATGAAGCGGGCATATTTCGCCGCATTATTCGCAACCTGCGCCGCCATGACACCGGCAGCAGCCGGGGTGAACGACACGCCGCTATCCCACCAGTTGGTGCGATCCATAGAGAATTGCATCCTGACAATCGGTGCAGTCGTCGGGACACCGCCAACGAATGTGATGAAGGGCGTCAGGTTCTTACAGCCCTCGATATTGAAGACAGACGAAACAGAGTTCGCCGTCGCCAGAACGAAGGTGGAAGCATTCGCGACGTTGTTGATGATCGTCGCGAATGCATTGGTCGCCGCATAAACGTCGCGGAACTGGCGAAGCAGCGGGTAAGAACCATTCAGCAGTTCAAGCGTGGTGATAGTCACAGTTACCGTTGTCGATGTGCCGCCCACGGAATGGAACGCCCACCGACGACGGCCAGCGACCGGGATCGCCGGAACCTGCTGAATGCCGGTCGCAGTCATCGGGTCGCCGACCCAAATATCCGTGAAGTTCGAACCGCCGACGCTTTCCTGAAGAACCGGAATAACCGCCGTAGCCGTTCCGAGCGTGAGCGCCGTCACGTTGATTTCCGCAGAAATAACGCCGCCGCCGCCCTGCGTGGAAGCAATCACGGTTCCATTGACACGACCGGAACCGGCGAAGGCTGCCGCTGAAACATCAACCTGAGAAACCGCAGTTGCCAGCGTCACCCCGAGCGATTTGTTGGTCGATCCGTTTGCTACGGAAGCGTTCGGAGTTGCGCCCGCGATCTGAGCGATGTTGGTCGCAAGGTTCGATGCAGTAATCGTAACGGTGTTGTTCACGGCAACCGGGAAGGCGCTCGCCGTATCGGAGCCGGGGCGGGCCAGAGCCTCGACGCGGACGCGCTCGAAGTCAAAAAGACGAACGAACGAAATCCGATAATCGGTGCGCTTGATAACGCCGCCGCCGCAGTTAACCGATCCGATATAGCCGCCAGAAGGAGCGCCGGTCAGCGGCTCAAGGAACAGAGACATCGTTTGAATATCGCGAACGCGATATGCGCCATCAAGGCCGAGATCGGAGCCGTCCACCGCGTTCCTGACACCGTGAATATTCACGGTATCGCCGATGAGAATACCAGACCATGCGGCGTTGCCTACCATCGTCACGACGTTTGCCGTGCGGGCGATAGATTGCGCCACCTGCGCAATCGCGCCCTGCTGAACCTGCCCACCCTGAACGCGAGAGACGTAACCGCCATACGAGGTCACGGTTGCAGGCGTTCCCCAAATGACAGTGAACGTGTTCGCGTTGACGACGGATGCAACGACCGTTGCAGCGGAGAGGTTGGCAAAGTTCGTGGTGTCACGGACGCCAAAGGCGTTCACATAATCGCCAGTCGTCAGGCCGTGAGGGCCATCGGTTACAACCGTTGCCGTGGTCGTTCCAGTTTTCGACACCGATACGATCTTAGCAACAGGGGCGGTAAGCGCCTTGTTGTTCGTTGCCCGGAAGCGGATTTTATACTGCTGATCTGGGTTCGGAGCGATCTGGTTAAAGCTGGCACGGCTGACTGACTGCGAAATGCTGTCTGCCGCAACGTCAGACCACTGGACGCGATCAGCCATCAGAGACAGGCGGAATTCCGTCGATGGGCGGAATGCATAATTCAGCGCTGCGTTGATCGGCTGCGCCGACGCGGTGGTGGAGATTGTCGCAGAATGGTTGCCGTTGATCGTACCGCCAATCGGTGTTGCATCGCCGCCTTCTGCTTTCACGTAGAAGGAAGCATTCGTGGCGGTAGCGTTCTCGAAAATCTGCGACGAGCCGTTCTGAGAACCGCCCAAAGCAGAGCGGAGATAAACAACGCCCTGATTGTTCAGCGGCCCTACAGTAACTGAGGCAATAGTGCCGCCTGGTCCTGCCGTTGCCGTGAACGTGGTCGGCGTCGGCGTGGTCGCAATTACCAACGACGGATAGTTCAGACGGCTATCAGTGACGCCCGCGATCCCGATACGCTGGCCGACACGAAGATCATGCGCAGCGGTCGTCGTGACCGTGAGCGTGGTCGTGGCCTGCTGAATTGCCGAGATCGCAATGTCGTTGAACGTGGTCGGGGTCTCCGTCGAAACGACTTCCGCCGAAAACTCCTGTCCCAACGTGCGCTGAGATGCATGGATGCCGAAAGAAACGTCCATCGGCATCGTGAATGTGAAGCCGCTTTCAACCCATGTCTCGGTTCCCGCAGCGAGCGGGCTCATCGAAATCACAACATAGGAAGCGCCGCCAGCATTGCCGTCAATGAAAAGAAGATCGCCAGCGGCCTGCTTGGCAATAGTCCAATTGTCGCCGGGGAATGTCTGGAAAGCGTCCCGGAGCTTCGCGTTGAACGAATTGGCGGTGATCGCCTTTCCGGAAGCATCAACTGGAATGCGACCATTTACAGCAGCCGGAATCCGCGCCAGCAGCGCGGCACCATTCAGCAGCACACGCTTCAGCGCGGAAAGGACCGAATAGTTCCCCGAACCATCAGCTGCAGCGGGAGCATCATCGACGGCTCCAACACCTGCGCCACCGCCGCCGCCGCCAGACTGCCCGGCGCCTGCAATAACCTTGACGAAGACATCTTCAGTCCCATCCGGCATGAAGTAGACGATATCGGAAGAACCGAGGATCGTGACTTCCTCCGGACCGTTCTGAGATCCGACCTCGATGTAGGACGAATGGCTTGGTGTCGGCTGGGAGGTCGAAATCACCATGCGCCCGGTGATCTTGGTGACATAGTCCAGAATGACACTGGTCTGCCCAGCAGCGGACACAGGCGTGTAAACGCCAGCCGCGCAGAGGACGCGCTTGGTCTCGGCCATTTTCAGTTCTCCAATGTTTGGGTGTCGAGGCCAGGCCTCAGTTGCGCTTCTTCAGCCGGCGCGTGGCAAGGTAGATGGGGCCGAACACAGCGACACCAATCATCATGATCAAGCCCATCCACGGGCTAACTTTTGCAACACAGGCACCGAGATCAGCTGCGCTCTGCAGCGTCATCGGAGCTAGGTCATGGGCCTGGCAGCAAGGCAGCCATTCCTGACCGGTCCCGCCAAGCCATGTCGGCCATCCATCCGGCCAATAGGTGCACTCCATGTCAGGCTGAAATCCATCATCGAGCGGTGTCACAGCTTGTCCCCTTCGATGAAGATCGCATCGACCTGC
>CAMFIE010000009.1 GCA_945952315.1 uncultured Rhizobium sp. | reverse complement strand
GCCTTGCCGAAGAAGGCATGACCATGCTGTGCGTGACCCACGAAATGGGCTTTGCCCGCCAGGTCGCCAACCGCGTGATCTTCATGGATCAGGGCCAGATCGTCGAGCAGAACGCGCCTGCAGAATTCTTCGACAATCCGCAGCACGAGCGCACCAAGCTGTTCCTCAGCCAGATCCTGCACTGATCTTTCGCCGATACCGATCCTGAAAACCCCTCCCGCCCCGGCCGGAGGGGTTTTCTGTTTCAGAGAGGCAACAAAAAACGCCGGCAGTGGTTTCTGCCGGCGTTCCGATGTCTGTCATGAAGTGACGGACAGCGCTCAGCTGCCAGCCACCACCACAATGCGATCCTGCTCTTCATAGACGAGCTTTTCGGATTTGGTCGGGTTGATCACCACGCCGCCGAGATTGCGCTCGTCAGCCGAGCCTTCCCGCTGGCGGCGATAACCGATGGCGACCTCGCCCCGGGCGCGGGCTGCGAGAACCACGGTTGCGAAATCCACCGGCTTGCCGGTCACGATGTAATCGGAAACCGGGCGCAGATAGATTTCCGAGCCCTTCTCATCCAGCAGGCTGCCGAAGATCGCGGACATGAACTCGTTTTCCGATGCCTGGCTGAGCATCAAGCTGACGAGCTTGTTGCTGACGACGAAGTCATCGGCCTTGGAGACTTCGGCAAGCTCCCGGTTTCGGACATCGATCATTTCGCTGACCACATTGATATGCTTGCCCGCCTTCTCCGCGATCTTGCGCAGATGCAGAAGGGTAACGAGCGTGCGCGTGTCCGCCGCCTGTGCTTCCAGATCCTCGGTATAGCCGAGAACGAGCACATGGTCATATTGCTCGATTTCGAGGTGGTCGAGAACCGAGCGGCTGGAACTGTCCGCCGTGATGACCTCGACTTCCATGCGCGAAGACGGGAATTCCAGCGGCTGCATGCGCTCGGCCAGCCCTTCCGTATCGGCAACGATGGTGAGCTTGGAGCCGGGCTCGACATAGCGGGCCAGCTCGCGCACGATCATCGGGCCACGGCGGTTCCAGCCGATCAGCAATGTCTTTTCCGGCTGCGGCGTCACAGGCGTCGGGGTTGCGAGCAGCGAACGGTTGAACTCGCGCTTGATGTTGGAAAGCTTGATCGCATCATCGTCTTCGGCAATCACGATCAGCTTCATGCCTTCCGTGATCATCAGATCCATCGGCGGATTGAGAAGCACATTGTTCTCGAGATCGACCACGCCCATCAGCGTCGAGGTGTCATAGGCCATGAGAGCGCTGCCGAAGGGGCGACCCACCAGTTCCTTTTCCTCAATCGTGTAGATTTCGCAGCCGTCAAAGTCGAGAAGCTCGGAATAGACGGCGGAAAGGCCGGACTGGCGGCAGGACTGCACCATGATCCGCGCGATCAGATCGTCAGCCAGCACCAGCTGCGCCTCGTCTCCACCGACAGCATGGCCAAGCTCGCGGCTTTCCATGTCCCGAAGTTCCGCTGCGATGCGATAGCGCTCCTGGCGCCGACGCGGATCATGCGTCAGTGCCAGAATGGTCTTGATCACCTGCGAGTCGGGATCATCGCCTTCTGGCGACAGCACCACGATCGAACGGGACGTATAGGGATTGACGATCGACAGATCATAAAGATCAGTCGGGTCACCGCTGCGGCAAATGATCTTGGTGTTGCGGAGATTGTCGATCTTGTCGGCAATCTCGTCTTCCATTTCCACCTTGTCACGATTTGCCATCACAACGATGCGCGGCTTCTTGCGGCTTTCGTTGGCAATGGTGAGTTCGGAAATGATGTCAAAGATCGACGGAGACCAGTTGAGAATGACTGTATGATCCTGTTCGAGCACGCGCGAGCGGCCCTTTCGCAGCACATCGAGCTTTGCCTCGATGCCGGAATTGAGAACACCGATCAGGGCCGAAACCACGAAAATGCCGGACAGCGTCACGAACAGCATGGTCAGGCGGAATGACCAGCCCGTATCGCCGCCCATGGTGCCGGAATCGAGGGTACGCATCAGCGATTCCCACATGCCTTCGCCAAAACCCAGCGGGCCGCTGCCTTCCGGGGCGATACCGAAAATCGCCACGAACGCGCCGAAGAAGATGATGATGATCAAGGAAACGATGCCGAGCCAACCGATCAGCGCGCCGGTTCCGGCGGCCATGGTCTTGTCGAACTCGTATCGAAGCCGCTCAAGTATACCAATTTTCTGGTTCATTTATCCCTGTACCCCAAGTTAGCATCGCGCGGCTTCATTCCCACACCATCGCGAAAGCCTGTCGCGCATTGTTTCAAAGGCCGAAGGCGGCGGAATGAAACAGAACTTGCGGACATGCGTTATTTTCTTCTTTAGCCATATTTACGCTCGTTTCGCTAGGCTTTCCCCTCTGTATTGAGAACCAATTTTGGCTTGAAACGAAAACATCCCTTCGTTTTGGACGGCTTGTTCCGGCAGTATCCGGCAACTTTGTCAGCCGTGCCCCCACCATGTACCGCCCACTCGCTTTTCGCTCTGGAAAGATAATCTTAAGTGTTGCGGGGCCACAGTTTACCGTGTATCTCCCGCCCATCGCCGTGACGGAGTGTAGCGCAGTCTGGTAGCGCATCTGGTTTGGGACCAGAGGGTCGGGAGTTCGAATCTCTCCACTCCGACCATCGGCGGTCAGCCGCGCACAAGCGGGGGTGGTCAGGTTGGAAATCACGGGTTCGCCCGCTGCAATGGGAGCAATGTGAGAGCATGTCTGCCAAGATCTATCGTCCGGCTAAAACCGCCATGCAGTCTGGCAAGGCCAAGACCCACCGCTGGGTTCTGGAATTCGACCAGACCAGTCCGCGCCGCATCGATCCGATGTTCGGCTATACGTCCAGCTCGGATACGCAGCAGCAGGTTCGCCTGAATTTCGAATCGCAGGAAGCAGCCGAAGCCTATGCGCAGCGCAAAGGCATCGAATATCGCGTGGTCGCGCCGAAGGAAGCCACCCGCAAGCAGCTGTCCTATACGGACAATTTCCGCTTCAACCGCATGCAGCCCTGGACGCACTGACGCCAAGACATGGCCCGCAAGCGGGCCATTTTCGCATGCCCGGCGATGCGCATGACGCTTACGCATAAATAGAAATCAGTGGCCCCTTAGCTCAGCTGGATAGAGCACCTGCCTTCTAAGCAGGTTGTCGCAGGTTCGAGTCCTGCAGGGGTCGCCAAACCACACCATGTATTTCAATGGTAAGTATTTGATTTTCAATCATTTTTATAAGGTTGATCCTACAGAAATTCCCTCACCTTTCTTCCAATAATTCCCTTTGATTCCACTGCGAAACTTTGAACGTACCCCTCACCTTTTTGAGGATGAAGTAACAAGGATGCCATCAAGTGCACAAGGTGGGCATCGATCCTATCGATGTTTGGCATCCAGCCAGGATCAAGCCTCCTAAAATATCTTATCAAAATTGACTGCCATATGGTTGCCATTAACCTTATGTACAGTTAGACATGCTGCACTCACGGGTAGAGTGCATACATGATAACTGGCAGATTTGTAGATCGTGTGATCAGCGGCCTTAAGGGTCATCAAGAAGCCGTTTTGGCTTTTGCGATGGCATTTTTGGCTTGCGCACTCTATATGAAGAATGGAAACCCGTATGTTTCTCCGGGCATTCCAGGAGCGTTTTATATCGCATACATATTACGTATGTGGTTACTAGACAAACATAACGAACGAGTGGCTCAGATGGAGGTCAATCGTTTGGAGAGCGGCAAGGGTAAATCCATCACAGCACGCACCGTCAAAAAGTCTTCGAAGACGAGGTCGGGGACGAAGACGGGGTAAGGACAAGAAACATGGAACAACTGAGCAATAGTGCACTCGAGCTTTTGGCATTGATAGCGGTTATTGCGGCGATTGTTGCGTTTATCAACCTATCGCGCCGCAATGTGCGTGAACGCACAAAGCGACTTCAACTTGCAGCGAAAGCGTTGTCCGCTCACTACGGTGCTGTTGAGAAACTGACGGAAGATCCTGCAGTCCCGGACCAGGTAAAGCAATTTCTCGGATGGCTACCGGCAATGTTGTCCGATAAGGAATGCGCCCTCAGGCTCAGGGATGCGCTGGAGTCCGGCTTCAAACTCGATCCGAGCGTTGAAAGCCAAGATGTGCTGCAGGAGATTTTGCGGCTGGAAAAATCTCGTCCAGACCTAGTTTCTGCATTTCATGTTGCGATCAGTTCAGCAATTGCCGTTTTGTATCTCAGGTGGCCAAGCGAAGATGATGCCTACCAGAGACTCTCGGTTGAAATGGCGACTGACAGTCGTAGAGAGAATGCTCTAGCCAAAAAACTCACGGACGTGGCAAAGAAGTTCACGGATAATAATGGCGGCAATCACCGAAAGTCTAACATGATCGCTGCCTAATCTTATTGATGCGCCCCGCCTTTTTCGTTCGGGGTGCATCAACCCTGTGAGCTTATCACTTCCTTGGCAGGTTCGCAGGCATAGGTTCCCGGCCATCCATGATGATGACCTCGCCGACCTCCTTTCCTTGCCCGCCGCTGATCGTATAAAGCAGGCTGACCGGTATGATCTCGAACCGCTGAAACACTTCCCGCACGCCCGGATCGTCGCAGACCAGATCGAGAACAAATTTTCCCCTCACCCTAATCCCGGAGAGGGATTGGCCGGGAAAAACAAAAGAAAATCAATGCCAAAAATCTAGCAGGTTAGTCCTGCAGGGGTCGCCACTTCCCGACATCCCTATTCAGCGTTCCCGATCTGCCTGCTCACAGCCTTGCTGCCCTTGGCAATACGAAGGCGTGAGGCCGCGCCTGCATTCAGCTCGATGACATAACGCACCGGATCGACAGAGGTGATGATGTCGAGCGATTGCGGCACGGCGCGCTCGTGGATATGGGTGACCACCCCATTTTGGTCGAGAAACAGCATGTCGAGCGGAAGATCGGTGTTTTTCATCCACATATAGACCATGCGGGTTTCACCGAAGTCGAACAGCATGCCGGCATCATCAGCCATCTGTTTTCGATACATCAGCCCCTGCTCTCGCTGGGCGGCACTCAATGCCAGTTCCACGGTAAGCGCCACGCGGCTGCCATCGGCCCGAACAAGCGTCAATGGTTCGCGTTCGAACGCCTCCCCGGCACGGACCGGAACGGAAAGCAGGAACAGAGACAAAAAGAGCGCCACAAGGGCGCTTTTTCCGAGCCAATTGGCCATCATTCGTCGCATCAATGCGCCCTGTTGACCATGCCGCCGGGATTGTCCGGATGAATTTCAGCAGCCATCAGGCCCTTGTCGCCGTCGCCAAAGCGCACGAGCACCACCTGCCCGGGACGCAGCTCCGTGAGGCCGAAGCGGCGCAACGTTTCCATATGGATGAAAATGTCTTCCGTGCCCTCGCCGCGCGTCAGGAAGCCGAAACCTTTCGTGCGGTTGAACCACTTGACGATCGCCCGCTCCAGCCCGCTGGTCGGCACCACCTGAACATGCGTCCTGACCGGCGGCATCTGCGAGGGATGGACAGCGGTGGACTGGTCCATGGAGAGAATGCGGAAAGCCTGATAGCCCCGGTCCCGCTTCTGGATCAGCGCCACGATGCGCGTTCCTTCCAGAATGGTCTGGTAGCCGTCGCGCCGCAAGCAGGTCACGTGCAGAAGCACATCCTGCATGCCGTTATCCGGCACGATGAACCCGAAACCCTTGGCGACATCAAACCACTTGACCACGCCGGTGATCTCGATCAGCTCGACGGGCTCGTTTGCGAGCTCTTCGAAATATGCAAGCCCTTTCGATGACACTCTATCCGTCATAATTTCCGCCAGCCTCTCGATTACGCTTCACATGGTTACGGTTAACTGATTCTTGTTTTTCAGATTAACATCCGGAAAACCGATCTGCGCAAGTCCCGTTGGGGTCTTTACACATACTGATTTTTAACCAACCTTCCTTGCATGAAGCTTGTTTCCGAGCATTCTTTCGAATGATAACGAAAATACAGGAGAAATTTCCATGCGCTATCTGCACACCATGGTCCGCGTGAAGGATCTGGACCAGTCGCTCAACTTTTATTGCAATCTCTTCGGTCTCACCGAGGTGCGCCGCTACGAGAATGAAAAGGGGCGGTTCACGCTGGTCTTTCTGGCCGCGCCGCAGGATCTCGCGCATGCAAAGGAGCACCTGTCGCCCTGCCTGGAACTCACCTACAACTGGGATACCGAGGATTATACCGGCGGCCGCAATTTCGGCCATCTCGCTTTCGAGGTGGATGATATCTATGCCATCTGCCAGAAGCTGATGGAGAATGGCGTAACCATCAACCGACCGCCGCGCGATGGACATATGGCTTTCGTGCGTTCGCCGGACGGCATTTCCATCGAAATCCTGCAGAAGGGTGAGAACAAGCCGGCGCAGGAGCCCTGGGCGACGATGCCCAACACCGGCAGCTGGTAATCTCCGACAACTGTTTCAGGCAAGCATCCGCTGCTTCCATCCCGCCCGAACATGATGTTGCAGCCCGGATCGATTGTGATTCGGGCCTGTCGACCAGGGGCGGCATGGAAGAGCGGATGCGATTTTTGACTGATTTCCGGCAGGTAAATGGCAGACGGCCCGCAAACGGGATCATCGCCTTTGTGGTGAGTGGCAGCCTCATTCTGTCCGGCTGTGTCTCCACCAGCGGAAAAGTGGCGGTGGCTGACCTGCTCACGCCGGATCAGGAATCCATCGACGCGGTCAAGAAAAAGCCACCGGGCGCTTACGAGCAGACACTCGCCAATGCCGCCGATCCCTCTCCGGAATACAGACAGGCAGCGGCGAACATGCCGCAAAGGCCGGGTATGGGCGAACCGCCACCCGGCGCCAGCCTGCCCAATGCCGTGATGCAGGCGAATGGAATCAATGCCAGCCGCGCGAGCATTTTTGGCAATTCGGCCACCCCCTCGCCCGTTTCTGCGGCAGGGTTCAATGCCACGAATACAAGCGTCTTTTCCTCCAGCGGCAAGAATCCGCTGTTGCAGGGTGCTTCGAATTCCGGCTCGGCGACGGATGATCCGAATGTCACGGCCTATATGGAAGAGGATGATGTGCCGCTGATTCTCCGTGGCAGGCTTTACTCCTCGTCCGATCTCGGCCCTGATCCAAACGATCAGGCAACCGATATGGTCACGCTTGCCTCGCTTCCCAGCATGACCCGGCAATCGGCGACCGATCTTCTGATCCAGCGGGCGGACGTCGATACGTCCTGCTTCAAGCCGGAACTGGTTTCCATGCTGCATGATGCGGAAAAGCATTTCGGAAAGCGGATTGTCGTCACCTCCGGCTATCGTGATCCGGTGCACAATGCCCGCGTTGGCGGGGCAAAGCATTCGCAACATCTGCATTGCAATGCAGCCGATATCCAGATGGTGGGCGTCAGCAAATGGGATCTCGCGCGCTACTTCCGCAGCCGGCCGGATATGGGCGGCGTGGGCACCTATTGCAGCACCAACTCCATCCATGTGGATATAGGCCCGCGCCGGGACTGGAACTGGAAGTGCCGCCGCGATACGCTGCTGTGAGCGTGAAGCCCCGCGCGAACCGGCCTTTCAACCCCTTGAAATCGCTTGATGACCGGTCTTTTCCACCGACTGGAAATTTTTGACGATTATTTTGAAAAAGCGGCTTGCAGGAACAAACGAGCCCGCCTATAAGGGCGCCACGGCACGCGCCCTTCGTCTATCGGTTAGGACGGCACCCTTTCACGGTGCAGAGAGGGGTTCGATTCCCCTAGGGCGTGCCACTTCCTCCTTTTTCACAAACGAATGAACAGTGTGTCGCGGCTTTCCGTTGCGCTTTTGGCGTGATGTGGTGCGGCACCTGCGCCTCGGGACTTTTTCAAAATTCTCGGCAAAAAACTTGAATTACCCGCTTGCGCGTCCAGAATGGTCTGACTATAAGGGCGCCACGGCACGCGCCCTTCGTCTATCGGTTAGGACGGCACCCTTTCACGGTGCAGAGAGGGGTTCGATTCCCCTAGGGCGTGCCAACCCTTTTCCCCTTGAATTCAGTGAATTGAACAAAGTGCTTCATCAAGCGCTTTAAGCGGCGGCCGGGCTTATGGCGCAGGCGCCGCATCGAGAATGCGCAGTTGCACGCGGCGCGTTCCCTGCCAGAAATCCGCCCCGAGACTGCCGGCCACATGCACGTTTCGCCCCCTGCCATTCAGCAGCAGATCACCCATAGGCGTTTCAGCGGCGCGGAAGGCAATCCCATCCAGCCGGGCGCCATCCATTGCCTCCAGCGTCACCTTGACATGAGAGGTGCCGACAAGGCGCGCATCCCTGATCCGGTGCGCGGGGATGGCGAGCACCGGCTGCGGATGCCCTGCCCCGTAAGGCCCGGCGGATTCCAGCCGGTCAATCAGCTCCAGCGTTGCGCCGGAAGCGCCAAGCGCACCATCAATCTTCAGCGTATGGGCGGCAACGATCCCGGGCACGACCTTTGCGGCCCGCTCCTCGAAAAAGGCGCGCAGCCTGCCGAGATTGGCGCGCTCCACCGTCAGGCCTGCCGCCATGGCATGCCCGCCACCTTTCGCCAGAATGCCCTCATCCACTGCAGCGCGCACCATACGCCCGAGATCGAAGCCGGAAATCGAGCGTCCGGACCCTGTTCCCTTGCCCATCGGATCGAAGGCAATGGCGAAGGCCGGGCGCCGGTAGCGCTCCTTCAGCCTTGAGGCGAGCAGGCCCGCGATACCCGGATGCCAGTTTTCGCGCGCGGTGATGATGACGCTGGCATTTTCGCCGTCACCATATTCCGCCATCACCTCCGCTTCCGCTTCCTGCAACATGGCGGCTTCCATCGCCTGCCGCTCGCGGTTCAGTTCGTCGAGCCGGGCGGCGATTTCTTCCGCTTCCGCTGCATCCTCGATGGTGAGCAGCCGGCTGCCGAGTGCCGCATCACCGATGCGGCCGCCCGCATTGATGCGCGGGCCGATCAGGAAGCCGAAGTGATAGGCGGTAACGGGTCCGCCAAGACCCGCCTTGCGAAACAGAGCCGCAAGCCCGGCATTGCCCATTTGGCGCGCGACCAGCAGGCCTTTCACCACATAGGCGCGGTTCAGGCCCTTGAGCGGCACGACATCGCAGACCGTCGCCAGCGCAACGATATCCAGCCAGCCAAGAAGATCGAGCGTGTAGGCGCGGGTATCCTTCACCTCCCGGAGCAGCCGCGCGGTGGCTACGAGAACCAGATAGACAACGCCTGCGGCGCAAAGATGCCCCTGCCCCGAAAGGTCGTCATCCCGGTTCGGATTGACCAGCGCCCGGCAAGGCGGATAGGGCTGCGCCAGTTGATGGTGATCGATCACCACCACATCCACGCCCCTCGCCTGCGCCGCTTCCAGCGATTCATGGCTGTTCGAGCCGCAATCGACAGTGACGATCAGTTGTGCACCGCGATCGATCAACTGGTTGATCGCAGCCGGATTGGGCCCGTAGCCCTCGAAGATGCGGTCGGGTATGTAAATTTCCGATGTCACCCCGAAGTGACGCAGGAAGCGGAAGAGCAGCGCCGAGGAAGCGGCACCATCCACATCGTAATCGCCGAAGATCGCGACCCGCTCGCCACGCTTTACCGCGTCTGCCAGCCGGGCGGCGGCAGCCGCGCAATCCATCAGGCTGAGCGGATCGGGCATCAGGTTGCGGATGGTCGGGTCGAGAAACACCATCGCGCCATCCACCGGCACATCACGGCCCGCAAGCACCCGGGCGACAATGTCCGGCAACCCGTGAATCTGGCTGATGGCCATCGCCCGGTTGAGCCCCGCCTGATCCAGACGCGAAACCCAGCGCTGACCGCTTGCCGATTGCTCGACATTCAGGAAGGCGCGGCTGATCGGATCGACGGGTTCGTTGCTCATCAGGGTTCCGGCTTGGTGATTTCGGCCCCTATATAAGGGCGCGGCATCGCAAAGGGAAAGGCTGGAAATCCGATGCACGGAACCGCCGCCTCGCTGGCCTTTGCCGCGCCCGGTGACTTTTGCTCACAAATGACGGCGATAGAGCAAAGAAATACCGTTCCGGAAAGGCATGTGGATTTCTTTTTCTTCAAGGAATTGCCATTAGGGGCGATATTCGGCCTGACAGTGAAACAGGATTCCACCATGCGCGATGCCGCAGACAAGCTGACGACATTCCCCGCGTTTTTCCGGGTCTCCGGAAAGACCGTTGCCGTATTCGGCAACGGGGATGAGGCCTATGCGAAGGCACGGCTGCTGGCAAATACCGATGCCGTGATCATCGCCTTCGGGGCTGACCCTGAACCCGCCTATCGCGACTGGCTGGCGCAGCAGGGCGTGGCCCATGTGGCAGCGGAATTCTCTCCCGCTCAGGTCAAGGGCATGGTGCTGGTTTTCGCCGCAACCGGTGACGCTGAACTGGACCGCGAGATCGTGGCTGCCGCCCGCGCCGAGAAAATTCCGGCAAATGCCGTCGATCAGCCGGATTACTGCGATTTCATCACGCCGGCGCTGGTCAATCGCGCGCCGGTTGCCGTGGCTATCGGCACGGAAGGTGCCGGCCCCGTACTTGCCCAGATGATCCGCGCACAGGTCGACCAGATGCTTTCGCCTTCGCTCGGCCGCCTGGCCTCTCTCGCCAATCTTTATCGCCGTGCGGCTGACCGTCTCCTGCCGAAGGGAGCTGCCCGCCGTCTCTTCTGGCGCCGTTTCTTTACCGGCGAAGTCGCCGATCAGGTGGCGCAGGGCAACCTTTCGCTCGCGCGCCGTCACGCCACCCGGCTGATCCGCGAATTCGACAAGCCGCTTGGCCATGTCTGGCTGGTGGGGGGAGGCCCCGGCGCGGAAGACCTGCTGACGCTGCGCGCCCAGCGCGTGATGATGGAAGCGGATGTGATCGTCTTCGATGCGCTGGTGCCACAGGAAATCGTCGATATGGGCCGCCGCGATGCGGAGCGCATTTCGGTTGGCAAGCGCAAGGGTTGCCATTCCAAGAAGCAGGAAGAGATCAGCCAGTTGCTGGTCGAGCTCGGCCAGGCGGGCAAGCGTGTCGTGCGCCTCAAATCCGGTGACCCGCTGATCTTCGGCCGGGCGATGGAGGAGATGGCGGCGCTGCGCGATGCGGGCATATCCTACGAAATCGTGCCCGGCATCACGTCTGCCTTTGCCGCTGCCGCCGATTTCGAACTGCCGCTAACGCTGCGCGGCGTTGCCTCCTCGCTGGTCTTCACCACCGGCCATGATCTTGCGGGCGATGTGCTTCCGGATTGGGCAAGTCTTGCCGTATCCGGCGCCACGATTGCCGTCTATATGGGGCGCACGGTTGCCGCCTCTGTCGCTGGCCGCCTGATGGCTGCGGGCATTTCGCCCGATACCACGGTTGCCGTAATCGAGAATGCCAGCCGCCGCTACCGGCGGCTGATGCATGGAACCCTGAAGGATCTGCCCGACCTCGAGCATCGCGATGAACTGACCGGTCCGGTCATGGTGATCATCGGCGATGCGGTGGCGGGCGCGAATTTCGACCAGTCGGAAGCACTGGCCTTGCGGTCTTTCCCGGCCGCACGAACGGACAAGGAACTGACCCATGGCTGACAAGGTATTGACCGGAAACCGCCTGACGGACGGCATTGCCGTCTGGCTCGATGCTTCGGGCAAGTGGACGGAAAACCTGCAGGATGCGCTCGTTGCGCGCCATGCGGAGGCCGTCAATTCGCTGGAAGAGATCGGCAAGCGCGATTTCGCCGCCAATCTGGTGCTCGATGTCAATGTCATCGATGTGACCGAGGTGAATGGCAAGCTGCGCCCGCTGCGCCTTCGCGAACGTATCCGCGCCGAAGGCCCGACCATGGAATATGCCCCGGGCTATCCGGTTGCCGATCCCGATTTCATTGCTGCCTGAGAGAGACAATGTACCGTTACGATGAATTCGACCACGCCTTCGTGGCCTCCCGCGTCGCCCAGTTCCGCGATCAGGTGGAGCGGCGTCTTGCCGGTGAGCTGGCCGAAGATGCCTTTCGCCCGCTGCGCCTGATGAATGGCGTCTATCTGCAGCTTCATGCCTATATGCTGCGTGTGGCCATCCCCTATGGCACGCTGAATTCCGCCCAGATGCGGATGCTCGCCCATATCGCCCGCAAATATGATCGCGGCTATGGCCATTTCACCACGCGGCAGAACATCCAGTACAACTGGCCGAAGCTTTCCGATACGCCGGATATCCTGGCGGAACTCGCAACCGTGGAAATGCATGCGCTGCAGACCTCGGGCAACTGCATCCGCAACGTAACGGCCGATCATTTCGCCGGTGCCGCCCGCGATGAGGTGGCCGATCCGCGTCCTTACGCCGAAATCCTGCGCCAGTGGTCGTCCGTGCATCCGGAATTCACCTTCCTGCCGCGCAAGTTCAAGATCGCCGTGACCGGTGCCGAACGCGACCGCGCCGCAATCCAGGTGCACGATATCGGCCTGCATCTGAAGAAGAATGCGGCCGGTGCGCTTGGCTTTGCCGTCTATGTCGGCGGCGGTCAGGGCCGTACGCCGATGATTGCGAAGAAGCTCAAGGACTTCCTGCCCGAGGAAGACCTGCTCTCCTACATCACCGCCGTGATGCGCGTGTACAATCTGCATGGCCGCCGCGACAACAAGTACAAGGCCCGCATCAAGATCCTCGTGCATGAGACCGGCACGGAAGAGCTTGCGCGTCAGGTCGAGGTGGAATTCGCCGAGCTGAAGAATACCGAGCTGAAGCTGCCGGAAGCGGATGTGAAGGCGATTGCCGCCTATTTCGCGCCGCCGGAGCTGCCGGTTCGCCCCGAAGGCTGGTCGAGCCTTTCCGAATGGAAGCGCCGCGACCCGGCTTTCGCAAGCTGGCTGCAGCACAATGTGCAGCCGCACAAGCATCCCGACTATGGCATGGTGACGATCTCGCTGAAGCCCATCGGCGGCATTCCGGGTGATGCCACGGATGCGCAGATGGATGCGGTGGCCGATATCGCCGCCGAATATGCACTGGATGAAATCCGCATCAGCCATGAGCAGAACATCGTGCTGCCGCATGTGGCGCTGGCCGATCTCGAACCGGTTTATCGCGCGCTGGTGGCCGCTGGCCTTGCGACCGCCAATTCCAACCTGATCACCGATATCATCGCCTGCCCGGGTCTTGATTATTGCGCGCTCGCCAATGCCCGCTCCATTCCGGTGGCGCAGGAAATTTCCGCCCGCTTCGGTTCACAGGAACGGCAGGAAGAAATCGGCGAGCTGAAGATCAAGATTTCCGGCTGCATCAATGCCTGCGGCCATCACCATGTCGGCCATATCGGCCTTCTGGGCGTGGAAAAGAAGGGTGCCGAGCTCTATCAGATCACGCTTGGCGGCTCCGGGGACGAGAACACCTCGATCGGCGAAATCATCGGTCGCGGCTTCGAGCCGGAAAAGGTCACCGATGCCATAGAGACTATCATCGACACCTATCTCGGCCTTCGCCTGTCGAAGGACGAAAAGTTCCTAGATGCCTATCGCCGCGTCGGGCCGCAGCCCTTCAAGACGGCTCTTTACGGTGCCCAGGCAGAAGCCGCTGAATAAGGATTGATCAGGATGACCAAGCTCTGGACCGAACGCGGCTTCATCGAGAACGATCCTTTCGTGATCGAAACGGAAGAGGTGAAGGCAAAGGAAGGCGAAAAGCCGGTGCTGCCGCTTGCCGATTTCATCGCCCATGCGGAAGCCTCGAACGAGAGCGGCCTCGCCGTTCTGATCAAGCCCGCCGATGATGTGCGGAAGCTTCAGCCCTATCTCGACCGCATTGCGCTGGTGGCCGTGGAATTCCCGGCCTTCAACGATGGCCGTGCCTTCAGCCATGCCTCGCTCTTGCGCGACAGGCTGGGCTACAAGGGGGATGTGCGGGCGGTCGGCGATGTGCTGATCGATCCAATCCCGCTGATGCTCCGTTGCGGCATTACGAGCTTTGCGGTGAAGAATGCGACCGCCCTGAAGCGCCTTGCCGAAGGCCGCCTGCCGGGCATCGACAATCACTACCAGCCGGCAGCGCGCGAAAGCGCCAATCCCGGCTCCTACAGCTGGCGCCGCAAGGCAAAACCGGCTGCCTGACCCGTTGTTTTCACGCGCTGCGGGCCTGATTGATCGATATCAAGGCAACTTCACGCGGGACACGGCATAAGCACAATCAGGCAAGGCCCGATGAAGAATTTCTTTCGGGCCTTTGCCGCGTGGAACGGTTTACCTTTATTTGCAGCGCAACATGTAATATCTGGCTAGCCGGATATTTCCGAACCCTTGCACCGGAAGACGACAGGACCGATAGCGATATGAACGCTCCCGCCAAGACCGAAGAATTCAAGAGCCCGATCCCTGACGGCGTCTATGCCGAAACGGTGCTGAGCGTGACGCATTATACGGATCGTCTGTTCCGCTTCCGCATGACCCGCCCGGACGGCTTCCGCTTCCGCTCCGGCGAGTTTGCGATGATCGGCCTGATGGTCGAAGGCAAGCCGATCTACCGTGCCTATTCGATTGCCAGCCCCGCCTGGGATGAGGAACTGGAATTCTTCTCGATCAAGGTGCCGGATGGCCCGCTGACCCAGCACCTGCAGAAAATCCAGCCGGGGGATCAGGTGCTGATGCGCAAGAAGCCGACCGGCACGCTGGTGCTCGATGCGCTGACCCCCGGCAAGCGCCTCTACATGTTCTCGACCGGCACCGGCATAGCGCCCTTCGCCAGCCTGATCCGTGATCCGGAGACCTATGAAAAGTTCGAGGAAGTAATCCTCACCCATACCTGCCGTGAAGTGGCGGAGCTGAAATACGGTTTCGATCTGGTCGAGGAAATCCGCTCCAACGAGCTGCTTTCGGAAATCGTCGGCGACAAGCTGAAGCACTATGCGACCGTGACCCGCGAAGACTATCCCTTCCAGGGCCGCATCACCGACCTCATTGACAATGGCAAGCTGTTTGCCGATCTCGGCGTGCCGCCGCTCGATCCGGCAATCGACCGTGGCATGATCTGCGGTTCGGCTGCGATGCTGAAGGATACCAAGGAGCGGCTCGAACGCGCAGGCCTTACCGAAGGCGCGAACAACAAGCCCGCGGAATTCGTGATCGAACGCGCCTTCGTCGGGTGAGTGCGGCGAAAGCTAGGAAATCCGACAGTCCAACGATAAGCATCTTCTAGCCGCCCGCTCCACGTCATCCTCGGCCTTGTGCCGAGGATCTGCTGGCTCAGAGGCTAACGCTACCGTTCTATTTTCCCCCCACCCTTGGCAGATGCTCGGGACAGGCCCGAGCATGACGGCGGAGAGCGAGGCGCTCGCGGCTGCCTGATACCCCATGCTTTCGGCTTCAGATGAAACACCGGCCACAGACGTCATCCTCGGCCTTGTGCCGAGGATCTGCTGGCTCAGAGGCGAACGCTACTGTTCTATTTTCCCCCCACCCTTGGCAGATGCTCGGGACAGGCCCGAGCATGACGGCGGGGAGATTGTAAGACCTTCAAAATTCACCACTCCGGCTGCGGCCGGACAATGCCGAGGCGACCATCGAGCTCCAGCGCCTGGCTTTCGGTGAGGCGCAGATCGAGCCGCACCGAACCGTCTTCCAGATCCTCGCGCTCGTCGACGATGGCATTGCCGTAGATCCATGGCAGCAGCTTCATCTTTTCCGGCGGCAGGATCACCGTGGTCTCGGTCATGACACCGGAGAGGCGCGTCTGCACCTCTTCGAGAAGCGCGTCGATCCCCTCGCCCGTCACGGCGGAAACCGCGAGTGTATTGCTCATCGCGGCGGCCTTCTGGGTCAGCGCTTCGGCTGCCTCGGGCTCCAGACGGTCGATCTTGTTCCAGACTTCGATGATGCGCTCTGCGCGATCCTTGTCATCGATGCCGAGGTCTTCGAGAATGCGGTTCACGTCACCTGCCTGCGCGCCGTTGTCCGGATCGGACATGTCGCGCACATGCAGAACGATATTGGCTTCCAGCACCTCTTCCAGCGTGGCGCGGAAGGCGGCGACCAGATGGGTCGGCAGATCGGAAATGAAGCCCACCGTATCGGAGAGAATGACGGTGCGGCCATGCGGCAGCTTCATGCGGCGCAGCGTCGGGTCAAGCGTTGCGAACAGCATGTCTTCCGCCAGCACGCCCGCGCCGGTGATGCGATTGAACAGGGTTGATTTGCCCGCATTGGTATAACCTACCAGAGCCACAATCGGATGCGGCACCTTGCGGCGCTTGGCACGATGGAGCTGGCGGGTCCGCACCACCTGCTCCAGCTCGCGCTCAAGTCGCACGATCTTTTCCTGAAGCAGACGCCGGTCGGCCTCGATCTGGGTTTCACCGGGACCGCCCATGAAGCCTGCACCGCCGCGCTGGCGCTCCAGGTGGGTCCAGCTTCGAACCAGCCGGCCCTTCTGATAATTGAGATGGGCAAGCTCCACCTGAAGCGTGCCTTCCTTGGTGGAGGCGCGGCGACCGAAGATTTCGAGGATAAGGCCGGTTCGGTCGATGACCTTGGCGTTCCATTCCTTTTCCAGATTGCGCTGCTGTACGGGTGTCAGCGGATGATCGACGATCACCAGTCCGGCATTGTGCGCGTCGAGCGCTGCCTTGATCTCCTCGATCTTGCCACTGCCGAGAAGGGTTGCCGGGCGCGGCGCGTTGATCATTGCAATCTGCCCATCGGCGATGGTCAAATCGATGGCGCGTGCAAGACCCGCCGCCTCTTCCAGCCGCGCCTCGTTCGAGCGGGTCGGGATGGGCGTTGCAAGATCAGACGTCTTGGCGCGATCCGGCTTGCCGGTCTGTTTCAGCACCGGCACCACAATCACGGCGCACATGTCATCCCGGTGGCGCTCCATTTCCGGAATGATCGAATCGTTCTTTGTATCGCGGGTGGTAATGTCCGTATTCCCATATGGCTGTTGATCGGCTGGAAGCTGGGACGCTCACCGCCCGAGATCAAGTGATAGAGCCATGCCGGGCAGCGAAAAACAGAAAAAAGGGGCCTACCGCTGCAAAAAAGTTGCAGCGCCACCCCTCGTCCCGGTCTCAGGCTTCGATCAGGAAGCCGATTCCTCGGTTTCGAACATCTGCATAGGCTGGCCGGGCATGATGGTGGAAATCGCATGCTTGTAGACCAGCTGCGAATGGCCATCGCGGCGAAGCAGGACGCAGAAATTGTCAAACGAGGTGACAACGCCGGTCAGCTTTACGCCGTTGATAAGGAAAATTGTCAAGGAAATCTTCTGCTTGCGGACTGTGTTGAGAAACAGATCCTGCAAGTTCTGAGAACGTTCCGCCATAGCGCCGATTCTTTCTTTCGTTTTTGCCGGTGCGAGACCGGTAACTTTCAAGTCCATCCCTTGGTGCCGCAACCTGCCCCCTCGCAGGCCTTGAACCCATACCTGACTATCAAATCGTTACCTTTTCCGCAATCTCGAAAAAGGCTTCCCTGATTTTCTGGGACACGCTTCCGGGGTGACCGTTGGCGATGGTCGTCCCGTCGATGGTCACCACCGGGAAACAGATGCTTGTGGCGGCGGTGATGAACACTTCCCGCGCCTTCAGCATCTCGTCCACGGTAAAATAGTCTTCGCGATAGGGAATTCCAAGCTTGTCCGCGACATCCATCAGCGTGGTGCGGGTGATACCGCGCAAAATGCCGTGATCGGCCGGGCGGGTAACGAGCGTGCCGAATTCATCGACGATCCACACATTGGTGGCCGCCCCTTCCTTCACCCTGCCCTCGTCATCCACATAGATCGCTTCGGCAGCCCCTGCCTCCTTCGCCTGCTGTCGGGCCATGCAGTTCGGGAGCAGGCCAACCGTCTTGATATCCACGCGGTCCCAGCGATTGTCCCGCACGGTGATGGCGGAAATGCCGTTCTCGTTCTTCTTCGCGATGATCGAGGGATCGGTGCTTTTTGCGGTGATCACCACCGTCATCGGCGTATCGGGACCGGGAAACACATGGTCACGCCGGGCCGCGCCGCGGGTCACCTGCATGTAGTAGAGGCCGTTTCGGACATGATTGCGCCGCAGCACCTCGCGGATAACCAATGTCAATGCGGCACGGCTCATCGGCATCGGCATGCGCAGTTCCGAGAGCGAGCGCTCAAGCCGGTTCAGGTGCCGGGTAAGATCGACGATAAAGCCATGGCGCACCTCGCAGACTTCATAGACGCCATCGGCGAATTGAAAACCGCGATCCTCCACATGCACCGCCGCCTCCGAGTGCGGGAGGTAACGTCCGTTGACATAAGCGATTCTCGGCATGAGGGCCTCTCGAAAGGTGGTATGGGAGGAAGCGGCGCCTGTTCAGACGCCCAGCGATTTCAGTTTGCGGTGGAGCGCCGAACGCTCCATGCCGACGAATTCCGCCGTGCGGGAAATATTGCCGCCGAAGCGGTTGATCTGGGCGACCAGATAATCCCGTTCGAACATTTCGCGCGCCTCCCGCAGCGGCAGCGTCATGATGTGGTAATCGTTGTTGCCGGAAACCTTGGGCAGCATGTCACCCAGATCGGTTGGCAGCATGTCGGCGGTGATCGGCGTATCGGGACCATCGGTGCGGGCAAGGATCATCAGCCGCTCGATATTGTTGCGCAACTGGCGGATATTGCCCGGCCAGTCATGCGCCTGCAGCACGGCCATCGCGTCATCGCCGATCCGGCGGCTGCGGATGCCCGCCTGCTCTGAGACCTGTCGCATGAACTGGTCGACAAGGAAGGGAATGTCTTCCCGACGTTCGGCAAGCGCCGGCACCCGCACCGGCACAACCGCCAGCCGGTGATAGAGGTCTTCCCGGAAGGTGCCTTCGGCAATCTTGCTTTCGAGATTATAGGCGGTTGAGGAGATGATGCGCACATCCACCTTCACCCGCTTGTTGCCGCCAACCCGCTCGAATTGCTGATCGACCAGCACGCGGAGGATCTTGTTCTGGGTTTCGCGCGGCATTTCGCCGACTTCGTCGAGATAGAGAATGCCGCGATGGGCCTCTTCCAGCGCCCCGATCTTGCGCGCCTGCCCCGGCCCGCCTTCGGTGCCGAACAGTGCCACCTCCATCCGCTCCGGTGTGATCGCAGCCGCATTCAGCGCCACGAAGGGCCCGGCCGCACGGGAAGACTTGCGATGGATCAGCCGCGCCACCAGTTCCTTGCCCGAGCCGGAAGGTCCAAGAATCATGATGCGGCTGTTGGTGGGCGCGACTTTTTCAATGGTCTGGCGCAGCTGGGAAACAGCAACCGAGGTGCCGATCAGCTCGGCTGCATCGCCGGTGCGGCGCTTCAGCTCCGTTACTTCCTTGCGAAGCTTGGAGGTTTCGAGCGCACGTTCTGCAACGAGAATCAGCCGATCGGCCTTGAACGGCTTTTCAATGAAATCGAAGGCACCGCGGCGGATGGCCGAGACGGCGGTTTCGATATTGCCATGGCCGGAAATCATCACCACCGGCAGATCCGGATGACGCGCCTTGATTTCATCGAGCAGTGCCAGCCCGTCGAGCTTCGAGCCCTGCATCCAGATATCGAGGAACACAAGACGCGGCACGCGGTCGGAAATTGCCGCCAGCGCGCTGTCGCTGTCGTGGGCGGTGCGGGTCTCGTGGCCTTCATCGGACAGAATGCCGGAAACAATTTCCCGGATGTCCTGCTCGTCATCAACGACCAAAATGTCAGACGCCATCTGCATATTCCCTGTTCTTGTTATCTTGGGCCGAGGTGTTTTCGCGGCGCGGCAGAAGCACGCGGATCATGGCCCCCCGGCCATGGTCGAAATCCGCAGGCGCATCATGCAATTCCAGCTGTCCGCCATGTTCCTCGATGATCTTCTTCACGATGGCGAGACCAAGGCCGGTGCCCTTTTCGCGCATCGTCATATAGGGTTCGAGAATGCGGTGGCGATTTTCCACCGGCAGGCCGCGCCCGTTGTCGATGATATCGACCGTATACTGGTCGTGATCGGCATCATAACCGGAGCGGGCGAGAATGCGGCCCTCGCCGCGTCCTTCCTCGCCTGCAACGGATTCAATCGATTCCGCCGCATTCTTGATCAGATTGCCGAAAGCCTGTCCGAGCATGCGCCCGTCGAACAGGCCCATCTGCGGTTCATCCGTCACCTCGCGCTCGAAATGAATGTGGGAAGTGCCCATCTCGCGCAGGAACATCGCATCGCGCAGAATATCGCGCAGATCGGTTTCCTGCTTTGTCGGTTTCGGCATGCGGGCAAAGGCGGAGAACTCGTCCACCATCCGTCCGATATCGCCCACCTGCCGCACGATCGTATCCGTGCACTGGTCGAATACCGGGCGATCCGCTTCGCTCACCAGCTTGCCGAACCGGCGACGGATACGCTCGGCGGAAAGCTGGATCGGCGTCAGCGGGTTCTTGATTTCGTGGGCAATGCGGCGCGCCACATCCGCCCAGGCGGTAGAGCGCTGGGCGATCACCAGATCGGTGATGTCATCGAGCGTGATGACATAGCTGTCTGATTTGTCGTGGGTTTCTTCGCGCGTGACTTGAACCGAAAGCGTGCGCTCCTTGCCGGAGCGGACGAGATCAATCTGCTTGCGGAAATCACCGCGCGCGCGGCCCGCCGCCTCGGAAAGCACGGCATCCACTTCCGGAGCGATATCCGGCAGGCGCTTGCCGATCAGATGCTCGGCACCGCGGCCGAGAAGGATTTCCGCGGACGGATTGACGATGGTGATGCGCCGGTCTTCCTCGACGCCGATCACGGCTGCGGTCACGCCGGAAAGCACCGCCTCGATGAAGCGGCGGCGGTCATCCACCTCGTCCTTGGCCTCGAGAATCTCGTCCCGCTGGCTGCGGATTTCGGATATCATCTTGTTGAAGGTGCGCGACAGGCTGCCGACATCGCCATCGGCCTGACGCACCGGAACGACCACATTCAGATTGCCGGTCGCCACACTGTCTGCAGCGCCGATCAGCATACGGATCGGCCGCACGATGCGGTCAGCAACCGCAATTGCGGTCCAGATGGCTGCGAGCAGCACGATCAGCGCAAAGCCGAGATAGAGCACGGCGAAGGCGACCTGCAGCGAGGTTCGCCCGGCCTCCATGCTCTTGTATTCGGCGGAATTGTCTTCCACCTCGCGCATCGCCTTCATCACCTTCGGATCAACCGCGCGGATCGTATAGAGATTGGCGCCGGAGATATCCTTGAGCTGCATGATCGCGCCGACGAGGTTCGTGCCGCCGGGCGGTATCAGCGTCGGCTGCCCCTTGATCGAGGAGGCAAGCGCATCCTTCGGCACCGGCGGCAGCGGATTTTCCGTCTTGATATTGGCCTGCACGATCACCGAGCCATCTTCCCGCAACAGGAAGGCGCCCAGCATGCCGCGCCCGCGCGCCTGCCGCGTCATCAACTCTACAAAGCCGTTCCTGTCCAGACTGAAGAGAACGCGGTTGCGCTCGAGGTCATTGGCCATGGAAAGCGTCTGGCCCTGAAGATAGGCCGCATTTTCCATCACATAGGCACGTGCCACATTCATGGAATTGGACACGATCGACTGGGTGCGGATCGAGAACCAGCGGTCAAGGCCGACATTCAGTGTCAGCGAGGCGAAAATCGCCACCAGAATGGCAGGCGTAATCGCCACAATCGAGAACAGCACAACGATGCGCACATGCAGGCGGGCCGCCGCCCTGCCCTTCTGCCGCGCTTTCCACAGCCGTCCGATTTCCCGGACAATCAGGAAAATCAGGCCGATGATGAAAAGCGCGTTCAAAACCACGGAGGCAATGACCACCGGCGGATCGGGCGCGAGCGGAGTTAGCCCCAGCAGCAGGAAAAGCGTGAGCACGGCGCAAAGCAGCGCGCCGCCCGCCAGCCCGAGGCCCGGCATGGCGAAACGAGCACGGCGATCCTGGCCTGCGCCCGCTGCCTCGTCCTCTACCAATGGCGTCAACATGCTCATTCCCCCAACCGCTCATGCGGTCTTCCCGTCGCTGAAGTCGCGAACCAAAAGCCAAGGCACGCAAACCGAAGGCAGTCGCTCAGTCTTGGCCTGATCGAACCGTGTCTTTCAAGCAACTTAATGTGGCGAAAATGCAACGCTGGTTGTGCCAATGTCAAGCGTTCCGCGCATCCCGATACACGGAAATGCCGAGATCACGGATTTTCTTGCGCAGCGTATTGCGGTTGAGGCCAAGCAGGTCTGCCGCCCGGATCTGGTTACCGCCGGTTGCGGCAAGCGCTGCCATGATCAGCGGATGCTCGACCTCCTCCAGCACACGGTCATAAAGACCGGGAGGCGGCAGATCGTGGCCGAAGCTCGCGAAATAGCGACCGACTGCAAGCTCGATGGACTGGCGGATCGAAAGCTGGCCTTCCTTTTCCGGTGCACGCTCGGCCTGCGGGGCAGAACTTTGCGGCGGATGAAGCTCGGCATCAACCGTCTCGCGCCCGATCACATCCTGTGGGTAAAGAGCGACCAGACGGCGCACCAGATTTTCCAGCTCGCGCACATTGCCCGGCCAGTCATAGGCCTTCATGGCTTCCAGCGCCGAGATATCGAAGCGTTTGGAACCCAACCCTTCCCGCTCCGCCATCTGGGCAAAATGGCGCACGAGATCGGGAATATCCTCGGTGCGGTCCCTAAGCGGCGGCAGGCGCAGCGGCACCACATTCAGTCGATAATATAGGTCTTCGCGGAACAGGCCCTGCTGGATCGATTGCTTCAGATCCTTGTTGGTCGCGGCAACGATGCGCACATTGGTACGGATCGGGGTTCGCCCGCCGACCGTCATATATTCGCCCTGCTGGAGAACGCGCAAAAGACGGGTCTGCGCATCCATCGGCATGTCGCCGATTTCATCGAGAAACAGCGTGCCACCTTCCGCCTGCTCGAACCGGCCGCTGGAGCGGGCCTGTGCGCCAGTAAAGGCGCCCTTCTCATGCCCGAACAGCTCGGATTCGATCAGATCGCGGGGTATGGCTGCCATGTTGATGGCGACGAATGGCCCTTTCCGCCTCTTGCCATAATCATGCAATGCGCGGGCGACGAGTTCCTTGCCGGTACCGGACTCGCCTGTGATCATCAGCGTCAGGTCCGTCTGCATCATGCGGGCGAGCACGCGGTAGATATCCTGCATGGCCGCGGAACGGCCGACCAGCGGCATGTTTTCCTGCGCCTCGTCATCCGTACGGATGGCGATCTTCTTCGGCTCGGCGAGAGCACGGCCGATGATGGCGATCAGTTCGGTCAGATCGAAGGGCTTTGGCAGATAATCATAGGCCCCCTTCTCGGATGCCTTGATGGCGGTCATGAAGGTGTTCTGCGCACTCATCACCACGACGGGCAGTTCCGGCCTTGCCTTCTTGATCCGTGGCAGAAGGTCAAAGGCGTTTTCGTCCGGCATGACCACATCGGTCACCACCAGATTGCCCTCGCCTGCCGCCACCCAGCGCCAGAGCGTCGAGGCATTGGAGGTCACGCGCACATCATAGCCCGCCCGGCTCAGCGCCTGATTGAGAACGGTGCGGATGGCGGCATCGTCATCCGCAACGAGAATGGTGGCGCTCATCGGGAGGCTCCGTCAGTACGATTGACATGAGAGGTTTCGGCGCTTGCGCCCTGCACGTCTTCCGCTGCCGCACCGCCGCGCGACATGGGCATGAAAATCCGGAAGATCGTGCGATTGTGGTAGCTGTCGCATTCGACGATGCCGCCGTGATCGCCGATGATCTTGGCAACCAGCGCAAGGCCAAGGCCGGAGCCATTGGTCTTGGTTGTGATGAAGGGATCGAACAGATGCGGCAGGATATCGGCAGGCACGCCCGGGCCGTTGTCCTGCACGCAGAATTCCAGCGGCAGAGACACCTTCTCCCGGCTGCCCGCCACGGAAACACGAATGCCCGGCTTGTAGGCCGTGGTCAGCAGGATTTCACCGCCGGGCTTGGCGCCGATCGATTCAGCCGCGTTCTTCACGAGGTTCAGGAACACCTGGATGAGCTGGTCGCGATTGGCATAGACCGGCGGAAGCGACGGGTCGTAGATTTCCGAAATGCGGATATGGCGGGCAAATCCGGCCTGCGCCAGCACCTTCACATGTTCCAGCACCGAATGGATGTTGACGGGAACGCGATCCACCGGTCGTTCGTCGCTGAACACTTCCATGCGGTCGACCAGTGAAACGATCCGGTCCGTCTCGTCGCAGATCAGCCGGGTCAGCGACCGGTCCTCGTTGCCGACGGACATTTCCAGAAGCTGGGCCGCACCGCGAATGCCGGACAGCGGGTTCTTGATTTCATGCGCGAGCATCGAGGCGAGACCGGAGACCGAGCGTGCCGCACCGCGATGGGTGAGTTGCCGGTCCATCTTGTCGGCCATGGTGCGCTCCTGGATGACCACCACGACCGAACCCGGCTCCGAGGCCACCGGCGCGGCATAGATATCCACCAGCTTTTCCTGCCCGATGCGCGGGGAACTGAGATCGACCCGATATTCGTTCACCGGCGTATGGCGTTCGCGCACCTGCTCCAGCAGCAGAAGCAGCGGGCTGCCGAAGGGGATGAAGGCCGCGATATGGTGGCGGGACATATAGGCGGCACTTGCCGCAAAGAAGGACTCGGCCTCACCATTGGCAAACCGGATGATCCCGGCCTCATCGACCATGATCACCGGATTGCGGATGGCATTGAGAACGGTCGCGGCAAGCGCATCGTGGCTGGCGGGCGCGGGGCTCATGCGGCCTCCCTTTCCGGTTTTGCGCGGTAATCCGGATTGTCGAGCGCCGCGCGGAACAGCGCTTCCACCCGCTCCGCCTCGCGCCCGGTCATGATCTCGGCCTTGAGGCTCGCAGGCATGGCGGGTGCAAACCGCTCCAGATACCAGCCGAGATGCTTGCGGGCATGGCGCACCGCCGTCTGCTCGCCGTAAAAATCCAGCATGGCGCGATAGTGTTCGCAGGCAATGCCCGGGATCTCTTCGGGCAAGGGCGCGGCGTGACCCGCAAGCACGCCCGCATGCCAGGGGCGGCCCTGACAAGCCCGTCCGGTCATCACCGCGTCTGCTCCCGATTGCTCGAGAATTGCGGCTGCATCCTCCAGCGTTTCCACATCCCCATTCGCCACCAGCGGCAGCGAGATTGCGTCGCGCACGGCGCGGATGGCTTTCCAGTCCGCACGCCCTTCGTAAAACTGCATGCGGGTTCGGCCATGAACGGTGATCAGTTGCACGCCCGCCTGTTCCGCACGGGCGGCAATCAGCGGGGCATTCAGGCTATTGTCATCCCAGCCAAGGCGCATTTTCACCGTGACGGGAACGGATACCGCCTTCACCGTCGCCTCGATCAGGGTCAACGCGTGGTCAGGGTCGCGCATCAGCGCCGAGCCGGAATAGCCGCCGATCACCTTCTTGGCCGGGCAGCCCATATTAATATCGATGATATCCGCGCCATTCGCTTCGGCGATCCGGGCGGCCTCTGCCATCCAGTGGGCCTCGCGGCCCGCGAGCTGCACCATATGCGGACGAATGCCCGCGCCCTTCAGCCGCGCCCATGATTCGCCATGGTTATGGGCAAGCTCGCGGCTCGCGACCATCTCAGTTACCACCAGCCCTGCCCCGTATCGCCAGGCGAGCGAGCGGAACGGCAGATCGGTCACGCCGGACATCGGCGCGAGGATCACGCGATTGCGGATTTCGACCGGGCCAATATGAAACGGCTCTACAAGATTCAATCGACTCAAGTCCATGTCCTTAAAATGCCTATCTTTAAGGCAGTGAATGCATGTGCATCAAATTTAATCATCAATCCTCGATGCTGCCAAGTGAAATTCCGTGGAAGCACGCCTCATCTGGCCAAATGGCCGACGAGCCGTTAAACCGGCCTCTCGAGATGCAGTCGAATTCAATCCGCAAGGCCCTCATGTCCACCAATCCCGTCCATGGAATCGTCATCGTTGCCGCTGGCCGCGGAGAGCGCGCGGGCGCGTCTGTCGAAGGGCCGAAGCAGTATCGGCGAATCGGTGGAATGCCGGTAATTGCCCATACGCTGCGGCAGTTCACCAGCTGGCGGCATTGCGGGCCAATCGTGATTGCCATTCATCCGGATGATGAGGCCCTGCTCGCCGATGCAATCCGCGACATTGATGGCCATGGTGATTTCATCGTGGTGCATGGCGGCGCGACCCGTCAGCAGAGCGTGCTGAACGGGCTGGAAGCGCTGGCGGACAAGGGCGTCACCCATGTCTGGATTCAGGATGCGGTGCGGCCCTTTGTCGATCATGCGCTGTTCGAACGGATCGAAGCCGCACTTGCGGCCGGCGCGCGTGGCGTTCTGCCGGCTCTGCCCGTTGCCGACACGCTGAAACGCGGAACGCCGGAAGGCTTCGTGGCCGAAACCGTGCCGCGCGCCGGTCTTTGGGCAGCACAGACGCCACAGGTTTTCGGCTACACGGAGATTCTGGACGCCCATCGCCGGGCAGCCGCTTCCGGCAAAAGCGATTTCACCGACGATGCCTCGATCGCCGAATGGGCAGGCCTGCCCGTCACGCTGGTGGAAGGTTCGCCGGACAATGTCAAACTCACGCTACGCAGGGATATCGCCATGGCCGATGAAAAGCTCTCCTCTTTTCTGCCCGATGTGCGCACCGGCAATGGCTATGACGTGCATCAGCTGGAACCCGGCGATGGCGTGACGCTCTGTGGCATCTTCATTCCGCATGACCAGAAGCTGAAGGGCCATTCGGATGCAGATGTGGCCCTGCATGCGCTCACCGATGCCCTGCTTGCCACCTGTGGCGCGGGCGATATCGGCGATCATTTTCCGCCCTCCGACATGCAATGGCGGGGTGCGGCCTCGCGCATTTTCGTCGAGCATGCGGTGAAGATCGTGAAGCAGCATGGCGGGACGATCATGAATGCGGATATTTCCCTGATTGCCGAAGCCCCGAAAGTCGGCCCGCACCGGCAGGCGATGCGCGCGGAACTTTCGGCCATGCTCGGCATTTCGCTGGAGCGCTGTTCGGTGAAGGCCACCACGAACGAAAAGATCGGCTTCATCGGGCGGCGGGAAGGCATCGCGGCGATTGCCACCGCAACCGTCGTCTACAAGGGGATGAAGGAATGAGCCTCTTTCCGGAGCGGATCACAACGCTTGCCCAATCGGTGATCAATCACTGCCAGCCGCGCGGCTTTATGGTGGTAACTGCCGAATCCTGCACCGGCGGACTGATTTCCGCGGCACTCACCGATGTGGCCGGGTCTTCCGCCGTCGTGGATCGCGGCCTTGTGACCTATACCAATCAGGCCAAGGTGGAACTTCTCGGCGTGCAGCAGGAGGTGCTAGACAGTTTCGGCGCTGTTTCGCGCGAAACGGCGCTGCAAATGGCAGCCGGTGCGCTGATGCGCTCACGGGCGCAAATATCTGTTGCCGTGACCGGCATTGCGGGACCCGGTGGCGGTTCGGCGGAAAAACCGGTCGGCCTCGTTCATCTCGCCGCCCGCTCCAAGGATGGGCGGCTCCTTCACCTGGAAATGCGCTATGGCGACCTTGGCCGCGACGGCATTCGCCTCGCGACCGTCGAGACAGCGCTGGAGATGATCCTGGAACTGGCCGGAAGCTAAGGCGCTCTCCGGCCAGAGTATCGGTCACGCGTCCTTCGGACGCTCGATGCGGATGACCTGCGGCTCACCGCGCAGATAGCCTTCGCTCTTGATCGCATCGATGGCACGACGCACACTGTCCTCGCGGGTTGCATGGGTGACGAGGATGATCGTCTGCGGCTTGCCGGGCTCCAGCTGCTTGGAATGCTGCATGATCGATTCCAGCGAAATCCTGTTCTCCGCCATGCGGGTGGCGATGGAGGCGAACACGCCGGTGCGGTCTTCCACCGTGAGGCGGATGAAATAGCCGCCTTCATGGCTCTGGATCTGCGCGCGGCGATAGGTTTCGAGTGCCTTTGCCGGGCGGCCAAGCACCGGAACCATCTGCTGGCCCGGACGGCTCTTTGCGATATCGGCAATATCACCCAGCACGGCGGAAGCGGTCGCATTGCCACCGGCACCGGGGCCGACCATCAGCAGCTCGCCCAGAATATCGGATTCGATGGCGACTGCGTTGGTTACGCCATCCACCTGTGCAATCACCGAATTCTGCGGCACCATGGTCGGGTGAACCCGCTGTTCGATGCCGGTTTCGGTGCGCTGGGCAACGCCGAGAAGCTTGATGCGATAGCCAAGTTCTGCCGCCGCGTGGATATCCTCGATGGAAATATTGGTGATGCCTTCGAGATAGATATCATCGGCGGCAATCTGGCTGCCGAAGGCAAGCGTGGTAAGGATCGAAAGCTTGTGGGCGGTGTCATTGCCCTCGATGTCGAAGGCTGGATCAGCCTCCGCATAGCCAAGCCGCTGCGCTTCCTTGAGGCAGGCCTCGAAGGACAGGCCTTCCTTCTCCATCTTGGTGAGGATGTAATTGCAGGTGCCGTTCATGATGCCATAGACGCGGTTGACCGTGTTGCCGGTCAGCGATTCACGCAACGCCTTGATCACCGGTATGCCGCCTGCGACAGCGGCTTCATAGTTGAGCAGCACACCCTTTTCTTCCGCAAGCGCGGCAAGCGCCACGCCATTGCGGGCGAGAAGCGCCTTGTTGGCTGTCACCACATGGAGACCACGGGAAAGCGCTGCCTCGACCGCATCGGAGGCCGCACCGGTTGCGCCGCCCATCAGCTCGACGAACACGTCGATATCGGCACTCTTCGCCATCTCGACCGGATTTTCGTACCAGGTCACCGACGAGACATCGATGCCGCGATCCCGCGTGCGGTCGCGGGCGCTGACGGCGACCACTTCGATGGCGCGGCCGCAGGATACCGCCAGTTCATTGCGGCGCTGGTGAAGAATGCGAACGAGTGAGGCACCGACGGTGCCAAGGCCCGCAACGCCAATTTTGAGGGCATCTGCCATGTGATATTCCCGGTTCTGGTTCCGGAGCGCCTGTGGCTCCGGAGAAAATGATGCACGTGTGATCAGCGGCGCTGGTTCAGCGAAATGACATTGTGCAGCGTGTCATCCGCCGTGGAGAGGAACTTCTTCAGATTGCGCGCCGCCTGCCGGATACGGTGTTCGTTTTCGACGAGCGCGATGCGCACATAATCATCGCCCTGCTCGCCAAAGCCGATGCCCGGCGCAACCGCGATATCCGCCTTCTCGACCAGCAGCTTGGAAAATTCCAGCGAGCCGAGATGCGCGAACTTTTCCGGGATCTTCGCCCAGGCAAACATCGTCGCGGCGGGTGGCGGCACGTCGAAACCGGCCTTGCCGAAAGCATCGACCAGCGTGTCGCGGCGGCGGCGATAGACACCGCGCACTTCGGCGATATCGGAGCCATCGCCATTCAGCGCATGGGTCGCGGCCACCTGGATCGGGGTGAAGGCACCGTAATCGAGATAGGACTTCACACGGGCAAGGGCTGCGATCAGCCGGTCATTGCCCACGGCAAAGCCCATGCGCCAGCCCGGCATCGAGAAGGTCTTCGACATGGAGGTGAACTCCACGGTGATATCGATGGCACCCGGCACTTCGAGCACGGAAGGCGGCGGGTTCGATTCGTCGAAATAGATTTCCGAATAGGCGAGATCGGACAGCACGATGAGATCGTGCTTCTTCGCAAACGCGATCACGTCCTTGTAGAAGTCGAGCGAGGCGACATGCGCGGTCGGATTGGACGGATAATTGATGATCAGCGCAAGCGGCTTCGGGATCGAATGGCGCACGGCGCGCTCCAGAGGCCCGAAGAAAGTCTCGTCCGGCTCGACCGGCAGCGAACGGATCACACCGCCTGCCATCAGGAAGCCGAAGGCATGGATCGGATAGGTCGGGTTCGGACACAGGATCACATCGCCCGGCGCGGTGATGGCCTGCGCCATATTGGCAAAGCCTTCCTTGGAGCCAAGGGTGGCGATGACCTGCGTATCGGGATTGAGCTTCACGCCAAAGCGGCGGGCGTAATAGGCGGCCTGCGCGCGACGCAGCCCCGGAATGCCCTTTGAAGAGGAATAACGATGGGTGCGCGGGTCCTGAACCACTTCGCAGAGCTTGTCGACAATGCCCTGCGGGGTCGGAAGGTCAGGGTTACCCATGCCAAGGTCAATGATATCCGCCCCGTTCGCGCGGGCGGCGGCCTTCAGCCGGTTGACCTGCTCGAACACGTAAGGCGGAAGCCTCTTGACCTTGTGAAACTCTTCCATGTGATTGACCCTTTTCTATCAAATGGCAGCGATGGCAGATTCCCATGTCCGGCATCGCCTTTCGGTGTGATCGATACAGTTGCGCGCAGGGCCGCGAACCGGACGATCTCAGGGCCGCACGTTTGCGGCCAAAGGCGCGGAAAGGCAAGCGTTAATTGGCGATCTTCGCCTGCATTTCGGCTGCGTGGTTTGCGGCGAGCTGCTGAAGCTCGGCCATGCGCTTGCGATACTCGGCGTCGGTGATTGTCCCGGCCTTGCGCTGGGCCGTCAGGCCATCCATCTGCGCCCGCATCTCCAGCGCCTGGGAATCATCGATCTGGGTATTGGCCGCCGTCAAAGGCTTGCCGAAGGTCGGATACTGGCCGGATTTTGCCATCACCGGCGCTTCATTGCTGACCGGCTGCGTGCCCGTGACCACGACTTTCGGCGCAAACTGGGCCGCCGTTTCCGGTGTCGCGGTGCTGGTGCACGCACTGAGCGCCGGGAGAACGAGTGCGGCGGCAAGCGCCAATTGCCAGGTCTTGATCATCGGTCAGTCCGTTTCTGCACGGGAATTTGCGCGAAGGGTGTAGCATCCGGTCATGCCCCTGTCATCCACCTGTGGCAGCAGGCGGGACGCAAGGGCTAGACGAGAGTTGAACGTCCTTCCGCTGGTACTTGTATTCAAATTCGTCCAGAATGTAAAAACTGAATTATGGGGTTCTTGCCTTGGGGAGGTATGGCGTGGCGGACAAATCCGAGGAGGCTTCGGGCACCGGTGGTGCAGCTTTCGGTGGTATCGACCCGAAGGCCATCGAACCCTATATAGTCAAGGACCCCGAGGCGATGGCGATCAACGTCGCCCGCATGGTGGAAAATCTCGGCAAGGCCGCCTCCGCCTGGATGGAGCCGCGCGAAAAGGGCGAACTGACCGACGCGGTCTCCGAACCACTGACCGATGTGGTGAAGACCATGTCCAAGGTCACCGAATACTGGATGTCCGACCCGCGCCGCGTTCTGGAAGCGCAAACCCATCTGCTCGGCAGCTATTTCGAGATCTGGAGCCGCAGCATGCGCCGCCTCGCGGACAAGGACGCGGCAAACGAACCGGACCCCTTGCGCAAGGAAAAGCGATTCTCCGATCAGGACTGGGTGAAGAACCCGTTCTTCGATCTCTTGCGTCAGGTCTATATCGTCACGGTCGACTGGGCCGAGCGGCTGGTGGCCGATACCGAGGGGCTGGATGAACATACGCGCCACAAGGCGCAGTTCTATACGCGCCAGATCACGGCTGCCCTTTCGCCCGCCAATTTCGTGGCGACCAATCCGGAACTCTATCGCGAGACGGTAGCAACCAGCGGCGCCAATCTGGTCAAGGGCATGAAGATGCTCGCCGAGGATATCAAGGCGGGCGGCGGTGACCTGAAAATCCGCCAGACGGATATCTCGAAATTCGCCGTCGGCAAGAATCTCGCCATGACCCCCGGCAAGGTGATTGCCCAGAGCGATGTCTGCCAGGTCATCCAGTACGAGGCGACCACCGATACGGTGCTGAAGCGCCCTCTCCTCATCTGCCCGCCCTGGATCAACAAATTCTACATCCTCGATCTCAACCCGCAGAAATCCTTCATCAAATGGTGCGTCGATCAGGGGCAGACGGTGTTCGTCATCTCCTGGGTCAATCCGGATGAGCGCCACGCGAACAAGGACTGGGAAAGCTATATCCGCGAAGGCGTGAATTTCGCCCTCGACACGATCGAGAAAGCGACCGGCGAAAAGGATGTGAATGCCATCGGCTATTGCGTCGGCGGCACGCTGCTTTCGGCAGCCCTTGCGCTCAATGCCAAGGAAAAGGACCGGCGGATCAAGAGCGCAACGCTGTTCACCACGCAGGTGGATTTCACCCATGCGGGCGATCTGAAGGTGTTCGTGGACGAGGACCAGCTTTCGGCGCTTGAGGAAAAGATGGCCGGTCAGGGCTATCTCGATGGCTCGAAAATGGCCTCTGCCTTCAACATGCTGCGCTCGTCCGAGCTGATCTGGCCCTATTTCGTCAACAATTACCTGAAGGGACAGGATCCCCTGCCCTTCGACCTGCTCTACTGGAACTCCGACAGCACGCGGATGCCCGCGGCGAACCATTCCTTCTATCTGCGCAACTGCTATCTCAACAACACGCTGGCGCGCGGCGAGATGGAAATCGCGGGCAAGAAACTGTCGCTCAAGGATGTCAAAATCCCGATCTACAATCTCGCGACCCGTGAGGATCACATCGCGCCCGCAAAATCCGTGTTCCTCGGCTCCTCGAAATTCGGTGGACCGGTGGATTTCGTGCTGACCGGCTCCGGCCATATCGCCGGTGTGGTCAACCCGCCGGACAAGGGCAAATACCAGTTCTGGACCGGCGGCCCTGCCAAGGGCGAATACGAGGACTGGCTGACGACGGCCGTTGAAACGCCCGGAAGCTGGTGGCCGCACTGGCAGCAATGGATCGAGACGCAGGATGCCCGGCGCGTGAAGGCCCGCAAGGTGGGCGGCACGCAGCTGAACGCCATCGAGGAAGCGCCCGGCTCCTATGTCATGGCGCGGGTCTGACGGCGGATGCGATTTGACCGCCCGCTTGTGCCTGCCCGGCTGATTGCCCGCTACAAGCGCTTTCTGTTCGACGCCACGCTCGAAGACGGATCGGTGATCACCGGCTCCTGCCCGAATACCGGCTCGATGCTCGGGCTCACCACGCCGGGTTCCCGCATTCACATGAGCGAGCATGACAGCCCGACCCGCAAATATCGCCATATGCTGGAAATGGTGGAGGTCGACGGCACGCAGGTCGGCATCAATACCGGCCTGCCCAACCGGCTTGCGGAAGAGGCAATCCGCATGGGCCTGATCCCCTCGCTTTCACCCTACACGGTAATCGAGCGCGAGCGGAAATATGGCCGCAATTCCCGCATTGACCTTTTGCTGAGCGGCGACGGCCTGCCAAAGGCCTATGTGGAAGTGAAGAATGTGCACTTTACCCGCAGCCCCGGATTGGCGGAATTTCCCGATACGGTGACGGCCCGCGGTGCCAAGCATCTCGAAGAGCTGGGTGATATGGTGGAGGAAGGTCACCGGGCGGTGATGATCTACCTGATCCAGCGCGATGACTGCCAGCGTTTTCGCCTATCAAGCGACCTCGACCCGGTCTATGGCGCCGCCTATCTGCGGGCAAGGCACCGCGGCGTGGAAGCCTATGCCATCGCCTGCCGGGTTTCCCCAATGGAAATTCTGCCAATTCAGTTGATCGCGATGGACGAAACCGCCTTGCCTGCTTTATGAACGGATATCCAAATAACTGATCCGGGCCGTTTTCTGATGGTGAATTATATCGAAGCCTTTTCCGCGCCGATGAAAAACACGGGCGCGATCCGTCTTTACGGACCGGAAGGGTTCGAAGGCATGCGCAAGGCCTGCCAGCTCACCGCCCGCTGTCTTGATGCGCTGGTGCCGATGGTGAAGCCCGGCGTGACGACCAATGCCATCGACAAGTTCGTGTTCGAATTCGGCATGGATCACGGTGCGCTTCCCGCCACGCTGAACTATCGCGGCTATACCAAATCCAGCTGCACCTCGATCAACCACGTGATCTGTCACGGCATTCCGGATGACAAGCCGCTGCGCGAAGGCGATATCGTCAACATCGACGTGACCTTCGTGGTCGATGGCTGGCATGGTGATTCCAGCCGCATGTATCCCGTCGGTGAGATCAAGCGCGCCGCCGAGCGGCTGCTCGAAGTCACCCACGAATGCCTGATGCGCGGCATCGCCGCCGTTCGGCCCGGTGCCCGCACCGGCGCAATCGGCGAAGCGATCCAGACCTTTGCGGAAGCGGAACGCTGCTCGGTGGTCCGGGATTTCTGCGGCCATGGCGTGGGCAAGCTGTTTCACGATGCGCCGAACATCCTGCATTACGGCCGTGCCGAAGAAGGTCCGGAACTGCGCGAAGGCATGATCTTCACCATCGAGCCGATGATCAATCTCGGCCGTCCGCATGTGAAGGTGCTGTCCGATGGCTGGACGGCTGTTTCCCGCGACCGGTCGCTATCCGCCCAGTATGAACATGCGGTGGGTGTGACGGCCACGGGCTGCGAAATCTTCACGCTATCGCCTGCGGGTCTTGACCGGCCCGGCCTGCCACCGCTCAAGGGCTGACCACCGATGGCCCGCCGTCCCGATCCGAATTCCGATGACTTTGATTTCGGAGACGATCTGGACGAGCGCGGCCATTTTGCCGAAAACCTGCCGAAGCGCCTTGCCGACACGGCAAAGCCGAAGAAAGCAGCAGCGGCCGCATCCACCGAGGCGCATTACCTTGGCCACCGCGAACGGTTGCGCGACCGGTTTCGCGAACAGGGCGAAAGCGCGCTTGCCGATTACGAATTGCTGGAGCTGCTGCTCTTCCGCCTGATCCCCCGCCGCGACACCAAGCCGATCGCCAAGGAGCTGATCGAGCGTTTCCGGACACTCGGCGGCGTGTTTTCCGCCTCGCCCGCCCGGCTGCAGGAGGTGAAAGGCATCGGCGAAACCGTGGCAATGGAACTGAACCTGATGGCAACCGTTGCCCAGCGCATGCTGAAGCGGGACATTCAGGGCAGGCAGGTGCTGAGCTCCTGGAAGGCGCTGATCGATTACTGCCATGCGGTGATGGCGCACGAGACCACCGAACAGTTCCGCATTCTCTTTCTCGACAAGCGCAACGCCCTGATTGCCGATGAAGTGCAGGGGCGCGGCACGGTGGATCATACACCGGTCTATCCGCGCGAGGTGATCAAGCGGGCGCTGGAGCTTTCCGCAACCGCGCTTATTCTCGTCCATAACCATCCTTCCGGTGATCCGACCCCGTCCCGGGCGGATATCGACATGACGCAGACGATCATCAACAGTGCAAGGCCGCTGGGCATTACCGTGTTCGATCACGTGATCATCGGCAAGGATGGCCACGCGAGCTTCAAGGCGCTGAAACTGATCTGAACGCGCAACCTGTCGAGATTACGCCAGCATGCTCCGCACAAGAACACGTTGCTAACGAAACGGTTATCTTACTCTGTTAATCATGGTGCATGACGGGGTGTGGATCCCATGCGGAAAACAGTGAACAGATGCGGGTGACTTCATGATCCATTACGATTTCATTGTCGTCGGCAGTGGCCCGGCAGGCCGCCGTGGCGCCATTCAGGCTGCCAAGCTCGGCAAGCGCGTGCTGGTGGTGGAAAAAGGCACGCGCGTGGGCGGCGTATCCGTGCACACCGGCACCATCCCCTCGAAGACATTGCGCGAAACCGCTCTCAACCTCACCGGCTGGCGCGAGCGCGGTTTTTATGGCCGCTCCTACCGCGTCAAGCAGGAAATCAATGCCGAAGACCTGCGCCGTCGTCTGCTGATCACGCTCGATCATGAGGTGGAGGTGCTGGAGCACCAGTTTGCCCGCAACCGCGTGCAGCAGATCCGGGGCACCGCCACCTTCATCGACCGCAACACGCTGGAAATCGAAAAGAACGACGGCGAAATCGTCCGCGTCTGGGGCAATGCCATTCTGCTTGCAGTCGGCACACGGCCCTATCGCCCGGATAACATTACCTTCGACGGCAAGTCGATTGTCGACAGCGACGAGTTGCTCGACCTCAACGAGCTTCCGCGCTCGATGGTGGTGATCGGTGCGGGCGTCATCGGCATCGAATATGCCACGATCTTTTCCGCGCTCGATACGGCGGTGACGGTGGTCGAGCCGCGCAACAGCATGCTCGATTTCATCGACAAGGAAATTGTCGAGGACTTCTCCTATCAGCTGCGCGACCGCAACATGAAGCTTCTTTTCGGCCAGAGCGCCGAAAAGGTGGAGAAGGAACCGAATGGAAAGGCGCGCGTGACGCTTCAGAACGGCCGCACGCTGATGGCTGATATGGTGCTTTTCGCCGCTGGCCGCGTCGGTGCCACCGATACGCTCAATCTCGAAGCCGCAGGTCTCACCGCCGATAGCCGTGGCCGCCTCAAGGTGAACCCGGAAACCTTCCAGACGGACGTGCCGACAATCTACGCGGCGGGTGATGTCGTCGGTTTCCCGAGCCTTGCCTCGACCTCGATGGAACAGGGCCGCATCGCCTCCCGCCACGCGGTCGGTGCCCCGGCGGAAGACCCGCCGCAATATTTCCCCTACGGCATCTATGCCGTGCCGGAAATCTCCACCTGCGGGCTGACGGAAGAGGAAGTGAAGCAGCGCGGCATTCCCTATGAATGCGGCATTTCCCGTTTCCGCGAAACCTCGCGCGGCCATATCATGGGCCTCGATAACGGCATGCTCAAGATGATCTTCTCGCTGAAGACCCGCAGGCTGCTGGGGGTACACATCGTCGGCGAAGGCGCGACCGAGCTCGTCCACATCGGCCAGGCCGTGCTGAACCTCAAGGGCACTGTGGAATATTTCGTCGAGAATACCTTCAATTACCCGACCCTTGCCGAAGCCTACAAGATCGCCGGTCTCGACGCCTGGAACCGCATGGGTGAAATCCGCCCGGCAGAGGCAAAGAGTGCCTGATCAGGCCGCCTGATTTTTCTGGGCTAACAAAAAACCCGCCGTTTCCGGCGGGTTTTGCATGTCTGGTCGAAGATTGGCCGATTATTCGGCGGCGTCTTCGGAGGCCTTCTTCTTCGCAGCCGCCTTCTTCTTCGGGGCAGCGGCTTCTTCGCCTTCAGCGGCGGCTTCAGCCTTGGCAGCCTTCTTCTTCGGAGCAGCCTTCTTGGTTTCCGACTTGGAAGCGGATGCTTCGCTTTCGTCGTCAGCCATCAGCTCTTCCTTGGAAACGGTCTTGTCCGTGACCGAGATCTGGGTCAGCAGGTGATCGACAACCTTTTCTTCGAAGATCGGCGCGCGCAGCGAAGCGGCAGCACCCGGGGTCTTGCGGAAGAATTCGATGATCTGCTTTTCCTGGCCCGGGAACTGGCGCAGCTGCTCGTAAAGGGCGCGCTGCATTTCGTCTTCGGACACTTCGATGGCAGCCTTCTCGCCGATTTCGGAGAGAACGAGGCCAAGGCGCACGCGGCGCTCGGCAAGCTTCATGTATTCTTCACGGGCCTTTTCTTCGGTCGTGTCTTCGTCTTCGAAGGTCTTGCCGGACTGGGCGAGATCGGTGTTGATCTGGCGCCAGATGTTTTCGAACTCGGCTTCAACCAGGCTCTTCGGCGTGTCGAAGGAATAGAGACCGTCGAGCTGGTCGAGGATCTGGCGCTTCAGCTTCTGGCGGGTCATCGAGCCATACTGGCCTTCGATCTGGCCGCGCACGATTTCCTTCAGCTTGTCGGCGGATTCAACACCGAGCTTGGAAGCGAGTTCATCGTTGATCTCGACTTCGCCAGCGGCAGCGACTTCCTTGACGGTGATGTCGAAGGTTGCGTCCTTGCCAGCAAGGTTGGTGGCCGGGTAGTCAGCCGGGAAGGTCACGTTGATGACCTTTTCGTCACCGGCCTTGAGGCCGATCAGCTGCTCTTCGAAGCCCGGGATGAAACGGCCGGAGCCGAGAACGAGCTGGGCGTCCTCATCCTTGCCGCCGTCGAACGGAACGCCATCGACCTTGCCGAGGTAATCCATGGTGACGCGGTCGCCATTGGCGGCCTTGCCCTTCTTCGGCTCGTAGGAACGGGCGCTTTCGGCAATGCGCTTGATCTGCTCGGTCACTTCGTCTTCGGCGATCTCGACCACTTCACGGGTGACCTTGATGCCATCAACCGACTTCAGCTCGATTGCCGGGATGACTTCGTAGGAAACGGTGAATTCCAGGTCAGCCTGCGCGGAGAGGATCTTCTCGGCTTCGGCCTGATCTTCGGTCATGGCGATTTCCGGCTGGGTGGCGGACTTTTCGCCACGCTCGGACAGGATCGCAGCCGGACGCTCGCGAACGATCTCGTTCACCAGCTCGGCCATGATCGACTTGCCATACATCTTCTTCAGGTGACCGACCGGAACCTTGCCCGGACGGAAGCCGTTGATGCGAACGCGATCCTTGGCGTCTGCCAGGCGCTCGTTCATCTGCGCTTCCATGTCCTTGGCCGGGATGATGACCTTGAGTTCGCGCTTCAGCCCTTCGGAGAGGGTTTCAATAACCTGCATGTTCAAACCTTCATTTCGTGGCGGCCGTGCCCAGCCTGCCGGTTGCTCGGTGAGCGCGACGCCGGGCTTTGCCCGCGCGTGGCTTCTGACTCTAGAATTCCGTGTCATTCCGCCCGAAGCGGAACGGCGCCCGAACTGGCAGCCTTCTTTGGGTTGGCGTAAACGCCATGGCCCGCGGCTGCGGCTGTTCTGGTGCGGGTAGAGAGACTTGAACTCCCACGCCTTGCGGCACCAGAACCTAAATCTGGCGTGTCTACCAATTTCACCATACCCGCGTCCGTCAATACCACTGCCTGCGCAGAAGGCCTTTCGGAGCGCGGCGTCTCTATATCACCCGATTCAACACACGCAAAGGGAAAATGACGCCGCGATGACGGCGCAACGTGCGACTGCCGCGTCATTCCGGCAATTTGCGCTTACGGCGCAGCGTCCAGCACCTCGAGCGAGGCGATCCGGGCGTCACCCTCCGGCGAAACACGCACCTCCACGGCAACCTGGTGATTGTTGCGCGCCTCCTCGATGGCCTTGCCCTGCCCTTCCGCCACAAAATAGCTTTCAATGCCGAACTTGAGCGTGAGCCGATCCGGCACGGGCTGCTGCGGCTCGTAGTCAAACGGGAAGGATTTGAGGATAACCGTATCCGGCTCCGGCTGCAGCGCGCCGAAGACTGCATCGCGGGCAATCCAGAAGCCATCCGGACCGGGCGCAAGACGCAGGCTGACCGTCTGCAGGCCGGACGCGGTCGGGAAGCCATCGCGGATCAGCTTGGTATCCAGCCGGGAAAAATCATAGGCAAGCACCACATAGTCCCCGCGCATCAGATCGCGCGGATCAACAGGCACGGTTTTCAGGCGGATCGCGGTGCCATTATCCAGAATGGACTGGCTGGAGCGCATCATCGTGACCAGAATACCGGTCTGCAAACCGGCGGTGAGCAATGCTGCGGCTATGAATCGGCGTCGGGTCAGACCGTAACTCATGCGCGTGTCCCCAATTCCTGCTGCTTCTGCGCAAACCGCTTTTCCACCCGGATCACGAACCAGGCGATGACACCGAGGATGATCCCGGTGCAAAGGAAAATGCCGGATGTGCCGAGCATGGACCCGGCCAACTCTACCGAGAGATAAAGCACTTCCGCCGCGAAGACGGCATAAGACGTATAGCGAACCGCGCCATTATCGCGCCCATCCAACACCAGCGCCAAAACGGACAGGGCAATCATCAGCAGGGCGGGAAAGGCAGTTCTCCACAATGGCTGATCATTGGCCATGAAATCGGATTGCTCGATCTGGAAGATCAGCAGGCCGAGACAAGCAAACAGAAGACTGTAGAAAGCAGGCGCCGAGCCGGCCCTGCGGGCCATGGCCCGAAGCGGCGACGCTGGCAGCGTTGCCAACAAAAGGCCTGCCAGACCAAGCCCGACATAGTGCCACGGGTTGATCACTGCGCCTCTCTCCAGATAGAGCCACCCCAGCCAGCCGAGGAGCAGCGAATAGGCAAGATGCCGTGCGCGCGCCGCGCCGGTATAATAGAGGAGCAGGATAACGGCGGCGGCCATCAGGACCGGCGCGTAGAACCAGACACTGTTCGGACTGCCCAAACCTTCTGACACCAGGATGGAGAGAAAGAACCAGCCGAGCGCGCCCGTGTAATAGGTCAGCGCTTCGGAACGATAGAGTATGGCCGCAATCAGCGTCATCAAGAACCAGGTGGCCGTAGCCGAGGTTCCGTCGCCGGACAGATTGTACATCTGACCGATCAGAGCGATCGATGCGCCGAAGGCTGTGGCTCCGAGTATCAGCAGGGCGCCTGTTATGTAGCGCGCCCCTGCCGAACCGACATAGGCGGCCGCTCCAAAACAGAGCCAGATCAGTCCGATCAGCATCAGCGAGCGCAGCTCTCTGGGAATCCCGTCCCAGTTCGCCGCAACAAGCAACACCAGCGCTGCCGCAACAAGCAGGGTCGCCAGCATCATCAGCACCCGGCCGATGGTGAAGCTTTGCGGGCGCTGGTCATATTCCTGCAGCATGGAATCGGCGGCTTCCCGCGTCACCAGTCCCTTTTCGACCCAAAGCGCAAAATCGGTTTGCAGACGTCCGCGATACATGACTGTGATCTCCGGTTTCCCTTCGGAGCTTAAAGCAAGGGCAGGAATTGGAAAGGCGTCCAAGTCAACTAAAATGCATCTGCCTCTTTTTTGAACGGCGACTGGCCCAGGCGAGGCAAATTAAGAAATCGGAAAGGATTTTATCGTATAAGTTGAGTCAGGCACAAATTTAGGTGTCTGGTATGCATGAAGAGCATATCGCAGCCCTTGATAATTGAGGGGTTGCGGGCCATTTGAAGAGCCGCAGCAAGACGTTTACCGCAGACCTGCCCATAGGCAAAGCATGGCTTAAAAGCCGCCCTGTGCCATTTGTGCCTTTTCAGCACCGCGTTTCGATAAGCCCATGCTTTCGAATGACTTTCGGAGTTGCGTCCCTCCTCCCAAGCGCACTCCGGACCACGGCCGGTTCGTTCCCTCCTCCCAGGACCGGTTTGGACTATGCGCCCTCCGGATTTCCTCCCCGGAGGGCGTTTTTTTGTTCTGAAACATACAAAGTCCTTGAATTTTAAACACTATGGCCAAATCCGGGCAGGAATCCGTGCTGAACACCCTCGGCAAGACGCTCTGTGACAGGAAAGTGGCAATCCAGACGATTTGCTATGCATATGGCGCATGGGTGCATTGAGACATCAGCGCTGTTCATTTTGTGCGGCGCAACATACAACAGCCTCAACGAATTCGGCGGCACATCCTCCCAAGACAGCCGCCACACACCGTGAAAAGGAAGACGATCATGAACCTCGCACGCAGCTTCTCCAACTGGCGCAAATACCGTCAGACCATCAACGAACTCGGCCGCATGTCCAACCGCGAACTGCACGACCTCGGCATTCACCGTTCCGAGATCCGTCGCGTCGCAAAGGAAGCCGTTAACGGCTGATTTCGACAGTTTCGCCCGATGCGAAACGGTTAAATTTGTGTAAAGAGTACGAAACGCCCCTCTTCAGGGGCGTTTTGCTTTTAACCAAGCACTTCCTGAATTTTGTGCTTTGAGACACGGTCTTCGCATTCCGGATAGTCGTTTTTATTTATTTGCGACACAAAATGCCATTTGGAGGGCGCAATCTCGCCTCCATTCCAACCCAGTTCAGCGGTATAAGAAACCCAAGATGCTCGACGGCAATCGCACCGCGATCTTCTCGTTAACCCGCCCTGACAAAAATGCATGGCAGACCCGAGTATATTGCACTGCACATCACTGCTGTACGAGTGTATAAGAGACCCAACGAACGATGAAGCGAAGCGCTTCACCACTGAGACCCAAGACGAAGGATGACGACCATGAACCCGATTCGCGCTGCCAAGAACTGGATCAACTACCGCCGTACCCTGAACGAGCTGGGCAACCTCTCGAACCAGACCCTCTCGGATATCGGCATCACCCGCCACGACATCCGCTCGATTGCGGCTCGCAATTTCCGCTGATAGCCCTCCCCCTCTCTCGGGCCAGTCAGCACGAAAAACGGCACCCTTTGCGGTGCCGTTTTTGATTCCGGGTGATTGGAAGCCCGGACGCTCCGTGTTAAGAGCGCGGCATGACCGAAAAAGCACCCCTTCATCACCCCATTCATGTCATCGGCGGCGGATTGGCCGGCTCTGAAGCGGCCTGGCAGATTGCCAGCGCCGGTATTCCCGTCATCCTGCATGAAATGCGCGGCGTGCGCGGCACGGATGCGCACAAGACCGATGGCCTTGCCGAACTCGTCTGCTCAAACTCTTTCCGCTCCGACGACGCGACCAGCAACGCGGTCGGCGTGATCCATGCGGAAATGCGCATGGCCGGATCGCTGATCATGCGGTCTGCGGATGCGCATCAGGTTCCGGCAGGTGGCGCGCTGGCAGTGGACCGGGATGGTTTTTCCGAAGCGGTGACGGAGGCGATTTCCAGCCATCCGCTGATCACCCTCACCCGGGAAGAAGTACCTGCCTTGCCGCCGAAGGATTGGGATCTGGCGATTGTTGCCACTGGCCCGCTGACCTCTCCTGCCTTGGCAGAGGCGATCCGTGCCGAGACCGGCGAGGATGCGCTCGCCTTCTTTGATGCGATTGCGCCGATCGTTCACCGTGACAGCATCAATATGGATATCTGCTGGTATCAGTCGCGCTATGACAAGGTTGGCCCCGGCGGCACGGGTAAGGACTATATCAACTGCCCGATGGACGAAGCACAGTACAATGCATTTGTGGATGCGCTGATCGCGGGCGATGGCGTCGGTTTCAAGGAATGGGAAGGCACGCCCTATTTCGATGGCTGCCTTCCGATTGAAGTGATGGCAGAGCGCGGGCGCGAAACCCTGCGCCATGGCCCGATGAAGCCCATGGGGCTGACCAATGCGCATAACCCGACCGTGAAGCCCTATGCTGTCGTTCAGTTGCGGCAGGACAACGCGCTTGGCACGCTCTACAATATGGTCGGCTTCCAGACGAAGCTGAAATATGGGGCACAGGCAGAGATTTTCCGGCTGATCCCGGGTCTCGAAAACGCGGAATTCGCCCGCCTCGGTGGCCTCCACCGCAACACCTACATCCACTCCCCCGTGCTTCTCGACCCGTCATTGACGCTGAAGAGCAGGCCCGGCCTGCGTTTTGCGGGCCAGATCACCGGTTGCGAAGGCTATGTGGAAAGTGCCAGTATCGGCCTGCTGGCCGGGCGCTTTGCTGCGGCCGAACGGCTGGGGCTCAGCCCCTCCTTACCACCGGCGACCACCGCGCTCGGCTCTCTCCTCAACCACATCACCGGCGGTCATATCGTTTCCGATGACGAGCCTGGCAAACGCTCCTTCCAGCCGATGAACATCAATTTCGGCCTGTTCCCGGAACTGGAACCCGGTGCCATGCAAAAGCCGGAGGGCGCAAAGCGCTTCCGGGGCAAGGAAAAAACCATCCTGAAACGGCAGCTTGTCGCGCGCCGGGCACTGGAGGATTGCAAGCTGTGGCTGGAGAAGGGCCTTTCGGCCTGATCCGGGTTCGAAGAACAACCCCTCAGGCTGTTCCGTCGCGAGAGAGTTCGCCGAGCGCTTCCGGCACGAAATTGCCAAGCAGCCACAGCGAAACTTCCGCGGCATCCTCCACCGAGGAGAAACGGAACGTGCCATTGTGCTGGGGCGCATCGAAAAAGGTGATGTTCAGTGACAGCGCATCCGGCAGGGCGGTTGCCTGCGCCGAGCCCGGCTCGATCAGATGGCAGGCATAATGGCCGCGCATGGAGCGCATGAAGCCGGATTTGTTGTCATGCAACCGTACGAACACCATCTGGCCATCGGCTGTGGCGTGCAGGGCGCGGATCGCTTCATAAGGATAGGCCCGGCCGAATTCGAGGATCGCAAGCCCTGTATCCTTGAAGCCAACCACGTCATTCTTCTCACCCAGACGGCTTGCGGCGAAGGCCAACCCGATAATGCCGGTCATCAGCACCGCCCAGATGATCATGCTGACGCTCATTCCCCATCCCTTCCGCAAGGTACAACCCGAATCTTTCGGGCTCAGACTACATTCTGATATGTTCAAGCAGCACTTCGTGCCAAACGCAAGTTGCCTGAAGCTGATTACAACCTATAGAGGCTGACATCCGCCTACAATGGCCGCTGGTGACAAGCCGGATTAACTTTGAGATTATAGTTTACGGCGCCAGAGGCCGAAGGCCATGCGGATTTGCCGCCGCCACTGCGGGGCCCGCAATCGACCCTGAATTGCCGTCTGTCCATTCCTCGCTGCAGCTTCCAGCACCGGGCGGGCAAGAACGGCTGGCAGATAGGCCGGCATCAGGCTTTCGGTGATCGGGCCGGACAGGGACACCTTTCGAAGATGATCGAGGCCAAGACCGGCAAAGGCGGATATGGCGGCGGCAAGACGCGCGTCATCGTCTCCGGACAGGAACTGTTCGCGGCTGAAGCCCGTGGCAGAGAGGATTTCTGCCGGGAAATAGACCTGCCCCCGCGCGCGGTGCTGCGGCAAGAGAAGCAGTGCACCCGCGACGGCCTGCGCGACCCCGGCATGACCTGCGGTCTGGGCGTATTCTGGCGCCTTGTCTGCATCCAGAACAAGGCTTGCAAGCTGGATCAGCGCCGAGGCGGTTTCGCCCGCATATCCTTCAAAGCTCGCCTGATCCTCCATCGGATCGTCATAGAGATCGAAAATCCGCGCCTCGCTCATGGCAACAAGCGGTGCAACCGGCAGATGGTCTCGCTCTATGGCCAAAAGCAGTTCTGACCCAACGGGATTGGCGTCGCTCGAACCATGCGCCGCCCCTTGCAGCAGGTCGCGCCAGTATTGCAGGCGAACCTCGCCCGGAAGGGGCTCGCGCACGATATCCCGAATTCGGGCGAGTTCGGCATTATAGGCATAAAAGGCGGCAAGCGAGCGTCGCTTCGGCTCGGGCGAAAGCAGAACCGCCAGGTAGCGGTCTACATCGCTTTCCTTCAGTGCGGCCAGCACAAGTGCCGCATTTTGCCCGTTGGCATCCACGAGACTACGCCTTTCAGACCGCCATCAACGCCGCTGCAACCGCGCGCGATTCGGAAAGCATGATGTTGAAGGTCCGCACAGCCGCGCCCGTGCTCATCGGATCGGAGCCGATCCCCTTTGCCTTCAGCGCAGCCTTCAGATCCTTCGGCAGGGGCACGAGGTTCATGCCTGTGCCCACCAGCAACACCTCGATGCCTTCCACTTCGGCAAGCACCTTTTCGAAGAGGGCGGGCGTCAGCGCATCCCCTTCCACCGCGTCCCATCCATAGATACCGGACGGCAGACAGAGGATGGAACCGCGATGGGACATATCGGCAAAGCGAAACCCGCCATTTCCATAGGCATCGACAGGAGCGCGGCCCGGAAAATGGGCCGCCCTTATTTCAATGCCGCGCTTCATCCGGCAGTCACTTCGGTGCCCTCTTCGCCTGTCTTGTCATCCTTCTCCTGGAAGGATTCCGGACGCAGCTTGAAGGCAATCAGCACCGGCGCGGCGATATAGATCGACGAGAAGGTGCCAACACCGACGCCGAACAGCATGGCGAAGGTGAAGGAGCGGATCACTTCGCCGCCGAAGAGATAGAGAGCGGTGAGCGCGATCATGGTCGTTGCCGAAGTCAGGATCGTGCGAGAAAGTGTCGTGTTGATTGACGTATCGATCAGAACCGGAAGCGACATCTTCTTGTAACGCCGCAGGTTTTCACGCATGCGGTCATAGACCACGACCGTATCGTTCAGCGAATAGCCAACGATGGTCAGAACGGCGGCGATACTGGTGAGGTTGAATTCCACGCCAGTGAAGACGAAGAGCCCCAGCGTCAGGATCACGTCGTGCAGGGTGGCGATGATCGCGCCCAGTGCGAACTGCCATTCGAAGCGGAACCAGATGTAGACCAGAATTGCCGCCAGCGAGGCGAGAACGCCAAGCGTCGCCATGGTGGTGAGCTCGCCGGAAACGGACGGACCGACCACTTCCACGCGGCGGAATTCATACTGGTCTTCCAGTTCGCCCCGGATCAGATTGACGGCCGACTGCTCGGCATTTTCGCCGCCCTCCTGCGCCTGCACGCGAACCAGCGCGCTGGCCGGATCACCAAAGCCCTGCGCCTGGATTTCGCCGAGGTTTAGCTCGCTCAACCGCTCGCGGATATCGCCGAGATCCGCATTGCCCTGCTTCGCCTTCAGCTCGATGATGGAGCCGCCCTTGAAGTCGATGCCGAGATTCATGCCCTTGGTCGCAAAGCCCACCACGGAACCGATCGACAGGATTGCGGTGATGACAAACGTATACTTCCGGAAGCCCATGAAGCCGATGTTGGTCCCGTCAAAAATGCCGGAGCGCACACCCTTCGGCAGGTGCTTCGGACGGCGACGCTTTACCCAAAGAGCTACCAGCCAGCGCGTGAGCGTGTAGGCGGTGAAAACGGTGGTGACGATACCGACAGAGAGCGTCACGGCAAAGCCACGCACGGGACCGGAGCCCATGAAGAACAGGACCACCGCGGCAATAAGCGTAGTCAGGTTTGCATCGACGATGGTGGCGAGCGCCTTTTCGAAGCCGAGGTCAAGCGCTTGCAGGAAGCTGCGGCCGTTGCGCACCTCTTCGCGAACACGCTCGTAGATCAGCACGTTCGAATCCACCGCCATGCCCATGGTCAGCACGATACCGGCGATACCTGGAAGCGTCAGCGTCGAGCCGAGCATTGTCAGAACGGCCATGATCATGATCACGTTTGCAGCAAGCGCCACATTCGCGATCAGCCCGAGGAAACCGTAGAAGATCAGCATGAAGGCGACAACCGCAATCGCGCCGATGACACCGGCCACAAGACCAGCATGGATCGAGTCCGCCCCGAGGCTCGGGCCGACAGTGCGCTCTTCCACGACCGTCAGGGTCGCCGGAAGGGCACCGGCGCGCAGGAGCACGGCGAGATCATTGGCGGATTCGACGGTGAAATTGCCAGAAATCTGGCCGGAACCACCAAGAATCGGCTCGTTGATGCGCGGCGCGGAAATCACCTGATTGTCCAGAATGATCGCAAACGGCTTGCCCACATTCTGCTGGGTGGCTTCGGCAAAACGAAGTGCGCCCTTGGAATTGAAGCGGAAGGAAACAACCGGTTCGCTGGTCTGCTGATTGATGCTCGCCTGTGCATCGATCAGATCTTCACCGGAAATCAGCGCCCGCTTTTCAACAATGTAGGGAACCGGCGGATCATCCTGCGAGTAAAGCACCTCGGACCCGACTGGCGGGCGGCCGGTGATCGCCTGCTGCACGGGCATCGAGAGATCGACCATGCGGAAGGTGAGCTTGGCTGTCTGGTTCAGCAGCGCCTTCAGGCGTTGCGGATCCTGCAGACCTGGCACCTGCACGATAATGCGGTCCGTGCCCTGACGCTGGATCAGGGGCTCGGTGTTGCCGAGTTCATCCACGCGGCGGCGAACCACTTCGATCGACTGCGTAACTGCCGAGGAAATGCGATAATTGATGCCTTCATCGGTAATGTTCAGCTTGAGGAGGCCATCACCGCCATCTTCAATGGTCGCTTCCTGCAGGCTTCCGCCTGCAAGACTGCCGGTGCTGATCAGCGCCGTCAGCGGCTTGAGCGCTTCCTTTGCCGCTTCGACCTGATTGACATCGCTGATGCGAACCTGAACCGACTGGCCGACACCGGCAAGGCCGGTATAGCGGATATTGGCCTCGCGCAATTTGGCGCGCACATCGCCAACGGTTGTTTCCAGACGCTCCTTGACGATATCCGCACGCTCGAGCTTGAGCATGATATGCGAACCGCCCTGCAGGTCGAGACCCAGGGTTACCCGCTTGTGCGGAAGGGCACCCGGCATGGAGTTGAGGATGTTGTCGCTCAGCACGTTGGGCAGTGCAACGAGCGCGCTCACTGCAACCACCAGCCAGATGAAGATTGTTTTCCAGCGGGAAAAATAAAGCATATCAGTCTCGAACGTCTCGAAGCGCGGTTAGGCGCGGGAATTTGAAGGCTTATTCGGCCTTGACCGGCTCGCCCTTCACGCGCACATCGGCGATGTAGGTGCGCACCACACGGATCTTCACGCCATCGGCGATTTCGACTTCCACTTCGTTGTCGTCAACCACCTTGGTGACCTTTCCGACAACGCCACCGCCGGTGACCACCTGATCGCCACGGCGAATGTTCTTGAGCGTCTCTTCGCGGCGCTTGCGGGCTGCGTTCTGCGGACGGATCAGCAGGAAATACCAAACGATCATGAGGGGCAGAAAGAGAACGATCATCTCCATGCCCGAGCCGAAAATGCCGCCTGCGGCTTCGGTGCCGGTCGCGGTCTGCGCATAGGCTTCGGTGATAAACATATTTCACTCCTGAATTCGTCTTGACGCTCCGCAGGGCTCACAAGGCCCGGGACCGCCGGAATATAATGGCCACCTGCGTTATTACAACTGGCCACCGGCTTCAAGCCGTACCGTTTGGAGGCCTATTAGCCTTTTCCCTCGGGAAACGCCATGCTAGCGGAGCGCTTGTTTGGAATTTATTCACCATTGGTCCGGAGCGGATCAGGAGAGCACCATGTCTGACGCGACGCTGCAGCTGCTGTTGATGGAAACCCGCCGTCTGGCGGATGCGATGGAGCGACTTGCAGGGCCTGCGCCCGCGGCCAACGATCTTTCCAGTGCGGATTGCTTCGTGTGGTCCCCTGCCCGCCAGTATCTACAACCTGTCCCGAAGCCGAACCGCATCGCGCTGAAGCTCATTCAGGGGGTCGATCATGTGCGTGACATCCTTCATGAAAACACGTTGCGATTTGCGGAAGGCTTCCCCGCAAACAATGTGCTGCTCTGGGGGGCGCGCGGCATGGGCAAATCCTCGCTGGTCAAATCCGTGCACGCAGACGTGAAGGCCTCGACAGGTGCTGCTTTGAAGCTTGTTGAAGTGCATCGCGAGGATATTTCATCCCTGCCCGCGCTGATGGACATCCTGAAGTCCATGCCGGAACGGATCATCCTCTTTTGCGATGACCTGTCCTTCGATCACGATGATACCGCCTACAAGTCCCTGAAAGCGGCGCTGGACGGCGGCATCGAGGGGCGTCCGGACAATGTGCTTTTCTATGCGACATCGAACCGTCGGCACCTTCTGCCGCGCCACATGATGGAAAACGAGCAATCGACCGCGATCAATCCGTCCGAGGCCGTTGAAGAAAAGGTATCACTTTCGGATCGCTTCGGCCTCTGGCTCGGTTTCCACAAATGCTCGCAGGATGACTATCTGGCAATGATTGACGGCTATGCTGCCCACTATGCGCTCGATCTGCCGGTGGAAAAGCTGCATCACGAGGCGCTGGAATGGGCGACGACGCGCGGCGGGCGCTCCGGCCGCGTCGCCTGGCAATATATCCAGGACCTCGCCGGACGGCAGCGCAAGCCGATCAGCCACGATTGAGTGCACGCAACAGAAAAAGCCCGGCATTGCCGGGCTTTTTGCACTGAATTGAAGGACGGGATCAGTCGAGGAACGTCATCGGGTTCACGGGCGTTGCATCCTTGCGCACCTCGAAGTGAACCTGCGGACGCTTGGCGCTGCCGCTCATGCCGGATGCCGCAAGTGTCTGGCCGCGCTGGACCTTCTGGCCGCGCGTCACGTTCAGCGTATCGGCATTGCCATAGACCGTGACCGTCCCGTCGTTGTGACGGACGAGAACCGTATTGCCGAGCTGCTTCAGGCCATTGCCTGCATAGATGACCACACCGTTTTCGGCTGCCTTGATCGGCGTGCCCGAGGGCACGGAAATGTCGATACCGTCATTGCGGTTGCCATCCACATTCGCGCCATAGCCTGCGATCACCGCGCCGCGGACCGGCCAGCGATATTTGCCGATGCCGGTCTGGTCCGGCGCATCCGCGTCACCGGCCTTTGCGGCCGCTTCGGAGACGGACTGGTTGGCAACCGGCGGCTTGTAGGCTTCCACTTTCGCGACGGCAGGCGTTGCCTTGGCCGGAATGACAGCCGGAGCCTTGTTGGCCGGAATGGATGCGGTCTTCACATTGTCGGACGGATCAGCCGCAGCACCCGGCAGGCGCAGCACCTGACCAACACGGATGGTCGCTGCGGTCAGTCCATTTGCGGCCTTCAGCTGGTCGATATCGGAGCCGGTTGCCTTGGCAATGCGGGCAAGCGAATCGCCCGGCTTTACCGTGTATGTGCCGCCCGGCCCCTTGGCATTGCCGCCAGCGCCCACCGGAAGCTTTGCGGTTGCATCGGCCAGCTGCTTGCCACGCGCCGTGGTCGGCAGGGCGGCCGTTTCCTTCAGCGGCTCCTTGCCCGGAACCGGAATTTTACCGGCAGGCAGCTCGGCGGCAAGAGAAGCATTCTTGGCTGCATTGCCTTCGTGGCCGAAGGTCGGAATGGTGATCTGCTGGCCAACACGCACCTGGCCGCCATTGGTCAGGCCGTTCGCACGCAGGATATCCTTTTCCGGAACACCGTAGCGGCGGGAGAGGCCCGAAATGGTTTCGCCCGGACGCAGTGTCACGATCGGTGCGCCACCGGCGCCGAAATTCGCCTTTGCCTGCTGGCCATTCAGCGTGCCGAGCGTCTGGCCACCGGGTGCGGCGGGGAACGGCTGGGCAAGCGCGACATTGCGGGCATTCGTGACCGCGCCCGGCGCAGGCAGCGCGCTGCGCTGGACCATGACCGGCGTCGAAGCAAGGCGCGCACCAGAGGGCAGCGTGTTCGTGGTAACATTGTCATAGCCGGGCTGGCTCGGGAACGGCTGGTTCAGGGCGGCGGAGCGGGTGTTATAGGCGGGCTGCTGCGGCTGACGATAGAGACCCTGATTGCTGGCAACGCCACCGGCATAATTGCCGATGTCGGCCCGCGGGATCGGCATATCGCCCTGAAGCCCGGTGATGTTCCGTCGGGGAATGGAATTTGTGGTGATATTGTCAGACCGGTTGAAGATGCCGCCGAAGCGCGTGACATCTGAACTGCAACCCGCTGCAGAGCTTGCCAGCAGCACGGCTACGACCGCTTTGGCAGCGGATTTGCCAACATTTGCCGATACCCAAACACTCATGACTCATACCCACATAACGCGAACCCTTGGATATGATTAAAGCGCGTTAGTGTTACCAGCGGGTTAAGCCAGCTGCCAAAAATCAGGCAAAATTTTCATAGCGCTAACCATGCCGATCCGGAAAGTCCGTTGAAAACGGGCATTTATGATGGAATTGTTAATGGAGGCAGGCATTTTCAGCACCGTCTTTTCCGCGACCGCTAAATCTACCATCGCGCGAAACAGGCAAGGTTAGAGATAGGATGCCAGCCTGGGCACGATCGGCAGATAGGGTGCATCAAACAGCACTTCCGTCTCGAAGCGGCTGCCGGTCTTGGTCAGCCGCATCATCTGGCAGCGATCTTCGTCGACGAGAAGCGGCGCAATCATCGAGCCGCCCGAGACCAGTTGCTCGGCATAAAAACGGGGCATGGAGGGAAACGCACCTGTCACGATGATCCGGTCAAAGGTGCCCTCACCCTGCAAACCGTTGCTGCCATCGGCCTGCCGCACGATCACATTGCGCAGACCCAGCGCATCCAGTCGCTTCTGCGCTTCCGTGGTCAGTGTCTTATAGCGGTCAATCGTCAGCACCCGCTCGGCAAGCCTGCCCATCACGGCGGCGGTAAAGCCGCTGCCGGTGCCGATTTCGAGAATGCGATGGCCGGGCTTCAGCCGCAGCCGGTCGATGATCCGCACCGCCATGTCGGCCCCTTCCATGAAGGCGCCGCATTCAATCGGGATCGTCCGACTGGAATAGGCAGCACTCGCATGGGCTGCGGGCACGAACTGGCTGCGGGGCGTCTGCTCAACCGCCGTCAGCAGGTCGATATTGTTGATGCCTTCCGCCCGAAGACGAAGGACCAGACCCGCAAACCCTTCCCGCTCGCCCATCCGTGCGTTCATGCGTCGCCCCCGATGCCGAGGGCAGCTGCCACCTTCGCCTGCGCCTCATAATCCGTGAGATCGAGCTTCAGCGGGGTCACTGAAATGTAATTGTGCCGAAGCGCGTGGATATCCGTTCCGGGTGCAAAATCGCCGCTGCGCTGGCCAAAGCGCAGCCAGTAATAGGGAAAGCCGCGCCCGTCTGCCCGCTCTTCGATCACCAGTCCATGATCGAGCTTGCCCTGCCGGGTGACTTCCACACCGGCAACATCCGCCAGCGGACAATGGGGAAAGTTCATGTTGATCAGCGTGCCGCGATCAAGCCCTGCTGCAAGCAGCTTCCGGATGACTTCCGGGGCAAGCGTCTCGACATTTTCCCAGGATATCTGCCGCCCGGAATTCGGGCGATAGGCCTGCGAAAGTGCAATCGAGGGAATGCCCAGCAGCGTGCCTTCGATGGCCCCCGCGACCGTTCCGGAATAGGTCACGTCATCCGCCACATTCGAACCGGCGTTAACCCCCGAAAGGATCAGATCCGGCGGATTGTCCATCACTTCCCGAACACCCATGATCACGCAATCGGTGGGCGTGCCCTTCAGCGCAAAGCGGGTCTGCGCCACGCGCCGCAGCCTGAGCGGCTCCGACAGGGTCATGGAATGGGCAAGTCCGCTCTGATCCGTTTCCGGTGCGACCACCCAGACATCATCGGAAAACTGGCGGGCGATCCGCTCCAGAACCACAAGGCCCTCGGCGTGAATGCCATCGTCATTGGTGAGAAGGATTCTCATGCCCGCCTGTTCCCTTTCGCCACAGCCGCCCCAAGGCCACTGTCGCAGGTTAAATAATCAGCTTGCCTTCTCGATCTTCTTCAGGCCGCCCATATACGGCACCAGCGCATCCGGCACGGTGACCGAACCATCGGCATTCTGGTAGTTTTCGAGAACGGCGATCAGCGCACGGCCAACCGCCACGCCCGAACCATTCAGCGTATGGACAAAGCGCAGGCTCTTGTCAGCCGATGCGCGGTAGCGTGCATTCATGCGGCGGCCCTGAAAATCACCGCAGACCGAGCAGGACGAAATTTCGCGATAGGCATTCTGGCCCGGCAGCCAGACCTCGATATCGTAGGTCTTGCGCGAGCCGAAGCCCATATCGCCGGTGCACAGCGTCATGGTGCGGAAATGCAGTCCAAGGCGCTTCAGCACGTTTTCGGCAGAAGCGGTCATCCGCTCGTGCTCGTCCACGGCCGTTTCCGCATCGGTGATCGACACGAGCTCGCATTTCATGAACTGGTGCTGACGCAGCATGCCGCGCGTGTCGCGGCCCGCAGATCCCGCTTCCGAACGGAAGCACGGCGTGAGCGCGGCATAGCGGAAGGGCAGCTTGTCCTGATCGATGACCGTGCCGTTCACCAAATTGGTGAGCGAAACTTCCGCGGTCGGGATCAGCCAGCGGCCGTCGGTGGTCTGGAACAGGTCTTCCGCAAATTTCGGCAGCTGGCCGGTGCCATACATGGCCTCATCGCGCACCAGAAGCGGCGGATTGACCTCGGTATAGCCGTGCTCGTTGGTATGCATATCGAGCATGAACTGGCCAAGCGCCCGCTCGAGCCGCGCGAGCTGGCCCTTCAGCACCGTGAAGCGGGCGCCGGAAAGCCGGGCCGCGCCTTCGAAATCCATGTAGCCGAGGCCTTCGCCGATATCGAAATGCTCAAGCGCCGGAAAATTGAAACGCGGCTTTTCACCATGCATGCGGGCAACCACATTGCCATGCTCGTCAGCGCCGACCGGCACATCCTCCATCGGGACGTTCGGAATGCGCGACAGGAGATCGTTGAGCGCGGCAGTAAGCTGACGCTCCTCCTCCTCGCGGGCAGGCATCGTATCCTTGAGCTGGGCCACCTCTGCCTTCAGCGCGTCTGCGCGGGCCATATCCTTCTGACCCATGGCGACGCCGATTTCCTTGGAGGCGGCGTTGCGGCGCGACTGCATATCCTGGAGCGACTGTACGGCGGCCCGGCGCTTCTCGTCCAGCGCGATAACCTCGGCGGCCAGCGGAGCAGCGCCGCGCTTTTCAAGGGCGGCGTCCAGATCGGCGGCGTTTTCGCGAATCCATTTGATATCAAGCATCGTCGTTCCAAACTTCAAATAAAGGGGCCATGAAAAAGGCGGCGCCCAAGGATGCGCCGCCTGAAACAGGAACGGAAAGCGTCAGGATGGGGCACATCGCGTGCCCCGCGGCATCATGCTTCGGGCTCTGCCTCTTGCGCCTGTACGTTGGCCCGGGCGAGCTCGTCCCTTTCCCTGTTCCGCTCGATGAGTCGGGCGGCATAGATAGAGATTTCGTAGAGAAGGATCGAAGGCAGCGCAAGGCCGATCTGGGACATCGGGTCCGGCGGGGTAAGAATGGCTGCGACGATGAAGGCGATCACGATCGCATATTTGCGCTTTTCGGCAAGTCCCTTGGACGTGACGATGCCAACCCGCGCCAAAAGCGAGGTGATCACCGGCAGCTGGAACACCAGACCGAAGGAAAACACCAGCGTCATGATCAGGCTGAGATATTCCGACACCTTCGGCATTAGCGAAATCGCCACCTGGCCTGCTTCCGGCTTCTGCTGCATGGCAAGGAAGAACCACATGACCATCGGCGTAAAGAAGAAGTAGACCAGCGCCGCGCCCATCAGAAACAGGATCGGTGAGGCAATCAGAAAGGGCAGAAAGGCCGCGCGCTCGTTCTTGTACAGGCCCGGAGCCACGAATTTGTAAATCTGTGCCGCAATCACCGGAAAGGCGAAAACCATGGCGGTGAACATGGAGACCTTCACCTGCGTGAAGAAGAACTCCTGCGGCGCCGTATAGATCAGCTCCGATTTCGCGATGTCCAGCCCGGCCCACTGGACCGCCCATTTGTAGGGGAATACCAGATAGTTGAAGATGTGCTTGGCGAAGTAGAAGCTCACCAGAAAGGCGACAAAGAACGCGCCAAGCGACCAGATCAGCCGCCTGCGAAGTTCGATCAGGTGCTCAAGCAACGGCTGCGGCTTGTCTTCGATATCGCCGATCATGCCTCATCCTTCTTGGGTGCAGTCTTTTTCTTGGGCTTGGTTTCGCTGACCGCGACCGGGCCGACGGCGGGAGCAACCTTCTTGCGCGGCGATGCCTTCTTTACCGGCTCCTCGACTGGCGCGGCCACGGCCTGCGTTTCAGGCTTCGTCTTTGCCTTGCGCTTCGGCTTTTCAGCGGCAGGAAGCACAGCTGCAACGGCAGCGGGCGAAATTGCTGGCGCAGCCACCGGAACGTCTGTTGCCGCAACCACGGGTGCCACGGTTTCCGCAGCCACCGCCGGAGCCGGGCTTGCGGCTGCCGGAGGGGCTTCCACTGTCTTTCGAATATCCGCCTTCAGGTCATCCGCCGCCTGACGCAAGGGCGTCATCGCTTCGCGAATGGCATTGGCCGGATGCATGCGCTGGACGTCGGAGATCGTCTTGCGCAGATCCCCCATGTCATTTTCGTTCAGCGCATCATCGAACTGCTTGCGGAAATCTGCTGCCATCGCGGTGAACTTCCGCGACATGCGCCCGAAGGCACGCAACATCGGCGGCAGGTCTTTCGGACCCACCACGACGATCAGCACGACCGCGATGACCAAAATCTCGGACCAGCCGATATCGAGCATGACTTGGGCTCCTGAAGCCGGGTTTATGGCCGGATAGGCTCTGGCACAGGGGGGCCAGGAGCTGTTCCGACGAAGTCAGACCTGTCGCGCAGGCTCAAATCCGTCCTGCGCCATACAATTCGCAAAGGCTTACTTTGCTTCGTCTGCCTTGTGTTCCACGGTCTTGGCGTTATCCGACGGAGCGTCGTCGTCAGCCATGCCCTTCTTGAAGTTCTTGATGCCCTTGGCGACATCGCCCATGAGTTCCGGGATCTTGCCGCGGCCAAACATGAGAAGAACGATCGCAAGCACGATCATCCAGTGCCAGATGCTAAACGAACCCATGGATACTCTCCCTCTTATAAACTCGTGTTCATGTAAGGTGTTTGATCGGCTTTTTCAAACACCAAAATCGCCTGTGGGTTAACCTGCACCGTAACGTCTTTCGCACCGGGCGCAAGCTGATCGGCGCGAATTCGGGCCCGGATCGGCTGCTCGCTTCCGGGAACGGCAAGACTGAGCAATTCCACGACACCGAGAAAGCGCCTGGCAACAATACGGGCCGGAATAGGGCCGCCTTCCGGCAGAACGGAAACGCCTGAAAGCCGGACAGCCACCGAAACTTTCGTGCCGTCCGCCAGCCCGGCAGCAGTCGCGCTGCCCAGCGGCGTTTCAGCGCACCCGCCCTCCACGACGCTGTCAAACTCGTTGATCTCGGAGAAGAAAGCGGCGGTGAACAGATCCTGCGGGCGGCGGTAAAGATCATCGGCAGAGCCGACCTGCACCAGTTGTCCGTCACGCAGCAAGGCAATCCGGTCTGCCATGCGCATCGCTTCTTCCGCATCATGGGTGACAACGATTGCCGTCGCGCGTGTTTCCCGCAGGATGGCCAGCGTATCGGCGCGGATGGTGTCTTTTAGACGGGAATCAAGGCCGGAAAAGGGCTCATCCATCAGCAACACGCCCGGTCGGGGCGCGAGTGCCCGGGCAAGCGCCACGCGCTGCTGCTCGCCTCCCGAAAGCGCATGCGGATAGTTGTCGGCGTAGCGGGAAAGCCCGACACGCTCCAGCGCCAGCCGCGCCTCTGCCACCGCCTCATCCTTCGGAAGGGCTGTGAGGCCAAAGCGTACATTATCCAGAATGGTCATATGGGGAAAAAGCGCGAAATCCTGAAACATCAGGCCGATACCGCGTTTTTCCGGCGGCACATAAAGGCCGGGTCCGGCAATCTCCTGCCCGTTCAGCAACAGACGTCCGTGGCTCTGGGTTTCGATACCCGCCGCAATCCTGAGCAGCGTCGTCTTGCCCGAACCGGAGGGGCCAAGCAGGCACAGGACTTCGCCCGGCTCGGCCGTCAGCGAAACGCCCTTGATGGTTTCCTTGCCGTGATAGGAATGGCGGATGTTCTCGAAGGTCAGGCGTGCTGCAAAGGTAACACCGGCCGTCCGCCTCGCCTGCGTGCCCTGCGCCAACTGCCTGTCCGGTACCATTCCCGCCTACTCACTCCGGGGCCGCTTTTCCCTAGAGGAAGGCGGAACTTGAAAAACATGACTTTATTGGTCCGGTTCTCCACCCGGTGTCAAGAGGCCGAGCTCTTCAAGGTCGAGCTGGGTGATCGGGTCCTCATCCTCGGCAAGCTCTTCCTGCATGAGGGGCAGCGGAACCTGGAAATTTGACGGGATGCGCGAAGACAGCAGCCCTGCGCCCCGCAGCTCTTCCACACCCGGCAAATCGCGCAGTTCCTCCAGTCCGAAATGATCGAGAAAATCGGCCGTCGTTCCGAGTGTCACCGGACGGCCCGGTGTGCGCCTTCGCCCGCGAAACCGCACCCAACCCGCCTCCAGAAGCACATCCAGCGTGCCGCGCGAGGTCTGCACGCCGCGGATATCCTCGATCTCCGCCCGTGTCACCGGCTGGTGATAGGCAATGATCGACAGGACTTCCAGCGCGGCCCGGGATAGCTTCTTCACCTCGTCCTGATCCGTGCGGATGAAGAAGGAGAGGTCGCTGGCGGTTCTGAAGGCCCATTGCTCGCCCACCTGAACGAGATTGACGCCGCGCGACTGGTAATCCGCCTTCAGCGCCTCCATGACCCGGCGCACCTCCACCTGTGCGGGTAAGCGGTCGCGCAGATAGCTTTCCGCAACCGGCTGGGCGGAGGCAAAAACCAGCGCTTCCGCGATCCGCTTGGCTTCCATGAACACCGCATCGAGCCGCGATGCGCTGCTCTCGGGATTGTGCAGGTCCTCATTCTCCATGTGGCACCTCCACTGATTTCAGCGCCGGGCGAACAGCCTGCCCCTTGCGCATGTAGATCGGAGCGAAGGCGCCCTCCTGCCGGATTTCGAGGCTGCCCTCCCGCACCATTTCCAGCGAAGCGGCAAAGGCGCTTGCAATCGCGGTTGCCCGATCCTGCGGCTGGGTGAGATATTGCAGCAGATAGCTGTCCAGCGAGGTCCAGTCCGGCATTTCGCCGATCAACCGGTTGAGGATGCCGCGCGCATCGGCCAGCGACCACACCCGCCGCCGCTCGATGGTGACCTGCGTGATCGCCTGCCTCTGGCGAAGCGAGGCATAAGCCGTCAGAAGATCGTAGAGGCTCGCCTCATAGGCGGATCGCTTCGTTTCGGGAATATGCTCTGGCGCACCGCGTGCGAAGAAATCCCGTCCCAGCCGGTCGCGGTTGATCAGCCGTTCGGCAGCCGTGCGCATCGCCTCCAGCCGCTTCAGCCGGAAGGCGAGCGTGGCGGCCATTTCCTCGCCGCTCGGCCCCTCGTCCTTCACCTGCTGGGGAATGAGAAGCCGCGATTTCAGGAAGGCGAGCCAGGCAGCCATGACCAGATAATCGGCAGCAAGCTCGATGCGCACCTTGCGCGCGCTTTCCACGAATTCCAGATATTGCTCGGCCAGTGCCAGCACGGAAATCCGGGCAAGATCAACCTTTTGCGAACGGGCAAGATGCAGGAGAAGATCAAGCGGCCCTTCGAAGCCGGCGACATCGATGATCAGCGCCGGATCGGTGCTCGCGCGCTCTTCGGCATCACTGCTCCACAGCCGCTCCATCGGTGTATTGGCCGATCCATCCGCGCCCCTGCCCCGGCCTGCCGCCATGATCAGGCCCTCACGCGATGGGCAGCATGGCGTTGAACTCGGCGCGGATGGCGTCCTCGTCGCTGCCGTCCGGCGGGGCAATCGAGGCGAGCGCCTGCTCGGCCCGACGCTTCGCCTCACCTGCGAGCACCTTCACATTCGCCACCACCTGCTGCATTTCCTCCATCACGCCATTGCAATGCAGAACGATATCGCAGCCATTCGAGGCGATGTTTTTCGCCCGCTCGCCCAGCGTTCCCTTCAGCGCATTCATCGAGCTGTCATCCGAGATCAGCAGACCATCAAAACCGATCCGCTTGCGGATGATCTCGTCGATCACCGTGCGGGAAATCGTGGCCGGCGCATTCGGATCAATGGCGGAAAACACCACATGGCAGCTCATGGCGCAGGGTTCATCCCGCATGGCGCGGAAGGGCGCAAAATCATGGGCATCGAGTTCTTCGAGCGAAGCGGAAACAACCGGCAGATCGTGATGGCTGTCGGCCATGCCACGGCCATGGCCCGGCATGTGCTTCATGCAGGATAGCATGCCGCCCGCCTTGAGCCCTGCGGAGGCCGCCCTGCCCATCTCTGTGACGGTCACCGGATCAAAGCCATAGGCCCGGGTTCCGATCACATTGCTTGCCCCTTCCACCGGCACATCCAGCACCGGCAGGCAATCCATGGTGAAGCCGAAGCGGGTAAGATCGAAGGCATGCAGCCGAGACATCAGCCAGGCGGCGCGAATACCCTTTTCCCGATCCTGCCGGTAGATATCGCCCAGAACCTGAGCGGAGGGATAGGCCTGAAGGATCGGCGGCTTGATGCGCTGAACCCGTCCTCCCTCCTGATCGATCAGCACCGGCGCATGCCAGCCGACGCTTTCGCGCATTTCCGCGATCAGATCGGTAATCTGCACTGCATCGCCGATATTGCGGCCAAACAGGATGAACCCCCAGGGCCGATGTTCCCTGTAGAAGGCCTTTTCGTCCGGGGTGAGGGAAAGGCCGCTACAGCCAAGGATGAGTGCTTTTGATTCGGTCATGCCCGAATCATACGGGCGCGAGAGGAAATTGCGAGAAGATCACAAGCCGATTTCGCGACTTTCCACCAGAAGCGTGACACCAAACGAAAAATGGCGGAGCCCTGCCCCGCCATTCCACATCGTTTTTTGCAAGCCTTACTTCGAAACGAGGCAGGTGCCGCCCGCAGCCTTCAGCTTGCTGCAAAGGGCAATAGCATCGGCCTTCGAACCGACATCCACGCGCAGGCGATAGAAGGTGCCCTTGCCCGGAATATCGGCCTTGCGAATGCTGATCGACCGACCGCCAAGCACGCTGCCGAATTTCGAGGCCATCCGCGGAATGGTTGCCTTTGCATCGGATTCGCTCGGAAGCGAGCTGATCTGCATGCCATAGGAGCCGGAAGCAGGAGCCGGTGCCGCCGCCGCCGTATCGATGGAGGCCGTCTGCTTTGGCGTTTCAACCGGGCGGATATTGCCGTTTTCCGTAACAGCACCGACAACATTGACGGGCTGGTCGGAAGGCCGCGCTGTCGGGATCGGAGCCTTGTCCGAAACAGCGGTGGTCTTCACGGTACGAACCGGAGCGGTAACGGGTACGTCGCTGTTTGCAACGGTTGCAAGAGCCTCGGCAGATGCGGGCTGTTCCGGCGCCGCGGCTGCGGTCTCAACGGGTGCAGGCACCGGAGCGGGTGACTGTCCGGTGGCAGCAGCGGCGTTCTCCGTCTGACTGCGCAGATCCGTATCCGGGGTCGGCGCGCCAATCGGTGCCGCAGATGGTGCGGGCACGGCAGCCGCGACCTGCGTGTCCTGGGTTTGGGCTTCGGGAGCGGGGTCCTCGCGCGGCACAAGCGTGCCGTCGGCTTTCACGATCATCGTGCGCACCTTGCGCACGGCAACACCACCCGGCGCATTGCCTTCGGCATCCGTTCCCGGGCTCTGGGCCTCACCATCGGCAGGCAACAGGCGTGCATCACGGGTATCTTCCACCGGCGTCGCGATCGGCGGCTGCTCCGCCTCGGCATCGATGGTGTTTTCGGGCACAAGCGTCTTCTGCACCACGTCGAGCGGCTCTTCCTCTGTGGTCACGAGAGTGCTCTGCTTGACGGTCTCAGCTTCCTTGCCCGCAACACGGTCATAGACAGCCTTGTCCTGATTGGGAACGGTGACGCCACCCTTGTTCTCGGGAACGACCTTCACCGGCCCCTTGTCCGCTGCGATGATGCGCGGCTCGCCGGAGCCGATAACCGAACCACCATCCTTGAAATACATGTAGCCACCAAGCCCGACCACGGCGACAACGCCGGTCGCGGCGGCCGCCATCAGGATCGAACGGAACGTGCCCCGATCCAGACCGCGGTTTCCGGAAAGCGGCTGCGGAACCGGAGAACCGGCCTGTGCAGGCTTCAGCGGCTGGCTGAGCATGGAGCGGAAATCGTCTTCAAGCGCGCGCTCGAACTCGTCAAAGGTTTCGATCTGCACCTTTTTCTGAACCGGCTGCGAGCCCTCGCGCGCCCAGTTGGCGGCAACGGGCTTCACCGGCTGCTCGGCAGCCTTGGGGGCAGAAACCGGTTCCGGCGCACGCGCAACCGGTTTTTCGAACAGGCTCGCCATTTCCGCATCAATATCCAGATCATAATCCGGAACCACGACGGCAGGCTCATCTTCCACGTGCTCGGGAATTTCCGGCACATCGAGCTCGGCAAGCGCCTCGACACCCTCTTCGGATTCAAAGAACTGCGTCGGATCAAAAGGACCGTTCACGTCACCAAAGGTGCTCGCATCCGGTGCAGCCGCAAAAACGGGGCTGGCCGCAATCGGCTCGACCGGCGCAACCGGCTGCGGCTCGGGGGTGCGATGGGCTGCCGGAGCCTCAACGATCTTGACCGGCTCGGGATCGCGCACGGCAAAATAGGGCTCTGCCGATGCAACGGCGCGGCGTTCGCTCTCGGGCGCAAACCGGGTGAGAACCTCCGCCTTCGGTGCAGCGACAACCGGCTCATCTTCAAAGGCGATATTGGAAAGCTCCGCTTCGATATCGGCGAAGTCCAGCTCGAATTCCGCATTGTTGAAGACGTCGTCCATATCCGGCTTTGCGACCGGTGCCGGGGATGACGCAACCGCATCAAGGGCCGAAAAGGCACTGTCGAAGTCCGGCTCGCGGCGTCCTGCCTCTGCTTTCTGGAGAGGCTGGTCGTAGCGTGAAACGTCGTCCAGCAAGGAGATTTCCGGGGCGCTGGCGCGCGGCATTTCCACCGCGGCTGCCTGGTCCGTTTCAACGCCATATCCGGGCAGATCCCAGGCGATGGATGCCTGCTCTTCCGGCTCCGGCGCGGGCGTCAAGACCGGCTTTTCCATCACCGGCTCGGAACGAACCGAAGCCTGAAGCGGAAAATTCGTTCGCTGTACACGCGGAACCATATTGGCCTGCGTCAGAGACGGCGTGAATGTCACCGGAGGGGAAACGACCGGCGCGGGAGCCTGCACGGGCGCGGGTGCCGGAATGGCAAGCGCGGCCTCGTTCAGCGATTCCATCAGCTCTTCTTCCAGCCCGGCCATGGAAAATTCCGGCTTGGCGACGAAAGACGCTGGCGGTGCTGGCGGCGGTGCCATGACGCGGCGCTCTGCAATCGGCTCGGCAGCCACCACGGCCGCAAGGGCGGCAAACGGATCGTCGTTTTCATCGGGAGCCGAAGCCCCGAAAGCGGGCTCGATGCGGGCTGCGGGCGCCGACATTGCGTGGGCAACAACCGGCGCAACCGGCCTTACATCCGGCACAGGTGCGGACGGAGCATTGCCGCGCGGCGCATCATAAACCTCGAAGGCGCGCAAAAGCTCATCTTCCAGATCACCCACGGGGTTGGGTTGCTGGGCAGAGGCGGTCTGGGCGGAAATGGAAACGGGCGGCAGCTCTGCGAGCACGGCTTCGCGGGAAATGCTCTCCCCCTCGCCGCTCTGACGGACTTGCACCGCAGGCTGTTCCTGAAAACCGACGATCCGGGCAAGCTCCGCCAGAGGATCATCATCCTCGACAAAGCCTACGCCTCGCGAACCGCCGAGTGCGAACTGTTTTTCTGCCATGCCCATCCACTCACAACTGTCAACGTGTCACATTGCCAGTGTATTGTGGGGAAATGGTGGCGCTATCGCATCTCTTCCCTGGCGCTAGCGCCAACGATGAGCAGGCCGGATTTCAAAACGGAAGCGACGGCGTGCACCAGCCCGAGTCTGGCAATGCTCAATTCTCGGTTTTTATCGTTAACAAATCGTAACTCTGGTTGATCCTTACCTTTATTCCAGTGTCCGTGGAAGGCACTGGCAAGATCATACAGATAAAATGCAAGCCTATGCGGCTCCTGCGCCAGTGCAGCCTGCTCTATGACGCGCGGATATTCTGCCATTTTGGCAATAAGCTGCAGTTCCGACGGATCATCCAGCTTGCCGATCACGGCCTTTGAAAGCGCTGCCGAATCAATTTCGAGATCCGGGAAAGCTTCCATTGCCTGACGGAACACCGAATGGCACCGGGCATGGGCATATTGCACATAGAAGACCGGATTGTCCTTCGACTGTTCGGTAACCTTCGCAAAATCGAAGTCCAGCGGTTCGGAATTCTTGCGGTAAAGCATCATGAAACGCACCACATCGGCACCGACTTCATCCACGACCTCACGCAGCGTAACAAAGTCACCGCTGCGTTTGGACATCTTCACCGGCTCGCCGCCGCGATAAAGCTTCACGAGCTGGCAGAGCAGCACGGTCAGCGTCGCCTTGCCTTCGGACACAGCCCGGCAGAGCGCCTCAAGACGCTTCACATAGCCGCCATGGTCCTGTCCGAGCACATAGATCATCTCGCTGAAGCCGCGGTCGAACTTGTCCTTGAAATAAGCAACGTCGGCGGCAAAATAGGTATAGCTGCCATCGGACTTGATCAGCGGACGATCAATATCGTCGCCCACTTCGGTGGAGCGGAACAGAACCTGCTCGCGATCTTCCCAGTCTTCCGGCAACTCGCCCTTCGGCGGCGGCAGACGGCCCTTGTAGACATGGCCCTTGAAGGTCAGGTCATTGATCGCCGACTGGATTTTTGCCGCCCCATTCGCATGCAGGCTGCGTTCGGAATAGAACACGTCGTGCCGCACATTGAGCGCAGCCAGATCCTCGCGGATCATCGCCATCATCGCGTCGATGATCCGGTCCTTGACCAGCGGCATCCACTGGTCTTCCGGCATCGCACGCAGCGAGGCGCCAAACTCTTCCTTCAGTTTGACGGCAGGCGCAATCAGATAGTCACCGGGATAAAGACCCGCCGGAATTTCGCCGATTTCCTCGCCAAGCGCCTCGCGGTAGCGCAGGAAGGCGGAACGCGCCAGCACATCGATCTGCGAGCCGGCATCGTTGATGTAATATTCCTTGGTCACCTCATAACCGGCAAAGGCCAGCAGATTGGCAAGCGCATCGCCCACCACCGCCCCACGGCAATGGCCCACATGCATCGGCCCAGTCGGGTTTGCGGACACATATTCCACATTGACCTTGCGGCCGGCACCGGTTTTCGACCGGCCGAAATCCACACCTTCGGCAACCATGCGCGCAAGCAGCGCCTGCCAGTAGGCAACCGACAGGCGGATGTTGATAAAGCCGGGGCCAGCGACGGAAACCTCGCGCACATCGCCATCCAGCCGCAGCTTTTCGGCAATCAGTTCGGCGAGCGCCCGCGGATTGGTTCCCAGCGGCTTTGCGAGCACCATGGCAGCATTGGTTGCGACATCGCCATGGGCGTTGTCGCGCGGCGGCTCGGCATTGATGCGCGAAAAATCCAGCTCCGATCGCTTGTCCCGCACCAGATCGATGGTCTCGAGGGCGCTCTTGATTCTGTCTTCGAAGTCGGTGAACAGGTTCATCTGGAAAATCCGGGCAATGGGAAAAGGCACCGCGTGCCGCAAGGCACGCAATCGAGCCGCTGCCTATCGCAAATCCGGTGTGTGGTCAAACAGGCGCTGATGCGCACGCACCGCATAGGTATCCGTCATGCCGGCCAGAAAATCGCCCACATGCCGGGCCCGCGCCGCTTCGGAAAGCTTCGGGATCTGGTCCACCCAGTAATGGCTCTCCATCAGGGCCGGATCGTTCATATAGGCCTTGAACAGATCGGTGACGATTTCTGCCGCCCCTGCCCTGACGCGCATGATATCCGGATGCCGGTAAATCCGCTTGAACAGCATCGCCTTGATCTGCCGGTCCGTCTCGGCCATACCCTCGGAAAAGGTCGCGGTGACCTGGGACGCCGCGCGAATATCATGGGCCGACCGGGGCTTCAGAACGGAAAGCCGTTGCTGCGCGACCGCAATCACATCCTCCACCATCCGGGTGATCTGCCGCCGCATGATCTCGTGGGTGAAGCGCTCGTCCTCGATCCTGCCGTAACGATCCCGGACCTCGGCCATCAGACCGGCAAGAAACGGGATATCCTCCAGCATATCGAAAGACAGGTAGCCGGAGCGAAGCCCGTCATCGATGTCATGGGTATTGTAGGCAATGTCATCGGCAATCGCCGCGACCTGCGCCTCAAGGCTGGCAAAGCTTGCGATTTCCAGATCATGCAGCTCGCAGTAATCCAGGATCGGCTGCGGAACCGGACCGCGCGTGCCCTTGCCGTTGCGGTCCATCAGCGGGCCATTGTGCTTGACCAGCCCTTCCAGCGTTTCCCAGGTGAGGTTGAGGCCGTCGAATTCCGCATAGCGCCGCTCGAGCTTGGTGACGATCCGCAGCGACTGGGCATTGTGGTCAAAGCCACCAAAGGGGATCAGCACCTCGTGCAGCGCATCTTCGCCCGTATGACCGAAAGGTGTGTGGCCAAAATCATGGACAAGGGCGACACCTTCCGCGAGGTCTTCGTCCAGCTTCAGGGCGCGCGCGAGCGCACGGGCAATCTGCGCGACTTCGATCGTATGCGTCAACCGCGTGCGGTAGTGATCGCCGTCCGGTCCGATGAAAACCTGCGTCTTGTGCTTCAGGCGGCGAAAGGCGGTGGTATGGACGATGCGGTCCCGGTCGCGCTGGAATTCGGAGCGCGTGGGACTTGATGGTTCGGGAAAGAGACGCCCGCGCGTCGTCCAGGGATCGGCCGCATAGACCGCCCGCTCCGTTCCGCCAAAACCCAATGCCCTGCTGTCAATCGTCATTTTCAGTCCCATAAGGCGTCTGCATTGCCGCAAGCATTGACGCCACCTTTGCGCATTCATACCTATAGTGTGCCGGGCGGCAAAGCGTTCCATGATCATCAAGACTTGCCGCGGGCCGCAGAATCCGGCAAGCATTGAATAAATTCAAAATCTTGCGCCGGAATGACGTGAGACATAACCATGCACTCACCGGGCCTTTACCCCGGCAGGAGACAGACCATGAGCGAACAGAAAGTCAGCCTTTCCGAAAGCGCGGCGAAGCGAATCGCCGAAATCCTTGCTACCGAACCGGGTAAAAGCGCGATGCGCATCTCCGTCGAAGGCGGCGGCTGCTCCGGCTTTTCCTACAAATTCGATCTGGTGGGCGAAGAGGCCGCCGATGATCTGGTGATCGCCCGCGACAAGGCCAGGGTGCTGATCGACCAGCTATCGCTCGTCTACATGGCCGGTTCCGAGATCGACTTTGTCGATAACCTGCTTGGCCAATCGTTCCAGATCAAGAATCCGAATGCGGTGGCAAGCTGCGGCTGCGGCACCAGCTTCTCTCTCTGAAATCCAGCGCCCGAAAGGCTGTTCTTTCCATGATCTGTATTGCCACCTGGAACATCAACGGCGTGAAAGCGCGCATTGAAAATCTCTGCCAGTGGCTGAAGGACAGCGGGCCGGATATCGTCTGCCTGCAGGAAATCAAGTCGGTGGACGAAGGCTTTCCCCGGCTGGAGATCGAGGCGCTGGGCTACCATGTGGAAACCCATGGCCAGAAGGGCTTCAACGGCGTGGCGCTGCTTTCGAAAATGCGCCCGGACGAGGTCAATCGCGGCTTGCCCGGCGATGACAGCGACGAACAGGCCCGGTTCATCGAGGGTGTTTTTACCCTCGGCCCCCGCGCCATCCGTGTGTGTTCGCTCTATCTGCCGAATGGCAATCCGGTGGATACGGAAAAATATCCCTACAAGCTGCGCTGGATGGAGCGTCTTTCAGCCTTTGCGGAAAACCGGCTGGCGCTGGAAGAGCCGCTGATCCTCGCCGGTGACTATAATGTGATCCCCTCTGCCGAGGACTGTCATGATCCGGCGGTATGGGCCGGGGATGCCCTGTTTCTGCCGCAGACACGCGCGGCCTTCCAGCGTCTGGAAGCGCTTGGCCTCACCGATGCGCTGCGGGCAACCACGGCGGCCGCGAAAACCTATACATTCTGGGATTATCAGGCCGGTGCCTGGCCAAAGAACAACGGCATCCGCATCGATCACCTGATGCTTTCACCTGAAGCGGCGGATCATCTGGTGCGGGCCGATGTCGAAAAGCATGTCCGCTCCTGGGACAAGCCATCCGACCACGTGCCGGTGGTCGGGACCTTCGATTTCTGAAAATCGGACGCTTTTATTGCTCCGGTGCCGCCATGGTGGCGCTGACGCTGTCGTCAACAGGGCCCTCGAGGGTCAGCACTTCACTCTCACTGCCGGTCGGCACGGCTGCTTCGGGTACCGGAGCTGCTGAATCCGCGCTGTGATCATCGGTCGGCAGGGTTCCGGAAATCTGCTGCGCCATGGCTATTGCCGCCCGGCGATCATCTTCGGTGGCGACGGAGAAGGCCTGCTCCTGCAGGTCCTGTATCCACGGGCGATCCTTGGTGGAACAGTGATCGAGTGCTGCCGTCATGTAACCAAGGCCGCGTGCCGTCTGCCCTTCCTGAAACAGGAGGCTGCCGAATACGCTCATCGCGCCGATATGCCCATTCTTGCGGGCACGGTTCAGCCATTTCTTGGCCTGCTCGACATTGCGGGAGCCGCCCTCGCCGCGCAGCATCATGCGCGCCAGCTGGAACTGGGCTTCCGGCACGCCAAAGGCGGAGGCTGCCTGAAAATAGAGCTGCCTTGCCTGACCGAGATCCGCCTTGACCGGGCTGTTCTCGATGCCATGCTTGTAATATTCGGCAAGCGCCATCAGCGCATTGACGAAAAAGCCGGTGTCTTCCGAACCGGGTTCGATGCCCTTGCCGGCAATCTCGTTATAGATCTTGAAGGCCTCGAAATCGCTTTTGGCCACGCCGTCGCCATAGGCATACATATTGGCAAGCGCCCAGCGCGAACCCGTATGTCCCTTTTCGGCGGCATAGCGATAGGCCTCGACGGCTTCCTGCTTCTGGCCACTCTTGTAGGCCTTGAAGCCGAACTTGAAGAGATCGAACGGGCCGGATTCCTTGTTCACACCGGCATTGATATCAAAAGCAAGGGCGCCGGATACGGCCGCCGAACAGGCAAGACCGACCCCGAGCAAAAGCGCCTTTACGGAAATCAACTCGACATTCAGCATCGCAGACCGATTTCTTCCACCATCACGGCCGGGCTGCCCGGCGGGCGCCACGCTTTGCCGTGTCAGGGCTGTTTCTATTCTCTCAAGATGGCGATTAAGGGGCGCGCCAGCACACTCGCTCGCATCGACCCGCTCCGGCCTCATTCCGAAGGAAAACCAGTTGCGGCCTTTCCGACCAAAGCCTGTCAGGGCGGGTTTGCACCCGTCATTACGAAATACAGATAACCCCAAGAACCGTTCGCTCATTCTGATCCTGATCGCAGCTACCCAAACACCCATCCCGCGTCTTATGCTGCGACGCTGCTCCCGCTTTGTGGCAGGAAGTGGACATATTTTGCCACATTCCCTAACCGCGGAGCACATCTTTTCAACTGTTGCTGAATCAGCACATTCCAATCAGCAAAAACCCCGGCGCAGATGCAGCCGGGGTTTAGTTTTTTTCAGGACTTCGCAACGGGAATGTCAGAATTTGACAAGATAGGATGCGCCGACGGCATAGGACCAGTTGCCATCGGATGTGGCATTGTAGGTTGCCTTCTGGGCAGTCCATTTCGAGCCTGCCGTGATATAGGAAACCGCACCGCCAACTTTCAATGTGCCCGGCCCTACCTTGAATTGACCGCCAGTTCCAAGCGTCCAAACATCGGTCATGATATCTGCGCCGGTACCAACCCCCTTATCCCAGGTCAAATTGATCGTTCCCGACACATCATCACTGAATGCATGACCAACGCCCGCCTGGATCGTCCAGCCATCTTTCCAGTTGTAATACTTGTGCTTATCGCCACTGAACGGCGTCGCACCACTGATGTTGTAGTCCAGCGTCTGAAGCACACTCCAATCCGTCCACTTGACAGAGCCATATACCAACCAACCTGGAGCGACGCCGCTTTGAACGTTTAGTTCAATAGATTGCGGAAGAGAGCCAACACCCGTGGAAGGTAGGTTCAAGCCTGGACGCGTAAAGGCGCCAGTCGCATCAATATCAATCTGGGATCGGTACATGAGCTGGGCGCGCAATGCATATTCCGGTATCGTATAAGCCGCGCCCATACGATAGCCGATTGTGCTTTGATCCTTGAGGTTAAGTTTCCCGAGCTTTGTCACTTCGGTGTAGTCGAAGTCTTCTACGTAGATACCACCCAGAAGATAGGCCTGCCCTTTGCCCACATCATAATTGAGCGCACAAGTTGCGCCGAATTCATTAGAGTCGAAACCGGCTGATTTTGCGCCGTTGATGCCTTCCGCGGTCTGGGCGTCAACCCCATAGGTTGATGCGGCACCAAACGGCTGCGTATATGTTGCGGCGCAGGAGAAATTCTCCGAAAGGCGATACTTCATCGCAAACGACGGAACGACATAGCTATCGCTATAGGCGCTGTCATGGGCAGCAGCGCCACCGACTGTTGCAAACGTCTTTTGCGGGTTTACGTAGAGCACGCCACCGCGCACAGCAAACGTACTGTCTTCGTAGATGATATCCGTATCCGCCGTACCGCGCGAAAAACCGCCGGCATGGGCTGCGCCGGTTATTGCACTGACCATCAGCACCGCTGCGGATAATTTTGTTATGTTCTGACGCATGTTGGTCCCCCCAAATTTGCAATCTGCCAAGAGTGTATGCGCGTCTGAAATTGCTGCAAATCATAACAATCTAAATTATAAAGCCGTAACCCTGAACAAATTTACGTAAATTTACCCTAGAATGGTTGCGTTCGATGCGAAAAGAAAAAATATTTTTAAAAATAGCCGCAATTTGATCGATTTTGGGAACACATTCCAGTGAATGCGACTTGTGTTGCACTGACGCAACAGGGACAGTTTCTCACACCTTTTTTCAGCAGCGATCCTTTTTCGCCTGATTTCCCACCTTTTTGCCCCAATGTTTTGAACAGATCCACGGTGAGTTGAACCAAATGGCAAAAAATCACCTCAAAAGCGAAATCGCCCGGACAAGCCGGGCGAATAATCGATTCGATTGGTCGGGTTGTCTCAACCCGCCTCGTTTACCCGGGCCAGCGCGGTGGTGAGACTGGCCTTCTGGGTCAACAGTTCCTCGTGGCGCTCGCGTTCGGCGGCCACCACTTCGGGATTGGCATTGGCCACGAATTTCTCGTTCGAGAGCTTGGAGGCAATGCGCGCCATTTCCTGATCCACCTTGGCGAGCGCCTTTTCCAGCCGCGCCCGCTCTGCTGCGACATCGATCAGCGAACCAAGCGGAAGGCAGGCGGTTGCTTCGCCCACGACGATCTGTGCCGAACCGCGCGGCGCTTCATCAGCGAACGAAATCGCATCCACGCGCGCAAGCCGCTTGATCGCCGCATCGTGGCGATCGAGACGTTCCCGCACAAGACCATGAGCGCCCACCATAACCAGCGGTGAAACGGCAGACGGCGGCACATTCATTTCCGCGCGCGCGGAGCGGATGCCGGTGACGAGATCGATCAGCCAGTTGATTTCATCCGCAGCCGTATCATCCCCAAAGGAAGGTGCCGGCCAGTCCGCATGGCAAAGCATCGTCGGGCGCAGCTTGCCCTCGCCTGCCGTATGCGCCCAGAGCTCTTCCGTCATGAAGGGCATGAAGGGGTGCAGAAGCTTGTAGGTTTCTTCAAGCACATAGGCCGCGCAAGCCTGCGCTTCCGCCTTTGCAGCTTCGTCCGTCCCGCTGAAGACCGGCTTCAGCAGCTCCAGATACCAGTCGCAGAACTGGTTCCAGACGAAGCGATACATGGCGCTTGCCGCATCGTTGAAGCGGTGGCTTTCGATTGCTTCCGTCACATCCCGCTCGGTGCGGGCAAGCTCGGTCAGAATCCAGCGGTTGATGGTGAGTTTCGTGTCTGCCGGGTTGAAATGATCGTCGCGCTTCACGCCGTTCATTTCCGCAAAGCGGGTTGCGTTCCAGAGCTTGGTGCCGAAATTGCGGTAACCGGCGATGCGGGCGGGATCGAGCTTCACGTCGCGCCCCTGCGCCGCCATGATGGCCAGCGTGAAGCGCAGAGCATCCGCGCCATATTCATCGATCAGCTCCAGCGGATCGATGACATTGCCCTTGGACTTCGACATTTTCTGCCCGTTCTTGTCCCGCACCAGCGCATGGACATAAACGGTGTGGAAGGGTTCGACCGGCTCTCCATCCGCATCCTTCATGAAGTGCAGGCCCATCATCATCATGCGGGCAACCCAGAAGAAAATGATGTCAAAGCCGGTAACCAGCACGTCGGTCTGGTAATAGCGGTCGAGTTCCGGCGTCTCATCCGGCCAGCCGAGGGTGGAGAAGGGCCAGAGCGCGGAGGAGAACCAGGTATCCAGCACGTCCTCGTCGCGGGTCAGAATATCGCCCGGCTGGAAGTTTTCGAGCTTTTCCTGCACCCAGGCCTTCCAGGGACCCTCATGGGAAAGATAGTGCTGGATGGCGGCTTCCAGCGCCTCCTGCTCGGACTTCTCGACAAAAACCTGTCCGTCCGGGCCATACCAGGCCGGGATCTGATGGCCCCACCAGAGCTGGCGCGAAATGCACCAAGGCTGGATGTTTTCCATCCATTCGTAATAGGTCTTTTCCCAGTTCTTCGGCACGAATCTGGTGCGGCCTTCGCGCACGGAGGCAATTGCCGGCTGGGCCAGCGTATGGGCATCCACATACCATTGTTCGGTCAGCCGCGGCTCGATCGGCACGCCGCCGCGGTCACCATGCGGCACCATATGCTTGTGCGGCTCGATCTTGTCCACCAGACCGCGTTCTTCCAGAAGCTCGACGATGCGCTTGCGGGCGGCGAAGCGGTCCATGCCGTCCAGCTCGTTCCAGATCGCGGCAAATTCTTCCGAAGAGCCCAGCCCTTCGAGGAAATCCTCGTTGCCGAGAATGGTGATGCGGCCCTCGATGGTGAGAATGCTCACCTGCCGCAAACCTGCGCGCTTGCCCACCTCGAAATCGTTGAAATCATGGGCGGGCGTCATCTTCACCGCGCCGGTGCCCGCCGTCGGGTCCGGATATTCATCGGCAACAATCGGGATCAGGCGTCCGGTCAGCGGCAGCACGACATGCTTGCCGATCAGGCCCTGATAGCGCTTGTCATCCGGATGAACGGCAACGCCGGTATCGCCCAGCATGGTTTCGGGGCGGGTGGTTGCAACCACGAGATAATAGCGCGTCTCAAATTCGGTCGGGTTACCCTCGTCGTCAAAGGCAACCGGATGCTCGTAGCTTGCGCCCTTTTCCAGCGGATAGCGCAGATGCCAGAGATTGCCGTTGATCTCGACCTGCTCGACTTCCAGATCCGATATCGCGGTCAGCAGCTTCGGGTCCCAGTTGACGAGACGCTTGTCCTTGTAGATCAGGCCTTCCTTGTAGAGCGAGACGAAGACCTCCAGAACGGCGGCAGAAAGCCCCTCGTCCATGGTGAAACGCTCGCGCGACCAGTCACAGGAAGCACCCAGCCGCTTCAGCTGGTTGAAGATCAGCCCGCCCGATTCCGCCTTCCACTCCCAGACCTTGTCGATGAAGGCGTCGCGGCCGAGATCGCGGCGATGGATCTGCTTTTCCATCAGCTTGCGTTCGACGACCATCTGGGTGGCGATGCCCGCGTGGTCCATGCCCGGCTGCCACAGCACGTCCTTGCCGCGCATGCGCTCGAAACGAACCATGATATCCTGCAGCGTGTTGTTGAGCGCATGGCCCATATGCAGCGAGCCGGTCACATTCGGCGGCGGGATGACCACGCAGAAGCTTTCCGCACCCGGTTTGGCATTGGCGCCGGCACGGAAGGCGTCATTTTCATCCCAGGCCTTGGCGATCCGGGGTTCAACGGAAGCGGAATCATAAGTCTTGTCGAGCATTTGGCAGACCATCAGCAATTTTCGGAATTGGGCTTCAGGGTAAATAGGATGGCCGGAGCCAAGTCAATAAAAAAGCCGCCCCGGCAAGGAGCGGCTTCCTGTCTTCAGCCTCGGCGGCGGGATCAGCGGCGCGGGCCGCGGGCCACGCGCTCGATCTCTTCCCGCACCAGCCGCTCCACGAGCGTCGGCAGGTTGTCATCCAGCCATTCCTGCAGCATCGGACGCAGCAGATCTTCTGCCACCTCATCCATCGATCGCTTGGAATTGGAATTCACCATTTCCGCAAGTTCATGAAACGAGCGCGCGACCTGATCGCCGGTCGATGCCGAAACCAGCGCCTTCGAGCCTTCCTCTTCTTCTTCCGTCTCGGAAACCAGATTGCTGACCGGCAGCATGTCGTCATCAATCTGGTCGAGGCGCACGTTGAGAGCAGCGCGGATTTCTTCGTCCACCGGCAGCGGCTCCGGCGCGCGCGGCGGCTGGATGGAGCTTGCAGCGCGGATCACCGGCTCGGCAGAGCGTTCGGCGGGCGCAGCGCGCAATTCGACGTTTCGGCCCGCAGGCATGGCAGGCTGGATATCGCGAACCGGCTGACGGGTCGGATCGGAGACGATGCGTTCGGAGGCAGCGCGCACCCGTGCGGCCACATCGGCAAGCGAAATCGAACGCGGCTCTTCGTCCTTGCGCGGCGCCTCATAGGCGGGCGGCGCCATTTGCGGTTCCGGCGCCATCTGCTGCACGGGTTCCCGCCGCTCGATTGCGGGCTCAACCGGCGCTTCGCGCACGGCGGCGGCGGCAAGGGCAGCCATGGATTCGGCGGAGGCAAAAGCCGGTTGCGGCTGAACCGGCGGCTGCGGCGAAGCAAAACGCATCGGCTCGCGCTGCTGCACGGAAGAAACCTCGATGCGCGGCTGGGAAACTTCAATGCGCGGTGCCTGCGGCTGAGGGCGCTCCGGAGCAAAAGACGGCATGTCGAGATCAACCGTAAGGCGGATCGGCTCTTCATCATCCATCATCGAATCGGGATCGACCGGATCGGATTCAAATGTCTTGTGGGCGAAAGCGGCACCCGCCGGACGCGCGGCATCCGGTTCGTTGCTTTCGATAATCCGGCGAATGGAGGCCAGAATTTCTTCCATGGACGGTTCACGCGTTACACTTGGCTGAGCCATATTCATCCCCGTTTGACCTGATGTTCCGCGCCAGACAGACACGCCGTTGCGGAACGTGCATTCTCCGGACCATGCAGGCAAAGCCTGCGTTAAAGTCGAAGATGCGGACCTGTCTCTTCGACGGGTCCGCATCAACACGATAGGTCAATTTTGTCCGGAACAAAATCACCGTGAATCAACTCTTAAGGATGATGCACAGGATTTATGGCGCCGACGGGGCAGCGCCAGCCGAGATGATTATTTCACATCAACAGTGCGAAGGCCAATCCACTTGTCCTTGACGGCTTCGTAGTGATCGTTCGAGCGATATTCGGCAACCTGCAGGCCCTGATCCGCCACCGTCAGGCGGCCCATGGCAGCAAGGGCGGAATAGCTGGAAATCACGGCATTGCGGCCGGACTGGGCAAGGCTCTCACGGGCATTCAGCACCTGCTGCTGTGCATTCAGCACATCCAGCGTGGTGGCCTGGCCCACATTGCGCTCTTCCATCACGCCATCGAGCGCCATTTTGGCGGCCGAAAGCTGCTGCTGGTTTGCAGCAATCGCGGCCTGCGCCGCTTCCATCTGCGCATAGGCGGAGACGACCATCTGCTGGATCTGCGCGCGAACCGAATCCACCTTGATCTGCTGCGCACCCAGATTTTCCTTGGCCTGGCGGATACGGCCATATTCTGCTCCGCCCTGATAAAGCGGAATGGTGATCTGCGCGGTGATCGAGCTGCTGGTCGCATCCGTTCCGCTGGTGCCGGTCTGGTCAGAGGCGCTGCGGCCGATCGTGCCCTTCAGCGAAACGCCGGGCAGGAGTGTCGAATTGGCCTCATCCACCTGATAGCCGGCGGCATCCACCGCATGCAGCTGCGCCTTTACCGACGGATGCTCGGTGATGGCGATCTGAACCGCCTGATCGAGCGTGCGCGGAAGACCTTTCAAGGCAGGCGCGGGCTGCGAAATCTTGTCCGGCGCGGTACCGACAATCTGAACATAGGTTCCGCGGCTGATCTTCAGCTGCGCGACAGCCGAGGCCAGCAAGGCCTTGCCGACAGCCAGCTGCGCTTCCGCCTGGCTGACATCGGTGCGGGTGCCCTCGCCCACATCAAGACGGGTCTTGGAGGCATTGAGCTGCTCGGTGAGGAAGGCCAGGTTCTGCTTGCGGATCGCCACGACCTGCTGGTCACGGGCGATATCGGCATAGGCCTGCACTGCGGAAAGCAGGATCTGGCTTTCATTTGCCTTCAGGTTTTCCTGCCCGGCAAATACGCCAGCCTCTGCGGCGCGAACACGGCTCAGCGTCTGGAAGCCGTCGAAAATGATCTGCGTGACGGAAATCCCGTACTGGCCGCTATGGTAGGTGTCCGTGTAATCCGGCGAGCCCGAAACATCCTGAACATGCGTGGTGCTGACAGAGGCACTGGCGCCAATCTGCGGGCGATAGCCTGCCTTGGCAATCGTGACATTTTCGTCCGATGCGCGAAGCGCGGCACGGGCCGAGTTCAGATCCGGGTTGTTCGCATAGGCCTTCGCCATGGCGCCCGCGAGCGATTCGGCGAAGACCGGCTGGGAAAGGCCGAGAAGGAGCGGAAGGGCGGCTGCCGAAGCCAAGTATTTACGAATAGACACTGCCAGTCTCCAAAACTCTCTCTAGGCGCCGCCCTGAAGGGCTTCGCGCGGGGTCCGCCCTGATGCGACGACCCCAACAATGGGATCTTTATTCGTTTGCTTCAATATCTTCAGCGGCAAATAATACCTACGCAGATACGAAGATTACTATCTGTTGCCGTTGCGCAACCTAGCCTTATTCCATAAAATGCGCAACTTCTTTTCACCTAATTTAGTTAGGTTCCAAACCTTGCCTAGAACTGGAATTCCGCGAGCTTGCGGAATCCGGGCAGAGGCTTCACGGCCGTGTTGAAACCAGCCTGCGCCGTCACCGTGCCACGCTCCTTGCGGAAGACATGCGCACGCGACGCGTTACCATATCCGACCACCGCCACGAGACGGCCACCATCCTTGAGCTGGCCGAACAGCGCGGACGGCACCTCTTCAACCGAGCCGTTGATGAAAATCAGGTCATAGGGCGAATCGGCAGGAACACCCTTTTCCATATCGCCAGTGATGATCTTCACATTGTCATAGGAGGAAAGGTTCGCCGCGGCCTGTGCGGCCAGATCCGCATTGCTCTCGAGCGAAAGAACCAGCTCGCCCAGAAGACCAAGAAGCGCGGTGACATAACCTGTGCCAGTGCCGATCTCGAGAATCTTGTCTTCCTGGCTCACGGCAGCAAGCTGGATCAGCTTGGCGAGAGGCGAAGCATGGGAAAGATAGCGGCCCGGTGCCACCTCGATATCCGCATCGGTATAGGCGATGGCTTTTGCGGATTCGGGCACGAAATTTTCGCGCGCAACGGTGAGGAAGGCCGATAGCACCGAATGGGAGGTGACATCGGTGGTGCGCACCTGATTGTCCACCATCTTCACGCGTTGTGCTTCGTAATTGATCATGTCCGTTTGCCTCTCGGGAGCGGCCATCTCTGAAATGGCCGGATTGAACTGGCGGGTTCGATTACGCCTCTCATATCCCTGCCCTTCGCAGCTTTCAAGACTCCGGGCAAGCAAGCAGGCAAAATCCAGCCGATGCGAATCCCATTTACCACAGGATTCGAGGAGAGCCGAGATGCACATGTCAGGAAAGGAAGCTTGGAGGCCTCGCCCGGAATCGAACCGGGGTGCAAGGATTTGCAGTCCTCTGCGTCACCACTCCGCCACGAGGCCATCCAGTAGATATTTGCGTGTGGTGGCGGGCATGTACGAAAATCAGGGGTGGTTGGCAATAGGCCGGAACGGAAATTTGTCCTTTTTCGTCACGAAAGTTCGGCGAAGGATAACCGCTCTGTAAATGCCGGGTCAGCGCTTTGCCTGGCGCCGTCTGTGCCACCAGAGCTCCACCTTGCGGCGGAAACGGCGCACGCGCGGCAGATCATGCGACAGGATGATGATACCCACCGGAATCATCCAGAAGCCGAGGATTGGCAAAAAGCCGAGGATCCCGCCGACAATCAGGGCAATGCCCAGACCCATGCGTGTCCACCGGCTTTGCGGCAGGCGCATCTTCCAGCTGCCGATCTTCATGTGCTTGTCCACAGGCGGTTCTCCAGTCTCGGGCTCATCGGTTTTCATCGGTGGGTTCCCCTTGGTTTCCACGGGGTATTGCCGCCTTCATATGGTGAGCCATTGTGGCGACAAAAGCGGCTTCATCATTTTTTTTAAAAAAGCGCTTGGCAAATCGGAAAAGCATTTGTATTACCCCGCTCACGCCGCGGCGAGCGGTGTTCCCTGGTAGCTCAGCGGTAGAGCACTCGACTGTTAATCGATAGGTCGCCGGTTCGAATCCGGCCCGGGGAGCCAGTTTCAAAGAAACGGCGTTTTCCTGAACCGGGAAAACGCCGTTTTCTTTTTCGTCTCTCCGAAGTTTTGCCGCCTGCCTGAAACTTTTGTTTCCGCCGCTTCGTCTGCGCTTTTTAAAAGCGCAAGGCATGTATCCGGAAAGGCTGATTGAGGTGGCAAACCGTTCTCCCGTGATTTTATGGTTCCGCAAGGACCTCCGGCTCGATGATAATCTGGCTCTCCTGAAAGCGGTGAAAAGCGGCAGACCGATTTTGCCGGTCTATATAATGACCGAGCCCGCGTCCCCCTATGCGGTTCTTGGGGGCGCGCAACGGTGGTGGTTGCATCACGCGCTGGACGCGCTCGCGCGCAGCCTTTCGGAAAAAGGCAGTCGGCTGATCCTGCGACACGGCGACCCGCAGTCGGTTCTCTTGGCGCTAGCGCAGGAGACCGGGGCCGAAGTCGTCGCTGTCAATCGCCTGCATGAACCGAAGGCAGAGGCGGAAGACCGGCGGCTCTCCGCAGCGCTTGCAGAGCACGGTCTGGCCTTTCATGCCTATGAAGGTGCGCTGTTGCATGATTCCGACAAGCTGCTGACCGGCTCCGGTGGCGGTTTCCGGGTCTATACGCCCTTCTGGCGGGCGCTGGTGCAGCAGGCGCCGCCCTCCCCCCCGCTTGAGGCACCGGGCGGCTGGCCGCATCCGGAAGCGTTCCCCAATTCTCTTCCGCTCGAAAGCCTCGGGCTCCTGCCGCGCAATCCTGACTGGGCATCCCGTTTTGGCGAGATGTGGCAGCCGGGCGAACAGGGCGCGCTTTCCCGTCTCAAGACCTTCTGTGCCGGTGCGCTGAAAGGCTATGCCGTGATGCGGGACATGCCCGGCACGGATGGCACCTCCGGCCTTTCGCCCCATCTGGCGCTGGGGGAAATCTCGCCGCGCCGCATCTGGCAGGCGGCAGAGCAGGAGAAGGACAAGGGACCGGATGGCGAGGATATCTCCCGCTATCTGAAGGAAGTCGTCTGGCGCGAGTTCTCCTATCACCTGCTGCACCATTTCCCTGACCTTGCGACCCGCAACTGGAACAGCGCCTTCGATGCGCTGGAATGGCGCGATGACGAGGCGGGCTTTCGGGCCTGGACGCGCGGCATGACCGGTTATCCGATCGTCGATGCCGGGATGCGGCAGCTCTGGCAGCATGGCTGGATGCACAACCGCGTGCGGATGATCGCCGCCTCCTTCCTGATCAAGGACCTGTTGATCGACTGGCGACGGGGCGAGGAATGGTTCCGTGACACGCTGGTGGATGCCGATCCGGCTTCGAACAGCGCGAGCTGGCAGTGGGTGGCAGGCTCCGGCGCCGATGCCTCGCCCTTCTTCCGCATCTTCAACCCGATCCTGCAGGGCGAGAAATTCGATGGTTCCGGCGCCTATATCCGCAGATATGTGCCGGAGCTTGCGGGACTGCCCGATGCGCTGATCCACAAGCCGTTCGAGGCATCGCTGATCGAGCTTCGCGCGGCAGGCGTGACGCTTGGCAAAACCTATCCCCTGCCCGTGGTCGATCACCGCATGGCAAGGGACCGGGCACTCGCCGCCCTTTCGAAATTGAAGGATGAAAACAACGCGCCTGTGAAAAAAATCCGCAACGACTGAAACTTGGCAAGCGACGCTTTCGTATAACCTCCTGAAAGCGCACAATGCGCCAGCAACAAACAGGGGGTTTCATGACCGCAACCTTTCAATCCTTCACAAAGGCGCCGGGCGAAAACCGGCCACGGTTGAAGATTGCGATTATCGGCTCGGGCATTTCAGGCGCATCGGCCGCCTGGGCGCTTCATCCGCACCATGATGTCATTCTTTACGAGAAGGATCATCGTCCGGGCGGACACACGGCCACCGCTGACATTATCTATGACGGCCACCCGATTTCCGTCGATACCGGCTTCATCGTCTATAACGAAGGGACCTATCCCAACCTGACGGCACTTTTTGCCGAAACGGGTGTGGAAACCCATGCGAGCGACATGAGTTTTGCGCTGTCGCTGGATCACGGCAAGCTGGAATGGAGCGGTGACAATCTGTCCACGCTGTTTGCGCAGAAGCGCAATCTGCTTTCGCCGTCGTTCCTGATGATGATCCGGGAAATCCTGCGGTTCAACAAAACCTGCCTCAAGGATCGCGCGGCCGGTCATCTCGCGAACCTGTCGATTGGCGACTATCTCAACTGGCGCGGCTTTTCTCCGGGCTTCACCAACAATTATCTGGTGCCGATGGCGGCTGCGATCTGGTCGAGCCCGGCCGCGCGTCTGCTCGATTTCCCGGCCGAACAGTTCGTCAATTTCTTCGACAACCATCGCCTCATCTATTCCGAACCGCATCAGTGGCGCACCGTCTCGGGCGGCAGCCGCAACTATCTGACAAAGTTGCTGGCACCGCTCGGCAACCGGCTGAGGCTGAATGCGGCGGTTACCGCCGTGCACCGGTTTGCCGATCATGTGATGGTGCGGGATGCCTCGGGCAGCGAAACCCGGTTCGACAAGGTGATCTTTGCCAGCCATTCCGACCAGACGCTCGCGATGCTGTCCGATGCGAGCGAGGAGGAGCGCAGCCTGCTTTCAGCCATCCCCTATCAGCCGAACCGGGTTGTGCTGCATCGGGATGACGCGCTGATGCCGGTTCGCCGCAAGGTCTGGGCTTCCTGGAACTACCTTCGCTCGACCAAGGGCGACCAGAGTGCGGCGACCGTGACCTACTGGATGAACCGCCTGCAAGGGATTGATCCCGCCTGCCCGCTGTTCGTCACGCTCAATCCGGATCGCGAACCGGATCCGGCCAGGGTCTTCGCCGAATATACCTACGAACATCCGCTGTTCGATGCCCGTGGCATGGCGGCGCAGGAAAAGATTGCCCGCATTCAGGGCCGCAACAACACCTATTTCGCTGGCGCCTGGACCGGTTACGGCTTCCATGAGGATGGTCTGCGTTCCGGCCTTGAAGCCGCCGCAAGCCTCGGCGGCGTGGTTCCCTGGCAGCGCGCCGAACACAAGGTTGCCGCCGAATGAGCGAGACGCCGCAACTTTTTCCTCCACCGGAAGAAGCAGCCTGCCTTTATGCGGGCAAGGTCATGCACCAGCGCATGCGCCCTTTCGGCCATCGCTTCAACTACCGCGTCTTTTCGCTGATGATCGATCTCGACCGGCTGAAAGACGCGGAGGCCTCGACGCGCCTGTTTTCCGTCAATCGCTTCAACTGGTTCTCCTTTCATGAAAAGGATCACCTCGACGAGGGCGAAAGCAATCTGGCGGAAACCGCACGCCAACGCTTTCGCAAGGCGGGGCTCGAAACGCCGGTCGCGCGGCTGCTGCTCGTCTGCTATCCGCGGATTTTCGGCAAGGTTTTCAATCCGCTCGCGGTCTATTACGCCTATGATGCGAAGGACGCTCTGATCGGCATCACCTACGAAGTGCGCAACACCTTTGGCGGCCTGCACCGCTATGTCTGCCCGTTGCGTGACGGCGAGATAAGCGAAGCCGGTATCCGGCAGAGGGCGGACAAGGTGTTCCGCGTCTCTCCCTTCGTCGAAATGGACATGCGCTATCACTTCCGCATGCTGCCACCCGGCGAGGATGTGCGCTGGCGCATCCTGGAAACGGACCGGGACGGCCCCCTGCTGTCCGCGACCTTTTCCGGTCGTCACCGGGCGTTGACATCCGGAGCCGTGCTGTCGCTTTCTGCGCAAATTCCGTTGCTTTTTGTAACAGTTTTGGGCGGAATTCATTGGGAAGCGCTCAAAATCTGGCTCAAAGGCGCAAAATTCATCCCGGAATCAGAAAAATTCATCGATGCCGCCGACAAGCGGGAATTGCCGACGGGGAAATTCCACTCTAGACTGGAACCCGTAATTCCACTTGGCCGTTCGAAAGAGGAATTGAGCGGTCAGGCTTTGCCGTGGCAGCTCAAGCAATGAATGCTGGAGAACGTTCAATGTCGAACTCGCATGTGTGGAATGCCCCGTCTCGCCGTCCTGCCGAAGTGCTTTCGGTGGAAAACCTGTCACGTATCGTGAAAGGCCTGCCTGCCCGCGCGCAGATGGTGCTGAAAAGTCTTGTGCAAATGGACAGCGGCACGCTGGAACTCACCATTCCGGACGGACGGACCTTCGCGATCAAGGGCCGACAGCCCGGCCCCGCGGCAAGCGTCACCCTTCACAACTGGAACCTGCCGCAGCGGGCGATTACCGGCGGCACGATTGCGGTTGCCGAAAGCTACATGGACGGCGACTGGGACAGCCCGGATGTCGGCGCCTTTCTCGAGCTCTTCCTCGCAAACCGCCATGTCGGCGACCGCTTTTCCAATGGCGCACGCGGCCTGATGCGGCTGATCGAGCGGTTCCGCCACTGGCTGAACCGCAACACGAAGGAAGGCTCCCGCCGCAACATTTCCGCCCATTATGATCTCGGCAATGATTTCTACCGGGAATGGCTGGACCCGACGATGACCTATTCCTCGGCGCTTTATGCCAATGGGGAAACCGATCTCGTCAGGGCGCAGATGGCGAAATACCGGGCTCTGGCCGAGGCCGCAGGCATCAAGCGCGGCGACCATGTGCTGGAAATCGGCTGCGGTTGGGGCGGATTTGCCGAATTTGCCGCCCGCGAGATCGGCTGCCGGGTCACCGGGCTGACGATTTCGAAGGAACAGCTCGCGTTTGCCCGCGAGCGGATCGAAAAGGCTGGCCTTTCCGATCTCGTGACCTTCAAGTTCCAGGACTACCGCGACGAGAAGGCCCAGTATGACCACATCATCTCCATCGAAATGTTCGAGGCGGTGGGTGAGAAATTCTGGGCTACGTACTTCAGCAAGCTTCAGGAGTGCCTGAAGCCCGGCGGCAGCGCGGGCCTGCAGATCATCACCATCAAGCCGGAATCCTACCGGGAATACCGGGCGAACCCGGATTTCATCCAGAAATACGTCTTCCCCGGCGGCATGCTGCCAACCGAAGAGCATCTGGAGGAACTGGCAAAGGGCGCGAACCTCACCGAGACCAGCAATTTCGGCTTTGGCCGGGATTACGCCCGCACGCTTGCCGAGTGGCGCATCCGCTTCTGGGCCGTGTGGGAACGGGTCAAGCCGCTCGGCTTTGACGAGCGTTTCAAGCGGCTCTGGGAGTTCTACTTCTTCTATTGCGAAGCGGGTTTCCGCGATGGAAACATCGATGTTCGCCAGATCGTCCTGAAGAAATGATCATATTGCGGGCGGCCCGCTTTTCCGTCAAACGGAAGCGAAGTGCCGCCCGAATTCGTTGAAAAGACGCAAATTTTATCTCTGCTTTGCCATGGTTGGAATGGAATTTCTTGTGTTCCGGCGCTTGTGGTTGGAAAACTCGCCTCCTATTCTGAAGCCAGCAAGAAGAGAGATTCCATGTCCATCCGCCATTCCGTTCTGGATGCTATCGGCAACACGCCCCTGATCCGCCTCAAAGGCCCATCGGAGGCGACCGGCTGCACCATTCTGGGCAAGGCGGAGTTTCTGAACCCCGGCCAGTCGGTGAAGGACCGTGCCGCGCTTGCCATCATCCGCCATGCGGAAAAGACCGGCCAGCTGAAGCCGGGCGGTGTGATTGTTGAAGGCACCGCCGGCAATACCGGCATCGGGCTGACGCTGGTTGCCAGCGCTCTTGGCTACCGCACCATCATCGTCATTCCGGAGACCCAGAGCCAGGAAAAGAAGGATGCGCTGCGGCTTCTCGGTGCGGAACTCGTTGAAGTCCCCGCCGCTCCTTACAAGAACCCGAACAATTATGTGCGCCTTTCCGGCAGGCTGGCGGAAGAAATCGCCCGCACCTCGCCCAATGGCGCGATCTGGGCAAACCAGTTCGACAATGTGGCAAACCGCGATGCGCATATTGCCACCACGGCGCCCGAAATCTGGCGCGATACGGATGGCAAGGTCGACGGCTTCATTTGCGCCGTCGGTTCCGGCGGCACGCTGGCCGGTGTTGCAGCGGGTCTTCGCGGCTTCAACCCGCAGATCAAGATCGGTCTTGCCGATCCGGAAGGGGCTGCGCTCTATGAATTCTACACCAATGGCGAGCTGAAGAGCGCGGGTGGCTCCATCACCGAAGGCATCGGTCAGGGCCGCATCACCGCCAATCTCGAAGGCTTCCGCCCGGATTACGCCTATCAGATCCCGGATTCCGAAGCCCTGCCACTGGTTTTCGAACTGGTGGAGAAAGAAGGCCTGTGCCTCGGTGGCTCCTCCGGCATCAACATTGCAGGCGCAATCCGCCTCGCCCGCGATCTTGGCCCCGGCCATACGATCGTGACCATTCTGTGCGACTATGGCAATCGCTATCAGTCCAAGCTTTTCAACCCGGCCTTCCTGCAATCGAAGGGCCTGCCGGTTCCCGGCTGGCTGCTCGAAAGGCCGGCGATCAAGCCGCCTTTTGAACCTGTCTGATCCAATCGAGAGACCATGACGACGACACGCGCCCTCTACCGAGACGATTTTTATCTATCCACCGCCGAGGGCACCGTGACCGCCGTCCATGAGGACGGCAGCGTCGAACTGGACCAGACCTGTTTTTATGCCGCGTCCGGCGGGCAGCCGGGCGATACCGGCTTTCTGGAGCGCGCCGACGGCAGCCGCATTGCACTCGGCGAAACCCGGCATGGCGCGACCAAGGACATTATCCTGCACAAGCCGCTCGAAGGCGAAAGCCTGCCGCAGGTGGGCGAAAAGCTGGTGCTGCATGTAGACTGGCAGCGCCGCTACCGGCTGATGCGGATGCACACCGCCTGCCATATTCTTTCGGTCGTCCTGCCCTACCCCATCACCGGCGCAGCCGTCGGCGAAGAGGAATCGCGCGTGGATTTCGACCTGCCGGAACAGGTGGAGAAAGAAGATGTCACGGCGCGGATGATGGAACTGGTGAAGGCCAATCATCCGGTCTATGTTCAGTGGATCACGGACGAGGAACTCGCGGCCAATCCGGGCATTGTCAAATCAAAGAATGTGCGCCCGCCAATGGGTCTTGGCCGGGTGAGCCTTGTCGCCATAGGCGAGAATGCCAGCGTGGACAGCCAGCCCTGCGGCGGAACCCATGTTTCCGAAACGCAGGAAGTAGGCGAAATCCACATTTCGAAGATCGAGAAGAAGGGCAAGGAAAACAGGCGCTTGCGCATCCGCTTCGGCGCGGCATCCGCGCCTTGATGGGCCTTGAAAATCTGAAAAGGGACTGAAACCATGAGCGAGAAAAGCCGCTTTACCGTCACCGCGGACTGGGTTGAAAAGCAGCTCGGCGCGCCGGAATTCCGCATCGTCGATGCCGCCTGGTATCTGCCTGCTCAGGGCCGCAATGGCGCGGTGGAATATGCCGAAGGCCATATCCCGGGGGCCGTCTTCTTCGATCAGGATGCGATTGCCGATCACTCGACCGGCCTGCCGCACACCATCCCCTCACCGGAGGTCTTTGCCGAAGCGGTCGGCAAGCTCGGCATCCGCGAGACGGATACGATCGTGATCTATGACGGGCCGGGCTTCTTCACCGCGCCGCGCGTGTGGTGGCTGTTCCGCACCATGGGTGCCGACAGGGTTTTCCTGCTGGAAGGTGGCCTTGATGGCTGGAAGAAGGCAGGGCGGCCGCTTGAGGTCGATCTGCCGGAACCGGCGCCGGTGACCTTCACGCCCCGTTATGCCGCTGAACGCGTCACCTTCATCGAAGGGATGCGCGGCATTGTCGCCGAAGGCCGCATCCAGATCGCCGATGCCCGCAGCGCCGGACGATTTACCGCCAAAGACCCGGAACCCCGCGCAGGACTGCGCGGCGGTCACATGCCGGGCGCGCGGAACGTGCCTGTCACCTCCCTTTCGGAAGGCGGCGTTCTGAAAGACCTTGGCACGCTTCGGCAACTGTTCGCCGATGCGGGGATCGATCTTTCCCGTCCGGTGGTCACAACCTGTGGCTCCGGCATCACCGCAGCGGCAATCACCTTCGCGCTGCATTCTCTCGGGCATGAGGACAATACCCTTTTTGACGGTTCCTGGACGGAATGGGCAAGCACGGCCGATACGCCGGTCGTGACGGGTGAAGCATGAGCCCGACTGAAGAATTCGAAGCAATCATTGAGGAAAACTCAAGTGTCGCGGAGCCTGCCCTGCCCCGTGGCGAGCGGCTGAGCCTGCATGTGACGCGGCTGCACATGACAGCGCCGCCGAAGGTGTTCCTGCCGGTGCCGGTCAATCTGCAGACGGCACTGATCCGGGCGGTGAAAATGCCGCTGCCCTATTACCGCTATCTCTACCAGCAGGTCGGGCATCGCTGGAAATGGGTGGAGCGGCTGAGAATGAGCGACGAGGCCTTGGCGGCCGTGCTGCATGACGAGCGCACCACCATCACCGTGCTTTACGTGAATGGCGCGCCCGCTGGCTATTTCGAGCTTTACCGGCAGCCGGACGAAATCACCGAACTGCGCTATTTCGGCCTGATGCACCATGCGCTCGGAATGGGGATCGGCAAATGGTTCCTGTTGCAGGCGCTGCATGCGGCCTGGGCGAACCTGCCGCAAAAGGTGATCGTGCAGACCTGCACGGCAGACCATCCGCGTGCGCTGGCCCTCTATCAGCGGATGGGCTTCACGCCCTATGCCACAGGGGAAGAAGAAATCGAGCTTCTCTCCGAAGAGGAATTGCGGGACGTGATGCTGCGCAACCTCGCCATTCCCTCCTGATTCCTGATACGCGGGCTTTCATCATGCGCAGTACCAAGACCATTCACATTGTCGGCTGTCATGCCGAAGGCGAAGTGGGCGACGTGATCGTCGGTGGCGTCCTGCCGCCACCCGGTGAAACGCTGTGGGAGCAATCCCGCTTCATCGCCAGCGACGAAACGCTGCGGAACTTCGTGTTGCGCGAGCCGCGCGGCGGGGTGTTCCGCCATATCAACCTGCTGGTGCCGCCAAAGAACCCGAAGGCTTCCGTCGGCTGGATCATCATGGAGCCGGAAGACACGCCGCCCATGTCCGGTTCGAATTCCATCTGTGTGGCGACGGTTGTTCTCGACACCGGCATCGTGCCGATGGTGGAGCCGGTCACGCATTTCTTCATGGAAGCGCCGGGCGGGCTGGTGGAGGTTCACGCCGACTGCCGGAACGGCAAGGCGGAGCGCATCACGGTGCGCAATGTTCCGAGCTTTGCCGGAAAGCTCGATGCGGTTCTGGAGGTGGAAGGTCTCGGCACGCTGACGGTCGATACGGCCTATGGCGGTGACAGTTTCGTGATCGTCGATGCGGAACGCCTTGGCTTCCGGATTTCTCCCGATGAAGCCCGCGACCTTGCGGAAACCGGCATGAAGATCACCCGCGCTGCCAATGAGCAGATCGGCTTTCACCATCCAACCAATCCGGACTGGAGGCACTTCTCCTTCTGCCAGATCGCAGCGCCCCTGCGCATGGTCGACGGGGTGATGACGGGGGCGAATGCCGTGGCGATCCAGCCCGGCAAGATCGACCGCTCGCCAACCGGCACCGGCTGCTCTGCCCGCATGGCCGTTCTGCATGCCCGCGGCCAGCTGAAGGTCGGCGACCGTTTCGTCGGCGAATCGATCATCGGGTCGAAATTCTTCTGCAAGCTGGAAGCGGAGACAGACCTTGCCGGTCATCCGGCGATCATCCCGTCGATCTCCGGCCGGGGCTGGATCACCGGCATCCGTCAGGACATGCTGGACCCGAGCGATCCCTGGCCTGAGGGCTACAAGCTTTCAGACACCTGGCCGAACAAGCTTTGAGCATTTGAGGATGATCCCCGCCTGCCGGGGATCATTCCGTTTCAGGGACGATCACTGGCCGCTGTCGTCGCTCTCGCTGTCGGAAGAGCCGTCGCCGCTGTCATTTGTGGACTGGTCAGAGGAGCCGTCCGAAGACGATTCCGCATCGGCCAGCGACTGGATGTAGCTGCGCGCATCCTCATAGCAATAGGTCAGCTCGCGGTCATCGCCGTTCCAGTAAGCATTCGCTTCACCGCAGACCGTGCCGGTGATCTTGATGCCATCCTCCAGCTTCACGAAGCCGTTGAACGTTTCCGAGACTAGTTCCAGCGCGCCCATGGTTTTCAACAGGTCGCGGTAATAGGCCAGATCCTTGTCCTTGGTGGTCTGGTAGCTGATCTTGAAATGGGTCTTGTCCTTGTCGTCGGCAATATGCGGCTCCAGAACCTTGAACCAGCTGTCACGCGCCTGTTGATATTCGGCCTCGCATTCGTCGCGGCGCTCCTGCGGCAGTTCCAGTTCGTCGGCAAAATCCTTGAACCGCTTCTGGTCCTGCCCGACCATCAGGCAGGCGATGGAATAGGCCCGCTGCTTGTTCAGCGAATGGGTGTCCATCATGTCCGCATCTTCCGGCGGCCCATAGGCATCACCCAGCGCCAGCCAGCTGGATACGGTGTCCATCAGGGCCTGATCCAGTTCCTTGTCCTTGGTTTCGAGCAGAAGAACGGTGGAAAGCGAATCCACGGCATCCTCTTCCTTGCCGAGTACCGGCAGTTCCAGCTCGGATACCAGCATGTGACCGGATTCGTGGAACAGCGTCCACATCATGTTGCCGGTCATGTAGCGCAGGGCCTTTTCCTGCCCGGCCTCGTCCATATTGGCCAGCTCCGGCGGCATATAGTCATCCGCAATGGCAGGCACGGCATAAAGGCCGAGCGCGAGCAGGCCACTGGCAAAAATCTTCCGCATTATCCCCTCCGGTACAGCTGTTTCCGCAACAGTCCCCCTGCCGCGGCGCCCCATTTGAAAACTGTCATATCGAACATGTTGTTAAAACAAAAGAAGGCCCGAACATAGTTCGGACCTCCAGTCATTTTTGGACGTTTTCGTGCTGTTACAGAACGGAAAGCGGCTCGTGCATGGCATAGCCAAGAGCATCGGCCACCGGCTTGTTGGTGATCTTGCCCTTGTGCACATTGAGACCGTTCTGCAGGTGCTTGTCCTTGCGGATCGCTTCAAGGCCGTGATCGGCAAGCGCCAGGCCATGGCCGAGCGTTGCATTGTTCAGTGCATGCGTGGAGGTGATCGGAACCGCACCCGGCATGTTGGCCACGCAATAGTGGATGATGCCGTCGACATCATAGGTCGGGTCGGAATGGGTGGTGGCGTGCGAGGTCTCGAAGCAGCCGCCCTGGTCGATCGCGACGTCCACGATAACTGCACCCTTCTTCATGCCGCCCAGCATCTTGCGGGTCACGAGCTTCGGGGCAGCTGCACCCGGGATCAGCACCGCGCCGATCACGAGATCAGCGGCAAACACTTCCTGCTCCAGCGCGTCGATGGTGGAGAAGCGGGTGTGCACGCGGCCGTTGAACAGGTCATCGAGCTGGCGAAGACGCGGGATCGAACGGTCGAGAATGGTGACATCCGCACCGAGGCCGACAGCCATCTTGGCCGCATGAAGACCAACCACGCCACCGCCGATAACGGCAACCTTGGCCGGAGCCACGCCCGGAACGCCGCCGAGCAGGATGCCGCGGCCGCCATTGGCCTTCTGCAGCGAATAGGCACCGCACTGGATCGACAGACGACCGGCAACTTCGGACATCGGAGCAAGCAGCGGCAGGCCACCGCGCTCGTCCGTCACGGTTTCGTAGGCAACGGCGGTTACGCCGGAAGCCACGAGGCCCTTGGTCTGTTCCGGATCCGGAGCAAGATGCAGATAGGTGTAGAGGATCTGGCCTTCACGCAGTTGCACCCATTCGGACGGCTGCGGTTCCTTGACCTTCACGATCATATCGGAATTGTCGAAAACCTCCTTGGCGGTCGCGGCGATCCTGGCGCCAGCGGCGATATAGGCCGCATCATCGGCACCGATGCCGGCACCGGCATTGGTTTCCACCAGCACGCTATGGCCATGCGCCACATATTCACGCACCGCACCGGGCGTCAGGCCGACGCGATATTCATGATTCTTGATTTCCTTCGGGCAACCGACGCGCATGGATGTTCTCTCTCCTTTGGAAGGCTCTCCCAACGAGCCTCGCGAATGGGGGAGATATGAGCAAATGATGGAAGAAATGTCCTTGCAAAGACAGGAATTCACGGGCAAGAATTTCGCAGATTATTGCGTTTTCTGGTAATTTTTCGAAGGATCTTCGAATGTCGGACCTCGACAAGATGGATGTTGCGATCCTGCGCGCGCTTCAGCAGGATGGTCGCATGTCGAATGCGGATCTGGCCGCCAAGGTGGGGCTCAGTGCTTCTGCCTGCTCGCGGCGGCTCGATCATCTGGAAAAATCCGGTGTGATCAGCGGCTATCACGCCCGGCTTTCCAATCACGCGCTCGACTACAAGATGATTGCGATCGTACATATCTCGCTTTCCGGCCAGTTTGCGAAAACGCTGACGGAATTCGAGGCCGCCGTGAAGAAGTGCCCGAATGTACTGGTCTGCTATCTGATGTCCGGGGAATATGACTATATCCTGCGCGTCGCGGCAAAGGACCTTGCCGACTACGAGCGCATCCATCGCGACTGGCTGTCCGCCCTGCCGCATGTGGTGAAGATCAATTCCAGCTTTGCGCTGCGCGAAGTGATCGACAAGCCGAATGTGGGCCTGTGATCCTTAGACCCGGCCTTCCGCTGCACCATCGGCAAAGAGCGACGGACCATATTGGTCGACGATCTGGCGGCCCTTGCGCAATGTGAATTCCACCGCTTCCTTCTCGCTGGTGAACACATCGGCGCGGATATAGCGGCGGACCATCACCGTCTCGCCATCGCGCTTTTCGACCGTGCCGGAAATGCGGAACTGGTTTCCCTCCCGGATCGGATGGGCAATCAATGCCACATCCTTGTAGGCCTCCCGCGTTTCGGCGGAAGCAGTGACAGCAGCGGAGGTGGAACCATTTCCGCCAAGGAAGGAAAACAGCCGGGAAAGCAAACTTGTCATCTCAACTCTTTGGTCTATCCTGCCGCCCTGCGAATTCCACATTGGGGATGTTGATGTGCGCAAGCGGACGTGGCTCAAGCGTGTCTTCCTGTTTATTCTGTTCCTCGCCGTTTTGACAGGGACAATTTTTATGTTTGGCCCGCGCCCTCATGCAGATCTCGTCACCCGCTTTCAGCCCCCGCAGACCATCAGCGATCCTGATCTCTGGCTGAAGGAGAAAGAGGCAAAGGTGCCCGGCCTTCGCGCAGGGCTGGAGAAGGAAATCATCTGGCGCAATGGCGGGACAAAGGCAAAAACCCCGCTTGCCATCGTCTATATCCATGGCTTTTCGGCCTCGAAATACGAAACCCGGCCACTCGCCGATCAGATTGCCGCCCATCTCGACGCCAACCTGTTCTATACGCGGCTCACCGGACACGGCGCGACCAGCGAGGCCATGGGCGAGGCAAGCACCGGCGCCTGGATGGATGATGTGGCCGAAGCGCTCTGGATCGGCAGCCAGATCGGCGAGCGCACGGTGGTGATTGCCACCTCGACGGGCGCGACGCTGACGACGCCCTTTCTCACCGATCCGCGCTGGGCGGACCGGATCGCGGGCGTGGTCTATCTCTCGCCGAATTTCGGGCTGAAGGCGCCAGGCTCCGGCCTGCTCACGGCACCCTTCGCCAAACAGATCACCCGGCTGATTGTGGGCGCCAATCGCTCTTTCCCGCCGATCAACGAGGCACAGGCGAAATACTGGACAACCACCTATCCTTCAGCGGCCCTCTTGCCGATGGCCGCTCTGGTCAAAGCCGTCAGCGCCATGGACATGAGCAGCATCCACACACCGGCCTTCTTCTACTACTCGAACGAGGATCAGGTGGTGGATGCGGAAGCGACCGCGCAGGTCTTTGCCGCATGGGGCGGTCCGAAGGCGCGGGCGGAACCGGCGAGCAAGGTCGAGGATCCCTATCGCCATGTTCTCGCAGGCGATGCGCTTTCGCCTTCCGGCACGGCACCGGCCGTCAACGCTATCTCGAACTGGCTGGACAACAGCTTGCCAAAATGAGTCCGGAAACGCCTGCAAATCTTTGTCGGGAATGGCAAAATTCGCCGCACTTCAGAAAATGATTCAAGTACCGGTCAGATGATCAGATTGGCGATGATCTCGTTTTCGGTAATGTCTTCATAGCCCATGCCAGCCTCTTCGAAGCGGGCGGTGAGCGCCTCGAAATTCTCGCGGCTTTTCGTTTCGATGCCGATCAGGATCGAGCCGAAGTTGCGGGCGGATTTCTTCAGATATTCGAAGCGGGCGATATCGTCTTCCGGGCCAAGCAGGTTCAGAAAATCCTTGAGCGCGCCGGGGCGCTGGGCAAGCCGCAGGATGAAGTATTTCTTCAGGCCTGCATGGCGCATGGCCCGTTCCTTCACATCCGGCAGGCGTTCGAAATCGAAATTGCCGCCGGAGACGACCGCCAGCACCACCTTGCCCTTCAGCCGCGCCTTGCCGAGTGCTTCCAGCGTGGCGATAGACAGCGCGCCTGCCGGTTCCAGCACCACGCCCTCGACATTGAGCATCTCGACCATCGTCACGCAGATGGCATTTTCCTTGATCAGCTTCACCTGATCGGGCTCGAAGCCCTTGAGCGCTTCGAAATTCTTCTCGCCGATCCGGGCAACAGCGGCACCATCGACGAAATTGTCGACCTTGGAAAGGGTCACCGGATGCCCGGCCTCCAGCGCCCGCTTGAGGCTCGGCGCACCTGCGGGTTCGGTGAAGACGAAATTGTCGGGGTTGACGTCGTCCTTCAGATAGGAGGTGATGCCTGCGGAAAGGCCGCCGCCGCCGACGGGCATGATCACCAGATCCGGCACCTTGCCTTCCATCTGGGCGAGCGCTTCCGCCGCCACCGTCGCCTGCCCCTCGATGATGTCATCATGATCAAAGGGCGGCACCATCACGGCCCCGGTCTCGGCGGCAAAGTCCTGCGAGGCGCGGTAGCACTGATCAAAAAAGTCGCCGTGCAGCTTGATTGTGATGAAGGAGCCGCCGAACATGCGGGTCTTGTCGATCTTCTGCTGCGGGGTCGTGACCGGCATGAAAACCACGCCCTGCACGCCGAAATGGCGGCAGACATAGGCAAAGCCCTGCGCATGGTTGCCAGCCGAGGCACAGACGAAACTCTTCGACGTATCCCCCGACGCCAGCACCTTGCGGAAGAAATTGAAGGCACCGCGGATCTTGTAGGAGCGCACCGGCGACAGGTCTTCCCGCTTCAGCCAGATTTCCGCGCCATAGCGCTGGGAAAGGTGGTCATTGAGCTGCAGCGGCGTTTCCGGAAAAAGCGCGCGCATGGCGACCAGCGCCTCATCCACAGCCTGCCTGAACGTCATGATCCATCCCTCTTTACCGGTCCGGCGTTTCTATGCCACGGCAAGCGGCTGCATGGGAAGGTTGAAACGCGGCATAAGTCGTTAGTTCAGGAACACACGGACAGTCGCGGCGCGGCCTTCCGCATCGATGACAGTGAGGGTCGAGAAGCCGCTGCCATCCGGCATCCATTGCGCGGTGCGGCGGCGGGTCGTATCGGCAAGCGGCTTGCCATTCGCCAGCCAGCGGAAGGGTGCACGCCCGCCTTGCATCTTCATCACCAGCGGCGATGCCCCCTCGCCTTCGGCAAGGCCAAGCTCCACCCGCGCGCCTTCGGGCGGATAGATGATCTTCGGCGGCGCCTCGCGCACCTTGGTGGTGATCAGGCCATTGTCGTCAACGGAAAAGCGGCGAAGGCTCGGCGGCAGTTGCGATGCCGTAATGCGAACGGCACCGGCAGGCGCTGGCGGAAAAGGCGTGATCCCGACGCCGGATTTCTGGAAGGCATCGAACAGGATCGGCGCTGCCGTGCGGAAACCGGCGATACCCGGCACCGCGCCATTGTCTGCCCGGCCAACCCATACCCCCAGCACATGCCGCCCGTCATAACCAACCGACCAGGCATCGCGATAGCCATAGCTGGTGCCCGTCTTGTAGGCGATCCCGAGACGTCTTGCGCCTTTGGGCGGCACCACGCCGGACAGCGTATCGGTGATATTCCACACCGAAACCGGGTCCATCAGCGCCTCGCCCTCGATCTGGGCAGGCGCACCGTTCACCCCGTCGCCGAGGCGAACAGGATGGCCGCGATTGGCGAGCGCCGCATAGAGCTGCACCAGATCCTTGAGCGTGATGCCCGCACCGCCCAGCGCAATCGCCAGACCCGGCGTTTCATTGCGCGGCAGGTCAAGCCGCACTTCCGCGCGCCGGAGCCTGACCAGCAGGCGCGAGGGGCCGACGGCGGAAAGCAGCCGTACCGCTGGCACATTCAGCGACATCTGCAAGGCCTGCCGGATGCTGACATCGCCCTGATAGGTCATGTCGAAATTGCGCGGGCGATAGCCGAAGAAGTCCGAGGGCCGGTCCTCGATGATGGTTTCCTGCGAGATGATGCCCTGCTCGAAGGCCAGACCGTAGATGAACGGTTTCAGCGCCGAACCCGGTGAGCGGATCACCCGCGTCATGTCGATCCAGCCCGCGCGGCCGCTCTCGAAATAGTTGGCGGAGCCGACCTCGCCCAGAATTTCGCCGGTGCGGGCGTCCGCCATCACCATGGCAATCGAAACCTTGTTGCCGAGTTTTGCGGCCTGATCCGCTGCCACCGCCTCCAGTCCGCGCTGGATTTCGCGGTCGAGCGTGGTCTTGTAAAGGCCCTGCCCCGGCTGCTTGCGCAGCGCGGCTTCAGCAAGATGGGCGGCAAGGAAAGGAAGCTGCATGCGCTTTTGCGGCAGCGGCATGATCTGCGCACGGTCATATTCGCCGTCGCCGATCACCGCTTCCACCGCAAGCCGCTTCAGCACGCGGTCGCGCGAGGCGGCGGCCTCCTTCGGATGCCGGTCCGGCCTGCGGGCTTCCGGCAATTGCGGCAAGGCCACGAGCAGCGCGCTTTCACCGACCGAAAGATGGTGTGGCTCCTTGCCGAAATAGGCAAGGCTTGCCGCCCGCACCCCTTCGATATTGCCGCCATAGGGGGCGTGCTGGAGATAGAGATCGAGGATTTCCTCTTTCGAAAGCCGCCGCTCGATCTGGATCGCGCGGGCGATCTGGCGAAGCTTGGTGAGGATCGACCGCTCGTCGCGCGGCTCGATCAGTCGCGCCACCTGCATGGAAAGGGTCGAACCGCCCGAAACAATCCGTCCATGGGTAACGAATTGCCCGGCCGCACGCAAAAGCGCCAGCGGATCAACCCCGCCGTGATCGTAAAACCGCTGGTCCTCATAGGCGATCAGCATGCGCAGGAATTGCGGATCGACATCCTTTACGGTGGCCCTCAGCCGCCAGGTGCCGCCGGGGGTCGCGAAGGCACGCAGCAGATTGCCGTCCCGGTCCTGCACCTCTGCGGACACCACGCGCGCCGCTTCTATAGGTGGCGGAAAGGCACGGTCCGCCGCGTCGAGCCCGAAGCCGACGGCGGCGGTGACGATGATGGCAAGGCCGAAGCCGATGCCGATCTTGCGTGCGAGGCCCATGATACGCGTGCCCTTGGATGTGCCGTTTCCCGGCGTCCTTATTGTGCCGCAACCACCTCCATGCGGCCTGTTGCCGTGCGGGCGGAGAACTGCGGACGATACATGTCTTCCACCACTGCCGCCGGATAATCGTATTTGCCCGGTGTGACGGCACGCACGACATAGGCAACCGTGATCGCGCTCGTATCCCCTGCCGCGCGGTCAAAGGCGGCCACGAAGCGGTCGCTGCGGAATTCCGTATGGGCCGGAGAGACCTCCCCGATCCAGTCGAAGTTCGAGAGCTGGGCGCTGGAGACGATGCTCGGATTGTCGATGGTGACACCGGCAGGCAGCATGTCCGTCACCAGAATGCGCTGCGCAAACTGGTTTGCGGGCGTCACCGTCAACACGACCACGTAGCGCTCGTTCTGCTGCGCCTCGGTGATGTTGGCTTCCTCACCATCCAGCGTGTAGGTGGCGCGCTCGATGGTGAAGCCCTCGCCACCAGCCGGCAGCGGCTCCTTCGGAGCGGCAATGGTTGTGACCATCGCCGTCAGCGGATCGCCGCTGTTGTTGGTGATCGTCACCGGCTGGCTGATCAGCTCGTCTCCGCTCATGCGGCTGGAATAGCCGCCGGTCGTGGCCGTGCCGTTCACATCCAGCGCCAGGTCCTTGTCGCCCTCGCGGATCGAGCGGGCGGCGAGCAGCATCCAGCTCTGCTCCTGTGTGCTGGTCCAGGTGGTCGCGCTCCACTGCTTGGCCGTCAGCTTGGCCATGGCCGGGATGATCGAGGCCTGCGGACGGCTTTCCGCCGCAAGTGTCAGGATCGCTGCACCGTCGCGCACCGCCGAACCGTAGTCCGAACGGGCGATATCGACATTCGAGGTCGAGGCCATCTTCAGCGCGTCATCGAAAATGCGGGCCGAGCGGGTCTGGTCGCCATAGAGTGACAGGGCCGCTGCCACATGCGCCTTCGCGAGCGGGGTCGCGAAATCGCCAATCTTCGTATCCGCATAGTAGCGCAGGTCGCTGATCGCCGCACGGCGATTGCGGGCCAGCACATACATGGCATAGGCCATCTCGTTGCCGCGATCCTTGACATTGTCGTCATAGAAGGCGGAGTTCTGCAGATTGGACAGCGCCTGCGCCATCGCATCATCCGGAACCACATAGTTCAGTTCGCGGGCCCGCGTCAGGAAGTCGGTGACATAGGCGTCGAGCCAGAGGTCGCCATAGCCCGGGCCCCAGAGGCCGAAGCTTCCGGACGAGCTCTGGTAGGACAGCACGCGATAGATCGCATCCTGAACCCGCTCCTTGATCTTCGGATCCTCGGTCTCGCCAGCGGCCGGGCCAAGTTCGCTGAGATAAAGCAGCGGCAGCGCGCGGCTGGTGGTCTGCTCGGCGCATCCATAGGGATAGCGGTCAAGCATCGAGAGCATGGCCGGGATGTCGAACTCCGGTGCACGGCTGACATTGATGGACACCGAAGAGCCCGGCAGAACGCTGTCCGCCAGAAGGTTCGCATCCACCGTCAGCTTCGAACCGGCGCCGATCTCGATCGGGCGGCGGGTGGTGATCGGCAACTGTCCGGAGCGAACCGTGACCGGAATGGTCTGGCCCACATCCACATCACCGCTGTTCGTCAGGCGCAGCGACAATTCACCTGCGCCCGGCTGCACCGCCTTGACCGGCAGATCGAGCGCGAGCTTGCCGCCCACGTCGAGCTTCACGGTTTCCGCGGTCTTGCCACCGAGATCAAGAGCCGCATTCGGCTCCAGCGCCAGCTGGTAATCGCCCGCCGGTGCATCGGTATTGGTAATCTCGAGATGCAGGCGGCTTTCGTCGCCCGGCGCGAGGAACTGCGGGACGGAGGCCGTCAGCACCACCGGATCACGGATGATCACATCCTGCTCGGCATGGCCGACGCCCGATTTCGTCCAGGCAACCGCCATGACGCGGGCCGTGCCATTGAACTGCGGAATATCGAAGCTGACCATCGCCTTGCCGGAAGCATCAAGCTTCACCGGGCCGGAGAAGAAGGCCACCAGCTTTTCGGTCGGCGGCTTGCCCATCAGGGCCGTTTCGCCGCCGTCGCCACCGGTGCGCAGCTTGCCGGTCGTGCCGAGCGAGCCATCGATCAGGCGACCGTAAAGATCGCGAACTTCAAGACCGAGCATCCGCTGGCCGAAATACCAGCCATTCGGGTCCGGCGCCTCGTAAGCCGTGAGGTTCAGGATGCCGACATCGACCGCCGCAACCGTGACAAAGGCTTCCTCGCCCACGCCAGCGCCCGCCACTTCAACCGGAATGGTCAGCGTCTGGCGCGGCAGCATCTTTTCCGGAGCCTGAAGCTTTACGGACAAGGCGCGGTCACCCGGGTTGATGCCGAGCCACTTGATGCCAATGGCACGCATCGGCATGCGGCTTTCCTGTGCATCGCCGGGACGGAAGAGCGTCGCAGTGACATAGGTGCCGGCACCCCAGTCGGCACTGACCGGAATATCGATCACGCCGCCTTCCTTTGCGACCGTCTGGCTCGCCGAATAAAGCAGGCTTTCCGTGCCGACATTGACCAGCACCTCGCCCGCATAGCGCGGCGAGATTTTCAGGTGGGCGGTTTCGCCCGGCGCATAGTTTTCCTTGTCGAGCGCGATTTCGAGGCCATCCGGGGTTTCCGTGGAGCTTGCCGCGACATACCAGCCCGCATCGAACTCGACGCTGGAGATCGTGCCATCGCCATCGGGCGATTCCACTTCAAGGCGGTAGCGTCCCCAGCTTGTCGGCACCGAAATCTTGCCGCCATCCGTGGTGACGTCCACCTTGCCTTCTTCCACCTTCTTGGAGGAATTGATCGGCTCGTATTTCCAGGTCGAGCCATCGCGATACCACTGGTAATCGCGCTCGATCTTCAGCAGACGCCAGAGAAGGCCGCTCTTTGCCACCTTGTCACCCTCCGGCGACACGGCGATCACGTTGAAATTCGCGGCCGCATTTTCAGCCACTTCACCATCGAATTCCGGCTTGATGCCGATCATCGTGGTTTCCGCTTTCACCGGCAGGGTGAGATTGCGCTCAACCGCGCGACCGCCGCCTTCCCGCATGCGCAGCGTGATCTCGGCATTGATCAGTCGCGTGGTCGACGGCAGTTCTGCAGCAGATACCTCGACCACGGCCTTGCCGTTTTCATCGAGCGTCGGAAGGTCTTCCAGCGTCGTGCGGTTCTGGCTGTCATCGGCCTCCTCGTCTTCCAGACCGAAGAGATATTTCGGGAATGCATCCGCAGTGCGGGTCGTCTTCAGCACCAGATCGCCTTCGAGCGAAAGCCCTGCAGCCGGTGCGCCATAGAGATAGCGACCATCAATGTTGACCGCGACCGGTTCGCCAAGCGCAAGCTGCCTTGCATCGGTCGTCATGTCGAACTCGGTGCGATCCGGCACGAAATCATCGACAAGGAACGTCTTTTCCGCGATTGCGGGCAGCTTCGGATCCGTGAACACCTGCATGGTCCAGGTGCCGCGCATCACATTGTCCTGCACGTCAAAATCCACCGCATGGCCGCCAAGGCTGCTTTGGGTGCTGACGATGCGGCGGGCTTCCACACCATCCGGGCGATTGAAGATGAAGGTGAGCGGCAGATTATCAACGGCCTGCGAGGCGATATCGCGGGCAAGCGCGGTGGCATGCACGGTTTCGCCCGGGCGATAGATGCCGCGCTCGGTATAGGCAAACACGTCTACGGCACCGGGGGCAGTGCGCCCCGTCACGCCGCGATCCGACAGATCGAAACCGGCGCGGGTGAGATCGAGGAACACGTAATCATCCGCGCCATTGCTGGCGGTGATCATTGCGGGCGTGGAGCCTGCCGTGCCGCGCGACAGGCCGGGATCAAAATGGGCGCGGCCCTGATCGTCGGTCTTTGCGGTGCCGAGCACTTCATTGTTCTTCGCCAGCAATTGCAGTTCGACACCTGCGAGAGGCTTTGCCGTGCCAAGCGAGCGGGCAAAGACATTCAGGCCATCGGTGCCGGTATAAGTTGAAAGGCCGATATCCGAGACAACGAACCACTGGGTGGAGCGGGCATCCCACTCTTCCATCCGTGAATTGCTCGCGCGGGCGGTGAGCGCATAGACACCGGGCTTGCGGGTCGGCAGTGCCTCATCCACCGGGAAGCTGGTGACCACTTCCTTGTTGAGCTCGGTGGAAATATCGATCGAGCCCTCCCAGACCTTCTGGCCGATCTGGTTTTCAAGTGCATCGGCCGTGTAGCCATCCACCTGCGAGAGGAACTGCGAATTGGCGAGAAGCTGCGTGAGGTTGCGGTCACCGACGCGATAGAGCTTGAGGTCCGCCTTGTCCGTATTGACCGAGACAATCGGAATGCCGCGACGGGCGGTGCCCGGCAGCACGAAGTTTTCTCCCGTAAAGCGCACCATCGCGCCCCGGTCCTGCACATAGACATCCAGATTGACGGCGGCCGGGAGGTTCTCATTCACGCTGGAGGGCAGGCCGGCGCGTAGCGTCAGCTTGTAGCGCTTGCCGTGTTCCAGCGCTTCCACGCAGATCTGGTTGTCCTTGGCTTCGAGCGCTTCCGGCGCCTTGCCGTCGAGCTGCACGAAGGACGTATAGTCGACGCCGGTTTTCACCAGCGCTTCAGAGAACTGAACGCAGGCGCGCGGCGTTGCGCTGTCATTGTCGACCGTATTGCCGGTGACGCGGAAACCCTGGCGGCTCAGCAGATCGTCAAAGGCGGCGCGAACCGTTTTCGAATCGACGATCTTGAGGCTCGCCTTGTAGGCCTCCAGCGCCGGGCGGTAGTTTTCGGCCTGTGAGAGCGCCTGTGCGAAGATCGCAAGCGCATCGGCCCGCTGGCTGGCGGTGCGGGTGAGCTTGTAGCCCTCGAATGCCATATAGGCGGCCTGCGCAGACGCATTGGTATCGCCCGCAACCTTCAGACCGGCACTTGCACCTTCGAGCCAGAGCGACGGGTCATCCGAACCGATGGACAAAGCGGCATTGTAAAAGCTGAAGGTCACTTCCGGGGTCGCGGTTGCGGCCCCTGCCCGGCCTTCGGAAAGAAGGTCCTCCTGCGTGCGGTCCGTCTGGCCATCCCCGACCGGCATATTGCCGATGAAATAGCGCTGGTCGGCCAGATATTGCGCGGAGAGGAAAGAAAGCTTGGGCGCCGCGCCCAGATCCGGCTCCTGCGGCTGGGCTGGCTCTTCCGCTGCAACCACAATGCGACCCGCAACGGCACCGGCAAAGGCGTTGAGCTTCTTGTAATCGGACTTGAGGAAGCACCACTTCACCTTCGGATTGTAGGTGAAGGCCTTGCACTTCTGGTCATCGATGCAGACCTGCTTGCAATCATCCAGGCTGACATTCTGCACCGTGCGCAGATCGAAGCCGAAATAATCGCTGTTCTCGACGGTCACAACCGACCGGGTCTCGGCAGCGGCTGCGGGTGTGAAATGGGCAAGCGAAAGCAGCAGCAGAGCCGACAGTCGGGTCAAGGCGCGCATCGACCGGTAACCTCCAGAACAGGGAAAGTGCCGGTACTCTTGAGACTATGCCTGTCAAAGTCAATCTGCAGGATATACCACCCTCGCGCTTTTGAACGAACGGCCCAAAAATGGCGCAACTTTTCAAAAAAAATTTTTATGATTAATACTCAACCCATGGTTTAGCTCGCTGCGCAACTTAGTCGTTCTGGGTCGCGAAAGTGTTACCATCAGGTTAACGAAATCACCCCAAAAATTGAAATGCGCTGAAAAGCTGATAAATGCTTATTTCGAAGGCACTTGCCGCGTTTTTTCGGGGCACTTTCGCAGCTTGACATTTAGCCAAAACGGCTCGAAATGAAGCGAGAGCAGACAACACCCATAATTGTATTTTCTGCCAATCCTCCCTCCCGAGGCATGGCCAACAACAGGAGCTAGCAGTGAGTTTGAAGCGTTCGCCCGGTTCCGTAGACCACCATGTGGGATCTCGCGTTAAGCTGCGCCGCCGTCTGATCGGCATGAGCCAGGAACGGCTCGCGGATCAGATCGGCGTGGCCTTCCAGCAGGTTCAGAAATACGAAAAAGGCACCAATCGCATCGGCGCAAGCCGCCTGATGAAGATTGCCGAAGTGCTGGGTGTAACGCCCGGCTATTTCTTCGAGCAGGATGGTGATTCCCTTGGCGAGGGTGTTTCCAATCCGACCATGCTGGATGGAGCCCGCACGTTGCAGGATTTCGTCTCGACGAAGGAAGGTCTTACCCTCAACCGCGCCTTCAGCAAGATCACCGACCCGAATATCCGGGCCCAGATCGTAACGCTCGTGAAGAGCATCGCCGATGCCCATGTCGAAGCGCCCATGATGACCGCAACGGCCGAGGCGGCTGAATAGCCGCCTCGGCCATCCATTCATCCATTACGCAGGATGCGCCCGGCAACGCCCGGAAAAACCCGGGCAATCATGTTCAACAGGCGGACCTTGCCGACATGCAAAACGGGCTGGTTGCGCTCGATTGCCTTTATAACCGCTGACGCAGCCGTTTGAGGCGAGATTTTCCCGGTTCCGCGTCCTTTCGTCATGGCGGTATCGACGAGCGGCATCAGAACATCGATCACCGTGATGCCGGTGCCTGCATCCTCGCACCTGTAGCGCAAGGCGCGACTGAAGCTCGAAACCGCGGCCTTTGTTGCGCAATAAACCGGGGCGGTCCGCTTTGGCGCTATCGCAAGGCCGGAAGAGATGTTCACGATCGCAGACTCCCGCTGATTCGCCAAAAGCGGCATCAGGCCGAAGGACAGTGCAACCGTTGCCGAGACATTCAGCTCGATTTCGCTCCGGAACGATGACATCAGTCCCCCGTCACCGATGCCAACGGGCGGCAGGTTCACCTGCAGGCCCGCATTGTTGACGAGGATGGACAGTGCTGGCCAGCGGTCATGGACGTCGCGGACGAGAGCGTCCTGCGCTTCCGGCCGGGTGAGGTCCGCCTCCATCCAGACAATCCGATCCGGACAGGCCGCAATCGTTTCTTCAGCCGCACTGCGATTTCGACCGACGATGATGACCGTCGCACCGGCTGCCGCGAGCTGCCAGGCAATCTGCTGGCCTATGCCCGCGGTTCCGCCCGTCACGAGCGCATGGGCACCATCAATCTTCATGATCGGGCCTCTTCCTGCTCAAAATGGCGAAAACCGTCTTCCATCGCCGGTATAATTGAAACGAGCTCGAAATAGGGTCGGGCAAATATCGCACTGTCGCGGAGCCGCTCCATCACCCGGTTCAAGCCGCCATGATCAGCGGCTTCAAGCACTGCGATATCGGAACAGGCGGCGCTGAACGCCTCCGCGTCGAAATGACGGTAGGTGACGCCTGTATCGGCAAGCGCATGGCCGATGGCTTCGGCGCCTATCCTGTGCCGTTCGGAACGCGAAAGCGCCAGCCAGGCAGGCAATGCCCGAAGATGAAGAAACAAGGTCAGCGGCGGCAATGGCAGGCCCATATCCTGAAATCCCTTGAGCGGATTGATATCGGGTGACATGATGCGAGCAATTGCTCACGTTTGAAACTCGCATTTCATGGCTGGAACCTCAAAGGGCCTTGATGCCCGCAAAACCCCGCGTCAGGGCCGCTCGGCCGCCACTGTGGACATAATTCTGGAAGCGGTGGCTCGCATTCTGGAAACCGGCGGGCTTGGCGCGCTCACCACAAATGCGGTTGCCGCAACGGCCGGGATCAGCATCGGCAGCCTGTATCAGTATTTCCCGGGAAAAGAGGCTCTCCTTGCAGCGCTCATCCGGCGCAAGCGGCAGGAGCTGATCATCATGCTGGAACAGGTCGCGGCAACAGACAACGGCGCCGACCTTCGAGAACTCGTCATCGGCTTTGTACGGGCTGCGCTTCATCATCAGTTCCAGCGGCCACGGCTCGCTGCAGGCCTGGAATATGCAGAAGCCATTCTGCCGCTCAATGACGAAACCCGGATCCTGAAGAAACGCATCGTGGAGATCGTTGCCGAAGCATTGAGCCGTCACGGCATCCATCAACCGGATGTTGCCGCACGCGATCTTGTGGCCCTGACGCGGGGTATGGCCGATGCGGCAAGTCTGGCCGGAGAAACGGATGCCAGCCAATTCGAACCACGCGTCTTGAAAGCAGTACACGGATATCTCGGGCTTTGAACGTGTTGAGGACGCAGACCGGGCAGGTTTTGCATAACCGGATGAACGTCTTGCAAAACACCAAAGGCGCAGGTAGAGCCTGAGGCCTGACTGAACCAATATGCGGACGTGGCGAAACTGGTAGACGCAAGGGACTTAAAATCCCTCGGCCATAGGCTATACGGGTTCGACCCCCGTCGTCCGCACCAGTTGATCCTGGCAATAGTTACACTCTCCCTGCGATACAAAGCGGCGGATGCAAAGGCACACAACGCCTGAATGTGGAAATTGTGGGAGTGCGATTGCCGTCCAAAAGCAGCGATTGAACCAAAATTGCCGCGAGAGGCGTTTCAACAGTGTTTGCGAAGTTTAGGTCACTGTTATAGCGTACCCCTTAATTTCAACGGTCTGTGGGGGACTGGCCGAAAATCCGGGAAGGCATGTCTGCAGGCAGCGTCTGGCTGTGGGAGACAGTGTAGCTGCGCGTGCAACCCTCCGGTCCGTTGAAGTGTCTCTCATTCAAGGATCGAGGATACCGAATTGCGACCCTATCTGCGCCTTCTCAAACTGGCATCATCCGTGGCCATCAGTGCTTCTCTGGCGCTGACGCCGCTCTCATTCCGTGCGCATTTCGATGGCATATACATTCCGGAAGCCATCGCCGCACAGCCGAAAAAGGTCACGAAGCTGACGGCTTCGCAGTTGATGGCGAAGATGGAGCAGTCTCTGGTGCTGCTGACACAGCGCCTGAAAAAGACCCCTGCCCGCGACCGGGTCCGCTCTGCCCCGCTGGTCAAGGCGATGATGGAAGCCGCCAAGGCCCTCAAGGCGGTCAAATCCGCCACCTTGAAGAAAAACAACAAGGCGCTCGCCAAAGCCCTGCCAAAGGCGTCCACCGCCGTTGCGCGTCTGGAAAATGCCTGGCGCCTTTCCGGCATCAAGGACAAGGGTGTCCAGACGCCGGTTCTTACCCTTTCCAAGCTCTGGAAAGACTATCTCAAGCGCTCGCCCGGCAGCAAGACAGGGGCGAGCCGCGACAAGGCGGTGGCAAATGCCCGCCGCATCAGCTCCATGCGCAGCCAGCTTGCCGCGCTGAAGCGCCAGCGCGCCCGGGATGCGCGCGCAGCCTGGGAAATCGCTGAAATGGAGCGACGCCTGGCGCTTGCCGAAGAAGCGAACCGCTCCCTGGCGAACCAGTGGCTCGCCACGATCATTCTTGCGGAAGTTTTCGGCATCTACACCGGCTATTACGATTACATCGTGGTCTATCACCCGGGTGATGTGGTCTACTATACGGACAGCTTCACGTATTTTTCAGCCGAGGTCGGTTACTCCTATACGGAATACACCACCTATTATAACGACTACAGCTGGAACTATTTCGACCAGCCCGTGGACTATTATGACGACTATTCATTCGGCATGAATTCGCGCGAATACAATCGCTTCGAGACGACCTATATCAATACATATGAAAACTACGACGTCACGATCAATCAGACGAATATCGTCAACAACACCTACATAACCAATATTGATCAGGCCAACGCACAGGTCGCGGCAAAAAGCGCAACAATCACGAGTGCAGCCGATACGCCCAATCCGGAAGTAGACCAGCTTCAGGTTACCGATACCGGACCGGCACCGGAAAGCTTCATAGAGCAGACCAGCCCGGATGCGGCCCCGATGGCGGCTTCATTTCAGGCCCTTCAGGAAGATCCGACGGCCGCAGGTCTGGATGGCGCGGATCCGGCTGCGGCCGGTCAGCAGGATACGAGCGGAGCCGCCGCGGGCGATGGCACCAGTGGCACCTCTGACGGCTCCGGCGCGACTACTGATGGCTCCGGCGCTACGAGTGATGGAACGCAGACTGACCCGACTGCAGCGCCAAGCAGCGAAGGCACCGATCCGTCTGCCGATGGCACATCGCCGAGTGGCGAGAATTCGGATGGGGCAAACACCGATGCGCCTGCCCCGGAACAGGATAACACCACTGTTGACCCGTCTGCGGATGGCTCGCAGCAGGACGTAGCCCCCGCTCCGGAAGAAGCAACACCGGCAGAAGAACCGCAGACGGAAGAACCGGCGCCGGACACCGCGCCTGCTGAAGAGCAGCAGCAGATGGATCAGTCCGCACCGGAAGAGCCGCAGGTTGACGAACCCGCGCCGGAAGAGCCGCAGGCGGAAGAACCGGCTCCGGATGAGCCGCAGGCCGAAGAACCCGCGCCGGAAGAGCCGCAGGTGGAAGAGCCCGCACCTGAGCCTGAACCGCAGGTCGAGGAACCGGCTCCCGAGCCGCAAGCCGAAGAACCTGCCCCGGAACCGGAACCGCAGGTGGAAGAGCCTGCTCCAGCGCCGCAGGCCGAAGAACCTGCCCCTGAACCGGAACCGCAGGCGGAAGAACCGGCTCCCGAGCCGCAGCCCGAACCGCAGGCCGAAGAACCGGCTCCGGAAGAGCAGCAGCAGGCACCGGCAGATGATCCGTGCGGCGATGGCACGCAGGATTGCCTTGTGGACCAGCAATAAGGTCTCGAATGAACAAAACCGTGGCGATCAACATCGCCACGGGTCATCGGAAAAAAAGGCCGGTGCAGGCTGCCCTGCACCGGCCTTGCTGTTTGCGGCGGTCTTCACAAAGAAAAAACGCGCCGCCGTTACCGGCAGCGCGTTTCTGTAATTAAGGCTGGATTAATCAGCCGAGCTTTGCGGCGATCTTGGCAACATGGGCGCCCTGGAAGCGGGCACCGGCCAGTTCGTTGGCCGAAGGCTGACGCGAGCCGTCGCCGCCGGTGATGGTGGAGGCACCGTAGGGCGAGCCGCCCGAGATTTCATCCATGGTCATCTGGCCCTGATAGGCATAGGGCAGACCGACAACGACCATGCCGTGATGCAGAAGCGTCGGAATGAAGCCGAGGATGGTGCTTTCCTGACCACCATGCTGGGTCGCAGACGAGGTGAAGACCGAGCCGACCTTGCCTACCAGCGCGCCCTTTGCCCACAGACCACCGGTCTGGTCGATGAAGGAGCGCATCTGCGAGGCCACAGTGCCGTAGCGGGTGCCGGCACCGAAGATGATGGCGTCATAGTTGGCAAGTTCGTCCGGCGTTGCGATGGCGGCGGCCTGATCAAGCTTGAAATGCGAGGCGCGGGCCACGTCTTCCGGCACCGTTTCCGGCACGCGCTTCACGGTCACGTCCGCACCGGCTTCCTTTGCACCTTCTGCGACCGCGTAGGCCATGGCTTCGACATGGCCATAGGCCGAATGATAAAGAACGAGGACTTTTGCCATCGGTATTCTCCTTGGAGTAAATCGGGTTCAGCAGCGGCCTGAAAAAAGAAGGACGGCAGACCGTTGTTCGCATGCACATCTATGGCAGCCCCCCGCGTGGTGAAAGCTCTCTGGCAGGAACGCACTGTTCAACGGGAGTGAACTTGCCTATTGCTTCTGCTCATGTCTGCCTTGCGTTGCGATGCATTGCAAATGGCGGACCGGGCACTAGATTGACCTCAGAATTCCGAAAGAGAGCCCCCAATGCCCGCTTCCCCGCTTGAGAACCAAACCATTGTAACGGCTGCCATTCTGGCGATCGGTGACGAGCTTCTGTCCGGCCGCACGCGCGACAGGAATATCGGCCATCTCGCAAGCGTGCTCACCGCCACCGGCATCGATCTCAAGGAGGTCCGCATCGTCGCCGATGATGAAGAGGCGATTGTCGAGGCGCTGAATGCACTGCGGACGCGCTACGATTATGTCTTCACATCCGGGGGCATCGGTCCAACGCACGATGATATTACGGCAGATGCGGTTGCCAAGGCGTTCGGGCTTCCCTGCGAACATGACGAGAAGGCCTTGTCCCTGCTCGGTGACATGCATGCGAAGCGCGGCCTTGAATTCACCGAGGCGCGGCGGCGCATGGCGCGCATGCCGCGTGGTGCTGTCCATATTCCCAATCCCGTTTCCACCGCGCCGGGCTTCATCGTGGAAAACGTGCATGTCATGGCGGGCGTTCCGCAGGTCTTCATAGCAATGGTGGAAGCGGTTGTGCCGACGCTTCGGACCGGTGCAACCATTCATTCGCGTGCCGTGAAAAGTCCGTTTGGCGAGGGTGATATCGGCACCGCGCTGGGCGAGGTGCAGGCCGCGCACAAGGAGACCTCCATCGGCTCCTATCCGCGCTATGACGGGACGACCTTCTCGACCGAAATCGTCATCCGTGCCCGCGATCCGCAGCTCTGTGATGCTGCTTCACAGGCCGTGGAAGAGATGATCGAGCGAATTCGCCAGACCAAGCAGGCAACCGGTGTGATCATGGAGGCCTAGCAGATTTCGTGTAGGCAGCCTGTCGGAATAGGGCTTGTTTATTGATTGAAATCAATCCTGTCCGGCACGCGAGGTGTATTCTTTGCATGGAAGCGAAGGGGTGAGGCAACCGGCCCAGCCCTTTCCGCATTGAGTGAGACAGCACGGCTTTTCCGCTTCGGCCCGAATGCCGCCCGTGCTCAAACCATACGAGGAAACCGCCATGACCTACAAAACCATTGTCTGCGTTCTGTCGAACGAGAAGAACGCTCGTGCGGTGATGAAATGCGCGACCGATCTGGCCCGCAGGCATGATGCCCATCTGGTGGGTCTGCATGTGGAGCAGATTTCCGTGGCCCCCATGGCCGCGCCGATGGCCATGCCCGACCCGGCCTCCATTCAGGCCATGCAGGATGCTGCCCATGCGCAGACGCTTGAGCTGAAAGCGGTTTTCGACGAAGCAATCCGGCTGGATGCCGTCTCCGGCGAATGGCGCAACTTCGTTTCCATGTCCGGTTACGGTTCGGCAAACGCCACCGATACGCTGCGGTGCGCCGATCTGATCATCACCGCGCAATCGGACCCGTCCTATGCCAGCGATGACAGTGATATCGAGCAATGCCTGTTCGAGAGCGGCCGCCCGGTTCTGCTCGTGCCCTATATTTTCGGCGAGGCAAAGCCGATCAAGCGCATTCTTGTCGGCTGGAACGGCACGCGCGAGGCAACCCGTGCGGTCTTCGATGCCCTGCCTTTCCTGAAACAGGCGCAGAATGTGGAAGTCTTCACCGTCGATCCGCAGGCGAAGGGCAACCAGAGCGTGGAGCTTGTGGGCGCCGAGCTTGCAACCACCCTTGCCCGCCATGGCGTGAAGGCCGAAGTGGTGACCGTGCCGAGCGAAGGCCTTTCGCCCGCGACCGTGCTGGAAAACCGGCTCTCTGACAGTGGCATCGATCTTCTGGTGATGGGCGCCTTCAGCAAGAGCCGCCTGCGCGAACTGCTGTTCGGCGGCGTGACCCGGACTGTGCTGGACAGCATGACGGCGCTGACGCTGATGTCACGCTGAACCTTCGACGCCTGAACTTTACCGCGGGGCTGGCGACAGCCCCGTCTTTTATGGTGCATAAGCGCTCGCAGCCACCGCTTTGGCCCTGCCCTTTCTTGCCAAACGGATCGAAAATCCGTTATTTCCGGCAATCGAAATCTGCCAAGCTCAAGGGTCTGCCATGTCGCTTCCTGATAAAGCCTTTCCCGTCTCCTGGGACCAGTTTCACCGTGATGCCCGCGCGCTTGCCTGGCGGCTGGCGGGTGTTGGCCAGGAGTTCCGGGCCATCGTCTGCATCACCCGCGGCGGCCTCGTTCCGGCGGCGATCATTTCGCGCGAACTGAACATCCGCCTGATCGAAACCGTCTGCATCGCGTCCTACCATGACTATGTCAATCAGGGCGAAATGAGTGTGCTGAAGGGCATTTCCGCCGATCTCACCGTCAATGGCGGCGAAGGCGTGCTGGTGGTCGATGACCTGACCGATACCGGCAAGACCGCCGCAGAAGTGCGCGCCATGCTGCCCAAGGCCCATTTCGCCTGCGTTTACGCCAAGCCGAAGGGCGTTCCGACCATCGATACATTCGTGACCGAAGTCAGCCAGGATACCTGGATCTATTTCCCCTGGGACATGGGCTTCACCTATCAGGAGCCGATCGCCAAGGGCACCCGCGGCTGAGTACCTCCCTACCGGACAACAGAAATCCCCCGCCGCCCTTGCGGCAGGGGTCTAGTCTCCAGATCACGCGACCAGCATGAAATCGGTATAGTCGAGTGACTGCGGATGACGGCCGTCGGGATCAACAAAGGTTGCAATCAACCGTTTCCCGCTCCACTGACCAGCTTCGTCTGTAACCGATGCATTTCCGTTCGCGTCGTACCAGAGCTTGCCGCTATAACGGTCGTAGATCAGAAAATCGTCAGTGTCCGCCGAAAAAGACAGGTCCCATTTGTCAGTCGAAGTCACAATCCGCAAATGACCGGTTGAAATGCCATCCCCGGGCCGCAGTCCGGAAAAAGCAGCAAATGTCTTCATCGACAGAGCAATTTTGTCTTCGCCATGGACAAAATCCATTACGATATCATGGCTGTCAGAAAGCATGTTTCCAGTAACCTTTCGGGTGACGGGATCGATGGGGAAATTTTCACCAAAGTCAAAGACATCACGCCCGGCACCGCCGATCAGCACATCATGACCATAGCCACCGTCCAACCAGTCGTCCCCTTCACCGCCTTCAAGTCTGTCGGCACCGGCACCGCCCCATAGCGCATCGTTGCCACCGAGCCCTTTCAGGATGTTGTCGCCTCCGTTGCCCGTAATGCCATTGTCCAGATTGTTGCCGGTAGCATTGATGTTTGCTTTGCCGCGCAGCGCCAAAACCTCGATATTGGATGTATCAGACAACGTATAGTTTATCGTCGAGAACACCCAGTCATAGGCGTTGAGACCGAGGATGCTCTGGTAGTTTCCGAGCCAGTCCGGCCTCTCCTGATCGATGCGAGCGATGGCGTCGGGTTTTTCTACGGCATCTTCCAGTACCCGATCCCCGGCATTGTCCACATAGTACCGGTCGGAACCAAGGCCACCACCCATTAGGTCCGCCCCCTTTCCACCATCCAGCACATCATTTCCCCCGCCGCCAACCAGTGTATTGGCTGCATCATTGCCCGTGATATTGTTATTCAACCCATTGCCATAACCGTTGATCGATTCATTGCCGGTAAGCACCAGATTTTCAAAATTGTCCGCCAGGAAAAAGGTAACGGAACTTCGGACGGTATCCACGCCCTCCCCGTCATATTCGCGAGGTGCCTCTGCGCTATTGTCCACTACGTAGACATCGTCTCCACGACCACCGATCAGCGAGTCAATACCGCCGCCTCCGTCCAGCCAGTCATTGCCGTCACCGCCGGTCAGGATGTTTGGCAGGGCATTGCCGACTATGCGGTTATCAAGCCCGTTGCCCGTGGCGTTCAGGCTCCAATTCAACAACGTGATGTTTTCCACATTGTCTGCGAGCCTTTCCAGGGAACCCATGTAGACACCAAAGCGAACTTCATCGGTGCCCTCGTTGATATTTTCAAATACCCGGTCATAGAGATTGTCTACCTCGTAGATGTCATTCCCGCTGCCCCCGTAAAGGGTATCTGCGCCTGAACCGCCGTCAAGAACGTCGTCCCCGCCAAGTCCAAACAAGGTATCCTTGCCCTGTCCGCCACGGATTGTATTCGAGAGGCCATTTCCCGTGCCCTGAGTAGCGTCCCCTTCGAGAATCAGGTTTTCGACATTATCGGAAAGCGTGTAATTTACCCGTGACCGGACTGTATCCAGGCCCTGGTTTGCGCTTTCGATGACTTTGTCACCGGCATTGTCAACAAAATAGGTGTCATCGCCCTGCCCGCCTTCCATCCGGTCAGCACCGAGGCCGCCGTCTAGGGTGTCATTGCCCCCCATTTCGAATAGTTGGTTGGCAAGGTCGTTCCCGGTCATGAGATTGCCTTCCGCATTGCCGGTAGCAATCTCAGCCGTACCTTTGAGGACAATATTCTCTACATTGTCGGGGAGCGTGAAGGAGAGGCTGTCAAGGCGAGTGAGTATTCGGCCATCCGGTGCAAAATAGACTGTGTCGATGCCGCCGCCGGCCTTTTCAACGATCTCCTCCTTCTCGGAGATCAGATAGGTGTCGTTGCCATTGCCACCGATCAGTGTATCCGCAAAACCATCCCGGCCACCATCAAGCGTATCGGCACCGTCCTGGCCATCGAGCCTATTGTAAAACCTGTTTCCGACCAGCCGGTTGTCGAGCTGGTTGCCAACCGCATTTTGCTCCCGGAAACCGATGAGCTCGACGTCCTCGACATTCGGCGGTGTCGCCAGTACATGCGTCATGGAGCGGAGCGTATCCAGGCCCTCATCAGGATTTTCCTGAACATTATCAGTCACGGATTCCGAGAGGTAGTATATATCATTACCCTTCCCGCCTCTCAGGGTATCGATATCAAAATCATCAGCTAATTTCTCAAAGGCGATGGGGTAATAGCCATAAAGCGTGTCATTCCCGTCGCCCCCCTCCAGGATATCAGCACCATCGCCGCCGCTCAGCGTGTCATCACCGCCCATGCCCTTCAACAGGTCTTCGCCATCCATTCCTGACAGCTGGTTGCCTATATCATTGCCGATAATCGTATTTGCCAGATCATTGCCCGTGCCAAAAATGGCCGTTGCCCCCTCAAGCGTCAGGTTTTCAACATACTGGCCGAGTGTATAGTTCACTTTGGAGAATACGGTGTCCGTGCCGCCACGCCATAACTCGATCACCTTGTCGCCCGTGTTATCGACGTAATAGGTATCATTTCCAGCACCACCCTGCATGGTATTGGCTCCAGGTCCGCCGTCGAGCGTATTGTTACCGTCATCCCCGATCAGGGTGCCGCCCGAATTTATCAAACCGCCGAGGTTACCCCCAATAAGTCCGCCGGCTAAGTCATTAAATGTAGCCATACTCAAAACTCCTGTTCGCCCGGACGGAGCCCAGAAATGGGCTCGCGCCTGATACCGTTAATAAACAGTTGCTATTCAAGAATGGACTGAAGAACGAATGGCAAGAACCGACGATGGACTAGTCCAAGACAAAGGGTCGAGCGAATTGAAGCTGATTTGGTCGAAGGCCTTTCGTAGCACTGCATCTGGCGCAACAATGGCCGATAACAGAAATCCCCCGCCACTGGCGGGGGATCATGTTTTTGCAGGAAGCGTGCGGATGATCAGGCGACGAGCAGGAAGTCGTTGATATCGATGGCCGCCTTGTTTTCGAAGGTCGCGATCAGCACCTTGTCGAAGCCGCGGCCGGTGCCATCGGCATCGTACCAAAGCTTGCCGGTGTTCTGGTCATAGATCACGCGGGTATCTTGGTTGGCGGCGCCTGTTCCGAGCGTGAAGGCGCTGGCGTTGAGCCTTGCACCTGCATTCAGCGCGGCAAAGCCTGTGTGGCTGAGCACGATCACATCTTCCGCATGGACGAAGTCCTTGACGATGTCCGACGAAGCATTGATGTAGCTCCAGCTTGCGCCCCGGCCCGGTGCCGTCTGCGAAAAGCCGACGCCAAAGACGAAGGCATCATTGCCCGAACCGCCCGTCAGGATATCGCGGCCATAGCCGCCATCCAGCCAGTCATCGCCATTGCCGCCCTCCAGCGTATCGGAACCGCCACCGGCTGAGATGTAATCAGAGCCATCCATGCCCTTCAGAACGTTATTGGCACCATTGCCGATGATCGTGTTGTTCTCGCTGTTGCCGGTGCCGTTCTGGTTGCCGGCACCGATCAGCTTCAGGCCCTCGACATTGTCACCCAGCGTGTAATCCACGGTGGAAAGCACGCGGTCGGTCTTAGCCCCGGCGTTCATCACCCGGTAATAGGTTGCCCATTCCGAGGCGGCGCGCACCACATCGTTGTTGCCGACCGTGCCGTCGTCATATTCGAAAACCACATCGCCGAGCGTATCGACATAATAATCGTCGCCGCCACTGCCGCCTTCCATGTAGTCGGCACCGGTGCCGCCATCGAGCACGTCATTGCCGCCTGAACCTTCGAGATGGTCGTCATCGGTACCGCCGCGCAGCGTGTCATTGCCATCGCCGCCATACATCTCGTCATAGCCGAGGCCACCATCGAGCGTATCGTTGCCGTCATTACCTTCCATGTAGTCATTGCCGTAGCCGCCATAGACGGTGTCATTGCCATAGCCGCCATAGAGTTTGTCATCGCCATCCATGCCATAGATGCTGTTATCCGCATCATTGCCACGGATGATATCCATCACCTGGCTGCCCTTGACGTCTTCAATGACCGTATCCAGCGCAATAGACACATTGCCGATCCAGCCGCCGACATCGGAGAAATGGCCTTCGCGGAGATCGATCACGTTGAACTGCGTGCCATCCCACATTTCGCGGCCGACATAGACATCACTGTAATCCAGCAGGTCACGGCCGCCGGTATCATAGATGGTATAGGTCGAATACTGGTGCTTGCCGATATCCGTCCAGCCGCCAAACACGGTTTCGCCGAGGCCGTAGACCGTATTGCCGGTGTTGACGTCAAGATGACCATAGAGCTTCTTGATCGCCTCGATATCGGCCATCATCGGCCCGGTGAGCCACAGGTTGCTGGCATGGTTCTGCGGGTTATAGCCCTGCCAGAAATAGGACATGACCGAATACTGGAACGTATCGATATCGGCGCCCCGGCTTGTATAATAGTTCGGGCTGCCGCCATTGTAGGTGCCGGGATGCTCGAGCCCCAGCGCATGGCCGATTTCGTGGATGAAGGTTTGCAGGCCGTAATAGCCCTTTGCCCAGGGATCGGTTCCCGGAGGGGCATTGGTGTTCCAGTACTCCGAAATATTGATATAGGCACCCGCCAACGTATCAGTCCCCGGAACCGTATAGTGGTTTGTGAAGGCACCACCGTAGTTGTTGTCGATGGTGATGTTGGCGGAATTGTCATGCACGTACTGGAACTTGAGGCCCGTCGATGTGGACCAGATTTTCAGCGCATCGATCGCGGCATTATACTGTCCCAGATTGTTTTTCAGACCATCGATATTGACGGTAATCGTGGTGCTGTTCCAATGCTCGCCAGAGATCTTGTCGACGAAGCTGTTGAACTCATTGCGGTTGATTTCGACCATTATATTTTCTCCCCAGACCCGTTGTTCGGATGTGAGAAATGTCGAATCATCTAATTAAATATTGATGAAAAGAAGCAGATAGCTTGCCGCGTTGTTTCGGAAAATTGCCCTGATACGCGAAATCCACGGGATTTCCCGTTGCTGTGCTTAACAGGAAGCGGGCGGAGATGGTTTCTGTTGCGTTACATTTGCAGGGGGCGGCGGCAAGGCGCCATTCCGCCACCTGCAAAAAATCGTATCCGGCCTAGCGCGGCATATCCCTGAGGAAGGGCACCGCATCGGCGTCCATCGGTTCATCCAGCTCGCGGGCGTAGCGATGACCGGCATAGGTGGCATGCACGATCATGCCGGGATTGTGGGCGTCTCCGATCAGCGTCACGCTTTCAAGACCGGCATCGGCCCATTCGGCCTGCCGCTCCTTCAACGCGTTGATCAGGCCCAGCTGCGGCTCGCGGCTGGCAAGAACGACGACTTGGTCAGCAGAAATATCCAGCCTTGCACCGGTGACATCATCCTGTGCCGAAAATCTGCCAGCGACAATTTCCGTGGCGGTCGCGCGCGCGATGATCCGCACACCCTTTTCCACCAGCCGCCGCTCGATGAACCCCTGTTCCAGATTGAGCTGATTCCAGTAGGAGACGAGCGGAGCCGGGGTGACGAGAGTAACCGAACATCCCTCGCCCGCCAGTTTCTCGGCAATGGCGCTGCCCAGCGCATAGTGCTCGTCATCATAGACCACAACCTGCCCGGAAAGCTGGACGCCATCGAAAATGTCATCCGGCGTAAGGACGCTTGCGCCTTCGCTGATCATCAGCCCGCGCGGATGCGCCCGGCCGCGGGCATCGGCGCGGTATCTGGCGCCCGTTGCAATCGCCACATGTGTTGCGCCGAAGGCCAGCACGTCATCGGCCGTCATCGTGCTTGCCGGATAGGTTTCGACGTGGTCGAGCTTCGCGATCTGCCCGAGGCGGTAATCAGCGACCCGCTGCCAGGTGCCAAGCCCCGGAAGACGGCTTTCGCGGGAAACACGGCCGCCCAGCGTGTTGCGGCTGTCGGTCAGGGCCACTTCGTAGCCGCGCTTGCCGAGCTGATGGGCGGCCTCAAGCCCGGCAGGGCCAGCGCCGACGATCAGCACACGCGCATCGCGCTTCTTCGGCTGGATCACTTCCGGATGCCAGCCGCGCCGCCATTCCTCGCCCATGGTCGGGTTCTGGGTGCAGCGCAGCGGCACGCTCTGCATGTCACCGGCCACACATATATTGCAGCCGATGCATTCGCGCAGGTCGTCGTAGTGCCCCTCCTCGATCTTCTTCGGCAGGAAGGGATCGGCAATCGATGGCCGGGCCGCACCGATGAAATCCAGTGTGCCGGAGCGGATCTGTTCCACCATCGCATCCGGCGAGGTGAAGCGGCCCACACCCACCACGGGCTTTGTCGTCAGCCGCTTCAGACCCTTGACGAAAGGCTCCTGAAAGCCTTCAGCGGAAAAGCGGGCGGTTCGGCTGTCGCGAGACCAGGAGCCCATGCAGAAATCCCAGAGGTCCGGCAGTTCGGCGAGCATGCCGACAATATCCTCGATCTCGGCCTTTTCGAGCCCCAGCTCCAGCTGGCTTTCCTCCACCGCCATGCGCATCGGCACCGCGCAATCGGCACCGACCGCATCGCGGGTTTCCTCCAGAAGCTCGCGGATCAGCCGCACGCGGTTTTCGAGACTGCCGCCATATTCATCCGTGCGATCATTCGTGGCGCGGGAAAGAAGCTGCTGGGTCAGCGTCAGGCCGTGGCCTGCATAGACATAGATAAGGTCATAGCCCGCCTTGCGCGCCCGCAAGGCCGCGTTGCGATGCCAGCGGCGAAGCGCGCGGAAATCCTCCCGGTCCATCGCCCTGCCCTGCAGCGGCTCCAGCCATTCGGAGGCAACCGGCATCGAATTCAAGCCCAGCGGCGGCAGACGCGAGGCGGTGTTCGTGCGCGGCCCGTTGAACACAAGCTCGATGCCCGCAAGCGCGCCGCCCTCATGGATCGCGTTCACCACCCGCTCATGCGCGAAGAGATCGCGGTCCTCCCAGATGCGGCCTTCGATGGACGGCGCCACTTCGCTGGAGGGATGGATTTCCACCTCTTCCGTGCAGATCACCGCCCAGCCGCCCTTTGCCTTCATGCCGCGCATGCCCGCAAGGGCGGACGGCTCGCGGTGGCCCATGCCATTGCAATGCGGCACCTGATAGAAACGGTTGCGCGCCAGCTTTGGGCCGATCTTCACGGGTTCGAACAGGATGGAGTGACGGGGATCACGCATCGGTGGCTCCTCTTGTTATACAAATGAATAATTGTGCCTATTGATAAGCGCAACGCAGCCGAAGTCAATGCGCGTTGCGCCTCACGCATGATCAATGCATTCCGATCCACTATATCTTGTAGCTGATCCGTATTGAGGCACATGTTCAATGAGGAATGCGTGGAATACAATTATCTCCGCGTGTATATTTCTAACGGACACAAGCGAAGACTGAGCAAATCGCCTGTCAAGCCCGGTTTGCCGTCATGCCCGGTCATATTTTTTTCACAATTGATCGTCGCAATTTGCCTTCATCGGGGTCGTTTTGCGGCGTCCGGAGCGCCTTCATGACAAATTATGCGCCGCCAAGTTTTTGATTTTCCGGGCAAACTTTATTATCCCCCGTTTTCCACAGTGAAGGCCACAAGATATTGTGGTTAAGAAACCATCAAGAACCAGTGCTTGACGGAATCAGCGGTTTCAAAGTTAATGAAACCATGTTGCGGCGGCGACTGGACCGGAGGTAACGAGGCCGGTTCAAGGACCTCACAAGCGAAGCGCAAGCGGTTCTTCCCTTTCATGATGAAGGCGGAAGTACGCTCCCTTCTTGTGTCTTGCAGGGCCTGAGACGCCCGCTGTCAATGGGGTGACATGAGGGAAATTACTGGGTAGCAAAAAATCTGTTAAACACTATATTTAGTGTTTGCGGGTTATGATCTCCACAAGATAAAGGGTCGCTTCAAGCAACCCACCTTATCAGGGACAGCACTCTGGCTCGCGGCACAGCGGGCGGGAAACAGATATTCGCGCGCCTTTTCGAGGAAGGCGCAAAGACAATGAAGGACGGATAACGATGCGCATTGAACGGCGTTTTACCAAGGCAGGCCAATCTCCCTACGCGGACATTCCCTTCCGCAAGGCGACTTCCGAGATCAAGAATCCGGATGGCTCCATCGTCTTCCGTCTGGCCGATATCGATGTGCCGGAACAGTTCAGCCAGGTCGCGGCAGACATTCTGGCACAGAAGTATTTCCGCAAGGCTGGCGTCCCTGCCCGCCTGAAGAAGGTCGAGGAAAATTCCGTTCCCTCCTGGCTGTGGCGCTCCGAAGCAGACAAGGCAGCGCTGGCCGATCTGCCGAAGGAAGAGCATTTCGGCTCTGAAACCGATGCACGTCAGGTCTTCGACCGTCTGGCCGGAACCTGGACCTACTGGGGCTGGAAGGGCGGCTATTTCGCCTCCGAAGAAGACGCCCTCGCCTTCCGCGACGAGCTTGCCTACATGCTCGCCACCCAGCGCGTGGCCCCGAACAGCCCGCAATGGTTCAACACCGGCCTGCACTGGGCCTATGGCATCGATGGCCCCGGCCAGGGCCATTTCTATGTCGATCCCTTCACTGGCAAGCTGGTGAAGTCGAAGTCGGCCTATGAACATCCGCAGCCGCATGCCTGCTTCATCCAGTCCGTGGAAGACGACCTCGTGAACGAGGGCGGCATCATGGATCTGTGGGTGCGGGAAGCGCGCCTGTTCAAATATGGCTCCGGCACCGGCTCCAACTTCTCCTACCTGCGCGGCGAAGGCGAGAAGCTGTCGGGCGGCGGCCGCTCCTCCGGCCTGATGAGCTTCCTGAAGATCGGCGACCGCGCTGCTGGCGCGATCAAGTCCGGTGGCACCACCCGCCGTGCGGCGAAGATGGTTGTGGTCGATATCGACCATCCGGATATCGAGGACTACATCAACTGGAAGGTCAAGGAAGAGCAGAAGGTTGCCGCTCTCGTGACCGGCTCCAAGGTTGTCGCCAAGCATCTGAAGGCCATCATGAAGGCCTGCGTGAACTGCGAGGCCGACAATGACGATTGCTTCGATGCATCGAAGAACCCGGCGCTGAAGCGTGAGATCCGCGCCGCCAAGAAGGATCAGGTGCCGGAAAACTATATCCAGCGCGTGATCCAGTTCGCCCGCCAGGGCTACAAGTCGATGGAATTCAAGACCTATGACACGGACTGGGATTCGGAAGCCTATCTGACCGTCTCCGGCCAGAACTCCAACAATTCCGTCTCGATCAAGGACGATTTCCTGCGCGCTGTCGAAAATGACGGCGACTGGCACCTGACCGCCCGCAAGGATGGCAAGGTGATGAAGACGCTGAAGGCGCGCGACCTGTGGGAAAGCATTTCCTATGCCGCATGGGCCTCTGCCGATCCGGGTCTGCACTTCAACACGACGATGAACGACTGGCACACCTGCCCGGCCGCAGGCCCGATCCGCGCCTCGAACCCGTGCTCGGAATACATGTTCCTGGATGACACGGCCTGCAACCTTGCCTCGCTGAACCTGCTTCAGTTCAAGGATGCGGCGACCAAGCGCATCAATATCGGCGATTACGAGCATGCCGTGCGGCTCTGGACCATCGTTCTCGAAATCTCGGTGATGATGGCACAGTTCCCGTCGAAGCAGATTGCGGAACTTTCCTACGAATACCGCACGCTCGGCCTCGGCTATGCCAATATCGGCGGCCTGCTGATGTCGTCCGGCATTCCCTATGACTCGACGGAAGGCCGCGCGATCGGCGGCGCGCTGACGGCGATCATGACCGGCGTTTCCTATGCCACCTCGGCGGAAATGGCTGCCAAGCTCGGCACCTTCCCGAGCTTTGCCCCGAACCGTGACAACATGCTGCGCGTGATGCGCAACCACCGCCGCGCCGCCTATGGCGAAGCCGGGGGTTACGAGGCGCTCGCCGTCAATCCCGTGCCGCTGGTGCATGGCGAATGCCCGGATCAGGATCTCATCACCCATGCAAAGGCTGCCTGGGACAAGGCGCTGGAGCTTGGCGAAAAGCACGGCTACCGCAATGCCCAGACGACCGTGATTGCGCCCACCGGCACGATCGGCCTCGTCATGGATTGCGACACGACCGGCATCGAACCGGATTTCGCGCTTGTGAAGTTCAAGAAGCTCGCCGGTGGCGGCTACTTCAAGATCATCAACCGTGCCGTTCCGGAAGCGCTGCGCACGCTGGGCTACAGCGAAAGCCAGATCGCCGAGATCGAGGCCTATGCGGTCGGCCATGGCAATCTCAACCAGGCTCCCGGCGTCAACCCGTCGACGCTGCGGGCCAAGGGCTTTACCGCCGACAAGATCGATGGCGTCAATGGCGCGCTAAAGCAGGCCTTCGACATCAAGTTCGTCTTCAACCAGTGGACGCTCGGTGCCGATTTCCTGAAGGACGTTCTGAAGGTTTCCGACGAGCAGCTCGGCCAGATGGACTTCAACCTTCTGGATCACATGGGCTTTTCGAAGAAGGACATCGAGGCTGCGAACATCCATGTCTGCGGCGCGATGACGCTGGAAGGCGCACCGCATCTGAAGGCCGAGCATCTGCCCGTCTTCGATTGCGCAAACCCCTGCGGCAAGATCGGCAAGCGCTATCTCTCGGTGGAGAGCCATATCCGCATGATGGCGGCGGCCCAGCCCTTCATCTCGGGTGCGATCTCCAAGACGATCAACATGCCCAATGACGCGACCGTCGAGGATTGCAAGAGCGCCTACATGCTCTCCTGGAAGCTGGGTCTGAAGGCCAATGCGCTTTATCGCGACGGCTCGAAGCTCTCCCAGCCGCTCAATGCCTCCCTCATCGAGGACGAGGACAACGAGGACCAGATGGAGGAATTCCTGCAGCAGCCGGTGGCCGCGCAGGCCGTCACCGTCACCGAAAAGATCATCGAACGGGTGATCGAGAAGGTGGTGCATGGCCGCGACAAGCTGCCGAACCGCCGCCAGGGCTATACCCAGAAGGCCGTCGTCGGCGGTCACAAGGTTTACCTCCGCACCGGCGAATTCGGCGATGGCCGCCTCGGCGAAATCTTCATCGACATGCACAAGGAAGGGGCCGCCTTCCGTGCTATGATGAACAACTTCGCCATCGCGATCTCGCTCGGCCTGCAATATGGCGTGCCGCTGGAAGAATATGTGGAGGCCTTCACCTTCACCAAGTTCGAACCGGCCGGCATGGTGCAGGGCAACGACGCGATCAAGAATGCGACGTCGATCCTCGACTACGTGTTCCGCGAACTTGCCGTTTCCTATCTCGGCCGCCACGATCTGGCGCATGTGGATACGTCGGATTTCGGCAATACCGCGCTTGGCAAGGGCATTCAGGAAGGCAAGACCAATCTGGTCTCGACCGGCTGGACCCGTGGCCACAAGCCGACGCTCGTCTCCGGCCACATGCCGATGGGTGACGCGAAGGGTGCGGCAACCGCCGCGCCGGCCAAGGCCTCGTCGACGGCCAACATCACCGCCTTTGCAGGCTCTGCCGCCCGCAAGCTCGAACCCGCAATCGCCATCTCCACCTCGGAAGTGGTGTCCTTCAAGCGGGATTACGAAGAGCGCGCCGCTGAATTTGCCGAGGAAATGGCCGACGAAGACGTCGCAGGCGAAGAGCAGCAGTCCGCAACCGCCCTCTTCTCCGACAAGGCCGCCGCCGACGCGGCATCGGCCAAGACGGAAGCCAAGAAGGTGGAAGCCGAACGCCGCGCCCGCTCCATCATGCAGGGCTACACGGGCAACATGTGCTCCGAGTGCCAGAACTTCACGATGGTCCGCAACGGCACCTGCGAAAAGTGCGATACGTGTGGTGCGACGAGTGGGTGCAGCTGAAAAAATCTGGAAGTGAATGCGACCGGCCCGGATTACTCCGGGCCGGAAGAGTGATAGGAACATATCATGAACATTATTCTTTAAATCAATTCGAAAGGTAGTCACATGCTCAGCATTCAACAGATTCACGCAGCGGCAGCAGCAGAGGTGGCGACAACCGCTCTAATTATCAATCTGCATCCTGATTCAAATTTCATTCTCATTAGTGCGATCGATTCACCGCCGGTTGGCATTCATTTAGATGGCAATCAAAAATACAAATCCTATCAAGTAACCAGCAACGAAGTTTATAGAGGAGTAGTTACGACAGATTTTGATGTCGAAGTTGATGAAATTTCAGCATTTTATGCAGTCGGAAAAGATGTAAAAGGAGCTATTATCTACGAAAATGGAATGATTTCTATATCATCTTCATTTTCAGGGAGAGATATTCAATTTCCAATTATAAGGACATTTTCTTCCAAAATGAAATTAGGATTCAGTAGATGGTCAATCGTTGCTGGACCACTGCACAAAAGACAGACATTGGTGGACATTGATGTGAGCTCTCAACTTGAACGCTATCGATAAAAGGCGATGGGCAATCGAAATCTAATCCCCCGGTCAAACTGAGATGAATAGAAAACACGTATATCCTCACTAGCAGAAAAGCCCGTCAGTCGTCTGAGCGGTAACCTACACCCCTTCCAAAAGTGCGCCATATGCACTATATCTATGTCAGGAACTAGATGCCGACTATCGCCATCATTGGTAAGCTGAAATTACAGATGTATGCAGATGATCATCATCCACCCCATTTTCATGCGACGGCGGCTGATCATGAGGCCTTGATCCGCTTATCGGATTTATCGGTACTACAGGGCCGGATCACCCGCCGGAACTATGATGCTCTGGTAGAGTGGGCACTGGTTCAGACGAACAGGGACAAGTTGGAACATGCTTGGAAACGTCTCAACGCACGATGAACTAATTTCGGTAGGGGTGTCCCTTCCGCGAATTATTCGGGCAGAACCGCTTCAGAGGCGGCTGATACGAGTGGAGTTCAAAACCGGAGAAAGCCGCATTGTCGATCTTGCGCCCGTATTAGAAAGTCGGCGTATCTTCATTCCTTTGCGCAAGGATGATTCCCTTTTTGCGCAACTGTCGGTGAATGAAGACGGAAATGCGTTGGAATGGCCAGGCGAAATAGAAATTTCAGCAGTTTGGATTTACAGGTTGCCTGGCGTCGAATTCAGCAACACCCAGTTCCGTGAAGCCATGGACAATCTTGGGTTCTCTCTGGACGGAATGGCGAATGCGCTTGGCATCTCCCGAAGACAGGTAGCCGATTTTCGCAAAGACAAACCTGTACCGCGCGCTATTGCGCTTGCAGTCCGCTATTTATTACTCACCGCGGCATAACCATGTTTCCGCTTCCCATTTCATCCAAATCCCCTTATATTAGACCCCGAACAGGCAAAATCCTGTTCGGGGGCCTGAGAAACCCCTCACACATCGGTGCGTGGACCCCTCTTCCGGGGAATGCGAACCCGTGCTTAAAATGCACTCACCTGCCTCATAAGGCCGGGGAGGTTGCTGCGTATGTCCAGGGCGAAAGCCTAAAGGCAGCAACGGCCGTATGTGTGCGGTTTTCTTAGCTCCCCTGGCCGCCAGAGATCGGCTCTGGTGGCGATCAACGCCAAGGGGGCGCGCCATGGAATGCGGTTTTTCGATCATCAGCTATTACAGCCAGTCGCCGGACTGGGTAAAAGCCGTCTGGGTGCTGAGCGCACCTGCCTTCACGCTCGGCATGACGGCCGTCATCCTCTGGTATCGCGTCGCGATGCGCCGTCTCGACCGTTCCGCAGTTTCTTCAACTTTGGATTCCGTGTCCTGAGATATGGATGACAACTTGTTGACGTATTGTTATATTTCATAAGCGAAGCGGAGCTTGCGGCGGGATGAGTCCGCCTCTCCCAGCTTCCCGGCATCCGGGGACATGACGTCGAACAGGAGAATGACGGCAATGAGTGAACTTGACAATCTGCTTGCGAAATACACCGCTGATCTGAAGGAAAAGTGCGGCGTGGATGCCGATCCCGCCCTGCTGAAGGAGATTGCCAAGGCCTGCGGCCCGTCGATCTACAAGGCGGACGCCTCGACTGTTTCCAGCACGGACCCGGAAGAACTGGCCCGCGTGCGCAACAACTTCCTCGTCAAGAAGCTCGGCCTCAAGGATGGCCCGGACCTCGAAAAGGGTCTGGATGCGGCAATCGAGAAGTATGGCCGCTCGAACCGCAGCAAGTATCGCGTCAGCCTTTACTATCTGCTGGTGAAGCAGTTCGGCAAGGAAGCCGTTTTCGCCTGATTGATCCGCGCGCCGGAGCGGCCCTGCCCCGGCGCGCCTTTTCATTGTCCCGGTTACAAAATTCCGGATGAAGAGGCCGCCTCCGCCTGTTGCGGCCAGCACTTGGCAGCCTATGGTGGGACGAATCTGTTTCGGACGGAGCCCTGCCGATGCCAAAATCCACCTCACCCTCGCCTTTTGACCCTGAAGCACGTTGCCGCTCGCTTTCCATCATGATGACGGAATGGCAGAGCGAGACGGGCACGCCGGGTGAAGTGGAGTTCGGCCCGCGCCTGGCGCACTATCTGCGCGGTCTGCCCGCGTTTCGTGACCATCCCGAGCGCGTGCGCCTGCTGCCGAGCCATGATGGCACGCAGAATGTGGTGGCCCTGCTGCGCGGCCGCTCTGCGGGCGATAACCGCAGGCTTCTGCTGATGGCCGGTCACTATGATACGGTGCCGGTTGCGAATTTCCGCGAGCTTGCGCCGCTTGCCTGCAAGCCCGAGCCGCTTCTCGACGCCCTGCTGAAAGACCTGCGCTCCCGCCCGCTTTCCGCGCAGGAGGAAAAGGCGCTCGCCGATTTCGAAACAGGCGACTTCGTGCCGGGGCGCGGGTTGCTGGATATGAAGGCAGGGCTCGCTGCCGGTCTTGCCGTGCTTGAGCATCTGGCGGCGGATGCCAGTTTCACCGGCAATATCCTCTTTGTCGCCACGCCGGATGAAGAGCGCAATTCGCGCGGCATGCGCTCGTTCCGCAACCAGCTGCCCGCGCTGATGCGCGAATGGGATCTCGAGATCGCGGGCGCGATCAATCTCGATTCCACCAGCGATCAGGGCGATGGCAGCGATGGCCGCGCGATCTATCGCGGCACCATCGGCAAGCTTCTGCCCTTCGCCTATGTGGTCGGCCAGCCTTCCCATGCCAGCTATCCGTTCGAAGGGGTGAGCGCCCATCTGATCGCCGCCGAGATCGTGCGGCGGCTGGAGGCAAACCCCGCCCTTTGCGATACCGGCGATGGCGAAGTCTCGCCGCCGCCGATTTGTCTCGAAGGACGGGATTTCCGCGCGGGCTATGATGTCACCACGCCGGATGCCGTCTGGCTCGCCTTCAACTGGCTTTTTCATGCCATGGGGTCAGAGCGGCTATTTTCCCGCTTCACCGGCATTCTGCAGGAAGCAATGGAATGGGCGACCGCGAGCCTTTCGGCCCATGCCGAGAGCTTCGCCGCGCTGACGGGCACGGAAAAGGCCAGTATCGACGATGGTTTCGTGATCACCTTTTCCGAGCTGAAAGCCCGCGTCTTCGCCGCCGGGGGCGCGGATGCAGAGGCGCGTTTCGCCGCCCGTGCCGAAGCGCTTTCCGGAAGCAGCAATCCGCTCGCGATCAGCCGCGAGCTGACCGAGCACCTGCTTGCCGAGGCGCGCCTCTCCGGCCCCCTGGTGATTGCGGGCTTTGCCGGCCTGCATTACCCGCCAACGCGGCTGGACGAGACCACGGCCGCGGGTGCTGATTTCTCACAGGCCATCGAGGCAGCGCGCGCGGAAATGCATGTCGCGATCCGCTATCGCCCGATCTTCACCGGCATTTCGGATATGAGCTTCCTTGGCCACAGGCCGGATGCGGCCGCGGTGGAAGTGGTGGCGGCAAACACCGCCCATCCTGCGATGGTCGATCGCCCGCCCGCCGATACCCTCGCCTTCCCGACCGTCAATATCGGCCCATGGGGACGCGAATATCATCAAAGGCTGGAGCGTGCCCACGCCCCTTACGCCTTCCGTGACCTGCCGCTGTTTCTGGAACGCATCTGCCGCAAGGTCTTTCCGGGCTGATATTTTGATTCAGGCACCTGCCGGATTGATTCAAGACCGGCAGGGAGATCATTGAAATCACTGACCATTCCGCTCGCGTCGCAGCTTTGCCCACCAGTCGAGACGCTTGCGGATTTCCCGCTCGAAGCCGCGCTCGGGCGGATCATAGAACTGGCGGCGGCCCATCTTTTCCGGGAAATAGTCCTGCCCGGAAAAGGCATCCGGCTCGTCATGGTCATAGCGATAACCATCGCCATAACCCTCGCCCTTCATCAGCTTGGTCGGGGCGTTGAGAATGTGTTTCGGCGGCAGCAGCGAGCCATTTTCCTTGGCCGCGCGCATGGCGCTCTTGTAGGCCACATAGACGCCGTTGGATTTCGGGGCGGTCGCGAGATAGACGCAGGCCTGCGCCAGCGCCAGTTCTCCCTCCGGGCTTCCGAGAAAATCATAGGCATCCTTGGCGGCATTGCAGACGACCAGCGCCTGCGGATCGGCAAGGCCGATATCTTCCACCGCCATCCGCACCAGCCGCCGACCGAGGAACAGCGGGTCCTCGCCCGCATCGAACATGCGGCAGAGATAGTAGAGTGCGGCATCGGGGTCGGAGCCGCGCACAGATTTATGCAGCGCGGAAATCAGATTGTAGTGGCCGTCCTGCCCCTTGTCATAGACCGGCGCGCGGCGCTGCACGATGCGGGCAAGTCCCTCCGTATCGAAGATTTCGCCCGGACGGGCCGCACGCCAGACCTCTTCGGCCAGTGTCAGCGAGGCACGGCCATCGCCATCGGCCATACGGATCAGGCTGGCGCGGGCTTCCGGATCGAGCGGCAGCGGCCGCGCCTCCATCGCTTCAGCACGGGACAAGAGATGCTCGATGCTCGTCTCGTCATGCGGCTTGAAGGTCAGCACCCTTGCGCGGGAGAGAAGCGCGGCATTGAGTTCGAAGGACGGATTTTCCGTCGTGGCACCGACAAGGATCACCGTTCCGTCTTCCATGACCGGCAGGAAGCTGTCCTGCTGGGCACGGTTGAAGCGATGGATCTCGTCGACAAACAGCAGGGTCTGGCGGCCATTCATGCGCCGGGCGCGGGCCGTTTCAAACACCTTCTTGAGGTCGGCAACACCGGAAAAGATCGCCGATATCTGCTCGAAAGCAAGGCCGGCCTCGCCGGAAAGCAGGCGGGCAACCGTGGTCTTGCCCGTGCCGGGCGGCCCCCAGAAGATCATCGAACCAAGTGTGCCGGAGGCGATCATGCGCGTCAGCACGCCGTCTTCGCCCGTCAGATGCTCCTGTCCGGACACTTCGGCAAGCGAAGCCGGGCGGAGCCTGTCCGCCAGCGGCCTTCGGTTTGCCAGCTCATCCGGCACATGGGGAGCAAAGAGATCACTCATCGGAAAATTTGCCGGATTCGTTGGCCGCCGCGATTGATCTCCACCTGCCAGAAACCCTGATTGTCGGCAAGAAGAACCTGAAGGCCCTTGCTGCTCGTGACCTCGGAGCCATTCAGCGCGGTGATGATATCCTTGGGCTGGAAACCAACCGCCTGAGCGGGCGAGCCGTTCTGCAGCTTCAGGATCACCACACCCTGCTGATCGCTAGACATATGCAGCTCGTCGGCAAGACGCGGCGAGAGATTGGCAACAACGGCACCGGCAAACGGATTGTTGCCCTTGATCAGCCGCTCGTCGCGCGGCTGGGTTTCCGGCGGGCCTGCGAGCGTCAGTTCCGTCTCGCCTGCCTTGCCGCTGTCCAGCACCGTCAGCTTGACGGTGGAGCCAAGACCGGCGGTTGCAAGGCGGTAGCCGAGCGCATCCGGATGCTCCACCTCGATACCATTGACGGCTGTGACAACCTCGCCGGGCTTCAGGCCAGCCGCTGCCGCCGGGCCGTCTTCCTGCACCTTGACGATCAATGCGCCGCGGGCACGCTTCAAGCCCAAGGCTTCGGCCACTTCAGAGGTTACCGGCTCGAAGGTCGCGCCGATATAGGGCCGCTCGAAACTGGAGGCACCGCTTTCCGCCGCCTTCAGGAACGCCTTGACCAGATTGGCCGGGATCGCGAAACCGACGCCGTTCGAGCCGCCACCGCGGGTGAAGATCGCCGTGTTGATGCCAATCAGCTCGCCCTTCATGTTGGTGAGCGCGCCGCCGGAATTACCCGGATTGATCGCCGCGTCCGTCTGGATGAAGAAGCCGAATTCCGACTGAACCACCTGATTGCGCGCGAGTGCCGAGACAATGCCGGAGGTCACCGTCTGGCCAACGCCGAAGGGATTGCCGATTGCCAGCACCAGATCGCCCACCTCGACCTTGTCGGAATCGCCGAGGGGAAGCGGCGTAAAGGTTTCCTTCGCATCGATCTTCAGCACCGCGAGATCGACCCGCTCATCCTTCATCACCAGTTCGCACGGGTATTCACGGCCATCGGCCAGCGCGACCTTGATGTCATCGGCGCCTTCGATCACGTGATTGTTGGTGATCACCATGCCATCAGCCGTCGCAATCACACCGGAGCCGAGCGAGGATTGCTTTTCGGTGCGGTTTGGCATGCGCTGGCCGAAAAACTGTTCGAAGAACGGATCATCGAACATCATCTGCCGCTTCTGCACGATGCGCTCGGCATAAACATTCACAACCGAGCCAGATGTCTGCTTCACAAGCGGGGCAAAGGAGAGCTGCATTTCAAGCGCGCTGCTCGGCACGGTCTTCACCGAATCCTCGGCAAAGGCCGGGGCGGCAAGCGTCAGGGCGAGACAGGCAAACAAGGTGCGGGACAGAACCATCGTGATTCCCTCATTCTGGATTTCTGCCGGAAGATGGGCATGGAATGCGGCAAAGAAAAGGGGGCCGGATGGCCCCCTTCGCTCTTTACTTCATCAGGCTGAGGTCTCGCACCGCGCCCTTGTCGGCGCTGGTGGCAAAGGCCGCGTAGACCTTCAGCGCGGTGGAAACCTGCCGCTTGCGCGGCTCGGCCGGCTGCCAGCCCTTCGCATTCTGGGCGGCGCGGCGCGCCTCAAGCTCGGCTTCGCTGACACGCAGGCTGATCGTGCGGTTCGGGATGTCGATATCGATCATGTCGCCTTCCTGCACCAGACCGATAACGCCGCCATTGGCCGCCTCGGGCGAAACATGGCCGATGGAGAGACCGGAGGTGCCGCCGGAGAAGCGGCCATCGGTGATGAGCGCACAGGCCTTGCCCAGCCCCTTCGACTTCAGATAGCTGGTCGGGTAGAGCATTTCCTGCATGCCCGGACCACCCTTCGGCCCTTCATAGCGGATGACGACCACGTCACCGGCCTTGATCTCGTTGGAGAGGATCGCCTTGACCGAGGCATCCTGGCTTTCGAACACGCGGGCCGGGCCGGAGAACTTGAGGATGCTTTCATCCACACCGGCGGTCTTCACGATGCAGCCATCCAGCGCCAGATTGCCGGTGAGAACCGCAAGGCCACCATCCTTGGAGAAGGGATGCTGCGCATCACGGATCACGCCCTTTTCGCGGTCGGTATCGAGATCTTCCCAGCGTGCCTCCTGGCTGAAGGCGACCTGCGTGGGAATGCCACCGGGTGCCGCGGAGAAGAGCTTCTGCGCTTCCGGACTGTTGGTGACGGCGATATCCCAGCGGGAGAGCCCCTCGCCCAGCGTCGCCGAATGCACGGTCGGCTGGTCGAGGTTCAGGAGACCGGCGCGGCCGAGTTCCCCCAGAATCGCGGGAATGCCGCCGGCACGGTGCACGTCTTCCATATGCACATCGCTCTTTGCGGGCGCGACCTTGCAGAGGCACGGCACCTTGCGCGACAGGCGGTCGATGTCATCCATGGTGAAATCCACCTCCGCCTCATGGGCGGCGGCAAGAATATGCAGAACCGTATTGGTCGAGCCGCCCATGGCGATATCCAGCGCCATCGCATTTTCAAAGGCGGGCTTGGCGGCAATAGTGCGCGGCAGCGCCGTCTGGTCATCCTGCTCGTAATAGCGGCGGGCAAGATCGACAATGCGGCGGCCCGCTTCGAGGAACAGCGCCTTGCGGTCCGCATGGGTCGCCAGCGTGGAGCCATTGCCCGGCAGCGAAAGGCCGAGCGCTTCCGTCAGACAGTTCATGGAATTGGCGGTGAACATGCCCGAGCAGGAACCGCAGGTGGGGCAAGCGGAACGCTCGATTACCTTCACGTCTTCATCGGAGACATTGTCATCGGCTGCGGCGACCATGGCATCGACCAGATCGAGCGCATGCTTCTTGCCATGCAGCACCACCTTTCCGGCTTCCATCGGGCCGCCGGACACGAAGATGGTGGGGATGTTGAGGCGGAGCGAAGCCATCAGCATGCCGGGCGTGATCTTGTCGCAGTTGGAAATGCACACCATCGCATCGGCGCAATGGGCATTCACCATGTATTCCACGCTGTCGGCAATGAGTTCACGCGAGGGCAGCGAATAGAGCATGCCGTCATGGCCCATGGCGATGCCGTCATCCACGGCAATGGTGTTGAATTCCTTGGCAACGCCACCGGCGGCCTCGATTTCGCGGGCGACCAGCTGGCCGAGGTCCTTCAGATGCACATGGCCCGGGACGAACTGGGTGAAGGAATTGACGACGGCGATGATCGGCTTGCCGAAATCGCTGTCCTTCATGCCGGTGGCACGCCACAACCCGCGGGCACCGGCCATGTTGCGGCCGTGGGTCGTGGTTCTGGAACGATAAGCGGGCATGGGTTCATCCTCGGATAGGGAAAGTTCCGGCGGCTGAAAAGCCTCGGCTTTCCGGGTCAAACGTCTTGATTTCGGGCTTTCTCCTAGCGGAATCCCGGCCTCCTGTCACTATCAGCAAGGCCGAAACCGGTACGCCCGCAAAAATCCGGCCCGTCCCTGAAACAAATGGTCATTCGACCTCGTATAGACAAGCAGAGGACAGTTTGTTCTCATGACCTGCCGCCAAAGGATGTGCCGCCATGCCGCTCTACAAAGCCCCTCGCATTCCCTCTTCCGAGATCACACCGCGTTCGTTTTATCTGAAGCGGCGCGAATTGCTCGGTCTCGCAGCGGGCGGGCTTGTCGCGGCTTCGGCCTCGCCCGTCCTTGCCAGCCCGCTTGCCGCAAAGGCCAGCGCCTACAAGGTGGACGAAGAGCTGACACCCAAGGAAAGCGTGACCACCTATAACAATTTCTACGAATTCGGCCTCGGCAAGGATGATCCGGCGGCGAAATCCGGCGCATTCAAGCCAACCCCCTGGACGGTCGAGGTGGGCGGCATGGTCGCCAAGCCGAAGACCTTCGGCCTCGAGGACCTGATGAAGACCTTCCCGATCGAGGAGCGGATTTACCGCATGCGCTGCGTGGAAGCCTGGAGCATGGTCATTCCGTGGGACGGGTTTCCGCTGGCGGCGCTGCTGAATGCGGTCGAACCGACGAGCGAGGCGAAATATGTGGCCTTCGAAAGCGTGGTGCGGCCGGAGGAAATGCCCGGCCAGTCCGGTGTGTTCCAGTCCCTGCCCTGGCCCTATGTGGAAGGCCTACGGCTGGATGAAGCCATGCATCCGCTGACCCTGCTTGCCGTCGGTCTTTATGGCGAAACCCTGCCGAACCAGAATGGCGCGCCCATCCGGCTCGTCGTGCCGTGGAAATATGGCTTCAAGGGCATCAAGTCCATCGTGAAGATCACGCTGACAGACAAGCAGCCGCCCTCCACATGGAACATCGCCAATCCTTCCGAATACGGCTTCTATTCCAACGTGAACCCGGCGGTGGATCACCCGCGCTGGAGCCAGGCGACCGAACGACGGATCGGCACGGGCGGCTTCTTCGGCACGGCGCGCGTCGATACGCTGCCCTTCAATGGTTATGCCAATGAGGTGGCCGATCTCTACAAGGGCATGGACCTCAAGGTGAATTTCTGAACATGGCTGCAAAGCTTTCGCCGAAAATGCAATCCGCCCTTATCTGGGGTCTTTATGCGCTGGGGCTTTTCCCCGCGCTCTGGACCTTCTGGCTCGGCGTGCAAAATCAGCTTGGCGCCGATCCTGTCAAAGCCTTCGAGCACACGCTCGGTGTCTGGACCATTCGGTTTCTGGTGCTGACACTTCTGGTCACCCCTTTGCGGGACTTCAACCTTTTCAACGGGCTGCGCTATCGCCGCGCACTCGGCCTTCTCGCCTTCTATTATGCGGTGATGCATTTTCTCACCTATGCGGTGCTGGATCAGACGCTCGCGCTGAACGCCATCGTCGCGGATGTGCTGAAAAGGCCCTTCATCACCTTCGGCATGCTGGGCCTCACGCTGCTGATACCGCTTGCCGTTACGTCAAACAGCTGGTCGATCAAAAGGCTGGGAAGTCGCTGGAACCTGTTGCACAAGCTGATTTATCCGGCCGCTGCCCTCGCCGCCCTGCATTACAGCATGGCGACCAAGGTGCTCGGTACGCAACAGATGCTCTACATCGCCCTGCTGATCCTGTTGCTGGCCTATCGCATATTGCGTCCGCAGGTGCTGCAGGCGAAAAAGGCGCGCAGGCTGCAAGGTGCCAGATAGCCAGCGCGCCAGCCGGTTCAGATTGCCGTTGCTTCCAGCAGGATATACTGGAGCGCCGTCTCGCCGTTCAACTCCTTCACGAAGGCATCGGCGATACGGTCCCGCAAGGCCGTCGCATCGGCACCCCGCGCCTTGATCTGCTCCCGGAACTGCGTGCCGAATACAAAGCCCTCCGCGAACCGGCGCGGATCATCAATGCTTACCCGGGCACGAACCACATGAGCGCGGATGTCGCCGAAACCTTTGTCCTGCAAGGCCGTGCGGATCACATCGACGGAATTGTATCCATAGGGTGTGTCGAAAAACCGGGGAATATCCGTCTCGAAAAACCGCTCGATCTCGCGTGTGAGCACGGCGGCAAAGGGATTGCGGGCATGGGCATCCCAGACGCTGAACAGGAAATGGCCGCCGAGCGAAAGCACCCGTCGTGCCTCCTGATAGGCCTTCTGCTTGTCTGGAAACAGCATGATTCCGAACTGGCAGAGCAACGTATCGAATTGGCCGGTCGGGAATGGCAGGTCCATCGCATCGGCGGTCTGATAGCTGAGCCCCGTGCCTGTACCGGCCTTTTCGCGGGCGATATCGAGCGCCGCCTGATTGAAATCCGTCACCGTGTAATTGGCAACCGGCTGCCCGAGCTCAAGCATTGCCCGTGTCGCTATACCTGTGCCCGCCGCTGTTTCCAGCAGGTTCTGCGGGCGATGGGCGGCCACCAGCCGCGCCATGCGCGCCGCGGGCTCGGAAAAGATAACAGGCACCAACCCCTGCTCGTAAAAATGGGGAATATTGCCTTCCGGATTGAAAAGAGAATTTGGCATTCAACGACCTGCATGAAATGGATCTAATCCCCCTTCTTTTAGCAGTTCCGTATTTCCGATCAATCTACAACAAAGGTTTTGAACATGAAAAAGGCCGGAGCGTTTCCACTCCGGCCTTTTGAATTTCCCGTAAAGGGAAGCTGATTATGCAGCTTCGGCCGCTTCAGCAGCAACGCGGGCCTTGTCGGCTGCGCCCTTGGCATCGACGTCGCGATCAACGAATTCGACAACAGCCATGGCGGCATTGTCGCCGTGGCGGAAACCAGCCTTCATGATGCGCAGGTAGCCGCCGTTGCGGTTTGCATAGCGCGAGGCAATCGTGTCGAACAGCTTCGAAACGATCGAGGCATCGCGAACCTGCGAGATGGCCTGACGACGGGCATGCAGGTCACCGCGCTTGCCGAGCGTGACAAGCTTTTCCACGATCGGGCGGATTTCCTTTGCCTTCGGCAGAGTGGTGACGATCTGCTCATGCAGGATGAGCGAGGCAGCCATGTTGGCGAACATCGCCTTGCGGTGGCTGGCAGTACGGTTAAGCTTGCGGCCGGCTTTCTGGTGGCGCATGGCTTCTCTCCTTCTCGGCAGGCCGGGCCTGCCCTAACTGGTTAATACTGGTCTTCGTAACGCTTGGCGAGATCTTCGATGTTCTCGGGCGGCCATGCAGGCACTTCCATGCCGAGGTGCAGGCCCATGGAAGCGAGAACTTCCTTGATTTCGTTCAGCGACTTGCG
>CAMFIE010000008.1 GCA_945952315.1 uncultured Rhizobium sp. | reverse complement strand
ATAGATCGAGGGCGGCGGTGCGCCATTGTCGCCCGGCGGCGTACCGCCGTTCTGATCGGACGGAGCTCCCGGAGCCGGAGCTCCGCCACCATCACCAGGCGCACCACCGCCACCAGGCGCGGGCGGCTGGCCACCACCACCGCCACCGGCACCATCCTGTTCACGCGGAAATTCGTTCAAAAGTCTGAGAAAGTTCAGCTTCATCTTGTTGCTCCTACTTCGATGAAAGTTGCCGTCCCTTGACGATCGCGGCCATCACAGCCTCGCCAACACCATTAATCCCCTGCCGAACGGCGGCCTGCAGGGCGGTTTGCTCGATCGAGGTGCCGGTGACACGAAGCGGCTGGCGCAGCGTGATATCCATGAGCCATTCGATCACTTCCCGGCCTTCCGGGTACATCGTCATGCCGTAGAGAAACTTGGCCACCGGATCATCCGGCTGAAACGCCTCACGATGATCTTTCGGAACAAGCAACTCCTCGAGGCCTTCCCAGCCAGACTGTTTTTCAAGCAGATCGAGAGGTTGAGCGCTGCGGCTTGGTACATACGGACCACTCATGCTGCCATTCCTTGTGCATTCATTGCTGGATCTGCCATCGCGGCATTGGCGATAGCCTTCGGTGCTTCTGCAGCAGCCTTTTGCGCAAAGATCGCGGCGAGCTGCTGTTGCTGCGCCTGGTCAATCTCTTGCTGCAATTGTGCCCGGCGGTTCTCATCCGGGATCAGATCCTTTTCGATCTGCAGGCCTTCAGCGACACGCTCGAGGATCTTGTCAATGTCGGCATAGAGCCGGGCACGTTCAGGCCCCGCAAACGACACAACGATATCGTGATAATTCGCGATGGCGGCCAGCCGATCGGCATTGAGCGCGGCCTGCATCGGGCTGCGAACCTTGACCGTCAAAAGCAGATCATTGAACTGCACCACCTGCGGAAGGATCCGGAAATCAAACAGGATTTCGGCCACACGCGGCACAATGATCGGCATGAGCTCATTCACGAGACGGCCGAATGCACCGATATGGATCTGCATTTTTTGCTGCATCCGCGCGGTCATTTCGGAAGCGCTGCGAGGCGTGCCCTGGTATTCCGGCAAACGAGTGTCGAACATGGCCTGTTTAATCTGGGCTTGCAGATCACCGATAACCATTTTGCCGACATCGATGCGACCACCGGCAGTATCAAGCCGCTGCACATCCGGGCCAAGTACACCACCAGTTGACTGCATAGGCCAGAATTCACCAGGCGCGAGCTTGGCTGTGTTGGGATTGAAGGTGCCACCGGCACGGTAGCCCCAGAGCCCAAGCATCGAGATCGCAGTTGATTTCAGCGCCAACTCTTGCGCCTTGTTCACCGTCTTGATCGAAGGCAGAGCCGTCAGAATGACGCCGCGCCCATAGGCCTCACCTGGCACGCGATAATAGCGCGGCACGGCGATCGGTTGCGTGCGCGTCCGCTCCCATGTGATCCAGTCCAGGCTGCTATCGATGCGAGCGCCGAAACCCCAGCCACGGCTTTCAGCCCACCACTCCTGGTAAAGCGTCACATCGCCATTAGGAGTGCTTTTCAGCTTGTCCGACCAGCCATCCGGAAAACGGCCATTCGGAAAGGCCTCCGCGACTTGCTCGATAGTGAGAACCTGCTTCCAGCTGACAAAATTTACGCTGCCATATGCATCAACGCCAAGGGCCAACTGGTCGAACGGCAAGCAGACAAAGCGCACCGGATTGTCAGGAGTTCCCTTCACCGGCAGGATCGCAGCAGTGCCTACGGAAAGGTCAATGCATGCCTCATGCAAAGCCGTATCCCAATCACCGGCAAGGAAGAATGGATGCATAAGTTCCGAGATATTTGAAAGCTCGCGGTTCCAGGCTTTCACCTCATCGGCTTTGATTGCCATTTTCGCCAGCGGACCAGTCTCGAGGACGAACGTCGGCTGCCCGGCCGGGAACAAATCGCGCTGCAGATTGCCCGCGAAATACATGGCAGACATGGGGGCAGTCATGTCGAAGAGCCTGTTGACGCGGCTCATCGCCCCAGATCTACCAGGGCGACGCATAGGTACGGCATAATCGTAGGCCTCATCGTACATAGTCGACCAGCCCGATCGCGCACCCCAGATCTGATCAGATTTCCGCTTGGCCCAGCCGACATTGTACTCCATCAGGCGAGCACTCCCGGCTTGGCATCGCCCTCGAAGAGGCGGCGACCGCGCGGGGCCCGGCGCGTCTGCCCGGCCATAGTCGCGTTGTTCTGGCTGTTGAGACTTGCCAGCTGCCGCTCATTCGCTACACGCTGGATATCCCGCGACTTCTGCGCATCTGCCTGCGCTTGCTTTGAGGCACCACCGCCTCCGAACAATCCCGACATGGTTTTCCTTTCAGTAGCCATCGGGTGCCATGATCTCGCTCGAAGCCGACAAGGGCCGCCAGGCGTGCACCCACGGAATTTTCCGTGAGCACATGGCACACCACCACGACGCCAGTTTCGGCCAGTCCGGAGAGGGTCAATTGCGCAAGGCGAGCCATCGCGCGCAGGCGCACGCGTGCGCGAGGGAGGATCGATAGGCAGAATTCCACTTCGCCGCTCACCAGCGGAACGAGAAATGCGAGCGCAAGAGGGCCATCACCATCCTCGATCACGACTGCCTCACCCACGGAGCGCATGTACAGGAAGTTTCGGCGCAAGCGCCCCCACGGGCCGCCGAATGTCAGGCAGTCGTCAATGGTGACAGGCGATCGAACCGTCAAACATCCCATACGCTGAAATCCCGCCGCACCGGCTTTTGCTGTTGACGCCGGAGCTGGTGAACATTTTCCGGCCGTCCCATGCGCCCGGCTTCCTCGATGACGGTATGGGCACCGCGATGGAAAAGGCAGAGATACTGCAGGGCGTCATGGGGATGCGAATATTTGTTTTTGACCACGGCCAGTTTGTCGGTACCGCTGGCCGTTGCCTGCTTGGTGAGCTTGTAGTGCGCGGCAAAACCACCGATCAGCAACTTGCAATCCGGATTGATAACCATGCGCTCGGTAGTGCCGTCGATCGGCGCGCCCATGTACCAGCGCACCGCCTCCTGGCGAAGAGACGGTTCATTCGACGGCGCGGGCATAACGGGAACCGTGAGCGCCTTCTGAATGATCATCATGAACGAAAGCTCGCCCGCCTGCGTGTCCGGCGAATGGAAGTTTGCCGGATCCCCCGCAACAAACCGGATTGCGCAGCCGCGATATCGATCGAGCAATAGATCAACCAGCATCTGGGCAAAGCGCGCCGGGCCGGTTCCAGGCTCAGCTGCAAGCTCATCGGTGATACGCAGCTGGCCGTTTGCCATGAACTGGCCGATAACTGCCGCCGGAGATCCGCCACCGTCGACACCGATCCCGATTGGCAATCCATGAACCGGGCCGATCTGCTGGTCAGAGACATGCTTTCGCAAGTTGAATTCTGGATAAACCGGCTTGCCGTCCTGGGCATAGCCTGGCAGACCGTGAACCATGCGCCGCACGATATGCTCCGGCTGGGTAGCAGCCTCGAGCTCGTAGGATGAACGCGGCTTTCCCTTCCGGTTTTCAGCTGTCGGCTCGAGGCCGCCGGGCTGCTGAAAGAACTTCCAGGCCGGATTTTTCTTCTCGAGACACTCGACGAGTATGGGATGATCGATATCGGGCGGGTTCATATCACCCCAGAACACACGGGGCAGAACGATCTCGCCCTCCCCGACCGTAAGGCCCATAAGCTGCATAGCCGCGCGTCCGTCGCGCGAGACCCGCTCGAGCTCACTCGGCGCAATCTGCTCGACCGGCGGATAACGGCCGGTACGCTGGAACAGCAGACCAGGCACACGCGCATCGAGCAAATCAACTTCATTTCCAGATGCAGCCGAAAGCTCATAGCCTTTGATGTAGCCCTCGACGTTGTGATCGCCGATGGCGCCGGTCTCCAGCTGATAGTCGATCTTGATCTTTTCGTTTCCGCGCCAGGCCTCCCATTGCAGCCGATGCTTGATTGGCCTGTCCTGCCCGCCCTCATAGCTAGTCGTCCATGGGTGCGATTGCGGGAAAAGCTCATGCCATGACTGCAGGAATGTTCTGGCGAAATCGCGATATGTGTCACGAACCACAGCGATCTTGAAATGCACCCAGCCATCCTTGCAAACCGGCATATAAGACGCGGCCAGCAGCGGACCCTTGATGCAGCTCGCAACGGTTTTCCCGGAGCCCGCAGGGCCCATGATGATATCGATCGGCCCCCTCGACTTGATGAAAGCCGCACCAACTGGACCAGGAGCCTCATAATTCCGGAAATCAATGCCCATGCCCATGGCCCTCGTGTACGCGTGTGGGCGCGCCCGCGCCCGCCTCAGATGGAAACAACTTAAGTCCGCTACAGGTGGGTTCAGTCGGGCAAAGCCTCGTGTGTGTGAGGCGCAGCCCCCGTAAGGGGCGGCCCCGGCTGGATTTTGAAACTGCGAAGCAGGGGAAAAATCCAGCCGGGGCCGCCCTAACTGGACAAGGCCGAAGTCATTGCGCGTAGCGCGATGCCCGCTTGAAACAGCCGGGCGAAGTCCGGCCCTTCGAATGCTGCAACTGATTTTCTATCAACTGACTATTCAATCTATTCAATGGCTTAATATCCGTGAGACTGTCTCACTATTTGCCCAATCGGTTAACCCATTGAATTCATTCACTCCGGCTTGTCTACATGGGTCAGGTCGATTGTGCGCGCTTCCGTCGTGGTCGCGGTCGCCATGGTGCCGATCACCATGACGCCAAGCCTTCGGTCTTCTACCTCGACCTTTGCCGGTCGGGCGCTTTCGAAGTAGGGCAAGAGCTGCTCGTTTGCCTTCATGATCAGCTTGAGCGCTTCGATCTGGTCGCAGGCCAGCTCATTGGCCAGTTCCTTCGGAGACGCATTGGCCAGCGCAGCTAGGTTGAGGCCCGGATGCTTGAAGCCCATGCGCAGCAACACGTTCCGGAACTCTGCATTCGCCTTGTTTTCACTGCCTTTCGGGCGGCCCCGCCCCCGCTGGCGGCTTTCATTGATGATCGCGGCCACGTGTTTGACGGGACCGGAGAAGAGCGATTGCTGTTCGTCGATCTCATCGAGCATGAGGGATTGCTGCTCGGGCTCGGCATCGCCGGTCAGCATCACGGCCAGGTCATTCATCGCGGCCTCTGTTTCGGCTGCGATGGTGCCGATCTTGGCAGCTCGAGCCGGATCCGGCGCGGCGGCGGCGGGCGGTGTGTGTGCTTCGAAGAGCCCCTGATTTTCGGATTTGTCGGCCATGGCTCGATTTTTTCCCTATTTTTTAATCAGGTCGGCAACTCGGCAACCGCTGGCAACTCATCGGCAACCGCCTTTTCCTGAATAAAATCATATCTATAACCTGAATAGTTGCTTAGTTGCCTATGCTTTCACGCGTATATGATCGCGCGCGCGCGCGAGGCTTTGTGTATTGAAGCGGCAACTTGGCAACTTTCACGTCATGCTCTTGTTTTCGTTTGATTTCTCAGTTGCCGGTTCGGCAACCGCTTGGCAACTCGGCAACTTTGCCTTTCCCCCTCGCCCGACAGGTCCGGAATATTCGGCAAGGCCCGACCGTGTCACATATCCCGCCGCGTCAAGTGCCCGCGCGTTCACTGGCACTGCGGCTAATGGCGCGCGGCCACAAGGCTTTTTTGTCGTTTCAAGTTTCTCCGCGCGATGGCTCCAAGGCGCGCGCGGGCTCCACTTTTTCAGCCCTCGGGGCGGGGGAAATGGTCAAGTGCGAATATGGCGATCGATGGCATGGAGCCGTGGGGCGGGGGATTGGCACAATTGACGGGAGCATTGACAAGTCATCGCACATAAGGCATCGTCCGAAAGCCTTTCAGACACGGGAAGGCCCCGATTGACAGCGGGAACTGATCTCGGAGCGCCCAACGCGCGCAAGCGCGTTTTTTTATGGTCGGGCGTAGTGGGAGGGCTTTGCCCTGCCGGTCTCCGAGCCGGTCTGTCAACCCGTTACAGCCCGGCCGCCAATTGACAGTGGCGGCGTTTAACTCGGAGAACCGACCATGAGCAATGTATTCCAACTGCCTGCCCAAGAAACAGATGCCGCACTAACCGAGCTGACGAGCTTACTTCGCATCGGCGTAGTCTGCAGCGAGCAGCTTGAAAAGGCAGAATTCGCTGATTTACGTGACGATTTGACGACTTTGCTGCACATTGCGCTCGACAAGGCGAGCGATGCCAGCCGTGCGAATGCCCGCCTGTTTCGCAGTAAGATCAGCCAGGAGGCTTGAGCATGAATGCCAATATTTTGACTATTGACGATCTGACTGACTTCGAAGGCGAAGCGCGCATACTGGATATCAGACTTGCCGAGGCACTTGGCTTTGAACGCTCGCGCGACATTCGCAAGCTGATCGACCGCAATTCTGAGGAGCTGGAGGAGTATGGTGAACTGCGCGCCACCGTGGCGCGCGGTGGCAACCAGCAGGCAACCGAGTATCATCTCAACATGGAACAGGCCCTGACGGTCTCGGTCCTGTCGAATGCAAAGAAGGCTCCATTCGTCCGTCAGATGCTTATTAGGGTCTTCATGTCCTGGATGCGTGGCGAACTAACGCCGCCGCCGCAAATACAGCCGCTTCCGGTCGATCGCCGGCAGGCATTGGCCGAAGTGCGGGAAGCACGGCTGATCTTCGGAACACGAGCAGCCCGCGCGATCTGGAGCCAGTCGCCCGATCTTCCGCGCGTGCCGGAAATGGCTTTCGTTGCCGCGTCCGGTGGCGAGGCAGGCACTGAATGCGTTCGCCACGTGCTGGCGCATGTGACGGACGAAGGCGAGACAGTGCGCGAGTTGATCCTTGCAGCTTTCGAGGCCAAAGCGCATCCGGCGCTTCGCGCGCTCGGCATCTATATTGACGTGGAAGCGTTCCAGCATCGAGCATATCGACGACGCTCATGTAATCGTCCTCTATGGCATCGGTCAGAAAATCTAAGGCTTCGTCAGATTGGTCTTCTATGATTTTCGCGATCTCCCATGCTCTATAAAAACATAGGTCTTCCTCGGATATAGTGAGATCTCGTTGCAGAGCGCGGGCGCACATACCTCGGGCGGCAGCTTCAGATTGAGAGCCACCCCCATAGGCAAATTCCCATTCGGCGATAAGAGCGCAAACAGCAGCCTTTTCTTTACGGTTCATCACGCACCGCCTTTCAGATCGGCGCGCGTCCTGATGCGCTGAACATTTTCAATCTGTTTTTTAGCCCGATCCACCATATCGGGAAAATTGTTAGCTTCTCCGAAAGCAATATGGAGCTTGGCTGTATGAATAATAGGGCCAAATCTGTCGGTAAGAATTGCTCCCCGTTGAAGCGCCAGCTCTTTCTTTCCGAGAGAAATATCAAAGTGGACCCAACTTGCATCACGGTGCTTTCCGAAAGACAAGGACTTATGGCCCTGTATCCACTTCCGCTGCACACCGATGGCATCGACCATTTCGAGCAATTCTTCGTCAGTATCGGCCCATAGGTGGCACATCACCATGGTGCCAAATCGATGTCGAACGTCGTCAACATATACGGCCATCACGCACCGCCTTTCAGGGCGGCTTCAAGAGACTTTGCCTCTTCAGCTGTAGCGATCTCAAAGAATGGGTGCGCCTTCCCTTCTTCGTCGATTTCGTGAGTGCGATGATAAAATTTGCAGTCTTTGCAGTAGGGTCCTATCGCCGCGAATGAAGCTACAAAGGCCTTTTCCCGCTTGGCAGCTGCTTCCGCATCTCGCACGACGCGCTTTGTAATTCTATGTAAAAAAATGCCCAGCATCACGCACCGCCTTTCAGGGCAGTATTGTTGCGAAGCGCTCTTTCTATGTCGGCGTCCGTTGATCGGTTTATGGCTTTCACGGCATCTTTGTACCTTTGAAGCATATCACCCCGAGCGCTTTGACTACTCTCGTCAGGCATAGGATCATACGTCTTCTCGAAAATATCTGGTTTGCATGGATAGAGCTCGCCGTGCACGCCTTTAATTATCCAATCGCCAGGCTCAGCGATGTGCTTGGCCTCTCCGTTTGGTCCGTCTTCCAGCGTGTTGATACGCCACAGCGCATAATCTCGGTCGCTATGGTGTATCGTGATCATCTGCTTTTTCAGCGCATCGATAAGCCATTCCGGATCATCGCTGAAGGGCGAGCGATCGAATGTCTCGCCATTGAAGTCAGCAGCTCTAACTTGCACGGCTTCAATAACAACAGGTTTCTTGCGAAATTTCGATACGACCATGTGTTCAGCTCCTATGCTGCAAAAGGAAATCGCCCCACTGGCTGGCAACAGCGGCTGCAATTTCAGGGAAAGTTTCACTTCTGATTTTCCAGCGATCAGGTGTCCTGCTGGCTCGGTGGATCTTCGACCATTCCTTGTGCTCTTCCGTTCCTGGGTTTGGCGGCACAAGCTTGTTGGTCGGGATCACTGGTGGAAGATCGCGCAGGAAGAATGATGTGGCTTTGAAGGCGCGGGCACCGAACCACCACGGCTGAACCGTTTGAGCTGGTGGCTGATAATTCGAAATCAGCATTTTGGCATGTCGATGCATGACCGGATTTTCAACGGCGATGTGCTCGATCGGCGCATTCCAGCAGCTCGAGAACAGGGCGGCACCTTCCGCAAGAGACTTCCACATGAATTCGAGCCGCTCATCACGGCTCATGGATTGGTAGGAAATCCGATCGGCCAGCGGATACACATCTGTCAGACGCGATGGCGGCTCAGTTAGCCATCGCACACCGCTATTGCAGAGGCGCGTGCACGGTGGATGCATTAGCGCCAGCATGTTCCAGCCGTCGTTCAAAAGATCGCGAACATCCGCGACGATATGGCGGTTGCTTGCATCATCGGACGGCAACAAATCGCAGGACCAGGCGTCAAATCCTCGATCGAGGAAAGCGCGGCGAACCATTCCACTGGTTTCGCATCCGATCAGGATCTTGATTTGAGAAGGATCGCGCATCAATCCTCCATACCGATTGGCGCCATCGCAGCCTGATAGGCTCCGAGATCTACGACGGTGCATTTCTTGGGATCACCATTGATCTTGATGTAGGACTGGCTGCGCTCGAGCTCGTGCTTGACGATATCTGGTGGTGCCTGCTTGAGGGCCTGTGTCCAACCACCAGCGCGATAGTCGGTACGCTCGAACACGGGAGCCAATCGGGCATGATCGAGGGGCACATAGAGCGCCCAGCCATCTGTAACCAGGCTTGGTTTCTTAAGGCCAAGGCCGACCAGGGCGAGCGCGCGCCGGGCCTCATCGAGGCCGAATGTATCCGTGTTGTGCTTGAGCTCCTCGACGATCTGGCCGACGGTTTGCTTTGCGCCGCCTTTCCAGCCGTCAATTGTGGTGGCGAGTATCGTCGATATGACTTCCTGCCACTTCTCTTGCCGATCGGCGATCTCATCGGCCGTCGCCTGCTTGATCAGATCAATGATCATGTCGTCATCGTCGGCCGGGAACCCAATATCAATAAGCCCCTGCTCGCCGACAAGCAGCTCAGCGGCCGCCAGGAGCGTGCCGTATGTGTCGATCGCGCGCGCATCGAGCCCGACCTCATGCAACATGCCACGCCATTTCGGGAGAATACGCAGCTGGAAATCCTCCCAGCCATCCATGATCTGCCTGAGAAGCTGGCGGCCTGCCACATCCGAAATAACCGGGCTCCGGCCGTGCTTCTTGTCCAGCTGGCGCAGGTTGAGGATCGCCATGCGGGTTTTGTCCTGCACCTGCAGGGGCGGATGCATGATGGCGGAAAACATGAATGGCGAACGCAGCTCAAACTCGACACCTTCGTGATTGGATCCGCCGCGATACAGTTTCGCGCCTGAGTAGGATTGGCGGGCCAATTCAATGATCGCCTGCTCTTTGAAGCTGCCAGCGCGGCTTTCGAATTCGTCGACAGCCACCGGGCGGCTGTCCTGGCCGATGGCCTGATAAATGCCTGCGGCCGTCGTGTTGGCGGTCGAGAACAGCACCGGCCCGAAAATCGCGCGGATGACATTGTGCAGGGTAGATTTACCCACACCAGCGCCGCCAGTGGTAAAGACCATGGGGCGCACCTCGAGCGCTGCACCCATGAAGCCCGTCGCGATCCATCCGAGGATGAATATCGGATCGATGCTCTTGCGCTGCCAGTTCCATGTGGTGAGATCGGCAAGCAGGGAATGGGCCGGGCTATCGACCACGCCAACCGGCTCGCTCCATGGCTTGATGGTTTCAGGGCCGCGCTTGTAGAAATAGCCGTCGAGCTCGCCCGGGCGAGCGTGCGTCAATTTCCAATCGATCGCCCTGCCCTGCTGGTCGCGCTTGGTCACTTCCGAGGCAAACAGCCGCTCGCCGGAATGCCACAGCAGCTTGTCGGCCGAGGACCAGGCACCACGGCCGCGCACATTCTGGTTAGGGTCAAAAATGCCGCGGCGACCGGCCTCCGAGATAATGGCGGTCACAGCGCGATCGCGCTCCACCCTTTTGACCTTCGGTGGAAGATCTTCGCCAGTGTTGGGATCCACACCGGCTTTGCCGAAGGCGGGCCATGCCCAATAGAGGTAATTCGTGTATGGCGCGAACAGCGTAACGAGCTTCGCATGGTCCCAGCTCGTGACGCTATGCAGCTCGCCGCTGGCCGAGATCACGTAAACGGTTCCATCCATCATGCCCAGCACCTGCACCGGGCAGTTTGGCGGCATCGCATCATGGGGATTTCCGGGCCACTGCCCTGGCTTAATGCCGTCACGCGCGAGCGATGGATCAGGATCGGAAAAGGCCTGGCGCGCCTCGAGCTCGGCCATGGCGTCCATGAAATGCGCAGCGATCGCGCGCTTTCCGGTCTGTTGGGATTTCTTCGCGGCCATTGCTCGCTCAATTTCTTGTCATGGAATGGCAGCGCCGGAGACCGGCGCTGCAGGATCACGATGCTCAGTAGGAAGCGCCAGGCGCATCGACGAGCTCGAGCGCGGTATCCTCGAGCGGCAGGGGCGCGGGCGGCGGCACGAGAGCAGCGGCCTGCGCTTCTTTCCAAAGACGCGCCCGATCGGCGAAATCCGTAACCACGCGCCGGATTTCAATGAACACGGAAAGCGCAGCCTCGGCCGCCTTCTGCTGCAGCTCATGCTCAGGCTTGAACATGCCTTCGAGCTTGAGCTGCTGGGCCAGCACGGCAGGCGTGGCATTCACATGGCCGATACGCTCGACAAGCTGATTGAGCGCAAGGATCCGCTGGGCGCGCGGCAAATTTGGGCTGAGGTCTTCGTGTGCATGTGGCAGCAGATCACGATCCATATCGATCTCGAAAGCAGAGAATACGCTTCCACACTCATCAAGCACCCACTGGAAAAGGCCGAGCTGTGCCCGCTCAATGCTGGTCAGCTTTTCCAGATCGAACTCAGGTTCCTGCGGTTCCTGTTCATTCAGGCTTCCAGCAGAATTGCCCAGGCCACCTTCTTCAGGCTGGGCATTTTCCAGCGGCGCGCCATCCGGAGCGTGCTCTGGATGAACCGGTTCTGTATTTTCAGCCTCTCCCCAAATCTCGGAAAGCCCCTCTCCTTCAGAACCGAGAGCAGGATCGCTTGCCAGTTCTGTTTCAGATCCTGCGCTACCTTCAGGCGCGCCGCTTGCCTGCGACTGATCCGGAGCGCCCGTTTCCTCGACAGCAGCTGCATCGATTTTCTCATTTGCTTTACCCTTCGCCATTGGACTTTTCCTTTGTGTGAGCGATCATTCCATCCCGAGAGCGGCCATGTGGGTTTGGAGAATTGCCTCCTCCTCGATGCGCTGCTGGGGATCCTTTCTCCGAAGCGCGACCAGGCGCTTGAGAGCCTTCTTGTCGAAGCCAACGCTATGGGCCTCGCCGAGCACGTCCTTGACGTCATCCATGATCGTGCGGCTTTCCTCGTAGAGGCGCTCGAGGCGCTCGACGAAGGCGCGCAGCTGGGATGCTGCAGGGTTTTCAGGTTCATTGTCGGGATAGGCCATGGCAGTCAGGCCTCGTAAGGGAACGGCTTCGGAAGCGGATCGCCTTCAGCGAGCGGATTTCCTTCGTCGTCGACAAAGCTTTCGCGATCGTCGCCGGCGCATTCCGAATGGACATAGCCGCCGTCGCCATGATCGAAATAGACCATGTCACTATCTTTGAGCGCTTTGCCGCAGATCGTGCAGCGCTCCGGTTCATCAGCTTCAAGCATCTTGCTTCACCTTCTTTTTTCGCGGCCTCTTTGCCGCCTTGCAGAGGAGTGGGAAATTGTGCCGGTGGACGGCCTCGGCCGAATAGGAGCGGAAGGACTTGCCGCAGCTGCACGGAAGCCGCTCAGACCAATGGCGGGCCATCGCTGGGCTCCTTCGTTAAACTAGCAGTGCAGATGCGGCCGAAGACGTAGAAAACAGCAGCGACAAGGCCGAGATTGATCACGAACCAGACTGCGGAAATCATTGCGCTGCCTCGGCGAAACCGTCAGCGGGATCCATCCGCATCATTGCTCAGCCGCGCGGCCTGGCGCTTCGCCTCGCCATCCAGCAGATTGATGATTGCGGTCTTGAGCATGATCCGCAGGTGCGAGTGGACCACAACTTTGCGCAGATCGGCGATCGAGAACCGGCCTTCCGAGATCTCATGCTTTGCTTTCACCTGGCGAAGCTCTTCGGAAAGCGTTTTGATCTGCTCAATGAGCTGCTCGCGGGCGACAAGATTGCGATGGTGCTGTTGTGAAAGCTGCATACTCGCGGCAAAGGCACGATCGGCATACAAATCGAGCAGGCTCTGCAGCTGCTCATTGGTGCTTTTCAGCGCCGCGATCTGGCGAGCCTTTACGCGCGGGTCGAAGACAGCGAGAATTCCAAACATGCTCATTCCCCTTTCATTAGATCGTTGAAATCTTTTCCAAAGCTGCTCGCCATTTCGGTGACGGGCTTGCCGCTCGCCATCAGTTCGGCCTGGGCGGCTTCGAATTGCTCGACGGCCTGCTTTTTCGACCAGTCGTTGTCGCGGGCCATGATCACGGCCGAGATACAGGAGAGCCCTACCGGCGCGGCGGCCATGGCAGACAGACTGCCAGCGGCCCAGACGCGTGCTTGCGGGCAAGGGATAGCGAGCGAAATGCCATCCTCGACGCCTTCACAAAGGATCAGGGGATAGGGCAGCTCGGCCGCTTCCGGCGGCAAATCTTCCGGGCCATGCGAGATCCGGATCATCGCCCCCCTCGCCTCGCCGAACATGATTTTGGCGCTTTCGTCGTCGCCATCGGCCGCAAACTTCTTCGGCTCGAGCGGATCGAGGAAAGTCATATGGACAGCCGTAATGATGCCGGTCGGCCCGCGCATGGCGGAGAGAATGCAGGGGAGCTTCGGCCCTTCCGCGATCTTGACGCGTCGGCCGTTCTCGTGCCGGAACTGAGCCCGCTTCCAGTATTCCATGGCGGGATGGAACCGGAATGTTTCTCGATCGAGATTGGCGATCTCGCGCGGATCGCAGCCACGCCCGGCAAAATACGCCATTGCATGCTGCTCGGCCGCGCCGCCGAAACCGAAGGGCTGGCCGCCCTCGAAGATCTGACGAGCTCGATTGATACGCTGGGCCACCGCCTCTTGCGCAACACGGCGCGCGCGCTCGGCATTGCGGCGGGCCTGCTCATTCATCCGCTCGCGATCTTCACGGGATAGATTGCCAAGGCCGAGAAAATCTCGAGCCCAGCGGATCACATCGCGAAAATCGGTGCAGCCTGCGCAGTATTCGACCAGGCCGAACACATCGCCCTTTTCTCCGGTGCGCCAATCTTTCCATGCGCCGATATCGCCCCGGAGCGCGACTTTGAATTCAGGGCTTTGCCGGTGATCCTGGGTGATAGGGTTATGCGCAACCCATAGGCGGCCCTGCACGCGACCGTCAGGCAATAGGCGAGCACAAAGATCGACGATGCGATCCTTGAGAAGCTGCTTGATTTCCGGGGTATCGCTCTGACGGCTCATTTCAGGCCCTCATAGAAAGCGAAGAGCTTTTCAAACCGGCTGCTTTTGCCTTCACGATCCTTCTCGATATCGTTGATCGCCAGTGAAACGGCCGCTTTCGATAGCGCAACGATGCGGCCCAGCCGGGCTTGCGTCAGCGGAAACATCACATAGGCGAGATAGAGAGCGGCTCGACGAAGGTGCGCGGCTTGAAGCCAGACAGGATCTTCGGTCGCACGGCGCGCCGGATCCTGATCGAGAACGGTTTGAATGTCGGCGCCAGCGAGATCCGGCAGGTGCTCATCGGCATGACGGATCACCAGCGCCAATGCCAGGCGATAAAGGCGGAACCCCTCCTCATCGGAAATGCCCGGCTTGTCCTTTTCGAGATCATGGAAAGCGCGCTCGACCAGGTCGAACGTTGATTTCTTCAGCGGGCGGCGACCAGCGCTGACATTGCGGAGCCAGCCACTGCCTACACCTGCATGCCGCGCTACAGCGGCAACAGAAAATGGCGATCGCGCGATGCGACCTATGAGCCGGTTGAATTCCATCTGCAGCTTTTCCTGATCGGTCATGATATCCGTGCGGGCAAATTGGGTGTCCGGACGCAATACAAACCGGCATGAGAACGCATCGAGCGGCGGAAGCCGTTCGGATCACTTTTGATTTAGAAGAGACATATATCTCGCGGCGCGTTCGACAGGTGCCCCGTGCTGGATTTCCTTCATTGCGGCAGTCCAAATGTTCAGATCCGCCAAGATTTCCGCGTGCTTCGAAGTAGAGCGAACGGATCTCAGGCAGGCCAAAACGACATCGAGATATTCAGCACCGAACGTGAAACCGGCATATCGAAGGCGCTGGCCAATTATTATCTGATACGTGAGCAGGATCGAATACGGCGCATGCAATAACCAGTCGGCGCGTTCAGCATCCGTCTTTGCGTCAGCGAGCTGCTCAATGATGGGGAGAAGCTCAGTCATGGCTCTTTCCCTTCTGAGCAGACTCAGCCGATAGTTCTTTCTGGTAGTAGTCATCGAGGAGCGCGGAGATGAACGAGGCAGACTTCGTGAAGAATTTCATGATGCCCATGCAAGCGCACCACATTGCGATGCGGCTCGTGATGGTACTGCTTGCAGCAGGCAAATCGGTTACGGTCGAAAACGCACTCGAACTCGCGCATTCCGAACTATCGATCAGCCCGAACGACCCGCTCTGGCCAACTGTTGAGTCAATTGTGTCAGATATTTCAGCTTCGGCTTCACGCTTGCGCGGCCATGCCCAGTCCAAAAAGTTATCGTAGCCGTTTAAAAGTTCGCGAACATCTATCTGCCTGTTTTGGCTCATTGCTGCACCGCGCTGCGCGCGGCCTCCCTGGCTTTGCGCTTTTCCTCGCGGAATATGCGGAGATCCTCGATTGTGGCGATGCGGGAGCCACCCTGGGTGATCGCGAGCGCCACCATTCCATCCCTCACAAGGTAGGAAAGGATCTGGCTTGTCTGCCATCCATCGTCCATGGCTACGGCATTCAACCGATCGAGCATCTGACAGTGGAATTCCGTGCGCTCGCTCAGCTCTGCTGGCGGCATGTCGGCGGTATAGATTTCCGTGAGGCTGTTCATGATACCGCCTCGAGGATCTGCTGTTTCTCTCTGATCAGCTCGTCAAGCGCATTGTGCAATCTGGTCAGCGACCGCTCACCCATTCCGCAACGACCATTCTTTCGCGCATTGTACCGCGTCGGGTGTACTCCGGCGCGGATGCATAGCTCCTTTTGAGTGATGCCAGCTTTGAGCCTGCGCTCTTCGATTTGGGGAAACATGCAAATCACCTTGCCATTCAGCGTGCTTAATGTGATAAGCATTCTTGCTTATAGCGCAAGGTGTTTTTTTGTGAACGCGTTAGCACCACACAGTTTTAGTTTAGCGCGCATGACCAAGTCTCAGCGCGACACTAAAGAATGGATTGCCGCCGTTGCGCGGCATATGAACCTGTCTCCTTCGCAACTGGCACTAAATGCCGGTATGGCGGCGAGCACCGTTACGCGCTTCCTGAATGACAAAACCGAGAAGGTGACGATTACTCAGGCAAGCATTGAAAAACTCGCTCATTATAGCGGATATCGGCCATATCAATTCCCAGGCCGGAATAAGGCTGGCAGCGACCCAGACGCTGTTGCTTTCGAAACCGAGGCGCACGAATACCCCTCTTGGGTACGGCGCTCCTTTGACGACGCTACGAAGGATAACGTAACAGCTTGGATTATGAAGGGCGCAGCCCTAGACGCCATGGGCATTCTTCCTGGCGATATCGTAGTCATAGACAGCAACAAGCGCGCCAAGGCAGGCGATGTGGTGCTTGCAAGAGTTACCGACCAACTCACATCGATGACCGAATTCGTACTCCGGCTCTACATGCCTCCCTTCATCATGACGCACTCAATGCGCCTCGGGCCACAGAGACCAGAGCAAGTTGACGACGATCGAGTGAGCATCATTGGCGTTTCGACGGGTACAATCCGAGCGCCACACTGATCGAATTTTCACCTGTTCACACTGAACATAAGTCGCTCCGGCATTTCACCAGTTCACACTGTACGTTGGAGCGCGCCAAAATCCTTGTTTCACACTGAACAATGGAGCGCTCCAAACGTGCCGTTTCGCACTGTACGTTGGAGCGCTCCAAATGTGCTGTTTCACACTAAACGTTGGAGCGCTCCAAAGTAGCCACCACCACTATGGAAGCCCCCGCGAAAATTGCGTTTCGGACTGGACATAGGCACGACACGCTTAGCATCGGATAAGCGGCATGAGCATTTTGTGCAAATTCCGCTTGCGTCGATAAGCATTTGTGCTTATCAATTCAGCATCCGATAACAGGATGCGAAGCAATGGAAGCACTCACCTACACAATGAAGGAAGTTGCGGAGCTGCTCGGGATCAATGTCTCGACTTTCCGTAATCGCCTTGGCGATCTGGTCGCCAAGCATGGCATGCCCATGCGGTTGCCCGGCCGCCGACGGTTTTCCCGCCGCGCGATTGATCAGTGGATTGATCGCTACAATGGGCCGGTGCGCGTACAGGGTATGACCGGAACTGCAATCCAGCATAACCAGCGGCTCCGGCTGCTGATTGGTACCGGAGAAGCCGCATGATCGATAACAAAGTCGATTTGGCAGAAGCCGCAGCGGCGCTGGATGCCCTTGGCAATAGCCGTGAGGCGTCACTTCTGATCGAAAACTTTTTCGCGCAGTGTGTTGAGTTGGGCGCGAACAAGATCGAGGCAGCAACAATGCTGACCGAGCTCTTTGCGAAACTGCATGCGAGCTCGCTCAATATGCTGCTGGAAGGCCTCCCCGAAAACGTTCGCACGACTTTCATCACGACCACGCTGACCGGCTATTCGGTCTTGACGCGTTCGAACATGGATCAACTCAAGGCTCGCATGGAGCGGGCAAAGCTGACGGAGAAGCGCAATGTCCGTTTCTATCAGTGACAATCCCGCTGTAACGAACCAGAAGAGCGTTCTCACCAAGACGCAGCTCGAGCTGCTTGGTGCCATCATGCCGAAGCTGACCCGGCCGACACGCTCCGGCTTTCTTGTGCGCGGGAAGATCTACCGCAACGAGACGATCGGCAAGCTGAAAGCACTCGGCCTGGTCAAGGATGGCATTCTGTATGGCCGCCCCACGCTCGAGCTCACGATTGCTGGCAAGGTGGCCGTCACGCGCATGTAATCTCATCAGGTGGCCGAGACCTCCCAAGGCGGCCCACTTAGCCCAGCGGTTTGTATTGCGTTTACCGCTGGGCATTTTTTTGTCCGGAGTAGAACCATGAAAGAAGTGAAGATCCCTTACATTGTCTGGCGCGACGGGAAACCCCGCTTCGTGCCCGGTGCAAAGCTGCGGAAAATGGGCTTCAAGGGTGAAGACTTGAAAATGCCCGATGGCAAGTGGATGACACAGCGCCAGGCAGAGGACTGGTACAGGGCGCTTTGCCGCAAGATCGAGCGAGCATCTGCCTCAGGCACGAGAAGCGCGCCAGCGGCCCCGGCTCAGCCGATGAAGGCCAGCTGGTATTCTTTGTATGCCTTGTTCAAGGACTGGCTGGGATCCAGCGACGTGCGGGATCTGAAACCGGCAAGCCAGAAAGGCTATCGATATGCAGCCGAAGTAATCGAGGATGATTTCCCGGCCGCGTGGCATTCCGATGCAAGCGCCCTCGATAGCCAGATCTGCCAAGGCATGTATGACCATTTGCGCGGCGGGCGCGGCGATCATGCAGCGTTCAACACGATCCGGGCGCTGGGTGTCTGCATTCAGTGGGGGATCCGAAACGGCAAGGTCAGCTATGCCGGAAACCCGGCACACAAGCTAAAACTCAAGACACCCAAGCCGCGAGTGCGCGCCGCCTCGATCGAGGAGATTGATCACCTGGTTGCCACGGCCGACAAGATGCGCCGCTACGATATCGGCGATATGATCCTGCTCGGTTGCTTCACAGGGCAGCGCCAGGCCGATCGGCTGCTCATGAGCATGCATAGCCGCGAAGGCGGAAGCATCCATGTACGGCAAGGCAAGACCGACGTGATCATTGAGGTGCCGGAGCTGCCGGTGCTCACCAGCCGCATTGATGCGGCGAAGCAGCGCCACAGAGAATTGCGGGTGAACACGCCCCTACTGGTGATCGATGAATTGAACCGGGTACCTTTTTCCGGCGATCACTATCGCAAGGTGTTTGCCGATGTGCGGGATGCAGCGGCCGAGACCATGCCGAGCCTGGCTGGCTTTCGAGACCAGGACCTGCGCGACACGGCCGTAACCTGGCTTGCTCGAGCAGGATGCACGGTACCGCAGATTTGCGGCGTCACCGGCCACAGCTTTGCCAGCGCTACAGCGATCCTTAAGCACTACCTGGCACCCCATAAGGATCTTGCCACCGAGGCGATCTCGAAGCTGCAGGCATGGCACACTGGCGACAAGGTCAAGAAAGCGATGCCAGATGCAGGGGAAAAACCACAACGGAAAAAAAGACGAACGCAACCTTGAGCTACCCACGCTGAAAGAGCCGCCATGATCAGGCGGCTTTTTTGTTGAAAGGGACAGACATGCAAAAAGTCGTGGGGATCGAAGCTTCATTGCAGGATGCAAAGGCACTGTTGCGCATGACGCTTTTCTGCATCGAGAACATAGAAAGGGAGGAGCTACCAGACTTTCGCTCCGACCTATGCGCGATGGTTTACATGCTAAATGATCAATTGGTAGCGATCGAGAAATCGGTGCTGAATTCCATGATGGAATAGCCATGAGACTATCGTGAGACTTCATGAGACTTTCCGTCTCATGGTCTCACGAAATTCAGTCTCATCGTTCCGCTATCGAAACTTTATATTATTGAATTTTATGAGGAAAATGGTGGGTGATGTAGGGCTCGAACCTACGACCCGCTGATTAAGAGTCAGCTGCTCTACCAACTGAGCTAATCACCCGACCGTTTCGCCGCCAACCGTGTGTTCCGGTGGCGTGAGGGGGCGTATAAACAGGAACATAATGATTGTCCAGCACCCGCCCTGAAAAAAATCGCAGAACCGCGATTTTTTTCCGCCGCCCCCGGAAAATGCAGAAAAATCAGAGGTGAAGGACACCCTCCGCCATCAGCACCGCATGCCCACCGATCCGGGCCGTCGAGACGTCACCGTGATTGGCGTCGATATGCAGGTGGATATAGGAGGGACGGCCCATTTCCACGCCCTGCTCGATCAGGCAGCTGTGATGACCATCCGGAAGATCGTCGAAACGGCGGATCGCACCGGAGAGCGCCGCGACTGCTGAGCCGGTCGCCGGATCTTCGACGATGCCCATATCCGTTGCAAACATCCGGGTATGAAACTTCGCGGCATGGTGCACGCCGCCCCGGCAATAGACATAACAGGAGGCAAGCTGGCCGTCGGCAAGGGGTGCCAGCCGCTCCCAGAGGCTCACGTCGAATTGCACGCGCTCGGCCGCCCCCAGATCATGCACCGGCACCAGAAGATAAGGCACGCCTGCGCTCCAGAGGGAGGGAACATGATTCTCGAAACCGATTTCTGTGCTCTTGAGGCCCAGCGCATCGGCAATCAGCTCCTTGGCCGGCGCCTTGCCTGCTGGCGCGGATTTGCGGGGCAGATCAAATTCGGCAAAGCTTGGCGCATCCTTTTCGAGCTTCACGGCGCATCGCACCGGCCCGACTTTCTCTTCCAGAACGGAAACCATGCTCATCGGCGCCTGCTTGCCGGAATGTTCCGCAATGGCAATGGCCGCGCCAACGGTCGGATGTCCGGCAAAGGGCAGTTCCCGCCCGGGCGTGAAGATGCGTAGCGAAGCGGTATGGCCCGGATTCTCCGCCTTGTGGACGAAGACGGTCTCCGACAGGTTCATTTCCTTGGCAATCGAGAACATCACCTCATCGCTCAGGCCCTCGCTGTCAAACACCACGCAGAGCGGGTTTCCGGCGAGTTTCCGTTCCGTGAAAACGTCATAGATGCGATAGGTGCGGGCCACGTCAAACTCCTCGTCTGGTCCTTGTGAAGCGAAGGGTGCAATAGCCTCACCACGAGTGCAAGGCTCTTTCCCGGTGATGTCCGGTCAGGGAATATCGAGTTCCATCACAACCGGGCAGTGATCGGATGCCTTTGGCCGGTCCCAGCCGATGCGCGGATAGCGTTCCACCGCCTGCCCCGGCGGAAAGATCGTGCGATGCGGCTGTCCGGCGCGAATGATCTCAGGCTTTCGCCCCGCATTGGCTGCGGCCAGCGCGGGTGAAAGCCAGATGTAATCCAGCTGGCAAAGGTGGCAATCCTCCGGCCCGCGCGCATGAAAATGCGTCCAGCGATCCATCGGATCACGCCGCGCAACCGCATTTTCCGCAAAACCGTCTGCCGCAAGCACCGTAAGCGCGGACCCCTCCACCGCTTCTGGCGTGAATGTATATCCCTGCCGCCGGTCTCCGGTGATCGTCACCTGCTCCATGAAGTCGTTCATGTCCCCGCAAATCGCGAAATTCGCGGTCCGGACACCTTCCTTGCCGAAACGCTGCTCGATCAACTGACGGGTTGCAGCCGCTTCGGCGCGGCGAATGGGATAAGTCGGATCCGGATTGTCCTGCGGACCGGGTGCCGCAAGACCGCGCGCGCCACCCTTAGATTTGAAATGCACCACGAAGACAGACAGCGGCTTGCCGCCGATCTTCAGCGACACTTCCAGGCAATCGCGACGGAAAATACGGCTGGTCGGCTGTTCCGTGCGGCCCACATCCGGGCTGAAAAGATGCAGATCCTGATAGGTCACCGCCGCGTGACTTGTGACGGAGGCCACCTCGATTTCCTCGCCGGCAGCGGTGCGATCGCGCATCATGATCGCCACATCAATGCCGCGGCTGTCATTGCCCTCGATCAGGTATTTGCGTTTGAAACCGTCACCCACCATTCGAAAAAGGTAATTGGTTTCAAAGGCTTCCAGCGCATGCAGGCTTTCGATTTCCTGCAGGCAGATGATATCCGCAAAGGTATCGGCAATCGCCAGCGCGGTCTGCTGGCGCGTATCATCGGTCGCGGCGACCACGCGGGCCACCTCCATTTCCCGATAGACGGCCTCGTTCTTGATATCGAGCAGCTGAAGCGTGCGATCCTGCCGCAATTCGTTGCGGAACCCGGTGAAGTCAAACCGGGTGAGCAGGTTTTCCACGTTGAAGGTTGCCAGTCTGAGGGTCATCCGCACCGCCCGATTCTTGTTCTCCAGAACAATTTAGGAGGAAACGGTGCGGAAGACATCCCAATAATGCGCTCACACCTGCGCCAGTTGCGCTGCGATCAGCCTGCCGAGCCGCGCCATACCCTCTTCGATCATGGCCGCATTGGCGCAGGAGAAGCTGAGCCGCAGCGTATTTTCGCCGCTGCCATCGGCGAAGAAGGCCTGCCCCGGAACAAAGGCCACCTTTTCGCTTTCAAGAGACGCCTTGAGCAGGGCCGCACCGCTCATGCCCGCAGGCAGCGTCACCCAGATGAACATGCCACCTTCCGGCTTCGTCCAGCGCACAGCCTCGGGCATATGGCGCGCTAGGGCAGCCAGAAGCAGATCACGGCGTTCGCGATAGGTCGCGCGGATCTTTGCCACCTGCGCATCAAAGATGGTTTTTGCCACCTCGGTGATGGCCATCTGGTTGATGGTGGAGGAATGCAGATCGGCAGCCTGCTTGACCAGAACCAGCTTGCGGATCACCGGCTCGGCAGCCACAACGAATCCCACCCGCAACCCGGGTGCCAGCGTTTTCGAGAAGCTGCCGGAATAGAGTGTGCGGGTCTCGTTGATATGGCCCTTGCGGGCGATATCCAGCGCCAGGATCGGCGGCACCGGCTCGCCGTCATAGCGCAGCGCCTGATAGGCCGCATCCTCGATCACCGGGATATCGAGTTCTTCCGCCAGATCCAGAAGCTGCTCGCGGGCCGTGCGGCTCATGGTTTCGCCGGTCGGATTGCTGAAGTCGGCGGTCACATAGGCGAATTTCACCCGTGCCCTTTCCCGCTGCTTCGCCGCCCGTTCGCGATAGCTGTCGGCGGTGCGGTTGCCCATCGGCGTCAGCCGGTCATAGGCCGGTTCATAGGCATTGAAAGCCTGAAGCGCACCAAGATAGGTCGGCCAGGTCACCAGAGCGGTATCGGCGGGCGAAAGGAAGAGCTTGCCGAGATAATCCAGCACCTGCTGCGAGCCGGAGGTGATGAGAATATTGTCGACCGTGCAGGCAATTCCGATCCGGCCCATTTCATGGGCCAGCCATTCGCGCAGCGGCCGATAGCCTTCCGAGACGGAATATTGAAGTGCGCCGGATGCCTGTGAGCCGGACAGAACCGAGGCATAGGCCGCGCTCATCTCTGCCGCCGGGAAGAGCGCCGGATCCGGAATGCCGCCCGCAAAGGACAGGATATCCGGGCGCTCCAGAAGCTTCAGCAATTCCCGGATTTCCGAGGCCTTCATCCGCCCCGCCCGCGTCGCAAAAACCGCATCCCAATCAAACATTTCTGCCTCCATCCTCTCCTGTCAGAACATCCGAAAGATCAGCATGGCAACAGTATTAAGTCAACATTACTGACCTATTTTTACGATGCCGGAGGCTTGAGTTTTTTTGAAGATCCGGTGCCGGTATTTGAACGTGATTTGATCAGGCAAGCGCGGATTTGAAAAAGCGGGGTCGCGTGTTATCTTACCATCCAGACATCGATGACGGGATGGTAGGAATGGCAACGGCAAAACTCTCTTCGAAGTTCCAGATCTCGATCCCCAAAGACGTGCGGGACCAGCAGAAATGGGAGGCTGGCCAGACCTTTACCTTCATTCCGAAAGGCAATGGTGTGCTGCTTGTGCCGGTTCCGAGCCTTTCTTCGCTGCGCGGCCTGGCAAAGGGCGCGGATAGAGGCGAATACCGCGACCGGAATGACCGGACGTGAAGACCGTCATCGATAGCTCGGCCTGGATCGAGTGGCTGACCGGCTCTGCGACAACACCGGTTCTGGTGCCGCTGATACCGGCAGCGGAACAGACCATCGTTCCCACCATCGTACAGTATGAAGTGGTGAAATGGCTCAGGCGCGAAGCGGATGAAGAGCGCGCAGACGCCTTCCTTGCCTACACGATGCAATGTGAGGTGATGGACCTCAATACCGAAATTGCCATGCTGGCCGTAACCATTTCTTCCGGCGAAGGGCTCGCCATGGCGGACGCAATCGTTCTGGCGACTGCGCGAAAAGCAGATGCAACGCTCGTCACCTGCGATGCCCATTTCAGGGATATCGAAACGGTGACATATGTAGCAAAGATCGTTGATTAACCTGCACATCTGCAAACGAAAAAACCGGGGCTTTCGCCCCGGTTTTCCTGTTCATATAGCCGATCAATCGATCCGTTGCTGGCCTTGTCGGCAAGCCACAATCAGTTGCAGGTCTTGTCGACCAGCCTGTTCTTGCCGATCCCCGCAAGGCGCAAGCCTTGCAAGAAAGAGGACCGGGATCGGCAAGCTACAATCAGTTGCGAGCCTTGTCGACCAGCTTGTTCTTGCCGATCCAGGGCATCATGGCGCGCAGCTTGGTGCCGACTTCCTCGATCTGGTGGGCGTCGTTGTTGCGGCGGATGGCCTTGAAGCGGGCAGCGCCGGCCTTCCATTCCTGCATCCATTCGGAGGTGAACTTGCCGTTCTGGATGTCGGCGAGAACGCGCTTCATTTCAGCCTTGGTTTCAGCCGTGATGATGCGCGGGCCGGTGACATATTCGCCCCATTCTGCGGTGTTGGAGATCGAGTAGTTCATGTTGGCGATGCCGCCTTCATAGATCAGGTCCACGATCAGCTTCACTTCGTGCAGGCACTCGAAATAGGCCATTTCCGGAGCATAGCCGCCTTCAACCAGCGTCTCGAAGCCAGCGCGGATGAGCTCGACCAGACCGCCGCAGAGAACGACCTGTTCGCCGAAGAGGTCGGTTTCGCACTCTTCCTTGAAGTTGGTTTCGATGATGCCCGAGCGACCGCCGCCCACGCCGCAGGCGTAGGAGAGAGCGAGTTCGAGCGCATTGCCGGACGCGTTCTGGTGAACGGCAACGAGGCAGGGCACGCCGCCGCCCTTCTGGTATTCGCCGCGCACGGTGTGGCCCGGGCCCTTCGGCGCGATCATCACGACGTCGAGGGTTGCCTTCGGCTCGATCAGGCCGAAGTGAACGTTGAGGCCGTGCGCGAAGGCGATTGCCGCGCCGTCACGGATGTTGCCGGCGATATCGGCCTTGTAGATGTCCGCCTGGAGTTCGTCCGGGGTGGCCATCATCATCAGGTCTGCCCACTTGGCAGCATCGGCAACGGTCATCACCTGGAAGCCGTCGGCTTCGGCCTTCTTCACGGTCGGCGAACCGGCCTTGAGTGCGATGACGACGTTCGAAGAACCGCTGTCCTTCAGGTTCAGCGCATGGGCGCGGCCCTGCGAACCATAACCAACGATGGCGACCTTCTTGGACTTGATCAGGTTGAGATCGGCATCACGATCGTAATAGACGCGCATTGAATGTTCCTTCCCTTTGCTTGTCTGTTGTTATCCTCGGCCCCTCGCCCGTCGGGACGTCTGGAGCCGTATTCCGTTCAGCCGCCTTCGTTCAGGCGGCCTGAATCTTCTCCGTTCCGTAAAGGCGCAGGAAGGCGGAAACCGCCCTTTCCGCGCGCCGCTCGGTATCCTTGGTGGGGGCTTCGCCCAGCAGCATGCGCACATGCAGATCGGAAACGATCAGCCCGTAAAGTGTGCGGTAGGTATCTTCCCCTTCCGCGAAAAACAGAAGGCCCGCACGCTGCCCGGCATCCAAAAGGGCACGGGCCCGCCGGTCGATCTGGCGTCGGCCGCGCTCGCGCAGCAATTCGCCAAGCTTTGCGCTTTCACGGCTGACTTGCCCGATGGCAAGCCGGTTGAGCGCCAGCGACACGTCACCCGAAAGCACGGCCAGAAGGTCACGCGCAAAGGTTTCCAGCCGCTCCCGCAGCGATTGCGCCGTCAGCCGCTCGCCATCGCTTTCCAGCGTGCGCACCTTGCTTGCCTGATAGGCGATCATCGCGGACAGCAGGCCGTCGCGATCCCCGAACCACTTGTAAAGGCTTTCCTTCGAGCAATTGGCCGCGCGCGCCACACCGGCCGTCGTCAGTGCCTTTTCGCCCCCGGCAACGAGCAGGCGCAGAGCCTCTTCCAGAACCGCGATCTGGCGGGTGGAAAATTCCGGCTGCTTTCTGCTGTCCAGCATCATCAGGGTCCAGAGCGTCAGGATTATTCAGTACCGTACGGTACGGTTCCTGCTTTATGCGCATTTGCCGTTCAGCGGTCAAGCGCGATTTATCGGATCATCCCAAAAATCACCGCTTATTGGACGGCGTGTCCTATCCCGCTCGTGCGGGGATTGGGATATAGCTCGCTGAAACGGGGGCTTGGCATCAATCCGCCCCGAAATGGCAAAAGGGGAATACAGAACCATGAAGACACTCTGCCTCACGCTTCTTGCATCTGCAGCCCTGTTTGCGGCCCATCCGGCATCGGCAGCGAGTGAAGCTGAGGTTCGCCAGCAGATTGAAACGGTGCTCGGCGATGCCGCCGGCTTCGAAGCCACGATCGGCACCGTCAGCGAGGCAATCCTCGGCGATGATCCCGATACTCTGGCAACGGTCACGGAATTCCCGCTCGGCAACAGTGGCGAAGACGTTCAGGACAGCGAAGGTCTTGCGGATCGCTGGAACGAACTCTTCACGCAAAAGGTCAAGAACGCGCTGGATGCTGGCCGCTACGATCAGCTGATCGTGACCAGCGAGGGCGTGGGCGTGGGAGACGGCGATATCTGGATCAACCGCTTCTGCGAGGACGATGCCTGCAACAAGGCCCATTGGGCGCTTGCCCGCGTGAACAACTGACGGATTGGTGAGAGGGCAAGCGGTTCTGCCGCCTGCCCTTCCCTGAAGGCCGGGCGGATCAGATCTTCTGGCCGCAGGCCCGGCAGAAGCGGCGCACGGTTTCCGCCATGCCATATTCCAGCGCATCCGCCGTCAAGCCGTGGCCGATCGACACTTCGGCAAGATGCGGCAGGCGGGCAGCCAGCATCGGCATGTTCTCGACGGTCAGATCATGACCGGCATTCACGCCAAGTCCAATCGCATGGGCGGCATCGGCCGTGCGTCCGAGCAGCTCGACAAGCTCCGCCGCGCGGGCCGGATCATCAAAGCAGCCGCCATAAGGCCCGGTGTAAAGCTCGATCCGGTCGGCGCCCGTCTCCTTCGCAAGCTTCACCGCATCCGGATTGCCATCGCCATCGGCAAACAGCGACACGCGCATATGGCCAGCCTTGAGGCGCTTCACGACCCCTTTCAGCAGGTCCATGTTGGCGGCAAAATCCCAGCCGTGATCGGAGGTTGCCTGGGACGGATCATCCGGCACCAAGGTTACCTGCTCAGGCTGGTTTTCCTCGCAAAGCTTGAGGAATTCCTCGGTCGGATAGCCCTCGATATTGAATTCCGCTTGCGGAAACTCGTCGTCGATCAGCGCGCGGATCTCAGGCAGATCGGAGAAACGGATATGCCTCTGGTCAGGGCGCGGATGGACCGTCAGCCCGGAAGCGCCTGCCGCGAGCGCGATGCGGCCAAGCCCGATCACGCTCGGCCAGGGCAGATCGCGGCGGTTGCGCAGCATGGCAATGGCATTCAGGTTCACGGAAAGTTTTGCGGGCATGCCTGGGGTCCATCAATCGAGCATCGGGTTGGACGTCCCTTTTACGAAAAGAGCGCAGCCAATGCCAACGTGTTTACGGAATAATTCCATCAACCCCGCTGATCCGAGGCCAGCGACGCGGCATTTCCGGTCGCATTGGCCAAAATCGTAATAAAAATACCCAATTAAAGGGGATCATAATTTGCACTTACGCAGAAGCAGAGAATGGTGTAGTTTTCAATCATAAGTTCTGTATCCCTTGAAATGCCATGCCGCATGTCCACCCCCGGTGGACGACAGTTGAATTGATTTCATCCTCGCGCCGCATGTCTGGTCCGCCCCCAGCCCGCCATGTGGAGACATCACCCAAGAGCCCGGTCAAGCCCGGCTCGGCTGGAGGTATGCATGACAGATCATCATGCGCGGCTTGATGGCCGCCCCGAACGAAGCGACGCAGGTCCCCGCGGTTTTCTGCCCATGGTAAAGATTCCCGCTGATCTGCCGGACGGGCCGATTGCGATTGCCGATATGGCCAATGCCTTTGGCGTCACCCATCGCACGCTGCATTTCTACGAGGAGAAAAACCTCATCCGCGCGGGGCGCATCGGCCTCATGCGCATCTATACCCAGCAGGATGCCCATCGTCTGGCCATCATCACGCTTTGCCGCGAAATGGGCATGCCGATTGCGGTGATCCAGGAACTGATGGAGGAACTGGCGGAAACCACCAGCCAGCAGGAATGCGAAGCAATCTTCATGAATGCGCTGATGGTGCGCAAGCGGGAGCTGATCGCGGGCCTCTCCACCGTGCATCGGCAGATGCAGCAGGTGACCCAGATGATCGACCTCAAGCATGACGCCGAAGACATTGCCGAAAATGACAACCTGCCGGAACAGGGCGCGCTTTCGCAGGCAGAGCAGCTCTGCCTCGAAATGATGGCGGAAGGCCTGACCCCGGCCCGGCTTGCAAGCCGCCTTGCGATCAGCCCGGAAGAGGCAAACGCACTCGAAACAGGGATTATCCAGAAGTTCAACGCGCATAACCGCTTTCAGGCGGTGGCAAAGGCTGTCCTGCTCGGCATTCTGAAATAGACGGGTTCAGCGCACGATGGTCAGCGTTTCGGCCGCGCGGGTGATGGCGGTGTAAAGCCAGCGCTCGCGCGTGTCGCGAAACGCCCAGCTTTCATCAAAGAGCACCACATTGTTCCACTGGGAGCCCTGCGCCTTGTGCACGGTCAGCGCATAGCCGTAATCGAATTCGTCATAGCGCTTGCGGGTGCTCCAGGGGATTTCCCCCTCCACATCCTCGAAGGCGGCCTTGAGCAGCTTGATCTTGGCCGCGCCGCGATCCATGTCGTCGTCTTCCGGGCGGATCATCAGGTTGATGCCGGGCTTGATGGTTTCGCGCGACGAACTCATCACCTGCCAGAGCGAGCCGTTGAGCAGGCCTTTTGCCGGATCGTTGCGCAGGCAGACCAGCTTGTCGCCGGATTGCGGATAATCGGCGGTAAAACCTTTGAGCTCGCGCAGCCGCTGGTTATAGCGCCGCCGCGTCTTGTTGGTGCCGACCAGCACCTGATCAGCCTCAAGCACCAGATCCTGATTGACCTGATTGCGGCCGATCACCTGCACCGTGCCATAATCACCATACATCAGTTCCCGACCCTCGCGTACATCCATCGCGACATTGATGATCGGGTTGTCACGCGCCTGCCGGTGAATTTCGGTGAGCAGGAAATCCGGCTCCTGATTGGTGAAGAAACCGCCGCCCGAAACCGGGGGCAGCTGGCCGGGATCGCCCAGAACGAGAATCGGCGTGCCGAAGCTCATCAGGTCGCGACCCAGCTGTTCGTCCACCATCGAGCATTCGTCGATGACGATCAGCGCCGCCTTGGCGACCGGGCTCTGCCGGTTGATGGAAAACATCGGCGCGATCTGCGTCTTGCCGGTTTCCTCGTTCTCCACTTCCTCCTCGCCACGCGGACGATAGATCAGCGAATGGATCGTCTTGGCATTTGAAGCCCCGCGCGAGCGCAGCACCTGTGCTGCCTTGCCGGTAAAGGCGGCAAACAGAACATCGCCATCCACATGTTCGGCAAAATAGCGCGCAAGGGTAGTTTTACCCGTGCCGGCATAGCCGAACAGGCGAAAGACGGGGCTCTTGCCCTCCTTCAGCCATTTTGAAACGGCCTGAAGAGCTTGATCTTGTTGCGGTGCAAATTGCATGGCGCGACGTGACAGGATTCGGCACAGGGAGGCAAGCACTTTCCCGTTTTGTACTCATTTGCCTGTGCATGAGGAGGCGTTTCCTTACTTTGAATTTACGTCCTGTTACCATTTATGATGGCAGTGTGGCTATCAGAAGTATGTTAGGACTACCTTTGTGAGGAATTTTTTAAAGAAGGCGGCCATCAAGGGCGGACTGGAGGCGATCTCGCGCTTCCGGCTCGGGCGTCTTTTTCCTCATATCGGCGGTCGCGGTTTGATTTTCACCCTGCATCACGTGCGCCCGAAAGTGCCGCAGACCTTTGAGCCGAATGGGCATCTCGAGGTCACACCGGAGTTTCTGGATATGACGATCCGGCAATCGCTGGCCGAAGGGCTGGTGCCGGTGCGACTGGAAGACCTGCCGCAACTGCTGGCAGATCCGAACGACAAGCGCCGCTTTGTTGCCTTCACGCTGGATGATGGCTATCGCAACAATGCGGACCATGCGGCCCCGGTTTTCCGCCGCCATCAGGTGCCCTATACGATCTTCGTGACCTCCGGTTTCGTGCGCCGCACCGCCTCGCTCTGGTGGGAGGTGCTGGCCCTTCTCACCCAGCGTCTCCCTGAATTTCGGCTGGATATCGGCGCGGGCGTTGAAGCCTTCAGCTGCAGGACCCATGGCGACCGGGTGGAAACCTTCAATGCCATCTGCCGCGCGGTGAATTCCGGCCTGCAGGATGTGATTTCCTCTCGCCTGGAGGATCTCTGTGCCGCCCATGGCATCGATACGGCAGGTCTTGTCGCCGATCAGGTGATGACCGAACCGGAATTGCGGACGCTGGCGGATCAGGATCCGCTCGCAAGCTTTGGCGGCCACACCCTCACCCATCCGGTTCTGTCACGCGTGGACGACCAGCGCCTTGAGCAGGAAATCCGCCAGTCGATGGTGGATGTCGCGGCCATGACCGGACGGGAAGTCACCACTTTTGCCTATCCCTACGGAACACGCTGCGCCTATGACGAACGGGCCTTTGCGGCGGCCGCGCGCTCGGGCGCGAGGCTTGCCGTCACCACTCGGCCGGGCGTTCTGACTGCAGAGAGCCTGAAGCAGCCGATGGCAATCAACCGTGTCTCGCTGAACGGGCTCTATCAGAAGGCCCATTACATCCCGGCGCTTATTTCCGGCATTCCCTTCAAGCTGAAGCGCTGATCAGGCGCGCAGCGGATCATTTTCCAGACGGATCGGAAAACCGTGCGGCGTTGCTTCCGCCGCACGCTGCCAGCTTTTCTGCAGATCCCGCAGCACCGAAGGATCGGCTACGCCTTTTTTCGCAATCAATGCGGAAAGCGCTTCCACCCAGCAGTCGAAATAGTCGCTGCCATCGGCTGCCCGGCCCGGCTTCTTGAGTTCAGCGGACAGCGTCTCGGCCCATTCCGGCCAGCCGAACAGGCCCTTGCCATGCAAATGCACGGTCAGTGCAAAGGCGGTCGCATGCCAGGGCTCGGCAAAGACCGGATCACCTTCCGCCGATTTCGGCAATCCCGGCGAGGCAGCGAGCGGCGACAGTGGTTCACAGGCGCTCAAGATAGGGCTCCCAGGCATCGATGGAGATGGTCTGGGCGGGGTCTGCCCCCTCGCCCCAGAGTTCCGGCGCGGCAAAGACCACCGTATAGACCCATTGCGGGTTTTCGCCCTTTCCGTGTGCATTGTCATCGGGATAGACGAAGCTGCCCTGCAGGCTTTCGATCACACCCATCTTGCCCTTGGCATAGCGCGGAATGCGGTTATGGGTTGCGGGATTGATGTTGCGCAGCCGCACCCGGTCCCCCGGCCTGAAGGCAGGCTGCCGCTCGAGCGCGCGATCACAGGGCGCGCCCTTGGCAAGCACCGCCGCCACATTGTCTGCCACGAGCACCCGCTTCGGCGTGGTGCCGGGCGTCTGCTTGCGGCCCTCATCCATTTCCGTGCGGCTTGCGAAACCGTGGCGTTCCAGCAGCACTTCCAGCGCGCGGATCCAGATTTCGTAATAGCTCGCTGCGAGATAATTGGCGGGCGGAATGCACTCGCGGGCATGGCGGCTTTCGTCGATGGTCCAGTGACCCATCGCGCCGCAGCACAGTGTCAGGCCCAGCGCCCGCTTTTCCCATTCGCCATGAAAATAGGGCTCGTTTGGCTCCGGATTGACCGGGCCAAAACCCTGAAAACCACCGAGATCATGCGGACCATTCATCGACCGGCCTCCGGGGAAAGGGCAAGACCGGTGCCGATCATGCTGTCGCGGGTCACGAGATCGGCAAGAGCCTCCGCGCTCCAGCCGTCGGTGCCTTCCGGCCGCATCGGCACGACCAGATAGCGCAGCTCCGCAGTCGAATCCCAGACGCGGATCGATGTGCCCTCCGGCAGCGTCACGCCGAATTCCTCAAGCACGCCCTTCGGGTCGATCACCGCGCGCGAGCGATAGGCGGGCGCCTTGTACCAGACCGGCGGCAGGCCAAGCACCGCCCAGGGATAGCAGGAGCAAAGCGTGCAGACGATCAGGTGATGCTGCTCCGGCGTGTTGAAGACCGCGCGCATATGCTCGCCCTGCCGCCCGGTGAAGCCGAGGCTTGCAATCGCCGCCGTCGCGTCCCGCTTCAGCCAGTCGGCGAATTCCGGCTCTGTCCAGGCTTTGGCCACCACGCGCGCACCGTTGCGGGGACCGACGCGGGTCTCGTAGGTCTCGACAATGGCATCGATCGCCTGCGGATCGACCAGACCTTTCTCCGTCAGCACCGTTTCGAGTGCTTTCACCCGCGCTTCCATATCGGAATAGCGGTTGTCATGGTGGTGATCATGGTCGTGGTCGTGGTGGTGATGATGGTCGGACATGCGAACTCTATTCCAGGATCGGCCAGAGGCTGACAACCAGCAGGATGGCCATGGTGATGTTGAACCACTTTAACCGGACAGGATCGGAAAGCCAGCCCCTCAGGCCAGAACCGAAGCCCGCCCAGGTGGAAACGCTCGGCACATTGATCAAGGCAAAGATGGCACCGATAAGGAAGACACGCTGATAGGGGTGCACCGGATCGCCATAGGTGGACATGGCGGTGATTGCCATGACCCAGGCCTTGGGGTTGACCCATTGGAACGCTGCCGCCTGCAGAAAGGTCATCGGCACCTGTCCCGTCTCCTTCTGCTCGCCGAGTGTGCGGGAAGAGCCGATCTTCCAGGCGATATAGAGCAGGTAGATGCCGCTGACGATTTTCAGCGCCAGATACAGCATCGGAATTCCGGTGATCAGCGTACCAAGGCCCATGCCAACGCAAATCAGCAGCACGAAAAACCCGAAGCCGATGCCGAGCATATGCGGGATCGTTCGGGTAAAGCCGAAATGCACACCCGATGCCAGCAGCATCGTATTGTTCGGCCCCGGCGTGATCGAGGTCACGAAGGCGAAAAGAAAAAGGGCGGTGAGAACACTCGAAGACATGGGGACGTCCGGTTGGAAACAGGCGGGATGCTGCAGGATAGGCAAGCCCGCGCCCCGATCAACATTCGAATTGTAACAGATACAAGTTCAAGCCACCGCTTTTTGAATCATCGCGTGAGGAAGCGGAATCAGGTTCTGAGCAATTCCCGCCAAGCGATTCTGCCTTCAGGTTTTTTCCGGCCAGATACCAGACCGGGAATGCGGATGACGGCGGAAAAGATGGGACCAACCCAACAAAAAAGCGCCCCGCAAGGGCGCCTTTATGTGCGAAAGTCTCCGGCGAGGCTTACATGCCCTGCGCGCCACGGTTCATGGCGGCGATGCCGGTGCGGCAAACCTCGATCAGGCCGAGTGGCTTCATGATCGCGATGAACTGGTCGATCTTCGAGACCTTGCCGGTGATTTCGAACACGAAGTGCTCGATGTTCGCGTCAATGACATTGGCGCGGAACGCATCGGCCAGACGAAGCGCCTCGACGCGGTTCTCACCGACGCCGGACACCTTCACCAGTGCCAGTTCCCGCTCCAGCGGGCGCTCGTGGCCAAGCTCGCGGGCGCGGACCGTCAGGTCCACCACACGGTGAACCGGGATGATGCGATCAAGCTGCGCCTTGATCTGCTCCAGCACCTGCGGCGTGCCGCGGGTGACGATGGTGATGCGCGACAGATGCGCCTGATGCTCGGTTTCCGAAACAGTCAGGCTTTCGATGTTGTAGCCGCGGCCCGAAAACAGGCCGATGACGCGGGCAAGCACGCCCGGTTCGTTGGCAACCAGAACCGAGAGCGTGTGGCTTTCGACCAGCTGCGTTTCCTTGGCGATGAAATAGGCCGAACCCGTGGGTTGAAGATGAGCGTTCATGTTCCTGTTCCTTCCGGTTCGATCTCAGACCAGCTGACGGCCCTTGGCGTCGATGGCATTGGCAACGGCTTCGTCGGTGGCTTCGTCCGGCAAGAGCATCTCGTTATGCGCCTTGCCAGACGGGATCATCGGGAAGCAGTTGGCGAGATTGGCAACGCGGCAATCGAAGATCACCGGCTTCTTCACGTTGATCATCTCCAGAATGGCCGCATCCAGATCACCCGGCTTTTCGCAGCGCAGGCCAACGGCGCCATAGGCTTCGGCCAGCTTGACGAAATCAGGCATTGCTTCCGTATAGGAGTTGGAGAGGCGGTTGCCATGCAGCAGCTGCTGCCACTGGCGCACCATGCCCATATACTGGTTGTTCAGGATGAAAATCTTGATCGGCGCATTGTACTGGATGGCCGCCGACATTTCCTGAATGCACATCTGGATCGAGGCATCGCCGGCGATATCGATGACGAGGCTTTCGGGATGGGCGATCTGCACGCCGAGCGCTGCCGGCAGGCCGTAACCCATGGTGCCGAGGCCACCCGAGGTCATCCAGCGGTTCGGCTGTTCGAAGCCGAAATACTGCGCGGCCCACATCTGGTGCTGGCCCACTTCCGTGGTGATGTAGGTGTCGCGGTCCTTCGTCAGTTCATAGAGCCGCTCGATCGCATATTGCGGCATGATCACGTCATTGCTGCGAGTATAGGCGAAGGACTTGCGGGCGCGCCACTTTTCGATCTGCAGCCACCAGTCGGCGGTCTGTGCCGGTTCCGGCTTCTTGGAAAGCGCCCGCCACTGGCGAACCATGTCTTCGAGCACGCGCGTGACATCGCCGAGGATCGGAATGTCGACGCGGACATTCTTGTTGATCGAGGACGGGTCGATATCGACGTGGATCTTCTTCGAATTCGGCGAAAAGGCGTTGAGACGCCCGGTGATGCGGTCATCAAAGCGCGCGCCGATGCAGACCATGACGTCGCAATCATGCATCGCCATGTTGCTCTCGTAAGAGCCGTGCATGCCGAGCATGCCGAGCCAGTTCTTGCCGGAGGCCGGATAGGAGCCGAGGCCCATCAGCGTCGAGGTGATCGGGAAACCGGTGAGCTCAACCAGCTCGCGCAGCAGCTTGGAGGCTTCCGGACCGGAATTAACGACACCGCCGCCGGTGTAGAAAATCGGGCGGCGTGCCGTTGCCATCAGCTCTACGGCTGCGCGGATCGCCTTCTGGTCGGCATCCAGCTTCGGCTGGTAGCTCTTCTGCGGCTCGTGCTGCTCCGGCGGCGTGTAGGTGCCGGTGGCAAACTGGATATCCTTCGGAATATCGACGACAACCGGTCCCGGACGGCCGCTCTGGGCAATCCGGAAGGCCTCGTGAATGGTTTCCGCCAGCTTGTTGACGTCCTTGACCAGCCAGTTGTGCTTGGTGCAGGGGCGCGTGATGCCGACCGTATCGCATTCCTGGAACGCGTCCGAGCCGATCAGCGTGGTCGGAACCTGGCCGGTGAGGCAGACGAGCGGAATGCTGTCCATCAGCGCATCCTGCAGCGGCGTCACTGCATTCGTCGCACCCGGACCGGAGGTGACGAGCATAACGCCGACCTTGCCGGTGGAGCGGGCATAGCCTTCTGCCGCATGCCCCGCGCCCTGCTCATGGCGCACGAGAATGTGCTGAATGTCATCCTGCTGGAAGATTTCGTCATAGATCGGGAGCACTGCCCCGCCCGGATAGCCGAAAATATGCTCTACGCCATTGTCCTTCAAAGCCTTGAGAACAATTTCCGCACCCGTCATCTGATTGTCGTTGCCCGTCATGCCTGGTTCCGCTTTTTGATGTGCCGGGTTCGCATCCCGGAGGTTGATGGCCTAATAGCCTGAATTGGGACATAAAAAAAGGCTCCTTTAGGAGCCTGTCGTTTCGCGCATGGGTGGCAAATGCCGGATGGTTACACCATCCTGCCCATGCGCGGTCCCACCACAATAAGAAGTGCAAAATTTTTCATGGGCGGAAGTGTTAGACACAAATCTGCCCCCAGTCAACAAGCCGATGCGGATTATCCGGAGTGCCTGTCCGCGAGCCGTAATGGATTATGATTAATTCCACCTACACCTCTTGTTAATGCTACTGGCCTAAACTTGACGTTTCAAACGGGTGTATCCCGCGCAAGATCCGGCTGGCTGCCGGGATCTTTCGTTGTCCCATGACAGGGTGAGTAGAATGCCGATGACGTCGAGTTCAGAAGCGACCCATATGCAGGATGATGACCGCAGAGACGTTCAAAAACCTGGCAATCGGTTCCTGGGCCGTGTCGTCTCGTGCAATGGCTCGCGGGCAACGATCTCAGCCATTGTCGAACATGGCGCCACAAATCTGACCGAACTCTGGTCGGTCGGACGGCTCATTTCCATCAGTGTCGGGCGCAATCGTGTGGTCGCCATGTGCTATTCCATGCAGATGGAAGAGCAGCATTGGGCAGAGCGCGGCGACAATCATTTCTTCGTGGATGTGGAGCTTCTGGGCGAAGTGCGCGTGCATGAGGACGGCACGGAAGATTTCTCGACCGGCATTTCCTGCTATCCCTATCTTGGTTCGGTCGCCCATCGCATCCGCGGTTCGGACCTCGAATGCATCTATGCCAGCAACAAGACGGAAAATGTGCGTATCGGCAGCGTCTCGCAGGATGAAAGTGTCGACGCGACCATTCACATCCCGTCTATGCTGTCCAAGCATTTCGCGGTGGTGGGTTCAACCGGCGTCGGCAAGTCCACGGCCATTTCGCTTCTGCTGCACAAGGCAATCAAGTCCGATCCGAAGCTGCGCGTGCTGATCCTTGATCCGCACAATGAATTTGCTGCCGCCTTCCCGGATGATGCGGTGGTGATCGATACCGATACGCTCGACCTGCCCTTCTGGCTGATGCGGCTGGAAGAATTTGCAGAAGTGGTGTTCCGCGGCCGTCCCGCCGTCCCGGAAGAGCTCGATATCCTGCGCGACGTCATTCCCGAGGCCAAGAAGAGCTTCAAGGGGAACACCGACAACGGCCTGATGCGCCGGCAGAACGAGAAAAGCTCGATCACGGCGGATACGCCGGTGCCCTACCGCATGGCCGACCTGCTCGCCGCCATCGATGAACGTATCGGCCGCCTTGAAGGGCGTTCGGAAAAGCCGGTTCTGCGGTCGCTGAAGATGCGCGTCATCGCCGCGATCAATGATCCGCGCTACCATTTCATGTTCTCGAACAACACGATCACCGACACGATCACCGAGACGATTGCCCATATCTTCCGCGTGCCGGGACATGGTAGGCCGATCAGCACCTTCCAGCTTTCCGGCATTCCATCCGAGGTGGTGAATTCGGTCGCCTCGGTGCTGTGCCGCATGGCCTTTGAAATCGCGCTGTGGAGCGACGGCGGCATTCACATGCTGGTGGTCTGCGAAGAGGCGCACCGTTACGTGCCCGCCGATCCCAATCTCGGCTTCATCCCGACCCGTCAGGCCATTGCCCGTATTGCCAAGGAAGGCCGTAAATACGGTGTCTCGCTCGGCATCATCACCCAGCGTCCGGGCGAACTTGACCAGACGATCCTGTCCCAGTGCTCGACGCTTTTTGCGATGCGCCTTGCCAATGAAAAGGACAAGGACATCATCCGCGCCGCCATCCCGAATTCCACCGCTTCGGTGACGAATTTCATCGCCTCGATCGGCAATGGCGAGGCAATTGCCTTCGGGGAAGCCATCGCCGTGCCGATGCGCATGCGTTTCGAGCGCGTACCTCTCGCCTATCTGCCGAAGGCGAACGGCAATATCGAGAGCTACAAGGCCGACGATACGCCGGACAATGTCGATCTCCGGCTGGTGGTCGCGCGCATGCGCGCCGTCTCGCCCATCGATTCCAACGGCCTCAAGGCCTTCCAGAACGGCGGGGCTACGTCTGCGGAAGACGGTTTTGAGGACGGTCAGGAATTCGACGGGTTCCAGCCGCACAATCATCTCGAGAATGCGGGCTTCAGCTGGGCGACCGCCGGAGCCGAGAACGAGCCTTACCGCGCCGACATGTTGCCAAATCCGGGCATGGGCCGCACTGACCCTCAGCAACAGCAGCAGCCACGACCTTCCGTCCTCCGGCGCACGACGGATCCGACGCGGGAGCCGGGTCCGGAACAGGCGCGCCCGGGTTTCGGCCAGCCGAACGTGTTCCGTTCACCGCCGGTTTTTGCCGACCATCAGGAACCGCCGCCGCTGCGCTATGCCGCGCCGTCCGGTGGTCATGACCACGGTGGAGAATCCCGAAGCGCAGACCGCGTATCGCTGCGCGAAAGCATCCTGCGCAAACCGCTAAGCAGTCTCAGGCGGGATTGATCCGCTCCCAGCTCTCGTCCATCTGGTTGCGAAACCAGGTCATCTGCCGCTTGGCATATTGCCGCGTGGCAGCCGAACCGCGTTCGATCACTTCTGCCATGGTCATGTCGCCTGCGAGCAGGCTTGCGATTTCCGGCACGCCAATCGCCTTCATCACCGGCAGTTGCGGCGAAAGATGGCGCGAAAGCAGCGTCTTTGCCTCTTCGATTGCCCCGGTTTCCAGCATCTCGCGGAAGCGGCGGTCGATCCGCTCGGCAAGCTTCGTGCGATCCGGCAGCACGACAATTTTCCGGCAGGCGTCCGCGCGCAGCACACCCCTGCCCGGCCGGTTCTGGAAGCTGGACAGCGGCTTTCCCGATACGGCATGGATTTCAAGCGCGCGCAGGATGCGCTGGCCATCTCCGGGCTGAAGCCGCGCGGCGGTTTCCGGATCAACGTGCTGCAATTCGGCATGGAGCGCAGCACTGCCTTCCTCCGCCATCCGCGCCCGCAAGCTCTGGCGGAGATCGTCCGGCACCTCCGGCATGTCGGAGAGACCCTCCGTCAAGGCGCGGAAATAAAGCCCCGTGCCACCGACGATCACCGGCATCACGCCGTCCCGTTTCAGCTGCTTAAGAAGCGCGGATATGTCCTTCAGCCACAGACCGGTGGAATAGGCAGTATCGGCTGGCACATGGCCATAGAGGTGATGGGGAATGCCCTGCATATCCTCATCCGAAGGCCGGGCAGTGAGGATGCGCAGCGTATCGTAGACCTGCATGCTGTCGGCATTGATGACCACACCCTTCGTCTCGCGCGCCCATTTGATTGCGAGAGCAGACTTGCCGCTGGCGGTCGGCCCGGTTATCAGGATCGCGTCTTCTGTCATCTGCAAAGGGTTCCTGCCATGGCCTTGGTCGCCACGCTGATTGCCAATCCGCTCAACCCTGTACTCTCTCCTTCTCTCGGGGAAAAGGCCGCGCGGGCAATCGGTGCCGCAAACCTCTATTGGCTGGCCGATGGCATCGCCTGCGATATTCCGCTGACGGACGGCAGCGACCGGGCCGAGGCGCATGGGACGCTTGCCCGTCTTTTGGCCGACCTGCCGGTCGATATCGTCATTCAGGAGGCAGAAACCCGCCGCAAGACGCTTCTGATCGCGGACATGGATTCGACCATGATCGGCCAGGAATGCATCGACGAGTTGGCAGCGGAAGTGGGCCTCAAGGACGAAGTGTCGAAGATCACCGCCCGCGCCATGAATGGCGAGATCGCCTTTGAACCGGCACTGCGCGAGCGCGTGGCGCTGCTGAAGGGGCTTCCCGTTTCGGTCGTGGACGAGGTGATCCGCACCCGCATCACCCTCACCCCCGGCGGACGGGAACTGGTGAAGACGATGCAGGCCAAGGGCGGCTATGCGGCGCTGGTTTCCGGCGGCTTCACCCTGTTCACCGGCCCCGTCGCCGCCATGATCGGCTTTGACGAGCATCGCGCCAACGCGCTTCTGCATGAAAATGGCAAACTGCTGGGCGAAGTTTCAGAAACGATCCTCGGCAAGGAAGCGAAAGCGCAGGCGCTGCTGCAGCTCACCGGCAGGCTCGGGATCACGACCGCCGATGCGATTGCCGTCGGCGATGGCGCCAATGATCTTGCGATGATCCAGCTGGCCGGTTCGGGCGTCGCGCTGCACGCCAAGCCTTCGGTCGCCGCGCAGGCCCGCATCCGCATCGATCACGGGGACCTCACGGCCCTGCTCTATATGCAAGGCTATCGCCGCCACGATTTCGTGGCGTAAAGATCGCTCTATTCGAGCGACAGGGCAACCGTTCGAAGATCGCCATTTGGCGAGGCGACCAGCATCAGCGCGTTGCGCCTGCCCTGCTGTTTCAGCTCGGCAATCTTGTCCGCCACGGCTTTTCCATCGCTGACGGCACTCTGCGCGACCTCGATGATGACATCGCCCTCTTCCAGTCCCTTGGAGAGAGCCGGTGAGCCATCGGCAATCGCGGTGATCAGCGCACCCTTCACATCCTTGTCGATGCCATAGTCGGACCGCATCTTTTCATCGAGCGTGGACAAGGTCATGCCGAGCACATCCACCGTCGCATTGCCTGCCGGATCATCCGGCTTCGGCGCGGAATTCGCGTCCGGCTGCGCCGGTTCGTCACCACCATCAAGCTTGGATTGCGGATCGGCGGTCACCGGCTGATCGGGTTGATCCTCAAGGCGGCCGAGCTTGACCGAAAGCGTCAGCGGCTTGCCATCGCGGATCACCCCGACCTCAACCTGCTTGTCCATCGGGCTTTCCGCCACGATGCGCAGCAGGTCACGCATTTCGCCAATCGGCTTGCCGTCGAAGCTGACAATCACGTCGCCGGTCTTTATCGGCCCGTTTTCCACCGGCCCGCCCTTGACGAGGCCGGAAACGAGCGCCCCGCGCGCGCCATCCATGCCGAGGCTTTCGGCGATATCGTCCGTCACCGGCTGCACGCGCACGCCGAGCCAGCCGCGCCGGGTCTCCCCGAACTGCTTCAGCTGGTCGACCACATTGACCGCGATTTCCGACGGCACGGAAAAGCCGATGCCGATCGAGCCGCCGCTTGGCGAAATGATCGCGGTATTGATGCCGATCACCTCACCCTGCATGTTGAACAGCGGACCGCCGGAATTGCCCTTGTTGATCGCCGCATCCGTCTGGATGAAATTGTCATAGGGCCCGGCATTGATATTGCGCCCGCGCGCGGAAATGATGCCGACGGTCACCGAACCGCCAAGGCCGAACGGGTTGCCGATGGCCATCACCCAGTCGCCGATCCGCATCCTGGCGGAATCACCGAATTTCACCGATTTCAGCGGCACCTTCGATTCCACCTTCAGCAGCGAGAGGTCGGTTTTCGGATCGGTGCCGATCAGCTTGGCCTTCAGCTTGTTGCCCTTGGCGAAAATGACCTCGATGTCATCGGCGCCCTCGATCACGTGATTGTTCGTGACGATGAAGCCCGCCGGATCGATCACGAAGCCGGAGCCGAGCGAGGTTACCGTGTGGCTGTTTCCACCATCCTTGCCATCGCCCTTGTAATAATCGTCGAACAGGTCCTGAAACGGCGAGCCATCCTGCACCTGCGGCACGGGCGAGCCTTCGTCATCCTTCACATTCTGCGAGATCGAGATATTCACCACCGCATCGAGCAGGCCCTCGGCCAGATCGGCAACGGAGGCAGGCCCGGCCTGCATCGCCGCCAGCGACTGGCCTGCCTGTGCCGGGAAGGCCGCAAGGGCAAGTGGCCATGTGGCAAGCAGCAAGGCTGATGCTTTCAGCGCCAGCCGCAACAGGAAATCGTGCCGTCTTGCCGTCATGCTCTTGCAAACCTCGCTCTCGGAAGGCTGCGGGCAGCCCCGCATCCGTCAGTGTCCGGACCATAGCAGCGGTGCCGATGCCCGCAACCGTCTTTCACCGAAATCCTTGAAGATTTCGTGGCGTATCGAACAGGAAAAGGGCGCGGAGCGGCTTCCCGTCCACGCCCTTTCAGGGGATGATGAATCCGCGCTTACTGTGCAGGCGCGACGGGCGTTGCCTTGGCCCCGCCACCGGCCGAATTGTTGAAATAGCGGAAGAATTCCGAATTCGGCGTGATCACCATGGTCGTGCCATCGGCACCCATTGCGGTCGCGTAGGCGCGCATGGAACGGTAGAATTCGAAGAATTCCGGGTCCTTGCCATAGGCCTCACCGAAGATCCGGTTGCGCTCGGCATCGCCTTCACCGCGCAGGATTTCGGCGTCCTTCTGCGAATCCGCGATCAGCTCGACCACCTGACGATCCGCCTTTGCGCGGCGGCGCTGGCCTTCTTCCTTGCCTCGGGCACGGATCAGCTCGGCTTCAGCAAGACGCTCGGCCGTCATGCGGTCGAAGGTCTGCTGCGAGACTTCCTGCGTCAGGTCCGTGCGACGGATACGCACGTCATCGACGGTGATCCCGAGCGACTGGGCATCCTGCAGCAGGTCGTTCTTCACTTCCGCCATCATCGACTGACGCGATTCAGACAGAGCCGCATCGAAGTCCCTCAGACCGTAAACCCGGCGCAAGGACGCATCGAGGCGGGTGCGAAGCCGCGATTCGGCTGCTTCACGATCCGCAGACACGGTTTCGCGGAAACGCTGGGCATCCGCCACGCGGTATACCACGAAGGCATCCACCTCGTAGAACTTGCCGCCCTTGACCTGCACGCGGATATTGTCGAGGTCAAAGCGCAGGGCCTGCATCGGGATATATTGCACCCGGTCGGCATCCATGAATGCGAAGGGAAGCTTGAAGTAGAGACCCGGCTCTTTCTTCACGTCGCGGATCTGGCCGAAGCGGAGTACCAGCGCCTGCTCACGGGCATTCACCACGAAAAGCGAGGAATAGGCGACGATGGCTGCGGCGGCAATACCGCCCAGCAACAGGGCAAAACGGTTGTTGTTCATGGGCTTACTCCCTGCTGCTGCTGCGCTGGCGGCTGCGGCTTGGGCGTTGCCGGACGGATCATCTCGTTCAGCGGCAGGTAGGGCACGACGCCCTGCTGCCCATCAACCACCACACGCTTGGAGTTCTTCAGCACCTGTTCCATGGTTTCGATATAAAGACGCTGACGGGTGACTTCCGGCGCCTTCTTGTATTGTTCGTAGACCGAGCTGAAGCGGTTGGCTTCACCTTCGGCTTCCTTCACCACGCGATCCTTGTAGGCGAGCGCCTCTTCGCGGTTCTGCGCGGCCTGACCACGGGCCTGACCAAGCTGCTGGTTGGAATACTGGTTTGCCAGTTCCACGAAACGGCTTTCGTCCTGCTCGGCGCGCTGCACTTCATCGAAGGCATTGGAGACTTCGCGCGGCGGGGCCGCATCCTCGATCGCAAGTGCGTTTACGGAAATGCCGGACTTGTAGCGGTCCATCGTCGTCTGGATCGTCGACTTCACTTCCTGCGCGATCTGCTGGCGATTGTCGCGGAAGATGTCCTGTGCCGGACGGCGACCGACCACTTCACGCATCGCGCTTTCGGATACCTGCTGCAGCGTCTCGATCGGGTCTTCCAGATTGAACAGGAACGCCTTCGGATCGGAAACGGTGAACAGGACCGAGAACTGGACATTCACGATATTCTGGTCGCCGGTCAGCATCAGCCCGGTCGAATTGCCGGAGGCGGCCTTGGCACCGATATTCTGCTGCTGCTCGGTGATCTTCACCACCTCGACGCTTTCCAGCGGCCAGATGTGGAAATGCAGCCCGGGCATGGAAACCTCGTCCTTCGGCTTGCCGAAACGCAGTTCCACACCGCGCTCGTCCGGCTGAACCGTGTAGACGCACTGGATCAGCCAGAAGGCCACCACGGCAGCGAGTGCGAGAAGGGCGGCACCGCCATTCACACCACCCGGCACCACGTCCTTCAGCTTGTCCTGCCCGCGGCGGATGATGTCATCCAGATCCGGCGGGCCACCATTGCCGCCGCGCGGCCGGTTGGGACCCTGACCCCATGGGCCCTTGTCGTTTCCACCACCACCGCCGCCGCCCCAAGGGCCGCCGCCGCCATTCTGATTGCTCCAGGGCATCAAAACCTCATCAAAAGCTGCTATCGACAAAAGGCCGACGGACCGTCAGCTCTTCGCTTGCATCTGGTTATAGGTATCCATCCCCCCGCTTTCAACGCGCAGCGGGAAATCATTTTGCACAACCCGTAATTTTCGGGGGCACTGCGTCAGTTTGACCGGCATCACGGCAGGTTGCGGCGCCGATAGGTGATGAACCGGGTGGGATAAGTATCCTTCGGGCCTTCCGGAATGCGTTCTTCCGGCCCCGATTCCCAGATCGACGGATCGATTTCAGGAAAGCGTGTATCCCCTTCCAGAACCGCCTCCACATGGGTGACATGCAGGATATCGACGCGGTCCATCAACTGGCGATAGATCTCGCCACCGCCGATCACCGCCACCTCGGTCATGCCGTCGCGACGGGCAAATTCCGAAGCAAGGTCAAGGGCCGCATCGACAGAAGCAACCACATGCACGCCCTCGGCGGAAAAAGCCGGATCGCGGGTGATCACGATATTCTCGCGGCCCGGCAAGGCCCTGCCGATCGAACGGAAGGTCTTGCGGCCCATCACCACCGGACGCCCGAAGGTGAGCGCCTTGAAGCGCTTCAGATCGGTGGAAAGCTGCCAGGGCATGTCCCCTTCCCGCCCGATAACGCCGTTTTCCGACACGGCGACAACGAAGACCAGATCGATCTTGCCGCTATCCGCATTGTTCATCGCAGGCCTCCTTCTTCGGCTTGGCATTATGGCCGCATGTGCAGGCCTGCCCCTCACACCGCAATCGGTGCCTTGATGCTCGGATCGGCCACATAGTTTTCCAGCGTGAAATCCTCGAACCGGAAAGAGAAAATATCCTTCACCTCAGGATTAATGCGCATCACCGGCAATGGTTTCGGCGTGCGCGCAAGCTGGGTTTTCGCCTGCTCGAAGTGATTGTGATAGATATGGGCATCGCCGAACGTGTGGACGAACTCGCCGGGCTCCAGCCCCGTCACCTGCGCAACCATCATGGTCAGCAGCGCATAGGAGGCGATGTTGAAGGGCACGCCGAGGAAAATATCGGCAGAACGCTGGTAAAGCTGGCAGGACAGCCTGCCATCCGTCACATAGAACTGGAACAGGCAGTGGCAGGGCGGCAGCGCCATATCGTCCACTTCCGCCGGGTTCCAGGCAGACACGATGTGGCGGCGCGAATTCGGATTCTTGCGGATGCCCTCGACCAGATTGGCAATCTGGTCGATATGGCGGCCATCGGGAGCCGGCCAGGAGCGCCATTGCGAGCCGTAAACCGGGCCGAGATCGCCGTTTTCATCGGCCCACTCGTCCCAGATCGTCACACCATGCTGATGCAGATAGGCGATATTGGTTTCGCCCATCAGGAACCACAGAAGCTCGTGGATGATCGATTTCAGATGCAGCTTCTTGGTGGTGGTGACGGGAAAACCTTCCGAGAGATCGAAGCGCATCTGATAGCCGAAAACGGAGCGGGTGCCGGTGCCGGTGCGGTCGCCACGGTCGCTGCCGGTCTCCATCACATGCGAGAGAAGGTCGAGATATTGGCGCATCGGTTCCCTCCATTTTCCCTGCTGCGGCGATCACTATAGCCCGGCTTTCGATAAACCAATCGCAGATTCGCATCCATCCCCAGCCAAAGGCCCTTTTCATGCCCCCTTGAAATGCCTATATGAACCTTGCCGACCTTCGGGACGGCTATGGCAATAAACGGACGGTGTAATAAGCCTATTGGACCCGGGGGCGGTACCCGGCGCCTCCACCAGGAACGGCTCACGCAAAGAGCCGCTGCTGATGGGGGCGAAACAGGATCGACAAGGGTGTAAAGATCGTACTTTTGCTCGGCATGATACCACCGTTATCGGGTCAAAAAGTGTAGTTGCAAACGACAACAACGCTAAGGGTTATGCTCTCGCTGCCTAATGGCGGTGCGGGAAACCCGACCTAAGTCCTTCTGGTTAGCACCTTGAGGCGGGGTCCGGAGGTACCTGGCAACAGAAACCTCCACCGTTTTTCCAAGCTTTTCCAAATGCTTTTTTAAAGATGATCGCGCCTCTTCGGGTCGCGGCCCTTTTCCGCGCCGCGCACAAATGGCATAAGGGAGAGCAATTTGCTTCGGAAACAGGGTAGAACGACGCTTGCCCTGCAAGCCTTTGGCAAGATGATGCATCTACAAACGAAAGATGGGGATTCCGAGTCGGGCCGATTTGCGCTATGGACGGAAGACCGGGAACAGGTCCGCCTTGTGGCGGCAAGCAGATGAAAGACGAGAACCGATGGGGCAGGATCATATCCGTTACGACATTCTGGCGCAGGACGCATTGCGTGGCGTAATCCGGAAAGTGCTGTCCGAAGTGGCCGCGACCGGCCGCCTTCCCGGTGACCATCATTTCTACATCACCTTTCTCACCGGCGCGCCGGGCGTGCGCATCTCGCAGCACCTGAAGACCAAGTATACCGAGCAGATGACCATCGTCATCCAGCACCAGTTCTGGGACCTTAAGGTGACCGAGCAGGGCTTTGAAATCGGCCTCTCCTTCTCCGATACGCCGGAAAAGCTGGTGATCCCGTTCAATGCCATCCGTGGCTTCTACGATCCGTCGGTGAATTTCGAAATGGAATTCGACGTGCCCGCCATTGATGAGGAAGCAGGCGATTCGGCAGAGATCACCGTCTATCCGGCAGAAAAGACCGAGAGCGAGGCAAAGCCTGCCGCCGCCGACGAAGAGAAGAAGGAAGGCTCCGTCATCTCGCTCGATTCCTTCCGCAAGAAGCATTGAGGCAAAGCGCCATGGCCGAGATCATCAATCTTCGCCAGGCGCGCAAAAAGGCAGCGCGCAGCGAAAAGGAAAAGCAGGCGGAACAGAACCGCCTGACTTTCGGTCGCACCAAGGCGGAAAAGACCCTCACCCGCGCTTTGAATGAAAAGGCCGAAAAGGCGCTCGATCAGGGCAAGCTAGAGCGGCCCGATTCCCCTCGAAAATAGCGTTCCGCATCAACGGTTTTGCCCCGTCTCCTGAATCAGAATCGCAAGCCGTTTGAGCGCCGCGTGAGCCGATCATGATCCGCAAGTATTCCGCAACGCTGCACGGCCATCGCACCAGCTTTTCGCTGGAGGAGCCCTTCTTCGCCGCCTTGAGGACCATTGCCGAAGAGCGTGGCCTGCCGCTCGCCGCTCTGATTGCAGAGGTGGATGATGCCCGCACGAGCGGCAATCTCTCCTCCGCCCTGCGCTTGCATGTGCTCGCCTGGTATCAGGAAAAGGCGTCAATCACGGAGACGATGGCGGCGGCAGCGGCGCGCCCTTGATCACCTGATCCTGCGGCAGCACGGGCAGAAGATGTTCCGGCACCATGGTGCCATCCGGGCCCAGCGGCTCAGCCTGCGGCGCAAGCTGCATCTGCTCCTGCTGTTTCTGCTGCTCTTCCAGCGCCTTCTGCGCGGCCTCCGCCTCCGCCCTGATACGCGCCGCTTCGGCCTCCTGCCGCAGGCGCTCGCGCTCTTCGGCCCTTGCCTTGAAATAGGCGGCCTCGCGGCGCAGCCGCAGCCGTTCCTGCGCAATGGTCTGCAGACGGTCCACCCGGCGACGCTCCTTCTCGAAGGCACGGAGCGACAGGAAATTCGTCAGCCCCAGCGTATCAACCGAGTGGCCCGGATCCTTGATTAGGCCCGCGAAGTCAAGCCGGAGCGAAGGGTCTGCCCCCTCCACCGCATTGGCTCCTGGCTGAAGGGCAAACGTCACCGAGCTGCGCATCCGGCCTTCCGTGAGATCGGCCTCCCCTTCTGCCGTCAGCGTCGCTTGCGGTGTGGTTACGGAAACCGGCTGGATATCCACCTTGCCGCCGCCGAGCGAGAAGGGCACCGTGACATCGCCGAGCGCCGTCTCGCCATCCTGCATCAGGGTTTCGAGCAGCGGATTGACTGTTGCGGTGCTGATTTCGCCACCGGTCACATCCAGCGTGGTGATCAGCCCGTTCAGGATATCGAGATTGAGGCCATGGATGGTGAGCCCGTTAAGCCGCATCTCGCCCGAACCGCCGAGCGAGGCCACCAGATCCTTCACGCTCTTGCCCGCTGCTTCGCCGGAAAGCTTGAGCGTGAACTGGCCATTCGCCAGCGGCTGGTCGCCGCGATACCAGGAAATCGCTGAAATATTGGCATCCGAGACATCGGCGCTCGCCTGCAGATAGCCGTTGCCTGCGGAATTGCCCATGCGCAGCGCGCCGGTAAAGGCCCCGCCCGCCCAGTTGCCCGAGGCATCGCCGAGCTGCAGTTCGCCATCGGATGTGGTGAGCTTCGCCTTGAAATCCCGCACCGGCGCGGTGAAATCCGTCCAGAAGGTTTTGGCCGTGAGATCGAGTGAAAGCCCGGTTCCGGCCAGCATGCCATTGCTGAAATCCGTGGTGGAAAGCCCGCCGTCCTGCGCGATCACCGGCCCATAGACCGCTTCGGCAAGCCAGCCGAGATCAAGCGAGGTCAGGGCAAGCGAACCGGTGCCGGTGAGCCCGGGAGCCCCTCTCTTGAGCTCCAGCGCACCACTCAGCGCATTGCCCGCAACCGCGCCGTTGATCTCCGAAAGCGTGATGACCTCCGGCGTCACGGCAATGCCCATATCAAGGGTCAGCGGCAGGCCAAGGCCAAGCTGTGGCAGGCTGATGCCGTTCATGGCGAGATAGGGCTCCGCATCATCGCTGTTTGCCGTCAGATGGAAGCTGCCGGTTGCTTTCTCGACACCGAAAAGCTCGGCCTTGCCCTTCAGGTTGACATTGGTATTGCCGGAATTGAAGGCGATTTCGAGATCGTTGCTGGCATCCTTGCCGCCAGCAAGGCGCAGCGAAAGCACGCCCTTGTCTGCCCCCTCGAGCGGCAGCGGTTCAAGGCCCGCCTGCCCGAGCAGGATATTGGAATCGGGATTTTCAAGCGTCGCCTGCAGATTGAGCCCTGCCCCGCCCGGATAGGCAGCCGGATCGGCAAGGCCAAGATCGAGATCGACGCGGCTGCCATTGCTGGTGCCCGCAAGCTTGACGGAAAGGCCGGTTCGATCCTTGCCGCCAGCCGCCAGCGTCACCTTCAGCTCGGTATTCGCAAACCAGCTCGCATGGGCAAGCAGATGGCCGAGCAGCGGATCGGAGGGCAGCTTTGCCGCAATCATCTCAAGAAACGCGGTCGGGTCCGCCGCCTTGAAACCGATGCGGCCATTGGCATCGAGCTTTTCCTTGCTGAAATCGGCGCGGCCAATCGCCGTCAACTGGGCACCGGCAAGATCACGCGTGTTGAATTTCTCGATGGAAAGCGCGCCATTGGCAATCGTGAACACCGTCTCCGTCTGCTGCGCCTCCATGCCGAAAGCGGCAAAAACACCAGCCTTCAGCTCGGCGGCAATCGCGTGGCCCGAAAGGTCCGCGCGCCCATCCTTGCCGAACAGGGTGGACAGCCCGCGCAGCACATCAAGATCGATGCGGTTGCCATTCAGGATAGCCGTCAGTGCCGGTTGCTGACCATCGACGGATTGCCGCTCGATACTGCCCTTGAGATTGGCCTCCCCGAGCTGCATTTCCAGATTCTGGAAGCGCTGCAGATCGGGTGAAAGGCGCACATCCGCCTCAAATCCCAGCGTCTTCAGATCACGGATCGCTGGGTCGACTTCGCCGGAAAGCCAGGAGGAAAGCCCGGTCGGCTGGCGTGAGGCCATCAGCAGATGACCGTTGAAACTCGCGCCTCCCTTGAGACCCAGCACGCCGTTTGCCTCAAGCTGCGTCCGCCCCGGAAGGGTCGCGACCGCATGATCCACCAGCCAGCCGCCCGCCGCCGGTCGCACATCCACCTGCACGTCGCGGATCGAGGTATCGCCGATCACGATTGCCGGAAGCTTCAGGCTCGCGCGGCCCGGCACGGTCGGAACGGGAATGGAGGCTGCAATTTCGGAAAAGCGCTCCAGCCGCTTGCGCAGCGTATCGCCGGGATCGCGGCCCGTGCGGCCGGAAGCGCCGCTGTAATCGATCCGCGACACATCGATCTGCTGGCCATCGGCCAGAAGCAGGAATTCGGGCTTGCTGCCGGTATCAAGCGTCGCCTCGCCGGTCACGACATAAGGGTCCTGCATGTCACCCACTTCCAGCCGGAATTCGGGAATGCGCAGGCGTTCATTGGTCAGTTCGAAGCCGCCCTTCAGGCGCGGCGCGGGCTGGCCGTCCTGTTCGTCGGCGGCGTTTTCGCCCTGCTGCAGGAAGGCGAGGAAATTGCCCTTGTAGAGCGGCTTGCCGTCGGTCACGGTCAGCGCGCCTTCCATTTCCGCACCGAAGGGCCGCTTGTTCGGCGTCACACGCGCCTTCAGCCACAGGCCTTCCTTGCGGTCCTCGTTGAGCGTCGTGGAGAGCGAGAAGCGTCCCGCCTCGCCATCCAGAACCGCATCGCCCACCGCCTTCCAGGGACCGGCAAGCGATTTCGCCGACATCGCGGCATTGAGGTTCGTCAGCTTGCGGGTCCGCCCGGATTGCTCGTCGATGAAGGTGACGGAACCGTTGCGGATGCGGACATTTTCGAGCACCACCGTGCGGGCCGGAATTTCCGGATTGCTGCCGCGCATCCAGTCGAGCGTGCCATCCTTCAGAAGGCGGATGCGCGCGGTCATATCCTCGATGCGCATGTCGAAGATCATCGCCTCGCCGGAGAGGATCGGCGCAAGTTCCGCATCCATCGAGAAGCGGGCAACGCGGATCTGCGGCGAACCATCCGGTTCCCGGCCTACCTGCACGTCATTGAGCGTTACGGAGGGAAAGGGCAAAAGCCGGGCATCGACCGAGCCCTGCACGGTCACCTTCTTGCCGATGATGCGGCTTGCCTGATCCTCGAATTCCTGGCGGAAGCCGGTCCAATCCACGAACAGCGGTGCGAAGAGCGCTGCAAAAAGCAGCAGAACCACAAGCCCGCCCAGGAAAACCAGTATCCGTCCCAGCACTGAAAGAAGACCTCGAATCGATGTTTCGGCCTGTCATGCGCGGCCAGAACTGCGGCGACCCTAGAACAACGGCCGCCGAAAGGAAACAACAGGAATTGAACCGTTTCAAGGCATCCCCAGACAGAGTGGCCCCTGCGCGCGCAAACCGGAAACCGTGTCAGAAAATCTTGCCCGGATTGAAGATGTTATCGGGATCGAGCGCGGCCTTGACCTGCCGCATCAGGCCTACACTGCCGCCAAGCTCGGCATCGAGGAAAGCCTTCTTTCCCTGCCCGATCCCGTGCTCGCCGGTACAGGTGCCGCCCATGGAAAGCGCGCGTGCATTCAGCCGGGCGACAAAGGCTTCGACGCGCTCCACATCCGCATCGTTTTTTGCGTCTAACAGCACCAGCACATGGAAATTGCCATCGCCCGCATGGCCGACAATGGGCGCGAGAAAACCGCAATCGGCAATGTCCTTCTGCGTTTCAACCACGCAATCGGCAAAGCGGGAAATCGGCACGCAGACATCGGTCGTCAGCGCATCAAGCTCCGGAGCCAGCGCCCGGCAGGCATAATAGGCATTGTGCCGGGCCTTCCACAGCTGCGCCCGCTCGCTCGCATCCGCCGTCCAGCGGAAGGGCGAGCCGCCCATTTCGGCCACCACCGCCGCAAATTCCGCCGATTGCAGATCAACGGAAGCCGCGCTGCCATGGAATTCGACGAACAGGGTCGGCTTTTCCGGATGCGTCAGGCCGGAATAGGCATTGCAGGCGCGCACCTGCATCGCGTCCAGAAGCTCGATGCGGGCGACCGGAATGCCGAGCTGGATGGTCATGATCACGGCACGGCAGGCCGCGTCGATGCTGTCGAAATGGCATGTGCCGCCGGCAATCACATCCGGGATGCCCTGAAGGCGGAGCGTGACGGAAGTAATCACGCCGAGCGTGCCTTCCGCACCGACGAAAAGCCGGGTGAGATCATATCCGGCGGAAGACTTGCGGGCCCGGTGCGCGGTGAGGATTTCCTCGCCATTCGCCGTTACCACCGTCAGCGCCAGCACATTGTCCTTCATCGTGCCATAGCGCACCGCATTGGTGCCGGAGGCACGGGTGGAGGTCATGCCGCCGATCGTGGCATTGGCGCCGGGATCGATCGGGAAAAACAGGCCGGTATCCCTCAGCGCCGCATTCAGCGACTCGCGGGTAATCCCGGGCTGAACGGTGCAATCCAGATCATCCGGATTGACCTCGATCACGGAGGCCATGCCGGAAAAATCGAGCGAGATGCCGCCCGAAGGCGCATTCACCTGCCCTTCGAGAGAGGAGCCGATGCCGAAGGGAATGACCGGCACGCGATGGGTGGCGCAAAGTCTCACCACCGCTTTCACGTCATCGGCGCTTTCCACGAAGACGACGCCATCCGGCAATTGCCGGGGCAGATAGGTGGTGGTGTGGGTGTGATGCCCCCGCACCGCCTCGCTCGTCTGGAAACGGGAACCGAATTGCGCCGCAAGCAGCGGAAGCAGGGCCTTCAGCCCCGCCTCGTTTCTTGGTCCGGCAATGGCATCGGCCCGCATCGGCGCTTGCCCGTCTCAGGCCATCAACCGGCGGAAATCGGCGCGATGGTGATTTCCACGCGACGGTTCTGCGCACGGCCTTCTGCCGAAGCATTGGAGGCAATCGGCTGCGACGGGCCGAAGCCCATGGCCGAAACGCGGCGCTGCTCCAGCCCCTGGCTTTCCAGATAGGCAGCAACGGACAGCGCGCGGCGCTGCGACAGCTCCTGGTTATGCGCAAGGCTGCCGGTCGAATCCGTATGGCCGTTGATGTCCACCATGGTCTTGTTGAACTTCTTCAGCACGATGGCGACCGAGTTCAGCGTCTGGAAGAAGTCCGGGCGCAGCGAATCCTGATCGGTCGCGAAGGTGATGTTCGACGGCATGTTGAGGATGATGCGATCACCGTTGCGGGTGACGGAAACGCCGGTGCCCTGCAGCTGGGCGCGCAGTTCCGCTTCCTGATTGTCCATGTAGTTGCCGATCAGGCCGCCGCCGAGGCCGCCCACGGCCGCGCCGATCAGCGCGCCATTGCGCCGCTCGACAGCATCGCCACCCACGGCAAGACCGGCAAGCGCACCAACACCGGCCCCCAGAAGCGCGCCGCCCGCCGTGTTCGACATCTTCTTTTCGCCCGTATAGGCATCCGTCGTGGTGCAACCGGACAAATAGACAGCCGCAAGGGCGACAAGGGCAATGCGCTTCAGCATGGAATCAGGCTCCGTTTCAGTTCCTGACGATAGCCCATAGCATGAATCGCGGCAATTTCATGAGCATTGCCGCCGCATTCAAGCCAGACGTGCAGAAAGTGCTGAAAAAACCCTTCAGCCGCGCACCTGCCGAAGCCAGTCGTTGACATTATAGTAGTTGGTAACGCGGGTGATCTTGCCATTGCGGATCTCGAAAAAGGCACCGACCAGCAGGCTGTAGCTCTGGCCATGCGCTTCGGGAAAGCCTTCAGATGTCTCGGTATAGGTGCCTGTGAGCTGAAACTCGGTCGCGGCGCGGGTGCCATCCTCGTTGGTGAAGATCACCATGTCATGCAGCTCTTCGCGATAGGCGGAATTCATGTCGCCGATGAAGTGGCGGAAGGCTTCTTTCCCCACCTCGCGCGCGCCCTGATTGACATCGTGGATGACGTTGTCGTCCAGCAGGTTGAAGAAGGCCTCCATATCCCGCCGGTTGAAGGCGTCGTAATAGGCGCGGATGATTGCCTTTGCGTCCATGTCATTCCCCATGCCGGTTTCGGTCTAAAGGGAGTGTAGCGGCGCAACCCGTCCTTGAAAACGCCCGGAACCGGGATATCCAACCATCATTCAGCAGGCGATGCGGTCAGTGCAGGCTTCCTGCAAGCGCCAGGCTTTCGGCTTCGCGCATCTCCTCGGAGAGCCGCTTTTCCTCATCCGCATGCGGCTTGGAGAACCGGGCAAGCAGCAGATAGGCGACCGGGGTGACGAAGAGCGTCACCACAACCGCCATCCCGAGACCGCCGACGATGACCCAGCCGAGCGCCACGCGCGCCTCCGCGCCCGCCCCGCTTGCCAGCACCAAGGGCACGCCGCCAAAGATGGTGCAGATTATCGTCATCATCACCGGCCGCAGCCGGATCAGGCAGGCCTCCTCGATCGCCTGACGCACCCCTTTGCCGTGATCGCGCAGCTGATTGGCGAATTCGACCACGAGAATGCCGTTCTTCGCCATGACGCCGATCAGAAGCACGAGGCCGATCTGGCTGTAGATGTTGAGACTTGTGCCCGTCAGCACCAGCGCGAAGACCGCACAGGCAAGGCCGAGCGGCACGGTGACCATGATCACCAGCGCGCTGATGCCGCTTTCGAACTGGGCGGCGAGCACGAGAAAGATGATCAGCAGGGCAAAACCGAACGTGATCGACATGCCGCTGGAATTTTCCGCAAGGGTTGCGGCTTCTGCAAGCGGGATCATCCGCACGCCGGGGGGCAGCAAGGTTGCCGCCACCTCATTGGCTTTCGCGACCGCCTGCCCCAGCGAAACGCCATCCTTGAGGGCGCCGGTAATGGCAACGCTTGCAAGCTGCTGCTCGCGCGAAAGCGAGGGCGGCACGGATTTTTCCGTATAGGTCGAGATTGCAGACAGCGGCACGACGCGGCCATCGCCCGCCTTCAGGAAGACATTTTCGAGATCGCCGGGATCATTCACCGGGCGGCTGTCGGCAGACAGCAGGATCGGATAGATCTTGCCGCCCGTATGCACTTCGCCCACCTTGTGGCCAGACAGGAGCGCCTGAAGCGTGAGCGAGACATTGGTGGTCGAAACGCCGAGACTTGCGGCGCGATCACGGTCGAGCGAGAGCGTCGCCTGCGGGCGGGCGGCATCATTGCTGAGCCTTGGCCCGTCGAACAGGCCGGTTTCATCCAGTGCCGCAACCAGCTTGCCTGCGGCATCGTTCAGCACCGCCCGGTCGGAGCCGATCAGCGCCACCTGCAGGCCGCTGCCCGCACCCCGGATGCGCAGCGAATTGGCCTGCATCGGCATGATGCGGACACCGGTAATATTGGCAGTCAGACGGCTGACATCACCGGCAATCGCCGCCTGGCTGCGGCTTCGGGCTTCCCAGGGCGCAAGCGTCAGCACGATGAAGCCGCTGTTCGTGCTGCCCATGCCCGAAATCGAGAAGGTGCTGGCGATTTCGCCGGACGATTTCAGGGGGGCAAGATCATCCTCGATCCGGCGCAGCTGATCGCCCATGTAATCGAGGCTCACCCCTTCCGGTGCCTGTATGCGCAACAGGATCGTCGAACGATCCTCGCGCGGCGTCAGCTCCCGTGTCACCTGCGTAAAGGCGGCAAGCGCAAAGAGCGAAAAGACGAGCGCCACCGAAACCACCACCAGCGGCGCATCAAGGCAGGCGCGCACGCAGCGCATGTAAAGCCGGGAAAACGGATTGCCGGGCTTTGCACCTTCATTATGGCCGCCTGCCCTTCGCCCCTGCTTCAACATGCGGGAGGCAAGCATCGGGCAGAGCGTCAGCGACACGACCGAGGACAAGAGCACGGAAATAGCGAGAACGAAGCCGAATTCCCGGAAGAGGCCGCCCACCTGCCCCGGCAGGAAGGAGAGGGGAACGAAGACGGAGGCGAGCGTCAGGGTGGTCGCGATCACCGCGAAGAACACCTGCCGTGTGCCGAGCACCGCCGCCGCGCGCGGGCCCATGCCTTCCTGCATGCGGCGGACGATGTTTTCCAGCACCACGATCGCATCATCCACCACCATGCCAGTTGCCAGCACGATGGCGAGCAGGGTGAGGATATTGATGGAAAAGCCGACGAGATAGACCGCCGCCAGCGTACCGATCAGCGCGACCGGAAGCGTTACCGCCGGAATGATGGTCGCCCGCCAGTCCCTCAGGAAAAGATAGAGCACCACGATCACGATGACGCAGGCGAGAACCAGCGCATTCACCACTTCATGGATCGAGCCGCGGATAAAGGTCGCGTCGTCACTGGTCACCGTCAGAACCGTGCCCTCCGGCAGCGACGTCTGCAGCTCCGCAACGACCTTCTTCACCCCGTTCGAAATATCGAGCGTATTCGACTGCGACTGCCGGATGATGCCGAGGCCAATGCCCGTCTGACCATTGGCCCGAAGCGCGGAGCTTGCCTTTTCCGGCCCGACCGTCACGGTTGCAACATCGCCGAGACGGATCTTGTCCCGGATCACAAGCGCGGCGAATTGTTCTGGCGCGGTAAGCCCGACCATGGCCCGCACCACCAGCTCCTGCTTGCCGCCGGTGAGCGAACCGGCCGGCACATCCAGCGCCACGTCGGAAAGCGCGGTCTGAAGATCGGCCATGGTCAGGCCACGGCTTGCGAGCGCTGCCTGATCCACATCCACCCGGAAGATCTTTTCCGCATTGCCATAGGTTTCGACATCCGCCACGCCCTGCACGGCGGCAAGCCGGTCGGAAATCTCGTCTTCCACCAGCTGGGTCAAGTCATCGAGCCCGAGCTTCGAAGAGGTAACGGCAAGCCGCATGACGGGCTGCGAATCCGCATCCGCCTTCACCACCTGCGGCTCGTCCGCCTCTTCCGGCAGCTGCGAGGCGGAGCGGGAAAGGGCGTTGCGCACATCGGTGGAGGCGACATTGATATCCGTGCCCGAGACGAACTCCATCGTCACCCGGCTCTGGCCGTAGGAAGAGGAGGACGACAGCGACTTCAGGCCGGACACGCGGGAAACCGCGCTTTCCACCACCCGGCTCAGGCGTTCATCCACGGTCTCGGGCGAGGCTCCGGAAAAACTGGTCGAGACCGTGATCACCGGACGGTCGACATCCGGCAATTCGCGCACCTCGATGCCGAAATAGGCAGCGAGACCCGCAACCACCATCAGCGCATTGAAGACCAGCGCCAGAACCGGGCGCCGCACGAACAGCGCGGTAAAGCTGTCGCCCGCCTTCTCGCCCGAGGGGGAGGAAGCGCCACCCGCATCGGAAGGATCGATCACCTTCATGCGCCTGCTCCCGGCCCGCTCACTTTCACCGGCATGCCCGGACGAAGCCGCTGCACGCCCTCGGTCACCACCCGGTCGCCGGGCTTGAGGTCGGCCTTGAACAGCACCCGGTCGGCATCGCGCTGGATCACGGTGCCACGCACCTGTTCCGCCTTGTCGCCCTCGGCGAGCCGCCAGACGAAGGAGCCGTCGCCATCCCACTGCACGGCGAGCGGATCTAGTGCCGGATAATCTTCGCCCGGAAACCGCAGCGTCACGACAAAGGACATGCCGCCGCGCAGCCGGTCTTCCTTGTTGTCGATGCGGGCGCGAACGCGGATGGTCCGGCTCACCGGATCGAGCTGGTTGTCGACGGCGGCGATCTCGCCCGTGAAGCTCTCGCCCGCAAAGGCGATGGTGGTTGCCTCAAGCGGCATGCCCGGTTTCAGCGCGGCAAGGAAATGTTCGGGAACATAGAAATCCACCATCAGCGCCGAGCGGTCATCGAGAACCACAATCGGTGTGGACGGCGTGACATAGGCGCCGAGGCTGACCTGCACGATGCCGGCCGCGCCATCGGCGGGCGCCACGATCTCGCGCCGCTTGAGATTGTTTTCGGCAATGGAAAGTTCCAGCTGCGCCTCTTCTGCCGTCACCCCTGCCGTGAACTGCTGCAGACGGGTGATCGAGGCCGCCGAGCCCTCGTAGGTCTTCTTGGTTTCGAGTGAGCCCTTGAGTGTTACCGCCGCCTTGTCGCGGGCAAGGATTTCGGCCTCACTGTCGAGCCGGGCGAGAACCTGACCGGCCTTGACCATGTCGCCGGGCTTCACGAAAAGCTCCTGGATCACGCCGCTGCCCTGCGGCATCACGGTCACGGAATTCAGCGCCTGCCCGGTGCCGATGGCATTCAGCCGGTCATTGGCCGTGCCGGTGGAAACGGTCGAGACCAGCACCAGCGGCGGGCCGTCCGGCCTGCCAGCGCCGGGGCCACCCGGACCACCCTGCCCGCGCCCCTTGCCTTCGCCCTGCCCGCCTGCACTCATCGCCTTGCCGGAGCCGAAGCCCGCAAGCTGGGCGCCCTGCGGCGTCAAAAAAACCGCAGCCGCACCACCGATAACGAGAACCGCGAGGCTGAGCGCAAGCTGCTTTCCGATCTGCATGGGATACTCCGATCATGCGGCAGAAGATTGCACGGCAGCCGGGCCTTGCGGCCCGCTGCTGAATCTTTTTCTCAATTATGTCTTTTTTGACTTTCAGGGAAGCGCGGAAGCCTTTGGCGGGGATGAAGTTTTCGTAATGTTTGCGAAAGAGGCGTCTCCCGCGAAAAGAATAGTTCTGGCCTTTCCGCGCGCCAGCCCTTATGGCAAAAGGGGAATAAAAGGCGAACACCGATTCCGGTGACGGGAAAGGTGCGCCGAAAGATCGCTGCAGGCCCTGTCGCTCCACGAGGGCTGGACAGGCGGCGGCCGAGAACCAGATGATGGCCATGAGCAATTATTACGACGACATGCCCTTTTTCGACGAGGACCAGGTGCCTGCGCCAAAGCCCGCGCGTGCCGCACCCGGCGCCGTGGTGGGCGAGCCGTCCGGCCTTGCAGCAAGGGCCATGGCCGCCCGGGGACAGGCGCCTGCCCCCGATTATCTCGCGACACTCAACCCGGAACAGCGCGCCGCCGTGGAATATACTGACGGCCCGGTGCTGGTGCTTGCCGGTGCAGGCACGGGCAAGACGCGGGTTCTCACCACCCGCATCGCACATATTCTTGATACCGGCAAGGCATGGCCGAGCCAGATCCTTGCGGTTACCTTCACCAACAAGGCGGCGCGCGAGATGAAGGAGCGCATCGGTGTGCTTGCGGGCAAGGCGGTGGAAGGCATGCCCTGGCTTGGCACGTTCCACTCCATCGGCGTGAAGCTTCTGCGCCGCCATGCCGAGCTCGTCGGCCTGCGTTCCGATTTCACCATTCTCGATACGGATGATGTCAACCGGCTGATCAAGCAGCTCATTCAGGCCGAGGGGCTGGATGACAAGCGCTGGCCCGCCCGCCAGTTTGCAGGCATGATCGATGGCTGGAAGAACAAGGGGCTTTTGCCCGCCGATATTCCCGAAGGCGATGCCCGCAGCTTCGGCAATGGCAAGGGGCGCGAGCTTTACGCGGCCTATCAGGCCCGTCTGAAGACGCTGAATGCCTGCGATTTCGGTGATCTGCTGCTGCACCCGATCCATATCTTCCGGAAAAACCCGGATATCCTGAAGGACTATCACCAGCGCTTCCGCTATATTCTTGTGGACGAGTATCAGGACACCAACACAGCGCAATATATGTGGCTGCGGCTTCTGGCCCAGCGGCCGAAGGGTGAGCCGCAGAATGTGTGCTGCGTGGGCGATGACGACCAGTCGATCTATGGCTGGCGCGGTGCGGAAGTGGACAATATCCTGCGGTTTGAAAAGGATTTTCCGGGCGCGCGGGTGATCAAGCTCGAGCGCAACTATCGGTCCACCGAGCATATTCTGGGCGCAGCCGGGCATCTGATTGCCCATAACGAGGGCCGCCTCGGCAAGACGCTGTTCACCGAGCGCACCGATCCCGATGACGAGAAGGTCATCGTCCATGCCGCCTGGGATTCCGAAGAGGAAGCCCGCGCCATCGGCGAGGAGATCGAGCAGCTCCAGCGCCGCAAGCACAATCTCAACGACATGGCGATCCTCGTTCGCGCCTCCTTCCAGATGCGCGAATTCGAAGACCGGTTCGTGACACTCGGGCTGAACTACCGGGTGATCGGCGGCCCGCGCTTCTACGAGCGGCTGGAAATCCGTGATGCCATGGCCTATTTCCGCCTCGTCTGCCAGCCGGCCGATGACCTCGCCTTCGAGCGGATCATCAACACGCCGAAGCGGGGGCTGGGTGATACGACCGTGCGCACCCTGCATGACTATGCCCGCGCCCGCGACATTCCGATGCTGGCCGCTGCCGCCGATATCATCGAGACAGACGAGCTGAAGCCGAAGGCGCGCAAGGCGCTGTTCGACGTGGTGACGGATTTCCGCCGCTGGCAGGGTTTGCTCGAAAACACGCCGCATACCGAGCTTGCCGAGCAGATCCTCGACGAGAGCGGCTATACCGCCATGTGGCAGGCGGACAAGTCGGCGGAAGCGCCGGGCCGTCTTGAAAACCTCAAGGAACTCATCCGCTCGATGGAAAGCTTCGAAAGCCTGCGCGGCTTTCTGGAGCATGTCTCGCTGGTGATGGATGCCGAGCAGAACGAAAATCTCGATGCCATCTCGATCATGACGCTGCATTCGGCCAAGGGGCTGGAATTCGAGACCGTTTTCCTACCCGGCTGGGAGGAAGGCCTGTTCCCGCATCAGCGCGCGCTCGATGAGGGCGGACGCTCGGGGCTGGAGGAAGAGCGGCGGCTTGCCTATGTGGGGATCACCCGGGCAAAGCGCCGTTGCCACATCTGGTTCGTCTCCAACCGCCGCATCCATGGCCTTTGGCAAAGCACGCTGCCCTCGCGCTTTCTCGATGAACTGCCGCCCACGCATGTGGATGTGGCCGAAAGCGACACGAGCTATGGCGGCTATGGTCGCGGCGGCTATGGCCAGTCGCGCTTTGACAAGTCAGAGCCTTTCTCGAATTCCTACAATTCGCCGGGCTGGAAGCGGGCGCAGCAGAATGCCAATGCCGCCACCCGCGACAACTGGGGCAGTCGCTCCGGCCACGCGGTGGAACGCATCGGCTATGGCGAAAGCGGCCCGCGCGCCCGCACCATTGATGGCGAGCTGGTGGCGAAATCGGTTTCCGACGCGCCTTCGCGCTTCAGCACCGGCGACCGGGTGTTTCACTTGAAGTTCGGCAATGGCAACATCACCAGCATCGAAGGCAACAAGCTGACGATCAATTTCGACAAGGCAGGTGAAAAGCGCGTGCTCGACGGTTTCGTCGAAAAGGTGGGATGAAATGTGATCCTGCAACATAATGTTGCAGGACGGCAAGAACCGGCCTTTCCTGCCGCAGTTTGGCCGCTATGATCGCGCAGCAAGCGTGCAATTGCCCTTTGATAAAACTGGACATGCCTTATGCCCTTCCTGACGCGCCGCGTTCGCCTTGTTGCCAGCACTGCTCTTCTCGTTTCCAACCTTGCCTTTTCCTCGCTTGCCGGGGATGCAACAGACCTGAAGATCGAGCAATATGATCTCGATAACGGTCTGACCGTGGTGCTCGCGCCCACGCGCAACACGGAAACGGTCAGCACCGTACTGCTCTATGAGGCAGGCTCAGCCGACGAACCAAAGGGCCGCTCCGGCTTTGCGCATCTGTTCGAGCATCTGATGTTCGAAGGCACACATGCGGTGCCGGATTATGATCAGGCGATCTCGGCGGTGGGTGGCGACAACAACGCCTTTACCCAGTGGGATTCGACCACCTATCACAATTCCGGCCCGAAGGAGGCCCTGCCCGAATTCATCCGGCTGGAAGCCGACCGCATGGCCAATCTCGCCAATGCGGTGACGCAGGAAGACCTCGACAACCAGCGCGCCGTGGTGCTGAACGAGATGCGGCAGAACACGCTGGATACGCCCGGCGGTGCGGCCATGGAACAGGCGGCGGTGGAGCTTGCCCCGCCCGGCCATCCTTATGCCCATGCGGTGATCGGCTCGATCAAGGATCTCGAACAGGCAAAGCTTGCCGATGTGGTTGCCTTTCACCGGCTGAACTATCTGCCGGACCGCGCGACACTCGCCATCGCCGGGAATTTTGATCCGGCGGTCGCGAAGGCCGATATCGAAAAAACCTTCGGCCTGATCCCGAAGCCGGATCGCGGCTATGCGATTACCCGCTGGTTCAAGAGCGCGCTGAACTGGATCGGCCTTGGTGATGAACCGCCGCTGGCAACCACGATGGAAAAGCCGAAAAGCCTGGAGTTCAAGGATGCCGTGACCGAGCCGGTGGTAAGCCTTGCCTGGCCGGGCGGCGAAGGTCTTTCGCGCGATACGGTGGAAAACCTGCTGCTGAGCGCGGTGCTTTCCACCGGCAAAAGCTCGCTGAACCAGAAACTGGTGATCGACCAGCGGATTGCAAACGCGGCCGGGGCCGGTTGGGAATACCGGGTGCTCGGCGGCAATTTCTCGGTGAGCGCCACCGCCGCCAAGGATGTCAGCGCCGAAAAGCTTGAGGCCGCGCTGAACAAGACCTTGCAGGACATCGCCAATGACGGCATTTCCGCCGATGCGCTGGATGCGGCCCGTGCCCAGATGAAGGACAGTTTCGACAATCTGCCGAAATCACCGCTGACGCTTGCCCTGACGCTTGCAAATGCGGCGGCGTGGGGTGGCGAGGCGAAGGACTGGCGGCAGGAAGAAGAGCTCGCCGCCGAAATCAGCCCTGCCGATCTCACCGCGCGGCTGAAGGAATTCCTTGGCGCCAATGGTCTGACCGTCAAGGTTCTGCCCGGTCCGCGCAACGAAACCTATCCGCCCGTGCTTGCCAATTCCACCGGCGAGCCCGTGCCCTTCGAAGCCCCTGCCCGGCCCGATATCGTGATGCCGGAGCTGGAGGTCGCGGAAACCGCGGGCGTGAAGCTGCCGGTGATCGAGGAGCGCAAGCTTGCAAATGGCGCGGCCCTGCTGGTCTATCACACGGATGATACCCAGCGCGCCGCCGTTGCGATGACGCTTCCCGGCGGCTCGACCATTTCGGCACCGGCGCTGGCTGATCTGGCACTCGCCATCGGCAGCCGTGGCGTAGGGGCCATGTCGCTGGTGGATCTCGATCAGGCACTGAAGAAGGATGGCATCGCGCTGTCCGGTGGTGCCGGCACCTATTCCTCGACGCTCAGCACGGCGGGTGCGCTCGAAAAGTTCGATCTTGCCGCATCCTATCTCGCCGATGCGATCCTGAAGCCGCGCTTTGATGCCAGGGAATGGCAGGCGATGATCGAAAGCAGCATTTCGTCCATCGAGCAGCGCAAGCTCGATCCGGGCTATCAGTCGCTGCGCGGGCTGATCGAACAGGTCTTCCCGGCCGATGCCCCGGAAGCCCGGCAGGCGGATGCCACGGGCCTGAAGGCGCTGACGATGGAGCAGGCCCGCACCCTTTTCGATGCGCTGGTGCAGCCCGAGCGGGTGACGATCCATGTTGCCACAAGCCTCAGCGCCGATGACGTGAAGGCGCGGCTCGACAAGGCGCTTTCCGGCTGGAAGGGTGGCCGCGCGGTGCCTGCCGCCCCTGCCCCCACGCGCCCTGTCGTGCGCGAGGGGCTCGTCACCAAGCCGGTAACGGGCGCGACCCAGAGCACGGTGCTGATCGCGATGCAGGCGCCCGAACCGGGCTCGAAGGAAGCAACCGCCTTCGACCTTGCCGTTCGTATCCTCGGCGGCACCTTCAAGAGCAGGCTCAATCTCGATCTTCGCGAACAGAAGGGCTGGTCCTACGGCATTTCCGCCCAGACCAGCGGCAACAAGGGCCTCAACAATACGATGCTCTATATCCAGGCGGCAGTGGATGCGGCCCATACGCAGGACTCGCTTGCGGAAATCCGCAAGGTCGTGAAGGGTCTGGCGACCGAGAAGCTCACAGACAGCGAGTTTGACACCGCCCGCAAGACCATGAAGGCGGAATTCCTGTCGTCGGTCGGCTCGGCCGATGCGGTGATGGGCATGGTGCTGGCGCTGCAAAGCTCCGGCTACACGATTGCCGATCTCGATTCCTATCTGAAGCAGATCGATGCGCTGACCCTTGCGGATGTGCAGGCACAGGCAGACAGGATTGCAGCCCTGCCGATGGCCGTTTCCATCGCAGGCGACCCGGCGAAGATGAAGTAAGCCTTCAGGGTTCAGGATCAAGACCCGGGAAAGAATCGACAAAATGCGGGGCAACCATCTTGCCCCGCCCGCTCCGGATTGCCATGTTGCAGTGCAAGCGGAGGATAAGACCCATGAAAGCACTGTTGCTGATCGATCTTCAGAACGGCTTTTGCCCCGGCGGCAATCTGCCGGTTGCCGAAGGCGATCAGGTCATTCCGGTCGCAAACCGGCTGATGCGCGAGGGCCATTATGACCTGATCGTCGCCTCGCAGGACTGGCACCCGGCCAATCACGGCAGTTTCGCCTCGCAGCATCCGGGCAAGTCTCCCTTCGAGATGGGCACGCTTTCCGGCAAGCCGCAGATGCTGTGGCCGGATCATTGCGTGCAGGAAACGCCGGACGCCGCCTTTCATCCAAAGCTGGAAACGGATCGGATTCAGTTTGTGCAGCGCAAGGGCCAAGCCATTGGCGTGGATAGCTATTCCGCCTTTCGCGATAATGACCGGTCAGCCCTGACCGGCCTTGCCGACACGCTGAAATCGAAGGGCGTCACCACCCTCGATATCGGCGGCCTCGCGACCGATTACTGCGTACAGTTTTCGGTGCTGGATGCGCTGGAGCTTCTGCCGGGTGTGAAGGTGCGCTTTGTCGAAGACCTGTCGCGCGGCATTTCTCCGGAAGGCGTGTCGGCCGCGATTGCAGCGATGCGGGCAGCCGGGGCCACGATCACCACCAGCAGCGCGCTGCTTGCCGAAGCCGGGCGCTGACTGCGAAGCAATCAGGCGGCCATATTGTGCATTTGCTTTTTTGCACTGCACAGTTTACCACAACCGGGAACGATGGGGGCTTCAGGAAGAGCCTCTCCCACCCGGCAGAGGGAGTGTCTGGAGTTGGAAACCGTCAAAACCATAGCCGGTCTTCGCGCGCTTCTTTCCGCCCACCGCAAGGCGGGTCGCAGCATCGGCTTCGTGCCCACCATGGGCTATCTGCATGAAGGCCATATGTCGCTCGTCTCCCATTCGATGGCAGAGAATGCGGTGACGGTGGTGTCGATCTTCGTCAATCCGCTGCAGTTCGGGGCCAATGAGGACCTCGCCCGCTATCCGCGCGATCTCGCCCGCGATAGCGCAATGCTGGCCGCTGCCGGTGTGGACATTCTCTTCGCGCCGGACGTCGAGGATATGTATCCGGAGCCGATGCAGACGGTGGTGGATGTGCCCAAACTGGGGGCGGAGCTGGAAGGCGCGGTCCGCCCCGGCCATTTTGCCGGAGTGGCAACCGTCGTCACCAAGCTCTTCAACATTGTCCAGCCCGACAGCGCCTATTTCGGCGAGAAGGATTACCAGCAGGTGGCGATCATCCGCCGCATGGTGCAGGACCTCGCCCAGCCGGTGCGGGTCGTGCCGGTCGAGACCGTGCGCGAAAAGGACGGCCTCGCCTGCTCCTCGCGCAATGTCTACCTGACGCCGGAAGAACGGGCCGCCGCCGCCATCGTGCCGAAGGCGCTTGCGGAGGCCGAACGGCTCTATCGCACCGGTATTGCCGATGTCGCCGCCTTCGAACAGGCGATCCGCGATTTCATCGCCGCCGAGCCGCTCGCCAATCCGGATGTGGTGGCGCTTCGCCATCCCGATACGCTGGCGGAGCTGGAAAGGATCGAGGGGCCGGTGCTGATCCTGCTCTTCGTCCGTTTCGGCAAGACCCGGCTTCTCGACAACCGCGTGCTTGGCCGCAAGGCCGAAGCGCAAAGCATAAAGGCCGCCTGACATGAGCATGGCTGTGCGCAAGAAGCGGATTTCGACCGCAGACATCACCGCGCTGAAGGGCGAACGCCCGATCGTCTGCCTCACCGCCTATACAACCCCGATCGCGAAGCTTCTGGACCCGCATTGCGACCTGCTTCTCGTCGGCGACAGTCTGGGCATGGTGCTCTATGGCATGACCAACACGATTGCGGTTACCATGGAGATGATGATCGCCCATGGACAGGCGGTGATGCGCGGGGTGGAGCGCGGCTGCGTGACCGTGGACATGCCCTTCGGCTCCTACCAGGAATCGAAGGAACAGGCCTTCCGCAATGCCGCGCGCATCATGAAAGAGACGGGCTGCGATTCGGTGAAGCTCGAGGGCGGCGAGGAAATGGCGGAAACCATCCACTTCCTCACGACCCGCGGCATTCCGGTGATGGGCCATGTCGGCCTGATGCCGCAGCAGGTGAACACCGCCGGAGGCTATCGCTCGCTGGGCCGCACCGAGGCGGAAGCCGACAAGATCCGGCGCGATGCGCTGGCAATTGGCCAGTCGGGCGCCTTCTCCTTCGTGCTCGAAGGCACGATTGAGCCGCTGGCGCGCGAAATCAGTGCGGCGGCCCCGGTTCCGACCATCGGCATCGGCGCTTCCCCCGCCTGCGACGGTCAGGTGCTGGTGGTCGATGACATGCTGGGTGTCTTCACCGATTTCAAGCCGCGCTTCGTCAAGCATTTCGCCTCGCTCGCGCCGGTGATCTCAAAGGCGGTGGAAGACTATGCCGAAGAGGTGAAGGCGAGAACCTTTCCCGCGCAGGAGCATACATTCCAGATGAAAAAGCAGCCGATCTGACGGCGGCATGAAAAAAGGCAGCGCCGCGAGGCACTGCCCTTCCTGTTTTCTCAAGGCAATGGCAGGATCAGGCGTGATGCTGCAGCATCAGCGGGCCTGTCTGCATTTCCAGTTTCCAGACTTCGTCAAACACATCGTCCAGCCGCGCGGCCATTGCCTCATGGGCATCGATCAGGCCACGGTTGTAGAAATGTCCGCCGATTTCGTCAGCGAAGAAATCGAGCAGGAATATAGCGGAAACAGTGCCGATTTCCGCATCGAGCTGCTCGACGAAGTAGCGCTGCACCCGACGGGCAATCGCAGTCTTCTGCTCTTTGGTGAACTCTATCTTCTTCATGAAACTCCAACACCAGTGCATGGAAGGTACGGGAGCGGACCGGGTCAACGGTTCGCCTGATCATCATGATCTCCTTTTCTTCGAGGGATGAGGCTTGGAAACATTGCCCCTTTCACTGCCGATGATGGGTTTTCTCCCTTGCGCGAACATGGAGGCGGTTAACAACAATCACCATCAGAAAAATCCATCGGTGCATCAGGAAAAGGCGATTGTTCACAACGGGATGTCGCTTTACACAAAAGGCTTCTCCTTCCGGGATCTCTCCATGAATATGAGCGAATTTCGCGACGGGATGCGGGTTGGTGTGCCAATCATCATTTCTGCCGCCCCTTTCGGTGCGCTGTTTGGCGCGGTCGCCGTGCACAATGGCCAGACCGTGTTCGAAGCCGCGTTGATGAGTGCGACGGTCTATGCCGGGGCAAGCCAGCTCGTCGGGCTCGAACTCTTCGGCCATCACGTGCAGGCCTGGCTGGTGATCCTGTCGATCTTCGCGGTGAATTTCCGGCACATTCTCTATTCGGCAGCGCTCACCCGCTACATCACCCATTTCACGCCGTTCCAGAAATTCCTCACCTTCTTCGTCCTCACCGATCCGCAGTTTGCCGAATCGGTGAAGCGGGCAGAAGGCGGAACGAGGCTGAGCTTCGACTGGTATTTCGGGCTGGGCATGATGATTTACCTGCCCTGGCTGGTGGTCACCATCATCGGCGGCTATCTCGGCCATTTCATCGATGATCCGAAGGTGATCGGGCTTGATGTGCTTCTGCCGATCTATTTTCTCGGTCTCGTCTTCGGCTTCCGCAAGCGCGGCAATTTCGCGCCCGTGGCGCTTGCCGCCGCCGCGGGCTCAATCCTTGCCTATCGCTTTATCGGCTCGCCCTGGCATGTGAGCATCGGCGCGATTGCCGGTGTCACAGTCGCCGCCATCCTGCCGCCGAAGGTGGAGCAGGAACCCGCTGCGGAGGGCCATTGATCATGGCGGACATCCTGCATCTCGACATGGTCCTGCTGATCGCCGCCGCAGCTGTCGCCACCTATCTCACACGGATTGGCGGCTACTGGCTGATTACCCGCATGAAAACCATTCCGCCACGGCTGGATGCGGCGCTGAACGCTGTTCCCGCCGCCGTGCTCACCACGCTGGTTGCGCCGAATTTCTACGCAGGCGGCCCGGAAGTGAAGATCGCGATGGGCATCGGCTTCCTCGTCGGCCTGCGTTTCAACGTGCTGTGGATGCTCGCCGTCGGCTGGGTGATCGTGATGGCGCTCCGGCATACGGGCGTCTTCTGACGCCCGCAGCCGTGAACCTTAATCCCTGAAGGGTGCGGTCGCCGCCTCAAGCCAGGTCCGCACCTCGGCAACGTCGATCAGCGGCATCAGCCGTTCGCGGGTTTCGGCGTGGTAATGATCGAGCCACAGCAATTCCTCGCGCGTCAGGAGCGCCGGGATCACCAGATCACGATCGATCGGGCACCAGGTGAGCGTTTCAAAGCCCAGCATGGCCGCATCGCCGCCTTCGATCTCTTCCGGCTCGTGCACATAGATAAGGTTCTCGATGCGGATGCCGAAGGAGCCGGGGCGGTAATAGCCGGGCTCGTTCGAAAGGATCATGCCGGGCAAAAGCTCCTGCGTGCCGAGGCGTGAAATCCTTTGCGGGCCTTCATGCACCGACAGATAGGAGCCGACACCGTGGCCGGTGCCGTGGGCATAATCCGCGCCTGCCTTCCACAGCGCGATGCGGGCGAGCGGATCAAGATCCTGCCCGCGCGTGCCCTTCGGGAAACGGGCGGCCGAAATGCCGATCATCCCCTTCAGCACCAGCGTGAAGAAGCGCCGCTGCTCCTCCGGCACCGCGCCGATGCCTACCGTGCGGGTAATGTCGGTCGTGCCGTTGATATACTGGCCGCCGGAATCGATCAGGAACAGTTCGCCCGGCGCAATCACCCGGTCCGTCTCGGTCGTCACGCGATAATGCATGATGGCCGCATGTTCCCCCGAACCGGCAATCGTATCGAAGGATATGTCCCTGAGCGGGTTCTGCAGCCGCTCGCCCACCCGCACGCGGCAGGCTTCCAGATGCTTCGTCGCATCGATTTCCGTGACGGAGCCCGGCTTCACCGTGCTCAGCCAGTAAAGGAATTCCACCATCGCCGCCCCATCCTGAAGATGGGCAGCGGCGGAACCGTTCAATTCCACCTGATTCTTGGTCGCGCGCGGCAGTTTCGCCGGATCGTTGCCCTCCACCACCTCGCCGCCTTCGGCGCGTATCAGCTGCACCAGCGCATAAGGGGTGAGATCAGGATCGATCAGGATGCGCTTGCCGCCCTTGGCAAGCGCCGTGAGCCTGTCCGAAAGAGTGGATGGCGGCAGCTGATGGCAGAGCTGGCCGAGATAGGCCTCCGCCTCGATGCCGGTCTTGCGCCGGTCGAGAAACAGGTCCGGCTTGCCCTCGGCGTGAATGATGGCGCGGGCGAGCGGATGCGGCGTGCGCGGCACATCGGCACCGCGCAGGTTGAAAATCCAGGCGATGGAGGACGGGTCGGTGATCAGCGCCGAATCACGGCCCTTTTCCTTCAGCTCGTCGCGGATACGGCCGATTTTCGCCGCCGCAAGCTCGCCCGCCTGCGGCAGGTCCTGAATGATCACAGCGCCAAGCGGCTCGGAAGGGCGGTTTTCCCAGATGCGGTCCACCGGGTTTTCGGAAAGAAACACCAGCGCGCCGCCTTTTTCTTCCAGCGCCTTTTCAAGGCGGCGGATTTCCGCGCCTGTGTGCATCCAGGGATCGAGCCCGAGGCGAAAGCCCTTTGGGGCCTTGCGGGCAATCCACAGATGCGGCGGCTCGTTGACCAGATCGCCGCCGGTAAAGACCGTGCCATCCACCTGCTCGGCAAGTTGGGTCACGTACCGGCCATCCACGAACACAACCGCATGATTGACCGTGACCAGCAGCATGCCGGCCGAGCCGGTGAAGCCGGTCATATAGGCAAGACGCTCGGCTGCGGGCGGCACATATTCGCCCTGATAATCATCCGCGCGGGGCACGAGAACGCCATCCACACCATCCGCTTCGAAACGGGCACGCAGCGCCTCCACCCGCGCCCTTCCGAATTGCGGTTCCGCGGTGACGTCGAAGCTTTGAAACATGGTGCGATCCTTCATGCGATTCCGGTTGTGACCGGACCATAGCCGCCTTTTCGTCGCACCGAAACTCGAAGCTTTCGGGTTGCGACAGGAGTGATGTCGCTTTTGAACTATGAAATGCCGATCTCCAAGGAAATCCATGCATTTAGCGCAAGGCACCTATTCGCGAATTCCGGTTTTCAGAAAAATGGAACGTGATAGATATGCGCCCAACGAAGCGGGGCCGCCAATGATCCGGCTTTGAAAAAGACCCGGTGTCATCGGTTCCCGTCGATCTCCTCCTCCCTCCTTCGACGGATGACAGGACACCAGGTTACCCGTTTGAGCCGTCCTCCTCCTCCTACCGGCTCGCGGGCAGATCAGGTCAGACTGATCGGCAGGCGGTGCTTCGGCACCGCCTTTTTGCTTTTCGGGGCTTCGGCACCGCCTTTTTGCTTTTTGGAACCGATAAACGAAAAAGCGCCCCGAAGGGCGCTTGCTATCCGTTTCAGATCAGCGGGCTGTCCAGATGGATGGTCACCCAGCCATTGCGCCAGATGGTGCGCACATGGCGCAGATGCACGCCATTATAGGCGGCCAGCACCTTCCAGCGCTGCGCAGCGAGAATGCCGGAGAGGATCACCGAGCCGCCGGGCGCCAGATGCCGTTTCAGGTCCGGCGCCATCTTCATCAGCGGCCGGGCAAGGATATTGGCGATGATCAGGTCAAAGGGGCCGTTCCGGCTGAAGGCGGTGGAGTGAAAGCCCGTCGCCGTTTCCAGCGAAATGCCGCTTGAAATGCCATTGCGCCGCACGTTCTCGGTCGCGACCCTTGTGGCAATCGGATCGATATCGGTCGCAAGCACCGGGATATTGGCAAGCTTGCGCACGGCGATTGCGAGCACGCCGCTGCCGGTGCCGAGATCCAGCGCATTCCTCGGCCTGCGCGACCGCATCACGCTTTCGATCACCTCGAGACAGCCCGCCGTCGTGCCATGATGGCCGGTGCCGAAGGCCTGCCCGGCATCGATCTCGATGGCGATTTCGCCCGCCAGAACCTTGTCGCGATCATGCGAGCCGTGAACGATGAAGCGACCCGCGCGCACGGGCTTCAGCCCTTCCAGCGATTTCGCCACCCAGTCCACATCCGGCAGAACCTCGCGCTCGATCGGACAATCGGCAAAATCCTCGGCAAGGGCTGCGGCAAAGCGCGGCTTCAGCTCTTCCTCATCCGCATGCATCAGATAGATGGAGACTTCCCAGATATCCTTCTTCTCGTCCACCTCCGTGGTGCCGATGGCGAAATCCTCCTCGCCGAACACGTCGGTGAGCAGATCGAGCGCATCCGAGGCGCGCACTTCAGTGGTGGAGATGAAAAAGCGGAGTTCACTCAAGGGTCTGTCTTTCGGCCTGCGGATTACTGGTTGCGGGTGATGAGGTTCTGGAGCTTCTTGACGGCCACAGCCCTGTCTTCGTTATAGGAAATTGTCCCGGCAAAGGCACCGCGATCATCCAGCAGGAAGACGGAAGCCGTGTGATCCATCGTGTAATCGCCATCGGGCTTGCTCTCGTCCACCGGCACCTTCTTGGCGAACACGCGGAAGCCCTTGACCATCTCCATCACCTTGGCCGGATCACCGGAAATGCCGATGATGCGGCTGGAGACATTGGCGATATACTGCTTCATGATCGCAGGCGTATCGCGCTCGGGATCGACGGAGACCCAGTAGGCCTGCAGCTTCGTGCCCTCCGGATCCACCTCCTTCAGCCAGCCATCCATCTCGAAAAGCGTCGTCGGGCAGACATCCGGGCAATGGGTGAAACCGAAGAAAAGGGCCGTCGGCTTGCCCTGAAAGGCTTTCTCGGTGATCGGTTCGCCATTGTGATTGACGAGCGTGAAGGGCACGCCGAACGGCGCCTCGCTCACCGTTCTGTCGGAGACCAGCCATGTATAGCCGAAAAGGCCGAGGATGACCCCGAGAGCAAAAATCGCTCCCCAGAGCATGGTGCGAACGGCGCTCATGGTCTTCCTCCTTCGGCTGTCAATTCGAGATCCGGCTCGCTGATACACCGTCAGCGGGTCGCGCGCAAATAGAGCAGAACTTGCAGGGAAATTTGCCGCAGGCGATGCCCGCGCTCACAGACACCAGGAAAGGCCCGCATAGCCATAGGCCATCAGCAGATCGGAAGCATGCCTCATCCAGCCCGAAAAGCCGAGAGCCAGCACGAGCGCGCAGAACGCTGCGGCGAGCGCGAGCAGAACAGGTTTTTTCAGATCCAGCGTCATGCAATCGTTCTACCGCAGTCTGTTCCCGAGGGCAAATTCCGGACAAACGCCAAGAATGGCCGGAGACTTGACAAATTTCAAAGACGGCTTGCCCATTCCGGGAAACACTGTTCCGGTCTCAATTCTGTGGGAGGAAGAAGGATGGATAGCCAGACGGTCACGACCGCGGAGCCGCAGCAGCGCAAGATCAAGTTCAAGCCGGTTGCGATTTCCGATATCTCCAATGCCCTTTACAAGGGGATCGGCGATTTCACGGCCAATCTGCGGCTCGGCCTGTTTTTCGGCGGCATTTATACGCTCGGCGGCCTGTTCATCGTTGCGGCGCTCGTAGTCTATCATCTTCCCTGGATGATCATCCCTGTCGCCATCGGCTTTCCGCTGATCGGCCCTTTCGTCGCCGTTGGCCTTTACGAGATCAGCCGCCGCCGCGAAGCCGGTGAACCCATCACCTGGAATGCGGTGCTGGCGCAGGTCTTCCGCCAGCGCGAGCGCCAGCTTTCCTGGATGGCCTTCGTCGTGCTCTTCGTGTTCTGGATCTGGATCTATCAGGTGCGCCTGCTGTTTGCCCTCTTCCTCGGCTACAAGGCGCCAGCGGAACTCGATGCACTGGTGCACATGATCGTGTCCACCACGCAGGGCCTGATGTTCCTCGGTGTCGGCACGATTGTCGGTGCGGTGATTGCAACGGTGCTGTTCTCGCTCACGGTGATTTCGATGCCGCTGCTGCTGGATCACGAATTCGATTTCGTGACCGCCATGATCAGCAGCGTGCGGGTGGTGGTTGAAAATCCGGTGCCGATGCTGTTCTTCGGTTTTGTGGTCGGGGCCGTTGCGGTTCTGGCCATGCTGCCCGCCTTTATGGGCCTGATTGTCGCCCTGCCGATCCTCGGACACGCAACCTGGCACGTCTACCGGGCAGCCATCGAGCTGGAATAATCTGTGCCGTGGTTAATCGGTAATGTGACTACATGATTATCCATTACTTAAACTTTGCGTTATAGCATTTCCGGAGCACGAAAGCCGTCTTTCGCTGCGCGCTGTTCGAGTCGCGCGGCCATTTCAGGAAGGAAAGTCGGCTTTCCCGGATATGAAATCCTCCTGCATATCCCTGCAGCTTCCGTGCCATGAGAACCATCATCGCATGCAGCTTGCCCGTTTCGGGCAAAAGAGGATTTCATGGCGCAGCCCAAGATCAAAATGAGTCTCTCGGTCAGCCAACGCCTGTGGACGCTCGGAGCCGCAGCTGCAGCAGGCATCATAACGATGATCGGCGTCGGTGTTTATGAAAGCCGGCAGATTTCCGTTTCCCTTGCCACCGCTGAAACCCTTCGCGAGCAGGTGGAACAGGTCGTCGGCATGCGGCACGCAAACGTGACCATGGTGCTCGCTGCCATGGATACGATCGTCGACCGGGCGGAAAAGCAAGTTCATCCGGATCGTGTCCAGATCGTCGCCGACAGCGTGAAAACGCTTCGGGATGGAACGGACGATCTGCAGGGCCTCGCCCAGTCACTGGGCGAAACGAGTGCCATCGCCTCTTTTACCAGCGATCTGGACGCGCTCGAGAAGGCGATTGCCGTCGACCTCAAGCAACTGGTCGAACAGGGCGCGCCTGACAGCGACTATGACAAGATCGACGATGCGATTGATTCTGCAGGGGATACGATGGCAACGATGCTTGCCGATATCGCCCAGAAAGGCGGGCAAGCCGTTCGTGCCCGGCTGTCGGAAGCTGATGCTGCATCCGGCAGCGCCTTCTACATTCAGCTGATGTCCGGCCTCGGCGCGCTGCTTCTGACGCTCGGCATGCAGATGTTCCACGGCAACAGCCTGAAGCAGGGCATCAATGCCGTCCGCCTCAGCATGCTGCGCATTCTGGACGGCGATTTCCGCACGCCCGTCAATGCCATCGAACGCGGCGATGAGATCGGCGAAATGGCCCGTGCCACCGAATTGTTCCGCAAGGCCGCCGAGGAAAAGCGGCAACTGGAAAACACCTCGGAAGAGGCCCGCCGCACCATAGAAAACGAACGCCAGGAGCGGGAAGCCCGCCAGCGCGAGGATGAAGCGGCGATCCGCTTCGCTGTTGACGCGTTGAAAAGCGGCCTGCAGCGGTTGGCCGAAGGCGACATCACCGCCCGCATCGATACGCCCTTCCGGGAAGATTTCGACGGCCTGCGCCGCGACTTCAACCAGACGATCACCGAACTGCAGTCGGTCGTCAGCGAAATCCGCGTCAACTCCATTTCGATCCAGTCCTACAGCCGCCAGATGCAGTCGGCCGCGGAAGATCTTGCCAAGCGCACCGAGCAGCAGGCCGCTTCGCTGGAGCAGACCTCCGCAGCGCTCGACCAGATCACCGCGCGGGTTCGCACCTCGGCCGAGCGGGCAAACGAAGCAGGCGGCATGGTGGAAGGCACCCGCCAGACCTCCGAACGCTCCGGCAAGGTGGTGGCCGATGCCATGTCCGCGATGGAGCGCATCGAGGATGCATCCCGCGAAATCGGCAATATCATCAACGTCATCGATGAAATCGCCTTCCAGACCAACCTGCTGGCGCTGAATGCCGGTGTGGAAGCCGCCCGCGCGGGCGAGGCCGGCAAGGGTTTTGCCGTTGTGGCCCAGGAAGTGCGTGAACTTGCAGGCCGCGCCGCAACCGCTGCGAAGGACATCAAGACGCTGGTGCACAAATCCAGCGAGGAAGTGCGCAATGGCGTCGATCTCGTGACCGCGACCGGCGACGTGCTGAGCCATATCGGCGAGGACGTGGTGCAGATCAGCGACCACGTTCTCTCCATCGCCTCCGCCGCCCACGAACAGAATACCGGACTTTCCGAAATCAATGCCGCCGTCTCGCAGATGGATCAGGTGACCCAGCGCAATGCGGCCATGGTGGAAGAGACCAATGCCGCGAGCGTGACGCTGGCGCAGGATGCAGACAAGCTCATACAAGTGATAAGCCGCTTTAAGCTTGGAGAAAGAATTGGCTCATATACTGCCCCTAAAGCCGTCAGTGAACCCGCCCGCCCGCAGCCCTCGCCTGCCCGCACGCTGGTAAACAAGGTGGCCGGTGCATTTAACCGCAACACCGCTGTTGCACGGGCCGAACCGGTTCGCGCCAGCGATAACTGGGAAGAATTCTGATCATGTCCAACGCTATCAAGCAGTCCGGCGCATATCTGGAAATCGTATCCTTCCATCTCGCCGATCAGGAATTCTGCATCGACATCATGGCGATCCGTGAAATCCGTGGCTGGGCACCGGTAACGCCGATGCCGCATACGCCCCCTTACGTACTGGGCCTTATCAACCTGCGCGGTGCCGTGATCCCGGTCATCGACATGGCTTCCCGCCTCGGCATGAAGCATACGGACCCGTCCGAGCGCTCGGCCATCATCGTCACCGACATTGCCGGCAAGCTGGTCGGCCTGCTGGTGGAACAGGTTTCCGACATGATGACCATCCGCAGCGAAGACCTGCAGCCGCCGCCGGAAATCATTCCGGAAGCCCAGCGCGCCTTCTGCCGCGGCATCGTGGCACTCGAAAAGTCGATGGTCTGCTTCCTGAACCTCGACACGGTGATTGCCGACGAGCTGGCCCAGGCCGCCTGATCCGGCACCGCATTTTGAAACACGAAAGGCCCGGCTTGCCGGGCCTTTTGCTTTTTGCGGTCGCAGCCGGAGTTATTGCGGCGCGCCCTTCGTCCAGGTCACGTTCTGGCCATAGAGCGGCACGGTGGAAATCGCCATCTTGGCTGAGCCATCGGTCAGCTCGCGGGTATGGACCAGATAGATCAGCGTGTTGTTGCTCTTGTCGTAGATGCGGTTCACCACCAGCTTCTTCCAGACGAGCGACATGCCCTCGCGGAACACTTCCTCCCCTTCCTTCGAAAGGTCGATATCGCCGATCACGATCGGTCCGGTCTGGCGGCAGGCAATCGAGCTGTTCGACGGATCCTCGAACCAGTTGCCGTTCTTGAGACGGTCGATCACGCTGCGGTCGAAATAGGTGATGTGGCAGGTCACGCCCTGCACGCCGGGATCGGACACGGCTTCCACGATGATATCATTGCCGATCCAGTCCACGCCGACCTTGCCGACCACCTCGGCATGGGCAGAGACGGTGCCGAGCGACAGAAACAGGGCAGCGGATGTGAGGAAGGCGGAAAGGGCATTGCGCATGGTTGATCCCATCACTTCATGGAGTTTGGTTGTATTTCATACCCTAAGATAGGCATCCGCATCACCACCACAAGGCATGAGGGCAGGAATGCGGGTTTTCCCCTATTTCGCGCGGCAGGAACAGGGTTCATAACCACGGGCATGAAGTCGCCCGGGCACCATCCTGATGCGTGTGGCGATCTCGTCGAGACCACGCACGCCAAGGGTTTTGGCGACACCGAGAGCGGCAGCGGCACAAAGGGCCGCATCCTCGCCCGCATTGTGATGACGGAAGCGCAACTGCAGAAAATCGGCCACCACATTCAGCCGGTGGGAAGGCAGCTCGGGCCAGACCTTCTGCACCATCTTCAGGGAACAGAAATAGGTGATCTCCGGATAGCGCATCCGGTACTGGTCCAGCGCGCCGCGCCAGACGGAGAAGTCGAAGGCCGCATTGTGGGCGATCAACGGAAAGTGCCGGATGTCATCGGCAAATTCCTCCATCACTTCGGGAAATTCCGGCTTGTCCTCCACATCCTCGGGCCGGATGCCGTGGATCGCGATGTTGATGCCGGAAAACCGCATGGATTTCGGGCGGATCAGCCGTTCTTCCACACGGGTGATGATGCCGTCCTCCACCCAGGCAAGGCCGATGGAGCAGGCGCTGCCGCGCTCCTCGCTTGCGGTTTCAAAATCGACGGCAAGGGCTTTCATCCGGATATCCGTTCGGCTCTGGTGGCTGGGGTCAGTCCCCCGCCCTTTCCATAAGCAGATCGAGCCGTTCCGCCAAGAGGCTGCGGAACATCTCCACGGCCGGGCTGTCGGCCTGCCCGGACTGGTGGAGCACGAGATCGACATTGCCCAGCAGCGGCAGTCCTTCGGGCGCGGACGGCAGCACTAGCAGGTTTTCCGGCAAGCCCATGCGGGTGCGCACGGTAATCCCGAGACCCGCCTTCACCGCCGCCCAGACGCCCGACAGGCCGGGCGATTCCACGCATTGCCGCCAGCCGTAACCCGCCGCATCCAGCGCCTCCGTCGCGGCCTTACGGAACACGCATGGCGCTTCGAAGCCGACATAGGGAATGCGGTCTGGCAAGGGCCGTTCCAGCATCGAGGCATGACCGAGCCAGAGCATTGGCGTGCGCCACATCCATTCACTCTCGGCCCCCTCGCCTGTCTGCCAGACCAGCGCGAGGTCAAGTCCGTCCCGCTCAACCTCTTCCAGCAGCACGGAAGCGCGATCCACCTTCACATGCACCGTCACATCCGGATGCAGGCTGGAGAAGCGGGCAAGCAGGTCCGGCAGCCAGGTTTCCGCGAAATCCTGCGGAACGCCAATCGCCAGCCGCCCGGAAAGCGGCGTGAGCGCCCGCATGGCGTGGTTCGCCTGATCATTCGCCTCCAGAATGCGTTGGGCGAAGGGCAGGAAGGCGCGCCCCGCTTCGGTGAGTTCAAGGCCGCGACCATTTCGCGCCAGAAGCGCATGCCCGCATTGCTGCTCCAGCTTCTTGAGTTGAAGCGAAACGGCGGAGGCGGAGCGCCCGACCCGTTCCGCCGCCCGGGCGAAACTGCCCTGCTCCACCCCCAGCACGAAAGTGCGCAGGATATCCATGTCGTAATTCGTGCGGCCCCAGACCATTGAGTTTTTCCAAACTATCGCAATTGATAATCTCGATTTTCAAAACATTTTTGCCGCTTCAGAATGGGTGCGTCAACTGCAAAGGAAACGCCATGCCATTTCTTCATATCCGCATTCACGGCCGCCATGCCGGGCCGGACGAGGCCGCCAGCCTGCAGGCATCGATGACCGATCTCATCTGCGAAATCCTCGGCAAGAAGCGCCCTGTGACCGCCATACTTTACGAGGAGGTCTCAGGCCACTGGATGATCGGCGGGTTGCCGGTTGCCGTTGCCGCCCACCTTGATGTGCTGATCACCGAAGGCACCAATACGGAGGAGGAAAAGGCGCGCTTCATCGCCGCCGCCCATGCGCTGTTGCGGCAGGTGGTCGGTCCTGACCTGCCGGAGGCCACCTATGTGACCCTGCATGAGCCAAAGGCGGAAAGCTGGGGCTATGACGGCAGAACGCAGGCCGCCCGCCGCCTTGCCGCGCAGCCGCTCTAACCGACCGTTATCGCTGTCATTCCCCGATATGGGCGAGCCACTCGTCCTCGTCCATGGTGCGGATGCCGAGCTCGCGCGCCTTGTCGAGCTTGGAACCCGCGCCGGGGCCGGCGACCACGATATCCGTCTTCTTGGAAACGGAGCCGGCAACCTTGGCGCCGAGGCTTTCGGCTTTCGCCTTGGCCTCGTCGCGGGTCATCTTCTCCAGCGAACCGGTGAAAACCACGGTGAGGCCGGAAACCGGGCTGCCCGTCGTCTGCGGCCGCTCGGCTTCCTGCGGTGTCACCTCCTGCAACAGGCGGTCGATCACGTCGCGGTTGCGCGGCTCCTTGTAGAACTCGACGATGGAGGTCGCGACGATCTCGCCGATGCCTTCCACCGCATTCAGCGCATTCCATTCGGGGCCGAACATCGGTGCCGCTGCCGTCATCGCTTCGGCAAAGGCGTCATAAGTGCCATAGGCACGGGCGAGCAGCTTCGCCGTCGTTTCGCCGACATGGCGAATGCCGAGCGCGAAAATCAGCCGGTGCAGGGCAATCGAGCGCCGTTCGTTGATCGCGTCGAAAAGCTTGCGCACGCTGGTGCGGCCAAAGCCCTCGCGGTTTTCCAGCCGGGCGAGCGCCGTCGCCTGCCGCTTTTCCAGCGTGAAGATATCCGGCGCGGTTCGAACCTGGATCGAGGGATCATCCGTCTCGAAGAAGAAATCCACCTGCTTGGTGCCCAGCCCTTCGATATCGAAGGCATTGCGCGAGACGAAATGCTTGAGATGCTCCACCGCCTGCGCCCGGCACACGAAGCCGCCGGTGCAGCGGCGCACCGCATCCACCTTGCCGGTCTTTTCATTCACATCCCTGACGGCATGGCTGCCACAGACCGGGCAGGTCTTCGGAAACTCGTAGGCCAGGCTTTCGGCAGGCCGCTTTTCCGGAACGATATCCACGATCTGCGGGATCACATCGCCCGCGCGCTGGACGATCACCGTATCGCCGATGCGGATATCCCTGCCCTCGCGGATCGGCTCGCCGGTATTGCCCAAGCCGCGGATATAATCCTCGTTGTGCAGCGTGGCATTGGTCACGACCACGCCACCCACCGTCACCGGCTCCAGCCTTGCGACCGGTGTGAGCGCGCCGGTTCGGCCGACCTGAATGTCGATATGGGTAAGCCGTGTGACCGCCTGCTCCGCCGGGAACTTGTGCGCCGTCGCCCAGCGCGGGCTGCGCGAACGGAAGCCGAGGCGCTCCTGCAGGTCCAACCGGTCCACCTTGTAGACGACGCCATCGATATCATAGTCGAGATCGGGGCGTTTCATGCCGACATCCCGGTAATGGGCGAGTATGGCCTCCACACTTGCGAGCCGCCGCATCAGCGGATTGACCGGGAACCCCCAGGCCCGGAACACCTCGACCATGCCGAACTGGGTATCGGCGGGCATCTCCGACATTTCGCCCCAGGCATAGGCAAAGAAGCGCAGCTTGCGCGCGGCCGTCACCTTGGCATCGAGCTGCCGCAACGAACCGGCAGCCGTATTGCGCGGGTTCACATAGGTCTGCTTGCCCTCGGCCTCCATCTGCGCATTCAGCGCCTGAAAATCGCTCTTCGCCATATAGACCTCGCCACGCACCTCGGCGATGGCTGGCGCACCGGCAGGCAGGGTGCGCGGAATTTCAGCGATGGTCAGGATATTGGCCGTGACATTTTCCCCCGTCGTGCCATCGCCGCGGGTCGCAGCGCTCACCAGACGACCATTTTCATAGCGGATCGACATGGAGAGCCCGTCGATCTTCGGCTCGGCGGTAAAGGCGATCGAGCCGTCCGGTATCTGTCCGAGGTAACGATAAACGCTGGCGACGAAATCCTGCACGTCCTCATCGCTGAACGTGTTGTCCAGCGAGAGCATGGGACGTGCATGGGTGATCGGCGCGAAGGTGGGAAGCGGCGTCGCCCCAACCCGTCTCGACGGACTGTCGGCCCGCACCAGCAGCGGAAAACGGGCCTCCACCGCATCATTGCGCCGCTTCAGCGCATCATAATCCGCATCGGAAATCTCGGGCTGATCCTTGCCGTGATAGAGCGCATCATGGCGCGCGACTTCCGCGGCCAGAAATGCAAGCTCGGCTTCGGCCTCTTCGGCGGTAAGCTGTTCGACCGGAATTCGGGACAAGGTTTGCATCTCCATTCTCACAAACAGGATTCTATCCCACGGGTTTTACCGCAATGGTCAGGAATGGGAAGAAGCCGCATGGCAATGCGGGCGCATTTCAATCTGGCGCGCTGGAGCAGCAGTGCCGAACCAGGCGGCACAACTGGAGGAGACGGGCCCCTCCAGCCGAGGCAACGGCCCTGCCGATTCAATGGAGGTGAATGTCATGCGGAAATATCCGTGGACCATCACACTTATCTTGAGAAAAACCCGCACGACCTGGTCACTGACCGTGCGGATTTCAAAGTCGAAAGATAAGTAAACACCCGGGCGGGTGTACCACCACCCGCCCGGGCCTCCATTATAAGAATTTCCTTACGGATTACAAGTCGGCTCAGCCATTGCCGGAAATCAGCCGGGCGGCGGCGGCGCGCGCTTCATCGGTGATGGAAGCGCCGGAGAGCATGCGGGCGATTTCCTCGGCCCTGTCATCAGGCGTCATGGTGGCAACGCGGGTGGCAATCTTTGCCGGGTCGTTGCTGGCGGGCCCCTTGGAAATCAGAAGATGGGTCGCGGCACGGGCGGCAACCTGCGGGGCGTGGGTGACGGAAAGCACCTGCACCTTGTCGGAAAGCCGCTTCAGGCGCTGGCCGATGGCATCGGCCACCGCGCCGCCAACGCCCGTATCGATTTCATCAAACACCAGCGTGGGCGCCGAGCCGCGATCCGCCAGCGCAACTTTCAAGGCCAGCAGGAAACGGGACAATTCGCCACCGGAGGCGACCTTCATGATCGGCCCGGGACGGGTGCCGGGATTGGTCTGCACGTGGAATTCGGCGACATCGATACCGCCCGCGGAGGCATTTTCCGGGCGGCTGTCAAGTTCCACCATGAAGCGGGCGCGCTCGAGTTTCAGCGCGGGAAGCTCCGCCATCACGGCTGCGGCAAGGCCTTCGGCCGCCTTCTGACGCGCCCTGGAAAGAGCCGTTGCTGCCGAGAAATAGGCCTGCTCGGCGCTGCCGAGTGCCACTTCCAGCTTCTTGAGCTTTTCCTCACCCGCATCGAGATCGGCGAGATCCGCGCCCATCTTTTCCGCAAGCGCGGGCAGATCGGCTACCGGTACAGAAAATTTGCGTGAAGCGGCGCGAAGGGCAAACAGGCGCTCTTCAACCCGCTCCAGCTCGCGCGGATCAAACTCCGTGCGGCGAAGGGCGGCTTCCACCTCCATCTGCGCGTTCGACAGATGATCGAGCGCCTGATCGAGCAGCGAAACCGTCTCTTCCAGAAGGCCCGGCGCTTCCTGCGCCTTGCGCTCCAGCCGACGGACCATCGACGCGATATGGGGAACAGGCGAGGCATTGCCGTTCAGGAATTCGGAGGCTTCCGCGATATCACCGGCGATGCGCTCGGATTTCTGCATGCGGCTGCGCTGTTCGGCGAGTTCATCTTCCTCGCCCGCCTGCGGAGACAGGCGCGTGAGCTCCTCAACCGAAGCACGCAGATAATCGGCCTCGCGGGCGGCAGCCTCCACCTTTTCGCGGTGCTTGCGCAGCGTGCGTTCCGCGTCTTTCCAGTCGCGGTAGAGGCTGGCCACCCCGGTTGCCTGATCGGAAAGGCCGCCGAAGGCATCAAGCAGCATGCGATGCGCATCCGTATCCACCAGCGCCCGGTCGTCGTGCTGGCCATGGATTTCGACAAGCAGCTGCCCCGCCTGCCGCATCAGCTGCACGCTGACCGGCTGATCGTTGACATAGGCCTTGGTGCGGCCATCGGCTGATTGAACGCGCCGGAAAATAAGGTCGCCATCGTCATCGATGCCGTTTTCCCGCAGCATCAGCCGCACCGGATGATTGCCCGCGACATCGAAAACGGCGGAAACCTGCCCCTTGTCCTCGCCATGGCGCACGAGGCCGCCATCGCCGCGCCCGCCAAGCGCGAGCGAAAGGGAATCCAGCAGGATGGATTTGCCCGCGCCCGTCTCGCCCGTCAGCACCGACAGGCCGGGATCGAAGGCAAGGTCCAGCCTTTCGATCAAGACGATATCGCGGATCGAAATCTGGACAAGCATGGGCTTTTCGTTCTCAGCCGCCGACGAGAAGGTTTTTGGCAGCGCGTGTGATCCACGAACCGTTGTTCTCGCGCGGCTCGAGACCACCGGACTTCAGGAGCTTGTAGCTGTCTGCATACCACTGGCTGTCCGGATAGTTGTGGCCGAGAACAGCGGCGGCAGCCTGCGCTTCCTGCACGATGCCGAGGCCGAAATAGGCTTCGCAGAGACGCGCCAGCGCTTCTTCCACCTGATTGGTGGACGGATATTTTTCCACCACCACGCGGAAACGCTGGATGGCGGCGAGATATTCCTTGCGCTCCAGATAATAGCGGCCAACCTGCATTTCCTTGCCGGCGAGCTGGTCCTTGGCGAAGCGGATCTTGGTCTGCGCATCATCCACATATTCGGACTTCGGATAGTCGTTGACAACCTTTTCCATCGCGTCGATGGTCTGGGCAGCCGCGCGCTGATCCTGCGTCACGTCCGGGATCTGCTTGGAATAGGACAGGCCGATGAGATACTGCACATAGGCCGAATCTTCGGTGTTCGGATACTGGTTCATGTAGCGCGTGCCGGTGGTGATGGCGGCTGCATAGTCACCGCCCCGATACTTCAGGAAGGTGCTCATGACGAGCGCCTTGCGCGACCAGTCGGTGAAGGGATGCTCGCGGTCAATAGCGTCGAACTTGCGCTGCGCTTCCTTGGAGTTGCCAGCCTTGAAGTTCGCCAGCCCCTGATTGTAGAGCACTTCCGGCGGATCGGTATCCACGCCGAGCTTGGTGATGTCGATATCCGGGTCCGATTGGCAGCTGGCCACAAATGTGCCGGCGCTGGCCAGAACCACGGAAACCAGCAGCATACGCGCAGTCTTCTTCATATCGACAAACCTTGCACTACCCATTCAAACCAAATTCCTTCGAGGTGAAACACCTCGCATATCTGAGAGGCGTTTCTAGAGCAAAGGAAGCGGAAGAACAACGCATTGATCTTTCATTAACGCATTTTTGTGGCAGCAGGCGGACTGCTTCGGGAAACATCCTTAAGGAGCGCCGTATCTCCGCATAAAAAAACCGCTCTTTCCGGGTGGAAAGAGCGGCAATGGAGGTGTTCACAAGACCCCGGTCAGGCAGACCAGGGCGCAAATTCCGGTGCATTCACGGCGATGAAATCACGGGCGCCCGCGCGCGGACGCGACAGCGCGCTTTCCACCACTTCATAGGCCGAACGGTCGTTCAGCAGCGCCTTCAGCGCATTGGCATTCAGCTTGTGACCGCCACGATAGGACCGGTAGCAGCCGATGAACTGCGCACCCGCCATGGCAAGATCGCCCACGGCATCCAGCGTCTTGTGACGCACGAATTCATCATGGCCGTACCGAAGACCCTCGACGTTGATGACCGTGTGGTCATCCGAGATCACCACGGAGTTTTCGAGCGAGGAACCCAGCGCGAAACCGGCCGCCCACAGACGCTCCACATCGCGCATGAAGCCGAAGGTGCGGGCGCGCGACAGCTCGTCGCGGAACCGGGCAAGCGTCAGATCGCCTTCCCATTTCTGGCGGCCGATCAGCGGCGTGTCGAAATCGATCTCCACCTCGAAGCGGGTCCCGTCATAGGGCAGGAATTCCGCATAGGAAGACCCTGCTTCGATGCGCACCGGCTTGATCACGCGGATATAGCGGCGCTTGGCGCCGAGCGTCTTCACGCCGGTCTGCTCGATGGCCTCGATGAAAGCGGCCGAGCTGCCGTCCATGATCGGCATTTCCGCGCCCTGAACCTCGACGATCACATTGTCGATGCCGGAGGCGTAAAGCGCGGCCATGACATGCTCCACCGTCGCGATCATGCGCGCCGGATGGGTGCCGAGCACCGTGCAGAGATCCGTATTGCCCACTTCGGAGGAAACCGCGCGATATTCGCCCAGCAGTTCCTCACCGTCGAAACGCTGGAACAGGATGCCCGTTCCGGCTTCGGCAGGATGAAAGGTGATGGAAACGGGAGAACCCGAGTGAACACCGGTGCCGGACAGGGTAACATCCCCGGCGATGGTGGTTTGAAATCCAAGCAGCCCAACGGCCATAAAACTCTGCCTTCTTCTGTCGACTGGCCGGTACCCGATACTCACATGCCAGCGGTTCTGCCTTTGCCCGCCCTTCCCCCAAAAGTTAGTCCGGAGGGCGACTCTTGATGGTTTTACTTAACGGAAAGCATGGGGTCGATCCAAATCACTGTTTCTTTCGAATTGTTACGGATGCAACCCATTGAATTTCATGAATAAAAAGTCACGTCAAAAACGGAAAAACCCGGGTTTGTGACAACCCGGGTTTCAAATGTTTCATTCCGGCACAGATCAGTTCGACTGACGGCGCAGGAAGGCCGGGATTTCCAGCTGGTCGTCTTCGCTGGAGCGCGACTGCGGAACCTGACGGCCATGGTCGTCAAGCTGGCCGCGACGCGGAGCGTAGAGGCTTGCTTCCGGCGACAGCGGACGGCGCTGCTGCGAGGCGGCAACCGGTGCGGACTGGGTCATGTCGGCATTGACGTGATCCTCGTCCTCGCGACGGCCAAGCGAGTTGGTGATGCGCTTGAGCAGACCCATCGGGCCGCGGTCTTCGTGCACCGGAGCAGACGGCGCCATGCGGTGATCCATCTCGGCCTTCACCACCGGCGGGAAGTCTTCCACGCGCGGCATGCGGCTCGGCTCTGCCATGGTGCGGATTTCCGGAGCGGCAGGCGCAGGGCGCATGACCGGCTGGCTCATGACCGGGGCCGGCTGCTGCACCATCGGTGCGGGCTGCGGCTGGGCCATGACCGGGGCCGGCTGTGCCTGCATGACCGGGGCGTGAACCTGCGGTGCATGCATGACCGGAGCCGGGGAAACCGGAACGGCAACCGGAGCTTCGAGCGGGGCCGCGCCCGAGAAGAGGCGGCTTACCGGACGGAAGCTTTCTTCCTGAACGGCCTGCGGCTGCGGAGCAACCGGGGTGGCAGTGCGCATTGCAATGTCCAGTTCGCGTTCCATCTCGGCTTCTGCCTGACGGATGGTCTGCGCGATCGGGTCGATGACGGTCTTGGGTGCCTGCATGACATGCGCAGGCTGAACTGCGGCCGAAGCGGAAGCAACGGCCGCGGAAGGACGGATAATCGTCTTCTGCGCCAGACGCGGATCGAAGGTCTGGGCGGGCTGTTCGCCAGCGACGCGATCAATGCCCGTGGCAACGACCGACACGCGGATGATGCCTTCCAGCGCTTCGTCGAAGGTGGCGCCGAGGATGATGTTGGCATCCGGGTCCACTTCCTCGCGGATGCGGGTTGCGGCTTCGTCCACTTCGAAGAGGGTGAGGTCACGGCCACCGGTGATCGAGATCAGCAGGCCCTGTGCGCCCTTCATCGAGGTTTCGTCGAGCAGCGGGTTGGCAATCGCGGCTTCGGCGGCCTGCATGGCGCGGCCGGAACCGGAGGCTTCGCCGGTGCCCATCATGGCGCGACCCATCTCGCGCATCACCGAGCGAACGTCGGCGAAGTCGAGGTTGATCAGGCCTTCCTTGACCATCAGGTCGGTGATGCAGGCAACGCCGGAGTAAAGCACCTGGTCTGCCATCGCGAAGGCGTCGGCAAAGGTGGTCTTGTCATTGGCGATGCGGAAGAGGTTCTGGTTCGGAATGACGATCAGGGTATCGACCGACTTCTGAAGCTCCTGAATGCCCTGTTCGGCAAGACGCATGCGACGGCCACCTTCGAAGTGGAAGGGCTTGGTCACGACGCCGACGGTGAGGATGCCCTTGTTGCGGGCAGCCTGGGCAACGACCGGAGCCGCACCCGTGCCGGTGCCGCCGCCCATGCCGGCGGTGACGAAGCACATGTGGGTGCCGTTCAGGTGATCGACGATCTCATCGATGCATTCCTCAGCCGCCGCACGGCCGACTTCCGGCTGCGAACCGGCACCGAGACCTTCGGTGACGTTGACGCCGAGCTGGATGATGCGTTCGGCCTTGGTCATGGTCAGGGCCTGGGCATCCGTGTTGGCAACGACGAAGTCGACGCCCTGGAGACCCGCCGTGATCATGTTGTTGACGGCGTTACCGCCACCGCCACCCACACCGAAAACGGTGATACGGGGCTTCAGCTCCGTGATGTCTGGCTTCTGCAGCTTTATGGTCATGATACCCATTCCTTCTCTTTATGGCCGCATCGCCATGCCGGCCAATTCAGACAATCTTTAAAAACTTTCCTTCAGCCACTGGCCCATGCGGGCAAAGCGGCTGCTGTTTCCGCCAAGCGCCGAGAGCAGACCGCGCTCCGACGCATGTGTTTCCATCTCCGCAACCTGCGGATAAATCATCAGGCCGACCGCCGTGGAGAAGGCCGGGCCCTTGGCTGCCGACGGCAGGCCGGAGACGCCCATGGGGCGACCGATCCGCACATTGCGGGCAAGAATCCGACGCGCGGCTTCCGAAAGGCCGGTCAGCTGGCTGGCACCGCCCGTCAGCACAACCCGCTTGCCCACGATGGGGCTGAAGCCGGAGCGCTGGATGCGGTCGCGGATGAGTTCGAGCGTTTCCTCGATGCGGGCCTGAACGATGCGGGAAACCAGCGCGCGGGGAACCTGCGTCGGCTGGTCGCGATCATCCTCGCCAATCGGCGGAATGGAAATCAGGTCGCGCTCGTCACCGGCATTCGGCAGCGCCGAGGCATGCACAACCTTCAGCCGCTCCGCATCCTCGATGCGGGTGGAAAGGCCGCGTGCCAGATCCGTGGTGACGTGATGACCACCGAGGCTGACGGCATCGGTGTGCACGAGGCGGCCTTCGGCAAAAACGGAAATCGTGGTGGTGCCACCGCCCATGTCGATGGCAGCGCAGCCAAGCTCGACCTCGTCATCGACGAGTGCTGCAAGACCGCTGGCATAGGGCGTTGCCACCATGCCTTCGACCGACAGATGGGCGCGGTTGACGCAGAGCTCGAGGTTTTTCAGCGCGGTGCGCTCGGCGGTGACCACATGCATGTCAACGCCCAGTGACTCGCCATACATCGACAGCGGATCGCGAATGCCGCGCTCGCCATCCAGCGAATAGCCGGTCGGCAGCGAATGCAGGATCGCCCGGTCGTTTTGCAGCGACTGCTGGCAGGCTGCGGCGAGCACCTTCTTGAGATCGCTCGCTTCCACTTCCTCGCCACCGAGATCGATGGTCGCCGTGTAGATATCCGAGCCGATGCGGCCAGCGGTGACATTGACGATCAGGCTGTCGACGGTGAGGCCCGCCATGCGCTCGGCGGCATCAACGGCAAGGCGCACGACGCTTTCAGCGGTTTCCAGATCGGCGATCACACCGGCCTTGATCCCGCGCGAACGCTGGTGGCCGATGCCGATGACTTCGACGTGATGGGTGCGGCCCGGCAGGATTTCGCTTTCCTCGCGCGGCGTCAACCGGCCGATCATGCAGACGGTCTTGGTCGAGCCGATATCCAGCACGGAAACGATATGCGCCCGCCGCGACGAGAGCGGCTTCAGCCGGGGCAAACCGAAGTGAGAAGAGCCGAAGATACTCATGTCGGGTTCCCCAGTTTCTTGAGCGCCTTGGTGCGGGCATCGAGCGCGGCCTGACGGCGCTCCACGGCGCCCGGCGTCAGCTGCACGGCAACCCGGTCGGCCAGACGCAGATCGACGGCGACGATGTCGCGCTCCATCAGCTTCTGTTCCTGGTCCATGCGGGTGAGAAGCGTCAGCGCCTGCTCTACGCCGGTTTCCGGCAGCTTCACGATGATGCCGTTCTTCATGTGCAGATCCCAGCGGCGACCCGCGATACGCACATAGGCCTTCACCTGCGAGCGCACATCCGGCCACTTGGCAAAATCGGCCTCGAACTTTTCCGCAGCCGTTTCCGCATCGCGACCAACGAAGAGCGGCAGATCGGTGAACTTGTTGTCAACGAGAGGCGCAATCACGCTGCCGTTCTTCTCGATCAGCGAGAGCTCCTGTCCATGCTGCCAGATGGCATAGGCCTTGCGCTCGGTCAGCGTCACCTGAATGGTCTTCGGATAGACCTTGCGAACCTCGACATTTTCCACCCAGGGCAGCTCGGCAAGACGCGCCCTTGCGGCCGCGACATCCAGCGCCACCAGCGAAGTCGTGCCATCAAGACCGAGCTTTTCGAGAATATCGATTTCAGACGTTTCGTTGTTGCCGGAAACCTTCACATCCTCGATGGCAAAGCCGACGGCGGAGGTGGTGGCCTGCGCGACCGCCTGCGAGTGACCGCCCAGTGACATACCGTAAAAGCCGGTAGCCGCCAGGAAGGCAATGGCCGAAACCGTGCCGGTGTGAGCCGGGATATGGATGCGGCCGGTGGCAAGGCTGACCATGAAACGCACCACGCGGCGCAGCGGCCGCGGCAGCACGAACAGGTCTTCCGGCGCACCGCTGGCGCGGCCATGGAGCATTTCGTCATCGTTGCGGCGTTTGCGGGATTTCAGCGCAAGCATGACGCATCCTCCACGACCCAACGCAGGAATTCACCGAATTTGTAGCCCGCATGCTCGGCCATTTCCGGAACCAGGGAGGTCGCGGTCATGCCGGGCTGCGTGTTGATTTCAAGCCAGATCAGCTCGCCATCGGTGGAGAAACGGTCATCATAACGGAAGTCGGACCGGCTGACGCCGCGGCAGCCGACAGCCTGATGCGCCATCACGGCCAGTTCCTGCACACGGGCATAGATCTTTGCCGGGATTTCGGCCGGAATGACGTGGCGCGAGCCGCCAGCGGCATATTTGGCATCGTAATCATAGAAGTTATGGCCCATCGGCACGATTTCGGTGACGCCGAGTGCCTTGTCACCCATCACCCCGCAGGTGAGTTCGCGGCCATAGACATAGCGCTCCACCATCACCGTATCGCCATAGCGCCATTCGTCGGAGGCAAGAACCTGCGGCGGATGCGACTGGTCTTCCTTGACGATCACGACGCCGAAGGAGGAGCCTTCGTTGACGGGCTTGACCACGTAAGGCGGCTTGATCGGATGCTCGCGACCAATTGCGCGGCGATCCATCACCACCGCTTCGGCGACGGGAATGCCCGCGGCCTTCGCCACGTGCTTGGCCTGCTGCTTGTTCATGGCAAGAGCGGACGCCAGCACGCCGGAATGGGTGTAGGGGATCTGCAGATATTCGAGCACGCCCTGTATGGTGCCGTCTTCGCCAAAGGGGCCATGCAGCGCATTGAAGGCCACATCCGGCTTCAGCTCGGCCAGAACGGAAGCGACATCATGGCCGACATCCACGCGCGTGACGCGGAAACCTTCCGCCTCCAGCGCTTCAGCGCAGGACTTCCCGGACGAAAGGCTGACCGGCCTTTCCGAGGAGATCCCGCCCATCAGGACAGCCACATGCTTCACACTCATTCACCGAACCCCTCTTGGACCGGATCACCGGTCGGGAACCCCGCTTGATTGCCAGCCCATTTGCCGCAACGGACTGACTCGATTTCACTTTCCCACTAAAGCCCCATTAAGGTTAATGAAGCGTTTACTTTCGTTAACCAGCAGCGCCAAACCACGAATTTATTTCAATTCCCGGGCGCACTTGCGCCTGCCACCACCGCCCGTGACCTTCCGCAATACCGCATTTTCCTTCCGTCACCGCACGACTGAAGAAACAGGCACTCTCGAATCAAATCGAAAGCAATTCCTTCCTTGGAATCAGAGAGTTGGGTAGGAGGCAAGGAGAAATATCAGCAACCGTTGAAGTTTAGCGGATTTGCCTGGAGTCCGGAAACACAAAGCCCCGCGTGCCGGAGGCGCGCGGGGCTTTGGGCGGGTGCTGAAGGTGAGAGAGGATCAGACCACGATAAAGTCAGCGTTGATAAGGGCCAGGCCCTTGGAAAGGTTTGCGAATTTCACAGCTGCGGCAGCACCGGTGCCGTCCGCATCATAGAACAGGAAGCCATCGTCCTTGTCGTAAATAATGCGGTCGGTGGTATGGGTGGCAACACCGGTCATGTTGGCGACGAAGGCATTGGCCAGCAATGTGCCGGTTGTCTTCAGCGCGGTGAAGATCGCGTTTTCCAGATAGATCGTGTCATCGACCACCGAGAAATCCGTGATCGTATCGACATTGGTCGTGCCATTGAGCGCCGTGTCGAACAGGAAGAAATCCTTGCCTGCGCCGCCGGTCAGCGTGTCGTTGCCCGCACCGCCATCGATGACATTGCTGCCCGAATTGCCGATGATGGTGTTTGCGAGAGAATTGCCGAATGCCGAGAGATTGCTGCTTCCGGTGAGCGTCAGATTCTCGATGGAACCGATCATATTGGTCGAGGCGAGCGAAAGGCTGATCGAGGCATAGACCGTATCGATGCCGCTGCCGACATCGGATTTTTCATCAACGATGTCGAGCGTGCTGTCGACGTAATAGGTATCGTTGCCCGCGCCGCCGCGCATCACGTCATTGCCGAGGCCGCCATCGAGCACGTCGTTTCCGGTGCCTCCCCAGAGCGTATCACTGCCAAGACCGCCGTTCAGCGTGTCATTGCCGTCATAGCCATAGAGCAGGTTGTTGCCGCTATTGCCGAAGATCACATTGGCGAGCGAATTGCCGCTGGCATTGAGGTTTCCGGTGCCGGTGAGCGTCACGTTTTCGATGCCGCCGAGCATCGTGGTGGAGGTAAGCGAAAGGCTGACGGTCGAGAAAACCGTATCGATCCCGTCTCCTGCATCGGCGGCTTCATCCACCACATCAAGCGTGCTGTCGACATAGTAGGTGTCGTTGCCCGCACCACCGCGCATCACGTCATTGCCGGTGCCACCATCGAGTAGATCATTGCCAAGGCCGCCCCACAGCGTGTCATTGCCGATACCGCCATAGATCTTGTCATTGCCATTGTAGCCGTAGATCGTGTCGTTCCCGGCATTGCCATACATGTCGTTGTCGGCCAGGTTGCCATGGATCGTGTCATTGTAGGCCGTGCCGAAGACGCGCTCGATGATCGTATCGGTGGCAATGCCGACATTGCCCTTGTAGCCGTTGATATCGGAGAAATAGCCGGGCCGTAGGTCGATCATGCTGGCGGCGCGGCCGTTCGAAAGGTCAAACGTGTCATAGCCGCCGGTATCATGGATCGCGAAGGTGGAGTTCGGCACCTTGCCGAAATCGGTCACACCCATCATCACGGTCGAGCCGGCGCCATAGACGGTATCACCGGCATTGACCGGCAGAACACCATACATCTTCTGGATCGCGGCGATATCCGCCAGCATCGGACCATTCAGGAACAGGTAGGAGGCGTTGTTGGCCTTGTACTGGGTCTGGTCGAAATAGGACATGACCGAATATTGCCAGGTGTCGATATCGAACATGCGGTCGGTAGCATAGCTGCCCGTACCGTTATACTCGCCGCCGTGATCCAGCCCCAGCGCATGGCCGATTTCGTGGATGAAGGTCTGCAGGCCATAGGAACCGGTGCCCCACTGCTGGTTGATCGGCCAGCCGGACATCCAGTTCTGCGCCACATCGATCTTGGCACCGGAGGAGGTCCAGGTCGTATAGGCCGAGCCCGAGCTGTCATTCGAGAAGGAAATGTTGGCCGCCGTCGTGCCGGTAACCTGCCGGAAGGTCAGGCCCGTCGTGGACGACCACATGGCAAGCGCCTGCAGCGCGGAGTTGTACTGGGCGAGATTGTCCTTCAGCCCATCGAGATTGACGGTGATCGTCGTCGAATTGATCTTCAGGCTGCCACCGGCAAGGCCGGTCGCGAGATGGTTCACATAGCTGTTGAATTCGGAAGTCAGAACATTTGCCATGGCAGCCGGTCACCCTTTCCCGTAATGCCGGGAAAACCCGGTCGTCGGAAACGGTTCTAACCAACAAGTTTTGCGGTCGGATTAGCGAAAATCATAAATTTATAAATAAAATCCATGTTTAATAACGGATATAACTACATAAAATAGTATTTCGCCTGAAATTCGCAAGGTGCAATTGCAGTGATACAGGCTGGCCTGTGTCACTGCAAACAGGGTTTCGCGGCGCGCCGGTTATGGCTCGAAAATCTGCACTTCACGCCCGGCAATGAACTTGCCCAGCCGCTTGATTTCCCATTCGAGCAGAATGCCGGAATGCTCGTAGACGCGGCGGCGAACCGTTTCGCCGAGATCTTCCAGATCATAGCCGGTCGCCTGCCCGGTATTGATCATGAAATTGCAGTGGAGCGACGACATCTGCGCGCCGCCGATCATCAGGCCGCGGCAGCCCGCATCGTCAATCAGCCGCCAGGCGGAATGCCCGTCGGGGTTCTTGAAGGTTGAGCCACCGGTCTTTTCACGCACGGGCTGCACGGTTTCACGATGATTGCGCACGGCATCCATGTCCGCGCGGATCTTCGCCTTGTCTTCCGGAAATCCCTCGAACAAGGCATGGGTGAAGATCAGGTCCGCCGGGGCCGAGGAATGGCGATAGGTATAGCCCATCTGGGCATTGGAGAGCACATGGCGGTTGCCCTTGCGGTCCAGCGCCTCGACTTCCACCACGCGATCGCGGGTTTCGGAGCCGTTCGCGCCCGCATTCATGCGAAGCGCACCGCCAATCGAGCCGGGAATGCCGTAGTAGAAGTGAAAGCCGCCGATGCCGCGATCCATGGCGAAGGCCGCGACATTCTTGTCCGGGCAGATCGCGCCGGCGCGGATGCGGTTTTCACCCGCCTCTTCCAGATCACCGAAACCCTTGGCGGAAAGCCGCACCAGCGCGCCCTTGATGCCGCCATCACGGACCAGAAGGTTCGAGCCGACGCCAACCACGGTCAGCGGCACACCTTCCGGCAGGATTTTCAGGAAGGTCTGGAGATCCTCCACATCCTGCGGCTGGAACAGCAGTTCCGCCGGTCCACCGGCCTGGAACCAGGTCATGCGGTCCATCGGCGCATCAGGCGTCAGCCGCCCACGCAATTGCTCCACATCAGAGCCCAGACGGGCGAGAAGCTCTTCTCCGTTTACCTGTCTCATGCGCCCTGCCCCGCCCTAGCGGCCAGTTCCTTCGGCAGCGAGGCCGCCCAGGCGGTGATATTGCCTGCGCCCAGCAGCACGACGAAATCGCCCGGATTGGCAAGCCCCGAGACGATCTCGGCAAGCCCGTCCGGCGACGGCAGGAAGCGCGCGTCGCGATGACCGCCAGCCTTGATGCGGGACACGAGCGACTGCGCATCCGCACCCTCGATGGGCTCCTCACCGGCGGAATAGACCGGCGCGATCATGATGCTGTCGGCATCGTTGAAGCAGGCGGAAAATTCCTCCATCAGCGAAGACAGACGGGTATAGCGATGCGGCTGGTGGACCGCGATGATGCGGCCCGAGCAGGCCTCGCGCGCGGCCTTCAGCACCGCGCGGATTTCAACCGGATGATGGCCGTAATCATCGAAGACCTGAATGCCGTTCCATTCACCGGTCAGCGTGAAGCGACGCTTGACGCCGCCGAAGCTTGCGAGCCCCTTGCGGATATCCGCATCGGAAATACCGAGCCGGTTGGCAACGGCAACCGCAGCCGTGGCATTCGAGACGTTGTGGCGACCCGGCATCGGCAGCGCGAGCTGCTTCAGCAGGAAGGTCTGGCCGGTGCGGCGACGACGGATTTCCACGTCGAAGACCGAACGCGTGCCTTCGTAGCGCACATTCATGAAGCGCACGTCCGCCTGCGGGTTTTCGCCATAGGTGATGACCTTGCGGTCCTCGATCTTGGCGACCAGCGACTGCACTTCCGGATGGTCGAGGCACATCACGCCGAAGCCGTAGAATGGCACGTTTTCCACGAACTGGCGGAAGGCGGCGCGCACGGCATCGAAATTGCCATAGTGATCGAGATGTTCGGGATCGATATTGGTAACGACCGCCACATCGGCGGGCAGCTTCAGGAAGGTGCCGTCGCTTTCGTCGGCCTCCACCACCATCCACTCGCCCTCGCCCATGCGGGCATTGGTGCCATAGGCATTGATGATACCGCCATTGATCACGGTCGGATCGAGATTGCCGGCCTCAAGCAGCGTCGCCACCATCGAGGTGGTCGTGGTCTTGCCGTGGGTGCCGCCAATCGCGATCGCGTTGCGGAAGCGCATCAGCTCGGCCAGCATTTCGGCACGGCGCACCACGGGCAGAAGCTTTTCGCGGGCGGCAACCAGTTCCGGATTGTCCTTGCGGATCGCGGTCGAGACCACCACCACTTCGGCTTCACCCAGATTTTCCGCCTTGTGACCGACGAAAACCGGAATACCCTTGTCGCGCAGGCGCTGCACATTCGCGCCATCCGACTGGTCGGAGCCCTGTACCCGGTGGCCGAGATTGTGCAGCACTTCGGCAATGCCGCTCATGCCGATACCGCCGATACCGATGAAATGGACGAGGCCGATGGCCTTCGGCATTTTCATGATCGTGTCCTCTTATAGTCCGCAACTGTTTTACCGCCCGCAATAAACCCGGCGAGCCGGGCAAGCAAGGTGGTTGCGTCAGGTTTGCCAGAAGCTTTTGCACTGGCCGCCATCGCCGCCATCCGCTCGGGATCATTCATCGCGCCATGGATCAGCGCCGAAAGGCTTTCCGGCGTGAGCTGCCCCTGCGCGATCACACGGGCACCGCCGCGCGCGGCAAGCTGGGCGGCATTGGCGGCCTGATCATGATCGAGCGCGTAAGGGTAAGGCACCAGAATGGCCGGGCGGCCAATCGCCGAAATTTCCGAAACGGTCGAAGCCCCGGAGCGGCAGATCAGGAAATGGGCCGCCGCAATGCGCTCGGCCATATCACCGAAAAAGGGTGAAACCTCGGCCGGAATGCCAAGTGTCTGATAACGGGCCTTGACCGCTTCCGCATCCTCCGGCCGGGCCTGCTGGGTGATGCGCAACCGCCTGCGCTGGCCTTCATCGAGAAGCGATATGGCTTCGGGAATGGCGGTGGAGAAAAACTGCGCGCCCTGGCTGCCGCCGAACACGACGAGATTGAACGGCTGGTCGCCGGAAGACGGGTTATACGGTGTCGCCATCGCGGCCAGCACGGCGGGACGCACGGGATTGCCGGTTGCCACCGTCTTTTCCGCAAACTCTCCCTGATCCTCCGGCAGGAAGCCACCGGCAATCGCATTGACGCGGGAGGCGAGCAGCTTGTTCGCGCGGCCCATCACCGCATTCTGTTCATGGATCAGGCTCGGCACCTTCAGCGCGGTCGCAGCCATCAGCGGCGGCAATGTCGGATAACCGCCGAAGCCGATCACGGCAGCGGGTTTCAGCTTGCGGATCAGCGCCTTGGCAGAGCTGTAGCCGCGCCAGAGCCGATAGAAGGCCTTTGCGAGCGCCAGCGGATTTTTCGAACTGATGGTGGCGGAGGGCACGATATGGATCGCGCCAGCCGGAAACTTGCCCGCAAAACGCTCGGCCCGGCTGTCGGTCACCAGATGGACCTCGTAGCCTTCGGCCTTCAGCTGATGGGCCAGCGCTTCAGCCGGAAAGAGATGACCGCCGGTTCCGCCGGCGGCAAGGAGGATGAGTTTGCCTGTCATTGCGATACGCCTTATTCCGCCGGGACGCCCTGCTGCACGCGGAACAGGCTGCGTTCCTGCGCGCGCCGCTCCGGACGATGCCGGGTGAGCGCCAGAATGAAACCGGCCGTCACGCAGATCGCCAGCATCGAGGAGCCGCCGTAGGAAATCAGCGGCAGCGTCATGCCCTTGGCGGGCAGGAGTTCCAGGTTCACACCCACATTGATCATCGACTGGATGCCGAACTGCAGCACCAGACCTGCGACCGCAAAGCGGTTGAAATCGTTGTTTTCCTTGAAGGCATGCGAGAGGCCGCGCAGCACCACGAAGGCAAAGATGCCGACCAGCGCCATGCAGAACACGATGCCGAACTCTTCCGCCGCGACGGAGAAGATGAAGTCGGTATGCGCATCCGGAATGATCCGCTTCACCACGCCTTCACCCGGCCCCTGCCCGAACCAGTGGCCGCGGATAATCGCATCGCGGGCCGAATCCACCTGGAACGTATCGCCCTCGCCGGTCAGGAACCGGTCAACGCGGCCCGCCACGTGCGGAAAGACATAATAGGCGGTGATGAAGCCACCGACGCCCAGCGAACCGAGCAGGATGATCCAAAGCCAGGGCATGCCCGCCATGAAGAACATGCCGCCCCAGACGGCGCTGGTGAGGATCGTCTGGCCAAGGTCCGGCTGGGCGACCAGCAGCGAGCCGACAATGCCGAAAAGGATGATCGCGAAAAGATTGCCCGGAATTTCCGGCTGGCGGGCATGCTCGGCAAACAGCCAGGCGCAGACCACCACGAAGGCGGGTTTCATGAATTCGGACGGCTGGATCGAAATGCCCGCCAGCGTGATCCAGCGGCGCGCGCCCTTGATTTCCTGCCCGAAGAACAGCGCCAGCAGCATCAGGCCGAGCGAGACGATCAACAGGATCACCGCCGTGCGCCGCACCTGACGGGGCGTGAGGAAGGAGAGCCCCACCATCAGCATCAGACCGGGGATCAGAAAGGCCGCATGGCGCTTCACGAAGAAGAAGGGTTCGAGATTGATGCGCGTCGCAACCGCCGGAGACCCGGCGAAGGACAGCATGAAGCCAATCCCCATGAGCAGGATGAAAGTCGCCAGAAAGAAGCGGTCAATCGTCCAGAACCAGTCGGCTATCGGGCCTCGTTCCGCGCGGCTTACCATGGGTGCAATCCTCCGTTCAGGATGCGATCAGCATGGTGATGCCGTCGAGCGCCGCCACATGGGCAACGAAGGCATCTCCCCTGACCTCGAAATTCTTGTACTGGTCGAAACTTGCGCAAGCCGGTGAAAGCATCACCACATTGGCAAGGCCATCGGCTGCCGCATCCGCTGCCGCATGAGCCACCGCCTTTTCGAGCGTGCCCGAGATTTCATAAGCCACCGCCTCGCCGAGCGTTGCGGCAAATTCCGGTGCAGCCTCGCCGATCAGATAGGCCTTGGCAATGCGCGGGAAAAAGGGGGCCAGGCTTGCAATGCCGCCGGATTTCGGCAGGCCGCCCGCAATCCAGTAGATCCGCTCATAGCTCGAAAGGGCCGGTGCCGCCGCATCCGCATTGGTGGCCTTGCTGTCATTGACGAAGGTTGTCAGCCCCTTGCGGCCCACCGGCTGCATGCGATGCTTGAGACCGGGGAAGGTCGACAGGCCGGAGCGGATTTCCGCAACGCTCAGCCCGACGGCCAGACAGGCGGCAATCGCCGCGGCCGCATTCTGGGCATTGTGGCTGCCGCGCAGCGTCTGGATGCCATCCAGATCGGCAAGTTTCTCCACACCCTTCAGGGTGGCGCTGAGGATTGCCGTACCCTCCGCGTAAAGCCCGCCCGAAAGCGCCTGGCGACGCGAAATGCGCACCACCTTGCGGCCCGCTTTTTCGATGCGGTCGGCAATCACGCTGCAATAGCTGTCATCGACACCGACCACGGCCACATCGGAGCCCGCCACCAGACGCTCCTTCACGTCGGCATAATGCTGCATCGTGCCGTGACGATCGAGATGATCGGGGGTGAGGTTGAGCAGGATACCGGCCGTCGGGTTGAGCGTCGGGGCAAGATCGATCTGGTAGGAAGAGCACTCCACCACGAAGTAACGGTTCGCCGCTGGTGCATCGAGCGTCAGCACGGCCGTGCCGATATTGCCGCCAAGCTGGGTATCGCGGCCAGACGCCTTGAGAATATGGGCGATCAGCGCCGTGGTCGTGGATTTGCCATTGGTGCCGGTGATGGCGATGAAGGGGCAATCGGGCGCATGCGCCCGGCGCTCGCGCACGAATAGCTCCACATCACCGATGATCTCCACACCGGCGGCGCGGGCAAGGTCAACGGTCCAGTGCGGCTTCGGATGGGTGAGCGGCACGCCGGGCGAGAGCACGAAGGCGGCCTGCGCCTGCCAGTCGATGCCGCGCAGATCAGCCGTGGCAACACCGGCTGCGGATGCCTTTGCAACGCTGTCCGGATTGTCGTCCCAGGCAATCACGTCTGCTCCACCGGCAATCAGCGCCTTCGCGGTCGCAAGGCCCGAACCGCCGAGGCCGAAGAGGGCGACTTTCCTGCCGTTGAAACTGGTGACCGGGATCATCGCACCCTCACCGCAGCTTCAGCGTCGAAAGGCCGATCATGCCAAGCACGACGGCGATGATCCAGAAACGCACCACGACCTGGCTTTCCGTCCAGCCAAGCTTTTCGAAATGGTGATGGATCGGCGCCATCAGGAACACGCGCTTGCCCGTCATCTTGAAATAGCCGACCTGGATGATCACCGAGAAGGTTTCCATCACGAACAGGCCACCGATGATGACCATCACCACTTCATGCTTGGTGGCAACGGCAACCGAGCCGATCAGGCCACCGAGCGCGAGTGAACCGGTATCGCCCATGAAAATCGCGGCGGGCGGTGCATTGAACCAGAGGAAACCGAGACCTGCCCCGATAACCGCGCCGAGAATGACCGAAAGCTCCCCCGTGCCTGGCACGAAATTGATCTGCAGGTAATTCGCAAAGACCGCATTGCCCGCGAGATAGGCGATCACGCCGAAACAGGCGGCGGCGATCATCACCGGCACGATGGCAAGTCCGTCCAGACCATCCGTCAGGTTCACCGCATTGCCAGCCGCCACGATCACGAAGCCGCCGAAGGCGACGAAGAACAGGCCGAGATGCAGGAACAGATCCTTGAAGAAGGGAAAGGCAACGGACGTCGCGAATTCCGGACCGCGCGGGCTGGAATAATAGGCGGCGCGCATCATGAAATAGACGGCGATGCCCGCAATCGCAAATTCGATGGCGAGACGCGCCTTGCCCGAAAGCCCAAGATGGCTCTGCTTGGTGACCTTCAGATAGTCGTCGTAAAAACCGATAGCGCCAAAGCCGAGAGTCACCAGAAGCGTCGTCACCACATAGACATTCGAGAGATCAGCCCACAGCAGCGCGGAAAAAATGATCCCGGCGAGAATCATCAGGCCACCCATCGTCGGCGTGCCCGCCTTTTTGAAATGGGTCTGCGGCCCGTCGGCGCGGATCGGCTGGCCCTTGCCCTGCCGCACGCGAAGCGAATTGATGATCATCGGGCCAAAAAGGAACACGATCAGAGCCGAGGTAAACAGCGCCCCGCCCGTACGGAAGGTGATGTACTTGAAAAGATTGAAGGCCTGAATATAGGCCTCCAGTTTCACCAGCCAGATCAGCATTCGGCGGCCTTCCTTTATGCGTTGCCTTCCGGCGCATCCGCAGCCGGGTATTGTTGAATGAGCGCGTCGACGATCCGGCCACAGCCGGTGCCCTTCGAGGATTTGACCATCACCACATCGCCGGGGCGCAGCGAGGTCAGCACAAAGGGCGTGAGATCATCGACTTTCGGGCGGTATTCCACTTCGACCGGTGGCGTCAATGCCTCTTGAAGCGCCGCCATTTCCGGACCGGCCAGCCAGACGGTGCGAATACCGGCCTCATGCAGCGGTTGCGAAAGCTCCGCATGCAGGCTGGCGGAGAATTCGCCCATCTCCAGCATGTCTCCGAGAACGGCAATCCGGCGACCTTCACCCTTGGGTTCAGACCCGCCGAGAAGCGCAATCGCCGCGCGCATGGAGGACGGATTGGCATTGTAGCTTTCGTCGATCAGCGTGAAGACGCCACCTTCCGGCAGGCGCAGGCGATGCTGCTGGCCCCTGCCCTTTTCCGGCTGCAGGGTGGCAAGCGCATCCATGGCGCGCTCCACATCGGCCCCCATCAGCGCGGCAATGCCGAGGGCTGCAACCGCATTTTCGGCGATGTGCCGTCCGGGTGCGCCGACCGACACCTCGTGGATCTGGCCCTGCATTTCCACCCAGAGGGTCGAGCCGCTCGCGGTGCCATCGAATTCTGCAAGCTTGAAATCGGCGCGCGCGCTCGCCCCGAAACCATAGATGCGCTCGACGCCTGCGGCGATGGCCGCCCGCTCCATCTGGTCATAATAGGGGCTGTCACGGTTGATCACCGCCGCCCCGCCGGGAACGATGCCCTCGAAGATTTCCGATTTTGCGGTCGCGATATCCTCAAGGCTTGAGAAATTGCCGAGATGGGCCGCACCGATATTGGTGATCACGCCCACGTCCGGACGCACCATTTTCACCAGCGGGCGGATTTCATCGAAATGGTTCATGCCGATTTCAAAAATGCCGAAATCCGTATCCGCAGGCATGCGGGCGAGCGTCAGCGGCACGCCCCAGTGATTGTTGAACGAGGCGACCGAAGCATGCACCTTGCCGGAGGGTGAAAGCACGTGGCGCAGCATTTCCTTGGTGGTCGTCTTGCCGACCGAACCGGTGACGGCAACGACCTTGCCCGGAATGCGGTCACGGGCCGCCATGCCGAGACGGGCAAGCGCTGCCAGCACATCATCCACCACGATCATCGGTACTGTCAGACGGCCAAGACCGGCAAGCTTTGCTTCCGCCACCACCAGAAGGGCGGCACCATTTGCTATGGCGATGCTGGCAAACTGGTGCCCGTCCACGCGGTCGCCCTTGATAGCAAAGAAGGCCTCGCCCGGCGCAATCGACCGGCTGTCGATGGAAATGCCGGTAATGCCTTCCGGCAGATGCCCCAGCGGACGGCCATGCATGGCCTCCACCATATCCTGTGTCGTCCAGAGCAGCGTCACGGGTTCAACTCCTTGAGCGCCTTGCGCAATTCGGCATGATCGGAGAATGGCAGGGTCTGCATGCCAATGGTCTGGCCCTCTTCATGGCCCTTGCCCGCGACGATCAGCGTATCGCCGGACTTCAGCATCGAGACCGCTTCGCGGATCGCAGCAGCCCGGTCGCCGATCTCGGTCGCCCCCTTGGCTGCCGCCATGATTTCGGAGCGGATGGTGACGGGAACCTCGGTGCGCGGATTGTCGTCGGTGACGATCACCACATCGGCAAGCCGTGTGGCGATTTCGCCCATGATCGGGCGCTTGCCCTTGTCACGGTCGCCACCGCAGCCGAACACCACGATCACCCGGCCCGTGGTGAAGGGGCGAACGGAGGAAAGCACATTGGCGAGCGCTTCCGGCTTGTGCGCATAATCCACATAGGCCAGCGCACCGGAGGCCGTCTTGCCGACCAGTTCCAGACGGCCGGATGCGCCTTCAAGCGTTTCAAGCGCCTTCATCGCGACGGCTGCGGGTACGCCCGTTGCCATGGCAAGACCCGCGGAGACCAGCGCATTGGCGATCTGGAAATCGCCCGCCAGCGGAATATGGACTTCAAAGATTTCCGCGCCCACATGCACCTCGGCCACCTGCTTGTGACGGAAATGCTCGACGCGCTTCAGCGCGATATAGGTGCCGTTCCGGCCCACGGTCAGCACGGAATGACCCGCCTTTTCGGCCACCTCAATCGCACGCGCCGACCAGGGATCATCCGCAAAGATCACCGCAGGCGCCTCGCGCGGCAACAGATCGGTGAAGAGCCGCATCTTCGCCCGCATGTAATCGTCCATATCCGGATGATAATCCATGTGGTCGCGGCCAAGATTGGTGAAGGCCCCGGCGGCGAGCTTCACCCCGTCAAGGCGGCACTGGTCAAGACCGTGGCTGGAGGCTTCCATTGCGGCATGGGTCACCCCTTCATCCGCAAGTTCGGTGAGCAGCCGGTGCAGGGAAATCGGGTCCGGCGTCGTCAGCGAACCATAATCATTGCGCCTGGGGGAAATCACGCCCGTGGTGCCGATCTGGGCGGCGGCATGACCGGCATGCGCCCAGATCTGGCGGGTGAAGGAGGCAACCGACGTCTTGCCCGCCGTTCCGGTGACGGCCACCATGGTTTGCGGCTGGCGTCCGTAAAAGGCGGCGGCGGCAAGCGCCAGAAAACGGCGCGGATTGTCGACGGTGACGACCGGAACCCCGGCCTTTGCCTCGATGCCGGAGACGATCACGGCCGCGCCATTTTCAATCGCGCTGTCGATAAAGCGGGCTCCGTCAGCCTTCACACCGGCGAGCGCCACGAAGAGCATGCCGGGCTTGACGGTCCGGCTGTCGGCGCTGAGGCCGGTCACTTCAATCTCGCCGACGGTACCGGCAAGCTGTGGCAGAAGCTCGGGGAAACGATCCCCCACGAGGTGTTTCAGTTTCATCGGAACGCACTTTTCTCTCTTCTTGGGGCCGACAACTCATGCTGCGGCCCGAATCGCTCTCCCGCATTCTTTACGGTTCAATAGGACACCAGCAAGGCATTTCCGTCGGGGCCAAACTTCGGCTTCACACCGAGAAGGGCTGCTGCGCGATTGATGATGTGACCCACCGTCGGCGCGGCATTCGCACCGGCCGTGGTGCCGGCACCCGGTTTTTCAGCCTGCGGATTATCGAGCACCACGAGCACGATATATTCCGGCTTGTCGATCGGGAATGCCGAGAGGAAGGCGTTGAAGCGCTGGTCGGAGGAATAGCGGCCATTGACCACCTTTTCTGCCGTGCCGGTCTTGCCGCCGACATCAAAGCCCGCAACAGCGGCCTGCTTGCCCGACCCGCTCTGCACATTCATGCGGAAAAGCGTCTTCATGTCCTCGACGGTGGTTTCCTTGACCACCTGCGTCGCCACTTCATCCGCCTGCTCTTGCGTGCGCGGCATGAAGGTCGGCGGAATGAGCTTGCCGCCGTTCATCAGGGCTGCCGCCGCCACCGCCGTCTGCAGCGGCGTGGTGGAGACACCGTGACCGAAGGAGATGGTGATCGAGTTGATCTTCTTCCAAACCTTTGGCTGGGTCGGCGTTGCCACTTCCGGCAATTCCGTCTGCATGCGGGTGAGAAGGCCAATCTTGGTCAGGAATTCCTTGTGCGGCTCGATGCCGACGAGATCGGCCATGCGGGCCGTGCCGACATTCGAGGAGTAGATGAAGATTTCCGGCACCGAGAGAATGCGGTGCTTGGCGTGGAAATCGTGGATGGTGAAGCCGCCGATGGTGATGGAATTGCGGGCGTCGAAGCTGTCGGTGATCTTCACCTTGCCGCTGTCCAGCGCCATGGCCGTGGTGAAGGTCTTGAAGGTCGAGCCCATTTCATAGGTGCCCGCCGACATGCGGTTGAGATTGTCCTTGTCCAGCGCGCCGATCGGATTGTTCGGATCGTAATCCGGGATCGAGGACATGGCGATCACTTCGCCGGTATGGATGTTCAGCACCACGCCGCCTGCCGCAAGCGCGCTGTAGCGATCCTTGGCAGCCACCAGTTCCTCGCGCAGAATGTTCTGCACGCGCAGATCCAGCGAAAGGCGAACCGGCTCCAGCGGCGCATCGCTGGTCATGCCGACGGCGGCGAGATCGGCAAGGCCCTGGCTGTCTATGTATTTTTCCATGCCCGCGATGCCGCGGTTGTCGATGTTCACGTGACCGATGACGTGCGAGGCAGTCGGGCCGCCGGGATAGAAGCGGCGCTTTTCAGGCCGGAAGCCGATGCCCGGAATGCCGAGCGAAAGGATCTGGTTCTGCTGCTTCGGGGTGAGCTGACGGCGCAGCCACTGGAAATGCGACTTCGAGGACAGCTTCTTGTAGGTGCCCTTCACATCGAGATCGGGCAGAACGGAGCCGAGCAGTTCCACGGCCTCGTCCACATCCACGATCTTGTTCGGTTCGGCATAGAGCGAGACGGTGCGCACATCCGTTGCCATCACCTCGCCGTTGCGGTCGAGAATATCCGGCCGCGAGGCCATCAGCCGGTCAGCCGGCGGTATGGCGGAAACCTGTTCGGGCGGCAGCGCGCCATATTGCACGAGGCGTCCGCCAATGATGCAGAAGGCCAGCGTGAAGGCGCCGATCATGATCGCAACGCGGTTCTTCGTCTGGTTCGCCTTCTTCTTGCGGGTGCCTTCAAAGGCTGCGGGTGCACGCGCTCCTCCGGCAGAGAAATGCGCCTTGCTCTTGACCACCATGATCCGGGAGAGAAAAGACATTATTGTTCCACCGATCCCGTTGCCATACCGTCCATTTCATTGTCGTCGCCGGACATGACCGGCGCTTCCTCGGCCTGCGCCTGCGATGCATCGGGCGCCGCCATGTCGGCCTCACCGCCCTTGATCAGCGCTGCAACGCCATCCACCTTCTCGCCGGGCTTCGACTTGTCTGCCATGGGCAGCGGCTTGCCATCCTTGCCGGTTGGTGCGGGCGGCGGCGGCACATCAGCCTTCAGCATCGGCAATTCGGTTGGCTGGGCGAGCTGGGTGGAGGCGGTCGGCACCAGCTGCAATTCGCCCTGATAGAGGTCAACCAGCCGCTGAAGGCGGTTCGGCTGGGTGAGAAGCGCCCAGTCTGCCTTCAGGAGATCGATCGTATCCCGCTCCAGCCGGATCTCGGATTCGATCTTGCGCACTTCCTCGAGCTTGAGCTCGGCGCGGTGCTTGATCGAGTAGGTGACGGTGGCGGCCGCCGTCATCACGACCACGAGGATGATGTCGAAGGTACGCAGCATCCGTTAGCCTCCAAGCTTTTCAAGCGCCGCAAGCGACGGCAGGTCGAAAATCGAAAGATCAGCCTTGCCCGCAGGCGCCGAAGTGCGGGTTCCGACCCGAAGTTTGGCCGAGCGCGCACGCGGATTGATCGCGGCCTCCTCTTCGGACGCCATTACCAGCCCCTTGCCGACCGGATCGAACAGCGCCGGACGGTCTTCCACCATCGGCATGTGACGCGAACCGGCGGCCCGTCCGGAACGGTCCGCGAAGAACTTCTTGACCATCCGGTCTTCCAGCGAATGGAAGGTGACGACCACGAGACGTCCGCCCGGCTTCAGCGCGCGTTCGGCGGCCAGCAGCGCGCGGCCAAGCTCGCCCAGCTCGTCATTCACATAGATGCGCAGCGCCTGGAAAACCCGGGTGGCCGGATGGATCTTGTCCTTGGCCTTGCGCGGATTGACGCTCTCGATCAGGTTCGCGAGATCACGGGTGGTTTCGAAAGGCTGCTTTTCCCGGCGCTTCTCGATGGCGCGGGCAATGCGGCCCGCCTGCTTTTCCTCACCCAGAAAGCCGAAGATGCGGATGAGATCGGACGCCTTGGCGCGGTTCACCACATCGGCAGCCGTCACGCCGCTCACCGACATGCGCATGTCGAGCGGCCCGTTTTTCTGGAAGGAAAAGCCGCGGTCTGCCTCGTCGATCTGCATCGAGGAGACGCCGATATCGAGCACCACGCCATCCAGCCCGCCTTCGGGGGCATGATCGGCAAGGCGCGAGAATTCCGAATGGATCAGGGTGAGTGCCCCTGCCGCTTGCGCAACGAGAGCCTGTCCGCCAGCGATTGCCGTCGGGTCGCGGTCAAGCGCGATCACCCTTGCGCCTTCGCTCATGATGGCGCGCGTGTAACCGCCTGCCCCGAAGGTGCCGTCCAGAATGACCTTGCCCGCCGCCGGTTCAAGCGCCTGCAGAACCTCTGCAAGCATCACCGGAATGTGGCGCACAGGGTCCTCGCCGGTCCGGGCCTTAGCCTCGTCCGCTTTCGCCGCCATAGCGTATCCTCGTATGTTCAGACCGGTCTGTCTCGCCGCAGACGCGCCGATCTGGCTGCGGCCTGGGCATCCTGAAATGCCTCCGGCCGCCAGAGCTGAAAATAATCCGCCCGCCCCACGAAGGTCACGTCCGTGGTGATGCCGGTAAAGGCCCGGATGAAATCCGTCACCATCAGCCGCCCTTCCGGATCGAGCTTCATGAAGATGCCGCCACCGTGAACCAGCAGCGACATCTCGTGTGCTTCCGCAGAAAAGCCATCCAGCATGTCGAGCTGTTTCTCGTATCGGGAAAGCAGCTCGGGTCCGCCCATGCTGATGGCGGGAAACACGAAGTCCTGAAAGCCGTATAGCTCCTGTATGTTGCGCTCCTGCAGAACGGCGCGAAAAGCCGCCGGTACAGAAACCCGCCCCTTCGCATCGATCCGGTTGGTGGCATGAGACAGGAAGCGGGTCATGACGCGAAACAGAAAGCTCCCTGACACCGGAATGGTCCGAACCCCTGGTTTCGTCCATTCCCGCACGCACAGAACAATCCGTCCAGCAGGACACATTCCTGCCGGCTGCCCCCTGATGGAGCACCGTCACGCCTGGCGATGGATGGGCACTGATTTGCCCGCGGATTGAATGCATTTGGGATACCATGGGACCACATGGGCGTCAATGGGAACGCGCCGGGCAGACACCCTGCACGCATCGTATATTCATAAGCCGTTAAGATTAATGAAAGGTTAGGAAATCAGGGTTTTACCCTGCCCTCGACGCGAAAAACCGCCTTTGCCGCGGGCTGGACACAAAGGGTCTATTGGCAGAAAGAAGCGTTTCAAATCAGAAACTTGTGCCCAAAGGCGGATTTTTCGCATCCGCTCGAAAGAGAATTTGCCAGTTGGCCTGTAAGCCGGGTTCTGTATGGCTCCGCTTTGGGCGGAACGTGGCAGCCATTCATCTGGGACCGCGCTTGCGCGTGGCCTCTCGCAACCCACCCGGATGACGACCCCGGAAAACGGGCTGGGGTGCTTGCGCACCCGCGTGTCATCCCTATTCGGTTTTGCTCCCGGTGGGGTTTTCCGTGCCGAAGGCTGTTGCCAGCTTCGCGGTGGGCTCTTACCCCACCTTTTCACCCTTACCCCGCATGCGGGGCGGTCTGTTTTCTGTGGCACTATCCCTGGGGTCACCCCCGCCGGACGTTATCCGGCACCGTTTTTCCGTGGAGCCCGGACTTTCCTCACCCTACCGTCTTTCGACATTGGTAAAGCGCGGCTGCCCGGCCAACTGGCAGGCGGTGCATAAACCGCTTTCAAGGAGATAGCCAGTGCTTTCGTGGGTCAAAGGCAGGGGCACATCGGTTGTCGACGCCATATATTTCGAATAGATTGAATTATTGATTTTCAATCTCCTATACAATGTATAGATTTTCGTTAGGAATGCATGATAGTGTTCGGGAACGAGAAGACAGCGCCAAAGCGCCTGGATCGCGCAGGCTTTCAGGCAATCGTTCGGCTCCACGCGGGGGAAGGTCGTGTCGCGCTGACACGGCATGTTCGGGAGGATCATCCCGAACGGGGCATTACGCCTGCCATGATCCAGCGCTGTCTTCTGAAGGGAACTGTGCAGGGTGATCCCTATCTGAGTCAGGGCAACTGGACGGGAGAAATCTTCCGTCACGCGGCTGGCGAAGCCTTGACTGTCGCGGTTGCGATAGACTGGGGACGGCGGCTGATCGTGATTACCGCCTATAGATAAAGGAGAAGCGGCATGTATCGTTACAGGGAATGCGGACTTACCGATGTCATTCTTCTCAATGGCTACCGGCTGGAGCAGCATCCGGTCTATGGCGAATTGCTGACCATAGACGATGTGCTGGGCCTGCACCGGGCAATTGGGCAGGCCCTCGTTCATCTGGACCGTACTCTGAACGGTGCGGAATTCCGTTTCCTGCGCGCCGAACTCGATCTTTCGCAGCGGGCGCTGGCGCTGGCACTTGGCACCAATGAGCAGAGCATCGCGAAATGGGAAAAGGCGAAGGACAAGCCGGTGGCCAATCGCGCAGCCGAGCGCATGTTGCGGCTGTATTTCCTGAAAATGGTCGATGGCGACGAAAGGCTTTCCGCACTGCTGGGCAAGCTCGCCGATCTCGACCGTGATGGCGAAACGCGGGCGCTGCAATTGCGCAAATCGGGCGCCGATTGGCAGGCGGCACGGGCCGCCTGATCAGCCCGTCACGCAAACCGTTCCAGGGCCGTCAGCAAGCGGTGGAGGGTTTCGATGGTCGAGGCGTCAGCGATGCCGTCCACCCGATCTGGGCGAAAATGGCGCTGGAAGGCTTCGACGTCGCCTTTCATGCTCTCGCTGAAAATGCCGGTGATTTCCGTGCGATAGCCGTAAAGCGAAAGCATGGTCTGCAAGGCTTCGACCGGCGGGCCGCTATCGCCCTGCTGGAAAAAGCGACCACTGCTGATCGGGGATGGCTCGACCCAATGGCCGATGCCAGCCGCATGCAGCCTCGCCCATGGAAACTTCTCACCGGGATCGACCTTGCGCACGGGCGCGACATCGGAATGGCCAAGCACCCGCTCCGGCCGGATCTGCCAGCGGCGCATGCAGTCGCGGCAAAGATCGATGACGGCATCAATCTGCCTATCGGGAAAATCCGGCAGACCAAATGTGTGGCCGGGATTGGCGATCTCGATGCCGATGGAATGGGAGTTGATATCGGTCTTGCCCGCCCAGAAGCTCTTGCCCGCATGCCAGGCACGGCGGCTCTCCGGCACGAGTTGCAGGACCTCGCCATTTTCACGCACGACATAATGGCTGGAGACCTCGCTCTCGGGTCGCCGCAGCCAGTCGATGGCGCCGTCTTCGCTTTCCATGCCGGTATAATGCAGGATGATCATATCCGGTGCGATGAGGCCCACACGTTCGCCATGGTTCGGTGAAGGCAGGACATGGGCCTTGTGATAATCGGGGGGAAACCGGTTCATGCGGCGCGGCGTTCCCGCTCGATCGCCGCATAGGCCGCGTTGAGCTGCGCCATGCGGTCATTGGCAATGGCGTGAAACTCGCTTGGCACGCCGCGCGCGATCAGCCGGTCGGGATGATGTTCGGAAACCAGCACGCGGTAATGCTTGCGGATGGTCGCAAAATCATCCTCGCGCGAAACGCCGAGCACGAAATAGGGATCGCGCCCTTCCACATAGACATGGCGGGCGGTGATGCGGTCGAAACGGGCGTCACCGATGCCGAATATTTCCGCCACCCGCCGCAGGAAGGCAAATTCCGCCTCGTGGATCAGACCATCGGCCTTGGCGATGTGGAACAGGCCGTCGATCACGTCTTCCAGCATAGGGCAATCATTCGCACAAGTCGCGCAAAGCCCGGCAAGCCGTTCCGCATAGGCCTCGAAACCGGCGACATCCTGTTTGGCGAGATTGTAGAGCCGCGCGACATTGCGCTCTTCTTCCGGCGGGAATTCGAAAATGCGGCGGAAGGCGGCCACTTCCGCCTCGGAAACAATGCCGTCCGCTTTCGCCATCTTGGCGGAAAGGGCGATGATGGCGACCGAAAAGGCCACCTTGCGGCGCGTCTCGGGATCACCCTCGAAAACGGTGCGGATCGCTTCCACGACGGCGGAAAGCGCGTTGCTCGCGGTTTCCGTCACAGCGCTCAGCAGTCTGTCGAAAAAAGTCATCGTCTCGGCGTCCGTGTTTCGGGCAACCGGTCTGTAAGAGGAAGCCCTTGTCCGCGATCAATAGCCGAAAGCGCGGCCAAGTGCCATCGGCTTTTGCTGATGCGGTTATCAGCCTCCTTCACGCTGTGGCATTTTGCTCCGCTGTTCTAAAACGATTATAGTCAAGCCCTGCCGTGAAGGCCATGCAACAGCATGCGGAAAAGCGCGGAATATCGGGGGCGACACCCTTTACACCGCGGCTCTGCTGGCGCATGCCTCTCGCCACCTGAACCAGGAAAAATGCCCTGCCACTTTCGGGATGAAGCGGGGCTGAAGGAGGAATGATGGCCAAACAGAAAGTCGCAATGCTCACCGCCGGTGGTCTGGCGCCCTGCCTCTCGTCTGCCGTGGGCGGACTGATCGAGCGCTATTCGGATATCGCCCCGGACATCGAGCTTGTCGCCTATCGCTCCGGCTATCAGGGTCTGCTTCTGGCCGACCGTATCGAGATCACCGCCGCCATGCGCGAAAAGGCGCATCTCCTGCATCGCTATGGCGGCTCGCCCATCGGCAACAGCCGCGTAAAGCTGACCAATGCCGCCGATTGCGCCAAGCGCGGACTGGTGAAGGAAGGCGTGAACCCGCTGAAGGCGGCCGCCGAGCAACTGGCTGCCGATGGCGTGACCATCCTGCACACGATCGGTGGCGATGACACCAACACGACCGCAGCCGATCTGGCCGCCTATCTCGGCGCCAATGGCTATGACCTCACCGTCGTCGGCCTGCCGAAGACGGTCGACAATGACGTGGTGCCGATCCGCCAGTCGCTCGGCGCATGGACGGCAGCCGAAGTGGGCGCAGGCTTCTTCGACCACGTGAGCAATGAGCAGAGCGCCGCCCCGCGCACGCTCGTCGTTCACGAAGTCATGGGCCGCCATTGCGGCTGGCTGACGGCGGCAACGGCCAAGGCCTATGTGGAGCAGACCCGGAACAACGAATATGTCGAGGGCCTGATGATGAACACGCAGATGAAGAACATCGACGGCCTCTACCTGCCGGAAATGGCCTTCAATCTCGCGGAAGAATCAGAGCGCCTGAAGAAGATCATGGACGATGCCGGTTTCGTGACCGTGTTCGTCTCGGAAGGCGCCTGCCTCGATGCCATCGTGGCCGAGCGGGAAGCTGCGGGCGAAACGGTGAAGCGCGATGCCTTCGGCCATGTGAAGATCGATACGATCAATGTCGGCAACTGGTTCTCCAAGCAGTTCGGCGCGCTGATCGGCGCGGAACGCACGATGGTGCAGAAGTCCGGCTACTATGCCCGCTCCGCACCTGCGAATGGCGATGACCTGCGGCTGATCCAGAGCATGGTGGATCTGGCGGTGGAAAGCGCGCTCAACCGCGTTTCCGGCGTGACCGGCCATGACGAGGCTCAGGGCGGCAAGCTGCGCACCATCGAATTCCCGCGCATCAAGGGCGGCAAGCACTTCGATCTGTCGACGCCCTGGTTTGGCCAGTTGATGAACCATATCGGACAGGATTACAAACACGCCTGATCCATCGTGGGGCAAGGTGCGTTATATTTAATAACGGACTTGAGGGGCTGACTCGGCCCCTCCTCCCACAATCGAGACCTGGAAGGAACCACGCACGATGTCTGCCGGAATGGGCCTGATGTTTTTTCTGTTTGCCGGATTGCTGTTCGGCTGGCCGTCAGAACGCGCGCGCAGGCTGGCGGCTTTGCGGGCGGGGCGGATTTCGGTCGCTTTTGCCGCCGTGCTGGGCTGGGTGCTTTCCGGTCTTGCCATCGCCGCGCCGCCGCTTGCGGTGGCTTACGGGCTGATGCTCTATTTCCCGCTAGGTCTCCTGATCTGGCGCTGGGTCGGTGTGCTGGCACTGTTCTGGCTGGCAACGGCCGGTGCGCTTTCGCCTTCCTTTGCCTATCGTCCCTATGCGGCCAACGACAATCATCCGCGTGGCGGGCTGCATGCCTGCTTTGCGGCCATGTCGCTCAAGGGTTATTCCTGGCGGCTGGGACTGATGGTCGCGGCACTGCTGCCACAATTTTTTGATGCAGAATTTGCCGCAGAGCCGCAGATCCTGTTTGCCGCCGCCATCTTCACGGCACTGACCCTTGCGGCAGCCGCCTTTTACGGGCTTTTCCCCGAGCGGGCGCATGAAATCATGAATGCCCTGCCGGAGCGGCACAAAGCGCTGAAAACCGGCTTTGCAAGCCTGCATCAGCACGGCCAGACGCGCGTGCACTATGGCAAGAAAGCCGCCTGATCTTCCCCTTGCCTTGCGATGAGAGCCGAATTCGGTTAACACAGTTCCGTCTTTTCAAACGGAGTCTTGCAATTTATTAAACATTGCAGACGCCAGTACTTGAGGAAAACCGCATGGCATTTACCCGATCTGCTGGTTCGCGGCGCATGATGCTGCTGGCGACCGCACTCTCGGCGACGCTGACTGGTTGTGCCAGTGTAGAATATGCCAAGGTCGAAGATGAAAGCGGCAAGGCAAAGGTTGTGCCTGTGCCGCAGGCGCTCGCCCAGACCACGCCTTCCACCATGCCGGTTGCGGCTGGCGGCCCGACGGTTGCGGCTGCCGATGCCATGATGAACGGTACGGACATGGCGCAGTATACGGTGCCGAACATGGTGCCGCTTCCCTCCCCCAATCCGCTGTTGAACCCGCGCGCGACAACGACCGTTGCCGCCCTGCAGCCGGTCAATGCAACCATGCCGGGTCAGCCCGTGGTCGCGCCGCTCGCCTATGGCCAGATCCAGCCGCAGGCCGCGACCGAACTTGCCTATGCAACGCCGACGGTGGTTGCCATTCCGCAGCCGCGTCCGGATATCATCGCAGCTGCCAATTCGCTGCCTGATCCGACTGCGATGCCTTCGACCTTCGTCAGCTCGGCCGACAATTCGGCGCAGAAGGACGTGAAGATGCTGGCGCAGCGGCTGGCAAGCGCCCAGCCGATGCCGGGCAATCCGAACCCGCTGGTAAACGGGATCGCTGTTCCGCAGCCGCGCCCGGACATGCCGGCCATGGGCCTCGAAGCCTATGCCAATACGCCCGCCATGATGGCCATGGATGCCTTTGACACCAGCGGCCCGAAGGATGTGATCACGCCCGAGGCGACCGGAATTGCCCCGAGCGGCAAGCTGCAGGAACTGATCCACAAATATGCGACGCTTTACAATGTGCCCGAGGCACTCGTGCATCGCGTGGTGAAGCGGGAAAGCCGCTACAATCCGAATGCCTACAGCCGTGGCAATTACGGCCTGATGCAGATCCGTTACAACACCGCCCGCGGCCTCGGTTATACCGGCACGCCCGCCGGTCTGTTCGATGCCGAAACAAATCTGAAATATGCGGTGAAATATCTGCGCGGCGCCTTCATGGTCGCGGAAAACAACCACGACAATGCGGTGAAGCTCTATGCCCGCGGCTATTATTTCGATGCCAAGCGCAAGGGCATGCTGGACGAAGTGCAGTAAGGCCTGATTGGCACTGAGCAGAATTTGAAAGCCCCGGCCAGTGTCGACTGACCGGGGCTTTTCGATTCAAGACCTATCCTGGAATTGCGCTAGCCCGCCGCGGACATCGATGCCTTCTGACAGGCATTGCGTTCGGCAAAGAAGGCTTCCACCTGATCGGCAGGAATGGGCCGGGAAATCAGGAAGCCCTGCGCTTCATTCACACCGAGGCTGCGTACGAAATCGAGCTGCCCTTCCGTCTCGATGCCCTCGATTGTCGTGGCAAGCTTGAAGGTTTCACCCAGCTTGGCAATCAGGTCCACCAGCTCCGCATCCCGTTTGTCGGCCAGCATGGCACGGGTAAACGAGCGGTCGATCTTCAACTGGTCGAGCGGGAAGCTCTTCAGGTGATTGAGCGAGTTGAAGCCGGTGCCGAAATCATCCAGCGCGATGCGCACCCCGATGGACCGCAGCGTGGCGAGACTTTCCGCGAGCTGTTCGATGCTGATCGTAAAGATTGATTCCGTCACCTCGATGGTCAGGCGTCCCGGTGCGAGATTGGCCTCTTCCAGACATTGGCGGACATAGTCTACGAAGGTGCGATCCTTGAACTGGTCGCCCGCCACATTGACGGCAACGCCGGTGGGCGACGGCCATTTGGCCGCTTCCAGACAGGCCTGTCGCATGATCCAGCGGCCAAGCGCGACAATGACACCCGAGCGTTCCGCCATCGGCACGAAGAGCTGCGGGGCCAGCACACCCTTGGTCGGATGCTGCCAGCGCACCAGCGCCTCGAAAGAGCGGATTGCGCCGGTTTCAACGCCGACAATCGGCTGATATTCGAGGAAGAACTCCTCATCCGCCAGCGCCTTGGAGATATCCCGCTCCAGTTCCATGCGGTTGAGCGAATGCTCGGCCAGCGCGTCGGTGAAGAAGACATGGGCCGAGCCTGCGATATCCTTTGCCTTGTAGAGCGCCAGATCCGCGCGCTTCAGCGGCGCGGAAAGATCGGCATCGCCCCGGCGCAGATAGGAAATCCCGATGCTGACCCCGGTGCCCACGCGCCCCTTGGCAAGATCATAGGGCTTTTCCGCCTCGGTTTCGATGGTGCGGCACACGAGGTCGACATCGCCATGGCCTTCAGGCCGGTCGAGCAGGATCACGAATTCATCACCACCCAGCCGGTAGAGCCGGTCCCTGGGGCCGATGATGGCACGCAGACGGTCTGCGAGCTTGATCAGCAGCTCGTCGCCGGCATCATGGCCCAGCGTGTCGTTCACGAATTTGAAGCGGTCGAGATCGAGCAGCAGAAGCACCTGTCGCGGCTCGGTAGCCAGCGTCAGCAGGGTTTCGACGTCATGGCGCAACGAGAGGCGATTGTGCAGACCGGTGAGCGAATCATGCCGCGCCTCATGCAGCAGCTGTGCCTCGCGGGCCAGCATTTTCCGGTGAATGCCTTCGAACCGGGACTGCGCAAGCCCCCAGCCGTATCCGAGGCTGCCAGCCAGCAACGGCACGAAGGCAAGACTCGACGCCGGAAGATCCGCGATGCTGCACAGGGTCGTGCTGCTCGCAAAAAATCCGTTCTTTGCCGCAAGAATTGCGGGAACCATCATGGCCAATGCCGTGCCCGCGAATGCATATCGCTTGGGCTTGCCCGGCAGAAACGCACTTAACGTCATGTTAATCGCTCCTGATCTCTGGCAATCAACTGACCGCAATTTAATTAAACTTGTCTTATTTGGCGGAACGCCCCCTTACTGCTCGCTTTGAACGTGGTTTAATATGGATTAATAATTATATTTAACTTGAAACATTCCGCCCCGGCACCAGGCTTCACTTGCGTGCTAGATCACGGATATTGCAGGAGAAATTGGTGCATTTCGAAAGAAATAACGTAAAATTTACGATGATGTGAGCAAAGTCAGGCTGTGTAACTTCCGCCCGTGGCATTGCTGGGTGCGGAGGGAGTGTTTCAGTAAGATCGGGACGGACATGCGACGCCTTCTTCCCCTTGTACTCACCTGTACCCTGCTTGGCGGCTGTACTTCTGCTTCCTATGACTTCGTGCAGACGGCGTCGATTTCTCCGAAATTCAAGGATACCGATCCGCAGGACTTCGGCGCGCTCAATCCGCATCGCCACGCCATTCACGGCATCGATGTGTCCAAATGGCAGGGCGATATCGACTGGTGGAAGGTGAAGCAGTCAGGTGTCTCCTTCGCCTTCATCAAGGCGACCGAAGGCAAGGACAGCGCTGATCCGAAATTCCAGGAATACTGGCGTCAGGCCAATGCGGTGGGCATTCCGCATGCGCCCTACCACTTCTTCTATTTCTGCTCGACCGCAGACCAGCAGGCGGACTGGTTCATTGCGAACGTTCCGCGTGCCTCGATGGACATGCCGCCGGTTGTTGACGTGGAATGGAACGGCGACAGCCGCACCTGCCGCAGCCGTCCTGATCCCGAGACGGTACGCGCGCAGATCCAGCGCTTCATGGACCGGCTGGAAATCTTCTATGGCAAGCGCCCGATCATCTATACATCGGTAGACTTCCACCGCGACAATCTGGTCGGCCATTTCCGGAACTATCATTTCTGGCTGCGCTCGGTGGCGGCCCATCCGTCCAAGACCTACGAGGCAAGGCGCTGGGCGTTCTGGCAATATACCTCGACCGCCCGCGTTCCCGGCATCGATGGCCCGACGGATATCAATGTCTTTGCCGGCACGCCCAAGGTCTGGCGGCAGTGGATTGCCTCGCTGAACAACGGCTGACCGCTGCGGGCGCGGGCTGACCTCGCGCCTCGTCCGGATGTCTTTTGCGGACCGGTGTGCCGCAAAGTTCTTGCTTCGGCCCCATTCTTCTGGAAAACCTGTCGGCCATAACCAGATGCCGTTTTGCCAGAGGATATGATCATGATCGCGCCCGCTTGCCGCCTGCCCGCCCTTGCCCTTGCCACAGCAATGGCCCTTGGCGGTTGGATCGCACCTGCGGCAGCCGCCGAATGCGATGGTGACCTGAAAACCTTCCTTGATGGCGTGGCCGCAGAAGCCCGTGCCGCCGGTTCATCCGAAGAGGCGATTGCCCGCGTGCTCGGCAATGCCCGGATCGACAACAAGGTGCTGGCGATGGACCGCGCGCAGGGCGTGTTCAAGCAGACCTTCCTCGAATTCTCCAAGCGCACCGTCAGCCAGCCGCGGCTGGATATCGGCCGGGCGAAGATGAAGGAATTTGCCGAGGTCTTCGCGCGCGCCGAAGAGCAATATGGTGTGCCGCCGGGCGTGATCACCGCCTTCTGGGCGATGGAAACCGATTTCGGCGCCGTGCAGGGCAATTTCAACACCCGCAACGCGCTGGTGACACTCGCCCATGATTGCCGCCGCCCGGAGCTTTTCCGCCCGGAACTGCTGGCGCTGATCAAGATGACCGAGCATGGCGATGTGGATCCCGATACCAATACCGGTGCCTGGGCCGGTGAAATCGGGCAGGTGCAGATGCTGCCGAAGGATATCATCGCCTATGGCGTGGATGGCGATGGCGATGGCCATGTGCGGCTGAAGGAAAGCGGTCCGGATGTGATCATGTCTGCCGCCCACTTCATCCAGAACCTCGGCTTCAAGCGCGGCGAACCGTGGATTCAGGAAGTCTCCGTGCCGGAAAACCTGCCCTGGGAGAAATCCGGCCTAGGTGGGCCGCTGAAAGCATCCGACTGGTTTGCGCTGGGCGTGCAGCCGCGTGACGGCAATACCGGTTTTGGCAATCTGGCCGCCTCGCTGGTACTGCCGCAAGGCCGCAAGGGTCCGGCCTTCCTCACCTATCCGAATTTCGGCATCTATCTCGAGTGGAACCAGTCCTTCATCTACACGACGTCCGCCGCCTATTTCGCGACCCGTCTTTCCGGCGCCGAGCCCTATAACAAGGGCAATCCGGAACAGGGCCTCTCGAATGACGAAATGAAGCAGCTTCAGGCGAAACTTCAGGCCAAGGGCTATGATGTCGGCAAGATCGACGGCATTCTCGGCTCCGGCACCCGCGTGGCGATCCAGAAGGAACAGCAGCGGCTGGGCATGCCCGCCGATGGCTGGGCAACCCCTGCCCTCCTGAACGCGCTCTGATTTATCGGTCTTTGCACCGGTTTATTGTCCACCCGCACAAGAAACGGGTGGCAGGCAACGCGGCTCGTGGATAATCCTTTGCTGAATTGCGGAGGACCAGCCATGACCACCACCCGACAGCCAACCATCAGCCCGCTTGCCTGGGGGCTGCTTCTGCTTCTCGGATTCATCTGGGGTGGGTCCTTCTTCTTCGGCCGCATCGCCGTTCAGCATGTGCCACCCTTCACGCTGGTGTTGCTGCGGCTCTCGCTCGCGGCCCTTGCCCTGCATCTCTATATCTTCGGACGCATGGGCATTTACGAATTGCTGAAGAGCCACTGGAAGGCGTTTCTGGTGATGGGCCTGCTCAACAATGCCGTGCCGCATTCGCTGATCTTTCTCGGACAGGTCCACCTTGGCGCAGGGCTTGCCGCAATTCTCAACGCCACGACGCCGATCTGGACGGTGCTGATCGCAAACCGCGTGACGACCGATGAACGGCTGACCTCGGCCAAGATCGCGGGCTGTCTGGTGGGCCTTGCCGGAACGGCGGTGCTGATTGGCCCTGCCGCACTTTCGAAATCCGATATTCCGCTCTGGGCGCTGCTGCTGCCGATCGCCGCCGCCATTTCCTACGGCTTTGCCACCGTGTTCGGACGGCGATTCCGCGGCCTGCCCTCGCCGGTAACCGCGACCGGACAATTGACGGCCTCCTCGCTGATCATGCTGCCGGTCTCGCTGGCGATGGATCATCCCTGGGCGCTCCCCATGCCGCCGATGACCACAATCGGCTCGGTTCTGGCGCTGGCACTCGTCTGCACCGCCTTCGGCTATATCCTGTTCTTCCGGATCATCACACTGGCAGGGGCCACCAATGTCTCGCTGGTGACACTGCTGGTGCCGCCGAGCGCGGTGATTCTCGGGGTCGTCTTCCTGCAGGAGCATCTTGCCGCAAATGCAATCATGGGCATGGGCCTGATCGCCGCAGGATTGCTGATCCTCGATGGCCGTATGGTTAAATTTTTCTCAATGAAGCGAACAGGTTCCACCGCCTGACGTCGATTACGGGCATTCGGCGGATACAACCGGAGCGCGAATTACCATGCCGCAAACAGAATAGTAAACGGCGGCATTTTGCCATAATCAACAACAAACGCTAAAATAAAAATAAAATGCCTATTATTTTCAGAGGGTTGCAACCGCCCGTCTGGTGAAATTCCTGTGACTTGCTGCACCGCAAAATAGAAAGCCCTTTGCCAAAAACACATTTCGGACATAAGATTGAATGGTAAACAGCAAGGAGGATGCCATGGGACTGACTCATTCCTTTAATGCGCTTCTTGTCGGTGCTGCGTTTGTTTTCGTCGGAGCGATGCTCTTCATCTAGCCTGACGAAGACAGGTCCTTGGCCAATGGACCAATAGGCCCGCTTACAAAAGAAAGGGGCGCCGGAGATCATCCGGCGCCCTTTTTCATTCCGGGTGCTGAGGTCAGGCCGCGCACAGATGCAGCGGCAGGATACGGCGATAGCCGAGGCGCTCCAGCGTGCCATTGACAAGATGCGCGCGGTTCATCGTGTAGAGATGGAACTGCTCGACACCCCGGCGGGAAAGCTCGGCAATCTGGCGGGCGGCAAGCGTGCAGGCGATCTCGTCGCGTAGCGCGGCATTGTCCTCGCTGCCCTCGAAGGCCTTTTCGATCCAGCCCGGCACGGATGCGCCGCAGAGGCCCGCAAAGCGCTTCAGTTGCGTGACATTCTGGATCAGCATGATGCCGGGCACGACGGGAATGGTAATGCCGCGTGCCCGCACCCGGTCGAGATAGCGGCTGAACAGGTCATTGTCGAAGAAGAACTGGGTGAGCGCGCGGCTCGCCCCGTTCTCCGCCTTCAGCGCCAGCATGTCGATATCGGCGCTCGCATCGCGGCTTTCCGGATGCTTTTCGGGATACGCCGAGACGGAGATATCGAAATCCGGATCGATGGCCTTCAGCCCCTTCACCAGATCGGCGGCATTGATATAGCCGCCCGGATGCGGCTGGTAGGCGGCCCCGACACCGGCCGGCGGGTCCCCGCGCAGCGCAACGAAGCGGCGGCAGCCGGAAGCGCGGAAGCTTTCCACCACCGCATTCACCTCCTCGCGGGTCTTGCCGACGCAGGTGAGATGGCTTGCGGTGCGAAGCGGCGTTTCTTCGAGCAGACGCGTCACCGTCGAAAGGGTCGGTGCCTGTGTCGTGCCGCCCGCGCCATAGGTGACGGAGACGAAATCCGGGTTCCAGCTCGCGAGTTCGGAAATCGTGGTCCAGAGCTGGTCTTCCGCATCCGGGCTTTTCGGCGGGAAGAATTCGAAGGAGAAGCGAAGGCGGCCACGGGTGGCGGCATCAAGGGAGGAATGGGTCATGGCTAACGGCTCCTGGCAAGGCTGGCTGAGGATTGCCCTTCCCGCCCTTCGCTGGACGGAACGGACCGTTTGTCACGGGCAAGCCAGAGCGTCACGGTGAGCGACTGGCTGTCCTTCAGGTCATTGTCGAGATCCACAGCCTGCGCCACTTCAAGACCGCTGCGTTCCAGCCAGTCTTCCATCGTCTGGCGGGAAAAGCCGAGACGCACATGCGCATGGTCATTGCGGAGATATTCGTGCCCGTGCGGCGCCAGATCGACAATGGCGAGGCGGCCGCCGGGCTTGAGCATTCGCGCCGCTTCCGCAATCGCCAGCTCCGGCTGATCGAGGAAGTGCAGCACCTGATGGATGATCACCAGATCGAAATCCTGCCCTTCGAGCGGCAGGTTGAAGATATCGCCATGGCGCACCGTGGCGTGGGAAATACCGGCGCGGTCGAGATTGGCGCGGGCAACCGCCAGCATGTCGCGGCTGGCATCCACGCCGATGGCCCGGCTGTACTGGTTGCGGAAGAGCTCGAGAATGCGGCCGGTGCCTGTGCCGAGATCAAGCAGCGATTCCACCTTGGCCGCTCCAACCAGCCGCTGCAGGGCCGCTTCCACATCCGCATCATTCACATGCAGACGCCGAAGCTCGTCCCAGGCGGCGGCATTGCGGCTGAAATAGGCCTGCGCCCGCTCGGAACGCACCTGCTTGACGGCGGCAAGCCGCTCGCTGTCACGCAAAAGCACCGGATCATTGCCGGAAGCAGCCCGGAGAAGCTGGCGCACGAGTGCTGCATGCTTGCCCTCCTGCTTCAGGCGGAAATAGGCCCAGGCCCCTTCCTGATAGCGGTCGATCAGCGCCACCTCACCAAGAAGTTTCAGATGGCGTGAAATACGGGGCTGTGACTGGCCGAGAATTTCTGTAAGGTCGGTCACCGTGAGGTCACCCGCCGCAAGCAGCGCAAGCAAGCGCAGCCGCGTCGGCTCCCCCGCCGCCTTCAGAATGTCCACCAGATCATCAAGTCCGAATTTCACCAGTTCCGTCATTTCGCATTCCCATCAAGACATAAAGATATCTTTATGTGATTTTGGAAAATGGCGCAAGAGGGAAATTGAATGTCGGATTGATGGCGCTGACGAGACACGCCACCCCCTCATCCGCCCTACCGGGCACCTTCTCCCCGCCGGGGAGAAGGGGGAAAGGAAATGTTTGCGTCCAACAAAAACAGTGAACCCGGAGCGAGCGGCCAACCCCGTCGCGCCTCTCCCCGGCGGGGAGAGGATGCCGGCAGGCAGGTGAGGGGGTGAACTTCAACCAGAATCAAAACAGCAAAAACCCCGCCCAAGCCTTTGCCCGGACGGGGTTATTTATGACTGGAAAATCGATCAGCGCGTCAGGCGCTTGTAGGTCACGCGCTTCGGGTTGACGCTGTCGGCGCCGAGGCGGCGGATCTTGTCCTTTTCGTAGTCTTCGAAGTTGCCTTCGAACCATTCCACATGGCTGTCGCCTTCGAAGGCGAGGATGTGGGTGGCGAGACGGTCGAGGAACATGCGGTCGTGGCTGATGATGACGGCGCAACCGGCAAAGCTTTCCAGCGCATCTTCGAGCGCGGCCAGCGTTTCGGTATCGAGGTCATTGGTCGGTTCGTCGAGCAGGATGACATTGCCGCCGGACTTCAGCATCTTGGCGAGGTGAACGCGGTTGCGCTGACCGCCGGAGAGCGAGCCGACCTTCTGCTGCTGGTCGCCGCCCTTGAAGTTGAAGGCACCGCAATAGGCGCGCGAGTTCACCTCATGCTTGCCGAGCTTCAGGATGTCGTTGCCGCCGGAGATTTCCTCCCACACGGTCTTGTTGCCGTCCAGCGCATCGCGGCTCTGGTCGACATAGGAAAGGTGCACGGTTTCGCCGATGGTGATCGTACCGGAATCGGGCTGTTCCTGACCCGTGATCATCCGGAAGAGCGTGGACTTACCCGCACCGTTCGGACCGATCACACCGACGATGCCGCCCGGCGGCAGCTTGAAGGTGAGGTTTTCGATCAGTACGCGGTCGGCATAGCCCTTGGTGAGGTTTTCGGCCTCGATGACCACCTGCCCGAGACGCTCGCCGACCGGGATGACGATCTGCGCTTCGCCGGGGCGACGGTCATTTGCGGCTTGCACCAGTTCGTCATAGGCACGGATACGGGCCTTCGACTTTGCCTGACGCGCCTTGGGGCTGGAGGCAATCCACTCCTGTTCGCGGGTAAGCGCCTTCTGGCGGGCGGCCTCTTCACGGCCTTCCTGCTGCATGCGCTTGGCCTTGGATTGCAGATAGGCGGAATAGTTGCCCTCGTAGGGAATGCCGCGGCCGCGGTCGAGTTCGAGGATCCAGCCGGTGACGTTGTCGAGGAAGTAGCGGTCGTGGGTGATCATCAGCACGGCGCCGGGATATTCCCGCAGGTGCTTTTCCAGCCAGGCGATGGTTTCGGCATCGAGATGGTTGGTCGGTTCGTCGAGCAGCAGGAGGTCCGGCTTGGAGAGAAGCAGCTTGCAGAGCGCGACGCGGCGCTTTTCACCGCCCGAAAGATTGTCGACGGTCGCGTCGCCCGGCGGGCAGCGCAGCGCATCCATCGCCATTTCCACCTGCTGTTCCAGATCCCACAGGTTCTGGCTGTCGATGATGTCCTGAAGCTTCGCGCCCTCTTCCGCCGTCTCGTCGGAATAGTTCATCATCAGCTCGTTGTAGCGGTCGATGATGGCCTGCTTGTCGGCAACGCCTTCCATGACGTTTTCCATCACGGTCTTGTCCGGGTTGAGCTGCGGCTCCTGCGGCAGATAACCGAGCGTCGCGCCATCGGCCAGCCAGGCCTCGCCGGTGAATTCCTTGTCGAGACCGGCCATGATGCGCAGCACCGTGGACTTACCCGCGCCGTTCGGGCCGAGAATACCGATCTTCGCATCCGGATAGAAGGAAAGGTGGATGTTCTCCAGCACCTTCTTGGTGCCATAGGCCTTGTTGAGGCCGGACATGTGATAGATGAACTGACGTGCCATGGGCCGTGATGCTCCGCTTAGCAAATTCGGTGGAAAGAACGTTGGCCGCTATGTAGGCGAAATGTGCCCGAGGGGCAATCCGGCGAGGGTCGCTTCTTTTGCACGCAAACCACTCTTCCACCGCCCTTTTCCTCGTATCTGACCTGCTTGCCCGGCCCGCTTGGCGGCTATAGGCTCCGAATTCCACCCTTCGGAGACTCAAAGCACCATGACCTTCGCCGAAACCCGCTATCTGATGAGCCCGACGGGCGCGCGCCTTGCCTACCATCATCAGGCGGCGGAAGAGGATCAGCGCGGGATCATCCTGATCAGCCACGGGCTTGCCGAACATTCGAAGCGCTACCGGCGGCTGGCCGAGGCGATGGCGGCAAACGGCTATCACGTCTACGCCCATGATCATCGCGGCCATGGCGAAACCACGGCGCCCGATGCGCCGCTCGGCCGGTTTGCGAAGGAAAACGGTGTCGATGCCGTTATCGCCGACGTGATGGCGATGCGTGCGCTTGCCTGCCAGACCAATCCCGGCCTGCCGGTGATCCTGTTCGGCCATTCCATGGGCGGGCTGATCAGCCTCAACACGGTGGTAACCCATCCGGATGGGTTTTCGGGTGCGACGGTCTGGAACAGCCACTTCAATCCCGCGCTTGCCGGGCGGGCGGCACAGGGCGTGCTTGCGCTCGAGCGGATGTTTCTCGGCTCCGATGTGCCGAGCGCGCTACTGCCGAAACTCACCTTCCAGACCTGGGGCAAGGCGATCAAGGGGCACCGCACCCTGTTCGACTGGCTGAGCCACAAGCCGGAGGAAGTGGATGCCTATATCGCCGATCCGCTTTGCGGTTTCGATGCCAGCGTCTCGCTCTGGCAAGATATATTTCAGCTCGCCTACCGCGCCCCCTCGCCCGAATGGCTGAAGCGGCTTCGGCCGAATTTTCCGCTGAATCTGGTCGGCGGCGGCGAAGATCCGGCAACGGACAAGGGAAAGGCCGTGCAATGGCTGGCAAATCATTTGAAAAAGGCCGGTTATTCTCGTATCACCATGGAGATATATCAGAACGCCCGGCATGAGACGCTGAACGATCTTGTTGCCGATGAGGCGATGCTGAATTTCGCCCGCTGGTGCGGACAGGTGACGGCGCAGGCCTGAACCGGGCCGCCCGAAACGGGCCGAAGAGGACAGACGCATGACAGCAAGCGAGGCAGGCGACCGGAGCGGCATGGCGGCAAAAGCCACGGCCACCGCACGGGTGGACAATGTGCCGGCCGGCCTGCTGCTGATGGCCATTTCCGTCTTCATCGCGCCCCTGATCGACATATTCTCGAAGCTTGCCACCGCGACCGTGCCGTCGGCGGAAGTCTCGCTTGCCCGCTTCGTCTTCCAGACCTTGCTGATGCTGCCATTCGTGCTCTGGCGCGGCTCCTGGCGGGAAATCAGCTGGTCGCTCACGCGGTTTCACGCGCTGCGCGGCGGCATTCTCGCAATCACGATGATCTGTTTCGTCACCACGCTGAAATACATGGCCGTGGCCGATGCCATCGCCATCTTCTTCGTGGAGCCGATCATCCTCACCATCATGGGCGGCGTGCTCCTGAAGGAGACCATCGGCTGGCGGCGTTATACGGCCTGTCTGGTCGGCTTTCTCGGCGCGATGGTGATCATCCGCCCGAGCTTTCAGGAAATCGGATGGATTGCATTGCTCCCGATTGTGGCGGCCTTCGGCATTGCGGTTTTCGCGCTGCTCACACGCATTCTCTCGCACCGCGAAGATCCATGGTCGATGCAGTTCCAGACGGGCATCTGGGGCGCGATCTTCTGCGCGCTGGCGCTCACTGCGGGCTATGGCAGCGGCTCGGACGTGTTCGATCCCGTCATGCCGGACTGGCTGGGCCTTGCCTATTGCTTCGGCACGGGCGTGATGGCGACCACATCCGGCATCATCGCGGTCTATGCCTATCGCAATGCGCCAGCCTCCACGCTCGCCCCGCTGCAATATTTCGAGATCGTCTGTGCCACGCTGTTCGGCTGGCTGGTGTTCGGTGATTTTCCGGATGCGATGAAATGGCTGGGCATTGCGATCATCATCGCCTCCGGCCTGTTCATCCTTTGGCGGGAAAAGGTGGTGGCGGCACGACGGCTTGCGGCCAGCGCGCCGGAGGAGAATTTTGCCCCTTGAGGGCCGCATTTTGATTTACATCATGCCACGGGCGCGAGGATCGGGTGAGAACCGGCGGCAGAAATTTTGGCCTTTTGGAGAGGCGGACGGAGGAACGATGACGAAGACGGGCGGTCAACTGATTGTCGAGGCACTGAAGGCCAATGGCGTGCGGCAGATTTCCTGCGTGCCGGGCGAAAGCTATCTGGCCGTGCTGGATGCGCTGCATGACAGCGACATCAATGTGCTGGTCTGCCGTCAGGAAGGCGGCGCGGCGATGATGGCCGATTGCTGGGGCAGGCTGACGGGCGAGCCGGGCATCTGCATGGTCACCCGCGGCCCGGGCGCGACCAATGCCTCGGCCGGATTGCACATTGCACGGCAGGATTCCGTGCCGATGATCCTGTTCATCGGGCAGGTGCAGCGCGAAGCCCGCGAGCGCGAGGCCTTTCAGGAAGTGGAATACCGCCGCGCCTTTACCGAATTTGCAAAATGGGTGGTGGAAATCGATGATGCCCGCCGCATTCCCGAACTGGTGACCCGCGCCTTCGCGGTCGCGACCTCCGGCCGCCCAGGCCCGGTGGTGATCGCGCTGCCGGAAGACATGCTGGTGGATGCGGTGGAGGCTCCGGTCGCCCTGCCCTACCAGAAGGTGGAGAGCCATCCCGGCCCAAAGCAGATCGCCCAGCTCGGCGAGATGCTGGCGCAGGCGGAACGGCCGATGGTGATCCTCGGCGGCACGCGCTGGTCTGAAACGGCGGTGAAGGAATTCGAGGCCTTTGCCGCGCGCTGGGTGCTGCCGGTCGCCTGCTCCTTCCGCCGCCAGATGCTGTTTGACCACCTGCACTCGTCCTATGCGGGTGACAGCGGCATCGGCATCAACCCGGCCTTGGCGAAGGAGATTGCGGGCGCCGATCTGGTGCTGCTGCTCGGCGGACGCTATTCGGAAATGCCGTCTTCCACCTACAGCCTGATCGAAAGCCCCTATCCGAAGCAGAAGCTGGTGCATGTCTATCCCGATCCGTCGGAGCTTGGCCGCGTCTACCGGCCCGATCTGCCGATCGTCGCGGCACCGGAGGATTTCGTGGCTGCCCTTGCGACCCTCAACCCGCCCGGCGAACCGGCATGGGCCGCCCGCACGGAACGCATGCATCAGGCCTATCGCACCTGGTCCACCCCGCCGAAGACCGGACCGGGCGCGGTGCATATGGGGCCGATCATGGAATGGATCGAGGCGAATGTGCCTCAGGATGCGATCTTCACCAATGGCGCGGGCAATTATGCCACCTGGGTGCACCGCTTCCACCGGTTCCGCGCCTATAACACGCAGGCCGCCCCCTGCTCCGGCTCGATGGGCTATGGCCTGCCCGCCGCTGTCGCCGCCAAGCAGATGTTCCCGCAGCGCGAGGTGATCTGCTTTGCCGGTGACGGCTGCTTCATGATGCATGGACAGGAATTCGCGACCGCCGTGCGCTATAACCTGCCGATCATCACCGTGGTGGTGAACAACGGTTTCTACGGCACGATCCGCATGCATCAGGAACGGGAATATCCGGGCCGCGTGGTGGGCACGGGCCTCACCAACCCGGATTTCGCCGATTTCGCCCGCGCCTATGGCGGCCATGGCGAGACGGTGGAAAAGACTGAGGATTTCGCCGCTGCCTATATCCGCGCCCGCGAAAGCGGCAAACCGGCGATCATCGAGGTAAAACTCGATCCCGAAGCCATCACCCCCACCCGCACACTGACGCAAATCCGCGAAAAGGCGTGACAGGGAGACATGACGTACGTAGTTCAGGATTTCGGGCGGCGATAGCCGACCTGGCTGTCCTGAGTCGCGCCATCGGCAACCCACCCTAATAAAGCTTTGCCTTTAGCACGCACCATGCTAACCTCCCCTTCAGGATGCCGCGTAAAACCGGCATCCCGGGGCTTCGAAAACCCCTCTCACAATGCGGCTGTGTCTTGCCTGACACGTCCCGACCTCATAGCTTCTTGGCCATTGCGGCCGGGAGGCCTCGGCTATGTCCAGAACTTCGGTTTAAAAGCCGGGGCGGTCGTTTGTGAGCGGCTTTTCGAACTCCCGGTCACCAGGGCTCCCCAAGCCCCGGTGGCTCACCTCGAACCGGGAGCGACACCGCATGAACCTCACCGAAATGTATCTCAACTCCCCCGACTGGCTGAAACTCATCTGGATCATCAGCCCCTACCTCACCCTCTACGCCCTCGGCCGCATCTGGGCCAAACACTGGGTCAAACCCGTGCCAAAAGCCGAAGTGGAAGAATTGCAATGGGTGGAGGTGGACAGGGATACGGAAGAAAAAGAAAGTAGCTCATACAACCAGAAATTAATGTCTCCCGATATTGACTAACTGGTTAGCAAAACGGAAAATTTAAATCAAGGAACGTCGCCACGATGAAATCAAACACTATTTAGATAGTGAGAATATAAAATGGACACAAAAGATATCGATGATTGGAAAACAATATCGGATATTCTATACATCCATTACGATTCATATGATCATGCAATAAAAGCAGATACTTTTATTGAATCAATAGAAAGCATAAAGTTAATTATAGAATATATAAATAGAGATATATTGAATTATAGTTTAAAATACAGCTTATTAATAATACCATCCGAACCAGGTTCTTTTTTAGCAAAAATTGGGCTTTATATAACAGGCGCAATTACTGGTTTATTTGCTATTGCAAATACGGACATCGGCGCTGCTTTCATAGAAGGCCTGACCAGCGTGAGTCCAGCCGAACTAGCTAAACAGATAGGTCAAGATATAAGAACTGATCTAATTAATGCCGTCAAATATTCATCCGAAAGCGAAGACGCTATTCAAAAAAAAGAAAGAGAATGCAAGCTGGCATCTACTATTATATTGAAAATGACGGGCGGTATTTTAGAGAAGAAAACAGAAGAACTTTTAAAAATTGGATTAAATATCAGCCCCGACATTTTCAAAGCTAGGTCGAAATTCTACATAGCCTGTCTACAAGATAATGCAATAAATGGGTTAGGGTTTTCAAGAGAAAATGAATTTCCGATACCAAGAAGCTCTTTCGCAGAACGCGCAAGCCTCCCAATAATACCTTTCGAAGATGAACCAATAGAATGGTTCGCCTCGATCGAGAAAGTATATGTCACATCGCCAAACTGGGATAAGATAGATCAGAAAATAAGAAATTGGAAAGGAAAGAACGAATTGGGAAAAGACTGCTACTTCACAATAGAAGATGAAATATTCTGGAAATTTGCTGAAAATAAGGAACTAAACCTTGAAGTGCTCGACACATTGAAAGTTCAATGGATCTATCAAATACGAGATGGACGTCAAAAAAATATTCGCGTACTTCGCGTAATTGAATTTAACAACAAAAAAATATCTAGTGAAATGAGTACAGCTGAAATAGAGCAATTAGTTGGAGTAAAAACCTATTTCAGCGCAAATGGTAACAATGAGCCTGACTTGTTCACTTTTAATTCAATTTAGCTAAATTCCCCTCACCGCCCCGGCCGGCCCGTCTTGCCCTTGGTCCGGCCTTTGCGCTTTTCGTCCACCGGGTCCTCGTAGGAACCGGCGCCGACTTTGGCGCGGCGGATCGGGGATGGGTCTTCGGGCTGGGGCTGGGGCTGGCGTTTGGTGGTGGAAAGGTGTTCCACCGGCTTTTCCGGCAGACGGCCCGGCAGCGGCTTTTCGGTGCGGCCCACCGTCATTTCGTCCAGCGTGTTCTTGCGGAACAGCGGCTTTGTCATATCCGTTCCCGGACCCATATCGTCGAGCGAGGGTTTGGCGAAATAGGAAGACCTGGTGCCCGCAGCCTCCTCATCCGGCGCTGACGCGCCACCTTCTCCCCGCCGGGGAGAAGAGGAACCGCGCCCGCCTTCGGCCCCCGCAGCCTGTTGGCTTGCCTTCCCCCTCGAGCCTTCGGCTCTCGACGCCTCCTGGTTTTGCTTCCCCCTCGGGCCTTCGGCCCTCGACGCCTCTTCTTTTGAAATCGGGTCGTCCATGGCGGCGAGTTCGGCGGCCTTGAGGCGCTTGATCTCGTCGCGCAGGCGCGCGGCCTTTTCGAAATCGAGATCGGCAGCGGCATCGCGCATCTGCTTTTCCAGCGCATTGAGATGGGATTGCAGATTGTTGCCGACCAGATGCCCGCCATCGGCAAAGCCCTTGCCGGAGGCGCCGGAAATATCGGCCCGCACGTGATCGCGCTCGTAGACGCTGTCGAGAATATCGGAAATGCGCGCCTTCACCGATTCCGGCGTGATGCCGTTTGCCGTGTTGTAGGCCATCTGCTTTTCGCGGCGGCGGGCGGTTTCCTCCATTGCCCGCTTCATGGAACCGGTCACGTTATCCGCATAGAGAATGACCTTGCCATCCACATTGCGCGCCGCGCGGCCGATGGTCTGGATCAGCGAGGTTTCAGAACGCAGGAAGCCTTCCTTGTCCGCATCAAGGATCGCCACGAAGCCGCATTCGGGTATGTCGAGGCCTTCGCGCAGCAGGTTGATGCCGACCAGCACGTCAAACGCGCCAAGGCGAAGATCGCGAATGATTTCAATGCGCTCCAGCGTATCGATATCCGAGTGCATGTAGCGCACGCGCACGCCCTGCTCGTGCAGATATTCGGTGAGGTCTTCCGCCATACGCTTGGTCAGCACCGTCACCAGCGTGCGATAGCCTTTCGCTGCCGTTTCGCGGATTTCGCCCAGCACGTCATCCACCTGCGTGCGGGCAGAGCGCACCTCGACCGGCGGATCGATCAGGCCGGTCGGACGGATGACCTGCTCGGCAAAGACACCGCCCGCCTGTTCCATCTCCCAGTTGCCGGGCGTGGCCGAAACCGCAATCGTCTGCGGCCGCATCGCATCCCATTCCTCGAAACGCAGCGGCCGGTTGTCCATGCAGGACGGCAGGCGGAAGCCATATTCCGCAAGCGTCGCCTTGCGGCGGAAGTCGCCGCGATACATGCCGCCGATCTGCGGGATCGTCACATGGCTTTCATCGATGAAAATCAGGGCGTTGTCCGGGATATACTCGAACAGCGTCGGCGGCGGCTCGCCGGGCTTGCGGCCCGTGAGATAGCGCGAATAGTTCTCGATCCCGGCGCAGGAGCCGGTGGCCTCCAGCATTTCGATGTCGTATTTCGTGCGCTGCTCAAGCCGCTGCGCCTCCAGCAGGCGCCCCGCCTTTTCCAGCTCCGCCAGCCGGTGCTTCAGCTCCTCCTTGATCGCCTTGATCGCCCCGTTCAGCGTCGGGCGCGGGGTGACATAGTGCGAATTGGCGTAGATCTTCACGCTCTTCAGGTCGCCGGTCTTGTGGCCGGTCAGCGGATCGAATTCGGTGATTGCATCGATCTCGTCGCCGAACAGCGAAATGCGCCAGGCCGCATCTTCCAGGTGGGCGGGGAAGATTTCGATCGTATCGCCCCGCACGCGGAACGAGCCGCGCTGGAAATCCATATCGCGCCGCTTGTATTGCTGCGCCACCAGATCGGCGAGCAGCTGCCGCTGGTCGATCCGGTCGCCCACCTGCATCTGGAAGGTCATGGCCGTATAGGTTTCCACCGAGCCGATACCGTAGATGCAGGAAACCGAGGCGACGATGATGCAATCATCCCGCTCCAGGATCGCGCGCGTGGCGGCGTGGCGCATGCGGTCGATCTGCTCGTTGATCGAGCTTTCCTTCTCGATATAGGTATCCGAGCGCGGCACATAGGCTTCCGGCTGGTAGTAATCGTAGTAGGAAACGAAATATTCCACCGCGTTGTTGGGGAAGAAATTCTTGAACTCCGAATAGAGCTGCGCGGCCAGCGTCTTGTTGGGCGCAAGGATCACCGCCGGGCGGTTGGTGGCCTCGATCACCTTCGCCATGGTGAAGGTCTTGCCCGAACCCGTAACCCCCAGCAGCACCTGGCTGCGCTCGCCGGAATTCAGTCCCTCGGCCAGCTCGCGGATCGCCGTCGGCTGGTCGCCGGAGGGCTGGTATTCGGTCACCATCTGCAGCGCGATGCCGCCCTCGGATTTCTGCGGCCGCTCGGGCCGGTGCGGCACCCAGAGCTTGCCATCCTTGAACAGCGGATTGCCGCTTTCGATCAGCGCGGAAAGCGCCTCCACTGTTGCCGTCACCGCGCCTTGCGCAAGCGAGCCCGCCTCTTCCAGCGAGACATCCATGCCCGCGACCGGGTTCAGCCCCGCTGCGGCACGGGTCTTCGGATCGGTCGAGCCGCCCATCGATGTGCCGCGCGCGGATTTGGACGCGGTGATTTCCACCTTCTTGCGGTGCTTGCCTGCCTTGGAGGCAATCTCGCGCTGCGTCTCGACAGACGAGGCTTCCGCCTCCGCCTCCAGCTGCTTCACCCAGTCGGCCACGGAGCCGGAAAGCGGCGCGCCCTCGAACGCAGCCTGCGGCGCTTCTTCGAAACCAGCGGAACGGGACGGATTTTTCGGTGCTTTGGACATGCCGGGAATATGGCGGGAGTCCCTCGGAAAGAAAAGGGCAAATGCGTACAAAAGGGAAACATGGGCCACAAAAAACCGGCCGCAGTTTCCCGCGACCGGTCTCAATGTGTGTCTCTTATAGAAGCTCAGAGAGCGGCGGTGACGATGAATTCCACCTTGTAATCCGGGGTTGCCAGCGCGCCCTGCGAGGTGGCGCGGGCGGGGGTATTGTTCGGATCCACCCAGGCTTCCCACACGGCGTTCATTTCGGCGAAGGTCGACATGTCGGAGAGATAGATGATCGTCTGCAGGATCTTCGACTTGTCGGTGCCGGCGGCGGCGAGCAGGCGGTCCACTTCGGCAAGGGCCGACTTGCTCTGCTCAGTCACGGTTGCGCCTTCACCCACCTGCCCTGCCAGGTAAACGGTGTTGCCGTGGACAACGGCCTGGCTCATGCGGCGGCCGGATTCGATACGCTTGATCGACATTGAATGCTCCTTGGATCGGTTTTCGGAAAGTCAGTTACGGATATGCGCCGTCTGCTGGTAAATGGCGGTCGAGCGGGCACCGGAGCGGCAATAGCCGAGCATCGGGCGTTCCATCGTATCCAGCGCATCCACCATGGCGCGAACGGCATCGGCGGTTACACCGGACGGGCCGACAGGAATATGGGCAATCGCAAGACCAAGCACCTCGGCCCTTGCGGCGATGCTCGAAAATGTCGGCTGATCGGGTGTTTCGTGGTCCGGACGATGGCAGACGATGGACTTGAAGCCGAGCGCCTTGATCTGGTCGAGATCATCGGCCTCGATCTGGCCGGAAACCGAGTATTCGGCATTGATTTCACGGATATCCATGCAGCGTGCTCCACCCCTTTTGCAAAGACTGAGAGCGGTTTAAAGGCGCATGCCGCCCACGTCAACGCGGCTGGCGGTCAGTCTTTGGGTAAAAGCGGAAACGCAAAGCATAATGACGTGTCTGCCCCGGCAGCAAAAGCGGCATTTCACCGGCCGCCTCCAGCACCGCCCGCTTTTCCCAGCGGTGGCTGCAGGGTTCGATGCCCAGCACATTCACCCCCTCGCGGCGGCAGCGCCACATCTGAAGGTAAGGCAGTGACGCTGAGTCAAAGGCCACCTCCAGAGTGAGGCCGCCTGCGGCTGAAACGGGGCCGAGTGAAATCCGGGCAAAGCCATCCGCTTCAGCAGCCGCGGCCACGCAGAATACGCCACCCGGATCATCCCGGAAATCCCACGGGAAGCCGCCGCCGTCCAGCATGTCGCCAGCAAGCCGTGTGCCGCGATCCAGCAGGCGGCCGCCGATGTTCATGTGATAGAGCAGCATCGGCGCAAAGGCCTGATCGCCCGTGTTCACCAGCCGGTCAGACAGGCAAACCATGCCATCCGAACCGATCTCCCAGCGGCGATAGAGCGTGGCCCGGCCACCGTCGGCCAGCGACACGGGCACGTCGGCCGAACAGGCGGAAAGCCCCTGATCCAGTTGAATGTTTCGCGCCGGATGCCCGGCAAGCGAGCCATGCAGGGGATAGCGCCCATCACCCGAAGGCAGGGGTTCCGGATGGCGGAAATGCTCCGGCCCGGCGGTAAACAGAAAGCCCTGAAGGGAATGCCAGATGCGCGGATCCCCGTCATCCACGATCTCGAGCCCCGGCGCCCAGTTTGCGCCGCCTGCCCAGACACCGCGCAGGTCCAGCACAGACGCCGGATCGAGCGCGATCCGCGGCCCCTTCCCGTCGGGTCGCTCCAGGAACAGGACCGGTTCCGTCATCCGGCCTCGCGAAGATTGAGCGCGAGTTCCAGATCCCCCATCGCCGCATGCACCTTGTCATGCTGGGAAAGTCCGACCAGGCGCGAAAGCGTTCCGGCATAGTTGCGGGCATCCTCCGTCATCCGCCGCAATTCCAGCGCGCCGGGACGCGTCAGCCCCAGCCGCTCGATACGGCGATCAAGCGCGTCGCGGCGTCGGTCGATCAGTCCGGCTTCATCGAGTGCGGCGACCGCACGGCTGACTGCGGTCTTCCCGAGACCGGAGCGCGCCGCAATTTCTGTCGCCGTAATGCCTTCACCCGTTCCCAGCGCGTGAAGCACATAAAAGGCCACCCATCCATCAACCGGCCCCTCGTCCAGTTGTGTGAAAAAGTCCGTCGTCAACAGTGCCGCCAGCCGCTGCAGCCGGTAAGGCAAGAAATGTTCCAAATCAAAATTCGCGTCCAATGCATCATGCCCCGTCATGCGCCCGTTTCACCCTTGTCCCCCAGAGGCACCGCAACCCTTTGGCGAAGCGGGCCATGTCATTTCTGGAAATTCAACGCCCCACGGGTGTAGCAGGCGGATGATTAAAACTTTGTTCACCAAGTTTTCACGATTACCATATTAGAGTCCAAATTGTTATATCTAGGCTTAAGACCTGATTAAGAATGAGAGAGTCGCGATGATCCGCTCGACCCGCAACCTGGTGCTGACCCTGTTTGCAAGCGCCGCCATGATGGCAACAAGCCCTGCCTACGCGCAGGGCGAGTACCAGCGTGGCGATGTCGTGCTGATGGCGCCGGATGGATCTCTGCTCGACTACATCCCCTCCTCCGATGAAGTGGTGATCCGCAAGGATCGAAACGGCAATCGCGTGCTGCTGGACTTCAACGGCAATCTGGTCGCGACGGAAGTTTCGGCCGAGCGCTATTTCACGGGCGATCTGCCGGCACTCGGCGACGACGGCTTTACCGGTCAGGCGACGAATGATCCCGCCTATGATGGCAGCGACAGCATTTCCACCGGCTCCATTCCGGAAAATGCCAATGTCCAGCGCGAACCGCTGGATGGCCAGCCGCTGCCCGGCTTTGGCAACGACCAGCAGGCGAATGTCGACCCTTCGCTTCAGGACGGCGGGCTGGGCAATGGCCAGAACAGCACCGGACTGGAAATGCCACCGGTTGCATCGGCACCGATCACCAGCAAGAACAAGGCGGAAATCGCCGCCCTGCAGGTGCTTCTGGATCGCGGCGGCTCTTCGCCGGGCGTGATCGATGGCAAGAACGGCTCGAATGTGGGCAAGGCGCTGGCAGCCTGGGAACAGGTAAACGGCGAGCGGCTTGACCCGAACAATACCGACGACATTCTGGAGCGGCTGCGCCTGTCCGGCGGCATGCCCTTCGTGGAATACGAGATCACGCCCGCGGATGCGGCGGGTCCTTATGTGGCCGCAATCCCGGAAGACTATTCGCAAAAGGCGCTTCTGCCGGGCCTCAACTACACGTCCGTGACGGAAAACCTCGCGGAACGTTTCCACATGGATGAAAACTACCTGAAGGAAATCAATCCGGGCGTGGATTTCACCATTCCCGGCACGATCATCAAGGTGGTCAATCCCGGAGAGCCGAAGAAGGGTTCGGTCGCCCGCATTCTCGCTGACAAGGCCCGCAAGCAGGTTTTTGCCTATGCGGAGGATGGCTCGCTGATTGCCGCCTATCCGGCTTCAATCGGTTCGGCAGACACACCCTCGCCGTCCGGCATCGTGCAGGTGCAGCGCATCGCCTTCAATCCGGGCTATACCTATAATCCGAAGATCAATTTCCAGCAGGGAGCGAACGACAAGATCCTGTCGATCCCGCCCGGCCCGAACGGCCCGGTCGGCACGGTCTGGATCGCGCTTTCAAAGCCGACCTACGGCATTCACGGCACGCCGGAGCCCTCCAAGATCGGCAAGACCCAGAGCCACGGCTGCATTCGCCTGACCAACTGGGACGCAACCGAACTCGGCAAGATGGTCAAGCCGGGCGTGACGGTGGAATTCGTGGATTGAGCGGACAGACACGCCCCTCCAACTCTTCCGGTTCAAGGGAACGGGAGAGTTAGACAGCAAAAAACAATCGTGAAAAAAGAAACAGGCCGGAAAGCCCCCTATCCGGCCTGTTTCACCATCATGGTTTTACCGATTTCACGCCACCTTGCGGGCCATGCGGAAAAAGGTCTTCGCGGGCGCGGGTGTGTAGGCGCGGGCGGGGAGAAGGTCGCGGATTTCCTGGGCAAAGGCCTGCGCATTTTCAATCGCACGATCGAGGTTGCTGGCCTTCGCCGGGTCCATGCCATAGAGATTGCCGCCGCAATCGAAGAGATCGCGGAAGACAGTGCGTTCGGCGAGCATGGTGTTCAGCACATTGACGCCACGACGGGCGAGCAGGGCCTTGATCTGCATCAGCGCGCGGGTGGTGACCATGGCGCTGACGCGGGTGAGGATCACCGAATGCGGAATGCGGATATGGGCCTTTTCTTCCAGCAGACGGATGAGATCGAGGATCTGGGCCGCACCGCGGGCATCCATCGCACAGCCCTGAACCGGGATCAGCACGTGATCGGACATGCCGAGCGCGGTGGTAACGAGCGCATCACGGGCACCGGCGAGATCGATCACGAAGTAATCGGTGACCGGCTTCAGGTCCATGATGTGGCAGGGCAGCGAGGCAACCGTGACTTCGGATATGACCGTCAGATTGGGCAGAAGGCCGGTCTGTTCGGCCCAGGTGGTGATCCAGCGTTGCGGATCGGCATCGAGGATAACAACACGATAGCCCTGACGGGCGAGCTCCGTTGCGAGAATGAGAGCGGCAGTGGTCTTGCCTGCCCCGCCCTTGGCGTTGGCCAAAGAAATGATTGCCATGAGTATAACCCCTGAATGAGTTTGGAGCCGGGCCATCGCTCCGAGCCGCAGCCGACCAGACCGGTGCTGCCAGTAAACGCATTCTTGCCAATTATGGTTAATGAAGTCCTAACCAAGAGATAATAGTTTATAATTGTCAAACTTATGAATGGCTTGCGGAGGCCGATGCGACTTAACGGCAATGAAGACAAGAAAACGACATGCATGCAGAACTGGACAAAAGGCGAGCAGGAGCATATATTAAACGTCACACATAAAGGATCTCTCCATGGGCGCACGCATGAAAATCGATATCAGCGTAGAAGCCTATGCTGCAGCAAAGCAGGTCGCGGAAAAGGATCGCGTGCCGGTCGATGCCTTGATCGAAAGCCTTGTTAATCGTCATGTTGCAGATATCGCCGCTATGGAGGCCTATGCGGATATGCCGCGCTTCTCGCTCGATAGCTATGAGATGATAAGGGACCCGGGTGAAACCGAGGAAGATTATCAGGCGCGATTGAGCCTAGTGTGATTGCTATCCGAACATAGCACTCAACCCCCATTGTTCCGCAGCTTATTGACCAAAGATCTCCCAGTGCGGATTTGGATATGAAAATTCAAAAAGAAAACTAGACAGTCAGAACATGGCTATTCACTTATTTTTGAATTTAAGATAAAATAAGGCTGCCAGTCAGATATGTGATCTGGCCGGGGTCTAGAAATCCCCGCACGTAACGGCTGGGGTCAAAGATTGACTCCTTCCGACCAGCATGCTTCCTGCCATCTTGGCCGGGAGGGCCTTGGCGCATGTCCAGAACTTCGGTTTAAAGGCCAGGGCGGTCGTTTACGTGCGACATTTCTACCTCCCGTCCGCCAGGGCATTCCGCTCTGGCGGCGATTCCAGCGAGGTGAATTGCCAATGAACGAGACCTGCTCCCTCATTGATTTCTACAGCCAGTCACCGGACTGGATAAAGGTTTTCTGGGTGGCAAGCGTGCCCGGATTTCTGCTTGGATTGACCGCGATTGTCTTGTGGTACCGGGTGCAGATGGCACGCATCAGGGCGGATATCGTCCAGCCCGCGGGGTAATCCCGTAGCGCCGGGGCCGCGCAAAGTATAAAAAAATGGGGGCGAACACGAAGGCTCGCCCCCTCCCCACTCAGTAGCAGTCGCGGAAGAGTTGGGTGGTGTTTTCAAGCGTCATGGCAATCGGATTGCCACCGGCGCTCGGATCTTCAATTGCCATCGCGGCGAGTTCGGCAATGCGGTCGGAGCCTACGCCGAAGGCGGAGAGGTTTTCCGGCACGCCGAGTTCTGCACGAAGCGCGATCACATAGTCGTAGAAGCCGTCGAAGCCGCCGGAAATGCCGAGATAGGCCGCCGCGCGGGCGATCTTCTCTTCAATGGCCGAGCGGTTGAACTTCAGCACCATCGGCATCACGACCGCATTGGTCATGCCGTGATGGGTGTTGTAGACGGCGCCAATCGGATGGGAGAGCGCGTGAATGGCGCCGAGCCCCTTCTGGAAGGCAACCGCGCCCATGGCAGCGGCAGACATCATGTTGGTGCGGGCTTCGATATCCGTGCCGTCGTGATAGGCGCGCGGCAGATATTCCTTCACAAGCCGCATGCCTTCGAGCGCAATGCCCTGGCTCATCGGATGATAGAAGGGCGAGGAATAGGCTTCGAGGCAATGGGCGAAGGCATCCATGCCGGTGCCTGCGGTGATGATCTTCGGCATGCCGACCGTCAGTTCCGGATCGGCGATGACCACGCCCGGCAGGAACTTCGGATGGAAGATGATCTTCTTCACATGCGTCTTCGAATTGGTGATCACCGAAGCGCGACCAACCTCCGAGCCGGTGCCGGCGGTGGTGGGCACGGCAACGATCGGCGCAATGCCTTCCACCGAGGCGCGGGTCCACCAGTCGCCGATATCCTCGAAATCCCAGACCGGGCGGCTCTGGCCGACCATGAAGGCCACGCACTTGCCGAGATCGAGGCCCGAGCCGCCGCCGAAGGCAACCACGCCGTCATGCCCGCCATCACGGAAGGCCTTGATACCGGCTTCGAGATTGATCTCGTTCGGGTTCGGATCGACATCGGCGAAGATCGCGCGGCCAAGGCCTGCGGCGTCCAGAATATCGAGGGACTTCTGGGTGATCGCCATGTTGGCGAGGCCACGGTCGGTGATCAGCAGCGGCTTCTTCATGCCGAGCGCCTTGCAGGCGTCTGCCAGTTCCTTGATGCGGCCCGCGCCCATCTTGACGGCGGTCGGATAGCTCCAGTTGGCGGTAATGGTCATTTAGAGTGCCTTCTTCAGGTGATAGGATTTCGGGCGGGTGAGGTTCTGGAAGCCGAGAACCGAGAGCGAGCCGCCCTTGCCGGTTTCCTTGCAGCCGGTCCAGCACAGCGCCGGGTCGAGATAGTCCGCACGGTTCATGAAGATCGTGCCGGTTTCGATCTCGCGGCCGATACGGGCCGCGCGCTCGGGATCGGAGGTCCAGAGCGAGGCGGTCAGGCCATAGGGGCTGTCGTTCATCAGCTCCAGCGCTTCCGCATCGCTCTTCACCTTCATGATGCCGACGACCGGGCCAAAGCTTTCCTCGCGCATCACCGTCATCGAATGATCGACATTGACGAGGATCTGCGGGGCGAGATAGGCGCCGCCATCATCCGCCGGGAAGAGCGACGGATCGATCAGGCCCTTGGCACCCTTGGCGAGCGCCTCGGAAACCTGTGCGCGCACCGTTGCGGCAAAGCGCTTGTTGGCCATCGGGCCGAGTGTTGTGTCCTGCTCCAGCGGATTGCCGAGCTTGTAGGCCTTCACGAAGGCCACGGACTTTTCAACGAAGGCATCAAACAGGCTTTCATGAACATAGACGCGCTCGATACCGCAGCAGCACTGCCCGGAATTGAAGAAGGCACCATCCATCAGCGTATCGACGGCGGCGTCCAGATTGGCGTCCTCCATCACATAGCCCGGGTCCTTGCCGCCGAGTTCGAGGCCAAGGCCGTTGAAGGTTCCGGCTGCGGCGCGTTCGATCGCGCGGCCACCGGCAACGGAGCCGGTGAAGTTGATGAAGTTGAAGTTGTTTTCCGCAATCAGCGCCGACGTCGTGTCATGGTCTAGGAAAAGGTTGATGAACACGTCATCCGGCATGCCCGCTTCCACGAAGGCGCGCACCATGCGCTCGCCCACCAGCAGCGTCTGGCTGGCATGCTTGATCACCACCACATTGCCCGCCATCAGCGCCGGCGCAATGGTGTTGATCGCCGTCATGTAGGGATAGTTCCAGGGGGCGATGACGAAGACGATGCCATGCGGCTCGCGCTCGATGCGGCGCTCGAAACTGGCGCTTTCCTCGACGACATAGGGCTTCAGGCTGTCGGCCGCGATGGAGGCCACGTAGTTGGAGCGCTCGTTGAAGCCGCGGAACTCACCGCCGTAACGCACCGGGCGGCCCATCTGCCAGGCGATTTCCGGCACCACTTCGACAGCCATCTCGTTGAGGCGGGCCACACCCTTCAGCACCAGCTGCACGCGCTCTTCCAGCGGGCGACGGGCCCAGGCCTTCTGCGCCTTGCGGGCGCGGGCGATTTCGGCGCGGGCGGCATCGATCGCCATGGCCGGGCGCTCGGCATAAACTTCCCCGTTCACCGGGGAGATACATTGGATCATCGTCATCTTGTCATGCTCCAGTCGAATATCTTGATACGCACCTAGATACGACCAGTTGGCCGCCGATCCAAGCGCGGAAGCCTGCAATTCGACAGCGAAACAGGCTTCAAGGTGTCGCAGAGACGGGTTTTGGCGCGGGATTGCCCCGCGCCAGTCCATTTTCCTGATCAGGCCCGCTCGAAACCGCGCGCCACTTCCCAGTCGGTGATGCGGCGGTCATATTCTTCCTGCTCCCATTCGGCAGCGCGGACATAGTGATCGATCACGTCATCGCCGAAGGCCGCGCGCAGCATGGCGGAGTTGCGCAGTTCCTCGGTCGCATGGCGCAGCGTCCGCGGGATTTCACGGATGCCCTTGCCGCCATAAGCGTCGCCCTCGAACTGCGGCTCCAGCTCCATCTTCTTCTCGATCCCGTCGAGACCGGCAGCAATCAGCGCGGCCATGGCGAGATAGGGGTTGAGATCGGAGCCGCCGACGCGGCATTCGATGCGGATGCCCTTGGTGCCTTCGCCGCAGAGACGGTAACCGGCGGTGCGGTTGTCCTTCGACCAGATGGCCTTGGTCGGCGCGAAGGTGCCTGCCATGAAGCGCTTGTAGGAATTGATGTAAGGCGCCAGGAAGCAGGTGATCTCGCTCGCATGGGCAAGAAGACCGGCGACATAGTGCTTCATCAGCTCGGACATGCCGTATTTCGCATCCTTGTCGAAGAACAGCGGCTTGCCGTCGAGGCTCCAAAGCGACTGGTGGATATGCGAGGAGGAACCGGCGGCATTGTAGTTCCACTTGGCGAGGAAGGTGATGGCCTTGCCGCGCGACCAGGCGATTTCCTTGCAGCCGTTCTTGATGATCGTGTGGCGGTCGGCCATGGTCAGCGCTTCGGCATAGCGGACGTTGATTTCTTCCTGACCGGCAGAGGCCTCACCCTTGGAATTTTCCACCGGAATGCCGGCGCCCTGAAGACCCTTGCGGATCGCCCGCATCACGTCTTCTTCCTTGGTGGTCTGGAAGATGTGGTAATCCTCGTTGTAACCGGAGGCGAGGTGCAGGTCGCGGTAACCGGACAGGCGCGCATCCTCATAGGTCTGGTCGAACAGGAAGAATTCGAGTTCGGAGGCCATGAAGGCCTTCATGCCCATGGCTTCCAGCCGCTTCACCTGCTTCTTCAGGATGGCGCGCGGCGAATGCGGCACTTCTGCATGGGTGTGATGATCGAGCATGTCGCAGAGCACGAGTGCCGTGCCCTCGAGCCAGGGAATGCGGCGCAGCGTGGAAAGATCCGGCTTCATGGTGTAGTCGCCATAGCCCTTTTCCCAGCTGGTCGACTTGTATCCCGGAACGGTTTCCATCTCCATGTCGGTCGCCAGAAGATAGTTGCAGCTGTGGGTCTCCTCCCAGGCGCTCTCGACGAAATACTCGGCCTGGAAACGCTTGCCCATCAGGCGTCCCTGCATGTCTACCTGGCAGGCGAGGACGGTATCGATGCGGCCTTCCGCGACGTCCTTTTTCAGATCTTCAAACGAATAGGTGCTCATGGTTCTTCTCGCCCGTTGTTTGGCCCCTGCCCGCCTGTCGCAGGATGCAGGAACCCTTGCCGGCGGGTCCTTCCCGCCTGCCTCCCAAAATTCTCGTGTCTTGAGGCCGGGCCGCGCGGTGAAACGCGGCCCGGGGATTGTCAGTGATCAGTTTTCGCCAATCGCATGCTCGGCGGCAGCGATTTCAGCCTGACGGGCCTTCACGGCCTCTTCCGTCAGCGGCGGGCCCTGGAAGCGGCGACGCTCGAAGGCGAACCAGACGACGATCAGGGTGCCGATCAGGCCAGCGAGGAACTTGCCCACCAGCTCATACGGCGGCTGGAAGCCCACGAAGGCGAGGATCGCGCCGCCGATAACGGCGAGAACGGCAATCGGCTTCGACCAGACCCCGAGATCGAACGGGCCCTTTGCGGTCCACGTCTTGCCTTCGGCGAGGATGCCCGCGCCAATCGGCATGATGTAGGACACGTAGAGGAACACCGCGCAGCCCGAGGACAGGATGATGTAGGCGTTGGAGTTGTTGCCAGCAACGAGACCGAGGATGAAGCAGAGAACCGCACCGGTGATGATCGCCGGACCCGGCGTGCGATGGGTCGGATTGACCTTCTTCAGCCAGTCGGAAGCACCGGGGATACCGCCATCACGGGCGAAGGCGAAGATCATGCGCGACAGCGAGGTCATGCCTGCCAGTGCGCAGAGGAAGTTCGACACCACGATGCCGATCGCAATGATATCCTTGGCGATCTTCGGCATATGGCTCGCATCGAGCACATAGGCGAATACGGACCAGCCCTTGGCAGCGCCTTCATCGACGCTCGGCATGGCCAGAAGCATGGCGGCCACGAGCACCCAGCCGAAAACGCCGGACCAGAACACGGCATTCAGCATGCCCTTCGGCACGGCGCGCTGGGCATCCACGGTTTCTTCAGACGTATGCGCGGAGGCATCGAAGCCGGTGATCGTGTAGCACACGTGCAGAAGGCCGAGGATGAACGCATAGAAGATGCTCTGCGTTGCGGGCCAGGTGCCTGCACCCGGGTCACCCGTGTAGTTCTTGAACGTCACGAGGCGGGAGAAGTCGAGTTCAACCGGCGAACCGAAGAACAGGCCGACGATGATCAGCACGGAGACCGCGAAGATCAGGTAACCCGAGAAATCGGTGAGCAGCGAAGTCACCCGGATGCCGGCATAGTTCATCACGGCCTGAACGAGCGTGATCAGGGCAACGGCAATGGTCAGATGCGTGCCGGTAAAGGAGGCCGGATCCATGCCGAACATGCCGACGAGGATCAGGTCACGCAGCAGCAGGTAAACGCCGTAGTTCACCGATGCGACCACGAACAGCAGGCCGAAAAGGTTGATCCAGGCCGTTGCCCAGCCCCAGCCGCGACCGCCCAGGATCGAAGCCCAGTGGTAGAGTCCGCCTGCCGTCGGATAGGCCGATGCGATCTGGCCCATGGCGGCCGCAACCACCAGAGCAAAGATCGAGCCGACAACCCAGCCGATGCCGATCGATGCACCACCGGCTGCGCCAAGCGCAACCGTATAGGCGCCGATACCGCCGGCCAGAATGCAGATAATCGAGAATGAAATCGCGAAGTTCGAAAAACCACTCATGCGGCGCGCAAGTTCCTGCGCATAGCCCATCGAGTGGAGGTGTTTTGCATCATCGTCTAGATGGCTGCTCATGGCATGATGCCCCTCAGATACATCAGGTTTCCGCGCCATTGCGGAAACTTCCTCTTCCAGTGGCGGCCCGGTCTCTTTGCCGCGCCGTCCGCATTGCTGCTTCCCCGGGTCTTGTCTTTCACCGCGCCGAAAGGGCTTTGCCCAAAAGCGCGGCCAGAAGGTCGGCCATGACCCGTTGGCCGTCTTCATCTCTTATAAGGTCGTTGCGTACCTCGATCATGACATTCATCAGACCACGGGCAAGACCATGTTTTATCAGTGTATGCGTCACGCCGTCGGCCGGGCCATAGGGCTCGTTGCGGCGAATGTCGTGCGCACTGTCCCTGCCCGCCTCGAGCATGGCATCGGCAATACGGCTGTCGGCATCATGCAGAATGCCGATTTCGACGCTGCGCGCCTTGCCCAGATAGACAGGGGTGAAGGAATGCATGGTGACGATAACCGTCTCGCGGCCTTCGGCCTGACGTGCGTCCAGAATGTCGCTGACCGCCTTGTGAAACGGCAGATAGAGCGCATTCGTGCGCTGGTCGCGGTCGGCCTGGCTGAGATTGCGGTTGCCTTCGATCGCGTAGATCTCGCTCACCTCCGGCATCGCGCCCGGCGCTTCCGGCGGACGGTTGCAATCATAGGCAAGGCGGGAAAAACGCTGCGAAACCAGCGTTGCATCCAGCGTGCGGCTCAGGATTTCCGCCACCGCAAGCGCGCCCGGATCCCAGGCGATATGGCTTTCGAGCGCTTCTGCCGAAAGGCCGAGCGTGCCGAGCTTGCGCGGCAGAACGCGGGACGCATGCTCGCAGACAAGGAGCACGTCACCCTTCGCACCGGGATTGACTACGGAAACGGGCGAACCCTCCTCCGCTGTCAAAAGACCCTGAATGATCTCCATGCCCAAGACGCCCACCACAGAAGTTAACCAGTCACTAATACCGAAAAGAATTCTTCACGATTTCACTTCTGTCAACTGGGTTCTGAAAATTTCTTTTCACAAATCCGATTGACTCCTGTCACATTCCGGTTTTCAATTTGTGACAAGGACCGGCGAAAGACCGGACCCGGGGAGCAAAAATCACGTGTCCAGCGCGTCAAAAACCGTTTCTGACGTCATTCATGGCCAATTCGACACGCTGACGCGCGCCGAACGGCAGCTGGCGGAAAGCCTTCTCGACAACTATCCCGTTTCGGGACTGGGCAGCATAACGACGGTTGCAGAGAATGCAGGCGTATCCACGCCGACGGTTGCACGCATGGTGCAGAAGCTCGGGTACAAGGGCTATGCGGAGTTCCAGTCGCATCTGCATCAGGAGCTGGAGGCCACCCTTTCCAACCCGATTACCAAGCATGACCGCTGGGCTGCCAATGCGCCGGGCACGCATGTGCTGAACCGCTTTGCCGATGCGATCATGAACAATCTGCGCGAGGCACTTGGCGATATCGATCCGGCCTCTTTCGATCAGGCGGCCAATCTGCTCGCAGACCGCAAGCGCAGCATCTATTTCGCAGGCGGCCGCATCACCCGCGTGGTTGCCGAATACTTCTTCAACCACATGCAGGTGATCCGCCAGAGTACGGTTATGGTCTCGGCAAACTCGTCCGGCTGGCCGCAATATGTGCTGAACATGAACGAGGGTGACGTGCTCGTCATCTTCGATATCCGCCGCTACGAGGCGGACATGGCAAGCCTTGCGGAACTCGCCCGCGCCCGGGGCGTGGAGATCATCCTGTTCACCGATCAGTGGGTGTCGCCGATCGCCAAGAATGCCCGCCATGTGTTCCGCAGCCGCATCGAGGCGCCGTCCGCCTGGGACAGTTCCGTGATCACGCTTTTCGTGGTCGAGGCGATGATCGACGCCGTGCAGAACGCTTCCTGGGATGAGACCCGGGAACGGATCAAGACACTCGAAGGCCTGTTTGAGCAGACCCGGCACTTTCGCAAGCCGGGCTAGCAAGCGGCCTCGCAAACCATTGAATTCCGGCATTTATTTTTGCCGGTCAACGCAATTCCAGAGCCCTGAAAGTTGTAAAACAGAATTGTTATCCAACTCTTTCCGGTGTCACATGGAATTCATGCAAGGGAAGTAACAGCTCAATCGCTGTTCAACAAAGAGGAGAACAAAATGCTTTCCAATGCTCGCAAGATCCTGTCGCTTTCCACGGCGATGATCATCGCTTCGGCATCGTTTGCCGCCGCTGATTCCATGGAAGACCTGATTAAGGCCGCGAAGGCTGAAGGCACGCTGACGACCATCGCTCTCCCGCATGACTGGTGCGGCTATGGCGCACTGATCGACGGCTTCAAGGCCAAGTATGGCCTGCAGGTGAACGAACTGAACCCGGATGCCGGTTCCGGCGACGAAATCGAAGCCATCAAGGCCAACAAGGACAACAAGGGCGACCAGGCTCCGGACGTGATCGACGTCGGCCTGTCTTTCGGCCCGTCCGCCAAGGCTGATGGCCTGATCCAGCCCTACAAGGTTGCAACCTGGGATTCGATCCCGGACACCGCCAAGGATGCCGACGGCTACTGGTATGGCGACTATTACGGCGTGATGTCCTTCGAAGTGAACAAGGACATCGTCAAGGAAAGCCCGAAGGACTGGGCTGACCTGCAGAAGCCGGAATTTGCCAACATGGTTGCCCTTGCCGGTGACCCGCGCACCGCAAACCAGGCCATTTCCGGCGTGTTTGCCGCTGGCCTTTCGGCTTCCGGCGGTGACGTTGCCAAGGCTGGCGAAGCAGGCCTGAACTTCTTCAAGGAGCTGAATGCCAAGGGTAATTTCGTTCCGGTCATCGGCAAGTCCGCCCCGCTCGCACAGGGCACCACGCCGATCATCCTGCGCTGGGACTATAACGCGCTTGCCGACCGCGACACGCTGAAGGGCAATCCGGATGTGGATGTCGTGATCCCGGCGTCGGGCGTTGTGGCCGGTGTGTATGTGCAGGCGATCTCCGCCTACGCACCGCATCCGAACGCTGCCAAGCTCTGGATGGAATATCTCTATTCCGACGAAGGTCAGCTCGGCTGGCTGAAGGGCTACTGCCACCCGATCCGCTTCAACGATCTGGTGAAGAACGGCAAGGTTCCGCAGGACCTGCTCGACAAGCTGCCGCCGGCTGCAGCCTATGAAAAGGCTGTGTTCCCGACGCTTGAAGAACAGTCTGCCTACAAGGAAACCATCACCAAGGGTTGGGATACCGTCGTTGGCGCCAACGTTCAGTAAGCCTGCCTGATGCTTTGGCTCTCCCGTTCTGCAACAGGGCGGGAGAGCCTTTCTACCAGAGGATAGCCGCAACCATGACGGTAGCCCGTTCCCGACCGCTGATTTCGCGGAAAACCATGATCGACTGGCTGGGCGTCTCGCCCTTCATTGTGTTTTCGGTCATGTTTCTCATCGCGCCGACGCTCTATCTCGTCACTGGCGCTTTCCTGAATGCGGAAGGGCATTTCACGCTTGAGAATATTGCGGGCCTGTTCACGCCGAAAATTCTCGCGTCCTATTCCATTTCGCTGAAGATCAGCCTTGCCTCGGCGCTCGGCGGCGCGCTGATCGGCTTTTTCCTCGCCTGGGCCGTGGTGCTCGGCGGGCTGCCGGGCTGGATCCGCTCGGCGCTTCTGACCTTTTCCGGTGTGGCATCGAATTTTGCAGGCGTGCCGCTCGCCTTTGCCTTTCTCGCCACGCTTGGCCGCACCGGTCTCGTCACCGTGATCCTGCGGGATGCCTTCGGCTTCAATCTCTATGCGACCGGCTTCAATCTTCTGAGCTTCCTCGGCCTGACGCTCACCTACATGTATTTCCAGATCCCGCTTATGGTGCTGATCATCACGCCAGCACTCGACGGGCTGAAGAAGGAATGGCGCGAGGCGGCGGAAATTCTCGGCGCATCCAATGCACAGTACTGGACGCGCGTTGCCCTGCCGATCCTCTTCCCCTCGATCCTCGGCACCTTCCTGCTGTTGTTTGCCAATGCTTTCGGGGCCATTGCGACCGCCTATTCGCTGACGGGAAGCACCTTCAACATCGTGCCAATCCAGCTCTATGCCCAGATCCGCGGGGATGTGCTGCACAATCCCAATCTCGGCTATGCGCTGGCGCTTGGCATGATCGTGATCACCGGCGTTTCCAACCTCATCTATATCTGGATGCGCATGCGCGCCGAGCGGTGGCAGAAATGAAGTTACAGAAAGTCTGGGCCTGGCTGGCCATTCTCATCGGTGCCGCCTATTTCATCCTGCCGCTGATCGCGACCTTCGAGTTCTCGCTGCGTATGCGGCGCGGCGAATATTCCTTCGATGCCTATCGCTCTGTCTTTGCCGACAGCCAGTTCCGCGACAGCTTCAGCTATTCCATCCTCATGGCGGTGCTGACGATCCTGTTCGGGGTGCTGCTGATCGTGCCGACGGCCTATTGGGTGCGGCTGCGCCTGCCGCAATTCCGGCCGGTGGTGGAATTCGTGACGCTCATGCCGCTGGTCATTCCGGCCATCGTCATCGTCTTCGGCTATCTGAGGCTCTACAATTCCTCCTCCATCATCCCGTTCACGGGTTCGGCGCGGGGCACGGACCTGCTGCTGATGTTTTCGTTCATGACGCTGTCGCTGCCCTATATGTATCGCTCGGTGGATACGGCGATGCGCACCATCGACGTCAATACGCTGACGGAAGCAGCGCAAAGCCTTGGCGCGCCCTGGCGCACCATCCTGTTCCGCTGCATTTTTCCGAATGTGCTCTCCGGTGTTCTCTCCGGTGCCTTCATCACCTTTGCCATCGTGATCGGCGAATTCACCATGCCGTCGCTGCTCAATCGTCCGGCCTTCGGTCCCTATCTGCAATTGATCGGGGCGAACCGGGCCTATGAGCCACCGGCGCTCGCCATCATCGCCTTCGCCATCACCTGGGCCAGCATCGGCATCCTGCAATTTGCATCGCGCTTCAACAAGGCGCGCCCGCCAAAGCCCTGAGCCTTCCGAAAGAGTAGTCCCATGTCCTTTCTCCAACTTTCCAGCATCCAGAAAAGCTTTGGCCCGGTGCAGGTGGTGCATGATTTCAACATGGCCATCGACAAGGGCGAATTCATTTCCTTCCTCGGGCCATCGGGATGCGGCAAGACCACCATTCTGCGGATGATCGCCGGTTTCGAGACCCCCTCGGCCGGTTCGATCACCATCAATGGCGCCGATCAGACCGACCTGAAGCCCAACCAGCGCAATATCGGCATGGTGTTCCAGGCCTATGCGCTGTTTCCCAACATGACCGTGTTCGACAATGTCGCCTTCGGCCTCAAGGTGGCCGGCAAGCCTAAGGCCGAAATCGAGGCGCGGGTGAAGGAAATGCTGGCGCTCATTCACCTGGAGCATCTCGCCGACCGCTTCCCCTACCAGATGTCCGGCGGGCAGCAGCAGCGCGTGGCGCTTGCGCGCGCACTTGCGCCAAAGCCGCAGGTGCTGCTGCTGGACGAGCCGCTCTCGGCGCTTGACGCAAAGATCCGCGTATCGCTGCGCGAGGAAATCCGCGCCATCCAGCGCCAGCTCGGCATCACCACCGTTTTCGTGACCCATGATCAGGAAGAGGCGCTGTCCATCTCCGACCGGATCGTGGTGATGAATGCAGGCCGCGCCGACCAGATCGGCACGCCGTCGGAAATCTACAACACGCCGAAAACCCGCTTCGTCGCTTCCTTCGTGGGCACGCTGAACCTCATCGAGGCGAAGGTGAAGGACCCGGCCGCAAACCGCGTGGAAATCGCCGGGCAGGAGATGGTGATCCGCGACAGCCTTTCCACGCTCAAGGGCGGCGAGCGAGTGGCGCTGGCGCTTCGTCCGGAAGCGGCCTCGCTGAACGCAGGCTCCCGCACCGATACCAGCATTCCGGGCGAGGTGATTTCCTCAAGCTTCCTCGGTTCTGTGGTGCGTACCCGGCTGAAGGTCGGCGAAAGCACCATTTCCTTCGACATGTTCAACGATCCGGGCCTCACCCCACCCGCCCATGGCGAGACGGTGAACCTGCATTTCGCCGCCCGCGATCTGCTGGTGATCCGCGACTGATGGTTTCAGAACTGGCGGCCGAGTGTCTGGCGCATCAGCGCCAGCAACTCCCGCCCGCCATCCAGACGGATCATCCGCACCATATCCGGCAGTGCACCACCGATGAACATCAGCAACCCGGCAAGCCGACCGCGCGCCGGATCGATGCAGATCAGCGACGGGTCGAAGACGAGAAGAAGAAACCCATAAAATATAACAATCCTTGCTGCAAAGTATATCATGGATATTGCCTCTCTCCAAGAATACAGTATCCGTCATTTCGCTATGAAATATAATAAAGCGAACCGGAACATCTGAATGAAAATTCAACGAACCGGTGATATTCTTCAAGATGAAGCGTTGGACTAATCCATCAGGCCGTGAGAGCCTTGCCTTGCAGCCTTTTTCTTGTTTCGCTGGCGCTTTCGCGGAAATGCGCCTTGTAGGCACGGGAAAAGGCGGAAGCCGAATTGAAACCGGTGGCCAAGGCGATATCGGCGAAAGGCTGGCGGCTTTCGATCACCTTGCGACGCGCAGCGTTAAGCCTGACGGCGAGGTAATGCACATGCGGGCCAACGCCGATGGTTTCCTGAAACAGGGTTTGCAGATGGCGGCTGGAGAGCCCTACCCGGCGCGCAAGGCGGGATAGAAGCAGCGGCGCATCGATGTTTTCCTCCATCAGCCGCACCGCCTGGCTCACCCGCTCATCAACCATCCGCAGGCTTCCGGTCGAGGGCATTGCCGTGGTGCTGTCGGCGCGAAACCCCGCCTGTTCGTAAATAAAGAGACGCGACACCTCGAGCGCCAGCGAATAGCCCTGCCTGCGCCGGATCACATCCAGCATCAGGTCCACCGTCGGCAGAGAACCGCCGGTGGTGATGCGCTTGCGGTCGATCACGAAGCGGTCGCGGATGATGTTGATCTGCGGATAGGCGGCGGAAAAATCATCGACATCCTCCCAGTGGGCGGTCGCGGAAAAGCCGTCGAGCAGGCTCGATTCGGCCAGAAGCCAGGCCCCGGATTCGATGCCCGCCATCATCGTGCGATAGCGTGCGGTTTGCGAGAGAAGCCGTTTCAGCGACGATGTCGCCGCCTCCTGCCAGCTGTAGGAGGACACGACGAACAGCGGATGCGTCTCCTTTTCCGGCCTGAATGGCCCGTCAACGGGAATCGGAATGCGCGAGCGCGTCTCGATCGGCTGGCCGTCGGGCGAGAAAATCCGCCAGCGGTACAAATCCATGCCCGCGATGCGGTTTGCCGCGCGCAAGGGCTCGATCACCGATGCCACGAGCAGCAAATTGGTATCCGGCACAACCAGAATGTCGATCTCAAGCGTCTGATCGGATGTGTTAAACATCGCTGATCTTTCACCGGATTTTCCGATTATGTCAATCTGGGTGCCGAATTCGCAAAGCAGAGCGCGCCGGATTTTGACGAAATGCGGATCACCGAAGCCTATTGGGAGAACCGAACCGTGCCCCTTTCCATGAACCGCGACGTTTTCATCACCGCTGCCATCACCGGCGCTGGCGACACGACGTCCAAGAGCCCGCATGTGCCGATCACGCCAAAGCAGATTGCCGAAAGCGCCATCGATGCCGCAAAGGCCGGTGCCGCCGTGGTCCATTGCCATGTGCGCGATCCGGAAACCGGTGCCGCTGCCCGTGGCCTCGACCTCTACAAGGAAGTGACCGACCGCATCCGTTCCGCCGATATCGACGTGGTGCTGAACCTCACCGCCGGCATGGGCGGCGATCTGGTGTTCGGCAATGTGGAGGCCCCCTTCCCGGTCAATCCGAAGGGCACGGACATGGCCGGTGCCACCGAACGCGTGGCGCATGTGGCCCAGTGCCTGCCGGAAATCTGCACGCTCGATTGCGGCACGATGAACTTCTCGCTCGGCGACTATGTGATGACCAACACGCCGTCCATGCTGCGCGCCATGGCGAAGATGATGACAGACCTTGGCGTGCGCCCGGAAATCGAGGCTTTCGATACCGGCCATCTGTGGTTCGCCAAGCAGCTCGTCGAGGAAGGCCTGATCGAGGATCCGGTCCTGATCCAGCTCTGCATGGGCATTCCGTGGGGTGCGCCGGATGACCTCAACACCTTCATGGCGATGGTCAACAACGTGCCGTCCAGCTGGACCTTCTCCGCCTTCTCCATCGGCCGCAACGCACTTGCCTATCCGGCAGCGGCAGTTCTCGCAGGCGGCAATGTCCGCGTCGGTCTCGAAGACAATCTCTATGTCGGCAAGGGCCAGCTCGCCACCAATGCCCAGCTCGTGGAAAAGGCCGTCACCGTGATCGAAGGCATGGGCGCCCGTGTCATCGGCCCGGATGAGGTGCGCAAGAAGCTGAAGCTGACGAAGCGGTAAGCGCTTTGTAGTCTTTCCTTCGGACCCCCACCCCGGCCCTCCCCACAAGGGGGAGGGAGACAGGCGAGGCGATCTCGTTAGTCCCCCTCCCCCTTGTGGGGAGGGGTTAGGGGTGGGGGTAGTGCTCATCAGAGACGCAGGATTTGAACCGATCATTCCAACGCCCTTCTCCCTGTATGAGCGGGGAGAAGGTGGCGGCAGCCGGATGAGGGGCAGGAGCCACTCTTCCACCATTTCAAACGAGGTTTTCACAAGATGACCAATCAAATTCAAAAAGCGGCCTGCATTGGTGGCGGTGTGATCGGCGGGGGCTGGATTGCCCGCTTTCTGCTGGCAGGCATCGATGTCAAGGTTTTCGATCCGCATCCGGAGGCCGAGCGTATCGTGGGCGAGGTGCTCGCCAATGCCGAGCGCGCCTATGGCATGCTGACCCAGGCGCCGCTGCCGCCGAGGGGCAAGCTCACCTTCTGCAAGAGCCTTGAGGAAGCCGTGGAAGGCGCTGACTGGATTCAGGAATCCGTGCCCGAGCGGCTGGAGCTGAAGCGCGGCGTTCTGACCAAGATCGATGCGGCGGCAAAGCCCGATGCGCTGATCGGCTCCTCCACCTCCGGCCTCAAGCCGACCGACCTGCAGCGCGACATGAAGCATCCGGAGCGCCTGTTCGTGGCGCATCCCTATAACCCCGTCTATCTCCTGCCGCTTGCCGAGCTGGTCGGTGGTGAAAAGACCAGCCGCGAGACGCTCGAAACCGCAAAGGCCCGCCTTGCGCCGATCGGCATGAAGGGCGTGATCATCAAGAAGGAAATAGAAGCCTTCGTCGGCGACCGTCTGCTGGAATGCGTCTGGCGTGAAGGCCTCTGGCTGATCAAGGACGATATCTGCGACACTGAAACGCTGGATGACGTGATCCGCTATTCCTTCGGCATGCGCTGGGCGCAGATGGGCATGTTCGAGACCTATCGCATCGCCGGTGGCGAAGCGGGCATGCGCCACTTCATCGCCCAGTTCGGCCCCTGCCTCTCCTGGCCCTGGACCAAGCTCACCGATGTGGTGGATCTCACCGACGAGCTGATCGACAAGATCGCCAACCAGTCGGACGCGCAGTCCGGTGCCCGCGGCATCCGCGAGCTGGAGCGCATCCGCGACCAGAATCTCTGCGGCATCATGCAGGCGCTGAAGGCCGGTGATGAAGGTCGCGGCTGGGGTGCGGGCAAGCTGCTGGCGGATTTCGAGGCGCATCTGTGGAAGACGGCGCCGAAGCCGGTGCTTGCCGTCGGCGACGAGCCGCTGCGCTTGCTCGACGTCAAGGTGCATCCGGCCTGGGTGGATTACAACGGCCACATGACCGAGCACCGTTATCTGCAGGTCTTCGGCGATACGTCCGATGCGCTGCTGCGGCTGATCGGCTCCGATCTCGACTATGTCGCGGGCGGCCACAGCTATTACACGGTGGAAACCCACATCCGGCATCTGGGCGAATGCAAGCTTGGCCAGGCGCTCTATTCCACCTCGCAGCTTCTGTCGCACGACGAAAAGCGGCTCCACATCTTCTCCCGCATTCACGACGCGGCAACCGGTGATCTGGTGGCAACGGCCGAGCAGCTTCTGCTGCATGTGGACAGCAAGGCGGGCAAAGCCTGCCCCGCCTCTCCCGCCATCCTCGAAAAACTCGCCGCCATTGCCGCGAAACACTCGAAACTGCCGACGCCGGAAGGCGCCGGCCGCAGCGTGGGGCAGAAGAAGTCTTAAGCAGCAGCGCTTCGCACTTTTTCGTCAGACCCCCACCCCAGCCCTCCCCACAAGGGGGAGGGAGAAGGTGGAGGAC
>CAMFIE010000007.1 GCA_945952315.1 uncultured Rhizobium sp. | reverse complement strand
CCCCAGCCCTCCCCACAAGGGGGAGGGAGAAGGTGGAGGACACCGCAAAAGTCCCCCTCCCCCCTGTGGGGAGGGGTTAGGGGTGGGGGTACCCGCCGCAGCAAATAAAACGGAGGGCACAACAGCTCATCAATCCCATCGGTAGCTTCTGCCGGGTCTTCCCTGGACCTGATGCTTATCCCAGAGCGCGCAGAAGCTAGCCGATGGAATTGACCGGTCACCGACCGGAGACAAAGTGAATTTTTGGAGGAATGAAGCGATGAATTTCGGGCTCACGGAAGAACAGGAAATGATCGTTTCCACGGTGCGCAACTTCGTGGAGACGGAAATCTATCCGCATGAAAACGAGGTGGAACGCACCGGCATCGTGCCGAAGGAGATCGGGCAGGAGATCAAGCGCAAGAGCATCGAGCTTGGCTTCTTCGGCTGCAACATGCCGCAGGATGTGGGCGGTGCTGGACTCGACAATCTGACCTTCACCCTTGTCGAGCGTGAACTTGGCCGTGCCTCCTATGCGCTTGCTGCCTATTTCGGCCGCCCTTCCGGCATCCTGATGGGCTGCAATGCCGAGCAGCGCGAGCGCTATCTGATCCCCGCCGTCAAGGGCGACAAGTTCGATGCGCTGGCGATGACCGAGCCGGATGCGGGCTCCGACGTGCGCGGCATGAATTGCTTTGCAAAAAAGGACGGCGATGACTGGGTGGTAAACGGCACCAAGCATTTCATCAGCCATGCCGACCTTGCCGATTTCGTCATCGTCTTCATCGCCACCGGCGAGGAACAGACCCCGCGCGGACCGAAGAAGCTGATCACCTGCTTCCTCGTCGACCGGGGCACGCCGGGCTTTGAAATCCGCGAGGGCTACAAGTCCGTCTCGCATCGCGGCTATCACAACTGCATCCTGAACTTCACCGATTGCCGCCTGCCCTCGTCGCAGATCCTCGGCGAGCTGCACAAGGGCTTCGATCTCGCCAATGAATGGCTTTATGGCACGCGCCTCACGGTTGCCGCCTCCTGCGTTGGCCGGGCGCGGCGCGTTTTCGACTATGCGCTGTCCTATGCCGCCGAGCGCAAGCAGTTCGGCAAGCCGATCGGCGCCAATCAGGGCGTCTCCTTCAAGCTCGCCGACATGATCACCGAGATCGATGCGGCCGATTTCCTGACGCTGCATGGCGCCTGGCTGCTGGATCAGGGCAAGCCCTCCAACCGCGAAATCGCCTCCGCCAAGCTCTATGCATCCGAAATGCTGGCGCGGGTGACGGATGAGGCGATCCAGATCTATGGCGGCATGGGCCTGATGGACGATCTGCCGCTCGCCCGCTTCTGGCGCGATGCCCGCGTGGAACGCATCTGGGATGGCACGTCGGAAATCCAGCGGCATATTATCAGCCGCGATCTTCTGCGGCCGCTGGGAGCCTGATGCCCGATGCGTGACCTCAACAGCCTCGACCGCCTGCTGCGCCCGAAAACCATTGCCGTCTTTGGCGGCAAGGAGGCGCGGCGCGTGATCTTCCAGTGCGACAAGATGGGCTTTGCCGGGGAAATCTGGCCGGTTCATCCGAAGGAAGACGAGATCTATGGCCGCAAGTGCTATCGCTCGGTCGCCGATCTGCCGTCCGCACCGGATGCCGCCTTTGTCGGCGTCAACCGCAATCTCTCGGTCGAGATCGTCCGCCAGCTCTCTGAACGGGGCGCAGGCGGGGCGATCTGCTATGCGTCGGGCTTTCTCGAGGCACAGTCGGAACTGGCAGACGGCGCCGATCTTCAGGCCGAGCTGGTGAAGGCCGCTGGCCGGATGCGCATCATCGGCCCGAACTGCTACGGCATCATCAACGGCCTCGATGGCGCGCTGCTGTGGCCGGACCAGCATGGTCTCGTGAAGGTGGACAAGGGGGTCGCGATCCTCACCCAGTCCTCAAACATCGTGCTGAACCTCACCATGCAGACACGCGGCCTGCCGATTGCCTATGTGATGACCGCGGGCAATCAGGCACAGACCGGCCTTTCCGAAATGGCGATTGCCGCGCTGGAGGATCCGCGGGTCACAGCACTCGGTCTTCACATCGAGGGGATCGATAGCGTCGATGCGCTGGAGCGACTGGCGCAACGGTCACGTGAACTGAAAAAGCCCGTGGTGGCGCTGAAGGTGGGCAAGTCGGAAGCCGCGCAGAAGGCGACCGTTTCCCACACCGCATCGCTTGCGGGCAACCATGCGGTCTCCTCCGCGCTTCTGAAGCGCCTCGGCATCGGGCAGGTCTCCAGCCTGCCGGTGATGATCGAAGCGCTAAAGCTGCTGCATGTCTATGGTCCGCTTTCCTCCTACGAGGTCTCCTCGATGAGCTGCTCGGGCGGCGAGGCCTCGCTGGTCTCCGATACCGCCGTTGGCCGCAAGGTGCATTTCCGCGCGCTGAAGGATTTCCAGCTGAAGCCGATGCGCGAAAGCCTTGGCGAGATGGTGACGCTTGCCAATCCGCTCGATTACCACACCTTCGTCTGGGGCAATCTGGAACGGCAGACGGCGGCCTTCACCGCGATGTTCTCGGGTGGCTATGCACTGAACATGATCATTCTGGACTTCCCGCGTGCCGACCGCTGCACCTATGAGGACTGGTGGATCACCGTTCAGGCAATGCAGAATGCCAGCAAGGCCAATCAGGGCGTGCCTGCGGCCTTTGTCGCGAGCCTGCCGGAAAACATGCATGAAGACGTGGCCTTCAAGATCATGGAAATGGGCATGCTGCCGCTTTGCGGCATCGACGAGGCCCTGTCCGCCGCCGAAATCGCGGCGGATATCGGCGCGGCCTGGCGTGCGCCCGCCCCTGCCCCGCTGCTGAAAGCCGCATTGGCCGATGGCGAAAGCGAAACGCTTTCGGAAGCGGAGGCAAAGGCGGTTCTTGCTGCCCATGGCGTGCCGGTTCCCGCAGGCGTTACCGCCGAAACGCCAGAAGCAATTGCGGCTGCGGCTGAAAGGCTGGGCTTCCCCGTGGCGCTGAAGGGCCTCGGCGTTGCGCACAAGACCGAGGCCGGTGCGGTGAAACTCAAACTTGCCTCACGGGAGGCGGTGCTGGACGCGGCCAAGGCCATGGCGCATGTGGCGAGCGGTTATCTCGCCGAACGGATGGTGGCAAAACCGGTTGCGGAGCTGATCATCGGCGCGACCCATGATCCGGTCGCAGGACCAGTGCTCACCGTCGGTGCAGGCGGCATTCTGGTCGAGCTGATCGAGGATGCGGCCCTTCTGACGCTGCCGACCACCGAGACGGAGATCCGCTCCGCGCTTTCCGGTCTGAAGATCGCGAAGCTCCTGAACGGCTATCGTGGCCAGCCGAAGGGCGACATGGAGGCGCTGGTGAAAACCGTTGCCGCTGCCGCCGCCTTTGTGAGCGCCGAGGCTGGCCGTCTCGAAGAACTCGACATCAACCCCGTCATGGTGCTGCCGGAAGGGCAAGGTGCTGTGGCCGCTGACGCATTGATCCGGAGGAAGAAGGCATGAGCGAAGGACCGATCCGCACCCGCCGCGAAGGCGGCATTCTCGAAGTCACCATCGACCGGCCGAAAGCCAATGCCATCGATCTCGTGACGTCCCGCATCATGGGCAAGATCTTTCAGGACTTCCGCGACGACGACAGCTTGCGCGTTGCGATCCTGACGGCGGCGGGCGAAAAATTCTTCTGCCCCGGCTGGGACCTGAAGGCCGCCGCCGCTGGCGATGCGGTGGATGGTGATTACGGCGTCGGCGGTTTCGGCGGCATGCAGGAACTGCGGGATCTCAACAAGCCGATCATCTCGGCGATCAACGGCATCTGCTGCGGCGGCGGTTTTGAAATCGCGCTCTCCACGGACATGATCCTTGCCGCCGAGCATGCGACCTTCGCGCTGCCGGAAATCCGCTCCGGCACGGTGGCCGATGCCGCCTCGATCAAGCTGCCGAAGCGCATTCCCTATCACGTCGCCATGGACATGCTGCTCACCGGCCGTTGGCTGGATGCGCAGGAAGGCCACCGCTGGGGCTTCGTCAATGAAATCCTGCCGGCCGACAAGCTGATGGACCGCGCCTGGGAGCTCGCCCGCCTGCTCGAAAGCGGCCCGCCGCTCGTTTACGCGGCCATCAAGGAAGTGGTGCGCGAGGCCGAGGGCGCCAAGTTCCAGGACACGATGAACAAGATCACCAAGCGCCAGCTTCGCACGGTCGATATTCTCTACGGTTCGGAAGACCAGCTCGAAGGCGCGCGCGCCTTTGCCGAAAAGCGCGACCCGGTGTGGAAGGGCAAGTAAAGGTTGGTGTGGGGGATCTCCCCCGCATCCTTCAGACCTTCACCGCCAGCCGCAACCCGCCCCAATGACGGCCATCGACGAAAATCGGGGCAGAAATATCGCGCATCATCGCAAAGACACCGCCGCCCATGTCGCGGCGGTAGGTCTGCACCAGAAAGGGCTCTTCACTGCGCCCGGCGGCCAGGCCTACCCGGTCATTGAAAAGCCTGCGATTGCGGCAGTTTGCATTGTTCCAGACGGGATCATTGCGCTGCGGCTGCGAGAACTTGCGGTTATGGGTCGGCAGATATCCGTTCACATCGACCGCAGCGCAAAAGACGATGCGGCTGTCCTGTTCAAGAACCGGCTCGATGATATCGGGGATCACCCGGTCGGTGAACAGCGTGCATCCCGCCATAAACTGCTGCGGATCGGTGCCGGGGATCGGCTTGTAGTGCTGATCGAAAAGCAGCGCGGGGGAAATCTGCCCCAGGCGCACCGCATCTTCAAACCGGGCCGATATCCGCTCTGCCGTTTGCTGCGCCAGATCCACCCAGCCGCTGATTTCAGTGCGGACACCCGTGCTGCCGGTCAACTGGATCATCCGCTCGGAAAGTCCGACCACCCGCTCGGCGCCGCTGGCGGCATTCTGCAGCGCCTCATTGGAGAGGGTGATATCCGAGGAAATCTTCTCGATTCCCTGGACAAAACCCTTCGCCTGCTGATTGATCAGCGCCGTGGTGCCCGCCATGTGGCTGGTGCTGTCGAGAATGCTGAGGAACCCCTGCTCCATTTCCTGAAACGACGTGCTCATCGCCAGGGACTGGCCACGCACGGTGGTCGCGCATTGGGTGACATCCATGCCTGCCTTTCCCAGCTGCGTGATGCCCGCGCGCAGCACCTTCAGTGTTTCCAGAATGGCCGCCGTGGCGTTGGAGGTCTGGAGCGAAAGGGCGCGGATTTCCTGCGCGACGACGGCAAAGCCCTTGCCCGCCTGCCCGGCCCGCGCCGCCTCGATCGCCGCATTCAGTGCCAGAAGGTTCGTCTGGCGGGCAATGGCACTGATATTGGTCGCAACCTTGTCCACATCCGCAATCGAGGTGGCAAAGGAGTTGATTTCCGTGCTCATTCCGGTGGTCGTGGAAAGCATCTGCTCCACCTCGGAAATCGAGGCGGTGAGATTGCCTGCCGACTGGGCGAGCAACTGGCGTGCCCGCACCGCGGACGCATCCGCCTCCGCCATGCCAGCGGCAAGCGACTGATTGGATAGCGCGATTTCCTCCGCATCGCGCGTCAACTGCTGCAGCGTATCAGCCTGCTCGCGGATCTGCGCCGCCGTCTGCTGGATATTGCCAGTGATATCGACAATATCGACGCCGAGTTCCGAGGCGCTCTGAAACAGCTTCTCGACGGTCGTTTGCAAGGCATCCGCAGGCGCAGACGCATCCGGGTCGGGACCACAGGTCTCGCCGTCTGACGGGGGTGAAAGCTGGATTTCCAATGCAGGTGTGGCCATGCCGATCCTCCCGGATCTTCTTGACATCAAGCCTCAAAACTCGAATAAAACGGTAAATGAAAACCTAAATTCCTAATATTAATTCTGAATATTGAAAGACGATATGTATAAAATGGCATTTATACGACTATAAATTGGATGAATATTAAATTTTATACTTTGAAATGGTTGTAATTATTATTTTGATTTAACAACAAATCTACTCACTGAAATCCTGCACGGCGTCATCCACGCTATAACTGCAACGGTTCAGAATATCCTTCTCGCCTGCCCGCGCCAGAAGATCACGCACATGGTCATGCACACGCGCATAGGCAAGCCTGATGCCGTGGCGACGCAGCTCCCGGTCAAACTCGGTCAACTCATCCAGTGCGGTTGTGTCGAGATCGAAGCTTTCCTCAAGGCTGAGGATCACCCGGCGGATGGCCGGGTCTTCCTTGGTAAGGTGGATAACCGCGGCAAGCACGGTGCCCGCATTGGCATAAAACAGTGGTGCGGCCGGGCGAAAAATCGCGAGATCATGGATAACGAATGCATCCGGATGGCGGGCGCGATCCACATAGTCGCGGCTGTCTGGCAATTGGCCAAGCCGTGCGATGACCGGATGGGAAAGGCGGGACAGGAGCGAGACGAGCGAAAGGCCAATCGCGATCAGCATGCCATCGAGAACCCCGAAGGCGAGAATACCCGCCGCCGTTCCAAGCGCCAGCAGGTTGTCGCGACCGAGATGCCATAGCCGGAGAAAGGGTTGGGGATCGAGTGCATGGCCAAGTGCTGCAATCACCACGGCAGCCGGGATCGCCTTCGGCAGCAGCGCGATTTCGCCCGCGCCATAGAAGACCAGAAGCGCCAGCCCGAAAGCCGCAACAAGGCCTGCAAGACGTGAATTTGCCCCGGCAGCCTCTGCCGCCGAGCCTGCGGAAAATCCGGCGCCCACCGGCATACCGCGCACAAGCGCGCTGGCAAGATTGGCAAGACCGAGCGCGGCAAGCTCGCGGTTTGCCCGCGTATCATCGCCCGCGGAAAGGGCTAGCGCCCGGATCGTCCCCCAGGATTCGGCAAAGAGGATCAGCACGAGCGGCAGCGTATATTGCGCAAGTGTCGAAAGCTCCGTCATCGTCACCGGCCAGAGCACGGGCGGATCAAGGCTGAGATGGATGGGACCGACGCGTTCAAGCCCCGGCCCAAGCCAGCGTGACACCAGAACCCCTCCGATCATCACCACCAGCGGCCCGGGCAGGACCGGATACCGTTTCAAAAGGATCAGCAGCGCCAGTGCGCCGGTTCCAAGCGAAAGGTTCACCGGCTGCGCGCTCGGCAGTTGCCGGAAGAGATCGAAGAGATAGAGCGCCATATTGCTCCCCTCGGCCGTCAGGCCGAAGAGATGCGGCAACTGATGAACGATGATGGTGAGCGCCAGCCCGAAGGAAAAGCCTTTCAGAACCGGCCGCGAAATGAAGCCGGTCAGGCTTCCCAGCCGAAAGAGCGCTGCAAAGAGAAAAAAGGCGCCCGCCAGCAAGACAGCAAGCGTCGCGAACATGTCCCGCCGCCCGTCTCCGCCCGGCATGGAGGCAAGCGTTGCGGCAAGGATCGCTGCGGAAGACGACGTGGGCGCGATGATCGCCTGTCGGCTGCGACCAAAAACGGCATAGGCAAGCCCGCCCGCCACGCCCGCCAGAATGGCCCGCTCCGGCGAAAGGCCCGCAATGCCGGCATAGGCGACCGCCTCCGGCAGCAGCAGCCCGGCAATCGAAAGGCCAGCCAGCAGATTGATCCCGAATTTTCCCCGCATGCCCTTACCCTGCGCTGCCCTTCGTGATTCTCTTAGCACCGTGGCGGGCATTCGGCCAATCATCGGCGGATTTGTTGTGCGAGACACGCTAAAATGCTGAAAAGCGGCAATTTTTCTCGCTTTGCGGGCGATCTTTGAGAAAAAGCCGGTGGAAGGCGCGCTTGCGTCGCCGGGCGGCCTTGCATGCCTTCCGGATCGGTCATTCAATGGGCCGGTTGCATCACCAGAGCATAAAGGCATGTCCTCATGAACCGACCATTTTCCGTGATCGAGAACCAGTGGATTACGTTGGCAGACGGAACGCGCCTTGCAGCCCGCATCTGGCTTCCCGATGACGCGGAAACCGATCCCGTGCCGGCCGTTTTCGAGTTCCTGCCCTATCGCAAGCGGGATGGAACGGCACCGCGCGATGAATCGACCTATCCGGTCTTTGCCGCTGCGGGCATTGCGGGCGTGCGTATCGATATTCGCGGCTCGGGCGAGAGCGAGGGCGTGATCGACGGTGAATATACGCCGCTCGAGCTTGCCAATGCCTGCGAGCTGATCGCATGGATCGCGGCCCGGCCCTGGTGCAATGGCAATGTGGGCATGATGGGCATTTCCTGGGGCGGCTTCAACTGCCTGCAGGTGGCCGCGATGCGTCCGCCCGCGCTGAAGGCGGTGATCTCGATTGCCTCGACGGTCGACCGCTACAATGACGACATTCACTACAAGAACGGCTGCCATCTTTCCGCGCAGCTTTCCTGGGCGGGCACCATGCTCGCCTATCAGTCCCGCTCGCCGGACCCGGCGCTGGTGGGCGAGCGCTGGCGCGAAATGTGGCTGGAGCGGCTGGCGAAGGAACCCTTCTTCATGGAGGAATGGCTGGAGCATCAGCGCCGTGACGAATTCTGGCAGCATGGCTCGGTCTGCGAGGATTTCTCGGAGATCGAAATCCCGGCGCTGATGATTGCAGGCTGGGCCGATGGCTATCGCAACACGCCGATCAAGGCCATTGAAGGCATGGGTGCGAAGGCAAAGGCGCTGATCGGCCCCTGGGTGCACAAATATCCGCATTTTGCCTATCCGAAGCCGCGCGCAGATTTCCACGGCGAGGCCATTGCCTGGTGGAACCGCTGGCTGCGCGATGAGGAAACCGGCGTGGAGCGCTGGCCGCAGATGCGCGCCTATATGCTGGATGCGCCCCGTCCTGCGCTGCGCCGCGATTTCGATCCCGGCTTCTGGATCGCCAAGGACCAGTGGACGAAACCCGACATGAAGCCGATGCATATCGGCGCTTTCGGCCAGCTCGCGGAAGGTCAGGGCTTTTCCAATGCGATGAACCCGGTTTTCCTGCGCTCGCCTCTCGATACCGGCATCATGGCCGGGGAATTCTTCACGCTGAAACCGGATGCGGAAATGGCGGGTGACCAGCGGCTGGACGATGCCGGTTCGCTGACGTTCGAAACACCGGTGCTGGAGGAGGATCAGGACTATCTCGGCGAGCCGGTGCTCTCCATCCGCGTCTCGACCACGGGCAGCAATGCCAATCTGGTCGCCCGTATCGTGGATGTCCATCCGGACGGCGTGGCCACCCGTGTGAGCTTCGGCGTGCTGAACCTTGCACACCGCCATTCAAGCGCCTCGCCTGAAGCGATGCCAGCGGACGAATTCGTCGATATCCGCATGGTTCTCGATGCCTGTGGCTACCGGTTCAAGGCCGGGCATCGCATCCGGCTGTCGGTCTCCACCGCCTATTGGCCGCTGGTCCTGCCGCTGCCGGAAGATCCGGGCATAACGCTGGACCGCGCCTCGCTCACGCTCAATCTGCCGCGCCTCGGCAAGCATCAGCTGATTTCGGTGAAGGAACCGGACAATCCGGACCCACTGCCAAAATATGTCAGCAAGTCGCCTTCGGCCACGCAGCGCGGGGTTTACCGCGATCTCACCCGCAACCGCACGGAATATCGCATTCTGGAGGATACGGGCTTGAACGAGCATCCGCAGACAGGCCTTGCCACGCGCGAATGCCGCCGCGAGACCTGGGCCATCGTACCCGATGATCCGCTGTCCATGACCGGCAACTGCCACTGGACGACGGAGGCGAAACGTCAGGGCTGGTCGGTGCGCACCGAATGCCGCGCCTCGATGCGCGCAACGGCAACCGATTGGCTGATCTCCGCCCGCGTCACCGCCTTCGAGGATGAAAAGCAGGTTTTCGAGAAAAGCTTCGACAAGCGCATCCCGCGCGACTTCATGTAAGGAAGGCTCACGTGCCACGCGACAGGGCCTCAAGCGCCCTGACCGCGCGGTCGGCATCCGCATACGGCACGAAAATGTGGTCGTGGTAATAGCCCGCGATCACATTGGCGCTGATCCCATCCTTCGTCAGCGCGGCGGCAAAAGCCGCCGTCAGGCCCACGGCTTCGAGCGCGGAATGGATCATCAGCGTGATCTGCCGCATCGGTCCGGAACAGGTGAGCCCGGCCTTCACCGCTTCTGCCTGTTCGACAATCAGGGTCAGGCCCTCCGCCTCGCGGAACGTGCCAAGCGGCTTGAGAACCGACCAGTCCGGCATCATCTCCGGCGCAACCGTTGCAAAGACATAGTGCCCCGGTTGAAGTTCCGGGCGCATATGCTTCAGAAGATTCGCAAGATCTGTTTCTCCAGCCACGCCGTCCCTCCCGTTCCGGAACACTTTCGACACCCGGATTTTTCGAACCATTTCATAAGGTTGAAACCATATCCGGAATCAATCTCGAAGCGTATTGAATCAATGTGTGAAGCAAGTGGCGCGGCGGGTCAAATGCCCTTTTCAATCCGTCGCGTGGGTGCTTTAAATCGGTTGAGACATCGGATTTCGAGGAGTGCCAAATGAGTGAGTTACTGGACCCGTTGCCCTGGGTGAAACGCCCGGCGCATCGCCGTTGGCTGGAGCAGCAGGCTGACCAGCTGTTCACCTTCTTTGGTGCGCACACGATTGATCCGGCAGGTGGCTTCTTCGAGATGGATGTAACCGGCGCAGTGAAACGCGGCAAGAATGCACCCCGCGGCGTACATATGAGCGCGCGGCAGGTACATTGCTCAGTCGCTGGCCATCTGATGGGCAGGCCCGGCCTTTCCGACATGATCGATCACGGCATGACCTCCATCTGGAACCGGCATCGGGACACGGCACAGGGCGGCTATTTCTGGGCGATTGACGACAACGGGCCCGCCGACAGCACCAAGCAGGGCTATGGCCATGCCTTCGTGCTGCTCGCCGCCTCCTCCGCGAGCCTGGTCGGCCATCCGCTGGCCAAGGAGATGCTCGCCGATGTGACCGACATTCTGAACACCCGTTTCTGGGAAGAAAAGCACGGCGCGATCACCGAGGAATTCACCGCCGACTGGGGCTCGATGGGGCCTTATCACGGCCAGAATTCCAACATGCACCTCACCGAGGCGCTGATGGCCGCCTATGAGGCGACCGGCGAACAGGACTATCTCGACAAGGCCACCCGCATTGCCGAGCTGATCATCCGCTGCCATGCGCAGGCCTGTGGCTATCGCTTGCCGGAACATTTCACCGAAGACTGGCAAGTGGACGAGGCCTATAGCGGGCACGAGATGTTCCGTCCCTCCGGCACCACGCCCGGCCATTCGCTGGAATGGGCGCGGCTTCTGATGCAGCTCTGGGTGCTATCCGGCAAGCGCCATGACTGGATGACGGAAGCATCGCGCGCGCTTTTCTTCCAGTCGATGACCCTCGGCTGGGACCGGGACAAGGGCGGCTTCTACTATACGCTCGATTGGGAAAACCGCCCGTCAAGGCGCTACAAGCTGTGGTGGCCGCTCTCGGAAGGCGCCGGTGCCGCCGCCTTCCTCAATGCCCATTTCCCCGGCGATTTCCACGAGGCGAGCTATCGCAAGATCTGGGATTGCATCGCCACCTCCTTCGTCGACCACCGCAATGGCGGCTGGCACGAGCAACTGACGGAGGACATGCAGCCCGCCTATACGCTCTTCACCGGCAAGGCGGATATCTATCATTCGCTGCAGGCCTGCCTGATTCCGCTCTATCCGGCAGAAGGCAGCCTGACGAAAATGATCATGGACGAAAACCGGGCCTGACGGTTCAGGCCGGTGGAAGGGCGAGCGCGATCGGGTCCTGCTTCAGGAAGATCGCGAGCGCCTCGACCACCAGATTGTGATCCTCGCGCTGCGGCAGGCCGGAAACCGTGACCGCGCCGATGCAGCCGGTACCGGTAACGGTGATCGGGAAAGAGCCGCCATGCGGCGTGAAATCGGCACCCGGCAGGCCGAATTTCTGCTCCAGCGTCGCGCCCTGTCGCTGCAATTCCAGCCCGATGGCATAGCTGCTTTTCAGGAAGCGCAGAACCAGATTGCGCTTGCGACGCACCCAGTTGGCATTGTCGGCGGTAGAGCCCGGCAGCGCGGCATAAAAGCCGGGCATGGAATGCAGCGTGATATCGATGACCACCGGCAGCTTGCGGGATGACGCCATCTGCTGCAGCAGCGAGCCCAGCGCCCAGGCCGTTTCCAGATTGAAGCTCTCGAAGCAGAGCGCCCCCTGTTGCGCGGCAATCAGTTCGAGATCCCGGTCTATCGTCATTGTCATCCCCCTCGTTACTTTCCCAGCATGGTCAAAAGCCGCGCCGTTGAAAAGAGGACAGCGGCATTTTTTCCGGCCCGATCAGGTGCCGCAGAAGGTGCGATAGGGTGCCTCGCCTTGCGGCGGCAATGCCGCATGATCTTCCGTGCCCGGCTGCAGCGTATAGGGCTGGCCCAGCACCACGCGCAGCCGGTTGAAACGCCCGAAATCCCCCTCCGCCGCATCGGCAAGCGCAGCCTCGACCAGATGGTTGCGCGGAATATAGAGCGGATTGGCCCGGTCCATCCCGTCGGCCCGCACAAAGGCGGGCACCGTCTCGCGCGCCAGCCGGGCACGATAGGCTGTCAGCCATTCCCGGAAGGCAGAGAGGTCAATGCAACAGCCCGCGGCACCGTCAAACCCCGGATCATCGCCGCGCACCCCGTCGGAAAGGGCGCGGAAAGTGAGCGTGAAATCCGCATGGCCCTGATGCAGGGCCTTCAGCAGATCCCGCGCCAGCGCCGCATCGCCCTCTTCCTCTGTCGCCAACCCGAGCTTTGCCCGCATTACGGCGAGCATATTGGCCGCAAAGCGGGGCGAAAAACGCTTGAGCGCAGTGGTCGCGCGTTCCACTGCCCGGTCTTCGTCCGGATCGATGATCGGCAAAAGCGATTCTGCGAGCCGCGCGAGATTCCATTCGGCCACCGCCCCCTGATTGGCAAAGGCATAGCGGCTGCCGGTGTCGATCGAGGAAAAGCGCGCCGCCGGATCATAGGCATCGATGAAGGCGCAGGGGCCGTAATCGATGGTTTCGCCGGAGATCGACATATTGTCGGTGTTCATCACCCCGTGGACAAAGCCGACGCGCATCCATTCCGACACCAGCAGCGCCTGCCGCTCGATGACGCCTTCAAGCAGCGCCAGAGCCGGATTTTCCGCCTCCTGCCGATCCGGATAATGGCGGGCGAGCGCATGGGCGGTGAGCAGGCGCAGTGCCTCCTCATCCTGCCGGGCGGCGAAATACTGGAAGGTGCCGATGCGGATATGGCTTGCGGCCACACGGGTGAGCACCGCCCCCTGCAGCACGGTTTCGCGATAGACCGGTTCGCCGGTCAGCACCGCCGCAAGCGCGCGGGTGGTGGGAATGCCGAGCGCCTGCATGGCTTCCGACACCAGAAACTCCCGAAGCACCGGCCCCAGCGCCGCCTTGCCATCGCCACGGCGGGAAAAGGGCGTCTGTCCGGCCCCCTTCAGCTGGATATCGAGCCGCCGCCCTTCGGGTGTCACCACCTCCCCAAGCAGGATCGCCCGGCCATCGCCGAGCTGGGGATTGAAGCCGCCGAACTGGTGCCCGGCATAGGCAAGTGCCACCGGCTGCGCATCTCCCGGCAACCGGTTTCCGGAAAAGATCGCGGCCAGCTCTTCCGCAGAAAGACCCTCCGTCGGCAGGCCCATTTCCTCGGCAAGCGGCGTATTGAAGGCGACAAGGCGCGGTGCAGGCGCGGTCGCAGGCCGGGCGGCCGCATAAAAGCGCGATGGCAGACGCTGATAGGAATGGTCAAACCCGAAACGCCCCAGATGATCCGCTGCCATGACCCCAATCCTTCCGCTTGATCTCCCCCCCGATATAGGAGCAGAGGCCATTCTGGCAAAGGTGAAGATCATTCATATCGACGACAATGGGCGTTCTGCCGCCTTTTCGACCCCGGCCTCGCTTGACTTGCGTGAGCGGGCATGGCTAGCCTTTCTAAAAAACAATAATAAAGCTTCGGAATGACTTTCTTGAAGCAACAGTGACGTTCAAGGAACCATGTCGAAGTTTGCGTTGACCGGGCCATATGCCGGAGGCCAGAAAGAAACGGATGCGCTTGCCGAACTCGCACGCGGCCTGACCTGCGCGCCACAGTTTCGTGAAGCGGTCATTACCTATACGGATGCGGTGATTGCGCTGCGCACCACCGGCCCGCGCTACATCAACAAGCTGCTCGGCCGCGATGTGCGCTTTCGCATCGTCACCCTATGCTTCTGCCTTGGTGTGCGCTGCCGCCTGCTGGGGCCGGAGCGCGGGCCAACCTATGCACAGCTTGTGGATGCCCTGAAGCGCACGCTGGACGGCAGCGCCCGGGTGGTGAAAACCACGCTCGACATGATGCATGCGATGGGCCTTCTGACGGTGGAGGCAGGCCGGCAGGACCAGCGCCTCAAGATTTTCATTCCGACCCCGGCGCTCTATGCGCTGGTGAAGAACTGGATGCTCGGCATCTGCTCGCATCTCGACCGGCTTGAGCCGGGCAGCAACCGTGTGGAGCGCATCGCCTCCGATCCGCTGACCGTCGAACAGATCGCGCTGAATATGGGCCATGCTTTCATCGGAGGGGAAACGCTGACGGGTCGGCTGCCTGCGCTATCCTGCTTCTTCAACCATGAATGCGGCTGGCCTGTGCTGAACACGCTTGCCCGCCACGCCATCGAAGGCACGCCGATCCCCTCGCTCGGTTCGATCGCCCGCTCGTTTCAGGTGTCGAAATCGCAGGTGGCGAATGTGATTTCCAAATCGGTCGCGGCCGGTTTCGTGGTGAAAACCAGCCACGATACATTCATGGCGACCGACCTGCTGATGGAGAACTATCAGGAATGGGTATCGATCTTTTTCGCCTTCATGCTGATTGCGTCACCGGACGGCAACATGATCTATGATACGAAGGCGGCGGAGCTCCGGCATCTGGCGGAGACCCTCTGATTGAGACAGCCTGAGGAACGATCCATGTCCGTGACCATCTATCACAACCCGGCCTGCGGCACCTCGCGCAATACGCTGGCGATGCTGCGCCATGCGGGCATCGAACCCGAAATCATCGAATACCTGAAATCGCCGCCTGACCGCGCGGAGCTCGAAACCATGATCCGCAATGCAGGCCTCACGCCGCGGCAGGCAATGCGCGACAAGGGCGACCTTTTCGATGCGCTGGGGCTTTCCGACCCTTCGCTTTCAGACGCCGCTTTGCTGGATGCCATGGTTGCCAATCCCGCCCTCATAAACCGGCCCTTCGTCATCACCGAGATCGGCACACGCCTCTGCCGCCCCTCCGAAAAGCTCCTCGAAATCCTGCCCGAAGGTCGTTTCGCGACACCCTTTACCAAGGAAGATGGACAAGTGGTGGGCTAAGCGCGGCATTGCTGGCAACGCAATCGCAATTTCTGTCGACGGATGGTCGTCAACCTCCGTTGGCGAAATCATCTTCAGTGTAGCAAAGATCCTGTGTGCGCTTCACGGTCAAATCACCAATGCAGCCCGCAAAAATTTCGCTGTATGCTGTACCGCCATCAAATCTTTTTGCTCTCAGCCTGCATTCGGCGTCCCGATAAGCAATCCAGGCGCGTTGAGCCTTGAGCAAGACTTCAACTGCACTTTGTTCCGGCATATTGGAATACTCCGGGTCCCAGTTTTTCTCCAGAGTTTCCCGAGTCTTCTTGTATTGCTCATTCAGTGCCTTGTCCGCAGCTTCCAATTCGGCTTTGGAATAATCCACCATCTCCTTGACCTGACATTTCGAAGCGTCATCGGCAAAGGCAAGGCAAGGCGGGGAAAAGAAGCCGACAAGTGACAGGGCAATCATGAATTGCTTCATGCTAGACTCTCCGGTTTTGCCTGAATTATCAGTTCAAAAGGCCAATGGCAAAACAGGAAAAGACGAAACCGACAATAACCCGCAGAGAATCCTGCATTTACCTTTTCAGCCATCGGTCTCTTGTGCTTAGGCTTCTGCTTCATCGCTCATTTACAAACTGCTCCATCTTTTCCGGCACAAGCCCTTTTGCGCATTGAGCGCCGAAAGGTCCGTGAATATATTTCCTTAGTAAGACCATGGCATAGTAAGCCCTCGTAAAAAGGGAGACGTCTTGGAAATGCGTGGGCCAAACGGCGGAGAAGATAACGCAATCACCGTCAGCAATCATTTTCCGCTCGTCCTGCGGATCATCATGGGGGCACTCGCAAGCGGGATGATGGTCATGCTTGTTCGCGAGCTTGGCCCCGGCCTCTGGCCGTTCAATATCGCATCCTTGTTTTTCGGAGTGATTGTCGTGGGCGGCCTGCAGGTTCTTTTGGCTTTCATGCTCTTCGTCGTCACGGCACCGGACATGATCTGGACCTTCCGGCCCGGCAGAATCGAGATCGAACAGCGTCTGTTTGGCAAAATCGACCGGTTTTCGCTCGAGACCGAAGACATGGCCATCGACCTGATCCGCAATGAAGACGATGACGGCCCGGACACCTGGCATCTCGATCTCGATGCGAATTGGCCGGAACGTCCCGGCCCGCAGAAATGGCTGCGCGCCCTGTTTGCCTTTGTGCCTCGCGCCGCCCTGCCCAAAGCCTTTCTGCAAAATCGCATGCGTTCCCCAGCCTTCTCGACGAGCTCCGCAGCCGAAGCCGCGCGCAGTCTTGTGCTGGCGACAAAACACGACGTTTCGGCCACCGGCGACACAACCAAGAATATTATTCCCGGAAATAGCTGAACCCAGCATTGACATACTCATCCAGCCCACATATGTAGGGTTATCGAATTTTGCTCGCTAAGTTTTGCTATTCGCGCTCCAGCAGCGCGCCCTGATCGAACCTTTCCCTTCAAAAATCGCTATCTCAATCTGCAGCGTAAGAACGCTGTGGACACTCATGCGCCAAGAAAGGGTTCATCATGACCACCGGCACAGTAAAATGGTTCAATTCCACCAAGGGCTTCGGCTTCATCCAGCCTGACAACGGCGGCGCTGACGCGTTCGTCCATATCTCGGCAGTTGAACGCGCTGGCATGCGCGAAATCGTAGAGGGTCAAAAGCTCGCCTATGAACTGCAGAGAGACAACAAGTCGGGCAAGATGTCTGCCTGCAATCTCCAGGCTGCTTAACAACGGTTGTCCGCTCTCCCTTGACCACGGATGTACTGGCACTGTTGAGAGCGTCGACTGAAGGAGGCCGGGCTTACTGCCCGGCTTTTTTGTTGCGGTGGCAACAACTCAGGAAAGAAACCTTATGACAAACCAATTCAGCAAGTCTCGCATGGCGGCCGAGGCCGCTTTCGGCAAGCTGCAATCCCAGTTCTTCTCCAAAGAAAACGCGGTTGCGGAAAACGAATATATGGCAAAGGTCCGCGAGGACAAAACTCTCCGCCTTCGGGAAGCACGCCTGGCAAAGCAATCCGAAGACAGGGCACGGGCAACATCTGCCTTGCTCAAGAAGCGCGCCAATCCGGCCTGACCCTACCGAACCGGCCTGACCCTAAAGAACCGGCCTCTGGTCGGGATTGACATATCCTATCATTTCTATATTTCTAGAAATATGGATTCTTTAACCGCCGTAACCGTATTTGCCGCCCTCGCTCAGGATACGCGCCTGAATGCGTTCCGCTGCCTTGTCCGCCATGAACCGACCGGCCTTGCCGCCGGAGATTTGGCGCGCATGGTCGGTGTTCCGCAAAACACGCTTTCGGCCCATCTTGCGATATTGGCACGGGCCGACCTTGTGACGCAGGCGCGCCAAAGCCGGTCAATCATCTACCGCGCCAAAATCAAGACCGTTTCCGATCTGGCATTCTACATGGTGATGGAGTGCTGCCTGGGCAGCAACGATGCCTGCAGCGCGGAAAGGCGAAACCTGTTTGCCCAGTGCCTGGCAACGACAGATGAACAGACGGTGCAACCGGAAGGTGAAATTCCATGACAACGGCCATTGCCCATCGCGCCATCGCGGATCACCTCAACCAGACTTGCTTCTGCATGACGCTGGATCAGGACAGGCTCTTCAACAGCCTGAACACAGCGGCACCGGGCCTTCTGGATTGGCATTCCCTCAGCACGACCCACCCCCATCTTTTTGCGCTGAACCCAACCTTTGTCTCGCATTCGGATGTGGAGGCCATGCTTTCGGTGGCGCGGGCGATTGAGCGGGTTGCCAGACGCCCGTCTTTTCAAGATCTTGCCCTTGGGCATGCCCCGGCATTCGTTCGCGAAGACAAGGGCACCAGAGGCCTGTTCATGGGCTACGATTTTCATTTGACGCACGAAGGCCCGAAGCTGATCGAGATCAACACGAATGCCGGCGGGGCATTTCTGAACGCGATATTGCGCACGGCGCAGCAGGCCTGTTGCGAGCAGGTCTCCGAATTCTTCGATCTGAGGCAAAGCCCGGATTTTCCCGCAAAAGTTGTCAATATGGTCCAGACCGAGTGGAGGCATCAGGGCATCGAACGGGCGCTCAAAACCATCGCGATTGTCGATGAGAACCCGCACGGCCAGTATCTGTACCCGGAGTTCCTGCTTGCAGAGGCCATGCTGGAGCGGGCCGGATTCCGGGTGTTCATCTGCAATCCTTCCGAACTCAACTTTGACGGACACGCGTTGATGCTTGGCGAAACCGTCATCGATCTGGTTTACAACCGGCTGGTGGATTTCGAACTCGAGGCTCCGGCCAGCCGGGCGCTCCGGGAGGCCTATATCGCATCCGCAGCCGTGATCTCGCCCGGCCCGCACCATCACGCCCTGCTGGCCAACAAGCGCAATCTTGTCTGGCTGTCGGATCCTGAACGTCTGGCAGAACTTGGCGTGTCTGCGGGCGATATCGAGATTTTGCGTGCCATACCGCAATCCACACCGGTGACCCCCGATAATGCGGAAACGCTTTGGGCCAACCGCAAGACCCTGTTCTTCAAGCCACTCGCTGGGCATGGCGGAAAAGCCGTCTATCGCGGTGACAAGCTCACGAAATCGACCTGGGCCAATATTCTGGAACACGACTATATCGCCCAGAGCCTCATTCCGCCCAGCGAACGTCTGGTGAAAAATGGTGCCGTCGATGCGCATCAGAAGATGGACATCAGACTTTACACCTACGATGGCGATCTGCTGATGACCGCCGCCCGCATCTATCAGGGACAAACGACGAATTTCCGCACCCCCGGCGGCGGCTTCGCCCCCATATTCCCGGTTTAGCTCCAGCAGGCAGCAGTTTTGCACCGCAGAGATTTCGTAGGACAGAACTGTGCCAGGTTCGCCGGAGACCCCAACTCGTGAGAAGTCAGTTCTCGGATCACCGCAAGAGAGAAGTGAAAAATCATTAAAAACAAACACATAAGAGAGTTTGGTGGGCCCGGAGGGCGTGGGAAAGCTTTTTAAAAACAAATACTTTGGTTTGCGGTTTGCCCGAAGGAACTGGTGCCATCCATTTCGATAACCGGTTTGATGCTGCAGCGTCTTGATGATATGAAAGCAACCTATGGCACTTCAGGTCTCGGAAAATCTGCCTTTGTGGCGCATCGCTGTAGCGGTTTTATTAGTGCCGCTAATCGCGTCGTTTGTATTTGCCTTTGGTATATTGATCCTTGGCGGGATAAAAACCGCCGCTGATGGAATCGTTGTGGCTGCGATATCCACTGCAACCGTCTACGCGTATCCTGTCACGTTTTTGCTGGGAGCGCCTGCTATCCTCATATTAAATGGATGGATTGCCAACAGGATGAGCAATTGGGTTCTCGGCGGCGTTATCATAGCGTCGGCTCCAGTGGGCATATTTCTGATGCTCTACATCCTGCATCAAGTAGCCAATCCAGAGGATGCGTCTTTGAGCGACTTGTTTGATACATTTCTTTTTGCCGGATATACGGCCGCTGTGGGCGGCTTTGCCGGAAGTCTATTCTGGGTCGTTACCACCGTGAAATTGCCCTTATGCAAAAGAAAAGAACGCGTCGCAAAAGGCTAGTCTGCGATCCGTATCCAATCCTCAGCGAACTCGATGCTGCCGAGGAATTTCGCTCCATAGCTCTTTGCGTCTGGCGTTAACTCTCGTGCTTCCTTGTCCATGAACAATGCAATTACCGCTTGTTTGATGAATTCGGCCTCATCCGCTGAGAACACTTTTTCTGCATACCCTACAGACCAAGGATCAGAAACGCCGAATGGGCCGATCCAGAAATCGTGGTCGTCACCATTAGCCGCAAATTTCCTTGCGAACTCTCCATAGTATTTTCGGCCGTTGGGCAGGACAACGCTGTAGGTATTTCTGGGGTCATCTCGATTAAACGTCATCTCAAAGCGTGCCGTAAATCCGTCTTTTGATACAAGCTTTTGCGTCATTTCAGCCCTGCAATTCAATCTTGAAGATAAAGCTATGTTCTGGGTTGGTCGAAATGCAAGTCCTGCAATAAAGGCGATGCAAGTCTACCTCGTACAGAAACCGAAATTATTGTTGCCGTTGTCGGGAGCGGGCATACCGATTAACATAATCTGAGCAGAACATTTGGTAGGTATCCGAAAGATTGCTCTTCCAAACCCAAGGTAGCGAATGGTCACCGACGATAAGATAATAGGTCCTGTCTTTTTGGCAATTGGGGGAGGCCTCGCTGTATGGGCGGCGTACCAGTGGATTAAAATGCTTCGCCATCTTCAAAAGCGAAACTGGGACTTCAATGATGAATTTGGGCCGGAAATATATGAAGGAGAAGAGCCGGGTGGCAAACGACTAACCCCTCAGCAAACGTTCGAAACCGGACTTCCATTCATTTTCGTCATGGGGCTGATATTTGCCATTGCTGGGATTGGCGTAATGACAGGGGTTTTGACCGGACATTAGAATGGCAAGTCGGGGTTGCGGCACCGTAAAGCGAACCTCGAAAGTTTCAGCCGCAGCCAGAAACTTGTAGGATTTTGCAAACAGGATGGGATTTACCCAACTCGCTTTCCCTGAAACCGTCAGAGGATCCCCGTTCGGAAATCATTCAGCGACGGACAGAAGCGCCACTCTTCACATTCACGCTCCTGCACCAAGAAAACGGCAACGGAATTCTACGCGATACCAGACATAACCTCCAACGGTTCCCGCGAGCAGATAGACGAGTGCGAAGGAGAGGAGGTTCTTATCCCACGTAGCGGAAGTAATCAGTGGCTGAATGAACGGCATCAAAACAAGGGCAATAACTGCGCCTGACGTGCACGCTACATGCAACGGATCGTATGGAAGCATGCCGCACAGATATCTGCCAAGGAGGCCCACCGGGGCTGTAAACACTCCAAAGAAAAACAAGATCAGCAACCCGCCTCCCCACTTTAAGGGACCACTCACAATTCCCATCACACCAAATTCAATAACCTCTATCCCGGTGAAGACTATCAGTGTGCCAACGAGTATGGCTGACAAATAGCCGAGGAAACGAAGTTGAAACATCTTCACACCCTTGATTTTGGAATGCTATTGCGCTGAATTTTGAGTTGATTTTCAACCTTTACAGATGTCACTAGGTCTACAGAAAAGACCAGACCACAGTTCCTATAATGCATATCTTTTATCTGCCCCCATTTACTGAGAAGTCAACCTCAGGAGTGAACCTGGGTTCAAGGGACAAGTTGCACTAAATAGGATTTGCCGGTGGCTCACCTTTCTGAAAATTCGCGTCGTGCAGCATTTCCGGCGATCTAATATTTACAGCGCCTTATTCCTCTGATCTGGTCTTCTATACTGGACCGTGATTGCTGCGCGCTTCATGCTCTAAAATAACAAGGCCTGCGGCAACGCTTCTGCCGTATTCCCCTGTGATGGAGTTTCGTGAATATGCGAATCCTCAAAACAACTTTTCCCGTTTCTGACATCGGGTCAAGCGTATCCTTTTTTCGTGAAGTTCTTGACCTTGAAATTGATGGAACATCAATAAAGGTAGGCTGGAGTCGGATCCAATTGATTGCTGGAAATCGGGTCCTAAGCGGTAGTCTTCATCTGGCCTTCAATGTCAGCTACGAACAATTTGATGAGGCCGCAGACTGGCTAAGGCAAAGAACGGCCTTGCAGCGAGACAGAGATGGCTTGGATTGCTTTGTGTTGGAAGGATACTGGCAATCGAAATCCATTTACTTCGATGGACCCGATGGTTCGATCCTCGAACTGATTGGTCGACGCAGGCGCAATGGCCCGCCTTCAAAAACGCCTTTCAAAGGCTCTGATCTTATATGCGTAAGTGAAATTGGCCTACCCACCGATAATGTGGAAATGCTGGTTTCCGACAGCACGCGTGTTTTTGGTCTCACAACGCTAGCGCCCCCCTCGAACAAATTCGCTGCGATCGGCGACGGCGACGGTTTGCTTATCGCTGTAGATGGTAACAGGCCATGGTTTCCGGAAGAACGCCACCTGCCAAATGCCCAAGGCATTGAAGTTATCGTAGACTGCGTCAATCCAGGTGGGATGATTGAAAATCCGAAATACGGCTGGAAGGTCACTGCGCTCTAGGCGAATGGGCCAACAAACCGAGTGCTTGGACTCGCAACTGCGAAATTTCCATACAAGCTCTCGGCCGCAGGTACAGGCTTGAAGCACTGGCGGTACGTGATACTGCTCGTCTGACCGTAATCCAAAAAAACAATGGCTAACGCATAGCTGCACCAGAGAAGTGAAAAATCATTAAAAACAAACACATAAGAGAGTTTGGTGGGCCCGGAGGGACTCGAACCCCCAACCAAGCGGTTATGAGCCGCCGGCTCTAACCATTGAGCTACAGGCCCTGCCGGTCGCGTGTTAGGCGGCTTGTCGCAATGGTTTCCGGCAAGCGGCCCTGCTCTAGCGGAATTTCCGGCAGGCGGCAAGCGCTTGCCGCAATCGCTTCACAATCGCACGTCATGGTTATGTTCAGCATCGCTTTTTGCACGTGTTGTGCCTCTTGCGATCAAGAAACCGTTTCAGAGAAAGAGCAAACTCCATGGCCCATTCGACTATGCGTGCAGTTGTCCTTGCCGCCGTTGCAGGCAGTGCGTTGATCGGCGCATCCCTTCCGGCCCTTGCCGAGGAGGCAAAGCGCGAGGCAACCATTACCGTTTCCGGCAATGGCGAATCCCGGGCAACGCCCGATATGGCCGTCATCACCCTTTCGGTGACGAAGCAGGAAAAGAGCGCCAGCGAATCGCTTGATGCCAACAGCAAGGCCATGAGCGCTGTTCTGGAAAAGCTGAAGGCCGATGGGCTCGCCGACAAGGACATGCAAACCTCCGGTTTCTCGATCCAGCCGGTCTATTCCTATCCGCAAAGCATGGATAGCAGCTCGCCCGCGCCGCAGCTTGTCGGTTACCAGACCGTCAACTCGCTCACCATCCGCCTGCATGATCTGGCAAAGGCAGGCGCAGTGATCGATTCCTCCGTTTCCATGGGCATCAATCAGGGCGGCGATATCCGTTTCACCAACGAGGACACAAAGCCCCTCCTTTCCGAAGCCCGCAAACAGGCCGTCAAGGATGCGGTTGAAAAGGCAAAGGAAATTGCCGATGCCGCAGGCGTCAGCCTCGGTCGGATCATCGATATCAATGAAAGCCTGTCGTCGCCCGTGCCGGTGCCGATGGCCATGATGGCAAAGGATACTGCCATATCCGCGCCGGTGCCGATGGCACCCGGCGAAAACACCTATTCGGTGTCCGTGAACGTCACCTTTGAAATCAAGCAGTAAGGTGCTGGACGGGCGGACCTGCGATCCGCCCCTTCCGCCATCCGCCGCAAGCAGGACATAAAAAAGAACCCGCCGTTTCCGGCGGGTTTTCAGTAAGGCAGGGAATGCAAGTCAAACGGTCCGCTGGTGGATCAGCGGCTGATCAGCGGGCAACCCCGCACATTTGCGAAAACCAGACGGGTCCAGCCGTAGCGGTCACGACCCGCAACAACGACACGACGCGGGCTGATATCGACAATGCGCACATGACGCAGGCCCTCATAGCGGGCAATGCGAGCCGCTTCTTCCGGGCGGCAACCACGGCGGCCATAGCCACCGCCGCCCCAGTCTCCGCCATCCCAGCCACCGCCGCCCCATTCGCCATCGCCATCCCAGGGCCGCGGCCGATGACGGTGACCTTCGCCAATCTCGATGCCGAAGCTGAAGCCATCCGCATGCGCAGGCACAACCACGCCGAAGGTGCCAACGGCCATCAGGGCGGCCAGTCCGATACGCGCCAAAATCCGTTTCATCCAACTCTCCATCATCTCGCCGGAGGAGCATCCGCACCGGCCTTCTGTCCATGATCAGACAGTACCGTTCTCAACCTGAATGATATCGGAACCCGGCGTTCATGTGACGTTAAGGATATGTTCAGCGCGAATTACCACGCATGGTAGCAGAAACACACGCAAAAAAGACGCCATACCGGCAGGCATGGCGTCTTTTTACAAGGTCGACTTTCCGGTCGATCAGCTGTCCAGGAAGCTGCGCAACTTGCGCGAGCGGCTGGGGTGCTTGAGCTTGCGAAGGGCCTTCGCTTCGATCTGGCGGATACGTTCGCGGGTAACCGAGAACTGCTGCCCCACCTCTTCCAGCGTATGATCGGTGTTCATGCCAATGCCGAAACGCATGCGCAGCACGCGCTCTTCACGCGGGGTGAGCGAGGCGAGCACGCGGGTGGTGGTTTCGCGCAGATTGGCCTGAATGGCGGCATCGATGGGCAGAAGCGCGTTCTTGTCCTCGATGAAATCGCCGAGATGGCTGTCTTCCTCGTCGCCCACGGGGGTTTCGAGAGAGATCGGCTCCTTGGCGATCTTCAGCACCTTGCGCACCTTTTCCAGCGGCATGGCCAGCTTTTCCGCCAGCTCTTCCGGGGTCGGCTCACGGCCGATCTCGTGCAGCATCTGGCGCGAGGTGCGCACGATCTTGTTGATCGTTTCGATCATGTGCACCGGAATGCGGATCGTGCGGGCCTGGTCGGCGATCGAACGGGTGATCGCCTGCCGGATCCACCAGGTCGCATAGGTGGAGAACTTGTAGCCACGGCGATATTCGAATTTGTCCACCGCCTTCATCAGGCCGATATTGCCTTCCTGAATGAGATCGAGGAACTGCAGGCCGCGATTGGTGTATTTCTTGGCGATCGAGATCACCAGACGAAGGTTGGCTTCCACCATTTCCTTCTTGGCGATGCGTGCCTCGCGCTCACCCTTCTGCACCATCGAGACGATGCGGCGGAATTCGGCGATGGAAATGCCGGTTTCGGTGGCCAGATTCTGGATTTCCTGACGGATTTCCCGGATCGTGTTGTTTTCCGACTTCGCAAATTCCTTCCAGCCGCGAGCGGCCAGATTGGCAATCGACTTCATCCAGTTGGGATCAAGCTCGGCGCCCTGATACTGCTCGAGGAAGCTTTCGCGCTTCACGCCATAGCTTTCGGCAAGGCGCAGCAGGCGGCCTTCGTTCTGCATCAGGCGCTTGGAAATGTCGTAGAGCTGCTCGACAAGGCTGTCGATGCGGTTCTGGTTGAGCGAGAGCGACTTCACGGCCGTGATCAGCTGATCCTTCAGCTCCTTGAGGCGACGCTCCTGCGTGGAAGAAAGCGCGCCGGTGGCGGCAAGGCGGGCTTCCACCTGCTGGTCCTGCAGCTTGCGCAGCTTCTTGTAGGTCTCGGCAATCAGGTCCAGCGTTTCCATGACCTGCGGGCGCAGCTCGGCTTCCATCGCGGCGAGCGAGAGGTTGGACTCGTCGTCATCCTCCTCCTCTTCCTCGATGGGCAGGCCCTCGCCGCCCACATTGGTGATGTCGTCATCGCCCATGGACATGGAGCGCGAGCGCTTGGCCTTTTCCTTCTCTTCGGCGGCCTTGCGGTCTGCCTCGATCTTTTCCGGGCTCTGGAACTGCGGGGCAGCCTTGGCCTCGGGGCCGGAATAGGTGGTTTCGAGATCGATGATCTCGCGCAGCAGCGTCGTGCCTTCATTCAGCTCGTCGCGCCAGATGATCAGCGCCTGGAAGGTCAGCGGGCTTTCGCAAAGACCGGCGATCATGGTTTCGCGGCCAGCCTCGATACGCTTGGCAATCGCGATTTCGCCTTCACGCGACAGAAGCTCGACCGAGCCCATTTCGCGCAGATACATGCGCACGGGATCGTCGGTACGGTCAGCCGGTTCCTTGCGCTTTGCGGTGGCAAGCGAGGTACCGGTCGCGGCGACGACATCGCCACCTTCGGCTTCGCCGTCATCGTCACCGTCGTCGCTTTCGGCGGCGTTCTCGTCGACTTCCTCGTCTTCCACGACATTGATGCCCATGTCGGAAAGCATGGCCATGGTGTCTTCGATCTGCTCGGAGGTTACCTCTTCCGAAGGCAGCACCGAATTCAGCTCGTCCATGGTCACATAGCCGCGCTTCTTGGCGGCCTTGATCATCTTCTTGACCGCGTCGTCGGAAAGATCGAGAAGCGGTCCGTCCGTCGCGCCATCGCGTTCGACTTCTGCTTCTTCGTTTTCTTTGACCTTGGTTGCCATATTCAGTCGCTTTCCCTGACGCCTAATCCATCATTCGCAAAGGTCTCTGCCGGACCCCGGACACCGTTCCCGGTGCACCGCCGCGAATCACTATCCTTCACCTAAAGGGAGGACGTTTAATCTATGATTAACCACGACCCCGAAGCGTGGCCCCGGGCAATTCCGCGAATCCGTTTCACCAGCCGTCCGCCTTGCAAAGTCAAGCCAGTTCCACCAATCCCATTCAGCCATGGTGATTCCCAGATTTTTCGGCCCCGTCAAGCTTTTCCGCAGAACTTTCGCCGGATTCGGTAAAAAACAGGGTCCAAGGCCCCTCTTCCCGGCATGGCCAGACAAGCGAGCCTCACTGTCACACTTATTTAGGCAGCAGACACTCCAAAACAAGGGCAAGCGGCGAAAGGTTTCGCGGGAGGGTTCAGAGACTAGAACCTTTTGCAGAGAAACGTCTGACCATCATGTTCATTGGTGCCCTCGAGACGACCAAAAGCAGCGAAACCGACCTTCTCGTAAAATCCACGTGACTGAAAATCGAAGGTATTGAGCCAGAGGCCGACCCGCCCTCTTGCGCGAGCAATCATTTCAGCGTGTTCGAGCATTCGCGCACCCAGCCCGATACCGCGCCATTGTTCAGGCACGACAAGATATTTGATGAAGACCCATGCATAATCATCCTCCGCCCAGAGCCCACCAACCACTTCGGCCGTCTGAGGGTCACGGAGCAAAATTGCGATATCGCTTTGATCAACGATGCCGGATTTCCGGCGATTGTCCTCATCCAAAAGCGCCAGAAGGCGCTCCTGATCTGCGGGATCAGGGTTTTCATCGAAAACCACGATTTCGGGATGAGACAATTTCGAGTTCGGTTCACGCATTGAAGCCTGTTTACTTCTTGTCGCCCGGATCTGTCTCGATTTCCACCTCGTGTCCAAAAGGAGTTTCATCCACTACGGGCTTGAGGAGCAGTGCGTCGCCAACCCATTCGACTGTAAACTCCTTTGCATCAACCTCGAATCCGGGTGGCAGGCAAAAGGCTTGGTATTCTCCTTCGTTGAAAAGGCGTACTTTCACCATACCTGCCTCCACCGTGTTCCATTGATGCAGCGGACTCAATTAATTTATAATATCCTTTATTCTTTCATTTTATTGTGCGAAATGCAACATCGTCACCAGTCCATCACCACCTTGCCGGAATTGCCGGAGCGCATGGCTTCAAACCCGTCGCGGAACTCGTTGATGGAGATGCGGTGGGTGATGAGCGGCGAAAGGTCCAGCCCGCCTTGCACGAAGGCGATCATCTTGTACCAGGTCTCGAACATTTCGCGGCCATAGATGCCCTTCAGATGCAGCATCTTGAAGATCACCTTGTTCCAGTCGATGCCGAAGCCTTCGGGCGCGATGCCGAGAATGGCAATCTTGCCGCCATTGTTCATCGTGTCGATCATCGAGCGGAAGGCGGGCGGCGCGCCGGACATTTCCAGCCCCACGTCGAAGCCTTCCTTCATGCCGATTTCGCGCATCACATCCTCGAGCTTCTGCGAGGAGGCGTCCACCACATAATCGATGCCGCATTTGCGGGCGAGATCGAGACGCACGGGATTGATATCGGTGATCACCACCTTGCGGGCACCGGCGCGCTTGGCCACCATCGCCCCCATGATACCGATCGGACCTGCCCCGGTCACCAGCACGTCCTCGCCGACGCAATCGAAGGAGAGTGCGGTGTGAACGGCATTGCCGAAGGGATCGAAGATCGCCGCCACTTCATCCGGCACCTCTTCCGGGATCGGCACGACATTGGCTTCCGGGATGCAGACGAACTCGCCGAAGGAGCCCGGACGGTTGACACCGACACCGAGCGTATTGCGGCACAGATGCCCCCTGCCCGCCCGGCAGTTGCGGCACTTGCCGCAGACGATATGGCCTTCGCCGGAAACCCGTTCGCCGACATGATACTTGGTCACAGCCGAACCCACTTCGGCAATCTCGCCGACGAATTCGTGGCCGACGACCATCGGCACCGGAATGGTTTTCTGCGCCCACTGGTCCCAGTTCCAGATATGCACATCCGTGCCGCAGATCGCAGATTTCTTCACGCGGATCAGCACATCGCTCGGCCCCGGCTCCGGCACCGGCACATGCTCCATCCACAGCCCCGTCTCGGGCTTCGCCTTCACCAGTGCGCGCATCATGTTGGTCATGGAATGACTCCTTTGATCAGATATGGCCCCTCATCCGGCTGCCGCCACCTTCTCCCCGCATGCGGGGCGAAGGGACCGAGCGGCTGACCTCCTGCCTCCTTCTCCCCATCCTGATGGGGAGAAGGTCCCGGCAGGGGGATGAGGGGCAAAGCCCTCGAAAACGTTAAATTACACCCAGTTCCCTGCCCACCTCGGCGAACACGGAAATCGCGCGCTCCACATCGGCCCGCGTATGCGCCGCCGACATCTGGGTGCGGATGCGGGCCTGGCCGCGCGGCACGACGGGGAAGAAGAAGCCCACCACATAGACGCCCTTTTCAAGCATCCGCGCGGCAAATTCCTGGGCGAGCTTCGCCTCTCCCAGCATCACCGGAATGATCGGATGCCCCTCGCCCGCCAGCGTGAAGCCGAGCCTGGTCATTTCGCGGCGGAAGAGATCGGCATTGGCAAACAGCCGCTCGCGCAGCGCATCGCCGTTTTCGATGATATCGAAGACCTTCAGGGAGGCGGCCGCAATCACCGGCGCCAGCGTGTTGGAGAAGAGATAGGGCCGCGAGCGCTGGCGCAGCCAGTCCACCACTTCCGCCTTGCCCGAGGTATAGCCGCCGGAAGCACCACCCAGCGCCTTGCCGAGCGTGCCGGTGATGATGTCCACCCGGCCTTCCACGCCGCAATATTCCGCCGAGCCACGGCCATGCTTGCCGACGAAACCGACAGCGTGGCTGTCATCCACCATCACCATGGCACCGTATTTTTCGGCGAGATCACAGACCCCCTGCAGATTGGCAATGATGCCGTCCATCGAGAAAACGCCATCCGTGGCGATCAGCTTGAAACGGCTGCCTTCCGCCTTCTTCAGCTCTTCCTCCAGCGCAGCCATGTCATTGTTGGCATAGCGGAACCGCTTCGCCTTGGAGAGGCGCACGCCATCGATGATCGAGGCATGGTTCAGCGCATCGGAGATGATCGCATCCTCCTCGCCGAGCAGGGTTTCGAACAGGCCGCCATTGGCATCGAAGCAGGAGGAATAGAGGATCGTGTCTTCGAGACCGAGAAAGCGGGAAATGCGCGCTTCCAGCTGCTTGTGCTCTTCCTGCGTGCCGCAGATGAAGCGCACGGACGCCATGCCATAGCCGTAACGGTCGAGCGCCTTTGCTGCGGCATCGGCAATCTCTTCATTATCGGCGAGGCCGAGATAGTTGTTGGCGCAGAAATTCAGAACCGCGCGGCCATCCTCTGTGTGGATCGATCCGGCCTGCTTGGAGGTGATCACCCGCTCGCTCTTGTAAAGCCCCGCCTCCTTCAAACCGGCCAGCTCGCTGCGCAAATGGGTCAAAAAGGCGTCCGTCATCGGAAATTCCTCGCAAAAATCGTCGCGTTCACTGGATTTCACGTCAAATCTCACCGGATTCGGCATCAAACCGGGCCGGAGACTAGCATGAACTGCAACAGCCCATACAAGTCTTCGCGGCGAAGCGCAGGGCAAAAATGTCGTTATCAGCAAGATTTTGTCCACGGTTGCGACAGCGGACAATATTGCAAACCGGCACACCCTGAATTACGAATAATATTCGCATGAATTTTGAAATTAAATTATAAATTACAACGATCTGGGAGGATCTCATGCTTCAGGGACTTATGATGGATCGGCCGCTGCTGGTGAGCGGCATTCTGGAACATGCGGCACGGGCCTATCCCGAGAGCACGGTTGTTTCTGCCAACGCGGCGGGCGAGCGGAGCCGCTACACGTTTCGGGAAATCCATGCCCGCGTGCATCAACTGGCCCATGCACTGATCAGGCTGGGCGTAAAACCCGGCGACCGGGTGGGGACGATCGCCTTCAACAGCAACCGGCATCTGGAACTCTATTATGCATTGGCCGGCATCGGCGCCGTCTGCCACACGATCAATCCCCGCCTCTTTCCCGAACAGATCAGCTGGATCGCAAACCATGCGGAAGACAGTATCCTGTTTTTCGATACGGTGCTGACAGCGCAGGTGGCAACCCTTGCGCCATCGCTTGCCAAGGGAACCCGCTTCGTGGCCATGGCGGACGGACCGCTTCCCTCCGATGCGCCAGAGGGCACTCTGGACTACGAAACGCTGATTGCGGCGGAGAAGGACAGCGGCCTGTTCGACTGGCCGGAGTTTTCGGAAAACACCGCCTGCGCGCTCTGCTACACATCCGGCACCACCGGCAATCCCAAGGGCGTGCTTTACAGCCACCGCTCGCAGATCCTGCATGCGCTGAGCAAGATGCTGGCCCTTCTGAAGATGTTCGGTTCGGACAAGAGGATCCTCGCCGTGGTGCCGCTCTTCCATGTCAATGCCTGGGGGCTGCCCTATTCCTGCTTCCTCACCGGAACATCCATGGTGCTGCCCGGTTCGCGGCTCGACGGCGCATCTGTCTTCGGACTGATGGATGACGAAGGCGTGACCACCAATTTCGGCGTGCCGACCGTCTGGGGCATGCTGATGGAGGAAATCCGCAAGCAGGGCCGCAAGCCCGCCACGCTGGAACATGGCCTGATCGGCGGCGCCGCGCTGACCATGCCTTTGCTGAAGGCGATGGAAGAATTTGGAATCCGCGCCGTACAGGGCTGGGGTATGACGGAGACAAGCCCGGTCTCGACAACCACGACGGCCGACATCATCAACGGCCCTGCCAATGCCAATCCGCGCAAGCTCCGCCAGGGCGTGCCCACCTGGACGACCGAACTGAAACTGGTGGATGAAAATGGCAAGCGCCTGCCGCATGACGGTGTTTCGCGCGGGGATCTGCTGATCCGCTGCCCCTATGTCACCTCCGGTTACTACAATGACGCCAAGGGTACGGCAGCCGCCTTTGACGAGGAAGGCTGGTTCCGCACCGGCGATGTCTCGGTGATCCATCCGACCGGCGAGATGGAAATCGTTGACCGATCGAAAGACCTGATCAAGTCCGGCGGCGAGTGGATATCCTCGCTGGAGCTGGAATCGGCGGCCCTCTCCTGCCCCGGCGTGACGGCGGCGGCAGCGATTGCCGTCTTCCATCCGAAATGGTCGGAACGTCCGCTGCTCTGCGTGGTCAAGGCGGCAGGTGCGGAGGTGAGCGCAGATGACGTACGTACCTCAATTGCGAGCCGCATGGCAAAATGGCAGGTGCCGGAGGACGTGGTCTTCATCGATGCCCTGCCGATGACGGCGACCGGCAAGATTTCCAAGCTCACATTGCGCGAGCGCTTCAAGGATTTCTACGCCTCCGCATAAGGCAACCCGAATGGTCAATGGGCGCTGGTGGCAGCGCCCTTGACCCGGCCGGAGAGAATGCCGAAGCCATCGATGATCGCGTCCTGATTTTCAAGCCGCAGTCCTTCGAGATGCACTTCCTGCAGGGTGCGCATGAGGCGGTCGACGCGCTCGGCATCTTCCGCCTCGGTCGCCTCGGCGATCTCGCGCTCCAGCTCGATCTTCTGCCAGCGCAGCGCGCGGGTGCGCTTGTGGAAGGCAAGCGCCTGATTATAGCCCTCGCGGGCATCTTCAGGGGCGGCCTCAACGGTCGCCGTCCACAGACGGGCATTGCGGATCTGCTGGTCGAGGGACTTGACGAGCGCGCCAAAGCCCTGTGCCTCCAGCCGCTCGTGAATATATTCGCGCGAGAGGAAGCGCCCGGCATTGGCCGCCTCGCCGATCAGCGACGACCATAGCCGCTGCAATTCGCGATGGCTGAAATCGATGTGGGCGATTTCGTCATAATCCTCCCGCAGCAATTGCGGATGATTGATCACGGTGAGCGCCAGCACCGCCTCGCGCAGCTTCGGTTGTTCGGTATCGCCGCGCACCATCACCGAACCGGTCAGCCGGTCGGAAATCAGGCCCGTTCCCGCCGCAGCCGGTCCAAGTGCCGGCTGGCCGGGCCCGCCGCGGCGGCCATTGCCCTGCCTGTCGCCGCCCTGCCGCCCCCGGCCCGGATTGCGCGCCTGCGACGCGCCCTGAAAGAAGGCGTTCAGCCGGTCGCGCACATCCTGCTGGTAATGGCGGCGCACATTTTCATCGGCAATCACCGAGACAATCTGCTTCAGCCGTGCTTCCAGCTCGGCGCGCTTTTCCGGCGTATCGAAATTGTTGGCGGCGGTTTCGCGGCTCCAGAGCATTTCGGCCAGCGGCTTCGCCTGTTCGATCACCCGGTCAAAGGGCGCGCGGCCATCATGCTTGACGAGGTCATCCGGGTCCTTGCCATCGGGCAAAAGCGCAAAGGCGACCGAGCGCCCGGGCTTCAGATGCGGCAGCGCCAGATCGAGCGCACGGTTGGCGGCGCGAATGCCTGCTCCATCACCATCGAAACACAGAACCGGCTGGCTGGTCATCCGCCAAAGCAGATCAAGCTGGTTTTCGGTAAGTGCCGTGCCCAGCGGGGCAACCGCATTCTGCACGCCCGCCTGATGAAGCGCGATCACATCCATATAGCCTTCAACGGCAATCACCGTGCCCGCGCCATCCGCCCCCTGCAAGGCCTTGCGGGCGCGGGTGAAGTTGAACAGCACATTGCCCTTGTGGAACAGCTCCGTCTCGTTCGAATTCAGATATTTCGCAGGCGCATCCGGTGCCATCGCACGACCACCGAAGGCGATCACCCGTTCGCGGGCAGAGAGGATCGGAAACATGATGCGGTCGCGGAAACGGTCATAGGAAACCGGAATATCCGGCCCATGCACCACCAGACCGCAGGCTTCGATCTGCTCCTTCGGGATGCCCTTGCCCGCCAGAAATTCCTTGAGCGCATTGCGGCTGTCAGGTGCGTAACCCAGACGGAAGGTCTCGATGGTGCGGCCCGTCAGCCCGCGCTCGCGCAGATAGGCGCGCGCCTTCGCGCCAATCGCCGCCTGCAACTGATCCTGAAAGAAGCGGGTCGCGAGCTCCATCACATCGAGCAGCGATGTGCGCTCCTTCTCGCGCTTCTCGGCCTGCGGGTCCGGCTGCGGCATGGCAACGCCTGCAAGATCGGCCATCTGCTGCACAGCTTCCGGAAAGCTCAGGCCCTCGAGATCGGTCAGAAACCGGAAATGATCACCGGAAACCCCGCAGCCGAAGCAATGGTAGCGGCCCTTGCGATCCTCGCAATGAAAGCTCGGCGACTTTTCGCCATGGAACGGGCAGCAGGCCCAGTAATCCCCGCGCGACGCATTGGTCTTCTTCCGATCCCAGGTCACACGACGGCCAATCACGTCCGAAATCGGAACGCGGTCGCGGATCTCATCGAGAAAGGCATTGGAAAAACGCATGGGCACCTCAGGTCTCAGCCCCACCATATAGGACCATTCCCCGCCCGGCACCAGAAAGACGAGAAAAGCATGCCCGCTATTCACATGCACATAATTTGTGTTAGTAAATTCTTATTTTCGACTCCTGTTGACAGCCGCAACGGCTGTATATACACTTGTATGGACATTCGAGATGATTGTTGACGATCCACAGTTCACAGGTTTCGAGTGGGATGAGGTGAAACGCCTCAAGAACCTCCAAAAGCACGAAATCGACTTTTTGCGTGCATTCCGGTTGCTGGCGACAAGCCATGTGGTGTTTTCATCCGAACGGAATGGCGAAATACGATACCGCGCCATCTGCCGGGACGAATTTTCTTATGTAACAATCATTTTTGTAATGCGAGGACAAATCTGCCGTATCATTTCAGCGAGAAGGGCGCATCGCAGTGAACGACAAAAACATCAAACGATATTCGGTAGCCGAGATTGAGGAGATGATAGCCCGTGGCGAAGATCGCACGGATTGGGCTCGCGTCAAGGCTATGACGGATGAGGAACTGGAGGCCAGGCTCGCCGACGATCCGGATTGGGTGGGTTGGGAAGTCGACTGGTCGAAGGCGCGCTGGGTTGTGCCGAAGGTCAAGCGCGCTGTTTCGATACGCCTCGACGATGATATCCTCGCGTTCTTCAAGAAGGATGGGCCGGGCTATCAGAGCCGCATCAACGCCGTGTTGCGCTTTTATATGGAGAGCCAGATGAAGGCAGCGGAATAAACCGCCGCCTTCGCTGAACCTTGTTTACTTCAGCATGTCCTTGACGATGCCGGAGGCCTTGCCGAAATCCATCTGGCCGGCATAGGCGGCGCGCAGGGCCGCGATCACCTTGCCCATATCCTTGATGCCGGATGCGCCGGTTTCGGCAATGGCCTTTTCGATGGCCGCGCGGGTCTCGTCTTCAGAAAGCTGCTTCGGCATGAAGGCGGCAATCGCGGCGATTTCGGCGCGTTCCTTTTCCGCCAGTTCCGGGCGGGCGTTTTCTTCATAGATACGCGCGGATTCCTCGCGCTGCTTCACGAGCTTTGCCATCAGCTGCAGGATTTCGCCATCGGCGAGCGGCTCCTTGCCGGCGGTGCGCTGGGCGATATCCTGATCCTTGATCGCGGACTGGATGAGGCGAATGGTGGAGAGCCTGAGGCTGTCCTTGGCCTTCATGGCGTCCTTGAGGGCGGCGGTGAGCTGGTCACGCATCTTCTGTCTCCGGGCTGGCGCGCGCTCCCTGGCGCGGCGCATGCATCTAAAGTGCCCCTTACATAGGCGTGATGGGCAAAAGCCGCAAGCCGAAGCGAAATGGGTTGGGAAACTTGGATTTCCGCGCTTTTAGCCGATTGACCCCCGGTGTCTTTCTGACTATCTACCATCACCTGCACGAAAATCAGCATCAGGCACATGTCAACGCGGGTTGCCCGCGCGCCTATTCACGCGCGATTTTCGTTGCGACACGCGATTTGCGCCTGCCGCCCTGTTTCCTCCCGAACAGGGCCGCCGGCCGGAAAAGGGATAAAGATGACCGCGACCGCACCCTGGACGAAACCCAAGCATACCGCCATGCTCGTTCTTGCCGATGGCACTGTCATCGAAGGCTTCGGCATCGGCGCGACCGGCAAGGTGCAGGCGGAAGTCTGCTTCAACACGGCGCTGACCGGCTATGAGGAAATCCTCACCGATCCCTCCTATCTCGGCCAGATCGTCACCTTCACCTTTCCGCATATCGGCAATGTCGGCACCAACGAGGAAGACATCGAAGACCTGACGCCCGCCGCCCGCCATGGCGCCGTCGGCGTGATCTTCAAGGCCGATATCACCGATCCCTCGAATTACCGGGCGGCCAAGCATCTCGATGCCTGGCTGAAGGCCCGCGGCGTGATCGGCCTCTGCGGCATCGATACGCGCGCGCTCACCGTCTGGATCCGCGAAAACGGCATGCCGAATGCGGTGATTGCCCATGATCCGAACGGCGTGTTCGATCTCGATGCGCTCAAGGCGGAAGCCAAGGCCTGGAGCGGCCTTGAAGGCCTCGACCTCGCAAAGGTCGCGACCTCCGGCCAGTCCTCCACCTGGATGGAGCAGCCCTGGGTGTGGAACGAAGGCGTGTCGACGCTGGGCGACAAGGATGCCGCCTATCACATCGTGGCGATGGATTTCGGCGTGAAGCGCAATATCCTGCGCCTCTTCTCCGGCCTCGGCTGCAAGGTGACCGTGGTTCCGGCCACCACCTCGGCCGAAGAGGTTCTGGCCTTGAAGCCGGATGGCGTGTTCCTTTCGAACGGCCCGGGAGATCCGGCCGCGACCGGTGAATACGCGGTTCCGGCAATCCGCAAGCTGGTGGAAAGCGGCTTGCCGCTGTTCGGCATCTGCCTCGGCCACCAGATGCTCGGCATCGCGCTTGGCGCGAAGACCTCGAAGATGCATCAGGGCCATCACGGCGCGAACCATCCGGTGAAGGATCACACGACCGGCAAGGTGGAAATCGTCTCGATGAACCACGGCTTCGCGGTGGATTCGAACTCCCTCCCGGAAGGCGTTGAGGAGACTCACGTTTCCCTGTTCGACGGCACGAATTGCGGCCTGCGGCTTGTGGGCAAGCCGGTCTTTTCCGTGCAGCACCACCCGGAAGCCTCCCCCGGCCCGCAGGACAGCCACTACCTCTTCCGCCGCTTCATCAATCTGGTGCGTGAAAAGAAGGGTGAACCGGCTCTCGCGGAACGTTGAGTTCAACCGCCAGCCCATTGAAAAAGCCCGCATTTCGCGGGCTTTTTTATTGCCTCATTTGAGCTCAGGCAAACAGAAACTGGCTTGCGTTCAGATTGGAGACAGTCCCTGCGGCAAACTGGATCATTTGCTGCGCGGCACCTGCCCCGCTTCCGTCCGCATCCCACCAGACGCCGTTATCGTTCACAATGAAATAGCCGTGATCGGCCTTCGTGGCAGCAGAACCAAAGGCGAGGTAACTCGAGATCGCGGAACCCGCCGCGATGCCATATGAGGCAGCATCCAGAACGATACGGTCACCATCTGCAATGCTGAAATCGGTAATCTTGTCGAGACCGTCCCCTGCGGAGAAGCGGAAGCTGTCCGCGCCGCTGCCGCCCGTCAGAATATCATTGCCGCGTCCGCCGATAATCGTGTCCTTGCCCGCCCAACCGTTGATTGTATTGGCATTGCCATCGCCGATCAGCGTGTCCTGGTAGCTGGTGCCGCTCAGATTTTCGATGCTGATGAGCGTATCATAGCCGCCAGCGCCGGTGTTCTGCGCGCCTGAGAGCGAGAGGTTGACGGTAACACCCGAAGTCATGCCGGTATAGTTTGCGGTATCATTTCCCGCACCACCATCCAGTATGTCATTCCCGAGACCGCCGATGAGCGTATCATTGCCTGCCCCGCCCTGGAGAGTGTTGTCGCCCGCATCGCCAGTCAGCTTGTCGCCGAAGGCAGTGCCAATGATATTTTCGATATTGGTGAGCGTATCGAGCCCCGTTGATCCAATCTGCTGCGCAGTCTTCAGGGAAAGGTCGGCCGTGATGCCGGTGGCAAGGTCCGCAAACGACGCGGTATCAATACCTGCGCCACCATCCAGCAGGTCATCGCCTTCGCCGCCGCTCAGCGTATCGTTGCCATTGTCTCCATAGAGCTTGTCATTGCCCTTGCCGCCGCTAAGGGTGTCATTGCCATCCGCACCCATGAGAGTGTCACTGCCATCGGTGCCATTGATCACATCATTGCCGCTGCCGCCGGAAAAGCCGGAAATATTGGTAAACTTGGCGTGGAAAGACGACAGGTTGATCGGGCCGCCAGAACTGGTCGGGTCCAACCGGATGATATTGTTGCCGCTCCCTCCGTCTACTTCGGTATCATCCGCATCGACATAGAGCGTATCGTCACCATCCCCGCCCTTGAGCTTGTCAGCGCCCGCGCCGCCGTAGATGGTGTCATTCCCCTGTCCGCCCTCTATAACATCATCACCCTCACCGCCTAGCAGCGTATCATCCCCTTCCTGACCATCAATAAAGTCATTCCCACTACCACCATCGATATAGTCGCCCATATCTTTTGGATCGTGGTAGCCATACAGATTGAAGTTATAATTGAAGTTATATGAACCCATGTCGCCGTAGAGTTGATCATCTCCGCCATTGCCGAAAATAGTATCGGCACCGCCATTGCCATATACTTTTTCTGCGAAATCGGACCCGATGAACTCGTTGTTGCTGTCGTTTCCGTAAAACCCTTCAATATTGACCATGCTGATGATTTTGTTCTCATATTTCAGGTCAAGCTTGTTCATGAAATAGATGGGATCACCCCGCGTGTCGATGCCGTAGAGAACTTCAACATTCTTCATCGAACGCAGCTTCGCAGCGGTGAACATATAATAGGAATTGCTGGCAAGAATGATGGAATCGGTGCCATCACCGCCATCAATATCCATCCAGCCACTCCGGGTTGAACTGGTGTATTCAATCCCAGACCACCAGTGACCGCCGAACCAGAAATTTTGGTCGCCACTGCTCCCGACAACCTTCTCGTCATAATTGGTTGCAACCCAAGTAATTGTCATTCCAGGTATAAACATTTTCCCTCTCCCTCTGTTGAGAGGGCAGAATGTTATCAATTTATGGTTTAATCAATGGAATTTTTCACCCATAGATTCAGCTAGTATTTGGTTATAATTAATAATTTTTATTATAGATATACTTATTTTATTCATCAATAAACCACTTTTTAACCTATTTGTATTCAATTTAAGGTGTAATTTACATGATCTCCAACCCAAGCAAGGGAGTATATGACAATGCAGATATCAGGCAGCGCATCCATTGCCCTTTCCCTTCTCAGGGCGGGCGATCTGATGAATCGGAAATCCGCCACCGGTGCCACGGACGAAATTGATCGAATTCTTTCAGCACAGCGGAATGCGAATGCAGCCCCGCCAACCAGTGAAAAGAAACCGGCAATAGCACCGGGTGAGAGCGCCGGTATGGACGCAGGTGGCGACTACACACTGACTTCCGCAGCAGAACGATTTGCCGGGAATGTCTATATGCTAAGCCACATCTTCAACGATCAGGGAACATGGGAAGACAGTATTGCGAAATCAAAAAAAACAATGGGTTTTCTGATCAGTGTAGTCCGGAATAATAATCTCCTGAATCATATAGAAGATTACAGAAAAATGGTAGACCCGGCAAAAATCGCGGCAAAAATCGATGACCAGATAGAATGGGCAAAATCAAAAGGATACAAAGATCTTGAACAGGAATATATTAACACACGTCAACAGCGTATCGATGAAAAATTAGAAATAGTAAAGAAATCGGTAGAACAAGATATTTACTGGGCAAAAAGATCAGAAGATAGCATCAGATTTGAATTAGGCCTTGCTTCCCCAGTTGCTGGAGCATCACTTCGAACGGATGAAAACGGCGATATCAAGATCAACGCCTTCCAACAGAAAGACAGCCAGGGCAGGGTTGTTGCGGAAATGAAAGCGGATGGCACGGTAACAATGTATAACGAAGACGGCAGTGTCAGAGAGACACAGACCAGACAACAGTTGGCCATTCAAAGTGATTCAAACTCTGCGGGTGTTTCATTGGACCTTGGCTATTTCATCGATCTCACGGACGAACAGTTGAGCGTCTACTGGTAACCCGATCAGTCCTCTTCTTCAGACGGGCTCTTGCATGTTCGAGACATTCATATTTGTTGTCCAGTAAGGCCCTGCCAGAACATTCCGGCAGGGCTTTTTTCACCGGCAACGACAGCCTTCGCCATCAGGCCAGCAAGCGCCGCTCCCTTTGCACGAGGATGTAAAACCGGGTGCAGAGGAAGAGGCAGGCGGTGCCGAGGCCCATGAGGAAGCCGAACCAGACGCCGAGCTCGCGGTAGCCAAGCGGAAATGCAAAGACCCAGGCAAGGCCGAAGCCGATGGGCCAATAGGCAATCAGCGCCAGCACCATCGGCACGCTCGCATCCTTCAGCCCGCGCAGCAGGCCGCTCGCTATCGCCTGAATGCTGTCCACCAGCTGGAAGATCCCGGCGACAATCACCAAATTGCGGGCAATGCGCAGAAGCTCCGGCGTATCCGGATTGTCGGCGCTGACATAGAAGCTCGCGAAATAGACCGGTTTCAGGATCAGCATCGCCCCGCCGCAGAGCGCGATCAGCCCGGCGATCGCAATGACGGTGATCGATGCCTTCACCAGCGCATCGAAATCCTTCTGCCCATGTGCCACGCCGATCCGGACGGTTGCGGCCTGCGACAGCCCGAGCGGGATCATGAAGGCAATCGAGGCCAGCTGCAGGCTGATCCCGTGGGCGGCCAGTTCCATCGTGCCGATAGACCCGATCATCAGCGAGGCGGCGGTGAAGAGGCTCACTTCCGCCAGAACCGTGATGCCAATCGGCAGGCCGAGCTTCACCACCTCGCCAAAGGCATGCCAGTCCGGCCGCCAGAAGCGCACGAAGAGCTCGTATTTGCGGGTCTCGATCAGCTGGATATAGGCGATCAGCACCGCAAGCCCGGCATATTGCACGATGCAGCTGACAATCGCCGCGCCCTGCATGCCCATTTTCGGCAGGCCGAAATGGCCGAGCACCAGCCCATAGGCGAGGAATGCATTCAGAACCAGCGTGGCAATCGTGACCCAGAGGATCACCCCTGCCCGTCCGACCGCACTCACAAGGCTGCGCAGCACCAGAAACAAAAGCCCGGGCAGCATGGCAAAGGCGGCAACCGCGATGTAATGCGCCGCAAGGCTTGCCACATCCGGTTTCTGCTTCAAAAGCAGCAGGATCGGCTCGGCCTTCAGATAGATCGGCAGGGTGATCAGCCAGTAGAGAATGGACGCCCAGAGGCCCATGCGCAGCGACCGGCGGATCGCGACCGGATCCCCCCGCCCGAAGGCTTGCGCCACCATCGGCATCACCGCAATCGAGATACCCGAGCCGAGAATGAAGACGGTGAACAGGAACTGCCCGGCCAGCACCATGGCCGCAAGCTTTTCCGCGCCAAGCTGGCCAACGATCACCACATCGGTGGTATGAATGCCGAGCTGGGCCAGCTGCGCGCCGATCAGCGGAATGCCGAGCGCCAGCGTGGCCTTGATATGGCCCATCCAGGAATTGTCCCGGATATCATCCTTCACAGCATCCACCGGCGCATGCATGGCGCGTTCCTCGTCAAAATTCGTGCAAAATCACCAGAAATTCGGGCAAGAGAGCCGGGATAAGGCAAAAATCGGGACAGGAAAAGCAAAAACGGAAAAGGAAAAGCCGAATTCATGCGCTCATGAATTCGGCTTATGCGTGCATCCGCTTTATCAGGCTCAGATATTGCCCTTGAAGGTGTTGCAGGCGTCGAGATCGCCGGTCTCGAAGCCGCGCTTCAGCCAATACATGCGCTGGGCGGAGGTGCCGTGATTGAAGCTGTCGGGCACGACATAGCCCTGCGCCTTCTTCTGCAGCGTATCGTCGCCAATCTGCTGGGCGGCCTTCAGCGCTTCCTCCATGTCCCCCGGCTCGATAATGCCGCGTCCATCCGCATATTTCGCCCATATACCGGCAAAACAATCGGCCTGAAGCTCTACCCGAACGGACATCTTGTTAGACTCTACTTCGTCCATCGCCTGTCGCTGACGATTGATATCGGGCAGCACGCCCAGCAGGTTCTGCACATGGTGGCCCACTTCATGGGCAATCACATAGGCATTGGCGAAATCACCGGGCGCGCCGAAGCGATCGGAAAGCTCCTGGAAAAAGGCCGTGTCGAGAAACACCTTGCGGTCACCCGGGCAATAGAACGGGCCGGTTGCCGCATCGGCTGTGCCGCACTGGCTGTCGGTTTCACCGCTGAAGAGCACGAGCTTCGGCTTTTCGTAAGTCACGCCGTTTGCCTTGAAGATACCTGTCCAGGCATCTTCCGTGGTGCCAAGCACCGCGCGCACGAATTTCGTCATCTCGTCATTGGAAACATTAGACGAGCCGGAGCCGGAATTCTGCGAATAGCCGGAGGTCTGGCCGGAGGAACCCGGGTTGAGACTGCCCGATCCATCCAGAAGCTGGGTCGCATCAATGCCCATCGCCTTCAGGATGAAGAACAGCGCGATCATGAACAGCACCATCTTCCAGCTGCCACCGGCAAGGCGAACACCGCCGCCCCGGCCAAAGCCGCCGCCCATGCCGCCACCGAGGCCACCACCGAAACCACCGCCGCCCAGCCCCGCGCCCGCGCCATTGTCGCTGCGGCGATCCTCGACATTGTCCGACTGGCGCAGATTGTCCCACTTCATGCCCGTTCTCCCTGCGGCCCTGCTCATGGGCCTAGTTATGTTTAAAACATATATATGCACGGAAGGGATGACGTAAACCGAAACTGCGCAGGCACTGGTTGATATTCCTGCTGACATACGTACCTCAGGTCTTGTGACCGGGATGATGGCCAGGCGCCGAGGATACTGGAGCGAACCCGTCCACAGTTTCTTCCAAAAGCGCAAAATAGAGGGTTCCGTAAAGCCAAACCTTCGCCTATAAGCCCGGTCTAGCCTTTAATTGAGAAGCGTTCGACACCCGGCCGGTGACCTCCCACCCTGGCCGGTTTTTCGCGCAACGTGATTTACGACAGGACCGGACCCATGCCGAAGCGCCAAGATATCAAATCGATCCTCATCATCGGCGCGGGGCCGATTGTCATCGGTCAGGCCTGCGAGTTCGACTATTCCGGCACACAGGCCTGCAAGGCGCTGAAGGAAGAAGGCTACCGGGTGATCCTGGTGAATTCCAACCCGGCGACGATCATGACCGATCCCGGCCTTGCGGATGCCACCTATGTGGAGCCGATCACGCCGGAAGTGGTCGCCAAGATCATCGCCAAGGAACGCCCCGATGCGCTTCTGCCCACCATGGGCGGCCAGACGGCGCTCAACACCGCACTCTCTCTGAAGCGCATGGGCGTTCTCGAACGCTACAATGTGGAAATGATCGGCGCAAAGCCCGCCGCCATCGACAAGGCCGAAGACCGCGCCCTCTTCCGCGAGGCCATGGCGAAGATCGGCCTTGAAACGCCGAAGTCGATGCTGGCCAACGCCACCGACATCAAGGATCAGGATCGCAAGGCCCATGAGGCCCGCCGCCAGGAACTGAAGGCGGCGATGAGCGGCCCGGAACTGGACAAGGCGCTGGACGAGCTGGAAAACCAGTGGAACCTCGGCGAGACCGACCGCAAGCAGCGCTACATGAGCCATGCCATGGCCATTGCCGCGCAGGCGCTCGACCATGTCGGCCTGCCCGCCATCATCCGCCCCTCCTTCACGCTTGGCGGCACCGGCGGCGGCATTGCCTATAACCGCTCGGAATTTTTCGAGATAGTCTCGGGCGGCCTCGATGCCTCGCCGACCACCGAAGTGCTGGTCGAGGAATCGGTTCTCGGCTGGAAGGAATATGAAATGGAAGTGGTCCGCGACAAGGCGGACAACTGCATCATCATCTGCTCCATCGAGAACATCGATCCGATGGGCGTGCATACCGGCGATTCCATCACCGTTGCGCCGGCGCTGACGCTGACGGACAAGGAATACCAGATCATGCGCAACGCCTCGATTGCGGTGCTGCGGGAGATCGGGGTCGAGACCGGCGGCTCGAACGTGCAGTTCGCCGTCAACCCGAAAGATGGCCGCCTCGTCGTTATCGAAATGAACCCGCGCGTGTCGCGCTCTTCCGCTCTGGCATCGAAGGCCACCGGCTTCCCGATTGCGAAAATCGCGGCGAAGCTTGCCATCGGTTACACGCTTGACGAACTGGAAAACGACATCACCGGCGGCGCGACGCCCGCCTCCTTCGAACCGTCGATCGACTACGTGGTCACCAAGATCCCGCGCTTTGCCTTCGAGAAGTTCCCGGGCGCCGAGCCGACGCTGACGACCGCGATGAAGTCGGTCGGTGAAGTCATGGCGATTGGCCGCACCTTCGCCGAATCGCTGCAGAAGGCGCTGCGCGGCCTCGAAACCGGCCTGACCGGTCTCGACGAAATCGAAATCCCCGGCCTCGGCCCGAAGGGCGATGCCATCGACGACAAGAACGCCATCCGCGCCGCGATCGGCACGCCGACGCCGGATCGCCTGCGTATGGTCGCACAGGCGCTTCGCCTCGGCATGAGCCCGGAAGAGGTGCATCAGGGCTGCAAGATCGATCCCTGGTTCATCGCCCAGCTGAAGGCCATCGTTGATATGGAAGCACGCATCCGCGAGCACGGCCTGCCGGAAGATGCCGACAATCTGCGCATGCTCAAGGCCATGGGCTTCTCCGATGCGCGCCTTGCCACCCTTTCCGGCAAGCGTCCGAAGGAAGTGGCGGAGCTGCGCAACGGGCTGAACGTGCGCCCGGTCTTCAAGCGGATCGATACCTGCGCGGCCGAGTTCGCCTCGCCAACCGCCTACATGTATTCCACCTACGAGCAGCCGTTTGCGGGCGCGACCCGTTCGGAAGCGCAGATTTCCGACCGGAAGAAGGTGGTCATCCTCGGCGGTGGCCCGAACCGCATCGGCCAGGGCATCGAGTTCGACTATTGCTGCTGCCATGCCGCCTTCGCGCTGAAGGATGCAGGCTTTGAAGCGATCATGATCAACTGCAACCCGGAAACGGTCTCGACCGACTACGACACGTCCGACCGGCTCTATTTCGAGCCGCTGACCGCCGAAGACGTGATCGAAATCCTGAAAGCCGAACAGACCAACGGCACGCTGCATGGCGTGATCGTGCAGTTCGGCGGCCAGACGCCGCTGAAGCTCGCCGAAGCGCTGGAAAAGAACGGCATCCCGATCCTCGGCACCGCGCCGGACATGATCGATCTTGCCGAAGACCGTGACCGCTTCCAGAAGCTCTTGATGAAGCTCGATCTCGCCCAGCCGAACAATGGCATCGCCTATTCGGTCGAGCAGGCCCGCCTTGTCGCCTCGGAAATCGGCTTCCCGCTGGTCGTGCGCCCGTCCTATGTTCTGGGTGGCCGCGCCATGCAGATCATCCATTCGGAAAGCATGCTGCAGACCTATCTGCTCGATACGGTGCCGGAACTGGTGCCGGAAGACATCAAGCAGCGCTATCCGAACGACAAGACCGGCCAGATCAACACGCTGCTCGGCAAGAACCCGCTGCTGTTCGACAGCTACCTCACCAACGCCACCGAAGTGGATGTGGATGCGCTTTGCGATGGAGAAAGCGTGTTCGTCTCGGGCATCATGGAGCATATCGAGGAAGCGGGCATCCATTCGGGTGACAGCGCCTGCTCGCTCCCGCCCCGCTCGCTCGGCAAGGATGTGATCGACGAGCTGGAACGCCAGACGGTGGCGCTTGCCAAGGCGCTGAAGGTGGGCGGCCTGATGAACGTGCAATATGCGATCAAGGACGGCACGATCTATGTGCTCGAGGTCAATCCGCGCGCCTCGCGCACGGTGCCCTTCGTGGCAAAGACCATCGGCGCGCCGATTGCCAAGATCGCCGCCCGCATCATGTCCGGCGAAAAGCTCGACGATGCAATCAAGGTCTATGGCGCAAAGCCCGATCCGAAGAACCTGAAGCATATCGCCGTCAAGGAAGCGGTCTTCCCGTTTGCCCGCTTCCCGGGTGTGGATACGCTGCTTGGCCCGGAAATGCGCTCGACCGGCGAAGTCATCGGCCTCGACACGGATTTCGCGCTGGCCTTCGCCAAGTCGCAGCTCGGCGCCGGTGTGGATCTGCCACGCGAAGGCACGGTTTTCGTTTCCGTGCGCGACGAGGACAAGGAGCGGGTTCTGCCCGCCATCCGCATCCTCACGGATATCGGCTTCAAGGTTCTGGCGACCGGCGGCACGGCCCGCTTCCTTGGCGAAAAGGGCATCGAGGCCACCAAGATCAACAAGGTGCTGGAAGGCCGCCCGCATATCGAGGATGCGATCCGCAACCGTCAGGTCCATCTGGTGTTCAACACCACCGATGGCACCAAGGCGATGTCGGACTCCAAGTCGCTCCGCCGCGCGACGCTGATGCAGAAGGTGCCCTATTACACCACCATGGCCGGCGCTCACGCCGCCGCCGAAGCCATCCGCGCGCTGAAAGCCGGCAACCTCGAAGTCCGCCCGCTGCAGAGTTATTTCTGATCCCGACTTTCAATTCCGGACCAAACAATCCGCCGCGTCTCACGATGTGGCGGATTTTTCATTATTGACTGCATTTTCTAATTTTAGCACTGTCTTTCAATATTTTTTACAGGTTCTTGCACAAGATATCAGAAAGTGATATCAAATGACTCCGGGCAAACACAAACGGACCTTTGAGTCCATCTTCACGGACCCCGTCAGCGGCAACATTCCCTGGCGCGATATCGAGGCGATGCTCATCGCGCTCGGTGCGGAACTCAGCGAAGGCAATGGCTCGCGCATCCGCATCGCCCTGAACGGGCGCCGGGCGGTGTTTCATCGCCCGCATCCGCAGAAGGAAACAGACAAGGGAGCCGTCAGGTCCATGCGGCGCTTCCTCATCTCGGCAGAGGTAAACACATGGCATTGATGCATTACAAAGGCTACGAAGCGCTTGTAGAATTTGACCAGGAAGCCGAGCTGTTCCATGGCGAAGTGATCAATCTTCGGGATGTCATCACCTTTCAGGGGACGACAGCTGCGGAACTGAAGCAGGCACTTGCAGATTCGATTGAGGACTATTTGGCTTTTTGCGCCGAGCGCGGTGAAGAACCGGAAAAGCCGTTTTCCGGCCAGTTCATGGTGCGAACCGAGCCTGCGCTTCACAAGGAAATCACCCTTGCCGCAAAGCGTGCGGGCATGAGCCTGAACAAATGGGTCTCACTGGCGCTGGAAAAGGCTCTTCAATAGACGCTTCCTTTCAAACCGACCCACCCTCTTGACGGATCTGGAATCCCTCTCTATTTAACCAAAAAGATAATTAACCAATCGGTTCATCAATGCCCCTCGATCCCCTCTCCGAAACCCTGTCTGCGCTGGCCGACCCGACGCGTCGGGCGATCTTGCAGCGGCTTTCCCAAGGAGAGGCGACGGTGAACGAGCTGGCGGAGCCTTTCGAGATGAGCCTGCCTGCGGTGTCCAAGCATCTGAAGGTGCTGGAGCGGGCAAAGCTGATTTCGCGCGGGCGCCATGCCCAGTGGCGGCCTTGCCGGCTGGAGCCGGAGGCGCTGAAAGGCGTCGATCTGTGGCTAGCGGACTACCGCCGCCTGTTCGAGGCGCGGCTGGACCGGCTCGAGGATTATCTTGCAACCCTTCAGACCGGGAAAGGAAAACAGGATGACTGACGATACGCCGGAGCTGACGCTGGAGGTTCTGTCGAGCCGGGTCTTCGCCGTGCCGCAAGACCGGCTGTTTGATGCCTTTGCCGAAGCGGATACGCTTGCGCAATGGTGGGGGCCGCACGGTTTTACCAATCGGGTGACCGAGCTTGATCTTCGCCCCGGCGGCGCGTTCCGCATCAGCATGACCAATTCCGACGGTCAGGATTTTCACAACCATTCCACCTTCGAGACTGTGGAGCGGCCGGACCTCATCCGTTTCCTGCATCATCTGCCGATGCATGTGTTCCGCATGGAAATGCATTTTTCGCCGACCGAGGACGGAACGCGGCTGACCTGGCGGATGCTGTTTGAGAAAAACGCCGAGAATCTCGCGCTCAAGAAATTCATCGCCGCGGCCAATGAACAGAATTTCGACCGGCTTGAAGCCGTTCTTTCATCCGCGCAAAAGGGAGAATGACTATGACCGGCAAACCCGAATTCGATCCATCCCGCAGCCTTGAAATGACGCGGCTGGTCAATGCCCCGCGCGATCTCGTTTTCGAAGTGCTGACCAAGCCCGAGCATATCGACAAGTGGTGGGGACCGGACGGTTTTCGCAATGAAACCCACGAAATGGATTTCTCGGTTGGCGGCCTGTGGCGCTACACCATGCACGGCCCGGACGGCAAGGACTGGCCGAACTGGATCCGCTACAAGCTGATCGAGCGTCCGGTGCGCATCGTTTATGATCATGGCGGGGAAATGTCCGATCCCGCCCATTTCGAAGGCGCGATCACGCTGCTCGAAGAAGGTGGCAAGACCCGCGTGATCCTGTCGCTGCAGTTCCCGACCACCGAGGCGCGCGATGCGACGCTGAAATATGGTGCGGTCGAAGGGGGCAACCAGACGCTTGCCCATCTCGCCGCCTACGCGGAGGCCATGCCTGCGGCATAATTTAGCATCTGTGGGTTGCGGTTTAATTTTCTGGCTATCGGCACCCGCAATCTGCTATAGAGATGCTTCGAGTTGATTGGTGGGTTCCGAGGGATGCTTCGGGACCTGTTTCTTTTTGTGTCTGCTGACCAGCAGGGCATGAAGGTGAAGGACGAGACGATGGTCGAAAAAGTACCGATGACGCAGGGCGGCTTTACGAAGCTTCAGGAAGAATTGCGCTGGCGCCAGCAGGAAGAGCGGCCGCGCATCATCGAAGCGATTTCGGAAGCCCGCGCCCATGGCGATCTTTCGGAAAACGCCGAATATCATGCCGCCAAGGAAGCGCAGAGCCACAATGAAGGCCGCATCGGCGAGCTGGAAGACCTTATTGCGCGCGCGGAAGTGATCGACCTTTCCAAAATGTCCGGCTCGAAGGTGAAGTTCGGCGCCAGGGTGAAGCTTGTCGACGAGGATACTGACGAGGAAAAGGTCTACCAGATCGTCGGCGATCAGGAAGCCGATGTGAAGGCGGGTCGCATCTCGATTTCTTCCCCGATTGCGCGGGCGCTGATCGGCAAGGAAGTGGGAGACAGCATCGAGGTCGTGGCCCCCGGCGGCTCGCGCGCCTACGAAATTCTCGCCGTCACCTGGGGCTGAGACACGCCGTCATGACCGAAAACGCCTCGCTTGTGGATGTGCGCGACACGCTGGTGATCGCGCCCAATTTCAAGCGGCGGCTTTCCGGCGTGACCTCTACCATCGTTCAGCTCATTCCCGTGCAGCGCAGGCTCGGCCTGAAGGTCGCGACCCTTGGTCCCGGCCTTCCCCAGGGCATGCCGCATATCCGCTTCCGCGATCTCTGGCGCCTGTGGCAGGCCCCGAAAGGTGCAAGCAGGCGCGTCTGGCATGCCCGCCGCAACAACGAGATGATTGCGGGCGTGGTGCTGAAATATCTGCTCGGCATGCGGCTGAAGCTGCTGTTCACCTCGGCAGCACAACGCGACCACAAGCCTTTCACCAAATGGCTCATTCGCCGCATGGATGCGGTGGTGGCGACCAGTGCCGGTTCCGCGGCCTTTCTGAAAGTGCCGCATACGGTGATCCGACACGGTGTCGATCTTGCCCTGTTTCACCCACCGGAAGGGGCGGATGATACCGCGCAGGCTGCGGGATTGTCGGGGCAACGGCTGATCGGCTGCTTTGGCCGGGTGCGCCACCAGAAGGGCACCGACCTTTTCGTGCGCGCCATGGTTGAGCTTCTGCCGGACCATCCCGGCTGGACGGCCGTCGTCTGCGGCCGCGTGACGGCGGAGCACAAGGCCTTTGGTGAGGAGCTGAAGCGGATGGTGGAAGCCGCGGGCCTTGGCGAGCGCATCCTGTTTCTGGGGGAAGTGCCGGATGTGAAGGTCTGGTATCGCCGCCTCAGTCTCTATGTCGCCCCCTCCCGCAACGAAGGTTTCGGCCTGACGCCGCTCGAAGCGATGGCGTCGCAGACCGCCGTTGTCGCCTCGACGGCGGGTGCCTATGCGGAAATGATCCTGCCGGGCGAGACCGGCAGCGTCGTTCCGGCGGGCGATTTTGAGGCGCTGAAGGCTGCGATTGCCCACTGGATCGAAGACCCGGCGCGCAGCGATGCGGCAGGAATTGCCGCCCTTTCCCATGTGCGGGCAACCTTTGCGCTGGAAAACGAGGCCAATGCCTTGCGCGCGGTCTATGACGGGCTGCTTCGTGCTTAAACTTCAGCAAGTCCCAGCCGCTTAACCTGCCGGATGGTCAGCATGGTGCGCACCGTATCCACATGCGGATTGGCGGTCAGGACCTCGATGACGAAATCCTGAAAGCGGGTGAGATTTTCGGCCACGCAATGCAGCAGGAAATCGCTGTCGCCGGAGACCATCCAGGCCTGGCGCACCAGCGGCCATTCGGCGGTTGCCGCCGCAAAGGCCTTCAGATTGGCCTCCGACTGATGCTTCAGCCCGACCATGCAGAAGGCCACGAGATCGAGACCGAGCTTCGGCCCGTTCAACACTGCGTGATAGCCCTCGATCACGCCCGCCTGCTCCAGCTTGCGCACGCGGCGAAGGCAAGGCGGCGCGGAAATACCCACGCGGTCGGCCAGTTCCACATTGGTCATGCGGCCATCCCGCTGCAATTCCCTGAGGATCCTGATGTCGATGGCATCGAGTTCCGCCCGAAACATGGTCCCTGCTCCCTGTTCAAATCGCGCCGTTGATAGACCATCCCCGCCGCCCGGCGCAAGATTATGTCGCATGCTTGCAGGATAATTTCGGCAGCTTTGTCATCCATGCAAACTTGCCCTGTTGGAAACGCATGGCTGCCCTTGAACATCTACCCTGCCAACCCCTAAATGGCGGTGGGAGATACGGTCGGCCTTTCTGGCCGCCACAAGCATTGCGGGCATGGCCACCCAAGGGCCCCTGCCCGCCTGAAAGGACCATTATGACGACCCGACATACCAAAGTGCTGATCATCGGATCAGGCCCGGCCGGCTATACGGCGGCGATCTATGCGGCACGCGCCATGCTGAAGCCGGTGCTGATTGCCGGCATGGAACAGGGCGGCCAGCTGATGATCACCACGGATGTAGAGAATTATCCTGGCTTTGCCGAACCGATCATGGGCCCGCAGCTGATGCAGGACATGCTGAAGCAGGCCGAACATGTGGGTGCTGAAATCATCAATGACCTCGTCACCTCCGTGGATTTTTCGAGGCGCCCCTTCACGCTGGAAACCGATAGCGGCACGCTCTGGACTGCCGATACGGTGGTGATCGCCACCGGCGCGAAGGCCAAGTGGCTGGAGATCGACAGCGAGCGCGTGTTCAAGGGCTTTGGCGTATCCGCCTGCGCCACCTGCGACGGCTTCTTCTATCGCAACAAGGACGTGATCGTGGTCGGCGGCGGCAATTCCGCCGTCGAAGAAGCGCTCTACCTCTCCAACATCGCGAAGTCCGTCACGGTCGTGCACCGCCGCGACAGCTTCCGCTCGGAAAAGATCCTGCAGGAACGCCTGTTCGCCAAGGAAAACGTGCGGGTGATCTGGAACAGCGAAGTGATCGAATATACCGGCGAGCCTGCCAAGCCGCCGATGCCGCCGTCCGTTTCCGGCGTGAAGCTGCGCGACACGAAGACCGGTGCGGTTTCGGACATGCCGATCGACGGCGTCTTCGTCGCCATCGGCCATGCGCCTGCGGTGGAGCTCTTCAAGGGCAAGCTGAAGCTGAAGCCGAACGGCTATCTGTGGACCGCGCCCGATTCCACCGCCACCGACATTCCCGGCGTCTTTGCAGCCGGTGACGTGACGGATGACATCTTCCGGCAGGCGATCACCGCTGCCGGCATGGGCTGCATGGCTGCGCTGGAAGCCGAACGTTTCCTCGCCGGCCACTGAGATCCGATCCATCGCCGTTCAACCGCAACGAAGGGACCGACCGACATGATGAGAGCCTCAAGCGCGCCGCTTGACTGGGACAAGCTCCGCATTTTCCATGCCGCGGCCGAGGCCGGTTCCTTTACCCATGCCGCCGATACGCTGCATCTGTCGCAATCGGCGATCAGCCGTCAGGTCAGCGCACTGGAGCAGGATGTGGGGGTGAAGCTGTTTCACCGCCACGCCCGCGGCCTGATCCTCACCGAACAGGGCGAGCTGCTTTACCGCACCGCCCATGACGTGCTGCTGAAGCTCGAAACGGTGAAGATGCAGCTCACCGAAACCACGGAAATGGCAACCGGCAAGCTCCGCGTCACCACCACCGTCGGTCTCGGCCAGGGCTGGCTGACCGACAAGATCCAGGAATTTCTGCAGCTGCATCCGGATGTGCAGATCCAGCTGCTGCTCGACAATGAAGAGCTGGATGTGCGCATGCGCGAGGCCGATTGCGCCATCCGCCTGCGCCAGCCGCAGCAATCGGACCTGATCCAGCGCAAGCTCTTCACGGTGCATATGCATGTCTATGCCTCGCCCGCCTATATCAACCGCTATGGCGAGCCGCAGTCGCTGGAAGATCTCGATCATCACCGGATCATCTCCTTCGGCGAACCGGCCCCGAGCTATCTGCTCGATGTGAACTGGCTGGAAACCGCTGGCCGCGCGCCGGACAATCCGCGCGTGCCGATCCTGCAGATCAACAGCCTCACCTCGATCAAGCGCGCCTGCCTGCTCGGCATCGGCATCGCCATGCTGCCGGATTACATTGTTGGCCGCGATCCGGGCCTCGTGCAGCTGGTCACCAATGCGGACGTGCCCTCCTTCGACACCTATTTCTGCTATCCGGACGAGATGAAGAATGCCGCGAAGCTGAAAGCCTTCCGCGATTTCATCGTCGCCAAGGCAAGAAACTGGAGTTTCTGACGAGGGTAGAACTACCTTCGCACTGCACAACAGACGAAAGTACGAGATCATTTTCGCGGGGCTTGATGAAAATCAGGCCCCGCTCGTCTTTTGTGCATTCTGGCGCAAGGCAAACCTGCCAAGTGTCAAAGACGTAAGTTATACAAATGGATAGGATGCGTGAGAATTGCAGAAAGGGCGCAACAATCGCCCATTTACGCGCCGGAATGCCGGTTTTGAAGGCAAGCTATGCCTCACCGCATAGCAGGCATGCGCATTTATGCATTGTTCACCGCACAAAAAAAGATCATATCGCTCGCAGTTGATGCAGACGGTGGTTTTTTCCTCCCAGTGCCACCGCATCAGCTGTTCCCCTCTGGAGGTTTTATTAGACCTTCAAAACTATACGGGCCTCGGAGCAATCCGGAGGCCCTTTTTTTTGCCTGTTTTTCGGGCAGATTTTTCCGCCCCCAATCCCTTGATATATCGAATTCCATCCATACATATATCGATGTAACGCGATTTATCGATAGGCGAGCCATGAACAGGGATGAGATCCTGAAGGCGCTTTCGCATCCGGCGCGGGTGGAAATCCTGCAATGGCTGAAGGAGCCCGAACAGCATTTTTCCAGTGACCACATGTCATCCGACAGGGGTGTCTGTGCCGGTCAGTTCGAGCGCTGCGGCCTGTCGCAATCGACTGTTTCCGCCCATCTCGCCACACTGCAACGCGCCAATCTCGTCACGGCGCGCAAGGTGGGGCAATGGGTGTATTTCAGGCGGAATGAAGAGGTCATCTCCGCCTTTCTCCGGGAGCTATCCGCCTCGCTCTGACTTGCAAGGCAAACTCCCTCCTCCCGAACGATCCGGCCTTGAACCGGATGAACCAACGAGGCTCATGCATGTCCAAGCTTTTCGAACCGGCCCGCGCCGGTGCCCTTCAGCTGAAGAACCGTCTTGTGATGGCGCCGCTTACCCGCAACCGGTCTCCGGGTGCCGTGCCGAACGATCTCAACGTCGACTATTACCGGCAGCGGGCAAGTGCCGGCCTGATCATCACGGAGGCATCGCCGGTGAGCCATCAGGGCCAGGGCTATGCGGATGTGCCGGGCCTCTATCTGCCGGAAGCGATTGAAGGCTGGCGCAAGGTCACCGACGCCGTGCACAAGGCGGGCGGTCAGATCGTCGTGCAGATGTGGCATGTGGGCCGGATTTCGCACACGTCCCTTCAGCCGGGCGGCGGAAAGCCGGTCGCACCGTCTGCGATCACCGCCAAGTCCAAAACCTACATCTTTGACGAAAACGGCAAGGGTGCCTTTGCCCCGACCTCGGAGCCGCGCGCGCTGGAGCGTGCCGAACTTCCGGGCATCGTCGAGGATTACCGCAAGGCAGCCCGCGCTGCGATCGACGCCGGTTTCGACGGCGTGGAAATCCATGCGGCCAATGGCTACCTGATCGACCAGTTCCTCCGCGACGGCTCGAACAAGCGCACGGATGACTACGGCGGCTCCATCGAGAACCGCACGCGGTTCCTCACGGAAGTGCTGGAGGCGGTTACCTCGGAAATCGGCGCAAACCGCACCGGCATCCGCATTTCGCCGGTCACCCCTGCCAATGATGCATCGGACAGCAATCCGCAGCCGCTCTTCACCCGCGTTGTCGAAATCCTGGCCCGTCATGATCTCGCCTATGTGCATGTCATCGAGGGCGCGACCGGCGGCGACCGGGCCTTCTCGCAGGGTGAAACACCATTTGACTGGGCAGCCCTGCGGGCGGCCTATCAGAATGCGGGCGGCAAGGCGGCCTGGATGCTGAACAACGGCTATGACCGTGCGCTGGCGGAGGCCGCCATCGACAGCGGCAAGGCTGACCTCATTGCCATCGGCCGCCCCTTCATCGCCAATCCGGATCTCGTCGAGCGCATGAAGACCAATGCGCCGCTGAACCCGCTCGACACCGCCACGCTCTATGGCGGCGGTGCCAAGGGCTATACGGATTATCCGGCGCTGGAAAAGGCATCCGCCTGATCCGAACACAGAAGGGGAGCGCCAGCGGCCCTCCCCTTTTTTCATGCCTTACGAGGCGTTGACGGATTTCAGCGTCACCCGCACCACCTCGTCCAGCGGCGTGCGCGGCTCCTCCCCCAGCACGGCAACAAGCGTGCTGTTATCGAGCTTCAGCGGCTCGTTCCAGAGATAGCGCATCGCAACCAGCTCTCGCAGCAGCGGGCTGAACAGACCGCCAATGCTCAAAAGCATCCACGGCACCCGGCCGCGCGCGATCTTCCGGCCCGTCACCCGGGCGGTCGCTTCCACCAGTTGATTGCCGTCGTGATCCCAGATCCCTTCGAAATGATAGCGGGCAAACCGGGGCAGCGCGTCGCGCCGCTCCACCAGCCGCACCATGGTTTCGGCAAGGTCCGGCAAATAGGCCCAGCTGTGGCCGATCCCCGGCGCGGATGGGTGGGAAATCCGCGTCACCGGCTTGCCAGCCTTTACCATGGCCTGACGGAACCAGCTGTTGGCCGGAGCCGGCCCGATGAAATCGCCTGCGCGGACAATGAGAACGGCGACCCCTTCCGTGGAAGCCTGTTCCAGCCGCCGCTCCATCTCGACCCGCACGCGTCCCTTTGGCGTCTGCGGATTTTGCGGGGCATCGGGTTTCAGCATCGGAAAGGCATCCGGCCCGTAATTGTAGATATTGCCGGGAAAGAGGATCATCGCGCCGGATTGCTTCGCGGCGGCAATCGTTGCCTCCAGCATCGGCATGGCCAACGTATCCCAGTTGACATAGCCTGCCGGGTTCACCGCATGCAGGATCAGCGATGCGCCGTGAGCCGCACCACGGACATCGTCCGCCCGCATGGCATCGCCCGGCACCCATTCGACAGCAGGATTGGAGGCGGAGGCGCGGGCCGGATCGCGCGAAAGCGCGCGCACATGCCAGCCGCGCGCGACAAGGATTTTGGTGACTTCGGAGCCGATACCGCCGGTGGCACCGAGAACAAGGGCAATCTGTTTTTCCGTCATGGCAATTTCTCCTTTTTTGTAAGACGAGAATGCCGCGAGCTTGCATTAAAAGAAATTGTCGAAATTTCTGCACATGCTATACATTATTGCATGGATGAACCGGGTTGGGATCACTATCGCAGCTTTCTTGCCGTTATCGATCACGGCTCGCTTTCGGCTGCCGCGCGGGAACTGGGCCTGACCCAGCCGACCATCGGTCGTCATATCGCCCTTCTCGAAGAAGCGCTCGGCCATCCGCTGTTTTCGCGCTCCTCAAGCGGGCTCTTGCCGACCGAGCAGGCGGAGGCGCTGGTACCGCATGCGCGTGGCATGGCCCATGCGGCGGCAGCCCTGCAACGCACCGCCTCGGGCATGGCGGGCAAGGTGGAAGGCACGGTGCGCATATCCGCCAGCGAAATCGTCGGAGTGGAGGTGCTCCCCTTCCTGCTTGCGCCGCTGCAGGTTCTGCATCCGGGCCTGGAATTCGAGCTTTCCGCCCGTGACGAGGTGGAGGACCTATTGCGACGGCAGGCCGATATTGCCGTGCGGATGACCGAGCCGAAGCAGGAGGCGCTGCTTGCCCGCTTCATCGGCAATATCGCGCTGCGCTTCCATGCCCACCGCGATTATCTGGCGCGGTATGGGATCCCAAAGCATATGGGCGATCTGAAAGACCACAAGCTGGTGGGTTTTGACCGGCAGCGAGCCTATCTGCGCGCGATGATGAAGCGGTTTCCGGAGGCAGCCGATGCCCATTTCAGTTTCCGGGCAGACAGCAACCTTGCCCAGTTTGCCGCGATCCGCGCCGGGCTCGGCATTGGCATCTGTCAGGTGGAACTGGCAAGACGCCATCCGGAGCTGGTGCCGGTCCTGCCGGATTTTTCAATGCCGCTGCCCACCTGGGTGGTGATGCATGAGGACCTGAAAACCTCGCCCCGCTGCCGCGCGGTCTTCGATGCGCTCTGCGACGGGTTGAAACGGCAGGTGGGCTGAGCGGACTCAGCCCTTTTTATCTGCAAACCTGTCGACGATCTCGATTTCCGGACGGTCCTCGCCATCGGCGAATTCGTGGTGCCAGACACCCTTTTCGTCCTGATAGCTGATCTCCTCGCCGTCTCCGGCCAGCTGCTGTTCGCTCGCCACGATGCGCGCCGCTTCCACCGCTTCATCATGGGTGAAGAAGGTTTCCGAATAGGCCCCGTTCATGCGGTAGGCCCAGCCGCCATCATGCGGCACCACTTCATAGGTAATCTTGGTCATGCACTGCCTCCGCTGCGTCCCTTTCTGGTTCTGCTGCCGGAAAGCCCCCGGACCTTCCGGCCCATTGCGTCGGAGTATCCCACCAATCATCCGAAACGGCAATTCGCTTTGTGCGACAGAAGGATGCAGGCAGAGCGGGCGAAACAAAAAACCCGCCGTTTCCGGCGGGTTTCAGCATCAGCATTACAATGGAAAGCTTACTTGCAGGCAGCGCAGAAACGCTGGATGCGCTTGCAGGCCTCTTCCAGCAGGGCTTCCGAGGTCGCGTAGGAAATGCGGAAATTCGGGCCAAGGCCGAAAGCCGAACCGTGCACCACGGCAACGCCTTCCGATTCCAGCAGCTCGGAAACGAAATCCTCATCCGTCTCGATGACCTTGCCGGACGGTGCGGTCTTGCCGATCAGGCCCTTGCAGGACGGATAGACATAGAAGGCGCCTTCCGGCTTCGGGCAGACGATGCCACTTGCCTGATTGAGCATCGAGACCACCAGATCGCGGCGGCCTTCAAAGATCGCCTTGTTCTTTTGGATGAAGTCCTGCGGGCCGTTCAGCGCTTCGACAGCGGCCCACTGGGCAACCGAGCAGGCACCCGAGGTCTGCTGACCCTGGATCATGTCCATGGCCTTGATCAGCGCAAGCGGGCCAGCCGCATAGCCGATACGCCAGCCGGTCATCGCATAGGCCTTCGAAACGCCGTTCATGGTGAGGGTGCGGTCATAAAGGCCGGGCTCCACTTCCGCCGGGCTGACGAACGTGAAGTCGCCATAGGTGAGATGCTCGTACATGTCGTCCGAGAGGATCCAGACCTGCGGATGCTTCATCAGCACGTCCGTCAGCGCCTTCAGCTCGGCATGGCTGTAGGCAGCCCCTGTCGGGTTGGACGGCGAGTTGAAGACGAACCACTTGGTCTTCGGCGTGATCGCCTTTTCAAGGGCAGCCGCCGTCAGCTTGAAATTGTCTTCCTGCTTGGTCTCGACGAAAACCGGGGTGCCGCCGCACAGCGCCACCATTTCCGGATAGGAAACCCAGTAAGGGGCCGGAATGACCACTTCGTCCCCGGGGTTCATGGTCGCCATGAAGGCGTTGAACAGGATCTGCTTGCCGCCGGTGCCGACAATCGTCTGCGCCGCGGTATAGTCGAGATTGTTCTCGCGCTTGAACTTCTTGACGATTGCCTCGCGCAGTTCCGGAATACCGGCCACCGCCGTATATTTCGTCTCGCCGCGATTGATCGCCTCGATCGCCGCCTTCTTGATATTGTCCGGCGTGTCGAAATCCGGCTCGCCCGCGCCAAGGCCAATCACGTCGCGGCCTTTCGCTTTCAGCTCGCGCGCCTTCTGCGAGACGGCAATGGTGGCGGAGGGTTTTACGCGGGAAAGGGCATCGGCGAGAAAAGCCATAGGAACAAATCCTGATCGTGTTGACAGATGGAACCCGGTCTTTGCGCGCCTTGAACGCAGCCAAGCAGTTCCGACGCCTGCTCTATGTCGAATATGCCCCGGTTTTTCAAGGAAAAAGGCGTCACCCTCACAGGAAATCCGACCCCTCAATTTCCATGGTTTTCTGAACGCCATTCACCAGTGAGAAAGAATTTTCGGATAGAGAAGGCAAACCCGTGAATGATTCACCTGTGGGATGATCGCGCCATGATGGCCAAGGCGAAATTCGATGATTTCTTCCGCGATGCTGACGGCTCCTTTTCCGCCGCGCATGGACCCTACACACTCCACACCGCCTTTCAGCCCCTGTTCGAACCGGACCCGACCGGCCCGGTGATCGCCGGTTTCCACGGCCAGATCCGCATCGAGCGCATGGGCGACAGCTATTCGCCCGCCGAATTTCTGCATGCCATCGAAATCAGTGACATGGCGCTGCTCGATTGCCAGATGGCGGCGCTGCATCTGTGCAATGCCACGATCTTTGCAAAACGGGGTGTGCAGATCCATGTGACGCGCAATCCCCGCTTCTTCAACGATGCGCAGGACATGCGCGACGATGCCGCGCGGCTGGCAGCCCATGCGGTGGAAGCCGGTTTCAGCCCCGCGCAGGTGGTTTGCGAACTGATGCTGCGCGATTACGAGGATCTGGAGCGCGCCCAGCTTTTTGCCTCGCATCTGCGTCGCGCGGGCTTCATCCTCGGCATCTATGGCTTTGCGGGGGAAGAGCGCGACATGGAGCGGCTGCAACAGATCCGCCCCACCTTCGTGCGTCTTGATCCGATCTGGCTTGCGGATTTTCTGGCAAATTCAGCAGGTCTTGCCCTGCTCCGGGTCATTCTCTCGCGCTTCCGCGAACAGAATGTGCTCGCCATCGCCAGCGGGCTGGAGCAGGAAGAGCATGTGGAGATGGTGCATGCGCTCGGCTTTTCCCGTCTCCAGGGCCACGCGCTCGCCCGGCCGGAAATGGCACCGGAAACCTTTGCAAGCAATCATGCGTTTACACGCGGCAACGGTTTGCTTTTGCGAAAGCCCGATGCGGTGAAGCCGGTCGTCACCGCCATGCCCGCCGACATGGCCTCATCCCCCCGGCGCATCGCCTCGACCAGTTTTGGCAAACGCGGCCTCTGCTGAACAAACGAAAGCAAAGAAAAGCATAGAACGGAGCTCAAAAGACACAAAAAGCCGGACTTTCTCCATTCTATTGCCATGATTATGGGAAATACCTGTACAAATCGACGTGTCCGGGCCTGATCCATGTTTATCGACGACGAAATTCTTGCAGAAAAGCAGCGGCGGGGAAATCCTTATCCCGCGCTTCTGATTGCCGCGACCACGCTTGCCGCCTTTGTGGTGACGCTCGCAAGCACGCTGACGCTGTCTGCCTGATCGTCACTCCCATTCCCGTTCTGCTCCCCTCTTGAAAGCGGCCCGATTTGCTTTAAGACGCTGACTGGCCATCGAAGACGCGGCCAGCACGCCGGGGCATCCGTTCCGGACTTCACACATCTGTCGATTTCGGAGCCGCCATGAACCGCATGCAGGCCAATCTATTGCTGTTGCTGACGGCGGCGATCTGGGGTGGTGGCTTCGTTGCGCAATCGACCGCGATGCAGACGCTCGGGCCGTTCTGGTTCATCGGCTTGCGCTTTGCGATTGCAGCGATCGGCGTTCTGCCCTTTGCGCTGCGCGAAGGGGTCGGCAAACCCGCACTGAAGCCGCGGCATTACCGCCACTTCCTGCTCATCGGCCTGTCGCTGTTTCTCGGCGCTGCCACCCAGCAGGTGGGTCTGCAGTTTACCACCGTCACCAATTCCAGCTTCCTCACCGGCCTTTACGTGGTTTTCGTGCCGGTGATCGCCGTCGTCTTCCTGCGCAAACAACCGCACTGGATCATCTGGCCTGCAGCACTCATGGCGCTTGCGGGGATCTTCCTTCTCAGCGGCGGCCATCTCGATCAGCTGACGCGCGGTGATTTCCTCACCATCGTCTGCGCCCTGTTCTGGGCGATCCAGATCACGCTCGTTGGCATGTTCGTGGAAGACAGCGGCCGCCCGCTGATGCTTTCCACTGTGCAGTTTGCCGTCTGTGCCGCCGGTGGCATCCTCGCCGGACTGGTCACCGAACCGATTTCCATCGATGGCGTGCTCGGCGCAGGCGTGGAAATTCTCTATGTCGGCCTGTTCTCCTCCGGCCTCGCCTTCGTGATGCAGGTGATCGGCCAGCGCTATACGACCGCACCGCAGGCGGCGATTTTCCTGTCCGCCGAAGCGCTTTTCGGAGCCCTGTTCGGCGCGCTGCTGCTGGGCGAGAAGCTGGGCCTTCTGGGATATGTCGGATGTGGAATTATTTTTGTCGCAATGATCATGGTTGAGACCGTTCCCGAAATCGCGCGCCGCAAGGCGGAGGCGCGTTGATTCTGCCCTGCGAAAAGGCGGGAAGTGCCTGAAAAGCAGGCAATCCGCCCTGCCCGCACCATGAAAAACGCATGGGTAAAATTCATATCCAGCTTTGCGAAAGTTTTGCTTGCCAATTCGGCACAAACGCATCAATCTAACCCTGTTCGGGCATTTGCGAGCATGGGAAGACCTTATAAACGGAACGCGCTGACGTCGTAAAACGTCGGGTGGCAGAAGCGAAGCGGTTCTTAGGAACGTGGATGCGCTGACCGCGGTATCACAACAGGACCCTTTCCTCTAAATTCGAGAATAGCCTGCCCCACGCCCTCACAAGGGCAATTTACCGATGCTGCCCGGTCTGACACGGGCAGAGAGAAAAGGACTTGACGCATGGCCGAGAGTGGCACTGTAAAATTCTTCAATACCGACAAGGGTTTCGGTTTTATCAAGCCGGACAATGGCGGTGCGGATATCTTCGTACACATTTCCGCAGTACAGGCCTCCGGCCTCTCCGGCCTTTCTGAAAATCAGAAGGTTACCTTCGACACCGAGCCGGATCGTCGCGGCAAGGGCCCGAAGGCTGTAAACCTGCATATCGCAGGCTGATTGCCTTTCGATGCGCTGAATTCTTCGAAAGGCCCGGCTCTTCTGACCCGGGCTTTTCTTTGATTGGCGCTGCATGATTTGGACCGCCTGTGCGGTGATATTACGCTGGTGCGCCGGCGCAAGCTTGTTTTTTATTTCTTTTTTCCGAGTGAAAGCAATCAAGGGTTGCTTTTTCAGCAAGGTTCACTTGCATCCACCGCAATTTCCGTCTGTAATATGAAAGTGTCATTCAGCCTCCATTCAGGTGGGCTGCACTAGCGTATCGTTAAGAATTGGTGACGGGCCGGATCGGGCTCCGCCGGTTGAACGAGAGGAATGAGCGATGAACAAGCTTTTCAAGACCGCTGTGATTTCTGCCACGCTGGCCGCCACGGTTCTGGTTTCCGCAGGCACCGCCTCTGCCGATGGCTGGCGCCGCCACCGGAGTGATGATGGTGACGCGATTGCCGCTGGTGTTGCCGGTCTCGCCATTGGCGCGATCATCGGCGGTGCCCTCAGCGAGCCGCGCAGCCACCGCCGCTATATCGATGACTATCCGGTCTATGACGAGCCGGTTCCGGTCTATCGCCGCACCCGCGTGATCGTGCAGGAGCCGGTTTATGTCGAGCCGATGCAGCTGCGCCCGTGGAGCCGCTCCTGGTACAACTACTGCAGCCAGCGCTACCGCTCCTTCGATCCGCAAAGCGGCACCTATGTGGGCTATGACGGCGAAGAGCATTTCTGCCGCGGCTGATGAAACAACAAAGGCGGGCCTGGTGCCCGCCTTCTTCTTTTGTGTCTCACGTTTCAAAGCCCCTGAATGAAGGGGTTGGTGCGGCGCTCCTCGCCGATGCGCCCGCCCGGACCATGGCCGCAGATGAAGCCCACCTCATCCCCGAGCGGCAGCACCTTTTCCTTGATGGATTTCATCAGCGTTGCGTGATCGCCGCCGGGAAGGTCCGTACGTCCGACCGAGCCCTGGAACAGCACGTCGCCCAGATGCGCAAAACCCATCTTCCGGTTGAAATAGATCACATGGCCGGGGGCGTGTCCGGGGCAATGGAACACCTCGAACTGATGCTCGCCGAAGGAGACGGTTTCCCCCTCCTCCAGCCATTGATCCGGCACCAGATTGCGCACATTACCAGTCATGCCATATTTCTGCGCCTGCACTTCCAGCCGTGAAAGCAGCATTTCATCATCCCGATGCGGGCCGATGACGCTGATGCCGAGCCGCTCGCGCAGCTCGTCTGCCCCGCCCGCATGGTCGATATGGCCGTGGGTGATCCAGATTTCCTTCAACCTGATGCCATTTTCATGCACCACCTGCAGGATGGTCTCCACATCGCCGCCCGGATCGACAATGACGCCTTCCTTGGTGTCCTGATCGAAAAACACCGTGCAATTCTGCTGGAAGGGGGTGACGGGAATGATACCGGCTTGCAACATGCCCATCGGGCGCGCCTCCATGGTTGGATTTTCTTCTCTATAGACAAGCTTTGTTCCCGAAGCCACGCGCTTTCAGTGACTACAGTGTCAACCCCGGTTGATCCATGCCGGGAATGGTTTTATCCAGAGTTCAAGGACAATAACGGGCAAACGGGGAAATCGTGGCGCGGCAGGCCCAGAAAAACAAGGCGAACGAACAGGCGGTGCTGGATACGCCCATGGCCGAGGCCGGGCATATCGACTTCGAAACCATCGAGCAGTTCTTCTTCGCCTACCGGGATTTCGTCTCCGATCCGGATGCCATTCTGGAATCGAGCGGCTTCGGGCGGGCGCATCACCGCGTGGTGCATTTCGTCAATCGCCATCCGGGACTGACGGTGGCGGACCTGCTCGACACGCTGAAGATCACCAAGCAGAGCCTCGCGCGCGTGCTGAAACAGCTGATCGATGGCGGGTTCATTCGCCAGATGGCCGGCCATGCGGATCGCCGCCAGCGGCAGCTCTATCCCACGCTGAAAGGCCGGGAGCTGGCTCTCGCGCTCGCCAGACCCCAATCCCGCCGCATTGACCGAGCATTCGAAAACCTGAGCGCCGAGCAGAAGGCGGGCGTGCGCCTGTTCCTCAACGGCATGCGCGACCAGGAGGCGGGTGAGACATGACGGGATCGATCCCCATTTCCGACAATGCCGCCCATCTGCTGATCGTCGATGACGACAGCCGCATCCGCCAGCTTCTGAACCGCTATCTTTCCGAAAACGGCTTTCGCGTGACGGTCGCCGCCGATGCGAGCGAGGCGCGCCGCAAGCTCGAAGGCATGGAATTCGACCTGATCATTCTGGATGTGATGATGCCGGGGGAAAGCGGCCTGTCGCTCACCCGGTCGCTGAAGGCGGTGCGCAAGGTGCCGATCATCCTGCTTACCGCCCTTGCCGAAACACCGGCCCGCATCGAGGGGCTGGAGGCTGGCGCGGAAGACTATGTGTCGAAGCCCTTCGACCCGCGCGAACTGGTGCTGCGCATCAACAATATCCTGAAGCGCGCGCCCGGTGATGCCCATGCGGTGGAACAGGTGATGTTCGGCCCCTATACCTTCTCGCTCTCCCGCAAGGAACTGAAGAAGGCGGCGCAACTGGTGCGGCTGACAGACCGGGAGACCGAAATCCTGACCTTTTTTGCCGCCCGCGCGGGCGAAACCGTGGCCCGGCATGAGCTGGCAGGCAATGACGGCGAAATCGGCGAGCGCACCATCGATGTGCAGATCAATCGCCTTCGCCGCAAGATCGAGGATGACCCGGCCAACCCCGTCTTTCTCCAGACGGTGCGCGGCATTGGCTATCGCCTCGCCACCGATTGAGCCTGCCGGTCAGGGCGGCAACGGAAAGAAAGCGCGATGAGCACATTCGAGACCATTCGCCCCGAGCCGGAGCGCACGTCGAACAGCAGTCTCTATCAGCAATTTGCCCGCTGGATGCGGCTGCGCGTGCTGCCGACCGGCCTTTTCGGCCGCTCGCTGCTGATCATCGTTTTGCCGATGGTGATGCTGCAGATTGCCGTGTCCATCGTCTTCATGGAACGGCACTGGCATATGGTGACGCAGCGGCTGACCAACGGCACGACGCGGGATATCGCCGCGATCATCTATCTCATCACCCGCTACCCGGAACCGGACCGGGTGGAAGAAACGCTGGACATGGCAAAGGCGCGGCTCGGACTGATCGCCACCATCGAACCCGGAAAAGACCTGCCGCCGGCAAATACGCTCTCGCTGTTCTCGTTGCTGGAACAGACCATGGGCGACGAGATCGAGACGCAGATCGGCATGCCCTACTGGATCGGCATCATCAATGAGCCGACGACACCCACCATGGTGGATATCCGCATCAAGCTGCATGATGACAAGATCCTGCGCGTGCTGGTGCCGCGCAACGAGACCTATGCCTCGAACACCCACATCTTCATTCTGTGGATGGTGGGTGCGGCGATCGTGCTGATCACCATTTCCGTGCTGTTCCTGCGCGGTCAGGTCCGGCCGATCATCGCGCTTGCGAAAGCAGCCGAAGCCTTCGGCAAGGGGCAGAAGATGCCGGATAATTTCGCGCCACGCGGGGCCGATGAGATCCGCCGGGCAGGCCTTGCCTTCATCCTGATGCGTGAGCGCATCGAGCGGCAGATGGAACAGCGCACCGCGATGCTCACAGGCGTCAGCCACGATCTGCGCACCATCCTCACCCGCTTCAAGCTGCAACTGGCGCTCGCGGGCGACAATCCCGATCTCGCCGGGCTGAACGAGGACGTGGCCGACATGCAGAGCATGCTCGAAGGCTATATGGCCTTCGCGCGCGGCGAGGCGGAGGAGGATCTCGGCAAGCTCGACCTGCGCGACCTCTTCCAGCGCGCGGCGAGTGAAGCGGAAATCTATGGCAAGGTGCTGAACTGGAGGCTGGAGGGTGGCCCGATCGCCAATGTCCGGCCTAACGCCTTTTCGCGGCTGGTGAGCAACCTGATTTCAAACAGCCTGCGCTATGCCAACCGGCTGGAACTGAACGCGAAGGTGGATGGAAAATGGCTGGCGATCACGCTGGATGACGACGGCCCGGGCATTCCGGCCGCCTCCCGCGAGGACGTGTTCAAGCCCTTTTTCCGGCTGGACGAGGCGCGCAATCTCGATACATCCGGCACCGGCCTCGGCCTTGCCATCGCCCGCGACATCGCCCGCAGCCACGGCGGCAATGTCACCCTCGAAGACAGCCCGCTCGGCGGCTTGCGCGCCATCGTGCGGGTGCCGGTGTGAGGCTCACATCATTCGGTTGCCGTTCGGGACCGGGCGTTCGGGCATGGCCAGCACGATATCGCCCTTTTCATCGGCAAAGCCGAGCGTGAGCACTTCGGAGCGGAAGGGGCCGATCTGGCGCGGCGGGAAATTGGTGACCGCCATCACCTGCCTGCCGAGCAGCGCCTGCTCGTCATAGTGAACGGTGATCTGTGCCGAAGATTTCTTGATGCCGATCTCGGGTCCGAAATCGATCTGCAGTTTCCAGGCGGGCTTGCGTGCTTCCGGAAAGGCATCGACCTTGACGATCGTGCCGATGCGGATCTCGACCTTTTCGAAGTCGGCGAAGGTGATTTCCCCGCTCATGCCATTCAGCCCGCAAGTTCGCCAGCGCGACGGCGAGCGGCCTCGACCGCCTTGTCGAACAGCGGCTGCATGCCGTCTTCCGCCATCAGCACGGAAAGGGCGGCAGCCGTGGTTCCTCCGGGCGAGGTGACGTTCTGGCGCAATCTGGCCGCGTCATCGGGGGACCGGTGAAGCAATTCACCAGCCCCCGAGACGGTTTCCCGCGCGAGGCGCATGGCGAGGTCCGCCGGCAGGCCCGCTTTGCGTCCTGCCTCCGCCATGCACTCCACGAGATAGAAAACATAGGCCGGGCCGCTGCCGGAAAGCGCGGTCACCGCATCGATATCCTGTTCGGTGGAAACCCATTCCACCGGACCACTCACCTTCAGAAGCGCCTGCACCTGCTGGCGCTGCTCATGCGTCACCCTGGCATTTGCATAGGCACCGGTCACGCCACGTCCGATCATCGCGGGCGTGTTCGGCATGGCACGAACCATAGCCGCCTCACCCAGATGCCGCTCCATATTGGCCAGCGTCTTGCCAGCCGCGACGGACACCACAACCGTATTCGGGCCGACAAGACCCTTCAGCGGCGGCAAAACGGCATCCATCACCTGCGGCTTGACCGCGAGGAACAGAATGCCTGCCTTCATGTCCGCAGACGGCGTCACGCTGTGGCGCGCGCCCGTTTCGTTGAGCAGACCGAGGATCGCATCGGACGGTCCCGGATCGAGCACCAGAACCGAAGATCCCGGAACGCCGCTTTTCAGCCAGCCGGTCAGCATCGCGCCGCCCATATTGCCAGCGCCGACAAGAACGATAGGACCGGTTGCACTCACCGACATGCTCAGGCTTCCCCTGCGGTTTCGAACAGAACGGCATCCATCGCGCTCTTTGCGTCCATGCCGGACCAGACCACGAACTGGAAAGCCTGATAATAGGCTTCGCACGATTCGAGTGCATTCGAAAGCAGCACTTCAACCTGCTGGTTGTTGGGCTCTGCCCCGCCTGCGAGCAGCAGCGACTGGCGGAAAATCACCACCTCTTCGTTGCGCCACAGGTCGAAATGGCCCATCAGCACCTGACCATTGATGTGGGAGAGAAGGCGGATCACTTCGTTGACGCGGTTTTCCGGAACCTTGATGTCAAAGGCCGAGGCGATGTGCAGCGCCTCGAACTGCTCCATCCAGGAAAAGGAGACATGATAATCGCTCCAGCGGCCTTCCACCGTCATCGCGATCTCGTCCTCCCCCGAGCGTTCGAACGACCAATCGTTGTTTGCGGCAACGAATTCGATCATGTCGACCGGGTTCGACTGGCGTTGAAATTCCATTCCCATCAGGCTCATGCGGCACCTTCTCGACCGGCAAAGCGATTCCGCCCGCGCCAAAGCACGGCAAAATACGCAAAGATACCGGATACTCAGTTGGAATGATTACGGGACGGACCCTGTTTGTATCCCCACTACCCTGCACCAGGCTGACCGGGTCCGTTTCGAATCATCATTTAAAATCAGTGTATAACGACAGAGTCCGGCTGCCAGCCCCCACGAAGGCCATTTGGGCGCGGGCTCTGTGGAAACTGCTTGCGAAACAGATTCAGGTGAGAGTCATAACTGACTCATGACATTGGATTTTTCGGGGATGTCCACAGGTGGAAAAAATTATGAAATTTTTAACGCTGGACAGGCTTCGAAGCGATTCCTTCGCGCCACCCGCCATGAAATGGTTAATGAAAGGTTAAAAAAAGCCGCTTGCCCGGCGTGGGAAAGCGGCTGTTCTCGATCCGGTACGGATGCTTATTTCGAAGCGGCGAGCTTTGCCTCCAGCGCCTCGATACGGGCCTTGAGCGCATCGTTTTCGTCGCGGGCCTTGATGGCCATTTCGCGGACGACTTCAAACTCTTCACGCTTTACGAGGTCCATGCCATTCAGGAAACGTTCGGCCTGGGCGCGAAAGGCGGTCTCGATTTCCTTGCGGGCGCCCTGCGCGGCGCCGGCCGCATCCGTCATCAGCTTGGCGAAATCGTCCATTATGCGGTTGGGTCCAGACGTCATGGCAATCTCCTCTTGTCACATCCGGGGCCATATCAAGCGGCCCGCCTTGCCTTTCAGGTAGGGTCTTGCCCGGCCTGATGCAAGGGAAATCCTGCCCGGAAAGGCCTGCACAGGGGGGATGTGTCAAAAAGGGACATGTCAGAAGAAGCGACTTGACCAGCCGGGCATGGAAAGCCATGTTCCGCGCAATAACAGGAAGAGATATTTTGCAGACAGAAGCCATAATGTTCGCCAGCCTGGCCTTTCCGGCCATCGATCCGGTGGCCTTTTCCATCGGGCCGCTTTCCGTGCGCTGGTATGGCATTGCCTATGTCGCGGGCATCCTGATCGCCTGGTGGATGGCAAACCGGATGGTGGATGCCGACCGGCTGTGGCCCGGCAACAAGGCGCCGATGACGCGCGATGTGCTGGGCGATTTCGTGATCTGGGCGACCATCGGCATCGTGCTCGGCGGCCGCCTCGGCTATGTGCTCTTCTATGATCTCGACCGCACCCTTGCCGATCCGCTGAATGTGGTGCGCATCTGGAATGGCGGCATGTCCTTCCATGGCGGGCTTGCGGGCACGGCGCTGGCGATGATCCTCTATGCGCGCAAGAATGCGGTGCCCCTCTGGTCGCTGATCGATACGGTCTCAAGTGTCGCGCCGATGGGCATTGCCTTCGGTCGCATCGCGAATTTCATCAATGGCGAGCTCTGGGGCCGCACAAGCGATGTAGCCTGGGCCATGGTTTTCCCGACGGGTGGCCCGATGGCACGCCATCCGAGCCAGCTTTATGAAGCGCTGCTGGAAGGCTTTCTGCTGTTTGCGGCGCTGCAGATCATCGTCTGGCGGAGCAATGTTCTGAAGCGGCCGGGCCTTCTGGCCGGGCTGTTTGCCTGTGGATATGCGCTGGCGCGAATTTTTTCCGAACCGTTCCGCGAACCGGATGCTAATATCGGCTTTCTTGCGGGCGGCTGGCTGACCATGGGCATGCTGCTTTCGCTGCCGCTTCTGCTGGCGGGCCTCTGGAGCATCTGGCGCGCGCTGCGCCAACGGGAACCGGAGGCGGCGGGCGGCGAAACCGGGGGCAATGGGAGACAGGAATGACGACATCACCTCTGGGAGAGAAGATCAAGGCGATCATCCGCGCAAACGGTCCGATGTCCGTGACGGATTTCTTTGCGCTGTGCCTGGCTGATCCCGAACATGGCTATTACCAGAGCCGCGAACCCTTTGGCCGCGACGGCGATTTCATCACCGCGCCGGAAATCTCGCAGCTTTTCGGTGAAATGATCGGCATTTTCCTGGTGCATGCCTGGCAGCGCCACGGCATGCCCGCCAATCCGCGTCTGGTCGAGGTCGGCCCCGGTCGCGGCACGATGATGGCGGATATCCTGCGTGTGATGGCAAAGCTTGCGCCCGCGCTTTACCAGTCGGTCGGGGTGCATCTGGTCGAGACGAGCCCGCGCCTGCAATGGGTGCAGAAGGACACACTCGCCGATCACGCCGGCCAGATCGAGTGGCATACGAGCTTCGACACGATCCCGGCAGGCTTCACCCTGCTTGCGGCAAACGAGCTGTTTGATGCGATCCCGATCCGCCAGTTCGTGCGCACCTCTGCCGGTTTCCGCGAACGCATGGTGATCCTCGACGAACGGGATGAACTTGCCTTCGGGCTGGGGGTTGCAACGCTCGATCCGTCCTTCATTCCCGCCGATCCGCGCGCCATTCCCGATGGCACCGTGTTTGAATTTGCCCCGGCCCGCCAGGCGGTGATGACCACGCTCTGCGAGCGGCTGAAGAATTCCGGTGGCACGGCGATCATCATCGACTATGGCTCGATGGTCACCGGTTTTGGCGATACGCTGCAGGCGGTGCTGAACCATGATTACGATCCGCCGCTCGATCATCCGGGCCTTGCGGATCTCACCAGCCATGTGGATTTCCAGCATCTCGGCGAGGTGGCGCGGGCCAATGGCGTTTCCATCAATGGCTGCTGCACGCAGGGCGATTTCCTCTATGGGCTGGGCCTGCAACAGCGGGTGAAGGCACTGAGCGAGGGCAAGGACCGGGCGCTCGCCATGGAAATCCAGACCGCCGCCAGCCGGCTCGCCGATGAGGGCGAAGGCAAGATGGGGGAACTCTTCAAGGTTCTGGTGGTTTCGAGCCCGCAGGTCGATCTGCTGCCCTTTCGTCCTGCCGCCCATTGAGGCGGCCATGCCCGCATGGGCGCGCAAAAGCTGAAACGCAACTGGCCCGGGGCGGCGCGACCTGCCCGGACCTTTCGATTTTCCTGACGCATACCGGAGTTGCCCCGTGACCATACCTGCCGCCACAAGCCAGCCGGAACCGATTGTGAGCGCAGCGCTTGGCGCGCTTCAGCCGCGCATCCGCCATGGTTTCTTCACCCGCAAGGGCGGGGTTTCCGAGGGCATCTATCGCGGGCTGAATGTCGGCCTCGGCTCGGCGGACGAGCGGGAAAGGGTGGAGGAAAACCGCGCCCGCGTCGCCGCCTTCTTCGGCCAGCCCGTCTCCCGGCTAGCCACCCAGCATCAGGTGCATTCGCCAACCGTGGTGACGATCACCGCAGCGGATGACCTGCCGCGCAACCATGCCGATGCGATGGTCACCGCCGTTCCGGGCGTGATCGTCGGCGTTCTGACTGCCGATTGCGGGCCGATCCTGTTTGCCGATGCGAAAGCGGGCGTGATCGGTGCAGCCCATGCAGGCTGGAAGGGCGCGCTGGACGGTGTGCTCGAAAACACGATTGCCGCGATGGAAGCGCTGGGGGCGAAGCGGGAGCAGATCATCGCCGTTCTCGGCCCTTCGATCGCGCAGCCGCATTATGAGGTCGGCCCCGAATTCGTGGCGCGGTTCATCGAGCGCAATGCGGATTATGCCCGCTACTTTATACCGTCCGAAAAGCCCGGCCATTCGATGTTCGACCTGCCGGGTCTCACCGTCGACCGGCTGAAGGCGGCGGGTGTTGAAGCAAGCAGCCTCGGCCTGTCCACCTATCCGGACGAGGAGCGCTTCTTCTCCTTCCGCCGCACCACCCATGCGGGCGAGCCGGATTACGGCCGCCAGATTTCCGCTATCGAACTTGAGGAGATGTAACATGGCGCTCCAGTTTTCCCGCACGGAATATGCCGACCGGCTCCAGCGCCTGACGGCAAGGATGCGCGAGGAAAAGCTGGAGGCCATGCTGCTCTTCGCGCAGGAAAGCCTCTACTGGCTGACCGGCTTCGACACCTTCGGCTATTGCTTCTTCCAGACACTGGTGGTGAAGGCGGATGGCACGATGGCGCTGCTCACCCGTTCGCCGGATCTGAGGCAGGCCCGCCACACGTCCAACATCGACACGATCGTCATCTGGGTAGACCGGGTGAATGCCGACCCGACCGTTGATCTTCGCGATCTGCTGTCGGATCTCGATCTTCTCGGCGCGCGCATCGGCGTGGAATATGATTGCCATGGCATGACCGGCAAGGTTGCCCGCCAACTCGACAATCAGCTGATGTCTTTCGGCCAGCTGGTCGATGCCTCCGATCTGGTGAGCGGGCTCCGGCTGCTCAAGAGCGCGGCGGAAATCGCCCATGTCGAGCGGGCCGCCACGCTTGCCGACGACGCGCTCGATGCCGCCCTGCCGCTGATCAGGGCGGGCGCAAGCGAGGCCGATATTCTGGCCGCCATGCAGGGCGCGGTATTTCTCGGCGGGGGAGATTATCCCGCCAATGCGTTCATCATCGGCTCCGGCCCGGATGCGCTGCTCTGCCGCTACAAGGCCGGACGACGAATTGTTGATCCGCAGGACCAGCTGACGCTCGAATGGGCAGGCGTATCCGCCCATTACCATGCGGCGATGATGCGCACGGTGCTGGTCGGCACGCCTTCCCCGCGCCACATCGAGCTTTACGAGGCCTGCCGGGAAACCATGCTGGCCATCGAGGCGGAGCTCCAGCCCGGCCGTACTTTCGGCGACATTTTCGATATTCATGCACGGATGATGGATGAAAAAGACATGGCCCGGCACCGGCTGAATGCCTGCGGCTATTCGCTCGGCGCACGCTTTGCACCCACCTGGATGGAACCGCAGATGTTTCATGCCGGCAATCCGCAGATGATCGAGCCGGACATGTCGCTTTTCGTGCATATGGTGATCATGGACAGCGATACCGGAACGGCGATGACGCTCGGCCAGACCTACCTGACCACAAGCGGTGCGCCTCGCAGTCTTTCGCGCCATCCGATGCAACTGCTGGTGCGCTGATCAGCGCCCGACAAGCTGCATCATTGACAGTCAGTGTGAAGCACTCATAAATTTAGTCTTGCACGCCATTCATGGCGGACGAGCGGAAAGGGATGGAGAGGATGAGGTTCGCCCATACGGCCCCGGCCTTCCTGCTTGCTGTTGCGCTTCTGGGCGGCTGCAACAGCACGGATGTGATGACGCCGCAGGTGGATGTGGGCGGTGGCCGCTTTCCGAATTCCCAGCCGGTGACCGATCAGGACCTGCAGCGCATGGCCGATACGCAGCAGCCGGTCTATCCGTCCGGTCAGCCCGCGCAGGAGCAGGCCTATAGCGAACCGGTTCAAACCATGCCTGCCGGACAGCAGCAGGCCTTTGGCAAACCCGGCCCCGGTGCACCGCCCACCACCCTTTCGGATCAGGCCGCAAGGCTCGGCACGCCGCAACCGGCGGGCCAGACACCTGCCGCACCGCAGACAATGACGGCTTCTGCCGGGGGAGCCGAAACCGTCCGCTTCCTGCCCATCATCGGCGCGCCTCTGGAGGCGGTCACACCGCTTTCCCGCCAGCTTGGATCGGAAGCGCGAAACCGGGGTATCACCATCAAGGGTTCCGGCGATAACAACGCCGATCATATGCTCAAGGGATATTTCTCTGCCGTGTCGGGCGGCGGCAATATCACCATCACCTATGTCTGGGACGTGCTGGATGGCAAGGGCGCACGGCTGAACCGCCTTCAGGGGCAGGAAACCTTCCCCGGCGATGCGGCAGATCCGTGGACGGCCGTGCCCGCTTCGGTGATGCAGAACATCGCCACGAAGACGATGGACAGCTATCTGCAATGGCGCCAGAGCCTTTGAAGTCAAATCGATTTTTTAAGGGAAAATGACGAACACCGGCTTATTGCTCTTGCAATCGAGACGCGGGGCGCTAAAAAGCGGCCAAAGCCAGAGCATTCCCACCCTTGATGCAACCCGGTTTTGCATCCGGAAATGCGGCAAAATCAGCAAGATGGCGCTCTGCCGGTGAGGGAAATTCACTTGGCGCGCGCCAGATAACAGGCGGGCAACATGAAGGTTTTCGCAGGCAATTCGAACCGGCAGCTGGCCGAAGCGATCTGCAAATATCTCAACGTACCCTTGGGGAAAGCTTCTGTAAGGCGGTTTGCCGATCAGGAAATTTTCGTGGAAATTCAGGAAAATGTGCGTGGCGAGGACGTCTTCGTCGTCCAGTCCACCTCCTTCCCCACCAATGACCACCTGATGGAACTGCTGATCATGATCGATGCTTTCCGCCGTTCCTCGGCGCGCCGCATCACCGCCGTGCTGCCCTATTTCGGCTATGCCCGCCAGGACCGCAAGCCCGGCCCGCGCACCCCGATTTCCGCCAAGCTCGTCGCCAACCTGATCACCGAAGCCGGTGCCGATCGCGTGCTGACGCTTGATCTGCATGCCGGCCAGATCCAGGGCTTCTTCGACATTCCGACCGACAATCTCTATGCCGTTCCGATCCTCGCCCGCGATGTGAAGGAACATTATGACCTTCAGAACGTCATGGTCGTTTCGCCGGATGTGGGCGGCGTGGTGCGCGCCCGCTCGCTTGCCAAGCGGCTCGACTGCCTGCTCGCCATTGTCGACAAGCGCCGTGACCGTCCCGGTGAATCGGAAGTCATGAACGTGATCGGTGATGTGCGCGGCAAGGATTGCATCCTGATCGACGATATCGTCGATTCCGGCGGCACGCTCTGCAATGCGGCCGAGGCGCTGCTGAAGAACGGCGCGACCAGCGTCACCGCCTATATCACCCATGGCGTGCTTTCGGGCGGCGCGGTGACCCGCGTTTCCTCGTCGAAGCTCAAGGAACTGGTGATCACCGACAGCATCCAGCCGACGACTGCCGTGCAGACCGCGCCGAATATCCGCGTGATCTCCACCGCAAACCTTCTCGGCGAAGCAATCAGCCGCACCAGCATGGAAGAATCGGTATCGAGCCTGTTCGACTGAACGTTCTTCCTTCCTGCCGCATCAGAAAGCCCCGGACGCCAGGCGTGCCGGGGCTTTTTCGTGGCGGGGGCACTTCGTGGAAGGACTGCCGGGGCAGATGCCTCGGCCCCCTGATCAGTGCGGCATCACCTGACCGTTGATCTTCACGACGCTGTTTTCATCCACTTCGATTTTCCAGTGGGCAGTGCCATCGGCATCGGTCTTGGCCATGCCCTTGGCCATCATCAGGCCGAAGGATGCGGTGTTAAGATCCGGCACTTTCACGGCAAGGTCCTGAATGCCCTTGATCGTCTTGTCGAGATCCTTCGCGGTGATATCGAACTCCGCCGTGGCCGTTACCGGCACAGCCTGCACATCCGTTGCCATATGGCCGGTGACAGAAATGTTGTAGAGCGGCGAGGTCGCCGTAAACTCCGGTACGGCGAGATCCATCTTGCCGTTGCCGCCGAGGAATACCCTGCCCATCTCGTCGCCCTGTTCCTTGTTCAGCGGGTCCTTCTTGGAGAAGTCACCGTTCTTCAGGAAGTAGTCGAGGGCGGAGGTGAAGTTGAGGCCCGGCACAGAAACCTTGAGCGACATGGTCTGGGGCACGAGATCAGCGAAGGGTTCCGCCTGCGGAATGCCCTTGATCACCGGCTTGTTGAATGCAAGGCCGAGATGGATATCGGAATTGTCGGCAAGACCCTTCATGCCGAAATTGTAGCTCGCATCCGCAAAGGCCACTTCGACATCCTGGGCGGTAAAGGAAACATCCCTGGCGAGAACGGTTTCGTCCAGCGACGAGAACACCGGCATCGCCTTGTTGACAATATCCAAAAGCGCCTTCTGGTCTTCCGGCTTCATCGGGCCTTCGCCGTTATGCGCGACCAGGAAATCAACGATGGCGCCGATTTCCCGGGTGCGCGTACCCTTGATCGCGGCATCCATATCCAGCTTGCCGAAGCGCATGACGAATGCCGGCTGATCCTTGGTACGGACTGTTTCGCGGATGCCATCCATGGTCGCCTTGCCGAGAATGTCGGCCGAGCCATCCGCATTGACGGTGCCGGAAATCGTCTGGTCCATCGGACCGAAGCTGGCATCGATATCCTGCAGCTCGTCCTTGATGGTCATGGTGCCGCCGGTGGAATGGCTGACCGCCGAACGGAAATAGGGGATCGCGGGATCCCACTGGCCGTCAAGGGTGAAGTCCTTCAACACATAATTGAAGTCACCCTTGGCTTCGCCCTTGTTCCACTTGCCGGTCAAGGCCAGCTCGGATGCGTCGCGTTTTACGGTGTAGAGGCCATCGGCACCGGCGGGCGAGACCATCATGTCAAACAGGCCCGTAAGGGAGAAGTCCATGTCATGCGGGGCGAGACCGGCTGCAAGCTTGCCGAAATCCACCTTCACCTTGTAGGCCTGCCCCTGCGGATCCACCGTAATGAAACCGGTATCGATGACCTTTTGCGGCATCAGCCCGGTCAGCGATTTCAGCATGGATTTCGCGCCCTCGGCATTCACCTCCTGAGCGTTTGCGCCAAGACCGAAGGCCAGCGTCGCCACGCTTGCAAGAAAAAGGATACGGGCTTTTTTCACGGAAGACTCCTCAATAGTTGTTTTTCATGAAAGTGGGATTACCGACGCGTCCTGTCAACCATGGAAAGGCGTGGTATGGCAGCGGTTTCGTCCCAAACCGGCCTGCTTGCAATGGCGGGTGGAATGGTCTATAGCCCGCCCGTCCGCGTAGACACCCTTGGAGGCAACGCGGATGGAGACCTGTTGCCCGAAATTCGGCTTCATGCTCCGGTTCAGGGCCGGTTTCCGGTGCTGAGCTCTCCATAACACCTTGAAAGGATATGCCATGAGCCACGCAACTTACGAGCTCAAGGCCCAGACGCGCGAACGGGTTGGTAAGGGGTCCTCCCGTGAACTTCGCCGCAACGGCCTTATTCCCGCTGTCATCTATGGTGACAAGCAGGCCCCGATTTCCATCGCTCTCAACACCAATGAGGTGACGAAGCGCATTCATGCCGGCGGTTTCATGACCACCGTTGCCACCATCGATATCGATGGCCAGAAGGTATCGGTTCTGCCGAAGGATTACCAGCTGGACCCGGTCCGCGATTTCACCATGCACGTGGATTTCATCCGCGTTTCGGCGGACTCGAAGGTTACCGTTGAAGTTCCGGTTCACTTCGTCAACCAGGACAAGTGCCCGGCCATCAAGGTCGGCGGCGTGCTGAACATCGTTCGCCACGAAGTCGAACTGCACTGCCCGGCCAACGACATTCCGGAATTCCTGACTGTTGACCTCGCTGGCCACAAGATCGGCGACAGCCTGCATATCAGCCACGTCACCCTGCCGGCTGGCTGCACCCCGGTCATCACCGACCGCGACTTCACGATTGCCACGCTGGTTGCTCCGGCTGGCGGCGTGAGCGAAGGCGAAGCCTGATACAGCCACGGCCCTCGGGCTGCCCGGATCTGACATGTGATAAACCCCGTGCCGCAGCCGCGTCGCGGGGTTTTTACCCATTTTAGGGCTATTGCCCTGTGTATATTTGTTTTTTGCTAGAACCATTCGCCATAGCTGCTACCGTTTGAACCATCATCGTCCGGTCGATTCTGGCCTCGTGCCGCATCGTCCCGGAAAAGCGCCATTGTTCGTTTCGCAGTCGGGTAGGGAATGCATCGACAGACGCTGGTTCGGAGTTACCGGGGCGATCACATGCCCCCGCCAACGGTCTTTCTGACGAGGGACCGCGCGCGATGACGCATTCCGTCGAGAGCCGGTTTCTGGCGATTTTGAGCGGTGCGCTGCTGATCTTTGTTGCCCCTCTCTTCGTGCTGTTCCTGTTTCTCTCTTCCGGGCGGGCAAAGACCGACCTTGCCAACCATGTGGCGATTGTCATCACCAGCAATGCAAAGGCGCTTGCCCAACCGCTCTGGGATCTCGACAGCGAAAGCATGGGCAGCATCGCCGATACGATTGTCACGGATCCGGCCATCGTGCGGGTGGTGGTGCGTGATACGTCCAATGCCTTCGAGATCAGCCGCGCCGATTCCACCTACAATCCCGATGTACCGCTTGCCTCGAGCAGCGAGCTGATCATCCGCAAGACCAACAGAGGCGCGCGCGAAATTGGCAAGCTCACGGTCTATTATCGCGAAGTCGGCCTGTTCAATTCGCTGAAGCCGGTGGAAATCGGCTTCATCTCGATCTTTGCCTTTGCCGTCCTTGCCGTCTCGGTCGCGGCCATCATCGGCAATCGCATGATGATCATCACACCGCTGCTTCGGCTGACGGCGGCGGTGGATGCCACGCGCAAATTCGGTTCCCGACAGCGGGTGGACTGGGACAGTCCCGACGAGATGGGCAATCTGGCCGCCCGCTTCAACGAAATGCAGAGCAAGCTGGAGCGCGAGGAGCGCGAGCTGCGCAACGCGCACCGCCGCGCCACTGACATCTACAACCACACGCCGGCCATGCTCTATTCCATCGACCGGGAGGACCGGATTTCCGCGGTCTCCGATTACTGGCTGGTCGCGACCGGATACCGGCGCAGCGAGGTTCTCGGGCGCCTCTTTTCCAGCATGGTCGCACCGGAAGATCGCGAGAAATATGCCGGCCGCAGTGACAATGACGCCCCCGAAGGCGAAATCGTTGACCGTACCGTGCGCTTCATCAAAGCCGATGGCAGCATGATGCATGTGCTGATCGTCGAGACACTTCCCGGCGAAAGCGGCATCGGCCCTACCTATTCGCTGTCGGTGATGACGGATGTGACGGCGCTGAAAGAGTCCGAAGAGCATGTGCGCCAGCAGGCGCTCACCGATCACCTCACCGGCCTGATGAACCGCAAGGGCTTCGAAACTGCGCTGCAGAAGCAGATCGAGCGCGCCGACGAGATGAACCGGCAGATCGCCTGCCTGTTCATCGATCTCGATCGCTTCAAGTGGATCAACGACAATCTCGGCCATGCGGCGGGCGATGCGGTGCTTTGCGATGTGGTGCGCCGCCTGCAGCCGATCCTTGCCGAAGGCGATACGATCTCGCGGCTTGGCGGTGATGAATTCGCGATCCTGCGCATGTCGGAAGATGCGCAGGGGCAGGCCCTGGAGCTTGCACGGCACCTGACAGACCTGTTCAACAGCCCCTTCGATGCGGCAGGCGTTGCCGCCCGGCTTTCCGCAAGCATCGGCATCGCACTTTATCCGCAGCACGCAAAATCCGGGGCGGAACTGCTGCAGATGTCCGACCTTGCCATGTATGCGCGCAAGCGCGAGGGCAAGAACGGCGCCTCCGTCTATGATGCCTCGATGACCGACCGCACCCGTCGCCGGGCGGAGCTGGAGAAGATCATCGAGATCGGCCTCGAGCAGGATTGGGTGGAAACCTATTTCCAGCCGGTGATCTGCCTGAAGAGCAACCGGATCGAGGGATACGAGGCGCTGATGCGCATCATCCATCCGGTTCAGGGCATCCTGCCACCGGCCGATATCATTTCCGTGGCCGAGGAAACCGGCTCAATCATCGCAATCGGCAATCGGGTGCTGGAAAAGGCCCTCACGCATTTTGCAGCGCTGCAACAGACCCTGCCGCAGGCAAGCCATTACGTGGCCATCAACTTCTCCTCCATGCAGATCGAGCCCGGTCTTCCGGCCCGCCTGGCGAGCCTGCTCGAGCGCTATGGCCTGCAACCTTCAGCGCTGGTGGTGGAGATCACTGAAGCGGTGCTGATGCAGGACAATCCCGATATTTCGATGATCCTTTCGCAGATCCGCCAGTACGGCTGCCGTATCGCGCTGGATGATTTCGGCACCGGCTATTCGTCGCTTTCCTATCTGAACCGCTTTCCGGTCGATATCGTCAAGGTGGACCAGTCCTTCATCCGCGCACTCAGCGGCGGCCCGGTGGAGGCCTATGACAAGAGCCGGATGCTGGTGGAGGGCATTACCGCCATATCGCACAAGATGGCCTGCACGGTGATTGCCGAGGGCATCGAAACCCGCGAGCAATGGCAAACGCTTATTGATATGGGCGTCGATTACGGGCAAGGTTATCTCTTCAGCCGCCCGCTTCCGGTCAAGGATCTGGAACGGCGGATTGAAAGCGATGGCGTAGAGGTAAAAATGGTGGAAACGGCGCGAGGCTGAAGACAATCAGGCCGCGCTGGTCAAGGGGGTGACACACCGGATGCAACGCGCGATCCTTTGTCTGCTGGCCGGCTTTTCCGGTATGCTCGTCATGACGGGCCCTGCCCTGTCCGACCCACTCACCATTTATGCGGAACCCTATCCGGGCTATGCGGCAGATCTCAACGGCGAAATCCGCGGTGCCGGTGCCGATCAGGTCCATGCGATCATGAAGGCCGCAAAAATCGACTACAGGATGGAGCTGACGCCATGGGCGCGGGCCTATAGTGCGACCACCTGGGATCCCCACACCTGCGCCTTTGCCGCCAACCATACCGAAGAGCGCGACAAGCTGTTCAAATGGGTGGAGCCGCTTGGCGCAGGCAAGGTGGTGCTGATCCGCCGCAAGGGTGCGGATGTCAATCCGAAGACGCTCGAGGAGGCGAGAGCCTATGTCGTCGGTGTACAGAGAGGCGATTACGGCGCCGACTATCTGACGAAACAGGGCTTCGCCAATCTCGATTTCGCCGCCGATTTTTCGCTCACTCTGCGCAAGCTGGAAAAGGGCCGCATTGATCTGGCGCTGACCTCGGAGGCCGCTTTCATCGCCGAATCCGCCAAGGGCCGACCGGTCGAGCCGGTCATGACGCTTCCGGCTGCGCTCTACGCGCTGATCTGCAACACCGCCGTGCCGGATGACACGATCAATGCGCTTCAGCACGCGCTGAACGGCCTGATCCTCAACGGCACGCAGGATGCGATCTACCAGCAATATGGCATGCCCGCCCAGAAGCTTGGCGATCTCGTCAAAAAAATGGATTGACGCGGACGCGCCTTCTGTCGATTACATCAGCGCTTCTTGCCTGCGAAAACCGACCTGCAGGCCAGCCAATCGATGGTGGACCCGATGATCGTGATCGCAGGCCTTGGCAATCCCGGCAGCAAATATGCCGGCAACCGGCACAATATCGGCTTCATGGCCGTGGATGCGCTGCATCGCCGTCATTCCTTTTCCCCCTGGTCCAAGAAATTCAAGGCCGAAATCGCGGAAGGCGAGATCGCGGGCGAGCGCGTGCTGCTGATCAAGCCGCAGACCTTCATGAACCTGTCCGGCGAAGCTGTCGGCGAGGCGTTGCGTTTCTACAAGCTCGGGCCGGACAAGCTCACCGTCCTTTACGACGAGCTTGACCTGGCACCGGGCCGTGTGCGGATCAAGACCGGCGGTGGCCATGGCGGACACAACGGCATCAAGTCGCTCGACGCCCATTGCGGCAAGGACTATCGCCGCGTACGCCTCGGCATCGGGCATCCGGGTTCCAAGGAGGCCGTGCAGCACCATGTGCTCGGCGATTTCGCCAAATCGGATCGCAGCTGGCTGGAGCCACTGCTTGATACGCTGGCAGACCATGCGGACATGCTGGTGCGCGCGGAAGATTCGCAGCTTCTGAACAAGCTGGCGCTTGCCGTCGGCGTGAAGGACGAGGCTGTCGCCGAAAAGGCTGAAAAGCCTGCAAAGCCCGCGCCCATCGGGAAATCCCACATTCATCAGGCCCGCAACAACCAGCAGCAGAAGGCCCTGCCCGCAACCGGGCCGATGGCCGACATGCTGAAACGGATGTTTGGCGGCAACAAGGGCGAGTGAGCAGGCTCAGTAGAGCCTTATGTTCTGCAGCCGGTAGATCACAAGATCCCGGAACCAGACGAGCGCGAAATCGACGCCTGCCGCAAACACGGCCCCGAGATCGGGAACAAGCATCAGCGCCAGCACGCCCCCACCAACACTGAAAATGCAGGAGATGCGCAGGTTGCGCAGGCTGTAGAGATCGTAATAGCCGTTATCGTCATATTCGGTGCCGACCAGATGATCCATCACGCTGTAATTGCTGCTCAGGAAGTCATCGAGCATGCTGTAATCTTCCCGTGCGCCACTGCCATAGCCCCGGTCCGGGAAAAGATTGAACAGGCCGCGTGAGATATGGCTGAACAGCCCCAGAAGGGCAAACAGCGGTATCGCAGCGGTGTAATAGATCAGCGGCATCGGGCTTTTCCGGTTCAATGTCGCCTCTTTATAGGACTTCCCTTTTAAAGCGATGCTGACAAACGGGGTGAAAAGAGCGTTACGACCCGAAGTTTCCGCGCCTCACCCTTGACCTTGCCGCCCCCTTTCCGCAAAAGGCTTGCAAAACGGAATGATCAAGGACGGACCTGAAAATGGGTTTCAAATGCGGTATTGTCGGGCTGCCGAATGTGGGCAAGTCCACGCTGTTCAACGCGCTGACCAAGACGGCAGCCGCGCAGGCGGCCAATTATCCCTTCTGCACCATCGAGCCGAATACCGGCGAAGTGGCCGTGCCGGACCCGCGCATGAAGGTGCTGGCGGATGCGGCGAAATCCAAGGAAATCATCCCCACCCGCATTTCCTTCGTGGACATTGCCGGTCTGGTGCGCGGCGCCTCCAAGGGCGAAGGTCTGGGCAACCAGTTCCTCGCCAATATCCGCGAAGTGGATGCCGTGGTGCATGTCCTGCGCTGCTTCGAGGATGATGACATCACCCATGTGGAAGGCCGCATCAATCCGGTGGCCGATGCCGAAACCATCGAGACCGAGCTGATGCTCGCCGATCTCGACAGTCTCGAGCGCCGTGTGGAGCAGACCCGCAAGCGGGCGACCGGCAAGGACAAGGACAGCATGGCACAGCTGCCGATCATGGAAGCGGTTCAGAAGCTGCTTTCCGAAGGCAAGCCCGCCCGCGTGCTGGCGCCTTCGCTGGCCGCCGATGAGCTGAAGGTGCTGAAGGGCCTGAACCTTCTGACCTCGCATCCGGTTCTCTATGTCTGCAATGTCGCCGAAGGCGATGCCGCGACCGGCAATGCCCATACCGCCGCCGTGGAAGCCATGGCGAAGGAACAGGGTGCCGAATGCGTGATTATTTCCGCCAATATCGAGGCGGAAGTGGCACAGCTGCCGGAAGACGAGGCCCGCGAGTTCCTCGAAGCGCTCGGCCTGCATGAGGCCGGTCTCGACCGGCTGATCCGCGCCGGTTACCACCTGCTGCACCTCATCACCTATTTTACCGTCGGCCCGAAGGAAACCCGCGCCTGGACCATCGAGCGCGGCACCAAGGCCCCGCAGGCGGCAGGCGTCATCCACTCGGATTTCGAGCGCGGCTTTATCCGTGCGAACACCATTGCCTATGACGATTTCGTCAAGTTCGGTGGCGAAACCGGCGCCAAGGAAGCGGGCAAGGCGCGTGACGAAGGCAAGGAATATGTGGTGCAGGACGGCGACGTGATCCACTTCCGCTTCAACACCTGAGGCGGGTGCAGACCTCGTTCAGACACAAGGGCGTATCCTGCGGATACGCCCTTTTTTTCATGCCCGAAGCGGCGGCAGGCGAGACTGGATACGGTTCGGAAGGAGCCTCACCACGAGGCCGCGCAGTGTCGGCCAGAAGACACCGATAAACAGCACGACCACACCCATTGTGGCCAGCACCAGCGAAAAATTGATATTCCAGTCGAAGGATTGATCCTTGATCAGCGCCCCCAGCGCAACACCCAGCGAGATCAGCCCGGATGTCACGAAGGCGCGGCGGTCCATCACCAGCCCGATCAGCACAAACAGGCTGACCACCAGGATGACGCTGAACGGCTGGCTGGCCGAAACTGCGCCCACATCCCAATCCTGATCCCCGGCACGGAGGAAGAACAGCAGCGCGAGTGTGGAATAGAGCAGCGCCGGAGCCGTCGCGAGATGCAGCCAGAAAGCCACATCCGAGCGCCGGGTGACACGGGCAGGATCCGCAAGATCAAAGCGCAGGGCGATGCCAAAAACAATGAGCGCCGCCACGAGCCCGATGGCGCTGTAAAGGATCGGATGATTGACACCGATTTCGCTGCGATAGGCTGCCCTTTCTATGACCGCGAGGATCAGGATCGTTGAAGCACCAGCCACCGAAACGATGAGCGTTGCGAGCGCCAGCGGCACCTGATAGCGCCAGTAGAACGGGATCATCAGCAGCAGATAGCCGAGGAGAAGGACACCCCCCGTACCGATTTCCGGTGTGGCCTCTTTCCAGAAAACATAACTGCTTATGTCGATCAGCAGCCAGGTTGCGGAAATGGCATAGGCGATTGTCAGCGCCGCCGCAGGCAGGGCGAGCCGCTGGCGTTTCACCAGCACTTCCGCGAGCGCCACGCAGGCCAGAAGCGCAAAAGCCACATGCAGAAGGCCTGAGAGGCCGGTCAGAAGGATCACCACGCCGATGGTGATGAGCACATCGTGAAAGCCGCGCACGAAGCGGGGCATTTCGCTTTCTTCCACCGGCGAGGCCGGTTCAAGATCCCGCAGGGCATCAAGTCCGGTGGTCGCGCCGTGGGGTGACGCTTCCAGGAACAGGGAAAGCCGATCAGCCTGTTCCGCCGAAATGATGCCCTGCGAGGCCGCAGCCATCAATTTCTCCCTCAACCCATCCAGCATCCGAACTCCTTTGCACTTTTGGCGAAAGATATCGGGATTACAGTGAAAGGCAATCAGGGCAAATTGAGGCAGGGATCAGTTCTTCTTCAGCGGGCAGGTGTTGATGCCGAAGACGCTGTAAAGCGGGCAGGTGGACATCAGCCCGGTGAGAAGCGGAATGATGCCGATCAGCGTGAAATAGCGCCAGGGCGCGCCGGGGAAGAAAAAGAACAGCGCAAGAAGCGCAAGGCCAACGATGATGCGCAGCGCGCGGTCAATGGAACCGACATTGGTGGAGAACATGGCCGTGATCCTTTCGTGAACGAACGGTTAATGCTCTCCCTATCGCATCTCATGGCCGCGCTGTCGGTGACTTAGTCACGCAAGCGGAAGAGTTTGCACACCGGCGATGCGCTCCAGCTGTACGGGATCGAGTATATCGATCCGCCCGCGGTCCGCGGCTATCAATCCACCCGAGGCAAGCGCCTCCAGCCGCCGCGACACCACCTCGCGGGCAGACCCGATCGCAACCGCAAGCTCCTGATGGGTCGCATCCACCTGCCGCCCCTCGCCTGCCCGGTTCAGAAGCTCGCGGGCAAGGCGCGCCTCAACCTTCACGAAGGCCACCTGCTCCATCACGAAAAACGCATCCGAAAGACGCGCGGCAAAGGCCCGGAACACGAAGGCCCGGAAGCGGGCGGACTGGTCCATCAGCTTCAGAAACAGCGGCGGCGGGATGATGACCGCCTCCACATCCGTTTCTGCGACACCTTCGCCGGAATAGGACGCCTCGCCAAGCAGCCCGAGCGTGGTTTGCAGGCAGGTTTCGCCGGGCGTGACAGAATACAGCAAAAGCTCCCGTCCGGAGCGGCCGGTCAGATAGACATGGATGCGCCCGGAAATCAGCACCACGAAACCGCGCGCCGTATCGCCGGGCTGGAACAGCACCGTCTTCGGCTTCAGGCGATGAACGGCAAGCCGCTGCAGCTCCTGTTCCAGCAGGGGTACGAGATCCATTTTCAACCCCAGCTCGCCGATCCAGTCGCGCATGTTTCACCCTTGAATTCTAAAACACATGACGCCATTGTGCAGTGCGATTTCCGTTTGGAGAAGAGGATAGTTTTGAAAAAATTCTGGTATGAGGACTTTAATCCGGGGCGGGAATTCGCGCTTGGCCCGAAACGGGTCGATGCGGGTGAAGTGATCGAATTCGCGCGCGAATTCGATGCGCAACCGATGCATCTTTCGGAAGAGGGCGGCAGAGCCAGCATTCTCGGCGGGCTTTCCGCTTCCGGCTGGCATACCTGCGCGATGATGATGCGGATGCTGTGCGAAAGCTATGTGCTTGAAAGCAGCAGCCAGGGCGCGCCGGGGATCGATTTTCTCGAATGGCGCAAGCCGGTGCTGGCGGGCGACACACTTTCCGGAAAGAGCATTGTTCTCGAAACGCGCCCGATGCGCTCGCGCCCGGGCATCGGCGTGGTGCGCTTCCGCAACGAGCTTTACAACCAGAAAGGCGAGCTGGTGCTGGCCGGTGAAAATGCCATCATGATGGCCCTGCGCGAACCCGTGGAGGCATCCGCATGAGGCTCGCGGAACTGTACAAGGTCGGCGAAAGGCTGGATATGGGCACGGTGCATTTCAGCGCTGAGGACATCATCCGCTTTGCCACGAAATTCGATCCGCAGGTCTTTCATCTGGACGAGGAGTCCGCGAAGGCCTCGCTGCTCGGCGGGCTCTGCACTTCCGGCTGGCACACCTGCGCGGGCTGGATGCAGCGCAATGTCGCCTTCTTCAGGAGCGAGGCAAAACGGCTGATCGCCGAGGGAAAGACCCCGCCGAAGATGGGCCCCTCCCCCGGTTTTCGCAATCTCGCCTGGCCAAAGCCGGTCTATGCGGGCGATACGGTCACCTATTTCCTCACCCCGATCAGCACCCGCGCCATGGCAAGCCGCCCCGGCTGGCACATGAATACCGGCCTTGCCGAGGGCCTCAATCAGCACGGCGAGCTGGTATTGCGGTTCGAAAGCAATGTGATCGAATTCGAGTAAAGACGATCACTGCTGCGGGAGCGGCGTGGCAAGAATGCTCTGGGTGAGCCACTTGCCATCCGTCTTTACCCAGACCTGGGTGACATTCATGGTGAACTGCTTCGTCTGGCCTTCCTTCGGGCCAACGGTGAAGGTTACCGGAACAAAAGTTTCCGCGGCCGACTCGCCCACCATCACGACCTTCGGCGGCTTGCCGTCGGTCTCAAGTTTCCACACACCTTTGTAGATCGCCTCATATTGCTTGATGGCCGCATCCCTGCCCCAGCTCACGGCAGGACCGCGCACCACCAGCAGATCTTCTGACGGAACAAGCATCGCGCTGACAGTCGCGAGATCATGCGCATTCTGCGCGTTGAAATAGGCCGTCGCGGCAGCCGTGACATCAGCCACGGAATCCGCACGGGCCAGACCGGTCGATGCGGCGACCAGCAGCATCGAAATTCCAAAAGTGTTGTACTTCATTATCAACATCCTCCCAATGCAATTGAATGATCAATGTAAGCATTGCCGATGTTAATAAGATTCTTTCATAAGGCAAGCGAACCCGTTGCCGAATCCGCCTGCAATCACGGAATTCACGACCAAGGGCTAATGCCCGGAGAACTCCACCAGCGTGCGCACTTCCACGCCGAGCGCCTCGAGCTTGGCGCGGCCGCCAAGGTCCGGCAGGTCGATGACGAAGCAGGCGGAGACCACTTCCGCGCCGAGCTGGCGCAGCAGCTGAACCGCGCCGACCGCCGTGCCGCCGGTGGCAATCAGGTCGTCCACCAGGATCACCTTCTCGCCCGGCAGAACCGCATCGCGATGGATCTCCATCTCGTCGACGCCATATTCGAGGCTGTAGGCAATCGAGACGGTCTCATGTGGCAGCTTGCCCTTCTTGCGGATCGGCACGAAACCGGCGGAAAGCTGGTGTGCAACCGCGCCGCCGAGGATGAAGCCGCGCGCTTCCATACCGGCGATCTTGCCGACATTCAGCCCCACATAGGGATTCACCAGCTCATCAACAGCCCGGCGGAAAGCCCGCGGATTGCCAAGCAGCGTGGTGATATCGCGGAAGATGATGCCGGGCTTCGGATAATCCGGAATGGAGCGGATCGAGGCGGCAAGTTCGGAGCGGGACAGCGGCATGAGACACCCATATGATGACGCGGGATTGCGCATCAGCCTAGCAATCCTGACGCGCCGTTTCCATGAAAAAGGCGGCCACAGGGGCCGCCTTTTCAACTCTTGCGGAACGATCTTGCGATCAATGTTCCTTGTTCGCGTAGACCGACTTCTTGGTGACGTAGATCAGCGAGGTGAAGATTGCCAGGAACACCATGACCATGAAACCGGTGCGCTTGCGCTCCGGCAGATGCGGCTCTGCAGCCCACATCTGGAAAGCGGCAATGTCCTTGGCATACTGGTCAACCGTCTGCGGCGAACCATCGTCGTAGGTCACCTGACCATCGCTCAGCGGCGGCGCCATCGCCAGCGCCTTTGCAGCGATGAAGTACGGGTTGAAGTGCGTGCCTTCGGCCACTTCCACACCGGCCGGCGGCTCCTGATATCCGGTCAGCAGCGAGTAGACATAGTCCGGGCCGCCTTCCTGATACTGGGTGAAAATGTCGACGATGAAGGTCGGGAAGCCACGCTCCACGCCGCGCGCCTTGGCGATCAGCGAGAAGTCCGGCGGAACCGCGCCATTGTTTGCGGCAGCAGCCGCTTCGGCATTGGCGAACGGGGCCGGGAAGCGATCCGACGGCACGGCCTTGCGGGTGTACATTTCACCATCGCTGTTCGGACCGTCCTGCACTTCGTATTCAGCCGCGAAAGCCTTTACCTGTGCTTCCGAATAACCCAGGTCTTCCAGATTGCGGAAGGAGACCAGGTTCAGCGAATGACAGGCGGAGCAGACTTCCTTGTAGACCTTGAGGCCGCGCTGAAGCTGGGCTTTGTCATACTTGCCGAACGGGCCGGCAAAGCTCCAGGATTCATTCTTCGGCTTCAGGATCGGGTAATGCAGGTTCTTTTCTGCATGTTCCACGGCTTCCTTCAGGTCGACATTGCCTTCGGCAAGCGCGAACGTGGCCGCGCCTGCGAGGATGCCCAGCGACAGAATGCTTGCAACAAGCTTTTTCATTGTTTCAATCCCTCTCTGTCGCATCAATCAGGCGCTGGCGCCGGCGGACTTGCCGCTCTTCTCAAGCACGGCTTCCGTGATCGAATTCGGGAGACGACGCGGCGTTTCCAGAAGGCCGAGAACCGGCATGATCACGATGAAGAAGCCAAAATAGTAGAGCGTACCGAGCTGCGACATGCCGACATAATTGCCAACGATATCTCCCTGGAACAGCAGGCCGATGAGGCCGGTGCCGGAAGCCGGACGCGAACCCAGCCAGCCAAGCATGATCGCATTCACCACGAACAGCCAGAAGAACAGCTTGTACCACGGACGGTAAACGGCCGAGCGTACCTTGGACGTATCCAGCCAGGGCAGGAAGAACAGGATGATGATCGAGCCGAACATCACCAGAACGCCACCGAGCTTCGAGTCGATCGGGCCGATGTTGAAGGTGATGGCGCGCAGCATCGCGTAGAACGGCAGGTAATACCATTCCGGAACGATGTGGGCAGGCGTCTTCAGCGCGTTCGCCGGGATGTAGTTGTCCGGATGGCCGAGGTAGTTCGGCATGTAGAAGATGAACCAGGCATAGACGATCAGGAAGATCGATACGCCAAGCGCATCCTTCAGCGTCGCATAGGGCGTGAAGGGCACGGTGTCGGTCTTCGACTTGACTTCAACGCCGGTCGGATTGGTCTGGCCGGTCACATGCAGGGCCCAGACGTGCAGCACGACAACGCCTGCGATCATGAAGGGCAGCAGGTAGTGCAGCGAGAAGAAGCGGTTCAGCGTCGGATTGTCCACGGCAAAGCCGCCGAGCAGGAACTGCTGGATCCACTCACCCACCCAGGGGAAGGCCGAGAAGAAGCCGGTGATAACGGTTGCCCCCCAGAAGGACATCTGACCCCAGGGAAGCACGTAGCCCATGAAGCCGGTTGCCATCATCAGCAGGTAAATGACCACGCCGAGAATCCAGAGGATTTCGCGCGGAGCCTTGTACGAACCGTAATAGAGGCCGCGGGCAATGTGCAGGTAAACGGCGATGAAGAAGAACGATGCGCCATTGGCATGCATGTAGCGCAGCAGCCAGCCATGGTTCACATCACGCATGATCTTTTCGACCGAGGTGAAGGCAACGGTGGTTTCAGCCGAATAGTGCATGGCCAGCACGACGCCGGTCAGGATCTGCACGATCAGCATGACCGAAAGCATGGCGCCGAATGTATAGGCATAGTTCAGGTTGCGCGGAACCGGATAGGCAACGAAGCTGTCGTACATCAGGCGCGGCAAAGGCATGCGCGCGTCGATCCACTTCTCAAGTCCGGTTGATGGTTCGTAAGACGAATGACCACTCATAATCAGTATCCCCTTAACCGATCTTGATCACTGTATCGGAAATGAACGAATAGGTCGGCACGGCAAGGTTCATCGGTGCCGGGCCTTTGCGGATACGGCCAGCCGTATCGTAGTGCGAGCCATGGCACGGGCAGAACCAGCCGCCGAAATCACCGGCCTGACCAAGCGGAACGCAGCCGAGATGGGTGCAGGAGCCGATCATCACGATCCAGTTTTCCTTGCCTTCGCCAGCAGAGCGGTCAACATCGGTTGCCTGGGCGTCGGGCGCGATATTGGCATTGCGCGCGACCGGATCCTTGAGATCGGTCAGCTGCACGGCCTTGGCTTCCTCGACTTCCTTGTCGGTGCGGTTGCGGATGAAAACCGGCTTGCCGCGCCACTTGGCGGTGAGCGACATGCCCGGCTGCAGGGCGGACACGTCAACTTCGATCGAGGCCAGTGCAAGGGTCGAAGCGTCCGGCCGCATCTGGTCGATGAACGGCCATGCCACGGCAGCGGCGCCGACGACACCGGCCATGCCTGTGGTCAGGTAAAGGAAATCGCGGCGATTGGGTTCGCCCTGGTTTCCGTTGTTGTTATCGTGTTCGCTCACGGCTAAACCATCCTCTCACGCAAGTTCGCGACAAGTATTGCCCCGCCGAATCGATGCAGCGGCCACATTTCGGCCACAGATTCCCCGGCAATCCGGCGCGTTCTAAGCTTGATCAGCCTTCATGTCCAGTCTTCGCAGGGCGATATGGACGGTTTGTCGCGGGATTTTGTTGATGGACGGGGATAGACCACAACCAAGGTTGAATTCACAGCCGCGGGCTTGAGCCAAGCTTGTGACGCAAAAGGACTATTCCGCCGCCTCGTCCACCGCGATGAAGCCGCCGGACTGGCGGGCCCAGAGCTCCGAATAGAGGCCACCGGCGGCCACCAGACGGGCATGCGTTCCCTCTTCGATGATGCGCCCCTGATCCATCACCACAAGCCGGTCGAGCGCGGCAATCGTGGAAAGGCGATGGGCGATTGCCAGCACTGTCTTGCCCTGCATCAGCCGCTCCAGATTGCCCTGAATGGCGGCCTCGACTTCCGAATCCAGCGCGGATGTCGCCTCGTCCAGCACCAGGATCGGCGCATCCTTCAGAAGCACGCGAGCAATCGCGATGCGCTGGCGCTGGCCGCCGGAGAGTTTTACGCCGCGCTCGCCCACATGGGCATCCAGCCCCTTGCGACCCATCTGGTCCTGCAGCGTTTCGATGAACTGGTCGGCCTCCGCCATGCGGATCGCATGCATCAGCTGTTCGTCGGTGGCGTCCGTGCGACCAAAGAGGATATTGTCGCGGATCGAACGGTGCAGAAGGGCTGTATCCTGCGTGACCATGCCGATCTGGCTGCGCAGCGAATGCTGCGTGACGGCGGAAATGTCCTCGCCGCCAATCGTGATGCTTCCGCCCTCCACATCGTGGAACCGCAGGAGCAGGTTCACCAGCGTGGATTTGCCCGCGCCCGAGCGGCCGACGATGCCGACCTTTTCACCCGGGCGGATCGTGAGGTTCAGCTTTTCCAGCACGCCCGCGCCACGACCATAATGGAAGGTAACATCGGAAAAGCGGATTTCCGTGTCTTTCGGTTTCAGCACCGTCGCATCCGGTCGATCCAAAAGCCGGATGGGCTCGGCGAGCATTTCCGCCGAATTCTGGATCGTGCCGATATTGCGCATCACCGAGTTGAAATGGGTCATCATGCGGCCAAGCAGCATGTTCAGTCGCAGCACGAGGCCAAGGGTCACCGCAACGCCACCGGCGCTGATCTGGTCGAGGAACCAGAGATGGATGGAAAAACCGGCGATTGCCGCAATCATCACGCCGGAGAGCATCGAAAGCGCCGAACGTACACCCGTCACATGGCGCACGAAGGTTTTCACCGTGTCGTTCACCCGCTGGAATCCGGCCTTCACATAATTGTCGCTGTCCTCCTCGCGGCCGAAGAGCTTCAGCGTCTGGATGTTGGCATAGGCATCGACGATGCGGCCGTTGAGCGCGGAATTCGCCTCGGCGGACGCCCGCGAAAGCTTGCGGATGCGGGGTACAAAATGCCGTGAAATCAACAGGAAGCCGACGATCCAGACGACAACGATGGCCGAGAGATGCCAGTCCACCTGCGCAAACAGCACAAGCGTCGAGACCGTGTAGATCACGATGAACCAGACATTCTGCAACAGCGCGACCATCAGATCGCCCGTCGCCTGCCCGGCGGCCAGCACCTTGGTGACGATGCGGCCGGAAAAATCGTTCTGGAAGAAGCTCACCGACTGGCGCGCCACATGCGCATAGGCTTGCCAGCGTGACATCGTGTAATAGCCGACGACAATCGTCTGCTCTTCGACAAGAGCGCTGAGCGCTGCAGCGAGGAAGCGCACGACCAGAACCACGAACAGCATCAGGCCGAGTTCAAACCCGTGCGCTGCCCAGAGCCCGTGCCATCCATCCGCCTTCGACACCGTGCCGAGCATATCCACCAGCCGCCCGACAAAATAGAACAGCCCCGCTTCCAGCATGGCGACAAAGCCGCCCAGCACCAGCATGGCAAAGAACGGCCATTTCGCCTGCGAGACATAGAACCAGATGAAAGGCCAAAGCGCGCGCGGCGGGGTGAGATCCCCCTTGCGGTCATAGGGCTTGATCCAGTTTTCGAACAGGGAAAGGACGGGCTTGAACATCATGCAGCCGATATAGGCCGCCTCGCCGCGGTTTCAAAATGAAAATGAAAGTCATCAACTGGACTTGAATTATATATAGCGCTAAATTTACAAGGTCGAACTTACGGATATAGCATCGGGGAGCCCGTTGTACCGCCTCGTCAGGACCACCGCCTTCGAACGCTGGGAAGCATCACTTCGCGATCAACGGGCGCGCATCGTGATTTTCGAACGTCTTGCGCGGGTGGAATTCGGCAATTTCGGGCACTACCGGTCGGTGGGAGACAATGTGTTTGAACTGAAAGTGGATTTCGGACCAGGATATCGGGTATATTTCACATTGCGTGGTGGCGATATTGTGCTTCTATTGTGTGGCGGCGACAAGGATAGCCAATCACGGGATATCGCCCGGGCAAAACGCCTGAAGCGGGAGATTTTGACATGACGGCACGACTGGAACCGCTCGATCTCGCTTCTGCGCTGAAAACCGGAGAGGATATTCGCCTGTTCCTCTCGGAAGCACTCTCGATGAATGATCCCGCCTACTTCGCGCACGTACTGGCAATAGCCGCGCGTTCCGAGGGGATTTCGCAGATTGCGGACAAAATGGATTTGCCTGAAGAAACCCTGAAAGCTGCATTGGTCGAGGATGGCAAACCGGACTTCATGACCGTCTGGAAAATGCTGTCGGCACTCGGATTTACAATTGAAACCGCGCCAGCACAGATTTCTGACGCGGTTTCGGGTCCCAAAGAACGGCAGGCCTGACCGCCCGCCGCTCCTGTCATCATTCCCAGTCATCCTCTTGCACGCCGGCCTTGGCTTCTTCCTCGGCGCGGGCCTTTTTGGCAGCTTCCTCCTCGGGATCGGTCTGGTCGGCGAGGAAGCCACCGGACTGGCGGTTCCAGAGATCGGCATAGATGCCGTCGCTGGCGGCAAGGGCGGCATGGGTTCCGGTTTCCACCACCGCCCCCTTGTCCAGAACCACAAGCCGATCCATCTCGGTCAGCGTCGAGAGGCGGTGGGCAATCGCGATCACCGTCTTGCCCTCCATCAGCGAGAACAGGTTCTCCTGAATGGCGGCCTCTACCTCTGAGTCAAGCGCGGAGGTCGCCTCGTCGAGGATCAGGATCGGCGCGTCCTTGAGGAACACGCGCGCAATCGCAATCCGCTGCCGCTGGCCGCCGGAAAGCTTCACGCCGCGTTCGCCCACCTGCGCATCCAGCCCCTTTCGGCCCTGCTGGTCTTCAAGCGTTTCGATGAAATCCCAGGCATTCGCGCGCTTTGCCGCCGTGATGATATCCGCCTCGGTCGCATCCGGCCGGCCATAGGCGATGTTGTCCCGGATCGAGCGGTGCAGCAGCGACGTATCCTGCGTGACGACGCCGATCAGCGCACGCAGGCTGTCCTGCGTCACCCCGGATATATCCTGCCCGTCGATCAGGATGCGGCCGCCCTCCAGATCGTAGAAGCGCAACAGCATGTTCATCAGCGTCGTCTTGCCCGCACCGGAGCGACCAACGAGGCCGATCTTCTCGCCGGGCCGGATTTCCAGCGAAAGATCGGTGATCACGCCCTTGTTCTTGCCGTAGTTGAAGCGGACATGGTCGAAGACAATTCCGCCCTTTTCCGCCTTCAGCCGCGAAGCGTCGGGAGCATCGACAATGTCATGGCTCTTGGTCAGCATGTTCATGCCGTCATAGACCATACCGATATTTTCGAAGAGGCCGGAAACCTCCCACATCACCCAGTGCGACATGCCGTTGATGCGCATGACGAGGCCGATGGCTATGGCAATTGCGCCAACCGAGGCCTCCCCCGTCATCCAGAACCAGATGGAGAGGCTCGCGACCGAGAACAGCACCGTATAGTTGTTGATCTCCACCAGCGTCTGCAGCCAGGTCACGAGACGGAACTGCCGATGCACGGTTTTGAGAAAATCATCCATGCTTTCCCGGGCATAGGCTTCTTCCCGGCCCGCATGGGAAAACAGCTTCACGGTCGCGATATTGGTATAGCTGTCGACCACCCGGCCTGTCATGGTCGAGCGGGCGTCGGCCTGCGCGGACGAGCTTTTGCGCAGCTTCGGAATGAAGAAGCCGATCAGCGAAACATAGATCACCAGCCACAGGAGAATGGGCAGAACCAGCCTGAAATCCGTCGTGGATACGAGCACCACCATCGAGATGAAATAGGACAGCACGTAGATGAAGATATCGAGGATCTTCATCACGCTTTCGCGGATGGCGAGCGAGGTCTGCATAACCTTGGTGGCGATGCGGCCAGCGAAATCATTGGCGAAAAAGGCCATGGAATGGCGCAGCAGAAAGCGGTGCATCTGCCAGCGCGCTATCATCGGGTAATTGCCAAGCAGCACCTGATGCATGATCCAGGAATGCATGAGGCCGACCAGCGGCATGGCGACAAGCACCGCGCCCATCATCCAGAGCCGTTCTGCATTGTCCGCAAGGAAGGTCTCGCGGTTGGCATTGCTCAGCCAGTCGACGATGGCGCCGAGGAACTTGAACAGAAGCACCTCCCCGACGCCGATGATCGCCGTCAGACAGCCGAGCATGACCAGCCAGGGGGCGGCTGCCCGGGAATAATGCCAACAGAAGGCGAAAAGGCCCTTGGGAGGCGCAACAGGCTCTTCCGCGGGGAAGGGATTGAGACGGCTTTCAAACCAGGCAAACATGGACTTGCTCCGAAAATCGATGCCGGAACCGCATGCGCAAGGCGCACGCCAAGGGAACCGGTGACAAGAGCGGCGACGGGGCCGCCAGACATTAAGGGTGAGAAACTGCGAACCGAGGTGAAAAAGCTAGCCGCGAGAGGCTGCTGACGGGAGGAGGATCAAAATCCAAGTAGACATGCTGGCCTCCTCTGGTTCGGGTTATCGATGCCGGGATGCTAGACTGACCCGCCGCAGTTGGAAACTGTCAATTTTAACGATCTTGAAACTTGCCCGCCCATGTTGCGCCAAAAGCACAAAATCACTACCAGAATGGCATGAAACCGATCCGCATCGCCCTTTACCAGCCCGATATTCCGGGAAATACCGGCACGATCCTGCGCCTTGCCGCCTGCCTTGGCCTTGGCGTGGACCTGATCGAACCGGCCGGATTCGACGTTTCGGACCGCAATCTGAAGCGCGCGGGCATGGATTATCTCGCAATGGCCGCCCTTACACGGCATGTGAATTTCGAGCGGTTCGATGAAGGTTTACGGCTTGAAAACCGCCGCCTGATCCTCGCCTCCACAAAGGCCGCCCTTCCCTACACGGCGTTTGATTTTCAGCCAGGCGATACCTTGCTCTTCGGGCGGGAAAGTGCCGGCGTGCCGGAGAACGTGCATGAACGGGCGGATTACCGGGTGCTGATCCCGATGGTGGAAGGCCAGCGATCCATCAATCTCGCCGTATCGGTCGCGATGATCGTCGGCGAGGCGCTGCGCCAGACGGGTGGCTTTGCCTCGGTTTTCAGCCCGTAGAGACGGAAAGACCCGGCACTCAGTCCGCCGAAGGCAGGCGGCGCATGGTGAATTCGATGCGGTCGCCCTCGAGCTGACGCCAGCTTTCCACCTCGGTCCAGTAGGCGGCTTTCGGATAGGTGGCAAACCATTCGCGCGCCTTTTCGCGGGCGTCCTCGCGGGCAAGACAGAAGGTCTGGCGCACAAAGCTGTCGCGCGGCGCCTTGTCGGCCTTTCGCGCATCGGCGATCCGTCTTTTCAGGCCACCCATCGGTGGCGGTCCGGGAATACGCGCCATAAAGCTCCCCTTTCCACTGAAAGATAAGGGCTTGCGGGATGAAAGACGAGTCAAAAACAGTTAATATCGAAGAAGATCAGCTTCAGATGGCTTGCCCGGCGGTTGCGGGTGGCTGCAATATATTTTAGGCATTGCCGAAAAAGGCATGATGGAGACATATGATGGAACGACCGAACCTGCCGCAGGGGCTGCCCGCCGATATCGAGGAGAAGAAGCTCGCCGCGCGCCAATGGTTCGAGCATCTGCGCAGCCATATCTGCCTGAGTTTCGAGGCTCTTGAGGAGGAGTTGACCGGCCCCTTCTCGGACCTTCCCCCCGGCCGTTTCGAACAGACCGAATGGCTGCGCGACAATGGTGAGGGCGGCGGCGGCCTGATGTCGATGATGGAAGGCCGTGTGTTCGAAAAGGTCGGCGTGCACACCTCGACCGTCTATGGCGAATTCTCTCCGGATTTTCGCAACCAGATCCCCGGCGCCTCGGAAGACCCGCGTTTCTGGGCCTCCGGCATCTCCCTGATTGCCCATCCGCGCAATCCGAATGTGCCAACCGTGCACATGAACACCCGCATGGTGGTCACCACCAGCCAGTGGTTCGGCGGTGGCGCCGATCTGACACCGGTTCTGGACCGCCGTCGCACGCAGGAAGACCCTGACACGCAGCTGTTCCACAAGGCGATGGAAATCACCTGCACACGGCATTCGGTTGCCGATTATCCGAAATACAAGCTCTGGTGCGACGACTATTTCTTCCTGAAGCACCGCAACGAGCCGCGCGGCATCGGCGGGATCTTCTATGACTGGCTGCATACGGATGAGGCACAGGGCGGCTGGGCGGCGGATTTCGCCTTCACCCGCGATGTCGGCCGCGCCTTTTCCATGGTCTATCCGAAGATCGTGCGCGCCAATTTCACCACGCCCTTCACCGAAGAAGACCGCGAGGAACAGCTGATCCGCCGGGGACGCTACGTGGAGTTCAACCTGCTTTATGACCGCGGCACGATCTTCGGTCTGAAGACGGGGGGCAATGTCGACTCGATCCTGTCTTCATTGCCGCCTTTGGCGCGCTGGCCGTAAAAGCTTTCCCGTCGCAACGCAGCGGACAGCAATTTTTTGCTGTCTAAAACACTGATTCGCGCCTATGATGTGATTTGCAAGCGTTGCTTGCATCGACATTTGGGAGAGTGTCATGGCCACCACTGCGACTGCCCGCGGCATCGAGATCGGAGCCGCAAAAGCCGAAACCAAGGTTGAACCTCGCCTGATGGATGGCGCCGAGCTGCTGGATCAGCTGGCGCAAGCCATGCGCCTGAGATCCGGCCTTGATCTGCCCCATGCCTATTTCGTGCAGCAGGTAAAGCTCCAGCTTTCCGGAAGCCCCGCCTTTGACCAGTCCCTGGCCAATCCGGAGGAACAGGGCGGCCGCGAAATGCCTGCTTACGAATCGGCGGCCTGCTTTCAGGCCTGGGCCATGCGGGATTAGGACAATCCTGCAATAGACGTGCCAGCCAGAAGGAGAACCGAGATGCGTCTGTTTGAATGCGGCACGCTGGTGCCCGGCTGCAATTGGCATACGCGCGCGGCAGAAGATGCCGAAGTGGTGCGCCGTGCCGTTGATCACATGAAATCCGCCCATGGCGAGACCGTGATCCGCGAAAGCATGGTGGATCACATCAAGGAGCGCATCCGCGATGCGCAGGCAGAAGCTGCCTGAACACGAGATACGGACCGTGAGCAAACCACTCAGAGACGGGCGAGCAGCTCGTCCCGGCTGAGGGCAAAGTTGCGGTCGATCCAGAGCGTTTCCAGCGCCTTCAGCTTTTCGCCAATCTCCGGCCCGGCCTCAAGTCCACGTGCCACGAGATCGGCACCGGTGACGGGAAATGTCGGCTTTTCAAAGGTTTCTGCCCTTTTCAGCAGCGCCTGAAGCGCCATGCTGCGCTCGATCAGGTCGCGCCTGGCGTCGGGCTCCACCCGCGCGGCGGACACGGTGAGCTTCAGTTTCGTGACAATGCCGCCCTTGCCCTCGCGGTAGAGCAGCCGGTCCAGCGCCGTTCCGGCCATGGTCTCGGCAATTGCCGGGGCGCGGGCAAAGGCATCGAGCATGGCTGTCTCGCTTTTCGAAAGACGCAGCCGTGTCGCCATCGCGGAAAGCCGCTCGGCATCGGGCGGCACGATTGCGGCAAGGCGCAGCATGGGGTCGGGCTTCCAGCCAAGCGCCTTTCCGGTTTCCACCAGATCGGGAATGGCATCGATGCCCCATTTCTCGCTTTCCGGCAGCACGACGGTCAGAACGCCGGACTGGCGCATCCAAAGGAGCGCCCGGCCCGGATCAGGCGCGGCGAGCAGCTTCTTCAGCTCCGACCAGATCCGCTCGGCCGAAAGCGTGGTGAGCTTGTCCCTGGCGCGGGCGCAGGCGCGCAAACCGTCGGCATCGGGCCGGAACTTTCCGTAATGGGCGAAAAAGCGGAAGAAGCGCAGGATGCGCAGATAGTCTTCCTCCACCCGCGCCGCCGCATCGCCGATGAAACGCACCGTGCCGCTTTCGATATCCCTGATCCCGTCAACGAGATCGATCACCCGGCCCTGCCCGTCCGCGTAAAGCCCGTTGATTGTGAGATCGCGACGGTTGGCATCCTCCTGCCAGTCGCTGCCGAAGGCCACATCCGCATGGCGGCCGTGGGACTTCACATCGCGGCGCAGCGTCGTGACCTCGAAGACCGCGCCATCGGCGACCAGCGTCACCGTGCCGTGATCGATCCCGGTCGGCACGGTCTTTATGCCCGCCTCCGTGGCCCGCACGATCACTTCCTGCGGCAGAAGCGTGGTGGCAAGATCGATATCGGCAACGGGAAGGTTCATCAGGCTGTTGCGCACCGCACCGCCCGCGACACGGGTTTCAGCGCCATCTGCATTCAGAAGCGCCATCACCCGCGTGAGCGGCTCGGCCTGAAACCAGTCCCTGTCGGCCACCGAAATCCCGGTCATGCATAGAGCCTTTCATAAAGCGTGCGCAGAATGCCTGCGGTAATGCCCCAGATCATCCAGTCCTGATAGGGCATGCGGTAATAATGCCGCTCGATGCCCTGCCACACACCGCTTTCCTGCCTGTGGTTTTCCGGGTTCATCAGAAAGGCAAGCGGCACCTCGAAGACATGCTCGACCTCATGCGGATTGAGCTTTAGCGCAAATCCCCGGCGCACGACGGATAGCACCGGCGTGATGCGAAATCCGGTCTGGGCATAGTAATCCGGAAGCCGCGCCACCAGCTCCACATGCCCGGGCGCAAGCCCGATTTCCTCCTCCGCCTCGCGAAGGGCGGCCTGTTCCGGCGAGCCATCCTCGGCATCGATCGCGCCGCCCGGAAAGGCAATCTGGCCGGAATGCTTGCGCAGCGTGCGGGTGCGCTGGGTCAGCAGCACCTTGGCGCCGTCCGGATCATCGATCACGGGAACCAGCACCGCCGCATCGCGCAGCGAAAGACCCTCCACATGCAGGATCGCATCCGGGTTCAAGAGATGATCGCCGTGATCGCGCCAGGCCAGATGCACCGGTCCGCCGGACTGGTTCATGGCCCGGTGACGAAAATCGGCTGCGGAAAATGCAAGGGTTTCGGTGGTCATTCCGGATCAACCTGCAAGGGCGGAGAGCTCCGCCTCCGGCATGACCGGAAAGACCGCGCCGCCGGAGCGGATCGCAAACCAGGCGGTGCCCTCCAGATCCACCACTTCGCCGAGGTCTACCAGATCATACATCACCGCCCGGGAGACAAGCGCCTCCAGCCGGCCGCGCACATGCAGATAGGGCTTCAGCTCGCGGTTTTCACCATGAATGACGAAGCGCAGCGGGTGATCCGGGCCAGCAGTGACCACATCGCCGACATTGGTGCGGAAGGTCAGAAGCGGTCCGGCGTCTTCCTCGGTGCGCTGCATCTCGACGGCCACGAAAGGCGCATCGACCACCCTTATGCCCACCTTTTCCACCGGCGTGACGAGATAGGTCTTGCCGTCCTCGTCCTTCCTCAGAACCGTGGAAAACAGTCTGACCAGCGGTGCGCGCCCAATCGGGGTGCCGAGATAGAACCAGGTGCCATCGGCGCGGATTTCCATGTCGAGATCACCGCAGAAGGGCGGGTTCCAGCGCTCGACGGGCGGCAGGCCATCCTTGCCCGCATTCTTGTCGGCAGCCGCACGCTGGATGAGCGCTGCGAGCCCCGCCGCATCCGCGGATGCCGAGATTGCGCCTGTCGCCTCTTTGCCCTCTGCCATGATGTGGTCCCGGTTCATTTCTATGACTTCCAGATAGTCATTTGATTGCAGCTTGTCAGCCATCAAGTTGATATAAGCCGAAAAACGGAAAAGTCCCGGCATGCAGGCGATTCGCCCGCCAGCCGGTCGCAGGAGACGGATATGGATGCCATGACCACAGCCGAAACCACCCTCAGCGACGATCAGATGGTGGCAATGGCCGAACGGGCGCTTGCCGATATAGCCCGCATCCGCGCGGAAGTGGGCAAGGTGATCTTCGGCCAGGAAAAGGCGGTGGAAAACACGCTTGTCGCCCTCTTGTCCGGCGGCCATGCCCTGCTTGTCGGCGTGCCGGGGCTTGCGAAAACCAAGCTTGTCACCACCCTTGGCACCGCGCTTGGACTTCATTCCGCCCGCGTGCAGTTCACGCCGGACCTGATGCCTTCGGATATTCTCGGCTCCGAAGTGCTGGAGCAGGATGCGGATGGACGCCGTTCCTTCCGTTTCATCGAAGGCCCGGTCTTCACCCAGCTACTGATGGCCGATGAAATCAACCGCGCCTCGCCGCGCACGCAATCGGCCCTGCTGCAATCCATGCAGGAATATCATGTGTCAGTAGCCGGTCGCAGGCTGAACCTGCCCTCGCCTTTCCATGTGCTCGCCACCCAGAACCCGCTGGAGCAGGAAGGCACCTATCCGCTGCCCGAAGCCCAGCTTGACCGCTTTTTGATGCAGGTGGATATCGGCTATCCGGACGAGGCCGACGAGCGGCGCATCCTGATCGAGACCACGAAGCTCGGGGAGGCAGAAGCGGCAGCAGTGATCGATGCCGCCCGGCTCACGGAAATCCAGCGTCTCATCCGGCAGATGCCGGTAAGCGAAAGCGTGGTGAATGCCATCCTGAAGCTCGTGCGCTCTGCCCGTCCGGAAGACGGCGCAACCGGCATGGCCCGGCATGTGGCCTGGGGTCCGGGACCGCGTGCAGGCCAGGCGCTGATGCTCTGCGCCCGGGCCCGTGCGCTTTATGACGGCAGGCTTGCCCCGTCGGTCGAGGATATCCGCGCGCTCGCAGGCCCGGTTCTCCAGCACCGCATGGCGCTCACCTTTGCCGCACGCGCCGAAGGCGTGAGCGTGCAGCAGGTGATTGCGGCCCTTTCCGCGGAACTTTGAAAGGTCAGGCCTTGGCGCTTATCGGCGAGACAACCGGCCCCGTATCGCCCCGCGATGCGCTGATGCGCGCCCGCCAGCGGGCCGCCCTTATGCCCGATTGCCTGGTCGAGGCCCGCCGCATTGCCAATACCGTGATTTCCGGCTGGCATGGCCGCCGCAAACGCGGCATCGGCGAAAACTTCTGGCAGTTTCGGCCCTATGCGGAAGGCGAAAGCCTGTCGCGCATCGACTGGCGGCGCTCGGCCCGCGATGACCATACCTATGTGCGAGACCGGGAATGGGAGGCGGCACACACGATCTGGCTGCATGCCGACCTTTCCGCCTCGATGCGCTACAAGTCCCGCACCGCCATGGTGTCGAAGGAAAGCCGCGCGCTGCTGCTGATGCTGGCGATTGCCGATATTCTCGCGCGCTCCGGCGAACGGATCGGTCTGCCCGGCCTCCTGCAACCGCTCGCCTCCCGCCATGCCGCCGAGCGGCTGGCGCAGGCGCTGATGGTCGAGGGCGATCTGCCGGGCCTGCCCGAGCCGAACGGCATGCGCACCGCCGCCGATCTGGTGCTGATTTCCGATTTCCTCGATGATCCGGACCTGATCCTCGCCCGGCTGAAACCGCTTGCCGATCGCGGCATCCGCGGCCATGCGGTGGAAGTGGCCGATCCCGCCGAGGCGCTTTTTCCCTATGCGGGCCGCACGGAATTTGTCGATCCGGAAAGCGGCGCACGGCTGACTGCCGGGCGGGCAGAAACGCTCGGCGAAGACTATCGCACCGCCTATCAGGCCCGGCGATCCTATCTCGGCGAGCGCCTGCGGCAGATGGGCTGGCACCATATCATCCACCAGACGGATCGCCCGGCTTCGGAGCCGCTGATGGCGCTTTACAACACGCTTTCGGCCGGTTCCGGCTACCGGCAGGCGGGAGGTGGACGATGAGCGCGCTCGGTTTTGCCTCTCCGCTGGTGCTTGCGGCGCTGCTCGCCCTGCCGTTGATCTGGTATCTGCTGAAGCTCACACCGCCAAAGCCGATGGTGGAAGTGTTTCCGCCGCTGGCCATTCTCGCGAAAATCCTGAGGCGCGAAGAAACACCGGCGCAAAGCCCCTGGTGGCTGACCCTTCTGCGCATGCTTCTGGCCGCAACCATCGTGCTTGCGATGGCCGGGCCGGTGCTGAACCCGAAACAGGCCGGGCTTTCGACCGCCGGACCTCTGCTGCTGGTGGTCGACAACAGCTGGGCGGCCGCCAATGACTGGCCGGAGCGGCTCTCGGCTGCCGGACAATTGCTGGACGAGGCAGAGGCGGCAAACCTGCCGGTTTCGCTGGTCCTGACCGCCTCAGACCGTCCGGACGCCACACCGCAGGCAGTGGCGGAAGCGCGTGCACAACTGACGGCGGCGAAGGTGGAGCCGGTTCCGGCGAACCGCGCGACTCTGAAAACGGTGCTTGCCGAAGGGCTGGGTTCCACCCGGCCGGGCACACTTGCCTATCTGACCGACGGGATCGGCACGGGCGAAAAGGATGCAACGCTTGCCACGCTTTCGGCGCTTGGACCTTCCGAAATCCGGCTGATTACCGGCAAGGACGAAGCGGCAGTCGCGGTAACGGCGGTGCGCAATCTCACAGCCGGTACGGAAGTCACCGCGTCGCGCCTGTCGACCATGCCGCTTGAACTTCCGGTCACCGCCTATGACCGGCAGGGCCGTTCGATCGCAAGCGACGTCATCCGGTTTTCGGGCGGCGAGCGGCAGGCAAAGGCGATCCTTCCCGCACCGCTGGAGCTGCGCAACGAATTTGCCCGCATCAGCGTCGGCGCGCTTGCCAATGCCGGTTCCGTCCATCTGCTCGACGAAGGGGCGAAACGCCGCCGGGTCGGCCTGATCGGCGGCGATGCGGACAAGAGCGAGCGGCCGCTTCTGTCTCCGGTCTATTACATCCGCCGGGCGCTTTCGCCCTTTGCCGATCTCTACGAGCCAAAGGACGCAGCCCTCGACAAGGCGGTCACCGAACTGCTTGCCGCCAAACCATCGGCGATCATCATGGCCGATATCGGCAAGATGCCGCCGGATGCGGTGACGGCCCTGAAGGGCTGGGTGGAAGGTGGCGGAACCCTCATCCGCTTCGCCGGTCCGCAGCTGGCCGCCGCAAGCGCCAGTGATCCCTTCGCGACCGTGCCGCTGCGGCAGGGGGAACGCGCGCTGGGCGGCGTTCTCTCGTGGAGCGAGCCGCAGATGCTGGCGCCATTGCCGCAGGATGGGCCCTTTGCCGGGCTCGATCAGCCAACGGATGTGCATATCCGCAGACAGGTGCTCGCCGAACCCTCGCCCGATCTTGCCGCGCAGACACTCGCCAGCCTTGAGGACGGAACACCGCTGATCACGAGGCGGGAAACGGGACGGGGCGAGATCGTGCTTTTCCATGTGAGCGCCGAGCCGAGCTGGTCCGACCTGCCGCTTTCCGGTCATTTCGTCGAGTTGCTGCGGCAACTGGTGCAGCTTTCGCATGCCACCGTGAATGCGGCAGGCAATGGCAAGGCCGAGCCGCTGCCGCCCTATCGCCTGCTCGGCGCTGATGGCGTGCTGGTTGCCCCGTCCGGGGCCGCCCAGCCGCTCAACCCGGCCCGCGATGGCTCCGGCATCGCCACGCTTGCCCATCCGCCCGGCCTTTACGGCAGCGAGGATGGCTATGTGGCCCACAATCTTCTGCCCCCCGGTTCGACGCTTCAACCGCTGAACAGCGCCGTGCCCGCAGGCGTGACCATCAGCCGACAGTCGATCCTTGGTGAAAAGCCGGTGGATCTCACCCCGATCCTTCTCGCACTCGGCGTGGTCCTCCTTCTTCTCGACGGGCTGGCCGTGCTTTGGCTGAACGGGCTTTTCGCCCGGTTGCGACAGGTCACCGCCGTGCTGCTGGCCACGGCCCTCGTCTTGACCCTTGCCCTCGATGCCCGACCGCTTCTGGCCGAAGACGGCAAGCCCGGCGACGACCTGCTGCTGCAGCGGCTCGATACGACCCATCTCGCCTATGTGATGACGGGCGAGCAGACGGTGGACGACATTTCCCGGGCCGGTCTTTATGGCCTCACCGAGTTTCTGACCTATCGCACGGCGCTGGAGCCCGGCGCACCGCAGGGCGTTGATCTTGCAAAAGACGAGCTTTCCGTCTTTCCGCTGATCTACTGGCCGGTAAGCGCTGCGGCTCCGATGCCTGACCAGAAGGCGATCAGCCGCATCGGCGCCTACATGCGCTCCGGCGGTACGGTGCTGTTCGACACCCGCGACCAGAGCGAACAGGGCCTGACCGGCGACGCCGTGACGCCGAATGGCGAGCGGCTGCGGCAGATCCTTGCCGATCTCGATGTTCCACCGCTGGAGCCGGTGCCGCGCGGCCATGTGCTCACCCGCTCCTTCTATCTGATGACCGATTTCCCGGGGCGCTATGCGGGTGGGCCGCTCTGGGTGGAAGCGGGACAGGGCACGAACCGCACGAGCGATGCCGCCCCCGTTTCCGCCGATGGCGTCTCGCCGATCCTGATCACCGCCAATGATCTGGCGGGCGCATGGGCGATCGATGAAACCGGAACACCGCTTCTGCCCACCGTGCCGCCGGATGAAACCCAGCGCGAACATGCCTACCGCACCGGCGTCAACATCATGATGTATATGCTGACCGGCAACTACAAGGGCGATCAGGTGCATGTTCCAGCACTTCTGGAAAGGCTGGGGCAATGATGGATATCTCGTTCCAGCCGCTGTTTTCGCTGCCATTGATCGGGTTTGCCGCCCTGATGCTGCTCGGCATCGCGGCCTATGGTCTTGCGCGTGGGTTGAATGGCGCGCTCTTCCGTCTGGTTGCGTGTGCGGCGCTGATCCTTGCGCTCCTCAATCCGGTGCTCCGGCAGGAAGAGCGCGAACCCCTTTCCACTGTCGTGCCCGTGATCGTTGACCGCAGCCAGAGCCAGCAGTTGCCGGACCGCAAGGCGATGACCGACAGGGCGGAAGAGGCCTTGAAGGCGCGGCTTGCAGCCATTCCGGGCATCGAGCCCCGCTTCGTCGAGCTGAAGGACGATGCCGCATCCGACACGCCCTCCACCCGCGCTTTCGCAAGCCTTGCGGATGCGGTGGCGGATGTGCCACCCGGCCGGATCGGCGGAGCAATCCTGCTCTCAGACGGTCAGGTGCATGATGCGCCGAAAACCGGCAGGCCACGCGGTTTCCCTGCCCCGGTTTCCAGCCTCATCACCGGCAAACCGGGCGAGACGGACCGGCGGATCGAAATCCTCAATGCGCCCCGCTTTGGTCTCAAGGGCAAGGAAGTGGAGCTTCTCTTCCGCGTGGTGGAGGATGGGGGCACCGGGTCAGGCCCGGTGGATGTGGGCGTGCGGGTAAACGGTGCGGATGCGGCCGTTCTGAAGGCGGTGCCGGGCGAACCGACGCCCTTCCGCTTCGAGATCGGCCGAGCGGGCAGCAATGTGGTGGAACTCTCCGCCGCACCGCTTGCCGGTGAAATCACCGGGACGAACAACCGGGCGATCCGGCTGATCGAGGGCATTCGCGAGAACATGCGGGTGCTGCTCGTCTCAGGTGAACCGCATGCGGGCGAGCGCACCTGGCGCAACCTGCTGAAATCCGATGCCGCCGTTGACCTCGTGCATTTCACCATCCTGCGCCCGCCGCAGAAACAGGACGGAACGCCGATCAACGAGCTGTCGCTCATCGCCTTTCCCACGCAGGAACTGTTCGTCGACAAGATCAACCAGTTCGATCTGATCATCTTCGACCGCTACCAGCATCGCGGCGTGCTGCCGCTGCTCTATTATGACAACATCGCCCAGTATGTGGAGCGCGGCGGCGCGTTGCTGATTGCCGCGGGTCCGGAACATGCGGGCGAGGATTCGATTGCGCTTACGCCGCTGCAAGCGGTTCTGCCCGCCGCGCCCGATGGCATGATCATCCAGAAAGGCTTCTACCCGCGGATCTCCGAGGAAGGCCAGAAACATCCGGTCACCCGTGGGCTGGAAGGCGGCAATACCGAGCCGCCGCAATGGGGGCGCTGGTTCCGCAGCATTGGCGTGGAGCCACCACAGGGACAGGTGGTCATGGAGGGGCCGGACAAGCGGCCGCTTCTGGTGCTGAACCGTGCCGGTCAGGGCCGCGTCGCCATGCTTTTGTCCGATCAGGGCTGGCTCTGGGCGCGCAATTTCGAAGGCGGCGGCCCGCATGCCGCCCTTTATCGCCGCATCGCCCACTGGCTGATGAAGGACCCGGACCTTGAGGAAGAGGCGCTGACGGCGACCGCCTCAGGCCGGATCATCACCATCACCCGCCAGACGCTGGGGGATGATCCGGGTGCCCTCACGCTTGCCTCACCCTCCGGCAAGACCACATCCCTGACGCTGAAAAAGACCGAGCCCGGCCTTTTCCGCGCCGAAGCGGAGGTGGCGGAAACCGGCCTGTTCGAAGCGAAGAACGGTGACCTTTCAACACTGGTGCATGTGGGGGCCGCCGATGCGCCAGAATTCAAGGCAATGGTTTCGACCGAAGACATCCTGCGCCCGGTCGCCGATGCCACGGGCGGCGTGGTGAAGCGCCTGTCGCAAGGCAACGGCATAAGCCTGCCCGATATTCTGCCGGTTCGGGCTGACAGCCGGGTGGAGGCCAACGGGCGTCTGCTGATCCGGATGAGCGGCGAAACCGTGCTGAAGGGCGTCTCGACGCTTCCCCTTTTCGGCAGCTATCTCGGCGCGCTTCTTCTGCTTGCCGCCGTCGTTTCGACCTGGTGGAAAGAAGGACGGTAGGGATGGGGTGGTTTTGCCCCCCTCTGCCCTGCCGGGCATCTCCCCCTCAAGGGGGGAGACAGAGGGGGTGACCGTCTTTTCCCTCAATAGGTCTTGTAGCCGTTCAGTGCCTGCAGCAGCGAGCGATAGGCCCAGCTATCCTCACCGCCACGGTCGCGGATTTCGACGAGCTGCACCTTGGCGCCGTTGATATCGCCCTGCTGGATCAGCGCCTGTCCCATATAGGAGCGGGCGAGGATATAGTTCTCATCGGCCTTGAGCGCCTTGTGGTAATAGGCCATGCCCAGCTCCATATGGCCGAGCTTGCGGTTGGAATAACCGAGATAGTTGAGGATGCGCGGATCATTCTGGTTCTTCGCCAGAGTGAGCACATGGATCGCGTTATCATACTGTTCCGCATAGGCAAATTCGCGGGCGGCCTTGTAGAGGTCGTCATCGTTGAAGCCGCTCTGGTCTGCCTTCACGCATTCCTTCTTCTTCTTGTCCCACACTTTGCCATCGGTGCATTTGGTGGTGGTTTCAGTCTTCGGCGGCGGTGCGGTCTCGTCGCTTTCCTCGCCTGCGGCAAAAGCCGGGGCGGATAGGCCGAGCATCAGGCCGGTGGCAAGGGCTGCAAGGGTGAGCGGATGACGGGTCATGATCTTTCTCCTCCAGAAAGGTTCAGGAGAAAACCATAGTACCGAAATGGGCCGGTTGAAATCGTCTACAGACCGGTCGCCGATGACAAGTTCGTGAGATCAGCTGCGCGGCAGAAGATGCATGCTGCCGGTCTGTTCCACGCCATCGCCGGTCTCGTTCAGCTGAAAGCGTTCCTGCAGCAGATGCCAGTCGCCGGGTGTTCCGGAAATGTGGAAGAGATTGTAGCCCGCGCGCGGACGCTTGCCGCCCGGGCCCTGCGCGGCTGAGGCAATGCCGCATACGGGCACGCGGCCATCCTTGCCGTCGAGCCAGAACAGCGAATTCACATGGGTGTGCCCGTGGATCACCAGTTCCGCCCCCACCTGCCGCAGCATCTCGTTGAAACGGCCGATGCCGACCAGACGCTTGTGGGTTTCAGCGGCCCCGCGCACCGGCGGATGGTGGATCATCACCACCCGGAACAGGCCTTCCGCCTTTGCCTGCGTGAGAAGCTTTGCGGTTTCGCGTGCCTGGCGCGGGCTGAAGAACCCGGCGGCCGAAAGCGGCGGCGTGGCAATCGCGCTCGAACAGCCGATCAGCGCCAGCGGCCCGCGCCTGCGGATATAGGGAAAGAGCTTGCGGTCCGGATCGAACCGTTCCGCGCCATTGTCGCCGCGCACGTAGGGATACCATTCGCGCATCGCACGCTGAAAGGCACCGCGCACATAGGCATCGTGATTGCCGGGCACCAGAGACGTATCGACGGGATTGCCGGTCATCTCAAGCCAGTTGCGCGCACCGATGATTTCGGTTTTCGAGGCGAGGTTGACGAGGTCGCCGGTGATCGCCAGATGCTGCGGCTCCTTCAGCCGCAAATCCTCCAGCACCTCGACAAGCGCATTCGGGAAAAGGTGCTTGCGCCGGTTTCGATGCCAGTTCACAAAGCCGGTAATGCGCTTGGAGGCAAGTTCCAGAAGCGTGAGTTTCGGGAGAGGCCCGAGATGGACATCGGATATATGCGCGAGCGTGTACATGGCCGAGTGATAGCCATTGGCCGCAAAGGGAGCAAGTGAAATGAACCGGACCGGACGCCCGGAACTGGAGGGCGGATTTCGCCGTCTGGCACTGAAGCTGGTGCATCTCTATTACCGCTTCGCGCGCGGGTTGACGCTCGGCGTGCGGGCCGCCTGCTATGACCGCGAAGGCCGCATCTTTCTGGTGCGACACACCTATGTGCCGGGCTGGTATCTGCCGGGCGGCGGGGTGGAGCCCGGCGAAAGCGCGCTTGAGGCTCTGGAAAAGGAATTGCGCGAGGAAGGCAATCTGGTGATGACCGGGGAGCCCGAGCTCTTCCACGTCTATCACAACACCCGCATCACGCCGCGCGATCACGTCATCCTCTACCGGGTGACGGTGGAACAGACCGCCCCGCGCCTGCCCGACCGTGAAATCGCCGAATGCGGATTCTTCGCGCTGGACGCGCTGCCGGATGACTGCACGCAGGCCACCCTCAACCGGCTCGCCGAACTTTCCGGCACGAAAAAGCCGACCGCGCGCTGGGTGGATTAATCCAGCTTCAGCGCGTCGGCGAGCGCCTTGATATGTTCAGGCCCGATGCCGCAGCAGCCGCCGATCAGGCTTGCACCGGCATTCACCCATTTTTCGGCGAAGGCGCGATAGTTGTCCGGCGTGAGATCGGCGCGGATATCGTGCAGATCGGCATTGGCGTCGGTGTCATCCGCTTCGGTCGCGAAAGCATTGGCATAAATGCCGATGCGGGTATCCTCCGGCAGGCTGACGCGCGCGGCCTTGACGGCCGCCTCCATGATTTCCGGCTGGCTGCAATTGAAGAGCAGTGCATCGGCCCCGCAGAAACGGGCCGCTTCCGCAGCCTCCGCAATGGTTTCGCCCGAGCGCAGGCGCGGCTCGACTGCTCCTGATTCCACCGGCTTGATATCGGAATCATCGAGCGTGAAGGAAATCCACAGCGGTCGGCGATCATCGCCGAGCAGCTTGCGCACCAGCCGCGCTTCCGCCGTCGAGGAAAGCGTTTCGGTGAGCCAGAGATCGACATTGGGCGAAAGCGCACGGATCAGCACATCGAGGATCGGGCTTGCCTCTGCCTCGTTGAAGAGGTCCGGGCGGTAGGAACCCAGCACCGGCGGCAGCGAGCCCGCCACCTTGACGCCCGTATCATTGGCCACCTTGCGCGCCTGTTCGCCCGCAAGCTTCGCCAGACGGAAACCGTCGCTCTGAAACCGTTCCGTGCCGATATGAAAGGGCACGACCGCATAGGAATTGGTGGTGATCACATCGGCTCCGGCACGCGCAAAGGCCGCATGCGCCCGGCCCACGAAATCCGGAGCCTCGATCAGCGCCAGCGCCGACCACTCCGGCTGGCGAAAGGGCGCGCCCGAGCGATGAAGCTCGCGGCCCATGCCGCCATCGAGAAGCGTGATTGCGTGGCGCATCGGATCATTCCTTCGTTCAGAGAACCTCCCGTCCGTGTGGTCCCGAAAGATCGAGCACCGGACCAACGGGCACGACACCCGTGGGATTGATGGTTCTGTGGCTGCGATAATAGTGATCCTTGATGTGCCGGAAATTCACCGTCTCTTCAATCCCCGGCCACTGGTAAAGCGACTTCAGATAGGCCTGCAGCACGGGATAATCCGCAATGCGGCGGATATTGCATTTGAAATGGCCGACATAGACCGGATCAAAGCGGACAAGCGTGGTGAAGAGCCGCCAGTCCGCTTCCGTGAGCGCCGAACCCATCAGATAGCGGCGGGTGGCGAGCCTTTCTTCCAGCTCGTCCAGCATCGCAAAAAGCGCCGTGACGCTCTCCTCATAGGCGGCCTGCGTGGTCGCAAAACCGGCCTTGTAGACGCCGTTGTTCACCCGGTCATAGATCCGCGCATTGAGCGCATCGATCTCGCCGCGCAGCGCTTCCGGATAGAAATCCAGCCGGTTGCCGGTGAGATCATCGAAGGCGCTGTTCAGCATGCGGATGATTTCCGCGCTTTCGTTGGAAACGATGGTGCCGGTCTTCCTGTCCCAGAGCACCGGCACCGTGACGCGGCCCGAATAGGCGGGATCGGCCCGGGTATAGACCTGCCAGAGGAAATCGGAGCCGAAGAGATGATCGACCGTTGCATCTTGCCGGTCATGGAATTCCCAGCCATTTTCCAGCATCAGCGGATCAACCACCGAAACGGAGATCAGGTCTTCCAGCCCCTTCAGCTTGCGGAAAATCAGGGTGCGATGCGCCCAGGGGCAGGCGAGCGATACGTAAAGATGGTAGCGCCCCGCCTCTGCCTTGAACCCGCCGGTGCCGGTCGGCCCGGCTGCGCCATCCGCCGTCACCCAGTTGCGGAACTGGCTGATACTGCGCTGGAAATGTCCCTTGGTTTCCTTGGTATCGTACCAGACATCGTGCCAGACGCCCTCGATCAGCATGCCCATTGCGTTCACCTGCCATAGAATTCAATCGTGACGGCGAACATAGGGTGTTGCGCGCCGAAAGCGAGTTCGGTTGCAGTGAACACTGTGTCGCTGGCATGCGTTTTTTTTCGTTGGCGGACGGGATTTTTCCTGCTATCCGGCTTTCATCCTTTTTTTCGGAGCGCCCGCCTTTTCATGTTCACCCGGTCCCTGCGACGACGCTGACACAACCGCCACGCCTCACCCGCGTGACTGTCAGCCCATGTCTTCGCCCGCACGACCGGACCTTCCATGAAAAAGCATGACTTTGCCTACCTCCTCGAGGATCAATCCCACGACGCCATCATCGACCTCATCAATGAGGAAGCCTTTGGCCCCGGCCGGTTTGCGCGTGCGGCTGCCCGCATCCGCGAACAGGGGCAGCATGATCGCGCGCTTTCTTTCGTGGCGACCGATCATGGCGCGGTGATCGGTTCGGTCCGGATGACACCGGTTATGGCCGGGTTCGTGAAGGGCCATCTGCTCGGTCCACTCGCTGTGCGGCCCTCCCACAAAAATCTTGGCATCGGAAAGCATCTCTGCCGTCTCGCGATCGACGCGGCCCGCGCTGCCGGATCGGAAGCTGTGGTGCTGGTTGGCGATCCGCCCTATTACGCGCGGATCGGTTTCGAGAAAGTGGCCCCGAAGTCGCTGGAATTTCCCGGTCCCGTGGATCAGAACCGGGTGCTGGTGGTTCCGCTCGCCGATGCCGTGCATGAACGGCTGAAGGGTGTGATCGGCTGGCGCATGGATCATCCATAATGCCTTGCGAGCGCGAGCAGTGCCGTTCGCAGCATCAGCTTGGCGGATCGGGCGGGCCATTGCCGTTCGCGCTCCACCAGTTCCAGCCCTTTTGAAAAGCAGCAGACATCAACCGCGACCCCGGAAAGCTCCGGCCCCATGGCATCGGTCGCCTTCAGGAACCGGCTGCGGGCATCGATCTGGCTGTCGGTGAGATCCACCTGCAAACCTCGGCTGCCGCGGGTGGCGGAGGATAGCCGCGGGCCATAGCAGGCGGTGATCTTTGGCTGGAGACCCGCATAGTGGAAATCGGCCGCCAGCCTTTCACCGGCCGCAATCGCAGGCGGCGAAAACCAGTGGCTGCCGTCCCGCTCCTTCATCCGGGCCAGCATTGCAAGCGCGGAATGATCGCGGTTGACGATCACCCGCCGAGAAGCGCCCTCGATCAGCCGCTCCTCTTCCTCGATTGTGCCATGCTGGGCGGGAAAGCCGAAATCGACGCCCGCGAGCAGGCGTTTCAGCAAGGTGGCCGCTTCCGGTGCTGCGGAAAGGGTGCGCCCTTCGCGCGTGATCAGGCCACGGGAAAGAGCCGCCGAAACGAGGGCCGCCTCAAACCGGCGCTCCCGCCCGTCGACAGCAAGGCTGAGCCCGCCGCGCGCTTCTGCCCCGAGGGTTGCCGGGCCACGCAGCAGGAATTGCAGCAGCCGCACCAGACCCTTTTCGCGGTTTTTGCAAGGATCAGGCCTTTTCATGCATGCCTCCCGCCGGCACAAGAAAAACGGCCCTGACCGCCCGCTCCACCGCGCCGACGAAGAAATCATAGTTGCGGTTGTCCCGCCGGTCTTCCACCGAGGCGCAGGCATGACCGACCGTAGAGCGATGGCAGCCGAAGCCCAGCGCAACCTGTGGCTGGCCGATGCTGAGCGTCACATGGCAGACGTAGATCGCGATCTGGCGTGAATGGCAGGCAAGACGCCGCCGCTCCGGCCCGCGCTTTTCCCGCCCGGCAGTGAGGTTCAGCATCTCGTCCACCAGATCGGCCACCACCCGGCAGACCTGCCGTGCGGACAGCGACAGCGCATTGACCATGTCCGCGCGCCTTGCCGGTGCGCCCATGGCATTCAGCGGATGGGTGTAGAAGACCAGCCCCTCCCCCTCGTCTTTCGGCAATCTTGAAGGCGGTGTCTTGCCACCTTCGCCCGCGTTCAAATTTCCTTGCATCCATGAATGCATGACAATTCTCCTCATTATAGGAATAATTTCTGTCACACTTTCACAGAAAGGGAAGAGGGAAAATTCGTCTTCGCGATTACCGTCTGATTTTGCTGGATTTTATGTTTATTGAACCTTAAATTGAGGATATTATTCCCATTCAACTATAAAGCAATACAGTTTCTGGTCGTCCGCAATTTCGCTCACACCGAGGCGGAGCAGGCCGCCTTCAGCGCAGCAATGACGGCATCCGGCCGCTCCTCGATCAGCATGTGTCCGGCCCCTTCGAGCACGATCCGCTCCATAACCGGAGGCGCGTTCAAGGATTGGCTGAAGGGCAGGATCGCATCCGCTGTGCCCCAGAGGAGGCGGATCGGAAAGGGAGTATCGGCAAGGTTTTCCAGCGGCAGGCAGCCCTGCATGCCCGGCGCGGAAAACAGGGTTTCATAGATGGTGCCGAGCGCCTGGCCCGCACCTTCCACCCGCCGGGCCTCCGACAAATCCGTCAGCACTGTTTCGGCAAAGGTGAAACCGGGTGCAGCCATCGGCATCAAAGCCGCGCGAAGCGCATCCGGGCTTTTCGCATCGCGCCAACCGGCAAGCGCATCCGCATGGATTTCCGGCCCGAAACCACCGGGAGCAAGCAGGGTGAGCGAGGCCACCCGCTCGGGCACCCGCATCGCCATCAGCGCCGCCGTTGCGCCACCCAGCGAGTGACCGCAGAGATGGAAACGGGCATGGCCACGGCTTTCGAGATCGGCCAGCAGGCTTTTCGCCATGCGCCCTGCTCCGCCTGCAGGTTCCTCCAGCGAGCGACCATGCCCCGGCAGATCATAGGGGATGACGGTCGTGAGCGCCGAAAGCCGTGCCGCCACATCCCGCCAGACGAAACCCGCCCCGCCGAAGCCATGCAGCAGCACCAGCGGGATTGATCCCGCCGGGCCTTCGCAAATGTCGGCGTTGAGCGCCATGGGTCTCAGGCTTTCTTCGCGGCCTTTTCCTCAAGCACCCGGTTGGCCGCGGAAACCACCGCCTCCAGAGATGCCGCCACGATATTGGTGTTGATGCCGACGCCGAACAGCTTGCCGCCATCCCAGGCGATTTCCATGTAGCAGATCGCCGAGGCATTCGAGCCGTGCTGCAGCGAATGCTCGGAATAGTCCCGAACCGTCATCTCGACGCCGAGATAGGTCGAAAGCGCGTTGATGAAGCCGTCAATCGGGCCATTGCCGCGCCCTTCGATACGCTTCGAAACGCCATTGTCGATGATTTCCGCATCAACGATGCGCTGCCCCTTGTGCTCGGGATCGGCAAAGGTGTGGTGATCGACGAAATGGATGCGGGCGCTCGGCTGGTTCACATAGCGCTCGAGGAAGCGCTCGTAGATCGCCTTGGAAGGAAGCTCCTTGCCCTCTTCATCGGTGATGCGCTGGATATCCTCGCGGAATTCCACCTGCAGCGCGCGCGGCAGGTTGAGGCCGTAATCTTCCTGCAGCACATAGGCGATGCCGCCCTTCCCGGACTGGGAATTGATGCGGATGATCGCCTCGTAGGTGCGGCCCACATCACGCGGATCGATCGGCAAATAGGGCACTTCCCACTGCGGCTTGTTGGCCGCCTTGATTGCCTTCATGCCCTTGTTGATCGCATCCTGATGCGAACCGGAGAAGGCGGTATAGACCAGCTCGCCGACATAGGGGTGACGCTCCGGAATGGCCATCTCGTTGGAATATTCATAGACCGCCTTGATGCGCTCGATATCCGTGCAATCGAGCTTCGGGTCTACCCCTTGCGTGAACATGTTCAGCGCCAGCGTCACGATATCCACATTGCCGGTGCGCTCGCCATTGCCGAACAGTGTGCCTTCCACGCGGTCGGCACCCGCCATCAGGCCGAGTTCCGTCGCGGCAATGCCGGTTCCCCGGTCATTGTGCGGATGCAGCGAGATCAGCACATTCTCGCGGCTGTCGATGTTGCGGCACATCCATTCGATCTGGTCGGCATAGATGTTCGGGGTCGACATTTCGACCGTGGACGGCAGGTTGAGGATCAGCTTGTTGGCGGCGGTCGGCTTTACCTCCGCAATCACCGCATTGCAGATTTCCAGCGCCACCTCGAGTTCCGTGCCGGTAAAGCTCTCCGGCGAATATTCGAACCGATAGTCACCACCGGCCTTGGCCGCCATGTCCATGATCATCTTCGCCGCATCGACGGCAATCTGCTTGATCCCGGCCACATCCTTGCCGAACACCACGCGGCGCTGCAGCTCGCTGGTGGAATTGTAGAAATGGATGATCGGCTTGTGTGCGCCTTCCAGCGCCTCGAAGGTGCGGGTGATCAGCTCAGGGCGGCACTGGACCAGCACCTGCAGCGACACATCCTTCGGCACATTGCCTTCTTCCACACACCAGCGGGCGAAGTCGAAATCCGTCTGCGAGGCGGACGGGAAGCCGATCTCGATCTCCCGGAAGCCCATGTCGAGCAACAGGTTGAACATGCGCGCCTTGCGATCATGGCCCATCGGATTGACCAGCGACTGGTTGCCGTCGCGCAGGTCGACCGAGCACCAGATCGGCGCCTTGTCGATGGTCTTGCCCGGCCACTGGCGGTCCTTCAGGTTCACCTGCGGATAGGGCTGATACTTGATGGGTGCCAGCGGCATGCCCTTGGCGGTGGAATTGGTCTTCGCGTCCATTCTGCTACTCGTTTCTTGCAACCGCGTCTGTCGCACCGCTCATAACCAATTCAGGCGGGATTGGCGACAGGCCTGCGGGACCGAAAATGGTCTAATTCTCAGGAATTCGGTGATTTTTCGAGGAGCTGTTGGCCCAAAGGCCTGCCCGGCCGCCGGGCGCTCCTCAACGGACCCGGCAACCGCGGATAAGGCCAAGAAGAAGAAGAAGCGAGTCTGGCACGCATGGCAAAACGTCCGGAGCACTGAAGCCCGGTGCAGCGATCCCAGCAATCGAGGCGATGCGCGTTTCCATGAGCGGAAGGTTATTATGGGGAGAAGAGGTGGTCAAGGGGGATCGCGGAACAGGGCCGCGATATTACGGCGACCGTGGAGAATCCGGACGATCTGCACTGAATTTGGATAGGGCATATAGAGGGCGATGATGGAGCGCTCGAACGTGACCATTCTCAATCCGGATGCGAGATCGCCTCGCGGGTCGCCGCCACTGGGAGCATTCGTGATCGATTTGCAGCGCTCGTAGATCCTGTCGGTATAGCGCCTGGCTACTCCCCGATCCCGGGTTTCTTCGACCAGATAGAGATAGATGTTCCTCAAGTCGGCGCGGGCTTCAGGCCTGAACACAACCCGTAGCGGCTTGATCAAGGAACACCTGCCTAGTGACGAGCGTAAAGCTCATCCAGATAGGCCCGCATCTCCTCCATGGTGATATCGGGCCGCGGGTCGTTCATCGAGCGCCGGATGCTTTCGATCAGTTCCTGCCGAAAGCGCGCGCGTTCTTCTGCCGAAGGCGGGGGGCCTTCATCATCCGTATCGAAGATCAGATCGTCCAGACGGTCAGCTTTTTCGGCCATGGCAAATACCTCTGCAGGGCACCATATACCTGTTCCGAATTATATGCAAACCTGCTGATGAAATTTACCGGCGAATAAGCCGTGCAAGCGCCATCACCAGACCACCGGCGATGAGGCCCCAGAAAGCGCCGGAGACACCGGCGAAGGTGACGCCGGAAGCGGTCACGAGAAAGGTGATTGCGGCTGCTTCGCGGGTATCCGGCTCCTTCAGCGCGGCGAAAGCCGAGCCGGAGAAGGCGCCGATCAGGGCGAGACCCGCCACGGCCTGGATCAGCACCGGCGGCGCAAGACCGACAAAGCCGGTGACGGCTCCTGCCAGCAACCCGAAGATCACATAGATGATGCCCGCGATGATCGAGGCCCAGTAGCGGCGCTTAGGATCGGGATGGGCATCCTCCCCCGCGCACATCGCCGCCGTGATCGCAGCGAGGTTCACCGCATGGCCGCCAAAGGGGGCAGAAAGCAGAGAGAACACACCGGTCGTTGCAAACAATGGACCGGGCGCCGGCTCGTAGTGGTTGACCTTCAGCACCGCGATGCCCGGAATGTTCTGCGAGGCCATGGTGACGATGAAAAGCGGCAGCGCAATCGAAATCAGCGACGGGAGGTCGAAAACCGGGCGCACCAGCTCCACCGTCGGGCCGAGCGACTGCGCCCAGCTCGCCAGCGCGCCATCGGGGATCTTCACGCCGAAGGCGAGTACAAGAATGAAGGCGAAAAGCGCGGCAGGCACCGCGTAAAGCCGCTTCCAGGCCCCGACCAGCAGCCATGCGCCGACAATCGGCAGGCCGAAGAGCGGGTTGAAGGAAACCGCCTTGACCGGCGCGTAACAGAGCCCGACCAGCACCCCCGCCAGCATGGCATTGGCAAGCGGCGCCGGAATGGCAGCCACCGCCCGGCCAAGCGGCCTGAACAGACCTGCAATCACGATCAGAACGGCGGAAACCAGAAAAGCGCCGACCGCAACCTCGAAGCCGCCCTGATGGCTGGCGGCGCTGGCAAGCAGGGCCGCACCCGGCGTCGACCAGGCGATGGAGATCGGCAGCCGGGTCCAGAGGCTGAGCACGATGCCGCAGAGACCCATGGCGATGGAGAGCGCCATCAGCCCGGAGGCCGCCTGCGCATCCGTTGCCCCCACGCCCTTCAAGCCCTGCAGGACCACGGGAAACGAGCTGGCGAAACCGGCAAAGGCGGTAAGCCCGCCCATGAGTATGGCCTGCGGCGACAAATCCTTGAGCATCGGCAATCCGGTCAAACTGCGGCGGGCATCACGCTCAAAGCGTCTTGCCGAACCATTCGGTGGTCTTGAAGATCACGTCGATCGCCATGTTCTGGTCATCCCCCAGAACACCGAACATGTGATCCCCATTGGGAACGATATAGGTGAATTTCTGCGATGCCTTTGAAAGGCCCGCGAATTTCTCCAGATAGGCGGCAGCCGCATCCTTCTGGCCGACAATCGCCATATAGGCGCCGGGATAGCGTGCAATCGCATCATCGACCTTGCGGCTGTCGAGGCTTTCAAAGAAGGATTGCTTCAGCGCGATCGTGCGCCAGCCGAGATCAAGCCCGACGATCCCTTCCTCCTTGGCCCGGTCGAAAGCCTTCTGGCCGAGCTCCGACAGGAAATCGGCCTTCAGATCCCCCACCGAAGACCAGGTGACGAGCGATTTGATCTTCTCCGGCTCATCCGCGGCGAGAAAGGTGGCGATGCCGCCGCCGAGGCTGAAGCCGAGCACGCCGACGCGGGCGCTGTCGATGCCCTTCACCTTGCTGAGATAGGCAAGCCCCACCCGCGCATCGTCCAGCTGACTGTCGATGGTGGTGGCACCCGTATCACCGTCACTCTTGCCGAAGCCGCGAAAATCGATCCGCAGCGAGGCAATGCCGCGGGCTGCCAGCGCCTCGGCAGCGCGGGTGTAGAGATGGCCGACCTCATCGCGCGAAGAGCCGAAACCGTGCAGCATCAGCACGGCAGGCACCGGCGTCTGCGAGGCGGGGATATTGAGCGTCGCGGCAATGCCGCCCTTCAGCATCACGGTGGTTTCTCCGGCAAGCACCATCAGCGGCGCGGCAAGCAGGGCGACGAGCGCCAGCAGGAAACGGCGCAGTGGCGCGCGGCGCGTGGGCCGCGCATCCGTTGCCAAAATCTGCCTGTCTTCACCCATGGGCACCTCCCGCCGTGAATGCAAAACCCGCATCCATCCGCGATTTCATCCGGCGGACTATTCCGACAAACGGTCCGTGGATACAAGTGCTTTGTTGCCGCCGAAATGCAAAAGCGCCCCTTGAGGGGCGCTTTCCATAGGAACGGACCGGGAAGCCGAAGCCTCAGGCGCCGATTTCATCCTGCGAGGAAATGATCTTGGAAACGAGACCGTAGTCCTTTGCTTCCTCTGCGGAAAGCCAGTAGTCGCGGTCGGTATCCTTGGCGATCTTTTCGATCGGCTGACCGGTCGCGGCCGCGAAAATCTTGTTGAGGCGCTCGTTCATCTTGATGATCTCGCGGGCCTGGATTTCGATATCCGACGCCATGCCGCGGGTGCCGCCAGACGGCTGGTGCAGCAGGAAGCGGGTATTGGCGAGGCAAAGACGACGCTCTTTCGGCACGGAGACATAGATCAGCGCGCCAGCGGAAGCGACCCAGCCGGTGCCGATGATCCAGACCTTCGGCTTGATGAACCGGATCATGTCATGAATCGAATCGCCCGATTCCACATGGCCGCCCGGAGAATTGACGAAAATGCGGATATCTTCATCGCTGGCAGCAGCGAGCGCGACGAGCTGCGAGCACACTTTCTGTGACAGCTCCATGGTGATCGGGCCATAGATGAAGATCGAACGCGATTTGAACAGGTTCGCTTCGGCATCCTTGCCCAGAGGCAGGTCGGTCTTCTTGTCGTCTTCTTCGCTCATCTACCATCTCCAGATGTCTTGTCTGATCGCAGATAGTGCGAGTCAGGCACCAACACAATGGCGCAAAAGCCATAAGCGCGCAAAGGGGTGAAAGAATGCTTATCCCATCCGTCAAAGGGATGATGCATCGCGGCGATATTTTTTCCCCGGCTCTATGGACGCGACGCGAATTCCCGGTCATCTTGTGCAGTGCAACATCAATCGATTTATGTCTCGTGTTCGAGCCGATGTCGTGAAATCCGGTCCTCCCAACCTGACCTAGGGGTTTTCACCATGAAGAAATGTCTTACGCTTTTCCTCGTCGCATGCGCGTCCCCTGCCCTTGCCCATGATGGGGCGGCCCATGGCCCGTCCATCCTTGATGGGTTCATCCACCCGCTTTCGGGTGCCGATCACATTCTCGCCATGCTGGCCGTCGGTCTGATTGCCACAGCTTTTTCCGGCTGGCGCTCTGCGGCGCTGCCGCTCGCCTTTCTGGCCGCGATGGTCGCAGGCTTTGCCACGGCCCGTCTCGGCATCCCGCTTCCTTCGGTGGAAGCCGTGGTGCTGATGTCGGTGGTGGTTCTCGGCATGCTGGTGCTGCTTCCGGTGCGGATTGTACCGGCTCTCATCGCCGTCTCGGGCTTTGCCCTCTATCACGGCCATGCCCATGGAACCGAGGCAGGCGGCGCGGAAAACCTCGGCTTTGCCCTCGGCTTCCTCGTCTCTTCAGCAGGCCTGATCCTCTCCGGCATCCTTGCCGGTCATCTGATCCGGGACGGCCAGCCGGGTCTTCTGCCCACGTCCGAGTGAGCTCAAAATGATCAAGGGGCCAGATGGCCCCTTTTTGCACGCTCCGTCAATTGCGCCCGCAACCAGGCCACCTGTCATCGTCGGCTAGCGCAGGCATTTTGACCGGCAGGCGAAAGGGCCCGTACTCCTGTTCAGATGGCCACCCGCAGACCGTGGGCTTCCTCGCTTTCCGGTTCCACATGGATGACGACACGGGCGCCGGGATGCGCCGTCTTGATGGCGGCTTCAAGACGGTCGCAGATGTCATGGCTTTCCCCGACCGGCATGGAGGCCGGAACGACCAGATCGAAGACCACGAAGGTAGCGGCCCCTGCACGGCGGGTGCGGAAATCATGCACGCCGAGCGAGCCGGTGGCGCTTGCGGCAATCGCCTGCCGGATCGCCTCTTCCTCTTCCGGCTCCACCGCCCGGTCCATCAACCCGTCGATGGAATGGGAAATCACCTTCCAGCCCTGGAAGAGGATGTTGACGGACACCAGCAGCGCCATCAGCGGATCGAGGATCGCATAGCCGGTCACAATCGCGAGGATCAGGCCGACGAAAACGCCGGCAGAGGTGACCACATCGGACATGACGTGCTGGCCGTCGGCGGAAAGCGCCGGAGAACGATGCGACTTGCCCACCCGGATCAGCGTGACGGCCCAGACGGCATTGATCAGGCCGGCGGAAAGATTGATAGCGAGACCCAGGATCGGCGCTTCAAGCAGTTTCGGGTTGAGAAGATCGGCGGAGGCTTCCCGCACGATCAGCAGCGCCGCAACAACGATCAGCACGCCTTCGGCAACGGCAGAAAGATATTCCGCCTTGTGATGGCCGAAGGGATGATCGTCATCCGCAGGCTTCTGCGCATATTGAATAACGAAATAGGCGATGAAGGCGGCAATGACGTTGACGGTCGATTCCAGACCGTCGGAGAGCAGCGCGACCGAGCCGGTTACCCACCAGGCCGCCATTTTCAGACCCATGACACCGAAGGAAAGCGGTATGCCCCAGAAGGCCAGCCGGGTGACCAGAGTATCCACCTTGTTCGGCATCGGCGCCTCCCTTCTTTCCCTGCATTTGAAATCGCCGCGCCTTCCTTTTGATCGGGAGGCGCGGCGGTGTGCCGTTGCTATCGTTCAAATCGACGCCGGGGTCAAGCGGCGCGGGTCTTGGCCTTGCGGGAGAGATGCGCCACCACATTCTCGATCATCCGCATGCCGGCATCGCCGCCGAGCGTCATGATCGATTCGGGATGGAACTGCACCGCGGCAATCGGCTCGCGCGTATGCTCGATGCCCATGATGATGCCATCCTCGGTTTCCGCCGTGATCATGAAGTCACGCGGCAATGTGGCCGGGTCGGCAAAGATCGAATGGTAGCGGCCAACGGTGACTTCCTTGCCAAGGCCGGAGAAGACGATGCCCGGTTCCAGCACCCGGATGCGCGACGGCTTGCCATGCATCGGAATGGCCAGATGCCGAAGTTCGCCGCCATAGGCTTCCGCCAGCGCCTGCAGGCCGAGGCAGACACCGAAGACCGGCAGATCGCGGGCACGCGCCTTCTTGATCGTTGCCTTGCAGTCGAAATCCTGCGGGCTGCCGGGACCGGGCGAAAGCACCACCAGATCCGGCTTCAGCCGGTCAAACACCTCTTCCGCCACCGGGGTGCGCACGGTGGAAACCGTCGCGCCCGTCTGGCGGAAATAGTTTGCAAGCGTGTGCACGAAACTGTCTTCGTGGTCGACCAGCAGAATGTTGATGCCGGTGCCGACCCTTGCGGCATCGCGGCCTGACTTTCCACTGTTTTCGGTCTTCGCATCGCGAATGGCGGCAATCATGGCAGAGGCCTTCAGTTCGGTTTCGGCTTCTTCTTCCTGCGGATTGGAATCGTTGAGCAACGTAGCGCCCGCCCGCACTTCGGCAATACCATCCTTGATGCGAACAGTGCGGAGCGTCAGCCCCGTATTCATGTCGCCATTGAACCCGACCATGCCGATTGCCCCGCCATACCAGGCGCGCGGGCTTTTCTCGTGCGCCTCGATGAAGCGCATCGCCCAGAGCTTCGGTGCACCGGTGACGGTGACCGCCCAGGCATGGCTGAGGAAGCCGTCGAAGGCATCCATGTCATCCCGCAAACGGCCCTCGATGTGATCGACCGTGTGGATGAGGCGCGAATACATCTCGATCTGGCGGCGGCCGATCACCTTTACCGAACCGGGCTCGCAGACGCGGCTCTTGTCGTTCCGGTCCACATCCGAACACATGGTGAGCTCGGATTCGTCCTTCTTCGAGTTCAGAAGCTTGAGGATCTGCTCGCTGTCGGCAATCGGATCGTCGCCGCGCTTGATCGTGCCGGAAATCGGGCAGGTTTCGATGCGGCGGCCGGAAACGCGCACGAACATTTCCGGCGAGGCGCCAATCAGATATTCCTGTTCACCGAGATTGATGAAGAAGGAATAGGGCGACGGGTTGATCGCCTTCAGACGCTTGGAAATCGCGGACGGCTGGCTTTCGCAGCGCTCCATGAATTTCTGGCCCGGCACCACCTCGAAAAGATCACCCCGGCGGAAGCTTTCCTTCGCCTTCACCACCAGCTCGGCATATTCGCCCGGACGGTGATCGCCGCGCGGCGGGATCGTATCGGTCCGGCGGAACGGCTCGGGCGCAATCTCGCCCTTGCGGCCATCCGTGGTCTCTTCCCCCATCGCGAAATCATAGCGGTCGATCCAGGCCTTGGCAGAGTAATTGTCCACCACCAGAATTTCATCCGGCAGATAGAGCACCATGTCGCGCTGGTCTTCCGGCCGCTCGAGCTTGTAGTCGATCGCATCGAACTGGAAGGCGAGGTCATAGCCGAAGGCACCGTAGAAGCCGAGATTGGCATCGGCAGCCGAATGGAAGAGATCGGTGATGGCCCGCAGCACGGTGAAGACCGTCGGGATTTTCGAGCGTTCTTCCTCGGTAAAGGCCCGGCTCGGCGCGTTGACGGAGACATCCAGCCTGCGCTTTTCGACGCCGGTGATGGTGATATCCGCAACCGTTTTCAGCTTCGCATGGATGAAGCCGAGCAGCACTTCGCCGCGCTCGTTATAGGCCTCCAGCCACAGCTTGCGCCCGAAGCTCGACAGGCCGAGCGGCGGATCGATGATCGCCGTGTCCCAGCGCGTATAGCGGCCCGGATATTCATAATTGGAGGAGAGCACGCAACCGCGCCGCTCATCCAGCCGGTCGACATAGGAGGATACCGCATCGGCATACGGCGTGGGTCGGCGCTTGCGCGTGATCCGGATCCCGCCACGGGTTTCATAGGTTTCGGCGCCGTCATCACGCAAGATCGTTGCCATGCTGTTCATTCCCCTTCGTCTGTGCCCGAAACTCGACGCGGCGCATAACAAAAAAGCCGCCTCGATCTCTTCGGGCGGCTTGGTCTTTCATCCTAATGGACATGACTGGTCAAGGCCGCCGTTCAGGCTGCCCACCACCAGATTGCATTCATGTTCAAGGACGTGTTCATGGAGAGAAGTGTTAGCGGCAGTTTTGCCGCGACGCAAGGCCGCTTCACGACTTTTTGGGCCTGCCACCCTTCCGGCCATTCTGCCGGGAGGCATTGGCTTTGGCGGGCGATGTGGCCATGCCAGCCAGACGGGCAGCGGCTGTACGGGTTCCGAACAGCCCGAGCATCAGGCCCTCGACCGACAAATCCACGTCAAGTGCCGGAAAATGGATACCTGTTCCGGTTCCAACCACTTCAACGGAAAGAAGCGCGTCAGCGGGAACATTGCGCAATTCCTGCACCAGAGGAGCCGGAAAAGAAAACCGGCAGCCATTCTGCAAAGAAATCAACACCTCCGCCGACGCTGCATCGTAAACAACGCGCACGGCACGCGGTTCGTTTCGGCTGGCGCGCGCTCCGCGGCGAACCGCTCTCTCGATTTCCGCATCAGTCAATTGCGCCATGCATCTCTATCCACTTCGCCAGCAATTTCAGCCGATGCTCTTCAACCAACCCGTAGGCAAGGCGAATATCTGCCCGTGACATGCCCTTTGCCCAGACAAGCTCGGGCCTGCCATCTTCACCGGCCAGATTGATCTTGGCCTCGCCCCTGCCGATCACATGCACATGCGCAGGCTGATGATCATTCGAATAGATCACGAAGCGAAAACCATGGCTGCGCAAAACAGAAATCATCAATAACCTAACCGGATAGGTTTTTCCAGATCATCACGCCACATGAGTATATTATTTTTTATTGCTTCAAAAGAAAAACCCGGCGCATTGCTGCGCCGGGTTTTCGTCTCGAGCTGTGAAGCCGGTTCTCAGAACAGGCCTTCGATATAGCCCTGTTCGTTGAGATAGATCTTTTCCGAGGACGGAACCTTCGGCAGGCCCGGCATGGTCATGATCTCGCCGGTGATGACGACAATGAAGCCGGCGCCTGCGGAGAGGCGGACTTCACGCACCGGAACCGTGTGGCCCGACGGCGCACCGCGCAGGTTCGGGTCGGTCGAGAAGGAGTACTGGGTCTTGGCCATGCAGATCGGCAGGTTGCCGTAGCCCTGCTCTTCCCACGAACGCAGCTGGTCGCGCACCGACTTGTCGGCAATCACGTCACCGGCATGGTAGATGGACTTCGCGATGGTCTCGATCTTCTCGAACAGCGGCATTTCATCCGGATAGAGCGGTGCAAACTGTGCCTGGCCGGATTCAGCCAGCTCGACCACCTTCTTGGCGAGGTCTTCGATACCGGCGGAGCCGAGCGCCCAGTGCTTGCAGAGAATGGCTTCGGCGCCGAGCGTTGCGACATAATCCTTGATCGCCTGGATTTCGCCATCCGTATCCGAGAAGAAGTGGTTGATGCCGACAACGACCGGCACGCCGAACTTCTTGACGTTCTGGATGTGGCGGCCAAGGTTGGCGCAGCCCTTCTTCACGGCATCGATGTTTTCCTTGCCGAGGTCTTCCTTCTTCACGCCGCCGTTCATCTTCATGGCGCGGGCGGTCGCGACGATCACGGCCACGTCCGGAGACAGGCCAGCCTTGCGGCACTTGATGTCGAAGAACTTCTCGGCGCCAAGGTCGGCACCGAAACCGGCTTCGGTGACCACATATTCACCAAGCTTCAGCGCGGTGGTGGTGGCAACGACCGAGTTGCAGCCATGCGCGATGTTGGCGAACGGACCGCCATGCACGAAGGCCGGGTTGTGTTCCAGGGTCTGCACGAGGTTCGGCTGCATGGCGTCCTTGAGCAGAACGGTCATGGCGCCATCGGCCTTGATGTCGCGGGCGAAGACCGGGGTCTTGTCGCGGCGGTAGCCGATGATGATGCTGCCGAGGCGCTTTTCCAGATCCTTCAGGTCGTTGGAAAGGCAGAGGATCGCCATCACTTCGGAAGCAACGGTGATGTCGAAGCCGGCCTCGCGCGGATAGCCGTTGGCCACGCCGCCGAGCGAGCAGACGATTTCGCGCAGCGCGCGGTCGTTCATGTCCATCACGCGGCGCCATGCGATGCGGCGGATGTCGATGTTCTGTTCGTTGCCCCAGTAGATGTGGTTGTCGATGAGCGCAGCCAGCAGGTTGTGGGCAGAGGTGATGGCGTGGAAGTCACCCGTGAAGTGCAGGTTCATGTCTTCCATCGGAACGACCTGGGCGTAACCGCCGCCAGCCGCACCACCCTTGACGCCGAAGCACGGGCCGAGCGATGCTTCGCGGATGCAGATCACGGCCTTCTTGCCGATGCGGTTCAGCCCGTCACCGAGACCAACGGTGGTCGTGGTCTTGCCTTCACCGGCAGGCGTCGGGTTGATTGCCGTCACGAGAACGAGCTTGCCGTTCTTCTTGCCCTTCTGCTGCGCGATGAAATCGGCGGAAATCTTCGCCTTGTCATGGCCGTAGGGCAGAAGATGCTCGGAAGGAATGCCGAGCTTTGCGCCGATTTCCATGATCGGCTTCTTTTTCGCGGCGCGCGCGATTTCGATATCAGACTTTACTTCTGCCATATGTGTTTCGCTCCCTGGGCAAAATCGGTGGGGTGACAAGGTGGGGCAATAGAGCCGCAAATCCAATCGAAATCCACGCCGGGTTCAGCCACCTTGTTGGCCAATTGCGACATAATCGCCCCCGCTCCCATTTTTCGACCGTCTTCCGGCATCATGCCTGAGGGTATAATTTGTTTCTTCACTGGAATAAACAAAAAAGATGGGCGAGGCACGGAATTTTCGACTGCCTTGCGCGCTTCGCTCTGTCATGGCATGGCACGGGCTGCATGTCCAATGGCGGGGAATTCATCATGAAACAGATGGAACAGCTGATCGAACGCATCATTCTGTCGAGCCGGTGGTTGCTCGTTGTTTTCTATCTGGGATTGGTCGCGGCACTTGCGGTCTATGGCCTGTCCTTCGCCTACAAATTCTACAAGGTCGCGGTGAATGTGTTCGTGCTGGATGAATCGCAGATGATTCTCGCCATGCTGGGCCTTATCGATGCGGCGCTGGTGGCGAGCCTGATCGTGATGGTGATGATTTCCGGCTACGAGAATTTCGTCAGCCGCTTCGAATCCGGAACGGACGAGGATGGCGAGGCAGAAGTGTCGTTTCTGGGCAAGCTTGACGCAGGTTCGCTCAAGATCAAGGTCGCATCCTCGATTGTCGCGATTTCCTCCATTCACCTGCTGCAGATCTTCCTCAATGCCAATCAGTATAGCGACAACAAGCTGATGTGGTATACGATCATCCATCTCGCCTTCGTGGTGTCCGCCGTCATGCTTGGCGTGCTGGAAAAGATCATGGCGAAGAAGAAGCAGCTGTGAAGGCTGCGGCCGAGCGCCCAAAAGCGACTTGATTTTCCGTCGGTTTTTCGCCAGAACTACCGTTGTAAACGCTAAATTCTTTCCGGGGTGCCGCAGAAAATGAAAGAACTCGACAGGCTGGACCGCAAAATCCTCCGCGCCTTGCAGAAGGAGGGCCGTCTGTCGAATATCGAGCTTTCGGAACGGGTTAACCTGTCGCCCACCGCCACGGCCGAGCGCGTGAAGCGGCTCACGCGCGACGGATACATCACCGGCTACATGGCCATACTTTCCCCTGAAAAGCTGGGGCGAAACCTGCTGGTTTTTGTCGAAGTGAAACTCGACCGCACCACGCCCGATGTGTTCGACAGCTTCAACGCTGCCGTCAAGCGCAGCGATGATGTGATGGAATGCCACATGATCGCGGGCGGTTTTGACTATCTGGTCAAGGCGCGGGTCGCGGGCATGGAAGCCTATCGCCAGTTCCTGTCCGAAGTGATTCTCCCCCTCCCCGGCGTGCGCGAAACGCATACCTATGCCGTGATGGAAGAGGTCAAGGGCACGGCCTTACTGCCCGTATAAGAGGCAAATAGCCGATTGGCATTGCACGGGTTTTAGATTTTTATCATAAGTACCTGCAATCTTTGTCATTGCAAACCGTTGAGTTTGCGTCTTAAATTCGCTCAACCCGCTCAATATAGCTATATAAAAACGATTAAGTGATGCGCCTGAGGGTCCCTGAACCCAAAACCAGCGCAGGAAACACGTTATGATCAATACCGGACGCCAAGCCTTGCTCGATGGAGAATTGAGGGCTGTGAAGACCCGTGACGGGTTGAAGCTGGCTCTGAACACGATGCGGGAAATGTTCGGTTATGAGCATGTTTCGCTGATCCGCGTGCCGCAGGAGCAGGACAGGACGCTGGCACCTCTGGTGCACGAATCAACCCTGCCGACGTCTCTTCTGCGCGATATTGACCGCAACCAGCTTTTGCCCAGCTGCCCGCTTGCCGAGCGGCTTCGCAAGTCGCTTATGCCCTTCTCCTGGACGGTGGAAGAGCTGCGAAAGTCGAGCATCAAGGCGACCGTGACCGAATTGTGTGCCGCGTTCGAGCGCCATGCGATTACCGGCGGCACGATCTTCAACCAGTATCTGGCCGATGGTCACCGTTATGCGGTGCGTTTCGATGGCACACGCCAGCCGCTGAACCAGACGGATATCAACGAGCTCTCGATCCTCTGCCTTAGCGCGCTTGATGTGTTCGAGCGCCTGCAGAAGACCAGGGAGAGCAGCCATGCGGCCCTTTCCGCCCGTGAACTCGAGGTGGTGAGCTGGACCTCTCAGGGCAAGACCTCCGTTGAGATCGGGCAGATCCTTTCGCTGTCGGATCACACGGTGAATGCCTATCTGACCAATGCGATCCGCAAGCTGGATTGCGTGAACCGCACCCAGCTTGTGGCAAAGGCCCTTCGGCTGAAGCTCATCATCTGATCATCCGGATGCAGGATAGGGAAAGGGCGGGTTGCCAGGCACCCGCCCTTTCCGATGTCTGCTATCCGAGAAAGCTTCCCGGCCTTACCGGTCGATGATCGAGCGGATTTCCACGAGATTGGAGCGCACGCGCAGAATATAGAAGCCCATGGTCGCCAGATGGTTCGGCATGATCCAGCCATCCTCGCGTCCGTTCGAGATGATGGCCGGCTGAACCCGGAGCGCCGACTGGAACTGCTTCAGGGTTTCACCCCAGATCGGCGCCAGGTTGCGCTCGAGGATCACCTGGTCGAAATCGGCCCGCACCGCGCTCAGAACGGCATAGTAGCCATAGAGCTGGCCATAGGCGAACCAGAAGCGGTCATCCGCGCGGGTATCGAACCAGCCATTGGCATGCTTTTCGGCGCGCTCGCGCAGCAGCGCGGACGTGCTGCCGATCGAGCCTGCCACACGGTCGACGAAGGTCAGAAGATTATCGGCGCGGGTATCAAAGGTCGCCGTGCAGTTCTCCAGTTCGTCATTGAAGGTCTGAAGATCGCTGATGGCGGCGCGATACTGCGCCGGCGTCGGGGTGAGCGGGCCGAACGGGGTGAGGCCAAAATACCAGTTGCCCTCGTCATACTGCATCTTCGAGCGCGCGCTCTGCAGGTTATTGTTGATGGCCGAGGTGCCCCGCATACGCACCAGCGTATCGACGAGCTCGACGGTCGTGCGGCGCACCGCCTCGTTCACGCCGCGCTGGAAGGAGGCCTTGTTGTCGAGAAACGGGGTATGGTCCCAATCCGTGCCGAACAGGCCCGCCTTGTAGAGCAGCATGGAGGAAATCCACGCATTCTGGTTGACGTTCTGATCGGTGAGATCGACAACCACATCGACGATGGCCGAGCGCTGGCAGGTCTTCGGGCCGTTGGCGGTCACCGGCTTTTCCAGACCGGCGGACAGGTGCCGCTCTGACAGCTTGTACTTGTCGATGAAGTTCGGATCGAACCCGCTCCAGATCTGCGTCTGCACGATGAAATAGCCATACATGGCCACCAGCAGGATCAGGAAGGCGGCAATCGGACCACGCACCAGCCAGCTGCGGTTCACATACCAGCCATGGGCGGCAAGAAACGGCCAGAGCAGCCAGGCAATAACCAGCCCGAATCCGCGTCCGATCGCGCGGAAGATCCTTTCAAAAAAGGCGATGATCGGGTCAAGCATGGTCCTGTTCTCCCATTGCGAAGAGTTTCTGGCGCAAGGCGCGCTTGTTGTTCAGATATGAAGTCATCAGCACCGAGACAACATGGCGGCGAAAATTATCGCTATACTGCTCGTAGACGCTGTAGAAGCCTTCGCGGTCAAAGATGAAGCGCGAGAGATAATCCTGCGGCACGAAACCGGAAATCAGACGGTTCGTCAGCCAGGCATCCTTGTGGCCGGGCGTGGCGCGCACCAGAAGGAAGCGCTCCTTCGGCGCGATCGCGTCGATCTTGATGTCACCGGCATCCTTCAGCTGGCGCAGCATGTCGGTCAGAAACGGATAGGTCCCGTCCTTGGTCACGGCGGCGGCGTTGCGATGCAGCCAGGTCTGAAGCCAGATGCTGTCCGTCTTGTCGAGTTCCGCATCCGGTGTCAGCCGTGCGACCATGTTCTCGATCACCATCCGGCGGCGATGCTCGATCAGGCCGGACTCGCTCACCCAGCTGCCGCGCGGCAATTCAAGGCGACCGGTCTTTGCCAGAAAATCGAAGATCAGCTTGGGATCATCGGCGGGGATATAGCTCACCTGCCAGGGCTTCGACCGGCGGAAGCCCGGCGCATCCGGCGCGCAGATGACCGTGGTGGTCTTGTCGTCCAGAAACACATAGGTGCCGCCGAAATGATTGGCCCAGAAGGCCTCGTGCCGGAATACCAGCTGATCGGGCACCAGCGCATTCTGGCGGATATCGCCAGTCAGCTTTGCCAGCTCCACCATCCGGTTGAGCGCCGCGTCATCGCGCCAGACGTCGGTTTCCGCTGTCAGCCGGTCAAGAAGCTGGCGCAACTCCGCCGCCTTGCCGAGCAGATCATCGGCGGAGAGCACGCGGAAGCGCACCTCGTTGATCGAGATCAGATCATCGAGACTGTCGACAACCGAGACCGAATCCTCGATCTCGCCATAGACCGCATCCTTGATGGTGACGGCATTCAGCGCCCGCGCGTTCGCCTCGAAGAACTGGTGCATCAGGGCGGCGGTGTTCGAAAAACTGGAATGGGCGACCGGCAGGTTTTCCTGCTCCGGCGTCAGAATGATGAAGCGGCGGTTCACCCGGCCCGGATCGAGATAATCCATATCCCCCAGCGCCTCGGCCACCTCCGGAGAAAAGCCGAGCATATCGATATGGAAGGACGAAAGCGCCACCTCCGGCAGCCCGAACCCCTTCAGCGCCTTGTTATACCGCGCCACCAGATGCGGCTGGTCCACCAGCAACAACCGCCCATAAACCAGCTCGGCTTCGAGAATGTGTTTCACCGCCCGCTCTCCCAGCGGCCGTCGCGCTTCATGGCTTCGATTTCGGTGATGGCGCGTTCGCGCTGGCGTTCGCGGCGGATGATGTCGGTGATGGCGGCGGCGTCGGATTTGTCGGTGTAGCGGAATTCGCTGTCGGCATAGCGGTTGATTTCCTGCAGCACCATCTCCAGCGTGATCGGCCCGCGAAGGGCGGAAATCATCGCCTTCTTCTCGTCGTAGCTCTTGTGCAGAAACGCATCGGGGGCGGCAAACCAGTCGTCCGGCAGGTCCACATCCATGGCCCGCATCTTGATCGCGTCGGTGATGTTCTTGATCGCGCGTCCGGTAAAGCGCGGCTCCACTTCCTTGATGCGGTAGAGATAGGTGCCGATGTCATCGAGCGTCTTCACCCCGCCCCGCTCCTTCTCGAACCGCTCCCAGACGGCAAGCAGCCCGTCTTCCTTCGGCCGGTCATGCCCGGCATAGGAAGAGGTCACGGCCTTGCGGATCTCCTGGCCTGCAAGCAGCTGATGCTCGCCCGGCGGGATCTCGTGGTTCTTGCCGACGAGGGTCGCGAAAATATCGACATAGTCCTCGCGGGTCTGCGGCCCGTCCACCAGCCAGCGGGCGCCGGCGCGCTGGCGCAGCGCATCATCGACATTTTCCGGATAGTTGGAGAACATGCCGAAACTGCAATTGCCGCGCACCACGGTGGAGGCGCCCGCAAAGCTTTCCATCAAAACGGCGGTCACCTCCTGCTGACCGGCAGACGCCCGGTCGTCATTGCGCCGCGCCGCCACCTGATCGACATCATCGATGGTGCCGAAACCGATCAGCCGCGGGTTCATCACATTGTTGATGAAGTCCTTGCAGTTCTGCCCCGACTTGCCCTGATAGGAGGAAATCTGGTCGACGCCGAAATTCTCGTAATGGAAGGCATAGCCTGCCATCTGGCAGTAATCGTTGATCAGGCCCGCCGTCATCTGGATCAGCATGGTCTTGCCGGTCCCCGGCATGCCGTCGCCGATGAAGGTGAAGAGGAAGCCGCCCAACTCCACGAAAGGGTTCAGCTGCCGCTCGAAATCATAGGCCACGATCATGCGGGCAAGACGCATGGCCTGATATTTGGCGATGTGGTTGCCGATGATCTCTTCCGGCTTGCGGAAGGTCATTACAAGCGGCTTTGCCCGGTTGCCGGGCGCAACCTCGAAACCGTCGAGCGTGAAATCCTCGCCTTCAAGCTTCACATGGGTATTGGCAAAGGCCTGAAGACCGGTGAAGCGGCCCTTGCGCGTGAGCAGCCCCTCGATGGAAACCCGTGCAAAGGCGCGGGCGGCCAAAAGCATTGCGGCATCATCCGGCTTGCCGGAGATCGCCCGGTCCAGCCCGGCGACAAGGCTTTTCATCGCATCCTGCGGCGTGTCGAACAGATAGGCGGGCTCCGGCACATCCTCGCCCGGCTGCCCCTCGCCCGGCAGCATGCGGGAGAGATAGGCCGCGAAGGTGAAGGCCGCCACATAGGCGCCCGCATTCAAAAGCGCGCGAAAACGCTCGCCGTCGGCGCCCTGAAGCGGGCTTTGCGTGTTGCGCGCCTGCAGCGGCTCCAGATCCGTCTGCCGGGCAAATTCCGCCGCAACCGCAAGCGCCACCTGCACGCCACGCCGGGCACGATAAAGCAGCGTATGCGCATCCGGAGACAGAAGCGGATCGGAAGGCCGGAGCGCCGAAACCGTCTTTTGCAGCTCCACCTCGCGGCTTTTGGAAACCCCACCGGTGCTGACGGGCGAAATGAAGCGGCGGCCGGTGCCGGCAAGCGCCGTGCCGCCCGGCGCATCGGGTGCCTCCAGAGCCAAGAAACGGGTGACAAGCGACTGGGCGGTCGCAAGATGCCGGGCCACATCCTCTTCGGAAATCGCGGTCAGTCCGGCATTGAGGCCAGTGGGAGCGGACATGGGGTCAGACCTCGCTGATAATGTTGTCGCCGGAAATCACGTGCACGGTGAAACCGTCAAAGATCGTCTCGGCCTCGCCGGAGGCATAGAGTGCCTGATAGGCATCATGGGGCACCAGCGCATGTTTCTGATAGGCCGAAACGCCCATGCGCACCGCCTCCAGATCGCCGGTATCGATGTGGAATTCTTCCTGCGCCGGGGTAGTGGAGAAGAAGCCGCGCACCTCGGGCTTTTCCGCGCGCGAGACCACTTCCTGCAGCGTCCAGGTCATCAGCCAGGCATTTTCGGTGCGGCGAACCTTGCCGAGGATCTCGTTGATCTTCGAGCTGTTCTCGGTGATCCCGCTGGCATAGAAAGGACCGAGCACGAAACGGCTGAGGCGCTTCGGATGGAGATCGGGAAAATCCCGGTCCAAGTTGGTGGCGATGGTGGAGGGCGTCAGCGAATAGGCGCTGCCCGCCGTCACAAAGGCATCGAAGGCGCTTGCAAGATCGGGATTGAGATAGCCGCCGACCGGCAGCGGCAGCGCCACATCCGTGTTCAGCTGGCCATCGCGGGTCACGAGCAGCTTCAGCATCCGTTCGGACGAATCCTCGATGCGGGCCATATAGACCATCGGCAGCGTTTGCGTGCCGTCATAGGTTCCCCATGTGACGAGGCAGGCGGGCCGCTTCGTCTCGGGGTTGACGGTCACCTGAATGGTTTCCGGCAGGGTCAGCGGCTGGAAGAATTCGGCGCCGTCCAGCCGTTCCAGATAAAGCCGTTCGGCCATGCGCGATTGCAGCGCCTCGGGAAAGGCGCGGTTGCGCAGGATGAAATCGGCCATTTCCTCGCGCAGGGCCTTGACCGGCGGAATGGTCGCCAGCCGGTCTTTCGCCGTGGCGCGGTCGTTTTCAAGCTCCAGCACCGTCTGGAACACGGGAAAGCCGCTTTCGGCCCTGGAAATCCGGAACTGCTCCATGAAGCCGATCCGGCTTTCCCAGGCGCCAAAGGAGGCCTTCAGCCGCCGGAGATAGGGCGCGACAACGGCTGCCGCCATGATATCGCCCGGACCACCGGCAGAAGCGCGCGCCGCCAGCTGCTCCAGCCCGGTCAGGGCTGCCTTCATCCGCGCGAAGTAATCGGAAACCGCCGCCGTGGGGCTTTGCATGGAAGGCTCAGGACTTGGCGTAATTGGCGGCGTTGTGCTTGTCCATCACCGCCTGGAAGCGGCGGGCAAAGGCTTCGTCCGCCAGCTTCTTGCGGCGCTGGATATCCTGCGAGTTGACCATGTTCTTCTCGTGCAGCTCCAGAAGGTCGCCGATATGGCGCTGGGCGGCGGAGCCGATCCCGGCCATGGTTTCTTCCGCCGCCGTATCCACCTGGCTGCCGAGCGTGTTGATCTTGTGGGCCACATCCTGCTGCGCGGCTGTCTTCAGCGAATCTTCCAGCGCCTTGTAAAGCACGATGCGCTGTTCGGTATCGATGGTGAGCTTGTTGATCAGCGTGTTCTGCGCGGCGATCTGGTTGTTGAGCGAATCCACGAAGGTCTGGAACATCGAGGTGTAGCGCTCCAGCGTCTGGCTCTCGGCCAGAAGCTCCTGCTCGCGCGCTTGCGCCTGATTGTATTCGGTCGCAAGTTTCGAGCGCTCCGATTCCAGTTCCGTGCGGGCGGCCTGATCGGTGGAGGCGGCGATGCGGTTTTCGATGTCGAGCAGCTGCGGGTTCAGCGCCTCGATGCGCTTCTGCGTTTCGGTGAGCGAGGCGACCGAGAGCTTGCGCCGCTCGATCACCTTGACGAGGCTCGATTCCGAATTCTTGTAGCGCTCGTCCAGCACCGCGCGCTGTTCCTTCAGAATGCCGACGATCGTGTCCGACTTCGACAGAAGCTCCTGCAGGTTTCCGGCCAGCGACATGTTGCGCACGCGGTCGGTGCGCATACGCTGGGCCTTCGCCTTGGAGAAGATGCCGATGAATTTCTCCATGCCGGTATAGGTCTTCATGCTCTCGAATTCGGAGCCGAAGGAATTGGTCGCGTCTTCCAGCCCGATGATCAGATCGGCAATATTGCCCTCCATCACCTTCTGCTGCTGGATGACATCCTGGATGCGCGCATTCTCGATATCGAAGCCCGCGTCGCCAATCTTGGTCTCGGCCTTGGCGAACTGGTCGAGGACCTTGCCCGACTGGTCGATCTTGCCGCGCATTTCGGCCACCATCGCCCGCGTCGTCTCGATTTCCTTCTCAAAGGACTGAATGCTCGCCATGCCGGATATCTCCCTCAGATTGTATGTCCAGGCCGTCTCAATTGCCGCCGCCGAAAACCGGAAGCGCCGCCCCGCATCAAGTTATGCCTTATAGCAAAGCTGTTGCAAAAGGCGAATGCAGCCGCAGGCTCCGATGATCAGAACATGTGGGTTAGGCACTCACCCGTACAAGTGGCATGTCAAAATATAGTAAAGGGGCGAAACTTTCGCTCCGCCCCTCCAAATTTGTCCACCTTCAGTGCCGTCGATGCTCAGTTGGCAGCGGCCGGATTCTTCAGATAGGCGATGACATTGGCCACATCCGCGGGCTGCTTCAGACCGGCAAAGCTCATCTTGGTGCCTTTCACGAGACCCTTCGGATCGGCAAGATAGGTCGTGAGCGTTGCTTCGTCCCACACCTTGCCACCTTCGCCGAAGGTCTTCATCGCCGGCGAATAGGCATAACCGGCGACCGTGGCAACCGGACGGCCAACCACGCCCTGCAGCGACGGGCCGACCTTGTTCTTGGCTTCCGTGGCCGTGTGACAGGCCATGCATTTCTTGAAGACGGCAGCGCCAAGCTTTGCATCGCCATCGGCAAGGGCCGCGCCGGCGGAAAGGGCAAAGGCAGCGGCAAGAACGACAGTCTGGATTTTCATCGGTAAAACCTCGATTTCAGAGCCATACGGGAGGCGGTACGGCTTTCGGGCGCCATTCATAGCACAAACCACAACGCTGTGCCGCACGGCGGAATGCCGCGCCCCTGACGAATATCAAAACTGTACGGGATTTCCTGTCGACCTTAGTAGCATCTCATGATGTCGGACCAGTGCCGGCGGCAATAGGAGACGTATTTCTCGTTGCCGCCCACATCCACCTGCGCGCCCTCGCGCACCACGTTTCCCGCACCGTCAAGCCGTGCGACCATGGTGGCCTTGCGCCCGCAGTGGCAGATGGTGCGCACCTCGCGCAACTCGTCGGCAATCGCCAGAAGCTCGCGCGAACCGGGAAAGAGCTTGCCCTGAAAATCGGTGCGAAGCCCGTAGGCCATCACCGGGATATGCAACCGGTCCGCCACGCGCGCGAGCTGCCAGACCTGCGCCTCGGCCAGAAACTGTGCCTCGTCGACAAAGACGCAAGCCAGCTCCCCTTCGGCATGCATGCGTTCCACCAGCGCGTAAAGATCCTCATCCGGATCGAAGGCATGGGCATCCGCGGTAAGACCGATGCGCGAGGAAATGCGGCCCCTGCCCGCCCGGTCATCAAAGGCGGCGATCAGGATCGCGGTGCGCATACCGCGTTCCTGATAATTGTAGGAGGCCTGCAAAAGCAGGGTCGATTTGCCGGCATTCATCGCCGCGTAACTGAAATAAAGCTTGGCCATGGCCGCTTTTCGCCCCGCCAAGGCGGGTTTTCAACGCGCTGCCCGAATTTTTTTTTGACAAACCCACAGTTTTTCCACCGTCAGAATTGACGAAAATCAATTATTATTGACTTTTCAGCCAATTTCCCGGCCCTGTCGCAAAAAGGCCGTCCAAACCGACGCAAATCGGCGACGGCAACTTGAAAATGTGCCGTATTGATGATTGCCTAGGGGATAACAAAAATGGGAGCAATCACATGAAAAAGCGTACATTCCTTACTCTTGCCCTTGCATCCACCGCATCTCTGGCCGGTTTTGTGGCTCAGCCGGCGCTGGCCGCTGACCCGGAAAGCTGCGCCACCGTGCGTTTCGCTGACGTTGGCTGGACCGACATCACCGCAACCACCGCAACCACCTCTGTTGTTCTGAAGGCCCTCGGCTACCAGACGGATGTGAAGGTTCTGTCCGTTCCGGTGACCTACACCTCGCTGAAGAACAAGGATATCGACGTCTTCCTCGGCAACTGGATGCCGACCATGGAAGCCGACATCAAGCCCTATCGCGAGGACAAGTCGGTTGAAGTCGTGCGCGCCAACCTCGAAGGCGCGAAATACACGCTCGCCACCAACGAGAAGGGTGCTGCCCTCGGCATCAAGGACTTCAAGGACATCGCCGCCCATTCGGCCGACCTCGAAGGCAAGATCTACGGCATCGAGCCGGGCAATGACGGCAACCGCCTGATCCTCGACATGGTCGACAAGGACACCTTCGGCCTGAAGGATTTCGAAGTGGTGGAATCTTCCGAGCAGGGCATGCTTGCGGAAGTGGCCCGCGCCGAGAAGGAAGGCAAGCCGGTCGTGTTCCTCGGCTGGGCACCGCATCCGATGAACAACAACTTCAAGCTCACCTACCTTTCGGGTGGCGATGATATCTTCGGGCCGAACTTCGGTGGCGCCAACGTGTTCACCAACGTGCGCGGCGGCTACACGGCCGAATGCCCGAATGTCGGCAAGCTCCTGCAGAACCTTGCCTTCACGCTGCCGATGGAAAGCGACATCATGGGCAAGATCACCGATGGCGGTCAGGAGCCGGAAGCGGCTGCAACCGAATATCTTAAGGCCAATGCCGCCACCATCGAGCCCTGGCTCGCCGGTGTGACGACGCTTGACGGCAAGGATGGCCTTGCGGCTGTCAAGGCAGCCCTCGGCCTCTGATCCTCAGTCAGAAAAGGGCGGAAAATACGGTTTTCCGCCCTTGCTGTTTCTTGAGCATGCGCGGCAGACACCGGCACGCCTTGCGTGCCTGTTTCTTCGTTTCTGTGCGTTCCCGGACGGACAATCGCGATAACGCGTTTCCGGGAAAGGCTCTTAATCCCGTCTTCAAATCTCGGAACAGGGGGGAAATCCGTGGATTGGCTTACGCAAACCAAAATTCCGATCGGCGCAGGGGCCAAGGCCTTTGTGGACTGGTTGACGACGAGCGGCCAGGGGCTGTTCAACTTTCTGTCTGTGGTGCTGGAAGCCAGCATCAATGCCCTGCTCTTCGTGCTTCAGGGCCCGTTCACGCGGGGAACGCCGCTTGAAAGCCTCTATCCGCTCTTCATCATCGTGCTGTTTTCCGCCTTTGCCTGGTATATGCGCCGCTCCGTGGGCATCGTTGTGTTCACCGCGCTCGGCCTGCTTCTGATCGTCAACCAGGGCTACTGGAAGGAAACGACGGAAACGCTGGCGCTGGTGCTGGCCGCGAGCGGCGTCTCCATGACCGTCGGCATTCCGCTCGGCATTCTCGCCGCCCGCCATCCGACCTTCTACGCGATCCTGCGTCCGATCCTTGACCTGATGCAGACCATCCCGACCTTCGTCTATCTCATTCCGGCGCTGATCCTCTTCGGCCTCGGCATGGTGCCGGGCCTGATCGCAACCGTGATCTTCGCCATTCCGGCGCCGATCCGCCTCACCCGTCTCGGCATCATCTCCACGCCGCCGTCGCTGGTGGAAGCAGCCGAAAGCTTCGGCGCAACGCCGCGGCAGGTGCTGAACAAGGTGGAACTGCCTTTCGCCATGCCGCAGATCATGGCGGGCCTCACCCAGACGATCATGCTGTCGCTGTCGATGGTGGTGATTGCAGCGCTTGTGGGTGCAAACGGTCTCGGCGTTCCGGTCGTCAGGGCGCTGAATTCCGTGAATGTCGCCAAGGGTTTTGAAGCCGGTCTGTGCATCGTGATCCTCGCGATCATTCTCGACCGTGTGTTCCGCACCGCAGAATCGGGAGATGTGGGATGAGCGCTGCCGTAACCTTCAACAATGTCAGCATCATTTTCGGCAAGAACCCGGAACCGGCGCTGAAACTGGCCGACCAGGGCAAGAACCGCGATGAAATCGGCCAGGAAACCGGCCTCGTGCTGGGCGTGGCCGATGCCTCGCTCACCATCGAGGAAGGCGAAATTCTGGTGCTGATGGGCCTGTCCGGCTCGGGCAAATCCACGCTGCTGCGCGCGGTGAACGGGCTCGCCCCCGTCGTTCGCGGCGATGTGCAGGTCAACACGCCGAACGGACCGATCAACCCCTACAAGACCACGCCGAAGTCGCTGCGCGAATTCCGCATGCATGTGGTCTCGATGGTGTTCCAGCAATTCGCGCTCCTGCCCTGGCGCACGGTGGCCGACAATGTCGGCTTCGGTCTGGAACTGGCAGGCGTGCCGGATGCGGAGCGGGCAAGCCGCGTGGCCGAGCAGCTCGACCTCGTGAACCTGACCAAATGGTCGGGCCGCAAGGTGCAGGAACTGTCGGGCGGCATGCAGCAGCGCGTGGGCCTTGCCCGCGCCTTTGCGACCGGCGCACCGATCCTTTTGATGGACGAGCCCTTCTCGGCGCTCGATCCGCTGATACGCACCCGTCTTCAGGATGAATTGCTGGAATTCCAGCGCCGCCTGAAGAAGACCATCCTGTTCGTCAGCCACGATCTGGACGAAGCTTTCCGCATCGGCAACCGCATTGCCATCATGGAAGGCGGACGCATCATCCAGTGCGGCACGCCGCAGGAAATCGTCAAGAACCCGGCAAACCAGTATGTGGCGGATTTCGTGGCAAACATGAACCCGATCAACATGCTGACCGCTGCCGACGTGATGGTGCCGGGTGTGACGGAAGCCGCCAGCGGCCCCGTTTCCGGCAACGCGACACCGACGACGCCACTATTAGAAATCCTTGATGCAATTTCACGTCGTCCTGGAAGCGTCGGTGTAGTAGACAACGGAAATATAATTGGTACAATAAGTGCCCAGAACATCATCGAGGGCCTCACCCGGCATCGCCGGAAAGAGGGGGCCTGAGGGCATCAGGCCGCCGGTTTTCGCGTAAAGGAGGGCTTGGACATGCGTGACAAGATCTCCGTTATCCGGGAAACCGATGACGATGCCAGAAACCTGGCGCGCACCCTGCTTCGGGGTGCGCGCTTCGGAACACTCGCGGTGATTGACCCCGAAACGGGCTATCCTTCCGCAAGCCGCGTGCTGCTTGCAACCGCTCCGGATGGCACGCCCGCCATTCTCGTCTCTTCCCTCTCCGCCCATACGAAAGCGCTGGACGCTGATCCGCGCGCCTCGCTTCTGACCGGTGAACCCGGAAAGGGCGATCCGCTCGCCCATCCCCGCCTGACGCTGCAGGCGCGCGCCGAGCGGGTGGAGCGCGGCAGCGAGCGTCACGGCTGGTTGCGCCAGCGCTTTCTCAACCGCCATCCGAAGGCGGCGCTCTATATCGATTTTGACGATTTTCGATTCGTTTTGTTACATCCGCAACGAGCATCGCTGAACGGCGGATTCGGCAAGGCGTTCGTCCTCGAAGGTTCTGAATTGATCATGAATGGACCTGAAATTGAGCGGTTCGCCCGCTCGGAACAGGCGATTCTGGACGAAATCGGGCGTGATTTGCCTGATCTGGCAAATGTGATTGCCAGAAATAAATTTCATCAAAATGGAAATGGCTGGAAGATTTCTGCGATTGACGCCGGAGGAATCGATCTCAGCATGAAAGAAATTCTCATTCGCGCTGAACTGCCACTTCAGGATGTGAGGGAAACTCGCATCATTGAGGACATTCGAACGCGATTATCTTCAATACCCTAATTTTAAGAATATACAATTATGTTGTATGATGTATATTGTAGCTAGTGTGAATGATTTGCACTGTAACAACCTAACCAACCAACGACCGCCAGCGTTGGAGAGATCAAAGAGATGATGACCAAGACACTCGACACCCACACTTCCGCTGCCGCCGGCCTGTTGTCTGCTATGGCCAATCCGAAGCGCCTCATGATCCTCTGCGCCCTCGTCAAGGACGAAGTGCCGGTGGGCGTGCTTGCCAATCAGGTTGGTCTGAGCCAGTCGGCCCTGTCCCAGCATCTTTCCAAGCTGCGTGCACAGCATCTGGTCAACACCCGCCGCGATGCGCAGACGATCTATTACTCCTGCGATTCCTCGGCCGTGATCAGCCTGCTGCAGACGCTGGAAGGCATCTACAGCGCATCTGACAAGGCGCGCTCCGCAGCCTGATCGGCACAAGCGCAAAGGCAGACCAGCGCCCTTTCGGGCGCCATCTCTTCCTGCGCTTTCCTTGCCGACAGAACGGGACCAAATACAAAGGCCCCTCCACCTGGGTGGAGGGGCCTTTTTTTGTGACCGCCGGTCAACGGATGGAAAGTCCGGATCTGCTTTTTGCCCTGTCAGTTCAGGCTTCCGTTCCCGCATGTCCTTCTTTGCATTTCCGCCTTGCCTTAAACTTGCCATTTATAACAAACGGCTGAATGGCCCGGTGATCAACAGCCGCGATGGATCCATGATCACATTTGCTTTGACTTTGGTCGCAAGGCACTGACAATCACCAGCGAAACCGGCGGCGACAGCGATCCGCCAAAGAGGGGAAATGTGCGGGAATAGGGCGGAAAACCCTGCCCGCCCGATTTATGGGAGATTGACGATGTCTGACCGCATGAATGCCACACCGAATGATATGCGCGCCTTCTGGATGCCGTTCACCGCGAACCGACAGTTCAAGAAGGAGCCTCGCCTGTTCGTAGCCTCGCAGGATATGCATTACACCACCCATGATGGCCGCACGGTGCTGGACGGCACGGCGGGCCTGTGGTGCGTGAATGCCGGTCACTGCCGCCCGAAGATCACCGAGGCGATCCGCCAGCAGGCCGGCGAGCTCGATTATGCGCCGGCCTTCCAGCTTGGCCATCCGAAAGCCTTCGAACTGGCAAACCGGCTGATCGACATTGCCCCGGAAGGCATGGAGCATGTGCTCTACACCAATTCCGGTTCGGAATCGGTGGAAACCGCGCTGAAGGTGGCGCTTGCCTATCAGCGCGTGAAGGGCCAGGGCAGCCGTACCCGTCTGATCGGCCGCGAGCGCGGCTATCACGGCGTGAATTTCGGCGGCATTTCGGTGGGCGGCATCGTTGCCAACCGCAAGATGTTCGGCACGCTACTGACCGGCGTCGATCACATGCCGCACACCCACAACCTTTCGAAGAATGCCTTCAGCCGCGGCCTGCCGGAGCATGGCGCCGATCTGGCCAGCGAGCTGGAACGCATCGTCACCCTGCATGATGCCTCCACCATTGCCGCCGTGATCGTGGAGCCGGTCGCAGGCTCCACCGGCGTTCTCCTGCCGCCGAAGGGCTATCTGCAGAAGCTGCGCGAAATCTGCACCAAGCACGGCATCCTGCTGATCTTTGATGAAGTCATCACCGGCTTCGGCCGCCTCGGCACGCCCTTTGCGGCCCAGTATTTCGACGTAAAGCCGGATATCATCACCACCGCCAAGGGCCTGACCAATGGCGTGATCCCGATGGGCGCCGTGTTCGTGACCGCTGAAATTCATGATGCCTTCATGAACGGCCCGGAACACATGATCGAGTTCTTCCACGGCTATACCTATTCCGGCAATCCGATTGCCTGCGCCGCAGCCCTTGGCACGCTCGATACCTACAAGGAAGAGGGCCTGCTCACCCGCGCATCCGAGCTCGCGTCCTACTGGGAAGACGCGCTGCATTCGCTGAAGGATTGCCCGCATGTGATCGACATCCGAAATGTCGGACTGATCGGCGCGATCGAGCTGGAGCCGATTGCGGGCGAACCGACCAAGCGCGCCTTCTCCGCCTTCCTGAAGGCCTACGAGAAGGGTCTGCTGATCCGGACCACCGGCGATATCATCGCGCTGTCGCCGCCGCTGATCATCACCAAGGCCCAGATCGACGAGCTGTTCACCAAGCTGCGCGACGTGCTGATGCACAATATCTGAGGCCCAGGCTTCAAGATTTGCGGGCGGCCCCTTCGGGGGCCGTTTTGCATTCGGCTTCTGCGTTCAAAAATGCGGGATGATGGTGCAACGCGCTTGGCAAGCGGGCGGCTGCGGGTGCAGACTTTGATCCATCGCGGGCCAAAACGCCTGCCCTGCCGGAGGATCATCATGAAAACCACCCTCACAGCCCTTGCGCTTCTGCTCGCCACCACCGCCCCGGTATTGGCCGACGACCTGCTGGAAAGCTACAGCGCCACCATCGGCAAGGATGATCTCTACAATTCCTACGGCGAGCGGTTGACCCAGCCCTGGCAGGTGCTCAGGCAGGATCGCGCCAATTTTCATGAATATGGCATTGCGCAACGGGGCGACGAGAGCGACAGCTTCTTCAGCCGCAAGGGCAACCGCGCGCTGTTCGAGCAACTGGTTCGCCGGGGCAGCATCGAACGCTCCGCCGCCCGCGCCATCCTGCGTGGCAATTGCCGCGTCTATGTGGAAATCTATGGCCGCGGCAACCGCATTTCCTATGTCGACGTGACGGTCGAATGACGTTCTTCCCTCATCCCCTGCCCGGCTATGGGCCGGGCAGAACAGTATTTGCATTATGTCTGAATTTATAATTTAATCGAGACCGATCAGCGCTCTTGTCACCTGTATCGGTTTTGATACAATGCCGAAGGATGTCATATTTCTTGGCGATAGCCGGTCTGCCATCCGATCTTTCCCGCAAGCCGCACGCCTGCGGGCAGGCCTGGATCTGCAACGGTTGCAGGCGGGGCTCGACCCGCATGACTGGAAGCCGATGAAATCAATCGGCGCAGGCGTGCGTGAACTGCGCATCCATGACGAAACCGGAGCCTATCGCATTATCTATCTGGCAAAATTTGCTGACATGGTTCTGGTCCTTCATGCCTTCACCAAGAAAACCCAGAAGACACCGCAAAGTGAAATTGAACTTGCCGCCCGGAGGTTGAAGCTATGGAAGAGCAGAACTTGACCGAAGAGCGCTTTGCAAATGTCTTTGAGGCCCTGTGCGACAATCCCGCCGAGGCCGCAAATCTTGCAGCGCGCGGGGAGATCATGATTGCCCTTCACGAGCGCATCGCGACATGGGCATTGTCCCAGCAGGCAGCTGCGAACAGGCTTGGCATTACCCGTCCGCGTCTCAATGACCTCCTGCGTGGCAAGATTGACCGCTTCTCCCTCGATGCACTGATCAATATTGCTGACAGGGCCGGTTTCCGCGTGAAGCTGGTGCTGGAAGAAACCCGCGCAGCCTGATCCTTCACCAATCCCCCTTCCCCCACAACCAAAACCCTGCAAGATTGCATCCGCAGTAGCAGGGAAGGACAGGCAGAGCATGAGTGCACGGCTGGAACGGTTGATCGATCAGGGTACGGGCCGCGCGGCGGCAGATCTGGTGCTGAAAAACGGCCGCTATTTCGATCTGGTGACCGGCGAACTGGTGCAGTCGGATATCGCGATCTGCGGAGACCGGATCGTCGGGACTGCGGAGAGCTATCAGGGGCGCGAGGAGATCGATATAGCAGGCCGCATTGTCGTGCCCGGCTTCATCGATACGCATCTGCATATCGAAAGTTCGCTGGTGACCCCGCATGAATTCGATCGCTGTGTTCTGCCCTATGGCGTGACGACGGTAATCTGCGATCCGCACGAGATCGCCAATGTGCTGGGGGAGGAAGGCATCCGTTTCTTCCTCGAATCGGCCATGGAAACCATCATGGATATCCGGGTGCAGCTCTCCTCCTGCGTGCCCGCGACCCATCTCGAAACCTCCGGTGCCGATCTGCCGATCGAAAAGCTCCTGCCCTTCCGGAACCATCCGAAGGTGATCGGCCTTGCCGAATTCATGAATTTCCCGGGTGTGGTCCACAAGGACCCGACCTGTCTCGCCAAGCTCGATGCCTTCTATGGCGACCATATCGATGGCCATGCGCCGCTCCTGTCCGGGCGCGACCTGAACGGCTATCTGGCCGCCGGCATCCGCACCGAACACGAATGCACCAGCGCCCCGGAGGCGCTCGAAAAAATCCGCAAGGGCATGCATATTCTGGTGCGCGAAGGCTCCGTCTCGAAAGACCTGCATGCGCTGATGCCGATCATCACCGAGCGGCTTTCACCCTTCCTCGCCTTCTGCACCGATGACCGCAACCCGCTGGATATTGCCGAGCAAGGTCACCTCGACTATCTGATCCGCACCGCGATTGCCCATGGCTGCGAACCGCTTGCGGTCTATCGCACGGCCTCGATTTCGGCCGCCCGCGCCTTTGGCCTCAGAGACCGCGGCCTCATCGCCCCCGGCTGGCGCGCGGATCTGGTGGTGATCGACAGTCTGGAAAACTGCAAGGCGGAGATGGTGTTCGCCGCCGGGCGGCACGTAACGGACCAGCTCTTCGCAAGCCGCAAGCCTGTTGCCCCGGTCGGTCTCAACAGCGTCAAGGCGCGCCCGGTTATGGCCGCCGATTTCGGCGTTCCGGTCAGTGAGGGCGACGTGCCGGTGATGGGCGTGCTGCCCGGTAAGATCATCACCGAGCATCGCCGCTACCGGCTGCCTGCCAAGGGTAACCAGACCAGCGTCGATCTTGAGAACGACATCATTAAGGTGGCGGTGATCGAGCGGCATGGCAAGAATGGCAATCATGCCAATGGCTTCGTGCAGGGTTTTGGCCTGAAGAAGGGAGCGATTGCCTCCACCGTCGGTCATGACAGCCACAATATCTGCGTCGTCGGGGTGAGCGAGGATGACATGGCGCGAGCGGCAAACCGGCTGGGCGAAATCGGCGGCGGTTTCGTTGTGGTGGAAGATGGCAAGGTCACAGGCGAGATCCCGTTGCCGGTCGCGGGCCTGATGAGCCTTGAGCCCTACGAGGCAGTGCGCGATACGCTGCATCATCTCCGGCAGGCGGCCTATGCGCTCGGCACCACGCTGCAGGAGCCCTTCCTGCAGGTCGCGTTCCTGCCGCTGCCTGTCATTCCGCATCTCAAGATATCGGACATGGGCATGGTCGATGTTGACCGCTTCACGCTGATCTGACGGGGAAAACCGTGGTATCGATCCCGCCCCGCGACACGGACAGTCGCTTTGTACGCCAGCTCCGCAGCCTGTATCAGGGCCAACATCGCGCGGCCCTGCGTTTTCAGGTGGCAACGGCAATCGTCGATGTGGCGATCCTGGCCTATTTCCTGTTCCAGCCCTACCTGCCGGAAATCCGCACCCATATCTGGATCGATCTGCTGATCGCGCTCTGGATTGCAGGCGATCTTACCGCGCAGGGACTGATCGCAAAGGATCGGGCGAAGTGGCTGCGGGCACCGCTGACCTTTGTCGACTTTCTGATCCTTGCCACGCTGCTCTGGCCGCATCTGCTCTACAATTTCGCCTTCCTGCGGGTCATGCGGCTCTGGGCGCTCAGCCAGAGGCCGCTGCTGAAAGCCATCCTCAGGCGGCTGCATCTGCTGAACCGCATCGATGTGGTGCGGGCCTCGGTCAATCTGGCCGTCTTCCTGTTCATGGCGTCCGGCTTCGTCTACACCTTCTTCTTCTCGGGCAAGGAAGGCAGCACCGGCTTTGTCGATGCGCTCTATTTCACCGTCACCACCATGACCACCACCGGTTTTGGCGATATCACACTGCCGGGTACTGCCGGAAAGCTCACCTCCATCGTGATGATGATCGTCGGCATATCGCTGTTCGTGCGGCTGGCGCAGGCGCTGGTGCGCCCTTTCAAGGTAACCTATCCCTGCACGCAATGCGGCCTGTCGCGGCATGATACGGATGCCGTGCATTGCAAGGCCTGCGGGCACCTGCTGAATATTCCGGACGAGGGGCTTTGAACCGGCTTTACGCCTGCTTCTTCAGGCCCTTGTTGCAGAGGCTGTAAAAGCCGCCGCCCTTCTGGATCCAGCGCAAGCCATTGAGCGTGCCCGCCTTTTTCGCCGCGTGATAAGCATCGGCGCAGGTATGGAGCCGCGCCCTTGCCGGTTTTTCAGACGCATAGCGCGGATCGATGGCCGTCGGGAAGGCGGGCAACGTGCCGCCAGCAGCCACCGCCTGTGAAGCCGGTTGCGAAGCAGGCTCGGACACCGCGTCCACCTGCCCGGCTGCCGAATCCGGCGGCGAATCCGTTGGACCGGCCGGACATTGGCTCGCGCGGAAGGCGCGCCAGTCCTGACCATTCAGCGTGCCATTCTTCTTGGCCGCCTGATAAAGCGCGCTGCATTCCTTGAGCGTGACCGCACCTGCCGGGCTGGCAGCCGCGAAAAGCACCGATGCCAGCGAAAGCATCATCAGCGCACCAAGATGCGTAGACCGGTTCATGGTCGTCCTCCCCGAACGTCTTTTGACATCAGGATGGAACGGTTGCTACCGGTTGTAAAGACAATCCGAATATGAAAAATAACCGGTCCGAAATAGGGATAACCCATCCGGACAGGTTTTTCTCAAGCCAATCGGAAGCAGGCGGCGGAAAGCGGGGGCAATTCGACACCATCCGCAGCCTTCAGCGCGCCAAAACCCGGAAGGGCAAGCGGTTCGGCCCCGTCAAGTGCGGCAGACCCGGCAAGCGGCACCGGCTTGCGCGTGAGATTGAAGCAGAAGCGTAGCGTTTCCTCGTCCGAAACCCGGTCAAATATCAGGAGATCCTGATTGGTCTCGACAAAACGGAAGGCGCCGGAGCGGATCACCGGATGCGCATTGCGAAAAGCCAGCGTCTCGCGGTAATGGGCAAGCACCGAAGCGGCATCGCCTTCCTGCCGGTCGACGGCAAGCGAAGCGTGGAGATCGGAAACCGGCAGCCAGCTTTCCTTCGCAGTGCTGAAGCCCGCATGAGGCGCCGCCCCTTCCCACACCATCGGCGTGCGGCATCCGTCGCGGCCCTTGAAGGCGGGCCAGAAGCGGATGCCATAGGGATCGCGCAACTGCTCGAAGGTCAGCTCTGCTTCCGGCAGACCCAGCTCCTCGCCCTGATAGAGACAGATCGAGCCGCGCAGGGCGGAAACCAGCGTCATCGTCAGCTTTGCCATCGGCACGCGCTCGGCGGGCGTTTCGATGAAGCGCGAGACATGGCGCACCACGTCATGGTTCGAAAAGGCCCAGCAGACCCAGCCATCACGCACCTTTGTCTCGAAGGCACCGATGCATTTGCGGAAATGCGCGGCGGAAAATTCCGGGCCGAGCAGATCGAAAGTGTAGCACATGTGCAGCTTGTCGCCGCCGCTCGTATAGGCCGCAAGCGTCTGCAGCGAGCGGGTGCCATCGCCCACCTCGCCCACGGTGGTGCGGTTGTCATAGGCATCCGTCAGCGCGCGGATGCGGCGCATGAAGTCCACGTTTTCCGGCTGCGTCTTGTCATAGAGATGCTGCTGCATGCCATAAGGATTGCTGTCCGGCGCGTCATTGCCATGTTCGGCATTGGGATCGGCCGGCGGGTTGTTTTCCAGCCCGCGCGAATGGAAATAGTAATTCACCGTATCCAGACGGAAGCCATCCACCCCGCGCTCCAGCCAGAACTTAAGCACATCCAGCACCGCATCCTGCACGGCCGGGCAGTGGAAATTGAGATCCGGCTGCGAGGTGAGGAAATTGTGGAGGTAGAACTGGCGGCGCACCCCATCCCATTCCCAGGACGAACCACCAAAGACGGAAAGCCAGTTGTTCGGCGGATTGCCATCGGGCTTCGGATCAGCCCAGACATACCAGTCGGCCTTGGCATTGTCCCGGCTCGACCGGCTTTCACGAAACCAGGGATGCTGGTCGGATGTGTGGGATATCACCTGATCGATGATGATCTTCAAACCCAGCGCATGGGCCTTTTCCAGCATCTCGTCGAAATCGGCCAGCGTGCCGAACAGCGGATCCACATCGCAATAATCCGATACGTCATAGCCCATGTCCGCCTGCGGCGACTTGAAGAAGGGCGAGAGCCAGATCGCATCGACGCCGAGGCTGGCAATATAGGGCAAACGCCTGGTGATGCCCTTGAGGTCGCCGGTGCCATCCGCCGTCGTATCCTGAAAGGAACGCGGATAGACCTGATAGATTGCGGCACCCCGCCACCAGTCCGCACCGTCTGCCCGTTGCATGCTGTTCGCCATTCTCGTTCTCGTCCCTTCCGCCTCACACCGTTTGCAGCCTTTAAGCCACGATAACCGGGGTTTTCAACAGGAATACAGTCTATCCTGCCCTCACCTGATCCGTAAACGGGTGCACAAGCGCCCGCATCGGTTTATGATTTCCTAATCAAGAAAGGCAGTAGATGGATTCGCATCCACTTTCGCGCGTACCATAGGCAGCCATGACGTAATTTCAATCGATTTATAATGCGTTCGCGGCGAATTCCGCATTGTTAGGGAAACCGACCATGAATCCACATCATCTTCTGTGCATCGGGGAATGCATGATGGAGCTTTCGCCGGTGGAAGGCGGGCTTTTCCGCCCGGCCTTTGCAGGCGATACATTCGTGACGGCCTGGTATGCGCGCGAGCTTCTGCCAAAGACCACGCCGGTGGAACTCATGACCGCGCTTGGCAATGATAGCTTTTCCGCAACGCTCCTCGGCTTTCTGCATGAGGCGGGCATCGGCATTGCCTCGGTGCAGATCGTGCCGGGGCGCAATATCGGCCTGTCGATGATCACCATCGATGAATATGGAGACCGGGTGCTGCAGCACTGGCGCGACACGTCTGCGGCGCGCAAGCTTGCGGCCGATCCGGCCCGGCTGCGCAGCACCATGGCGCGGGCGGACTACATCCATTTCTCCGGCATCACCATGGCGATCCTCTCGGCCGAAGATCGCGAGACGCTGCTGGCGGAGCTTCGCCGGGCGCGTGCCGCCGGAGCCACGGTCTGCTTCGATCCGAACATTCGGCCCGAGCTTTGGGAAAGTCGCGATGCGCTGCGCACGGTGCTGGCCGAGGCGGCGCGGGCTTCCTCCGTGGTTCTGACAGCGCTGGATGAGGAGCAGGCGCATCTCGGCGTGCTATCGGCAGAGGATTCCATCGCCCGCTATCAGGCAATCGGCGTGGAAACCGTTGTGGTGAAGCGGGGGCCGGAAGGCTCCATGCTGCTCGCAGGCGGGCGCATCCAGTCGATCCCCGCCGCCCCCGCCCCCTGGGTGGTGGACAGGACTGCGGCTGGCGACAGCTTCAACGGCGCCTTCATTGCCCGGCTGATGGAGGGCGACACGGCAGAGCGCGCGGCCCGCAAGGCTTCGATCGTCACGGCGGAAGTGATTGCGCAGAAAGGCGCGCTGGTGCGGGTCAGCATGCGCGCGGGCGACCGCTGATCCCGTCTCGGGAAAAGCGGAGCGACACAAGCGTCACATCTTCTTCTTGCGGCCTTCGAACGGATTTTCCGAGGCGCGGAAATGCACGCGGATCGGCACGCCCGGCATCTGGAAATCATTGCGCAAGCCATTGATCAGGAAGCGCGTATAGCTTTCCGGCAGGGCATCGGGCCGGGTGCAGGAAATCATGAAGGCGGGCGGGCGCGACTTCACCTGCGTCATGTATTTCAGCTTCAGGCGACGGCCGGAAACAGCCGGTGGCGGATGCTGGATCTGCTGCTGTTCCAGCCAGCGATTGAGCCGCGCGGTGGAAATGCGCTTGTTCCAGACCTTGTCCGTGTCGATCACGGCCTGCATCAGCCGGTCCAGACCATCACCCGTCTGGCCGGAAATGGTGATCGCCCGGATGCCGCGTGCCTGCGGCAGCAGCCGCTCGGTCTTTTCGCGAAGATCGGCAAGCACCGCCTGACGATCCTCGATCATGTCCCATTTGTTGAAGGCAAGCACGGCGGCCCGGCCTTCGCGCAGCACCAGATCAACGATCTGCAGGTCCTGCTTTTCAAACGGAATGGTGCTGTCGAACACGATCACCACGGTTTCGGCAAAGCGGATGGCGCGAAGACCATCGGCAACCGACAGCTTTTCGAGCTTCTCCGTCACCTTGGCCTTGCGGCGCATGCCGGCCGTATCGAACATCTTGATGGTGCGGCCGCGCCAGTCCCATTCCACCGAGATCGAATCGCGGGTAATGCCGGCTTCCGGGCCGGTGAGAAGCCGGTCTTCACCGAGGAAGCGGTTGATCAGCGTGGACTTGCCAGCGTTCGGGCGACCCACGATGGCAACGCGCAGCGGCTTGGTCTCGTCATAGGCGGGTTCCTCGTCGCTCTCCTCCTCGCCCTCGGCAAGGCGGGGCAGAACCACATCGGTCACCGCCTCGTCATCCGCATCGGGAAAGGCGACATCCTCGCCGACAGCCTCGACGATCGCATCGCGCAGATCGAGCATGCCCTGGCCATGTTCAGCCGAAATCGGCACCGGATCGCCAAGGCCGAGCGTGAAGGCATCGTAGAAGCCACCGTCCGAGCCGCGCGCTTCCGACTTGTTGGCCACCAGCACGACCGGCTTGCCGCGCTTGCGCAGCAGTTCGGCAAGGTTCTGGTCCACGGGTGTCAGCCCCGTCTTGGCATCGACCACAAACAGCGTCAGATCGGCCTCGTCGATCGCCGTTTCCGTCTGCATGCGCATGCGGCCCTGCAGCGTATCGGGCGCGGCCTCTTCAAGACCTGCCGTATCAATGATGCGGAAGCGCAGATCCACCAGCTTGGCATCGCCGGGGCGACGGTCCCGGGTCACGCCGGGCGTATCATCGACAAGCGCCAGCTTCTTGCCAACCAGACGGTTGAACAGCGTGGACTTGCCCACATTCGGGCGGCCGACAATGGCAACGGTAAAGCTCATCAGGCTTCTTTCTTGTTCTTGCCCGGCACCCGCCGGGTAAATCCTGTTTCGGCTGCGACCCGCTTATGGCGCCTTGCCGGAGGCGGCAATCACATCCAGCAGCATCTGGGCGCGACGGCCCACATTGGCGGGCGTCTGGCCGTCATTGGCAATCGCCGTGAACCATTCCTTGGCGCGCTTGAAATCACCGTTGTGATAGGCGGAAATGCCAAGCACCTCGCGGGCCGAATGGCGCAGCGGATTGGTGGTTGCCGTCAGGGCCTCCACCTCGGCCGAAACCTGCTCGTATTTGGCGGTATCGGCAAGCAGCCAGCCCGCACGCAGATGCGCCACATCCTGCAGTGCCGGCGGGATGACGCTGTCAGCCGCAATGGCCTGATAATCGGCGATGGCATCCTGCACGTTGCCCTTTTCCGCCTTCAGCGAGGCCGCGCGCATGCGGGCCAGCACCGGATAGGCAGAAAAGCCGTCCTTCTCCAGCGATTGCAGCGCGCCCAGCGCTTCGTCCGCCTTGTTCGCCTTGGCAAGATCGACGGCGGCCAGAAAACGGTCACCGGAAGCCGAGGCCTGGCTCTGCTGCCACCAGCTCCAGATCCGCTCGCCCGCCGTGCCGACAACGATAATCACAGCCAAAGCAATGATATAGCGGCCATAGCGCTGCCATGCCGTCTTGAACTGGTCAGAGCGCAGTTCCTCGTTCACTTCGCGGATAAAACTGTCGTCGTTGAATGCCATTTACGTCTCCGGGTGGCCGCGGGCCTCAAGGCTTTTCGGCCTTCTACTCATAAATTGCCGGTTTTGTAAGCCCTTTCCGCGCGAAAGGGCTCCGATCCGCTTATCCGGCCATCGGGATCGGCAAGCCGATCAGCCAGAGGTGAATGCCATGGATGAAGCCGATGACGATGCCAAGACCGACAACCACGGCGACCAGATCCCAGATCCAGCTGATATAGGCGCGCTCGGTTGCCTCGCCACGGGCTGTGCGGCGCTTGGCGGCAATGCGCAGCACGACCGCCCAGCCGAGGAAGGCAACGAAGGTGATGATCGCATAGAGTTCGCCATTCACCAGCAGGTGCGCAAGCGCCCAGACCTTGACCGAGGTGATCATCGGATGCCTGGTCTTCACCGCGATGTAACCGGCCGGGATCACGCTTGCGACGAGAAGCACCATGGCGATGGACATCAGCAGGACAGTGACATGCACCATCCACGGCGGCGCGTACCAAAGCGCCTCGCCGCTTGCGAGCCGCGCCTGACCGAAACCATAGACGAGCAGCGCCAGTGTGGCGACCGAGACCACCGAATAGAGACCGTTCCAGCCGGATTTGCCGAGCTTTTCGATCAGGCCGTTGCGCAGGCCGGGCGCGATGATGCGGATAAGATGGGTGCCGAGGAAGGCGACAAGGCCGATCAGAAGCAGCGTCATGATGTTCTTTCCAGATGCGAGGGCGAAACTCCGCCCTTCTTGCTGTCTTCCCTACTGCATTTTGGCGCAAGCGTGAACCATCCCCCCTCGCTTATACGAAGAAATCAACCGCGACCCTTTGGCCCGATGGTGCCGCATCAAAGCTTTGCCGCATTCCTTTGACAAAGATCAGACTGATTTGACTGGAGTTTTCGATTGCGTTTTCTGCTTGCCACACTCATTGCGCTTACCCCTCCTGTCTCCGCCGCGGCTGGAGACGGTCTGCCGAAACAACTGGTGATCGTCTCCTTCGATGGCGCGCATGACAATGATCTGTGGCTGAAAAGCCGGGAAATGGCAGCGCGCACGGGCGCGCATTTCACCTATTTTCTCTCCTGCACCTTTCTGATGGCGCGGGGAACGCCGGTTGCGGACGCCTATCAGGCACCGCGCCACAAGTCCGGACGCTCGGCCACCGGCTTTGCCCAGACCAATGACGAGGTGATCACCCGGCTTGGAAATATCTGGCATGCACGGCAGGAGGGCCACGAGATCGCCAGCCATGCCTGCGGCCATTTCGACGGCGGCCAGTGGACCAGAGCCGAATGGCTGCGCGAATTTTCGACCTTCACGGCAACCCTGACCAACGCCTTCGAAACATCCGGCCATGCGGCGGAAGAACCGGAAGGCTGGCGGGATTTCGTGCGCAACGACATTCGCGGCTTTCGCGCGCCCTATCTTTCGGCCGGGCCTGCCCTGCCGGATGCCGAACGGGAAGCGGGCTTTGCCTATGATGCCAGTCTGGTGACGAAAGGCCCCGCCCTGCCCGACCGGCATGACGGGTTTGTCCGTTTCGGCCTGCCGCTGGTGCCGGAAGGCCCATCGCAAAAGCCGGTGATTGCGATGGATTACAATCTCTACGCCCGCCATTCCCGTGCGAAGGAAGATGTCAGCCGCTCCGCCGAATTCGAGGACCGGGCGCTTGCCGCCTATCGCGCCGCCTTCGAGCGGCAATATGCCGGAGAGCGCGTGCCGCTGCAGCTCGGCTTTCATTTTGTCGAAATGAATGGCGGAGCCTATTGGCGGGCACTCGACCGTTTTCTCACCGAAACATGCCGGAAGCCGGATGTTGCCTGCGTGACCTATGGCCAAGCGCTCGATATCCTGAAAAAGGCCGCGCCGCTGGAAAAGGCGGAAGGCGGCGGACCGGAGCCGCGCCGCCTGTGAAGGTCAGGTGAGCGATACGCTCAGGCGCTCGCCACTTCCTGCTCGATGCTGTCGAGCGGCTTGTCCTCGATCTGCGCTTCGAAGGCCTGAAGACGCTTGTAGATCGAAAGCAGTTCGATCATCGTCGGCCAGACGCTGACCAGATACTGGAAAGACGACGTGACCTGCGAGAAGGCGCCGGAAATCTGGTTCAGCATGCCGAGCGAAATTCGGCCGGCCATCAGAGACGGCCCCAGTACCACCCAGGCAAAAACCGTGTTTGCATTGGCATAGGTAAGACGGATGATGTTGAAGTAGATATAGTGGAAATAGGAGCGGAAGTAGCTCTCGCGCACATTCAGGAACAGATCCTTCATGATTGACATTTCCGCCCGGCCTGCGTGATCCTCACCATACACCAGTTCCTTGCGGAAAGCAGCTTCCGTGCGCTGGTTGCGGAATTCCAGTCCCGGTAGTTTCAAGCCAGAGACCGCGATCAGCACAGTTCCAAAAATCGACCAGACGATTGCGGAAAAGACCAGTGGATACGGGATAGTGCCGACCAGCGGCAGTTCCGTGACATTGGCGGAAAGCTTTATAAGCAGAGGCGTGAATGCAATCAGTGTCATCACGCTGTCGATGAGATTGACGCCGAGCGATTCGGTGATCCTGGCAAAGCGCATCGTATCTTCCTGCACGCGCTGCGATGCGCCCTCGATATGCCGAAGTTGCTGCCAGTGACCGAGATAGAAGTCACTCATGGCCGTGCGCCAACGGAATACATAGTGGCTGACAAAAAAGTAATTGAGCGAAGACACCACGACCGCAACAGCTGCGATGGAGAAGAACACCACGAAGCGGCCGTAGAATTCAGAGGGCAGAACTTCGCGGGATTTGGAAACCGCCGCCTGCAGCATGTCGCCGAATGGGCCATTCCAGCCGTTGATCGCAAGGCTGACCTGCACCTGAAAATAGGTGACGAACAAGATGAGAACCGAGCCGCCTACAGACCAGCGTTGCCAGGGATGAGGGGCGAAGTAAGCCCAGGCGGCATAGAAAATCCCCGTCATCACCGCGAAATAGATATAGAACCAGACGAAATCGGGTTGGATGAACGTGGTCACTCCAATCACTGGCGGTGCATCTGGCGCAGGATTTGGCAAACCGATCATGGCACCAAGCTGATCGATACCCGCATACCACAAGGCGATGCAAACGATTGTCCATAGCACGACGGACAGGAAAAACAGGCGCGGATTGGGAAAGAAGGACTTGAACAAGGGGTTTCACCTGCTGGGGCGAGCGGCATGCGCAGGCCCGGATTTCGATTGGTGAGACCCTAAAGCAGGTGCCTGATTTGCATCAAGTTCCGATTTTCCACCTGTCCCATTTTTAATGCTCAATCCGCAAGCGTCAGGATCAGCGGGCCGTTGCGGGTCGCAACCACCGTGTGCTCGAACTGAACGGTCAGCGCCTTTGGCTCGCTGTAAAGCGTCCAGGTGTCCTCGCCACCGCCATCCTCGGCCCATTCGCCACCGAGCGAGAGAAAGGGCTCGATGGTGAAGACGAGGCCATCTTCCATCATCCGCGTTTCGTCGGGATCCGGCCAGGTGGAAAGCTCGGACGGTTCCTCGTGCAGCGAGCGGCCGACACCGTGGCTCGCCAGATTGCGGATCAGCGTATAGCGGTTCTTGCGCGCGAATGTGCCGATGGCCTGCCCGATCTGCGCCAGCGGTGCGCCCGCGCGCACCTGATTGAGGCCGATCCACAACGCCCGCTTGCCGTCGCGCGTCAGCCGCGCCGCCTTGGGTGCGACCGGCGGCACCGCAAAGGATGCGCCCGTATCGGAAAAGAAGCCGTCCTTCAGCGCCGAGACATCGATATTGACGAGATCGCCGGGCGCGATCACCCGCGCGCCCGGAATGCCATGGGCCACTTCCTCATTCACCGAAATGCAGGTCGCGCCCGGAAACTGGTAGCAGAATTCCGGTGCCGATTGCGCGCCATTATCTTCCAGCACCTTGCGACCGATCCGGTCGAGTTCCAGCGTGGTGATGCCGGGCTGGAGATGGGCGGCCATGACCTTCAGCGCCTCGGCGCAGATGCGGCCGATCTCCTTCAGCTTCTGCAGCTCGTCATCGTTGGTCACGATCATGATACGGTCCGTTCCATGCATTCAAAAACAATGAGCGGCCGGGAAAGGCCGCTCGGTCTTTTTTGCAGTCCTATTTCAGGCAGGCGCTCAGGGCGTCAATGCCTTTCTGACGAGGGGCGCGACTTTCGTGCCGTAAAGCTCGATGCCCCGCATGATCTGGCTGTGCGGCATCGGCCCGATCGCCATCTGCAACAGGAAGCGGTCATTACCGAACAGCCGGTGATGCCGGACGATCTTTTCGGCGACACTTTCCGGGTCGCCGATGAAATAGGCGCCATCCGGGCCGCGCGTCATGTCATATTCGCGCCGACCGCCCGGACCCCAGCCGCGCTCGGCACCGATGCGGTTCATCACCTCCGTATGGGGACCGTAATACTGGTCGGCCGCCTGCTCCATCGTATCGGCGATAAAGCCATGAACGTTGATCGAGCATTTGAGTTTCGCCGGATCATGGCCCGCGCGGCGGCCCTGCTCGCGGTAGAGTTCGAAAAGCGGCGCAAAGCGGCGCGGCTCGCCGCCGATGATGGCAATCGCGAGCGGCAGGCCGAGATAGCCCGCCCGCGCCACCGATTGCGGCGTGCCACCGACCGCGATCCAGACCGGAAGTTCCGCCTGATACGGGCGCGGATAGACCCCCTGCCCCGAAAGCGGCGCGCGGGTGGAGCCCTCCCAATGCACTGTCTCGCTTTCGCGCAGCTTCAGCAACAGGTCCAGCCGGTCGGCAAAAAGCTGGTCGTAATGGGAAAGGTCATAGCCGAACAGCGGAAAGCTTTCGATGAAGGAGCCGCGCCCGGCCATGATTTCCGCACGGCCCTGTGAAAGAAGATCAAGCGTTGCAAACTGCTGGAACACCCGCACCGGATCATCCGAGGAGATCACCGAAACGGCGCTTGTCAGGCGTATGGTCTTCGTGCGGGCGGCAGCGGCCGCAAGGATCACCGCAGGCGCGGAAGCCGCATAATCGGCCCGGTGATGTTCGCCAAGGCCGAAGACATCAAGCCCCACCTGATCCGCAAGCTCGATTTCCTCGAGCAGTTCCTTCAGTCGGCGCGCACCTTCCGGCCCCTTGCCCGCTTCCGGGTTCGGATTGACATCCGCAAAAGTATAGAGGCCCAGTTCCATTGTCTCATCTCCCGTTTCCGGTGTTTTGAAAGGCCATAGACCTTTCGTGCGCCGAACTCAAAGCGGCAGGACTAGAGCAGAGTTCGAGCTGATTGGATCAATTCTGTTGGCTCAAACCGGGTTTTCCACGAGGAAGTCGGCGCAG
>CAMFIE010000006.1 GCA_945952315.1 uncultured Rhizobium sp. | reverse complement strand
CCTCCCCCTTGTGGGGAGGGGCTAGGGGTGGGGGTCTCACAAAAAAGCGGTGGGGGTCTCATATAGATCATGGGCGAAGCGCCGTATTGATCCACCCGATCCCACCACAAAAACGGCGCCTGCTTCACCTTGCCCCTTGATGCGTGGGAAGGGTCGGAATACATGCGGGGGGAACGAAGGGCGGAACCATGTCTTCTGAGAACAGCCAGCTTATCGAACGTGCAGCGCAATTGATTGACCTTGCAAAGGCGGCGGGCGCCGATGCGGCGGATGCGGTGGTGGTGCGGTCAAGGTCGCAGTCGGTTTCCGTCCGGCTCGGCAAGGTGGAAGATACCGAAGCCGCCGAAAGCGATGATTTCTCGCTGCGGGTCTTCATCGGCAAGCGTGTCGCTAGCGTTTCGGCCAATCCCGGCTTCGATCTGAAGCAGCTTGCCGAACGGGCGGTGGCGATGGCGAAGGTTTCACCGGAAGATCCCTATGCCTGCCTTGCCGACCAGAACCGGCTGGCGACGTCCTATCCCGATCTCGACCTCTATGACGCGACCGAGGTTCCTGCCGCCAAGCTCGCCGAAATGGCGCTTGCGGCGGAAGCGGCCGCCCTTGCGGTGAAGGGGGTCACGAATTCCGGGGGCGCTGGCGCATCCGCCGGCATGGGCGGGCTGGTGCTCGTCACCTCGCACGGCTTTCAGGGCGAATATCGCGGCTCGCGCTTCGGCTGTTCGGTCAGCGTCATCGGCGGCGAAGGCACGAAGATGGAGCGCGATTACGACTACGACAGCCGCCTCTATTTCGCCGAGCTCGATGATGCAGCCGAAATCGGCCGCCGCGCGGGCGAGCGGGTGGTCAAACGCCTCAATCCGCGGCAGGTGGATACGGCCAAGGGTGTGACCGTGGTGTTCGATCCCCGCGTTGCCCGCGGTTTTGTCGGCCATATTGCCGGCGCGATCAATGGCGCCTCCGTTGCCCGCAAGACCTCGTTCCTGCGTGACCGCATGGGCGAGCAGGTGCTGAAGAAGGGGCTTTCCATTACCGATGATCCGCTGATCGTGCGCGGCCCGGCCTCGCGCCCCTTCGATGGCGAAGGCGTGAAGGGCGAGCGGCTGGTGATGATCGAGGACGGCGTGCTGAAGCACTGGTTCCTTTCCACCTCCACCGCCCGCGAACTCGGTCTTGAAACCAATGGACGCGGCGCGCGCGGTGGCACGCTCGTTTCTCCCACCTCCACCAATCTGGCGCTGGAGCCGGGCGATATCGCGCCGGAAGCGCTGATCCGCGCCGTCGGCACCGGTTTTTACGTGACCGAGCTGATCGGGCAGGGCGTCGACATGATCACCGGCGAATACAGCCGTGGCGCATCGGGCTACTGGATCGAGAACGGCGCGCTTTCCTATCCGGTCTCGGAGGTCACGATCGCCTCCAATCTCAAGCAGATGTTCATGGAAGTGACGCCCGCAAGCGATATCGACCGCAAGCATGGCGTTGCGGCCCCCACCCTTGCCATTGAAGGCATGACGCTGGCGGGACGCTGAGCCGATGGCGTCCAGCTTTGCCATCCCGCGCGATGCCGCGCCCTTTGCCGACGATCTGGCGCTGATTGCCGATGCCGCCCGCGCCGCAGGGCATGTGGCGCTCGGCTATTTCCGCCAGTCGCCGGAAGTGTGGTGGAAGAACGAGGGCCGCTCGCCGGTGAGCGCGGCTGATTTCGCCGCCAATGAATGCCTGGCCGAAAAGCTGAGGGCAGCCCGCCCCGGCTATGGCTGGCTGTCAGAAGAAACCGAGGACAATGCAGCGCGGCTCTCCTGCGAAACGCTGTTCGTGATCGATCCGATCGATGGCACCCGCGCCTTCATCGCCGGTGAGGAGACCTGGTGCGTTTCGGTCGCGGTCGTCCATCGCGGACGTCCGGTTGCAGGCGTGCTTTACGCACCCGCGCTCGGCGAGGAATATCTGGCGATGGATGGCGGGGCTGCATTGAAGAACGGCCAGCCGATTGCGGTTTCGCCCTGGCATGCGGCCAAGGAACTGGTGCTCGCCGCGCCGGAGGACCTGTTGTCGCAGGTGCGCGGCCGTCTCGGCCAGCCGGTCAGCCGTCACCGCCACGTGCCCTCGCTCGCCTACCGGCTGGCGATGATCGCCGAAGGTCGAATTGACGGCACGCTCGTCAAGCGCAATTCCCACGACTGGGATCTCGCCGCCGCCGATCTGATCCTCGAGCGGGCAGGCGGTGCGCTTTGCGAAATGGATGGCGCGCGGCTCATCTATAACCGCGAGGATGTGCGCCATGGCGTGCTCTGCGGCGCAAGCGCCGGGCTGATCGGCCCGCTGACGGCCGAAATGCGCCTGCACGACGCCCATTGACCCGCCGGGCGGAAAGACTAAGACAAAAGCGGGAGGACCGCTTTCAACCGGGAACCGAAATCATGACCGATAGCCAAGACAAGAAACAGCTTCTGCACCTCGTATTCGGCGGCGAGCTGGAAAACCTGCAGGACGTGGAATTCCGCGATCTGGACAAGCTCGATATCGTCGGGATTTTCCCCGATTACCAGAGCGCGCTTTCCGCCTGGAAGGCCAAGGCGCAGGCCACCGTCGACAATGCGCATATGCGCTATTTCATCGTTCACATGCATAAGCTGTTGACGCCTGCCCATTGAGGGCCAAAGGCCGCTTTGCCCGGACTTGCGCCGTCAATTCGGCGCATTTATACCGCAAGGGCGTTTGCGATCATAAAAAAGGGCCGCCGGGAACCGACCGGACGGCTGAAAACGGGGATGAGACGCGTGAATTCTAACCTGGCTCATCCGGAGCGTGGCATGATTGCCACCCGGGGAGAAAAGCGATGAGCAGCCGTTTCGCACGGTTCGCGCTTGGCAGCTACACGCTGGCGGGACGCGCGCTTTATCCCCTGATCGGCCCCTATCTTTCCTACCGCGCTGCCAAGGGCAAGGAAGACCGCGCCCGCCGCATGGAGCGTTTCGGCTTTGCCAGCGTCGAGCGGCCCGCCGGTCCGCTGATCTGGTTCCATGCCGCAAGCGTGGGCGAGACGAACGCCGTCATTCCGCTGATCCGGGAAATGCGCCGCCGCGACATCTGGGTGCTTCTCACCACCGGCACGATCACCTCCGCGCATCTGGCCGAAACCCGGCTGGGTGGCGATGTGATCCATCAATATGTGCCGCTGGACCTGAAGCCTGCCGTCTGCCGCTTTCTTGACTACTGGCAGCCGGATGTGGCGATCATCGCCGAATCCGAAATCTGGCCGGTGACGATCCTGCAGCTCGGCGCACGCCATATTCCGCAGATCCTCGTCAATGCCCGCATGTCGGACAAGTCCTTCGCCAGCTGGAGCCGCAGGCCCTCGATTGCCGAAGCGCTGTTCGACAATCTCGCGCTGGTCATCGCGCAGTCGGAGGCTGACGCGGAACGCTTCCGCGATCTGGGCGCGCTGCCGGTGATGACCTCGGGCAACCTGAAGGTCGACACGGATGTGCCGCCACATGATCCGGCAGCGCTTGCCGCCTATCGCGCCCAGCTCGGCGACCGCAAGACCTGGGCGGCGATCTCCACCTTCGAAGGCGAGGAGATGGCGGCCGCAACCGTGCATCAGGCGCTGAAGGAGCGCAACGGCCAGCTCACCATCGTGGTGCCGCGTCATCCCGAACGCTCCGACCAGCTCGAGGCGCAGTTCAAGGAAAAGGGGCTGGTGGTTGCCCGCCGCACCCGCGGCGATGCGCTGACGCCGGATGTCGACATTTTCCTCGGCGATACGATCGGCGAGATGGGGCTTTATCTGCGGCTCACCGAAGTGGCCTTTGTCGGTCGTTCGATGTTTGCCGAGGGCGGGCAGAACCCGCTGGAGCCCGCCGTGCTCGGCTGTGCGGTGCTTTCCGGCGGTCATGTGCAGAATTTCCGCGATACCTATCAGCGGCTGGCACGCAACGGCTCGGCCCGCATGGTGCGCGATACGGAAATGCTGGCCAAGGCCGTGCATTACCTGCTCTGCAACGACAGCGCCCGCCAGGCCATGATCAAGGCCGGTGCCGAAACCGTGCAGGAAATGCGCGGCGCGCTGGTGGCAACCATCAAGGGGCTGGAGCCCTATATCAATCCGCTGACGGTGAAGGCCCGGCTTCTGCCGCGCCTTGCCGCGCGCGGCTGAGCAGGACGAGACATCGGGGGGAACCATGGCCAGCACGACAACCATCCGCGGCATCCTGTTCGACAAGGATGGCACGCTGATCGACTATGCCAAGAGCTGGCTGCCGGTGAACCGCGAGCTTGCGGAATTTGCCGCAGGCGGTGACCCGGTTCTGACCGCCCATCTTCTCCGGGAAACCGGCATGGACCCGGAAACCGGCCATGTGGTGCCGGACAGCCTGCTTGCCGCCGGAAACACGACCGAGATTTCCGAAGGGCTGGTGAAGGCGGGTGCCGTCGTGCCGCTCGGCGAACTCATTGCCCATCTCGATCACCTCTTCGCCAATGGCGCGAGCCGTGCGGTGCCGGTGACGGATCTCAAGACCTTCTTCGAGGATCTGCACGGGCGCGGCTACAAGCTCGGCATTGCCTCCAGCGACAACGAGCGCTCGATCCGCAACACCGCCGCCCGCTTCGGCTTTGACCATCTGGTGCACTATATTGCCGGTTATGACAGCGGCCATGGCGTGAAGCCGGAGCCGGGCATGGTGCTGGGCTTTGCCGCCGCAACCGGGCTTTCTGTCTCCGAAATCGCGGTGGTGGGTGACAACAATCATGACCTGCATATGGGCCAGCGCGCAGGCGCGGGCCTGAAGGTCGGCGTGCTCACCGGCACCGGCTCGCGCGAGAGCCTGACGGCGGCCTCCGACCATTGCCTCAACGACATTACCGAACTTAATTCGGTTCTTCCCCCCTTCTGAACAGCCTCAAGCCTTGATTTTCCGGGCTTTTTGCCTTTTCTGTTGCATCGGAAAAGGCAAAAGGTCGCGCGTATGGTATCGGAATCACCGCCCTTCTGGTGGGAAAGGCCGGGCTGGCAGGCCTGGGCGCTGTGGCCGTTTTCCGCGCTCTACGGATCGATTGCGGGTTACCGCATGGAAAAGGGCAGGCGGGCGACCGTGTCCGTGCCGGTGATCTGCGCCGGAAATTTCACCGCAGGCGGCGCGGGCAAGACGCCGACGGCGCTTGCCCTTGCACGCGCCGCGAAAGAGCGCGGACTGGTGCCCGGTTTCCTGAGCCGCGGCTATGGCGGCTCGATTGATGTGACGACGGTTGTCGATCCCGCCCGGCATCTGGCCGAGGCGGTGGGCGACGAGCCGCTGCTGCTTGCCCGCGAGGCGCTGACGGTGATTTCGCGGCGCAGGCGCGAGGGGGCCGAACGGCTGATCCGCGAAGGCGCCGACCTCATCATCATGGATGACGGTTTTCAGAGTGCCGCCCTTGCGGTCGACTATGCGCTGATCGTGGTCGACAGCAAGCGGGCCATCGGCAACGGCTTTCTCATTCCCTCAGGCCCGCTCCGGGCTCCCCTTTCCATCCAGTTTCGCCATGCCTCGGCGCTGCTCAAGGTGGGGGATGGGGACAATGCCGATCCGCTGGTGCGGCGTGCGGCGCGCGCGGGGCTCGGCGTGATGGATGCGCGGCTCGAACCGCGCCCGATGCCGGAGCTTGCAGGCGCGCGGGTGCTGGCCTTTGCGGGCATTGCCGATCCGGACAAGTTTTTCCGCACGGCAAAGAGCCTGGGCGCGGATCTGGTCGAGACGCGCAGCTTCCCCGATCACGCCCATCTGCCGGAAGACCGGATCCGCGACCTCATCGACACTGCTGCCCGCGAGAAGCTTCAGCTCATCACCACCGCCAAGGATGCCGTCCGCCTTGCAGGCGCATCACCCCTTGCCGATACACTGCGGGCGGCCTGTCTGGTTGTCGAGGTCGACATGACCTTCGACGACCCTGCAGCCCCCACCCGCATCATCGACCTCGCCGTGCAGGCCGCACGCAAGCGGATGCTGGGGGCGTGAGAGGGTAAAGGACAGGGGAGTAGAAACTGGAGCAGCAAGCGGCCCCCTCATCTGTCCTACCGGACATCTTCTCCCCGCTGGGGAGAAGAGGGCATCGAGACGTCGAGCCTCGAAAATGCTTGTTGTCTAACGGGCGGCTCACCCCAAGTCTCCTCTCCCCGGCGGGGAGAGGATGCCGGCAGGCAGGTGAGGGGGCTACCCAAGCGAACGGATACAAAGCGCCGCCTTGCCCCTCATCCCCCTGCCGGGACCTTCTCCCCGTTCTGACGGGGAGAAGGGGGCAAGATGCTGGCCTCTCGCGTCCTTCTCCCCATGACAATGGGGAGAAGGTGGCGGCAGCCGGATGAGGGGCAAAGGCCGGAAAATCTACCGCTGAACCGGCAGGGCGCCGGCGCGCTTTTCGGCTTCGTAGGAGGCTGTGGCATCCACATAGGGTTCCTGGCGGGCCACGCTCCAGTAGCGGAGTTCGTCGAGCGGAATGGTGCGGCCGGTCATGGCGCAGATGACGTGGGTTCCGGGCATCAGGATCTGGAAGTCGCCATCGAGATAGCGGATCCTTGCCTCGCGATTTGCTCCACCCTCGAACCGGTTCATCATCCGTCTCCTGCCTCTGGCACCTGAAGCTGCAATACTCCGGCCTGTTGCCGATTTCCAGCGGTTTTGCATGGGATCAGCTTCTGCCGAACAGCCGCTCGATATCGGCGAGCTTGAGTTCGATATAGGTCGGGCGGCCGTGGTTGCACTGGCCGGAGCCGGGGGTGGCTTCCATCTTGCGCAGGAGCGCGTTCATTTCCTCCGGCTTCAGCCGACGCCCGGAGCGCACCGAGCCGTGGCAGGCCATGGTCGCCGCCACGTAATCGAGCTTGCCGGACAGCGAGGTCGCCTGATCCCATTCGGCGATCTCGTCGGCAAGCTGGCGCACCAGCCCGACCGTGTTGACCTCGCCGAGAATGGCCGGTGTTTCGCGCACCGCAATCGCGCCGGGGCCGAAGCGCTCGATGCCGAGCCCCATGGCGGCAAAATCCTCCGCATGCGCCATCAGCCGGTCGCATTCCTCTTCCGGAAGATCGATGATTTCGGGAATGAGCAGCATCTGCGAGGCGGCAGAGCGCGCGGCAAGGCTCTGCCGCAGCGCCTCATAGACCAGCCGTTCATGGGCGGCATGCTGATCGACGATCACCAGACCATCGCCGGTCTGGGCAATGATATAGTTCTCGTGCAGCTGTGCGCGTGCGGCGCCCAGCGGGAAATCCCGAGACGGAGCGGCGGTTTCAGGCATCACAGCCTCGGCCCGGGCCGAAGGCGCTGCCGTCACGTCGAAGCCGCGCTGGGCGGGTTCCTGCATCGCGCCGAAGCCCGGCGACAGCGGCCGCGAGGGCGAGCGTTCCGCACTCCAGGGGGCGGAAGAGGCCTGCGGCGCGCGGTGGAAAGGCGAAAAGCCGGGCCGGAAGGACGACATCATCGCGGCAGCGCCGGTGGTTGCCGCCCGCGCACCGTCGCGCGCCAGCGCCTCGCGGATGCCGCCGACGATCAGCCCGCGCACGAGGCCCGGATCGCGAAAGCGCACGTCGGATTTGGCCGGATGCACGTTCACATCCACCAGCGCCGGATCGAGCGTCAGCGAAAGCACCGCGACCGGATAGCGGCCCATCGGCACGCTGTCGGCATAGGCGGCGCGGATTGCCTGCAGGATCAGCTTGTCCTGCACCGGACGGCCATTGACGAAGGCATATTGATGGGCGCTGTTGCCGCGGTTGAAGGTCGGCACACCGGCAAAGCCGGTCAGTGTCACCCCCTCGCGCTCGGCATCGAGCGGAATGGCATTGTCGCGGAAATCGGCCCCCAGCACCTGCGCCATCCGGGCGAGCGCATCCGTGCCGCAGGCGGCAAATTCGAGCGTCGAGCGATCCGGACCGGAGAGCACGAAGCGGATCGCCGGAAAGGCGATCGCCATGCGTTTCACCACCTCAGTGATCGCGCCCGCCTCGGCCCGCTCCGTCTTCAGGAATTTCAGCCGGGCAGGGGTGGCGAAGAAGAGATCGCGCACCTCGACAATCGTCCCCGCATTGGCAGCGGCGGGCTTCACCGGCGAGACCTTGCCACCGAGCACGCTGATCTCGTGGCCGGAGGCATCGCCCGCCCTGCGGCTTGTCACGGAAAGCTTCGCGACCGAGCCGATGGACGGCAGCGCCTCGCCGCGAAAGCCGAGCGTGCGGATATCCATCAGCGAGGCGGAAATCTTCGAGGTGCAGTGGCGGCGGATCGCAAGCGCCAGATCTTCCGGCCCCATGCCCGAGCCATTGTCGCTAACACGCAGCAGCGTCTTGCCGCCGCCCGCCGTCGCGATCTCGATGCGGGAGGCGCCCGCATCGATGGCATTTTCGATCAGCTCCTTGGCCGCGCTTGCCGGTCTTTCGATGACCTCGCCTGCGGCAATCTGGTTGATCAGCGTTTCGGGCAGTTGCTTGACGGACATGGCCCTTCCTAGCGCATCGGCCAGGCCAAGGCCATATTGCATCTTGCGTCGCCCACAGCGGGTATGAAACCACCCCTCCCGCGTTACCTCTGAAATTTTGGCTATCATTCGATACAACAAAAAATTAAGTCAGATTTAACATTAACTTGCGAGATTGCCAGCGTCGGGCATGCGGCCTGGCAAACGGTTATAATCCGTTCGGCAGGCGCAGGGGCGCTGGACCCCCTGCTTTCGACGCTGCCGATGCCCGGTCTCCGGGGAACCAGCATGTTCCCACCGTATCCGCGTATCGGAACAGGCAATGACACAACCGATGACCATGCCCCCTGTTGCACGCCCACCCGTCTTCGCCTCGCCTTGCCGGGCTGGCCGGGTGCGGGGAAAAAGCGGGGCCGCCTGCGGCTTTGGCCGGGAGGGCGCGGCATGACCGAATTTCTGCTCGATGCCATCGACAGCCAGTCGCCGCTTCTCGATATCGTCTGCGAGGCGCTGCCTGCGGGCGTGATGGTCTATGACCGCAATGACCACATGGTCTTTGCCTCCAAGCAGATTCTCAATTTCTTCTCGCTGCCGACCGACCTGCTGATGCCGGGCACGCGGCTGCGCGACTTTCTCGCCGCCGTCTATGACAGCCGCCCCCGCAGCGCCAAGGTCGAAGGCTCGAAAAGCCTGATCGGGCGCGAGGAATGGGTGGCCGAACGGCTGGCGACCCATTGGCGCGAACGCGCCGACGGGGTGGAATCCTACGGCTATGGCCGCTACATGCGCTTCGTGAAGCGTCGTTTTCCAAACGGTATCGGCATCTGCCTGATGACCGATGTTTCGGAAAACCAGAAGCGCGAGGACCAGTGGAAGGCCGATCTCGCCCGTGTGCAGCTGACCGAGGAAATCCTCGACAACCTGCCGTTTCCGGTTTTCGTCAAGGATGCAAACCTCACCTATGTGGCCGTCAACCGCGCCTTTGCGCGGCTGCGCGGGGCAGCGCCGGAAGATATTCTCGGCCATACGGTCCATGATTTCGCGCCGCCGGACGTGGCGAAAGTGTTTGACCAGACCGACCGCGAGGTGATGGAAAGCGGCGAGATGGCCTCGGTGCCGGAGCGGTTGCTCAGCCCGGAAGGGGCGGAGATTTCCGTCATCACCCGCAAGCTCCGGATCGGCCGACCGGGTCGCTACATGCTGCTCACCACCATGGAGGACGTGAGCGAGCTGACCGAGGGGCATGACGGGCCGGGCTGGATGGACTCCCAGTTCCACCCGCCGCGCTTTCCCAACCTCGAACAGGGCGAAGTGCCGGAAATGCCTTTTGGCGAGCGGCCTGCCGTCGCGCCGATGGAAACCATCCTGCCGGATCGCTTCAGCAATCGCCGCGTCCTGCTTGTCAGCAATGACGTCACCATCGAGGCGCAGGCGGGCCGGGTCTGCCACCGCCTCGGCATCGACTGGGCCTGCGTCCACAGCGCGCTGGAGCAGGAGGCCTTTCTGCGAGCCGCGACCGAAGCGGGCGTCGATATCGACGTTATGGTGATCGACAGCCAGATGGAGCGCCGCGCCATCGAACTTGCCGAATCCCACGGCATCAATGTGCTGGTGATGGACGGCTGGGAAATGGCGGGCGAGCTTTCCTACCAGCTGGTGCGCCATTTCAACAATCCGCATGCGCGCCCCGGCGACCGCAACCCGATGGATGACTGGGACATCGAGCCGATCATCGTCGAACCGAACATTGCCCTGTCGATGGTGGATGTGCTGGTGGTGGAAGACAATCCGGTGAACCAGATCGTCTTTTCGCAGATCCTCGAAGGGCTCGGCCACAGCCACCGCATCGCTGCAACCGGCGCGGAAGGGCTGGCAATGGCGCAGGAACTCGGCCCCCGCCTGATCCTTCTCGACCAGACCCTGCCGGACATGACACCGAAGGCCTTTCTTTCAACGATCCGCAGCGGCCCGCCTGTGCTTGCCGAAACGCCGGTGATCGCGGTGATCGTTGCCGGACAGCAGCCGGGCGAGGCCGAATGCCGTGCCGCCGGCATGGATGGCGTGCTGACAAAGCCGGTCAGCCCCGAAACGGTGGAAAGCCTGTTGCGCGAGGTTCTGGCCAGCGAACAGCGCAAAAATGCGGCGGCCTGATCCTGAGCATTCAGAAAGACCGGATTACATAATCATATCAGGTAGAATGTGGCATATAACGATATGACAATCTTAAGGGTTTGACGGCATCTTGGTTGCATCTATTCGAAAGACCGGCGGTTAAGGTTGAGGGGTTCATTCTTCCGTCGGACAAAGTCAGGAAACGGACCTGTCCGCCTTGCCTTTCGGCCACTGGCCTGAATGTGGCGGCGAGAGGGTCCAGGATCGGGGTGACATGCTGACCGACGAGGTATCGCCAGACGTCAGCCAAAGCGAGCCGCAGGCGACAGCCTATACCGATGGTCTGACCGGCCTTGGTAACCGCAACCGCCTGCGCGACAAGATGCGGCGGCTGATTGCGGAACGGGCCGCGGATCCGGCCCCTTTTGCGCTGTGTATTGCCAATCTGGATGGGTTCAAGCCGATCAACGACCTGTTCGGCATGGATGCGGGTGACGAAATCCTCTGCCAGGTCGCCCATCGCCTGAAGGCCTGCATTCCGGATGGCGCGGTGGTGACCCGCCATGGCGGTGATGCCTTCGCCTTCCTCTTCCCTCTGGTCTTCGAGCGCACGGGCGCGGAAAAGATGGGGCAGATGATCCGCGACGTGCTGTCGGCCCCTTATGATCTCGGCGATCGCAATGTGCGTCTTTCCGCCTCCTTCGGCTTTGCGATCCATCCCTTTGCGGGCGAGGATTTCGATGATCTCCTCAAAAGCGCGGATACGGCCCTTTACCGCTCCAAGCGGCGCGGGCGCGGGCAGATCACCGTCTATTCTCACCAGATCGCCCAGGAGATGAAGCGCGCGACGCAGCTCGAGCAGGCGTTGCGCAATGCCATCATCAAGGATCAGGTGGATGTGCATTTCCAGCCGATTGTGGCGCTGAAGACCGGCATGCCGGTGGGATTCGAGGCGCTCGCCCGCTGGAACGATCCCGATCTCGGCTTCGTCTCGCCCGCGATCTTCGTGCCGCTGGCCGAAGAGCGCGGATTCATCGATGCGCTGTCGGAAGCGCTGCTGCGCAAGGCTGCGGAAGCAGCCCTTTCCTGGCCGCGCGAGCTGTTCCTCTCCTTCAATCTTTCCTCCGCCCAGCTTATGGATCCCAGCACCGTCGGCACGATCATGTCGATCGTCAACCGCTCCGGTCTTGATCCCGAGCGGCTGGAGCTGGAAATCACCGAAACCGCGATCATGACGTCTGCGGAAACCGCGCAGCGCATCCTGCTCGATCTGCGCCAGTTCGGCGTGCGCATCTCGCTCGATGATTTCGGCACCGGCCAGTCGAGCCTCGGCCGGCTGCGGGATTTCTCTTTCGACAAGGTCAAGATCGACCGCGCCTTTGTGGCCCGCATCACCTCCGACCGCCCGTCCGAGCTGATCATCAAGGCGATCATCGCCATGTGCGACGGGCTCGGCCTGCAGGTGGTCGCCGAAGGCATCGAGCATCTGCAGGAAGCGGAAATGCTCAAGCATTTCGGCTGTGCGCTGGGGCAGGGCTACTATTACGGCAAGCCGATGGATGCCGCGACCACGCTCGCCTGGCTGAACTCGATCCAGTACGAACAGTCGGCCTGAGCATTTCCAGGAAAAGTGTAATCACGGTTTTCCGCCCGGAAATGCGTTAAAACATGGAGTTGGAGCAGGTTCGGTGAACTCCTGTTCGCCGGACATGCTCTAAGCCTCAATCCACGGCCAGACGGGCGCGCTCACCTTCGGCTATCAGCCAGTCGCGCACCCGCCGCGCCGATGCCTTGAGGTCGCGCGCGCGCGGCCACACCACGTAGAAGGCATAGCCGGTTTCCAGCACGTGATTGCCGACCGGCACCAGCGCACCGGAGCGGATCTGCGGCGCGATCAGATGATCCCAGCCAAGGCCGATGCCTTCGCCCGAAAGCACCGCCTGCACCACCAGCACATAATCATTGATCGCCAGCCGCTTGCCGCGCGGCTGATAGGTGAGACCGGCGCTCCGGAACCATTCCGGCCAGTCGCAAGCCCGCCGCACCGGCTCTTCGAGATCAATCAGCCGATAGCGGGTGAGATCCGCCGGGTTTTCCGGCAGCCCGTTCGCCTCGATGAAGCTCGGGCTTGCGACCGCCCGGATCACCTCAGGCGCCAGCAGCGCCGCATGATAGCGCGGCCATTGCGCCGGATCACCGCCGCGAATGCCGAGCGGGATCGGCTCCTCGTCGAGATCGAGATCACGCACCGAAGTCTGGATGCGCAGGTCGATATCCGGCAGGTCTTCCCTGAGCTTGGCAAGGCGCGGCAGCATCCACATCGAGGCAAAGGCGGTGGAGGCGGCCAGCGTCACATTCACCTCGCGGCCCTTGGCGCGAATGTCTTCCGCCGATTTCTCGATGCGGGCAAGGCCTGCCGAGACATCCGCATGAAAGCGCTCGCCCGCCTCCGTGAGTTCGACGGCGCGATGCACGCGGTGAAAGAGCGGCACGCCGAGCTGCTCCTCGAGCGCGCGCACCGCATAGGACACGGCGGCCTGCGAAAGCCCCAGTTCCTCGGCCGCGCGGGTGAAATTCTCATGCCGCCCGGCCGCCTCGAAGACGATCAGACTGGTGGCGGAGGGGAGCAGACGGCGAAAGCTGTTCATCGGGTTTCCGGATTTCTTCCATAAGCCCAGTTTATCGAAAGACCGGAAAAATACCAGCGTTACAGCGCTCAAATCCGCCTGTAGTTTTCCGGTCATGAAAGAAATGGGCCGCATCTGGCCATAGGGAGCATGCCGATGTCTGACGTGATGGAAAAACCCGCAAGCACCGAGCGCCGCACGCGCGGAAACCGCCGCGTCCAGGGCGCAAAGCCGGTTGGCGTTCCCTATATCGTGCGCAACATTCCGACCTATGACATCCTGTCGGAAGAAAATCTCGTGAAGATCGAGAAGACGGCGGATCGTATCCTTGCCGAAGTCGGCATCGAGTTCCGCGACGATCCGGATGCGCTGGAACTCTGGCGCAAGGCGGGCGCGAAGGTCGATGGCCTCAAGGTAACCTTCGAGCCGGGCATGCTGCGCGAGCTCGTCTCGACGGCGCCGGAAGTCTTCACCCAGCACGCGCGCAACCCGGCCAACAATGTCGAGATCGGCGGAAAGAACGTGGTCTTCGCCCCGTCCTACGGCTCGCCCTTCGTGATGGACCTCGACAAGGGCCGCCGCTATGGCACGCTCGAGGATTTCCAGAACCTGATCAAGCTCGGCCAGTCCAGCCCCTGGCTGCATCATTCCGGCGGCACGATCTGCGAGCCGGTGGACGTGCCGGTGAACAAGCGCCACCTCGACATGGTCTACAGCCATATCCGATATTCGGATCGCTGCTTCATGGGCTCGGTCACGCATGAATCGCGCGCCGAGGAAAATATCGAGATGGCGCGCATCCTGTTCGGCACCGAGTTTACCGACAAGAACTGCGTGATCCTCGGCAATGTGAACGTCAATTCGCCGCTGGTCTGGGACGGCACCATGACGACGGTTCTGCGCGCCTATGCGCGTGCCAATCAGGCAGCCGTGATCGTGCCCTTCATTCTCGGCGGCGCGATGGGCCCGGTGACGTCGGCAGGTGCGATTGCGCAGGCTTACGCGGAAACGCTTGCCGGTTGCGCGCTCACCCAGCTGGAGCGCAAGGGCGCGCCGGTTATCTTCGGCAACTTCCTGTCCTCCATGTCGCTGCGCTCGGGCTCGCCCACCTTCGGCACACCGGAACCGGCGATCGGTTCGATGGTGATCGGCCAGCTCGCCCGCCGCCTGAAGCTGCCGCTGCGCTGCGCCGGCAATTTCTCCAATTCCAAGCTTCCCGATGGCCAGGCCATGCAGGAAGGGCTGATGTCGATGCTGTCGGCGGTGCATTGCGGCGCAAACTTCATCCTGCATTCGGCAGGCTTCCTCGACGGGCTGCTCTCCATGTCCTACGAGAAATTCGTGATGGATACGGATCTGTGCGGCGCGCTGCATGCCTATCTGAAGGGCGTGGTGGTGGATGACAACACGCTCGCCATGGATGCCTTCCACGAAGTGGGGCCGGGCAGCCACTTCCTCGGCTCGGCGCATACGATGCGCAATTACACGACCGCCTTCTGGGATTCGGAGCTTTCCGACAACGAGCCTTTCGAAAAATGGAGCCAGGAGGGCGGTTCCACCGATATCGCCACCCGCGCCAACCGCGAGTGGAAGAAGCGGCTTGCCGAGTTCGAGGCCCCGTCTCTCGACGAGGCGAAGGACGAGGAACTCAAGGCCTATGTGGCCCGCAAGAAGGAAGGCCGGGCCGACGCCTGGTATTGATTGGAAAAAAACGGCGGCGGTGTCGTGAATGACACCGCCGCCTTCGCCGAAATGGAGGGGGATCTTCCCTGATCAGTTAGGGTTCTTTCTGGCAGGGGGCGGTGCCGGAAAGAACGGCGGGAAGAATTTCGGCGAATGTCCTGTCCATGAACGCCGCAATCAGTTGGAGGTTCCCGGCGTCGTGGAATTTTCTGCAGGCGCCGGTGCCGTGCCCGGTGCGGTTGCTGCCGGATCGGGCGTCGTGGCGTTCGACCGCTTCATCGCCAGCGTGCGGAATTCGGGAGCGGCCTTCAGCGTATCCATCGTCTCGTTGGTGGTGAGCTTCAGGTCGGTGTTGTTGTCTTCGGTTGCGACCATGATATTGGCCATCGGCACCGCGACATTCTTTTCGCCCATGCCGAGAAAGCCGCCGACGCCGATCACGGCTGCCGCAACGCCACCGTTTTTCTCGATGATCAGGTCGTTGATCTCGCCGATGCTCTCGTTATTGGCGTTGTAGACGGTGGTGCCGATATAGTCATCGGCGCTGATCTGATCGGTGGACTGTTCGGTCAGATAGGTTCCCGCGACGCCCGTAGCCGTGGTGGTGGTGGCCGCGCCGCCGGTGGCATTGCCGGTTCCGGTTGTCGTGTCCGTGCTGGTGCCGGAAGGGGAAGTCGGCGAGGTCGTCGTGTCCTGTGCGTGTGCGCTTGCGGCCATCATCAGAAACGTGCTGGCAGCAGCAGCGGTAACAAACGTCTTGATCATCTCGATCTGCCTTTCTCTTTCGTTTTTCCGGCGGCCACACACCCCATCCCGGGACGGGAGCGGCCAGCCAGCTTGCGGAACGAGAACGGCAAAGGGCCGGATTGGTTCCGGCCCTTTTCTGTCTGGTATGGTCGAAAAACGGGTGTTGCAGCCCTGTTTCAGCGAAAATCGCACGATATTCAGAGCCGGTAATCGGGGATTTCCTGCCCCTTCACCTGGATGCCGAGCTGATAGGTGCGGCCCTCCGCGTCATCGCTTTCCGGAAGACCGATACCGGCGGTCGTGACCAGCATCCGGTCGAGATCGCGGCCGATGAAGGCGGGGCAGGAGCTCTGCCTGCCAGGCACGGCAAAAGCCTCGACCAGCGTGCCATCCGGACGATAGCGGTTCACCCGGCCCATGCCCCAATGCGCATTCCAGATATCGCCATTAACATCGCAGACCGCCCCGTCCATGCCGCCCTCAAGCCCGGAGGCATCGATCATCACTTCCGGCGTGCCGACCGGCAGCCCGGTTTTCGGATCGAGCGCCACACGCTTGTAGAGATTGTCGCCGGTATCGACGAAATAGCCGGTCGCGCCATCGGGCGAAAAACAGATGCCGTTCGGGATCGAAAGGCCGGTATAGAGCACCGTCACCTCGCCCGCCGCCACATGGTAGAGACTGCCTGCTCCGGGTTCCAGCGCCTTGCCCATGGTGCCGATCCAGAGCGCCCCGGACGGATGCACGCGGCCGTCATTGGAGCGGGTTTCGGGCCGGTCCGCCTCGATCGCTACGTGCAGTGACAGTTCGCCGCTGGTGACATCGCGGAGGAAAAGCCCGTGCTCGGTTGCGATCAGCTGCCGCCGGTCATCGATACGGGCAAGAACGCTCGCCATCATGGGCAGGGCATGCACGCGCTTTTCACCGGTCGTAAAATCAAGCGCATGCAGCGCCTTGCCGACAATGTCGAACCAGTAGGCGGTGTCGGTTGTCGCATCATAGGTCGGGCCTTCGCCAAGCGTCATGCGGGCAGGGCAGAGGACCGAACCGGCAAAGGCATGAAGCGGCGCCATCGGTTCACGCCCCCCGGCCAAGCGCGGCATCATAGGCGGCGAGCGTCTTCACCGAAAGCGCGCGCACCTCCGCCGCCGAAAGGCCGGGCTTGTAGAGGCTGGAGCCGAGGCCGAAGGCATGGATGCCCACCTTGATGTAATCGGCGAAATTGGCATCCGACACGCCACCCACGGCGGCAATCACCAGCTCGGGCGGCAGCACGGCGCGGATCGCATGGATGCCCGAGGGGCCAAGCACGCTTGCGGGGAAGAACTTCAGGCCCGTCGCGCCCGCCTTTGCGGCGGCAAGCGCTTCGGTCGGGGTAAAGACGCCGGGAAGCGTCACCATGCCCTTGCCATGGGCGGCGCGGATCACCTCCGGCTCCACATTCGGGCTCACCATCAGCTTGCCGCCAGCCTGATCGAGATGGGCAACATCTTCGACGGTCAAAACCGTGCCCGCCCCGATCAGCACGCCCTCCGGCGCCATTTTCGCGGCAATCTCGATGGAGCGGAACGGGTCCGGCGAATTCAGCGGGATCTCGATGGCCGTAAAACCGGTCTCGATCAGCGCGCCGACCACGCCCTCGACCTCTTCGGGTTTCAGCCCGCGCAGGATCGCAACCAGCGGATAGCGCATCGACGGAAAGGGAATGCGTGTGGTCATCAGTCTTATTCCTTGCTCTGGAACCAGAGGCTGCGGGCGGCGCGGGCAAGGCCCTCGCGCACCGCATCATCGGCAGCGATGGTGATGAAGGGGCGGGAAAGCGCGGTGAGCGCCTCGGCATAGAGATCACCGAGCCTGCCGGACACGATCAGGCTGATCGTGCCGGAAAAGGCATTCAGCGCATCGCCGCTTGCGCCCGCGATTTCCAGGCCGATCAGGGTGCCGGAAAGCCGGGCGCGGCTGACATCGGCGCCTGCGCCTTCGAGCAACTGCCCGGCGCGGATCGCAAAGAGCAGGTTCGTCGCCCGGCCCGGTTCCGCCACGGCCTTGGAAACGGCGATGCGGAAGGCTTCCATATCCATGCCCTCGGACCCCAGCAGCGAATGGGCGAGCAGCGACTGTTTCGACAGAAGGTCAAACAGTTCGCCCGTCATGTAGGTGGAGAACTCAAGGACCTCGTGACCGGCCATCCGCACCCATTTGGAATGGGTGCCGGGCATGCAGGCAAGGTGGGTGCCATCCCCCAATGCGCCCAAGGCTCCGAGCAACTGCGTTTCCTCGCCGCGCATCACATCCGGATGGGCGGGGTTGCGATTGGCAAGGCCGGGGAGAATGCGGATATCGCGCGCCTCGCCCGGCACCCGCACCGCTCCCTTGAGGATCGCCTCGGGAAGGGCAGGCACGGTCACGTAACCGGCCTCTGTCCAGCCCTGCCGTGCCCCTGCCATGCCGCAGATGATCACCGGCAGGTCCTCGCCCGCGCCAAGCGCCGAAAGATGGCTTTTCAGGATCTTGCCGAAGGTGCAGCCCGCGGAAGCCTTCGCCATGCCCTCGTCGCTGCGGCGCTCGGAAAGCACGTCGCCCTTTTCCGTCATCAGCCACAGGCGGAAACTGCTGGTTCCCCAGTCGACCGCGGCAAAGGCGGCCCGGCCCTTGTGCTCCTGCATGCGCATGCCCTCCCGCAATGCATCCCGAGATGCAATGATTGTTCCATTATTTGGAACGATATTTGACTATGTGGAATTATCGGGCTAGACTCGGCCTGCGTCAAGGGTGGGGTTCATCCTTGCATGACAAGGAGAGAATGGCCATGGCAGAGGCTCCGGGCAAGAGTGGCGAGAAGGACACGGGCACGCTCGGCAAGCTGATGCGCCTGCTCGATCTCGTTGCCGAAGCAGACGAGCCCTTGCGCTTTTCCGACATTCTGTCCCGCTCCGGCGAGCCGCGTGGCTCGGTGCACCGCCAGCTCGGGCATCTGGCGGAAGAGGGGCTGATCGAGCTTCAGCCGGATGGCACCTATCGTCCCGGTCTCCGGCTGCTGATGCTGGCCTCGCGCGCCTGGTCGCGCCACGAGTTTCGCGAAATTGCCGCGCCCTATCTTTCCGCCTTGCATGAGGCGACCGGCGAAACGGTGCATCTCGGCCTTCTGAGCGGCGATGACGTGGTCTATCTCGACAAGGTGGAAAGCCGTCAGGCGGTGCGCATGCATTCGCAGATCGGGCGCGCCTCGCCGATCTATTGCACCGGCATCGGCAAGGCGGCCTTGTCGCTGCTCGCTCCCGAGGAGGCCTCCCGCCGCATTGCCGGTTTCACCTTCCGCCGCTTCACGCCCGCAACGCTTTCAGGGCCGGAGGCGCTGGAAGAGGAGCTGAAGGTGATTCGCCGCGATGGCCATGCTTTTGACCGGCAGGAGCATGAACCGGGCATCCACTGCATCGCCGCGCCCATTCCGCGTCTCACCCCCGGCCGGACAGAGACGGCGGCAGCCCTTTCCATCGCCGGGCCTGCCTTCCGCATTTCGCTCAAGCAACTGGAAACATGGGCGCCCGAGCTGATGAGCGCCGCCCGGGCCATCGGCGAAGCGGTTGCCGCAAGGCTTGGCCCGCGTCGATAGAACCGAAAAATTTATTCAATTTTAAATTGCTATAATGACTAAATATTGCCTATGATATCTACTAATTTCAGGGGGTGCCCGAGGTTTGGTAGATTGAGCATGCCGTGATGATCGCGGCCAGTGTCCGGCTTAGGGAACCGGGCATTGAATCGGCTTTTGAAAACCAAAAGAGCTGGACGCCGTTGCAGGAAATACTCCATCCCGATTTTCGAGCAACATCGCTGAATTCAAGAAATTGTCGTCGGGACAATCGGATTCTGTTTGTATTTTTATAGAGAATTTATCCGGTCTGATAATAAAAAATATGTTATCGAAAACATTATTTGAAAGTTTTACGGTAAAGATATTGTGAACTTCTATATGGGATAATTGGATAACAGTCACAGAAAAAGAATTATTATTATGGAAGCACTCGTGAATTTGCCACCCATTGAAAAGTGCATGCGACTTGTGGAGGAAGTGGAGGGACTGAAGACGCAATTTGACGTCTTCCGCTTCATGAAGCGGGTTGCGGAGATCTTCGGATCGCGCGCCTTCATGGTGTTGAGCATGCCCGCCAGAACCTCGCTCACGCTGTCTTCCAGTTCGGTGATCACCAACTGGCCGCCGGAAATGATCGCCTTTTACGACAAGATGGGCCTCCTGACTGACAGTCCGGTGATTGCGCGCATGCGCAACTCCACGCGCCCGTTTGTGTACGAAGCAAAACGTGAGATTGGTAATCGCGCCGATGAGCGCAACCAGACCGCGATGGAATTGTTCGAGAAATACAATATGCAGCGCGGCGCCTATTTCCCGGTGCATGACTCGCTGGGCGAGCGCGGCGCGATTTCGCTCTCGGGCGACCGCGACCCCTTTTCCGATGAGGAGATGGTGGCGCTCGCCTTTCTCTTCATCCATGTTTTCGACAAGGTCTCGCATCTGCGCGAGATGGATCGTCGTCCAAACGAAACGCTGACGGATCGCGAGATCGATTGCCTCACCTGGACAGCGGCCGGAAAGACCAGCGCGGAGATCGCCGAGATCCTCACGCTTTCCGAGCACACGGTCAATCACTACCTCAACCGTGCAACCAAGAAGCTTGATACGGTGAACCGTACACAAGCGGTTGTAAAGGCGATGAAATCCGGCCTGATCAAATAGCCGCGCCGCAGGCCTGCAGACCCCGAAATAGCATTTGACTCTTGCGCAAATCCTGCTTTTCTAGGCGCAGGTCCAGAGGGGGCTGATAATCGGAGAACGTTCAGCAAGAACGTCACGGTCTGAAAACCGCCGCGCCTGCGTGGAGCGCCTTTCCTGTAAAGGCCCGCACCCGCAGCGCGGCGGTTTTTATTTCGGCTGCGGCGTGGAACAGCGCCGGCATCGATTGAAGAGTGCGCTTTTCCCGCCTATATCCTTCGCTGCAGAGTCAAGTTCAGACATGAGGATGGGGAACGTGGTTTCCAAGGAACAGGTAACGGATGCGCTGAAGACCGTGCGCGGTCCGGATCTCGAAGGCAATATTGTCGAGCTCGGCATGGTCTCGGATATCTTCATTTCCGATGGCAAGGTCTATTTCTCGCTGACGGTGCCTGCCGAACGCGCGAAGGAGCTGGAGCCGCTGCGCATGGCCGCCGAACGGGTGGTGAAGGCTATTTCCGGTGTGAAGGGCGCGATGGTGGCGCTGACGGCCGACAAGAAGCCCGGCGCCTCGCAGCCTGCCGCGCGCCCCGCCGCCGCCGCACCCGCCCATTCCCACAGCCACGGCCACGCCCATGATCATGGCCACGGCCATTCTCACACGCATGCCCCGGCGGCCGCTCCGGCACGGCCGGGCAAGGCGGGCATTCCCGGCATTCATGCGATTGTCGCGGTTGCTTCTGGAAAGGGCGGCGTCGGCAAGAGCACGACCGCCGTCAATCTGGCGCTGGCGCTGAAGGCCAATGGCCTGCGCGTCGGCATACTGGATGCGGATATTTACGGCCCCTCGATGCCGCGGCTCCTCAAGATTTCCGGCCGCCCGACCCAGCTTGAAGGCAAGATCATCAAGCCGATGGAGAACTATGGCATCAAGGTCATGTCCATGGGCTTCCTCGTGGATGAGGATGTGGCGATGATCTGGCGCGGGCCGATGGTGCAATCGGCGCTGATGCAGATGCTGCGCGAGGTCGCCTGGGGGGATCTCGACGTGCTGGTGGTCGACATGCCGCCGGGCACGGGCGACGCCCAGCTCACCATGGCGCAGCAGGTGCCGCTGGCGGGCGCGGTCATCGTTTCCACCCCGCAGGACCTGGCGCTGATCGATGCGCGCAAGGCCGTCACCATGTTCCGCAAGGTGGAAGTGCCGCTGCTCGGCGTGGTCGAGAACATGAGCTATTTCATCGCGCCCGATACAGGCAAGCGCTACGATATCTTCGGCCATGGCGGCGCAAGGGCGGAAGCCGGGCGCATCAATGTGCCGTTCCTGGGCGAAATTCCGCTGACCATGGCGATCCGCGAACTGTCGGATGCGGGAACCCCGATCGTGGTTTCGGAACCGGATGGCCCGCAGGCCGTTGCCTATCGCGAGATCGCCCGGTCGGTCTGGGATCAGGTGTCGGGTGCCGCGCAAAAGGCGGCTCCGGCAATGATTTTTGAATGAAATCAACCCGGGAGGGCGGCTTGAGGGCCGCCCGAACCGTCCTTTTGGCCGTTTTTAACTGTGCTGCGGAAAATATTTTGATGCGTTGCACAAAAATCTCCGCAAGAGGCGGCTTTCTTAAAGGGTCTGGAAAATAATAGATTTGTCATGCAGTTCCGGACGGCCCCTCACGCGGACCGTCAGGAATTTTTCATGGTTGCGGCGAAAATGTGGCATCGGCCCCCGTCAGACCGGCGGGGACGGGCTTGATTCTCGCCCCGCTTTGCGCGATATGCCCGCACCTTCCGGCCTCTCGCCGGAATAAAAGGAGATCGATGCCGTGAACCGGTCAGCGGGAGCCATCCTGTGATCACCGCCTATCGTGTGACGGGTGACGTCATGCAGATTCCTGCCGGAGGCTTTTCGGCGGGGGTAGGGGAAGACATTGTCTGGATCGATCTGGTTGCGCCCACCGTCGAGGAAGAGGCGCATATCGAGGAGATGCTGTCCCTGTCCGTGCCGACGCGCGAGGACCTGAAGGACATCGAGCCGTCCAGCCGCCTCTATACGGAAAAAGGTGACGTTTTCATGACCGCTTCGGTGGTGTGGAAATCGGACAGCGAGTTTCCGGAGCTGACGGACATCGCCTTCATCCTGTCGAAGAACCGGCTGATCACCGTGCGCTATGGCGAACCGCGCGCCTTCCGGCTGTTTGCCGCCGCCTTCCAGCGCGGCCCGGCAACGCTCTGTTCCACCGGCGAGCCGGTGCATCACCACGGCGTCAACGGTACGATCCTGATGGCGCGGCTGCTCGAGACGATTGCCGACCGCACGGCGGAAATCCTGGAGCAGGAAGCGGCCCGCATCGATGCGCTGTCGGTCGCGGTCTTTGCCAGCCAGAGCCGCCGCCGCCCGCCGCATTATCTCGAAGACCGGCTGATTGATGTGGCAAACCATCACCGTCTGATCAGCAAGGTGCGCGAGAGCCTCTCGTCCCTGTCGCGCCTGTCCACCTTCCTCCAGTCCGTGCCGCAGATGCAGGCGGCGGAGGATGCCCGGCTTCTGTGCAGCAACGTCTCGCGCGACATCCAGTCGCTCTCCGAGCACGTGTCCTTCATTGCGGGCAACATCACCTTCCTTCTCGATGCCTCGCTCGGCCTGATCAATGTCGAGCAGAACGCGATCATCAAGATCTTCTCGATTGCCTCGGTCGTGTTTCTGCCGCCGACGCTGGTGGCATCGATCTATGGCATGAATTTCGAGTTCATGCCGGAAACCCATTGGGCCGCGGGCTACCCGTATTCGATTGCCGCGATGCTGGTGTCGGCCATCGTGCCCTATCTCTTTTTCCGTTGGAAAGGCTGGCTCTAGAAGAGCCTGAGTTCATCATGTCCGAACATGCAGAACATCACAGCGAACAGCACGACGCCCATGGCCATGGACACGGCCAGGGGCAGGGCGGGCTGAAGCAACTGGCAGCCCTCGCAGTCGGCTCTATCGGTGTCGTCTATGGCGATATCGGCACGAGCCCGCTTTATGCCTTCCGCCAGGCGCTTTTGCCGCTCTCCCATGACGGCGTGATCACGTCGAACGAGGTGATCGGGCCGATTTCGCTGATCATCTGGACGCTGACGATCATCGTCATGCTGAAATATATCCTGTTCCTCCTGCGCCTCGACAACGATGGCGAAGGCGGAACGCTGTCGCTGCTTGCGCTTCTCCTGAAGACCGCGAACGGCCACACCGTCTTTCTCACCTTCCTCGGGCTGGTGGGGGCCGCTCTCTTCCTCGGCGAGGTGATGATCACGCCCGCCGTCTCGGTTCTGTCGGCGGTGGAAGGCCTGAAGCTCGTCGCCGACGGCATGGACCCGTTCATCCTGCCGATTGCGATCGGCATCCTGTTCGGCCTCTTCGCCATCCAGTCGAGCGGCACGGGCGCGGTCGCGAAATTCTTCGGGCCGATCACGCTCGTCTGGTTCATCGTCATCGGTTTCGGCGGTCTTGGCCACATTCTCGACAATCCGCTGATCTTCCAGGCGCTGAACCCGTGGAATGCGGTCAATTTCGTGCTGCATGAGGGCTATCTCGGCTTTATCGTGCTGGGCGCCGTCTTCCTGACGGTGACGGGCACCGAGGCGCTTTATGCCGACCTTGGCCATTTCGGCCGCAAACCCATCCAGATGGCTTTCGTCTGGGTCGTCTATCCCTCGCTGGTGCTGAACTATCTGGGGCAGGGCGCCTATGTGCTGGCCAATCCGAAGGCCGCGTCCGATCCGTTCTTCCTGATGTTCCCGAGCTGGGCGCTTTTGCCGGTGGTGATCCTGGCGACGGCCGCCACCATCATCGCCTCCCAGGCGGTGATCACCGGGGCCTTCTCGCTGACGCGCCAGGCGATCCATCTCGGCTTCCTGCCGCGCATGGAAATCCTGTTCACTTCCGAAACCAATACGGGGCAGATTTATCTGCCCGCCGTCAACCGGCTGCTGCTCGTCGCCGTGATCATTCTGGTCCTGTCCTTCCGCTCGTCGGAAGCGCTCGCCACCGCCTATGGCATCTCGGTGACCGGTGCGATGGTGGTGACCACCACCATGAGCATGGAATTCGTGCGCGCCCGCTGGAAATGGCCGCTGTGGCAGGCGCTCGCCGTGCTCGGCCCGCTGTTCCTGCTCGAATGCGTGTTCTTCAGCGCCAACCTTTTGAAGATCACCGATGGCGGTTACATTCCGGTGATGTTCGCGATCATGTTCACCATCATCATGTGGACCTGGCGTCGCGGCACGATCATCCTGTTCAACAAGACCCGGCATACGGATATTCCGCTGACCGCCTTCATTCCCTCCATCGAGAAGGAAAGCGCGCATGCGCCGAAGGCCGTGCCGGGAACGGCGATCTTCCTGACATCCGATCCGGAATCGGTGCCGGCCGCGCTGATGCACAATCTGAAGCACAACCATGTGCTGCACGACAAGAACGTCATCCTGACGATCAAGACCGTCAACCGTCCGCGTGCCAATCCGGAAGACCGCTACAAGATCGAGAAGCTGTCGGAGCGCTTCTCCCGCGTGCAGCTGAATTTCGGCTTCATGGAAACGCAGAACGTGTCGCAGGCGCTCGGGCAATTGCGCAAGAGCGGGGTGAAATTCGACATCATGTCCACCTCCTTCTATCTCGGCCGCCGCAAGCTGGTCTGCGATCCGAAATCGGAAATGCCGATGTGGCAGGGCAAGCTTTACGTGGCGCTCGCCAACACCGCGACCGACCCGTCGGATTACTTCAAGCTGCCCACCAACCGCGTGGTGGAACTGGGCAGCCACGTGGTGATCTGATCACCGCAAGACGAACGACTTTCAAAAACCCCGGTTGGCCCGCAAGCCGCCGGGGTTTTTGTCGTTTCGGGCAAACGTGGTTAATGCGCGCTCCGCTCCGTCTTTTGCGCCCGCCCCGAAAAGCCCGCAATTCAGGGCATTAACCAATGATCAAGGTTAACATGCAATTGTGAGGGCAGAGGGTCCACGTCCGTTTTGGCCTGGCCCGTGTCACGTTTCCTGTCCCTGCGTTCGGTTGGAGTCACCCTGTGTTGCGTCAGAAGAGCCGTTTGAACCGTGCCGCCCGCGGTGCGTGGATTACCCCGCTTCTCTTCGGAGCCGTGATCTGGCTCGGTTTTCCCGATCAGCCCGCCCATGGCGATCTTGCAGGCCTCCTGACCGGGATTGATGGCGGCACGCCCGCCTGGCGCATGGTGCTGACCACGCCGCCCGCCGATGCGAAGGACCGTCAGCAACTCACCTTCCACGATCCGCTCACCACCGCCTCGATCGGCTCGAAGAGCGGCATGACGCTGGCCGATGGCTCGCGCATCGCCATGGCCGAGGACAAGTATCCGCCAGACCCGCGCCCCGACGAGGATCGAATCAACCGGCTTGCCAAGAAGGGCCGCATCGTCGCCACCGAAACCATGCAGCCGCCGAAGGATTTCACCGCCGGTTCTGTCCTGCAGCGCACCAGTTCGCTGTTCGAGCAGCCGGACAGCCTGCCGAAGGAGCTGATGGCCTTCTCGCTGACCAAGGCCCGGGACACGGAGCTGATGGTCGCACAGACCTTCTACCGCAAGCATGAGACGCCCGCGGTGGATGATCAGGTGCCGGCGCTGATTGCCGATCTCGTCACCAACCGGCAGGCGGATGTGCTTGCCACCGCCTATGCGCCGGCCGATCCCGATCAGCTGAAGGAATCGCCCTTCGATGCCATCCTGAAGAAGGACCCGGCCGAAGGGCGTTTCGTTCCGCATATCGGCAAGGAGGATCACGCCTGGGCCGCCAATATCCTGCCGCCCTCGGTGTTTTCGGAAAAGGAACAGGCCTGCCTTGCCAATGCGATCTATTTCGAGGCCCGCGGCGAGCCGCTGAAGGGCCAGGCCGCCGTGGCGCAGGTGGTGCTGAACCGGGTGCGCAACCCCGCCTATCCCGATACGATCTGCGGCGTCGTCTACCAGAACCGCGACTGGACCAACCAGTGCCAGTTTTCCTTCGCCTGCGATGGCGTGAAGGACATCGTCTGGTCGAAGGAGCGCTGGAACGTGGCAAAGGAAATCGGCCTTGCCGTGACGGCGGGCAAGATCTGGCTGCCGGAGGTGGGATCGGCCACCCATTACCACGCGATCTATGTGAAGCCCAACTGGGCGCCGACCATGAAACGGGTGGCCAAAATCGGCTGGCACATCTTTTACCGCACCTATGGCGGCGGCTGGAGTTAACCAAACCGCTTAAATCGGTTTTAACGGACTCATCCGGTGCACCGCAACCGCCTGTTTTTGCAGTGCGGGCGCAATGAATCTTGTCGCAGTTCACCGCCGTTCGTCGTAGATTGCGCACAAACATATGAAATCATTGGAAAATTTAGACCTTCAACAGGTGCTGTCCAAGCCTTGACTATGGGGGCACCTAAAACTATGTTGCGCCCGACTTCAAAACGGGCCGGAAGGTGTCGAACCTTTGGCGTTTGTAGGGCTGGAATGGACCGGTTAACGGCCTTTTCCGATGCAAACGGAGGAAATGATGACCGGTGAACGGGATGAAGATCTGGAAGCGCGCAGGCAAAAGCTTCAGGCGGAACTGAACGAGGTTCGCCGCGAAGCCGGTCTTGAGAATGCGCAGGAGAGAAAAGCCGAGGCCAGCCGCAAGGGCTATGCCGAGGCGATGAAGCTCTCCAGCGAATTCATCGCGGCCATCGCCGTCGGCGGTGTTCTGGGTTTTGCACTCGACCGTTATGCGGGCACGTCGCCCTGGGGCATGATCGTCTTGCTGCTCCTCGGTTTCTGTGCCGGTGTTTTGAACGTGCTTCGCTCGGCAGGCCTCGTGGCCCAGCCGGGAGAGGGCGGGCGCAAGAAGCGCTGACGATTTCAGGGGAGGGTGGTTTCACCCTTCGAAGCATGAATTTCCGGTCCGCTCGCGGGTCCGGGCAAACGTGAAGAGAGACCAACGGTGTCAAACGATCCGACCCATCAGTTCCTGATCAACAAGATTGTGCCGCTTCATATCGGCGGATACGATGTGTCCTTCACCAATGCCTCGCTGTTCATGGTGGCAACGGTGGCTGCTGCCTCCGGTTTCCTCTATTTCGCAAGCTCGAAGCGCGCGCTGATCCCCGGCCGCGCGCAGTCGGTTGCCGAAATCTCCTACGAATTCATTGCCAACATGCTGCGCGAGGGCGCGGGCAGCCACGGGATGAAATTCTTCCCCATGGTCTTCTCGCTGTTCATGTTCGTGCTGACGGCAAACCTGCTTGGCATGGTGCCCTATTTCTTCACCGTGACCAGCCAGATCATCGTGACCTTCGCGCTGGCGCTGTTCGTCATCGGCACGGTCATCGTCTACGGTTTCTACAAGCATGGCCTCGGCTTCCTCCACCTCTTCGTGCCGTCGGGCGTGCCGGGTGCGCTTCTGCCGCTGGTGGTGGCAATTGAAGTGATCTCGTTCCTGTCGCGTCCGATTTCGCTCTCGGTTCGTCTCTTCGCGAACCTGCTCGCCGGCCATATCACGCTCAAGGTTTTCGCAGGCTTCGTGGCCTCGCTGGGTGCGCTGGGCGCGCTCGGCGTGGGTGGCGCTGTCCTGCCGCTGATCATGACGGTCGCTCTGACCGGTCTCGAGTTCCTCGTCGCCTTCCTTCAGGCATATGTCTTTGCGGTGCTGACCTGCATGTACCTCAACGATGCCGTTCATCCGGGTGGCCACTAAGGATCAACTACATTGACGCCTGACGGGGCGTCAGTCCAAAACGCCGCAACAACCATTCCAAGGAGTTTAAAGATGGATCCTATTGCAGCAAAGTACATCGGCGCTGGTCTCGCTTGCTTTGGCATGGCCGGCACGGCCCTCGGCCTCGGCAACATCTTCGGCAGCTACCTCTCGGGCGCGCTTCGCAACCCGTCTGCTGCTGACAGCCAGTTCGGCCGCCTCGTATTCGGCTTCGCCGTTACGGAAGCTCTGGGCATCTTCTCGCTGCTCGTCGCCCTGCTGCTGCTGTTCGCTGTCTGATACGGCGAAGGTTTGAAGGTCACGGTTCGTGAAGAACGCGGACCGTGATCTTTTGCATTTGAAAGTGCGGGCAGCCGTCGCCGCACTTTGGTAAGACGTGAAGTTTTGCATGTCGCATGAGGGCCGCAGCCAGCGGTTTCATCCGGCATGAACGAGAGGACACCCCTGGAGGTGAGCATGTTCGTGACCCCGGCATTTGCCGAAGAAACCACGGCTGAGCCCGCGGCAGCGGGTGAGACCCATTCGGAAACCGGCATGGCGCACGAAGCCGGCCCCAAGGTTTTCCCCCCCTTTGATTCCACCACCTTCGCCTCGCAGCTTCTGTGGCTGGTGATCACCTTCGGCGTGTTCTTCCTGCTGATGCAGAAGGTCATCACGCCGCGTCTCGGCGCCATCCTCGATGACCGCAAGAGCCGCATCTCGAAGGATCTGGCCGAAGCCGCCGCCCTGAAGAAGGAAGCGGATCTTTCGGTCGAGACCTACGAGAAGGAACTCGCCCAGGCTCGCGCCAAGGCCAATGCCATTGCGTCGGAAGCCCGCGAGGCTGCCAAGACCAAGGCTGCTGCCGAGCGTTCCGCCGTGGAAGCCGAGCTGACCCAGAAGGTTGCCGCCGCCGAAAGCCGCATCGCCGACATCAAGGCCAAGGCCTTTGCCGATGTCGGTTCGATTGCCGAGGAAACCGCCTCTGCCGTTGTCGAGCGCCTGATCGGCGGCTCGGTCTCGCAGGGTGATGTCGCCGCTGCTGTCGCCAGCGCCAAGCAGGAGGGCTGATCCCATGCATTTCGATGCTACTTTCTTCGCCTTTGTCGGCCTCGTCATTTTCCTCGCGCTGATCGTCTATCTCAAGGTTCCGGGCATGGTTGCCAAGAACCTCGACGCGCGCGCCGACCAGATCCGCAACGATCTTTCCGAAGCCAAGCGCCTGCGTGAAGAGGCCCAGCAGCTGCTGGCCGAATACCAGCGCAAGCGCAAGGAAGCCGAAGCAGACGCTGCCAAGATCGTCGCCAGCGCCGAGCGTGAAGCCGAGGCACTTGCGGCCGAAGCCAAGGCCAAGACGGAAGAATTCGTCGCCCGCCGCAACGCGCTTTCGGAACAGAAGATCCGTCAGGCCGAAGCCGATGCCATCGCCGCCGTGCGGGGTGCTGCCGTCGATCTCGCGATCGCCGCTGCCGAAAAGGTCATCGCCGGCCGCACCGACCAGGCCGTGCAGTCCGATCTCTTCGCCCAGGCCGTGGGTGAGGTCAAGGCCCGCCTGAACTGAGGTCATCGACCGTTCTGAATTTGGAAAACCCGGCCTTTGTGCCGGGTTTTTTGTTTTGGCTGCCTCACCCAATACCCTTCGTCATCCTCGGGCTTGTCCCGAGGATCTGCTGCCGCATCCATGGTCTCGACCGTTCCGTATGCCGCATCCCGCGGCAGATGCCCGGGTCAAGCCCGGGCATGACGGAGGGGAGAATGGACCGGACGGCAGCTTCATTTTCCCTGCTTTCCGCTGCAGACGGGAACATCGGCAACAACGTCATCCTCGGGCTTGTCCCGAGGATCTGCTGTCGCATCCAGGCTCTCGACCGTTCCGTATGCCGCATCCCACGGCAGATGCCTGGGCCAAGCCCGGGCATGACGGCAGGTGGAGCGGGGGGAGATGCCCGGCAGGGCAGAGGGGGGGAGGCGGGTAGGGGCGGAGACTTACTCCCCCGCAAAACCCGTGAGTGGCCGGAAGGTCATGCGGTGCAGCGGGCAGGGGCCGTGTTCGGCGATGCGGTCGCGGTGGAAAGCGGTGGCATAACCGGCATGCACCTCGAAGCCATAGGCGGAATAGATGCGGGCGGCCTGATCCATCATCCGGTCGCGGGTGACCTTGGCGATGATCGAGGCGGCGGCGATGGAGAGCGAGCGGCCATCGCCCTTGACCACCGCCTTGCCGGGGCAGGTGAGGCCGGGCGGCACGTCACGGCCATCGAACAGCGCAAAGGACGGCGGCAGCGCAAGCCCGGCAATTGCTCGGCGCATGGCATCGAGGCTTGCCTTCAGGATATCGGTATCATCGATCCGGCGCGGGCCGGAGGAGGCGATGGAGACCATCGAACTCGCCAGAATATCGGCATAGAGCCCGTCGCGCTGGGCGGACGAGAGCTTCTTCGAATCATTGAGGCCCGCAGGGATGTTGTCGGGATCAAGCACCACGGCCGCGGCCACAACCGGGCCTGCCAGCGGCCCGCGGCCTGCCTCGTCGGCACCGGCCACGCGCGCATAGCCGTCACGCATCAGCGCCCGCTCCAGATTGAAATCCGGACGGTTTGCCAGAAGCTCGAACAGTGCGGGAGAATCGGCGGGCGTGCTTCGTTTCATGCGGCGAAGAGAAGCACGCCGCACCGATCTCCTGCAAGCCCTCGGGACAGGCCGGTTCAAAGAAAACCGGCTCTCAGGGCGGCGGGTCCCGGGGCGATCCGGCCGCCATCAGGGCGGGGCGGCCGAAAGGGGTGTCACAGCAGGCTGAGCTGCACGCCCGCGCCATCCGGCGGGCTGAAAATGTCGTCGCGCAAAAGCACCGAGCGGCGGATGAGGCCGAGACGCTTGGTCGTCATCTCGAAGCGGCGGCTGATCTGCCAGGCATAGGGGCCAGCCCCCTTCATCCGCTTGCCGAATTCGCTGTCATAATCCTTGCCGTCGCGCATCGAGCGGATCAGCGACATCACCCGGCGGTAGCGGTCGGGATAATGGCTGAGAAGCCATTCACGAAACAGCGGGCTGACCTCGAAGGGCAGGCGAAGCAGCACATAGCTTGCCTCCTTCGCGCCCGCAGCCGCCGCCGAATCCAGCAGATGCTCGATCTCGTGATCGTTGAGGCCGGGAATGATCGGCGCCATCATCGCCGCCACGGGAATGCCCGCCTCCGACAGCGCCCGGATCACCTCCAGCCGTCGCGAAGGGGTTGCGGCCCTCGGCTCCATCAGCCGGGACAGCTTGCGGTCGAGCGTCGTCACCGAAATGCCGACCTTCACCAGCCCCTTCGCCGCCATGCGCGAGAGAATATCGATATCCCGCAGGATGAGCGCCGACTTGGTGACGATTGCCACCGGATGCGAGGCCTTTTCCAGCACTTCGAGGATCTGGCGCATGATCCGCCATTCCTTCTCGATCGGCTGATAGGGATCGGTATTGGTGCCGATTGCAATCGTGCGCGGCTTGTAGCCGGGCTTCGAAAGCTCCCGCTCCAGAAGACGGGCCGCATCCGGCTTGGCAAACAGCTTGGATTCGAAATCCAGCCCCGCCGAAAGCCCCATATAGGAATGGGTGGGCCGCGCGAAACAATAGATGCAGCCATGCTCGCAGCCGCGATAGGGATTGATCGAGCGGTCGAAGGGAATATCCGGCGATTCATTGCGGGTGATGATCGTGCGCGGCTTTTCCACCTGCACCTCGGTGCGGAAGGGCTCGAGCTCCTCCAGCGACTGCCAGCCGTCGTCAAAGCTTTCGCGGGTCTTTGCCTCGAAGCGGCCGTCCGGGTTCATGCCCGCACCGCGGCCCTTGCGGCGCGCAATGTCGATCCGCAGCCCGGAGGCCTGCAGCAGATGTTCGGCAATATCTGCCGTATGGGCAGGCGCGAAAGCGTCCTGCCCGGCAAAGGCAACGTCACTCATCGATCGCTCCTCAATGGCATCACCGGCGCTGGCCGGGCCATCGGTCTTTCGGCAACCCCAGGGATGCCGTCCCGTTTTCTGACTTTTTTCCTAGCGCGAATAAGAGAACATTGCAAGAACAAAATTGTTCCGCCTGTTGAAAAGGCGTCAGGCGAGGGTAAGGGTCGGGCAGATGAACCAGTCGGGCTCGGTGGCCTTCATCGCCTCTGCCGCGCGGTAAAGGCTTGGGTGGTCGGCATAAAGCGCAAAGCAGGTGGCGCCGGAGCCGGACATGCGAACGACGGTCGCGCCGCTTGCTGCCAGTCGTTGAAGAACGGTGGAAATCGCCGGTTCCAGCCTTTCCGCCGGACCTTGCAGGTCATTGCGCAGAGGCTTCAGGCTGGCGAGCGTTTCGAAAGGGCCGAAGGCCGGCATCGGCGGGTTCTCCTTGTTTGTCAGCAGCCGGAAGATTGCCGGTGTCGAGACCGGCTTCAGCGGATTGACGAGCAGGATCGGCAGGGCGGGCAGCGTAACCGGCGTGATCTCCTCGCCGATGCCACGGGCAATCAGCGGGCGCGAGCGCAGGCACATCGGCAGATCCGCCCCGAGTTTCAGCGCCAGCCGGTCGCGCTCCGCTTCCGGCAGGCGCGCCTGCCAGAGGCGTTCGAGCACGCGGATGGTGGCTGCCGCATCCGCCGAGCCGCCGCCAATGCCGGAGGAGACCGGCAGGTTCTTTACGAGATGGAGATGCACGAAAGGGGCGCTCCCGCCCCGGGCGGCAAGGGCAGCGCGCAGCGCATCGCGCGCCTTCAGCACCAGATTGTCGGCCGCATCCGCGCCCTGAAGTGAAGCGGCAAAGGGGCCGGAAAGCGTGAAGCGGTCAGCCTCGGCCGGTGTTGCGTCGATCCGGTCGCCTGCCTCCGTGAAGGTCACCAGACTGTCGATCAGGTGATAGCCATCACTGCGCTGCCCGGTCACATGCAGGGCGAGGTTGATCTTGGCATGGGCCGGTTCGCTGAGGCTCACCATCCGGTTGCGGCTCAGTTTGCGCCTGCGGGCACCTTCAGCACCTGGCCGATCTTCAGCCGGTCCGGATTCTTCATGAGATCCGGATTGAGCCTGATGATCTCGATGCCGCGCTTCCAGTCGCCGAGCAGTTTCTTGGCGATCCGCCAGATGCTGTCACCCTCGATCACGGTGTAATCGGTGGCGTCGGCTGCGGAAGCCTCCGTGGGCTCCACCACTGGCGCCTTGCCACTTTCGCCACTACTCGAAGGGTCCTTCGGCGCGGGCTCGGCGGCATCCTTGGTTGCATCCTTGGTAGCGGGCGCTGCCTTTTCGGCATTGGCCTTTTCTTCCGGCGTCAGTTCCGGCAGGCCATTCTTGATCTTTGCCTCGATCTTCGGAATTTCGGCGGCTTCCGGCTTCATCACCAGCGCGCGCTGCCATTGGTAGACGGCCTCGCGCTTGCGGTCGACCCGCCAGTAGGCGTCCCCCAGATGGTCGTTGATCGTCGCGTCACCGGCCTTCAGTTCGGCCGCGCGCTCCAGCTGCTCGGTCGCATCGGCAAAGCGGCCAAGGCGATAATAGGCCCAGCCGAGACTGTCGACGATATAGCCGTCGTCGGGCCGAAGCTCGACGGCGCGCTTGATCATGTTCATGCCTTCCTTGAGGTTCCGGTTCTGGTCCACCCAGGTATAGCCGAGATAGTTCAGCACCTGCGGCTGGTCCGGATTGAGCTCCAGCGCCTTCTTGAAGTTCGGCTCGGCGGTTTCCCACTGCTTCAGCCGCTCATAGGCAATGCCGCGCTGGAAATAGAGCGACCAGAGGCTGCGATCCTTCACATTGCCCACTTCGGCAATGGCCTGATCGTAGTTCTTCGCCATTTCCGGATAGTCCTTGGCATCGGAAAGCACGCTGCCATAGGCGAGATAGGAGCGGATATCCTTCGGGTCGCTCTCGATCAGCGCCTTCAGGTGCTTGCGGGCCTCGTCCTGCTTGCCGGTGGTGGCAAGGGCAAGGCCGAGCTGCAGCTCGGAAATGCGGCGCAGCGGCGAACTTTCCGGCACCTGCCGGTAAAATTCCACGGCCTTTTCCGACTGCCCGCCCGCTTCCGCAAGGCCGCCCAGCAGCACCAGCGTATCGGCGCTGTCGGGATCAAGCGCGTGGGACACGTTGAGATAAAGCGCAACCGCCTCATCCGCACCCTGCCGGTTCAGCGCGCCGCCGATGGAAAAGAGCACGGCAGCCGCCCCTTGCGCGGCGGTCTTTACCTGCTGCTCCGGCTTGTCGCCCTTGGCAATCGCATCGCCAAGCGCCTTCAGCGGCGCGTAATTGTTGATGAACTGGTCGCCGACGGCAATCGCATCCGCTGCCTTCTGCTTATTACCATCGGCCGCTTCCAGCCGGGCGAGCGCCATTACGGCGCGCATGTAGGTATCGGGCGCGGTCGAGCCGCCATCCTTGTCCACCACGGCGGCATTGAGAAGCGAGCGCGCCTTGTGGATGTCACCGGCTGCGGCCGCCATCGCGCCAGCATGATAATTCTTGAAGATCGCAAACCATTCCGGCCCCTTGAGGTCGGTGATCATCTTCAGCGCCTCGTCCTTCTTGCCCTCGCCGAAGGTGGACCAGGCGAGAAGCAGGCTGTTCATCAGCCGGTCGAGATCGTTCGGCCCCTCATATTTGAACAGTTTGCCAGCGCCTGCATAATCGCCACGGCGCAGCGCATCGAGCCCGCGGGTTACGATGGTGATGCGCTCCACGGCGACATCGGATTTCAGCTGCTCGGCAATCTTCACCCCGCCGTCGAAATCACCGGAGAGGAAGGAGGCGACCATCAGCCGCTCGCGGATTTCGGTATTGTCCGGCTCGAGCTCCAGCGCCTTTTTGTAAAGCGCGATGGCATTGGCATAGTCGCGGTCCACATCGGCGGTGCGGGCGGCAAGAAAGGCCCCGGAGAAGGAGCCGATGGTGCCCGGATCAAACGTCTGCTCCACCGCCGCAGGCGCAGTCTCGCCGGAACCCGCAGCAAAGGCAGACGGGGCAAAGCTCAACACAAGGGCCGCCATGGCGGCGCCCGAGAGAAGACGAATGGCAATTTTCTGCCGCATGAAATGGCCTTTCATCGAAGGGTCCGGCGCGCTGGGACGGCGCCTGCCGTCTCCATGATTCGCTGAACAATGGCTTTTTTGCCTCCGCGCTGCAAGATTGGCACCTGCCGCAGCAGAGGACGGAGAAAGCCCGGATCAAGTCTTGCCGGGCTTTGACAGCATCAATTCACCCGGGCGACGCAGAAGTCTATGACTTCGAGCAGGGCGGTTTTCCAGGGGCTGTCGGGAAGGGGGGCAAGCGCATCGCGGGCGATGGCGCCGTAGTGAAGCGCGCGCGCGGTCGTATCGGCAAGGCTGCCATATTTCTGGATGAGGGCGGTTGCCTTTTCGAGGTTCTCGTCCGAGTTCTCGCCCTTCTCGATGGCATTGCGCCAGAAGCTGCGCTCCTCGTCCGTGCCGCGCCGATAGGCAAGGATGACCGGGAGCGTGATCTTGCCTTCGCGGAAATCGTCGCCGGTATTCTTGCCGAGATCGGCGGATTTGCCGCCGTAATCCAGCACGTCATCGACCAGCTGGAAGGCAAGGCCAAGGTTCATGCCATAGCTTTTCAGCGCATTGCGGCCGGCCTTGTCGGTCTTTGCCACGATCGGCCCCACTTCGGCGGCGGCGGCAAAAAGGGCTGCGGTCTTGGCGCGGATCACCGACAGATATTCGTCTTCCGTCGTTTCCATGTTCTTGGCGACGGAAAGCTGCAGCACCTCACCCTCGGCAATCACCGAAGCGGCGGTGGAAAGCACATCCAGCGCATCGAGCGAGCCGACATCCACCATCATGCGGAAGGCCTGGCCAAGCAGGAAATCGCCGACGAGCACGCTTGCCTGGTTGCCCCAGATCATCCGGGCGGTGGATTTGCCGCGGCGCAGATCGCTTTCGTCCACCACATCGTCATGCAGAAGGGTGGCCGTATGCATGAATTCCACGGCGGTCGCGAGCTTCACGTGGTGGTCGCCCTGATAGCCGAACATGGCGGCCGAGGCGAGCGTCAGCATCGGGCGCAGCCGCTTTCCACCCGACGAAATCAGGTGATTGGCCACTTCCGGAATCATCTGCACATCGGAACCGGCCTTGGAAAGGATCAACTGGTTCACCCGCTCCATGCCTTCGCGCGTCAGATCGACGAGCGGCTTCACGGATGCCTGTTTGTTTTTGCTTTCTTCAAGCGGTATAACCACGCCCAAGGGTTGGGACTCCTTCAACAATCTCGTGGCGGAACAATAGAAAGCACCGTTCCGAGCGGCAAGAGGCGAATTGTCCCGCCTCGCGTAAATTTGACGGAAATAAGGTCCATGCACGAACTTATCCGCACCAATGATCCGGTGGTGCTGTCCTACGCGGAAAGCCTGCTCGGCGATTTCGGCATCCATTGCTTCATCGCCGATCAGTCGATGAGCGTGCTGGAGGGCTCGATCGGCGCGTTCCAGCGCCGCCTGCTGGTGGATGCGGACGAGATCGACCGCGCAAGGCGTATTCTCACCGAAGCCGGGCTGGGCGCGGAACTGCGCGATGCATGATGTCACTCCGGCCGAAACCGTTGATGCCTTCCATTATGGCCGTTTCCATGTGGTGCAGCCGAAAGGGCGCGGCCATCGCTCCGGCATGGATGCGATGCTGCTTGCAGCCCTCGTTGCCGATGACCGGGCGATCCGCGTTGCCGATCTCGGCGCAGGCGCCGGTGCGGCCGGCATGGCGGTTGCGGCCCGGCTGGAGAAGGCGGAGGTGCTTCTCGTCGAGCGCTCGCCGGATATGGCCAGTTTTGCCCGCAAGGGGCTGGCGCTTTCCGAAAACGCGGCGATTTCCCCGCGCCTTCAGGTGCTGGAAGCGGATGTGACGCTGACCGGAAGGGCCCGCCTTGCCGCCGGGCTTGCCGATGACCACTTCCACCACGTGATCATGAACCCGCCCTTCAACGATCCCGGCGACCGGCTCACCCCGGATGCGCTGAAGGCCGAAGCCCATGCCATGACGGATGATCTCTTCGAAAGCTGGATCCGCACGGCGGGCGCGATCCTCATACCCGGCGGCCAGCTGTCGCTGATTGCGAGGCCGGAATCGATTGCGGCGATCATTGCCGCCTGCGGCAGGCGGTTCGGCGGGCTGGAGGTGACGGCACTTCACCCGCGGGCGGGCGAAAATGCGGTGCGCATTCTGGTCACCGCGATCAAGGGCTCGCGGGCGCGCCTGTCGCTGCGCGCGCCGCTTCTGATGCATGAGGAGGGCACGCACCGCTTTTCGGCGGTGGTCGATGATCTCAACAATGGCCGCAAAGCCTATCCGCGCCTTCAGCCGAAGAAGAAGTCATAGACCAGCTTGATATTCAGCCCGGCAATCAGAAACGCGGTGAGGAAGGCAAGGGCCGAAAGCCAGCGCGGGGCGACCAGCGCGCCCATCTTCAGCCGGTCGGCGGTGAAGATCACCAGCGGAAAGACGGCGAAGGAAAGCTGCAGGCTCAGCACCACCTGGCTGAGGATCAGAAGCTCCGCCGTGCCGCTTTCTCCGTAGAAGAGGGTCACGATTGCGGCGGGAATGATCGCGAGCGCGCGCGTCGCCAGCCGCCGGATCCACGGCTTCAGCTTCATGCGGATGAAGCCTTCCATCACGATCTGGCCGGCAAGCGTTGCGGTTGCGGTGGAATTGATGCCGCAGGCAATCAGCGCAATGCCGAAGAGGGTGGGCGCAATCGCCGCCCCGAGCATGGGCGAGAGCAGCGCATGCGCCTGTCCAAGCTCGGCAATATCCGTCCTGCCATTTTCGTTGAAGGCGGCGGCAGCAAGGATCAGGATCGAGGCATTGACCAGCAGGGCGAGCAGCAGGGCGACGGTGGAATCGAGCGTGGCAAAGCGCAGCGCCTCGCGCCGCTCCGGCAGGCTGTCGCCATAGGCCCGCGTCTGGATGATGCCCGAATGCAGATAAAGGTTATGTGGCATAACTGTCGCGCCGAGAATGCCGAGCGCCAGATAGAGCATGCCGGGATCGGTCGCGATCCGCATCGAGGGAAGGAAGCCATGCGCCACGGCCGCCCAGTCCGGATCGGCAAGCACGATCTGCACCCCGAAACAGAGCGCAATCACCCCCAGCATGAAGATGATGAAAGCCTCCACCCAGCGGAAGCCGAGCTTCTGCAGTCCGAGGATCAGGAACACATCGAGCGAGGTGATGAGAACGCCAAGCTCGAGCGGCAGGCCGAAGATCAGCTGCAGGCCGATGGCCGTGCCGATCACCTCGGCAATGTCGGTCGCGACAATGGCGATTTCGGCCAGCACCCAGAGCACCAGCGAGACGGGTCGGGAATAGCTGTCGCGGCAGGCCTGTGCCAGATCGCGGCCAGTCGCAATCGCCAGCCGGGCGGAAAGCGATTGCAGGATAATCGCCATGAAATTGGAAAGCAGCGCGACGGACAGCAGCGCATAGCCATAACGCGAACCGCCGGCGAGCGAGGTCGCCCAGTTGCCCGGGTCCATATAGCCGACGGCAACCAGATAGCCGGGGCCGATGAAGGCGGCCGCCCGCTTCCAGCCAGAGCCACGGCTTGCAACCGCAATCGTGCCATGCACGTCGGCCAGCGAGGCCTCGCCCCGCGCTTCCCGAAAGCCCTGATTGTCAGCCTTGTCCAGCATCGATCCTTCCCGCGACCCGTCATGATCGCTCACCTGGAATGATAATGATAATGACTTGCAATAAGGAGTAAAGGGCCGTTTTGCCGGGAAACAAGGGCAATGGGCTGATTTCTGACGGATTTTTGCTGTTCACCGACCGGAATTCCGGGAGGGAAGCCGCCAAGTCGCTTGCATTTTTAGAAAGGGTGCATACATCTTCGCTTCAATCAACCGTGCGGTGCCGCCCCTTGTGCGGCCTGCCACGCCATCAGGAGATGCCCATGTTCGGCTTTTTGAAACGCCTCTTGCCAAAGCGGCTGCGCAAGAAAAAGACCGTCATTCCGGTCGTGCGGCTGCATGGGGCGATCACCGCCGAAAGCGGCTTCCTGCAGTCCGGCCTCAGCCTTTCGGGCGTGGCGGCGGCACTGGAAGATGCCTTTGACCGCAAGGATTGCCCGGCCGTTGCGCTGATGATCAATTCGCCGGGCGGCTCGCCGGTGCAGTCGCGGATGATCTTCCAGCGCATCCGCTCGCTGGCGAAGGAGCATGACAAGCAGGTGCTGGTCTTTGTGGAGGATGTGGCGGCCTCGGGCGGCTACATGCTGGCGCTGGCGGGCGACGAGATCTTCGTCGATCCGACCTCGATCGTCGGCTCGATCGGCGTGGTCTCCGGCGGCTTCGGCTTTACCGGCGTGATGGAAAAGGCGGGCGTGGAGCGCAGGCTCTATACGGCAGGCTCCAACAAGGCGATCCTCGATCCCTTCTCCCCGGAAAAGGCGGAGGATGTGGCCCATCTTCTTTCCATGCAGAAGGATATCCATCAGGTCTTCATCGACATGGTGAAGGAGCGGCGCGGGGCAAGGCTGAAGGATGATCCCGATCTCTTCAGCGGCCTGTTCTGGAGTGGCCAGCGCGGGCTGGAGCTCGGGCTTGTCGATGCCATCGGCAGCCTGCGCGAGGTTCTGCGTGAACGCTTCGGCGAAAAGACCGAGATGGAACTGGTGGAAAGCCCGCGCTCGATGTTCGGCCGCCGCCTGCCTGCGGTCAGGGGGACGCTGCCGGGAGCCGATACAATTGCCGCTTCGCTGGCGAAGGGAATCGTGCAATCCGTAGAGGAACGGGCGCTCTGGTCGCGCTACGGGCTCTGACGACGGGGAAATGAGATGGTGCAACTGATCCTGCTCGGCCTGCTTCTGGTCGGCGCGATCCTGCTTTACCGCCGCTTCGTGAAGGATGCGGAGGCGCTGGCCCGCAAGAACCGGGAGATCGAGAAGGAGCGCCAGTCGGGCGCGACAGGGACGCTGGTGAAGGATCCGGAAACCGGAGAATACCGCCTGCGGCAGGACGACGGCCCGCGCTGACATCGCGCCTGGCCGTCCACTGGGCGGGGTCGGCTCATGCCGCCCCATCATGCCCTCAAACCGTCGATCCATCCTTGTGACTGGGGCTTCATGCCCCGAAGGACTGGAATTCCGCTTTTCTCCGGCTCATCCGGATGAAAAGACGGCGCTGGCCAGGCGCCGCTCCCCGAGGGGAATTTTAAACTTCTGCGTCATGCAAAAGATGGCCGTTAATATGCTTTTTCCTTCCGGGAGCAGAGGCTTCTTCATGAAACATGCTTCCCATCCGGTAGTATTGGTATTGCTCTACTCTGTAGTCATTTGCTCGTTGCACGCCGTTCCGGTCTTTGCAGGATCAATATCGCAGCAAATTCATAAATAGAGGCAAACGAAAAAGGCGCAATTTTATCGAATTGAATGATTTGTAATTTGGTTCGATGTATTCATTAACCGTTCTAGATTGATATTTTTCGTGGGTAAATTTAGGCTATACATGTTTTTATTTGAAACGGATGTTCCGTTTCTGAACGGTCCTGTCCCGTTTCGGGACCCGATCTGAAACGGCTGTCTCACTTCCGCACAGGGGCCGCCTGTCTGCCGCAGGCCACACTTTCTCTCCGCGCCGAAAAAATTTTTAAAGTGTTGATGCGTTTTTCCCGACTTTCCCGGTTTGAACCTCTTCGAAGCAAAAGGCCGTGAAACGCCATTTCCCGGATTTTCCCAAAAAGGAACGTCGGGCTTGCGGCAGAAGCGGTTGTGCCTCTGCCGCGACCTCTGTCACTGGGTGAGGCGCACATATTGAATGCTGCGTTTGAAGAGTGCCTTCAGCGCATCGTCCAGGCTCTCGCCATATTCGACGTTGCGGAACAGGCCGGGCGAAGCACAGGCCTCAAGGGCGGGCCGGATCTGCGGAGCGAAAGGAGAGACCCGCTGCACATAATAGGGGCTGAACGGCATCGGCTGATAGACCGTGTAGAGGACTGCAATGCGAATACCGCGTTTCTTCATTTCATTGCAGTTCTCGTAAAGGATCGGCGCCGTGCACTGCTGTCCGTTGGACCATGTGGGCGTGGTGCAGCCTTGTATGTTCATTGCGTTCGCGACGCCGTCCGTCATGAAAATCACGAGTTGCTGCCGGTTGTTCTTGGTCGAGCCATTCCCGATCGTGTTGATCATGTAATCCAGAAAGGCCAGCGCAAAATCCAGCGGTGATCCGGCTTTGGAATTGAAGGACGCATAGGGCGTGGACATCGGTTCAATCGCTGCGACAGTCCGCTTCACCTTTGCGATATCCTTTTCGTATCGCGTGCGTATTTCGAGCCCGTTGCGATTGACGGTCGTCAAGCTGTCGCCGAGATCGTAGACAGAATAGCGGAACTGGTCCGGATCGCCCGCGCTTGCTGCGGCCACATCCAGCAATTGGGTCACCGCATCCTTCATCGTGTCGATGCGCAGCTTTATGCCTGCCGCGCGGGCAAGCGGAAAATAGTTTTCCGCGGTTTGCTGATTTCCGCTCAGGTCGTGGCATGCGAAGGCGCAACCATTCAGATTAAAGCCGCGCTTCATCGCTCTTTCGTAGTCCTTTGTCATCTGCACCATCCGCAGGCGCTCGGCATCATTGGCGGCAATCGCCATGGAGGGACTGTTGTCGAACAGGAAGTGCACATCCGTGAACAGCGACATGTTCGAGCTGGATGCCGCTTCGCCGGTGATGCGCAAGGTGTTGAAGCCAATAATATGCACGAAGGAGGTGGGCATATCGCCGGTAAAGCTCAGGCTCGCACTGATCGTCGTGCCCGTGAGCGTTACATTGGCCCGGGCAGAGGGGTGGTTGCTCTGATTCTTGACATTGTCGGGGATCTGTTCGCTGAAAACTCGTTCGGCCCTGCGGGCGAGGTTCACCAACTGTCCGGGCGTGATGCCGTTACCCTGATAGAGTTCCTGCAATGACGAATTGGACACGATGTCGAGCACGGCCGTATCCGCCGCCTCGCGCAGGGCTGTCCGCAGGCTGTAGGCATGGCTGAGATCCACCGCCACGCCGACAAAAGCCATAAGTGGTAGCATCATCAGTCCCGTCATCACGCCTAAATGGCCATGGCGTTCCCGAAAGAAATGACGGAGAAGGCGGCGGGCCGAGGTGAGAAATTGTCTGGACATGGCGAAACTCTTTGCTGGATGGAGAAACCTGGGAGGCAGTCTCGCATGAATTCAAAAACATCCGAATAATATGATTCTCTTTAATTAGCTTTATTTTATAATGTACCTATTCCTCGGGCGAAGCCTGATCCGGGCCTCACCGCGTCAGGCGCACATTGTGGAGGCTTTGCTGGAACAGGCTTTTCAGTGCGTCATCCATGGGCTGGCCGTATTCCACGTTGCGATAGAGCCCTGGGCTTGCGCAGGTTCGCAGATTGGGCTCGATCTGCGGAAGGACAGGGGCCACCCGCTGAATGAAATAGGGACTGGAGGGGATCGGCAGATAAGCGGTGTGAAGGATGGCGATGCGGATGCCGCGCCGCTTCAGCTGGTCGCAGATCGCCGGTTGAAACGGCCCGGTGCATTGGCCGTATGGCGGCCAGCGCTGCCCGGCACAATTGAAAACACTCCGGCTGTTCGAGACACCATCCGTGAAGAAGATCAGCAATTGCTTTCTGGATGCCTCGGTCGTGCCATCGCCGCCGCGCGGAATGGACAACTGCAGTTCCTCCAGTGCCATTTCCGGCGATGACCCTGCCTTGCCGATGAAATCGGCATAGGGCGTCGTCATCGGCTGTTCCATCGCGACAGCCGCCTTGACTTTCGCAACGTCGGTTTCATTCTTCAGCCTGTTCATCACATAGTTTGTCATGATCGTGGTCATGCTGTCGCCAAAGTCATACAGGCTGTAGCGGAACTGGTTGCCTTGGCTGGCGGTAGAGGAAGCGGCATCCAGCAACTCCAGCAGGGCGCTTTTGACCGTGTCGATGCGCAGCCGGATACCCGCGCTGCGTGCAAGGTCGTAATAGTTCATCACCGTTTCCGGGTCCGGATCGAGATCGTGGCAGGCAAAGGCGCAGCCATTCACGTCCATGGGACGATTGTTCCGACGGGCATAGTCGCCCGTCACCCTCATGAGTTTCGCCCGCTCGGCGTCATTTGCGGCAATCAGCATGGAAGGGCTGTTGTCGATCAGGATATTCACATCGGTGAATTGCGGAAGATTGGCGCGGGACTGCGCCTTCCCCGATATGCCCAGCGCGCTGAACCCGAATAACCGAAGGAATTCGGTCCGCATCGCGCCGCTATAGGTCAAGGTCGCATTGATCTGGTTCCCTGCGATGGAAACGGTCGCCGAAGGAGAAGCACCGGTTTCCATGAGTGCTTTTCGGGGCATGATATCGTCGAAATTCTGTTCGGCGCGCACTGCAAGCCTTTTCAGTTGCTCCGGGGTTATGGCGGCTCCCTTATAGATTTGTTCCAGTGCGGAATCGGAAAGCGCATCCAGTATGGCCGCATCGGCGGCCTCGCGCATCGAAGCGCGCAGGCTGTAGGCATGGCTCAGATCGACGGAAAAGCCGACAGCGGCCATCAACGGAGCCAGCAACAGGGCCGTAATGATCGCGAAATTACCTCGTCTTTCCTGTCCGAGACGACGGAATAGTGCACAAAGGGGTTTCAGACACGTCGCTTTCATGGCAGCGGTCACATCATGCTATTGAACATGGATGACAGCATGCAATGAAATTCATAATATTAGAATAACAGGAATACATATATTTTGATATTGTGTATAAACAAATTACCGGCAAGAGGCACAGCCCCTCAAAAAACTTGACGCTCCCGTGTCGCCATGGCACCAGTCCGCCAATCTGACCGATCAAACGGAACGCCCTTGATGACCGATGCCAGCACGCCTGATCACATGAATCCGAAGCGCTCTTTCCAGGCGCTGATCCTGACCTTGCATGCCTATTGGGCAGACAAGGGCTGTGCGGTTCTGCAGCCCTATGACATGGAAGTGGGCGCGGGCACGTTCCATCCGGCAACCACGCTGAGGGCGCTCGGTCCCAAGCCCTGGCGCGCCGCCTATGTGCAGCCCTCGCGCCGTCCCTCCGATGGCCGCTATGGCGAAAACCCCAATCGCCTGCAGCATTATTACCAGTATCAGGTGATCCTGAAGCCCAACCCGTCCAACCTGCAGGAGCTTTATCTCGGCTCGCTGAAGGCAATCGGGCTTGATCCGCTGCTGCACGATATCCGCTTCGTCGAGGATGACTGGGAAAGCCCGACGCTGGGCGCCTGGGGTCTCGGCTGGGAGTGCTGGTGCGACGGCATGGAAGTCTCGCAGTTCACCTATTTCCAGCAGGTTTGCGGCATCGAGTGTTCGCCGGTTTCCGGTGAGCTCACCTATGGTCTGGAGCGCCTCGCCATGTATGTGCAGGGCGTCGACAATGTCTATGACCTGAATTTCAATGGCCGCGAGGGCGCGGAGAAAATCACCTATGGCGATGTGTTCCTGCAGGCCGAGCAGGAATATTCCCGGCACAATTTCGAGTTTGCCAATACGGAGATGCTGCACCGGCACTTCATCGATGCGGAAAAGGAATGCCAGGCGCTGCTCGCGGCCGGTCAGCCGGAAGCGGCAGGCGCGCTGCATCGCTGCGTGCTTCCCGCCTATGACCAGTGTATCAAGGCGAGCCACATCTTCAACCTGCTCGATGCGCGCGGGGTGATTTCGGTGACCGAGCGTCAGGCCTATATCGGCCGCGTGCGGGCGCTGGCGAAATCCTGCGGCGAGGCCTTCCTGATGACGGATGCGGGCGGGGCAAACCTTCCGCGCGACGCGGCCTGAGCCGTAAAGGCTTCAGGCTGGCGCGACAAAGGCTTGAGAGATCGCGATGAATTCGTCCATCGCCTCCAGCCGGTTCGAAAAGGCCAAAAGGGCGGGATAGGCCGCCCAGTCGATCAGCGCCGGATGCGCATCCCGGGTAAAGCGCAGCGCGGTCGCGACCGCAATATCCGCATGGCCGATCCGTTCGCCGGACCAGAAGGGCAGGGCGCTTGCCGCGCGCTGGCTTTCCAGTGCGGCAAGGGTGGCCCGGATCTGCATCTCGCAGCGCTCTGCCCAGACCTCGGAAATCTCCTTATGCAGCCGCTTTTCGTAAAACAGGCTGACGGCCTTTTCGGCAAGGCCGGTGCCAAGCGCCGCCACCTTCAGCTGGCGGTGCCGCTCTGGCTCGCGGGCGGGAAACATCCGCGCCTCTTCCGGCACGAGACTGTCGAGATAATCGAGCATCATGTGGCTCTCGATGATCACGTCCTCCCCGGCAATCACCAGAACCGGCACCTTGGTGACGGGATTTACAGCGCGCACCCGCTCCTGATCGCCGAAGACCGACCATGGCCGGTGCTCGAAGGGGATGCCATAGAGTGTCAGGGCGATGCCCACCCGCCGCACGAAGGGCGAATCATACTGGCCGATCAGGATCATGCGGACGCTCCTCGCGATTGTTTCGCCAAAGAGTTTCGCATTTTCCCGCTCTGGGCAACGGGCAATCGCGCAATTTGCGGCCGGATCGCGCCGGTTCAGCGCAGCACTGAACGCTTGAGTTGCATTATCCCCGCATTTTCTGCACAAGCAGCAAGGGTCGGCACGGGGCCGACGGGGTTCTCGAAAGGATATTCCGAATGACGATGATGACGCGCATCATGACGGCCGTCGCACTGTTCGTGCTTCTGGCAGGCGGCGCAGCCAAGGCGGAAAGCACGGGCTGGATCACCGGTCGCAAGCTCTGGCAGGTGACCCGCGACTATGACCGCCGCGGCCTGATCCCGGTTGCGGTGGAATGCAAGGACAGTGCGACCAAGAATTTCGATCTCTCCGCCGGTCTCGTCAAGGTTGAGTTCGTGCCGAACACGAAGAACCTCGCCTGGTGGTGGATGGGCTCCACCAACTTCAAGCATGATGTGGCGGAGATGAAGGCGCAGGGCTATCACCTTGCCGCAAAGGACAGCTTCGTGCGCAAGCAGTCCGGCCTGCCGGTCTATTGCCTGATCTTCCACAAATGATGAGACAGCCGGGCGCGGGGCGACAGCGGCACCGCGCCGTATTTGATTTGCAACCGCATTGTTCACCGATCGGTCGCTTGCGGCGCAGGCGGTTTTGGGGTCACCATGGGTGTCTGTCTGCGTCGTGGTGGCGAATGGCAAGGATCCGGGGAGAGTTTCGATGAAGGGTGCAGTGGCGGCCAAGGCGCCGGTTCGGGTAGAGGTGGAAGCGGGCAAGACCTATTTCTGGTGTTCCTGCGGCAAGTCGGCAAACCAGCCCTTCTGCGATGGCTCGCACAAGGGCAGCGAATTCTCGCCGCAGGCCTGGAAGGCGGAAGAAAGCGGCGCGAAGTTCTTCTGCGCCTGCAAGCAGACCGATGGCGCACCCTTCTGCGACGGGTCGCACAAGGCGCTCTGAACGGCTTTGATGGAGATGCGGCGGTTTTGACCTGCGCCCGGCGAGCCCTCTCGCCGGGCGTTTTTCTTGACCTTTTCGCAGCCGATTGACAGGCGCCAATGCGCGGCCACTGAAAATGCTTCACAGCGGGCTTGCTTCTGCATTACTCTGCCCGCTCCTGCACCGCTGCCTGTTCTGGGAGAAAAGCCATGTATTTCCTGATTGCCGTTGCCGTGATCGCCGTCTTCGGCGTGATGATGTATAACGGGCTGGTGCGCTCGCGGCAGATGGCAGAAGAGGCTTGGTCGGGCATCGATGTGCAGCTGAAGCGCCGTGCCGATCTCATTCCCAATCTCATCGAAACGGTGAAGGGTTACGCCGCCCACGAGAAATCGACGCTGGACGAGGTGATTTCTAGGCGCAATCAGGCGCAGGCCGTGCCTGCGGGCGATGTTGCCGCGCGCGGCGCGGCCGAAGGCCTGCTCAGCCAGGCGCTCGGAAAGGTGATCGCGCTCGCCGAGGCCTATCCCGATCTCAAGGCGAACCAGAATTTCTCGCAGCTGCAGGCCTCGCTTGAAACCATCGAGGGCGATCTGCAGATGGCGCGGCGCTATTACAATGGCGCGGCGCGTGATCTGAACACCAAGGTGGAAAGCTTCCCCTCCAATCTGATTGCTGGCCAGTTCGGCTTCCAGAAGAAGGCCTATTTCGAAATCACCAACGAGGCCGATCGCGCCGTGCCGCAGGTGAAGTTCTGACCGTTTTGCATCCGATCCGGGGCCTTTCCATGCCGCGCAGCCTTCTGCTTTTTCTCCGGGCGCTGGTCGTTCTTCTCGCTGCCGGCCTGCCGGCGCGCGCTGCCGAAGAGGTGATCTCGCGCTATCGTTCCGATATCCTGGTGGAGGCGGATGGCACGCTGGACGTGACCGAAACCATCAGCGTGCAGGCAACCGGCGCGCGCATCCGCCACGGGATTTTCCGCGACTTTCCGCTCACCATGGTGGATGCGAACGGCCGCAAGGGCGAGGTGGACTTCACGCTGGTCGGCGTCACCCGCGATGGCGGCAAGGAAGCCTACCGCACGGAATATGTGGCGAATGGCATCCGCATCTATGCGGGCAGTGCCAATAGCGAGGTCGCGCCCGGCCCGCATGTCTACGAATTCCATTACCGCACCGACCGGCAGATCCGCTATTTCAAGGATCATGACGAGCTTTACTGGAACGTGACGGGCAATGGCTGGGAATTCCCGATTCTTGCCGCCGTCGTGCATGTGACGCTGCCCGCGCCGGTTTCGAACGACGATATTGCCTTCTTCACCGGCCCTGCCGGTTCGACCGCCCGCGATGCGCAGGTGACCGCCCTTTCCGGCAACACGGTGACCATTGCCACCACGACGCGGCTGGAAGCAGGCGAGGGGCTCACCATCGTGGTCGCGCAGCCGAAGGCCGCAATTGCACCACCCACAGCCGGCAGCAGGCTGATGTGGCTCCTGCAGGACAACATGGCCGCGCTGATCGGCTGGATCGGGTTTTTCGCGCTTTTTGCCTTCTACTATAGCAGATGGGACAGGATCGGTCGCGATCCGCCGAAGGGCGTGATGGTGCCGCGCTGGGACCCGCCGGGCAAGCTTTCGCCCGCAGTTCTCCATTTCATCGACAACCACGGGGCGGTGAGCGGCTATAACGCCTTTTCCGCCGCCGCCGTGTCGCTGGCGGTCAAGGGGCTGGTGACGCTCGACGATCTCGACCGCAGCCTCACTGTCCGGCGCACCGGCAAGGCCCCGGACGGGCCGCTGCCGCAGGGCGAGGATGTGCTCTATGACGAGGTGATGAAGACAGGGTCCTTCACCATCAACAAGACCAATGGCGAGCGGGTGCAATCGCTTGCCGAGCGCTTTGCGACTGCCGTGCAGAGCGGCAATGTCGGCAAATATTACAACGCAAATCTCGGCGTGGTGATTGCCGGCGTGGTGATCACCGGGCTGATTGTCGCTGCCGCATTGTATGTCGGGCATCTCGACCAGCAAACGGTGGGGACAGCCGTGGTGACGGCCCTTGCATCTGCCTGTTTCGGCGGCGTGATGCTGCAGTTCTTCAACGGCCGGTTTGCGCGCGTGCCGTTGAAAAGCCGGGTATACCGGGTTTTCGTGCTCGGTTTGATCGGCTTCATGTCCGGAACGACCTTACTCGGCACCATGGGAGAAACCCTTGCGGGTCCCTCTTCCAATGTCTTGCCGATCGTGCTCGGGGCGGGCGCGCTGGCGCTTCTCAATGTCGTCTTCGCCTTCCTGATGGGCGCGCCGACCCTGCTTGGCCGCGAGATGATGGACGGCATCGACGGATTGCGCACCTATCTGACGCTCGCCGAGGCCGACCGCATGAACATGGCAGGTGCACCGGAAATGTCGCCCAGCCATTTCGAAACGCTGCTGCCCTATGCGGTGGCGCTGGGCGTGGAAAAACCCTGGAGCGAGGCCTTCCACAGCTGGCTCACCTCGGCGATTGCCGCAGGCACGGTGAGCACCTACCAGCCCGGCTGGTACAGCGGCCACCGCTTCGATACGGACCGCTTCTCCGGCTTCACCAGCAGCATCGCGTCCACGATTGCCTCCACCATTCCCCAGCCGCAGTCCTCCGGCAGCTCCGGCTTCTCCGGCGGCAGTTCCGGCGGTGGTGGCGGCGGAGGCGGTGGCGGCGGCTGGTGAGGGATCAGTCCCCGATTGTCTTTTTCAGAACCAGTTCGAGTGGCCTTGTCCTTCCTGAGAAGCTCTCGATCATGGCGTGCATGACCTCGTGAGGATCAAGCGCTTCTGCATGAAAACTGTGGCCGCATGATCGTGTCAGCAGTAGCAGGAAGGAAAGTTGGGTGCGCCCGTTGCCATCGCGGAAAGGATGGATTGCATTCAAATCTGCCAAAAGCCCGGTTGCCGCAGATCGGAACTCCGGCAGGGACAGATCCCTGAAATAGCCTTTGCTCCTCAGTGCATTCAATGCACGGTCCATTTCGCGGTCTATATACTCCGGAAAGCAGAACCAGTTGCCACCTTTGCCGATCCTTATCGTCCGGTATGTTCCTGCCCAGGAATAGACATCCTGAAAAAGATGCCGGTGTAGAGCCCGGTAATGGGTGCTGTCAAAATTTCCGGTTGGAAATGGCTCCTCGGATCGGGTGAGAAAAAACGCCAGTTCATACTCATCCAGCAGAACTTGTTCGCGTATGTTCAGCCTGTTCACAAGCACATTGGTGCCGGGATAGCAAAGCGGATCATTTTCCGCCGCATAGACCATATGTCAGGCCTGATCCGCAGCCAGCATCCGAAGTATCCGTTTCCGCCGCTCGTCGCCGGTCAGAGATTTCGTCTCGGCCAGAAATGTCTGCATGCGCGGTGTCAGATGCAACCCCTCCACCGCACTGATGCACTCACCGGCTGCCTGGGAAAGCAGGCCTGGTTCGGAATGATCCAATGCATAATTCGGCTTGGCTGTGCTCATGAGCTGAGGGTAGGAGAAGCCCAATGACCTGTCAATGCGGCGTGAACTCTGCGCAAAAGCGGCATTCCCTTGGTGACATTTAAGCCGGGGCTTGGTAGAGGCGGCAAACAGCTTTTCCATAACCGGATCCGTCATTGCCATGCCTGACCTTCTGCTTGAACTCCGCTCCGAGGAAATTCCTGCCCGCATGCAGCGCAAGGCTGCGGGCGATCTGAAGAAGCTGGTGACCGACCAGCTGGTCGAGGCGGGTCTGACTTATGAAGGCGCGCGCGAATACTGGACACCCCGTCGCCTGACGCTGGATATCCGCGGGCTCACCGCCCGCTCCGCCGATGTGCGCGAGGAAAAGAAGGGTCCGCGCACCGATGCCAATGAAAAGGCCATCGAAGGTTTTCTGCGCGCGGCCGGCCTTTCCTCGATTTCCGAGGCAGAGGTGCAGAGCGACCCGAAAAAGGGTGATTTCTATGTGGCGGTGGTAAACCGTCCGGGCCGCGCGGCGGAAGAGATCGTCGCCGAGATCATGCCCGGCATCATCCGGAATTTCCCCTGGCCGAAGAGCATGCGCTCCGGCGCTGCCTCCGCAAGGCCGGGCGCGCTGCGCTGGGTGCGGCCGCTGCAATCGATCGTCTGCCTGTTCGGCCCCGAACATGACGAGACGGTGGTGATCCCCTTCGAGGTGGATGGCATCGTCGCCTCGAACGTTACCTATGGCCACCGTTTCCATGCGCCGGAGGCCATCACCGTGCGCCGCTTCGGCGATTACGTGGCAAGCCTCGAAAAGGCGAAGGTGGTGCTGGATGCCGAGCGCCGCAAGCAGATCATCGCGCAGGATGCCGCCAATCTCGCCTTTGCCAACGGGCTGGAACTGGTGGAAGACGAAGGGCTGCTGGAAGAGGTGTCCGGCCTTGTCGAATATCCGCAGGTGCTGCTCGGCACGTTCGAGGCGGATTATCTGGCGATCCCCGCCGAAATCATCCGGCTCACCATCAAGACCAACCAGAAATGCTTCGTCACCCGCAAGGCGGGTGTGAATGATGGCAGCCTGTCCAACCATTTCATTCTGGTCTCGAATATCGAGGCGAGCGATGGCGGCAAGGAAATCATGCATGGCAATGGCAAGGTGGTGCGCGCCCGCCTGTCGGACGCCAAGCATTTCTGGACCCGCGATCAGGGCGATCTGCCCGATCTCGATACGCTTGCCGCCTCTGCCGCAAAATTCGATCTCGACCTGAAGAAGCCGCTCGACCAGCGCATGGCAAAGCTCGATGCGCTGAATGTGACCTTCCATGCCAAGCTCGGCACGCAGGGCGCGCGCGTGGCGCGCATCCGTTCGCTGGCTGCGAAGCTTGCACCCGTCGTCGGTGCCGATGCCGCGGCGGTGGATCGTGCCGTGGTGCTGGCGAAAGCGGATCTGCGCACCGAGGCCGTCGGCGAATTCCCCGAGCTTCAGGGCACGATGGGCCGCAAATATGCCCTGCTTCAGGGTGAAAATGCCGATGTGGCTGCCGCAATCGAGGATCACTGGAAGCCGCTCGGCCCGACCGACCGCCTGCCGGAAAACCGGATCGGCCTCACGGTCGCGCTCGCCGACAAGCTCGATACGCTCACCGGCTTCTGGGCCATCGATGAAAAGCCGACCGGCTCGAAGGACCCCTATGCCCTTCGCCGTGCCGCCCTTGGCGTGGTGCGCATGATCCTCGAGAAGGGCATTCGCCTGCCGCTGAAAAGCGTGGTGAGCGATGCCGATCTTCTCTCCTTCTTCCACGAGCGGCTGAAAGTATACCTGAAGGATCAGGGCGCGCGGCATGATCTGATCGATGCCGTGCTGACACCGGATGCGGATGATCTTTTGATGATCGCCCGCCGTGTCGAGGCGCTCACTGCCTTCATCACCTCTGCGGAAGGCGCCAATCTTCTGGCGGGCGCAAAGCGCGCGACGCAGCTTCTCGGCGCGGAAGAAAAGAAGGGCACCGTGGTTGCCGATGGCGTCTCGGAAGCGCTTCTGACGCTTGACGCGGAAAAGGCGCTTTATGCGGCAATCCGCTCTGCCTCTGCCGATGCGGCAAAGGCGGTGGCGGGCGAGGATTTCCGCTCGGCCATGGCCGCGCTTTCGACGCTGCGTGCCCCCGTCGACCAGTTTTTCACCGATGTTCTGGTGAATGACGAGGATGCGGCGATCCGCGCAAACCGTCTGGCGCTCCTGTCGCTCATCCGCGCCGCCACCGGCACAGTTGCCGATTTCTCGAAGATTTCCGGCTGACGGGGATCGGAGACCTGAGGAAGAGGGAAGAGGTGCTGATGACCGGATCGATCCTGATCAGCGCCTGTCTTCTCGGCCAGCCCGTGCGCTATGATGGCAAGGGCAAGCCGCTTTCCCATCCCGCACTCGAGCTGTTCAGGGCAGAGGGACGGCTGGTCTCGATCTGCCCGGAAATGTCGGCCGGCATGCCTGTTCCGCGCGCGCCTGCGGAAATCGAGCCGGGCAAGACCGGCGAGGATGTGCTGGATGGAAAAGCCCGCGTGCTGGACATTTTGGGCGCAGACGTGACCGCCGAATTCCTCACCGCCGCCGACAATGCGCTGACGCTTGCCACCGAACGCGGCTGCACGGTCGCGCTGCTTATTGACGGCAGCCCGTCCTGCGGCTCGCTCAATCTTTATGACGGGCATTTTTCCGGAAACCGCAAACCCGGCTCCGGCGTCACCGCCGCCAGACTCCGCCGCGCAGGCATAAAGGTTTTCGCCCCGAGCGAAATGGACGCGCTGGTTCAGGCGGTGGGGTAAAGCGCGCCAGCCTCAGTTGCGGAGCGTGAAGCTTCCGGTATCGAGCGGCTTGGGCGTTGCGGCGACAACGGGAAGCGCCGGGGCTGCCGGAGTGGCTGCGGGTGTGGCTGCCGGGGCAGGGGCCTTGGCGGCGTCTGTGGCCTTTGCGGGATCCGTGCCGAAACCGGCAAGGTTGGCCGCGACGGGCAAAAGCTTTTTTCACCGCAGGCGGAAGCGGCGAATTGGCAAGTGCCGAGGTGGTTGCGGTCGTGTCGATGCCGTCCTTGGCGTCAGCGGTTTCATCGGTCGGCGTCAGCTTCAGGGCGGCGATCCATTCCGGTGTTGCCTTGGAAATGAAAAGCACCGGCGAGCCGCCGAGCATGGCATCGGCGCGATAGATCAGCTGCTCGCCCTTCACCGTCTTCAGTTCGAAGCGGGACTGGCCCTTGGGCACATCCGGCACCAGATAGCCGCTGGTCTTCGGTTTCGGCGCCGGGCAAACGCTGCAGCCGATGCGGATGATGCTGTCTTCGGTTTTCCCGCCTTCCGGCAAGTCCTTGAGACTGATCGTGGATTCGGCCGAGGCCGTGCCAGCGGCAAGCAGCAGGGACAAAAGGATGACAGCGCGCATGGGCATATTCCCAGTATGGACGAAAGCCGATCTTGACCTTCCCACTTTACCGGGTGACCCTTACCATCCGCTGATAAGAGATGGTTAAATTTCAGCAAAGACCGCGTGCCGGTCTCAGGCCTTTTCCCGCGCGACCGCCCGCCAGCCGATATCGCGGCGGCAGAAGCCGCCCTTCCAGTCGACCTGGTCGAGAAGCGCGTAAGCCCTTGCCTGCGCTTCTAAAACCGTCTTGCCGGTTGCCGTCACATTGAGCACGCGCCCGCCGGTGGCGACAAGCGCATCGCCCTGCCGGGCGGTGCCTGCGTGAAACACCTTGGCGTCGAGACTTTCTTCCGGCAGATGCGCGATCACGCTGCCCTTTTCGTAAGCGCCGGGGTAGCCGTTTGCCGCCATCACCACCGTCAGCGCCACGTCATCGCTCCATTCGGCCTTCACCTGATCGAGCGTACCGGTCGCGCAGGCATGCAGCAGCGGCAGGAGATCGCTTGCAAGCCGCATCATCAGCACCTGGCATTCCGGATCGCCGAAGCGCACATTGTATTCGATGAGCTCCGGTCCCTTGGCGGTGATCATCAGGCCCGCGAAGAACACGCCCTGAAAGGGATGGCCCATCTCGGCCATGCCGCGCATGGTCGGCTCGATGATTTCCTTCATCGTGCGCTCGATCAGCGCCGGCGTCATCACCGGGGCAGGCGAGTAAGCGCCCATGCCGCCGGTATTCGGGCCGGTATCGCCATCGCCGACGCGCTTGTGATCCTGCGCTGTGGCCAGCGGCAGCGCCGTCTTGCCGTCGCAGAGGCAGAAGAAGCTCGCCTCCTCGCCATCCAGAAAGGCTTCCACCACCACTTCGGCACCGGCTGCGCCAAAGGCCCCCTCGAAGCAGTCGTCGATCGCCGCGCAGGCTTCCTCTACCGTCATCGCGACGGTCACGCCCTTGCCGGCGGCAAGGCCATCGGCCTTGATCACGATCGGCGCGCCCTCAGCCCGCACATAGGCCTTGGCCTTGGGCGCATTGTTGAAGCGCTGGTAGGCGCCGGTCGGGATATCAAAGCGGGCGCAGAGATCCTTGGTGAAGCCCTTCGAGCCCTCAAGCTGGGCCGCCGCCGCCGAGGGGCCGAAACAGGCAATGCCCGCCGCGCGCAAATTGTCTGCCAGCCCCGCCACCAGCGGCGCTTCCGGCCCGACCACCACGAATTCAACGCCCATCAGGCGGCAGAAATCGATCACCGCCGTGTGGCTGTCGAGATCGAGTTTTACCAGCTCGGCATGGTCCGCAATGCCGGGATTGCCCGGGGCGGCATAAAGCTTTGACAAAAGCGGCGACTGCGAAAGCTTCCACGCCAGCGCATGCTCACGCCCACCCGAACCGATCAGAAGCACGTTCATGGAATAGCCCTTTCCTGCCAGACTTTTGCCGAGAGCGGGTTTATCGCGAAGCACGGAAAGTGCAAGCACTTGCGCGAAAATTCAGAACATGCATTCATGAGGAATTATAGAATTAATTGCAGCCGTCGATGGTCGGTGTATAGTGGGGTCACCTTTTGCGAAGTGCTACTGTTCTCGCGCTTTTGAAGAGGAATGGCTGGACTGTGAAGAATCAGAAAGGCAGTCATGTGCAACTGGTTCATCCGGAACGGACGGGCAAGGTAACGGTGCCGCACCCAAAGGCGGATCTGACCAGTGGTACGCTGCGATCAATCTGGGCACAGGCGGGCCTAAACTGGCCACCCGGCAAAGAGGACAAGGAATGAACATCGTTGGCCTCATTCATCAGGAAAAAGAGCTTTTCGGCATCACCTTTCCTGACCTTCCCGGATGCGTTTCCGTAGGAGACAGCGTGGATGACGTGCTCGCCATGGGGGCAGAGGCGCTCGGTCTTCATCTGGAAGGTATGGTTGAAGATGGCGACGAGCTTCCGGATTTCCACCCGCTTGATCACCTCGAGGCGGATCACCGCTTTCACGAGGACTTCGTCAATGCAGTCTTTGCTGCAGTCTATGCGGTTGATATTTCCGAACAAACTGTAATCGTCCATGCGGAGACGGCACAATTGGCCCTGAAGAGCCGTTTTGACGCGGCGGAGTAACGCCCGTTCCCTCCCAGGCTATTGGCCGATATCTTTCTTGCGACCTCAATCCCCAGTCCGCTTGCGCTCTGGTCTTGCCTTGCCGCAATCGGGCACTATGGTCCGCCTTCCGTTGAAATGCACGAGTCGGAGCCATTTGATGAACGAGCGCCTTATTGCCACTTTGATTGCCGGGGAAATCCAGGCGCGGCCGGAGCAGGTGGTGGCGGCCGTCGGGCTGATTGACGAGGGGGCGACCATTCCCTTCATCGCGCGCTACCGCAAGGAAGTGACGGGCGGGCTGGATGATACGCAGCTGCGCACGCTCTCCGAGCGGCTTTCCTATCTGCGCGAGCTGGGCCAGCGCCGCGCCTCGATCATCGAGAGCATCCAGTCGCAGGGCAAGATGACCGATGCGCTGATGGCGAAGATCAATGCCGTCACCACCAAGGCGGAGCTGGAAGACCTCTACCTGCCCTACAAGCCGAAGCGCCGCACCAAGGCGGAGATCGCCCGCGAGCGTGGCCTCGGGCCGCTGGCCGAAGCGCTGCTTGCGGACCGCAAAGCCGATCCGCAGGCGCTGGCCAGCGCCTATCTCACCGCCGACGTGCCGGATGTGAAGGCGGCGCTTGAGGGGGCCCGCGATATCATCGCCGAGGGCATGACCGAAAATGCCGATCTCCTGAAGCGGCTGCGCGAGCACATGGTTGCCCATGCGGTGGTGAAGGCCCGTGTGGTCGAGGGCAAGCAGGAGGCGGGCGCCAAGTTTTCCGACTATTTCGACCATACCGAAAGCTGGGGCAAGGTCGCCGGTCACCGGGCGCTGGCCATGCTGCGCGGCTGGAACGAGGAGGTGCTGACCCTCTCCATCACCGTTGATGAGGAGGATCCGGCCCCGGTGAAGCCTGCCGAGCGCATCATCCAGGCGGCCTATGGCATCACCCGAGCAGGCGCCGCCGACAGCTGGCTTGCGGATGTGGCGGGCTGGTGCTGGCGGGTGAAGCTCTCCTCATCGCTCTCGCTTGATCTGATGCGCATGCTGCGCGAGCGGGCGGAGGAGGAGGCAATCCAGGTTTTTGCCCGCAATCTGAAAGATCTGCTGCTGGCGGCCCCTGCCGGTTCGCGGCCCGCGATGGGGCTGGATCCCGGCATCCGCACCGGCGTCAAGGTCGCGGTGGTGGATGGCACCGGCAAGCTGCTGGATACCGCAACCGTCTATCCCTTCCAGCCGAAGAATGACCTGCGCGGCGCGCAGATGGAGGTGGCCCGCCTGATCCGCAAGCATGGCGTGGAGCTGATTGCCATCGGCAATGGCACGGCCAGCCGCGAGACGGAAAAGATGGTGGCCGATCTCATCGCCGAGCTTCCCGCGCCGAAGCCCACCAAGGTGATCGTCTCGGAAGCGGGCGCTTCCGTCTATTCGGCCTCAGCGCTGGCGGCTGCGGAATTTCCCGATCTCGATGTTTCGCTGCGCGGTGCCGTCTCGATTGCCCGGCGCCTGCAGGATCCGCTCGCCGAACTCGTCAAGATCGAGCCGAAATCGATCGGCGTCGGCCAGTATCAGCACGATGTCGATCAGGCGCGGCTCTCCCGCTCGCTCGATGCGGTGGTGGAAGATGCGGTGAACGCGGTGGGTGTTGATCTCAACACCGCCTCCGCGCCGCTGCTGGCCCGCGTCTCCGGCCTTTCGGCCTCGCTGGCGGAAGCGATTGTCGCCCATCGCAACCGGGAAGGGGCCTTTGCCACCCGCAAGGAGCTGCTGAAGGTCGCCCGCCTCGGGCCGCGCGCCTTCGAGCAGGCGGCAGGCTTCCTGCGCATTCCGAACGGCAAGGAGCCGCTCGATGCCTCGGCCGTTCACCCCGAAGCCTATGATGTGGCAAAGAAGATCGTCGCCGCCTGCGGGCGTGACATCCGTTCGCTGATGGGCGACAGCGCCACCCTGAAGAGCCTCGATCCGAAGCGCTTCGTGGACGAGCATTTCGGCCTGCCGACGGTGAAGGATATCATCGCCGAGCTCGACAAGCCCGGCCGCGACCCGCGCCCGAGCTTCAAGACCGCGACCTTCGCCGAGGGGGTGAACGAGATCACCGATCTCAGGCCCGGCATGCTGCTGGAGGGCACGGTCACCAATGTCGCCGCCTTCGGCGCCTTCGTGGATATCGGCGTGCATCAGGACGGGCTGGTGCATGTCTCCCAGCTCGCCGACCGCTTTGTCAAAGACCCGCATGAGGTGGTCAAGGCAGGCGATGTGGTGAAGGTGCGGGTGGTGGAGGTGGATGTGAAGCGCAAGCGCATCGGCCTTTCCATGCGTCGTGACGAACACGCCGCCCCCGTCTCCCGCGAACCGAAATCCGGCCCCCAAGCCCCCCGCTTCGACCCCCGCCACGCCCGTAAAGGCCCCTCCGAGCCGCAGTCCTCCATGGGCGGACTGGGAGCAGCCCTCGCTGAGGCGATGAAGCGGAAGTGAGTTGGGGAGTAAGGAGGGAGTGGATTTGCCCCTCATCCCCCTGCCGGGACCGTTCGTCAGTGCAATCGATTCACTGGATCGATTGCTCCGCTACGCCGACCCCTCCTCACCCCCGTTCTGACGGGGAGAAGGGGGCAGAACGGTAACCCCTTGCGTCCTTCTCCCCGTCTCGACGGGGAGAAGGTGGCGGCAGCCGGATGAGGGGCAAAGCGGCACATACGGCGCTTCGCACCTTGATCCACAAGACCCCCACCCCTAACCCCTCCCCACAAGGGGGAGGGGGACTCTGGCGGCAAACGCGACCTTCTCCCTCCCCCTTGTGGGGAGGGGCAGGGGTGGGGGTCTAAACATAAATGTGCGAAGCGCCACTTTATGTAGGGTTTGGTATTCTACGCTCTTGGAAATCGAATGCTTGAAATCCGCTCGAATCCTTCTCGAGCTATATCCTGTAAAAGGCAAAGCATCTCAAATAGTTCTGGATCACCGGAGTTAATCCCGAAATATGGCTTCGACAATTTGTTTCCGGAGGTTTTACCATGGGCACACTTTCCTCTGATAGCTGGCGCTACATTTCTGAGCTGCCCTTTACCCAATTCTAGTGCATTATATCTTGGTTGGTACCTGTCAAATGCTGCTGCTAACTCACCGTGCCCCGCGTATAAGAGCTCCAAGGCACGGTAAATTGACAGATATCTATAGTGTAACGGAATGGTCATAACACCAGATTCTGCCATAAGAGAAGCTATATGTTCTCTTTCAGTGGAACTGATATCTGCGAAAATTGCGAAAATATTTTGAATGTTTAGCTTGAAGTTTGGATTTATATAGTGACCCATCGAAATTTTGTAATCAGGGATTTCTGAATCTGTCTCGGTCGATATAGTTACGATACTAGAGTAGGTCGGAACCGGCTGTAAATCGTGAAGGCCTCCCAGACGAATTGCTGATATTGCGTTCTCGGTTGCCCTTTGGATCCATGTTGAACTGTCCGGGTGATGAAATGCAGCGACGGTCATACTTATCGAAATGACGCAAACAGTTTCACGGTAGCAGTGCAATCCAACTTTAAATGTATGGCCGCTTTTGGTTTTGATCTCCGAAGTACTTTCGAGGGTTAAGTGATTATATTCGTCACCTTCCAGCATGGGCAGAAACGGAATAAAAATATGATAATACATAATATAATCCTACATTTGAAAATAATATAAGAAGCTATTGATTTCTATTCTGCTGTCAAGTATGGCCGGTGTGACAGAAGCCACTGATGTTGCAGCTCTCCATCCACCCTTGACCCCCAAAGCCTTCCGGCCTATCGCAGGGCTGGTGCTGAACGGTTTTGGGACGGGCGTGGTGATGGAATTCGGGGCGGGGAAACGGGTGGCGGATGCGCCGTCGGACAACTGGGTTTACCGGCTGTTGCCGGAGCCCGCCTGGCCCTATGCGCAGCTGGCGCGCTGGGACCGGCCGATCGGCTGGCAATTGCTGATGTGGCCCTGTTTCTGGTCCACGGCGCTGGCCTTTGCGGAAGGCAATGCGGGCGGGTTCTTCCGCTTCGTGTGGTTGCTGATCCTGTTCTTCATCGGTGCGGTTGCCATGCGCGGGGCGGGCTGCACCTATAATGACCTCGTCGATCACGAGATCGATGCGCAGGTGGCGCGCACCCGCTCGCGGCCGCTGCCCTCCGGCCGGGTGAGCCGCCGCGATGCGAAACTGTTCATTGCGGCACAGGCCTTTGTCGGCTTGCTCGTCCTCCTGCAGCTCAATGGCTTTGCCTTCAGGCTCGGGCTTGCCTCGCTGCTGGTGGTGGCCGCCTATCCCTTTGCGAAACGGGTGACGGACTGGCCGCAGGCGGTGCTCGGCCTTGCCTTTTCCTGGGGCGCGCTCGAAGGCTATGCGGCGGTGACCGGCAGGCTTTCGGCCAGTGCGGTGTTTCTCTATGCCGCCTCGATCCTCTGGACGATCGGCTATGACACGATCTATGCCCATCAGGACAAGGAAGATGATGCGCTGGTCGGCGTGCGCTCGACCGCGCGGCTGTTCGGCGAGGAGACGCGCCGTTATCTCGGCTATTTCTATGGCGGCACGCTGGTGCTGATGGTGATGGCCTTTGCGCTGGCGGGCATGGGGCTGTTTGCCTTCATCGGGCTTTTTGCCGCTGCCGTGCTGTTCGGCTGGCAGATCCTGACGCTCGATATCCGCAACGGGGCGGAGTGCCTGGCGCTCTTCAAGCTCAACAATCTGGTCGGCGCGCTGATCTTTGCCGGGCTTGGCGTGCAGGCGCTCGTGACCTTCCTCTGACGTGAAAAAGCCAGCCCCCGCGAAGGGACTGGCTTCAAAAGGCCGGTAGGCAAGGGACAGAAGAACCACCCGGCCGGGTGTCACTCGCCGGAAGATCAGGTGCGGGCGATGATTTCGCGGCCGTTGATTTTCATCATCAGACCCAGATTGCCGGTGGATCGGCGCACCAGGAACCGCGGACGACGGTCTGCGAAATAGGAATAACGGCGACGCTGGCGCGGCTGTTCCGTGCGCACCTCGCCAATATGCTGCTCGAGCGGCCGGGCAACGCCATCGGCTTCCACCATCAGCATCGGAATCCGGAAAGCTTCCGCCCAGGAGCGCCAGTCGGCGGCGATGTCGCACAGGTCATGCGCCACCAGCAGCGGAATGCACAGTTCCGGGTCTTCATGATGCAGTTCGAGCGTCACCGTCACGCTACCATCCCCATGGTCGATGGCGCGGGCCGCAACGCCGAGAAAGGCACGGGCCGGAAGGGCGATGGACAGCGGCAGACCGCTGCCGGGCAGTTTCTTGCGCAGGATGGCTCCACGGGCATCGACCGTGATCGTGACGTCGCCCGATACACCCTGCATGGAGAGCGTAAGCTGCTGCGGTATTCGCGCCGGATCCAGCCGCAATGCCGAGGCCGCCCATTGCGGCTTCATAACCGAGTTCTTCATGACGCATTCCCTTGTTTTACCTGAGAGCCGTTTTCCGGTCTTCTCCGGGACGTTTTCCGTCCTCTGATGCGCCCACATTACGTAGCGGCCATAATTTCCGGCTTAAAAAGTGCGGTTAAGAAAACTTTGCATTTCCAGATGGTTATCAAATCCGCTCAGCGCAGGGTTTCCGTTTGGTGAATGCCGGAACGTGTGCGGAACGCGCCTCACGCAATCTTAAATATTACCACCTACAATCACACAAGCTTTATGCAAGGCTAATGTGCGACGGTGCCTCTATAGTTTTAGGTATTGCGCATATTAATCCGGAGACCGCGCCATGAGCATGACTCTTGTCAATTTGAATCTGGTGAAGAAAGATTTTTCCAGGACGATTTCCAACATCGCCTCGGACAAGCAGGTCACGCGCGATACGGATTACTACAAGGCCAATATCGGCAAGATCACGTCGGTCGCGGAATTCCTCAAGAATGACCGGCTTTATCAATATGCGATGAAGTCGTTCGGCATGGAGGACATGATCTATGCCAAGGGTTTCATGCGCAAGGTGCTGGAAAGCGACCTGACCGATGACAACAGCTTTGCCAACAAGCTGACCGATGACCGCTACCGCAAGTTTGCGCTCGCCTTCAATTTCGGCAATGCCACCAAGGCCGCGCAGAGCAATGCGCAGCGCGATGACGTGATCGGGCTCTACACCCAGTCGCTCTCGCTGGAAAACGATCAGGTGGAGGCCGATACCCGCTATTACAACGCGACAATCGATAGTGTGCAGACGGTCGACCAGCTGCTCTCCAACCAGCGGCTGCGCGACTATGTGCTGAAGAATTTCGGCTATGATCCGGACCGCTATTCCTACAGCCACGTGCGCAACATTCTCACCAGCGACGTGACCGATCCGAACAGTTATGTGAACCTGATCGATACCTCGACCGAGGCAGGCCGGGTGGAAAAGCAGCGCGCGCTGAACATGGTCAACGCCTTTTCCTTCAACACCGATGGCACGGTGAAGAACGGCAAGGCCCAGACCGACACGCAGAAGGCGGCGCTGACGGAAAACTACGTGCTGACAGTGCCGATTAACCGCAAGACGCCGTCTGCGGCGGCGGTGAACCGGACCTATTATGATGTGAAGATCAAGGCGGCGACCAATGTCACCGACATCACCAATGACGCGCGCATGTGGGAAATCACCCGCACCGCGCTCGGTCTGCCCGCATCCTTCCTGAAGTCCACCTTCGAAAACATCGTGACGAGCGATCTTTCCGATCCGAACAGTTATGCCAACAACCAGCCGCCGGCCACCAAGGAAGCCTACACGGCAATCGCCCGGCTGTTCAATTTCGCGACGGATGGCACGGTGACGGCGGGCAATGCCCAGACCTCGGAACAGGAAAACACCGTTCTTTCCGGCTACAACACCCATTATGACGATGCCGACGAGCTGACGCTTGCGAACAAGACCAAGTCCTACAAGAACAATATCGGCGTCATCAAGAAGGCGACGGATCTCTTCACCGCATCGAATGCGACGATCCTCGACATGACGCTCGCCGCCTTCGGTATCAAGAAGGGCGAGTTCACCAACAACCAGCTTTTGCAGGCGCTGACGTCTGACCTGTCGGACCCGAAAAGCTTTGCCAACCGCAGCCGCGACACGCGGCTCGTGAAGATGGCGCAGGATTTCAACTTCGACAGCAAGGGCCTGATCACGCCGCCGAAGATGGCGCAGTCGGAAGCGACCGTCACGGAAACGGCGAAGAACTACATCATCCAGAAAACCCGCTTCCTCAAGGAGCCGGAGCTGACCACGGCCAAGAAAAAGGCCAAGGATGAAGTGACCTATTATCAGGCCGAAGTGGAAAAGATGAAGAATGTGGATGACCTCCTGAAGAACCGCCGGGTTCTGGATGTCACCCTCGTGGCCAAGGGCATCGATCCGAAGACTGTCAGCAATGATTTCCTGAAGAAGCTCTTCAAGTCGGACCCGAATGATCCGAAGAGCTTCCTCAATACCCAGACTGACAGTCGCTACAAGCAGATCGTCGCCTCGTTCAATTTCGATGCCAAGGGCAATCTCCTGCAATCCGGCACATCGGCGGTGCAGGATCGCGGCCATCTGCAATCCACTGTCGACAACTATTACCAGAACGAGCTGGAAGTGAAGCAGGGGGATGAAAATCCCGGCGTCCGTCTGGCGCTCTATTTCGAACGCAAGGCGCAGACTGTCACCTCGGCTTACGACATTCTGGGCGACAAGGCGCTGCTGGAAGTGTTCAAGACCACCTACCAGATGCCGGACGGCTTCTCGAACATGAAGATCGAGCAGCAGAAGGCGCTGGTGGAAAAGAAGCTCAACCTCTCCGATCTCAAGGATCCGGAAAAGGTGAAGAAGCTGATCCAGCGCTTCTCGGTCTTCTATGACATGGCCGCCGATCAGGCCTATGCCCAGAACAGTTTCAGCGCATCGGGCGATATCAGCGCCGACACGCTGTTCACCCTGTCGCAGCTCCGCTTCGGCCGATAAATCCCACCGTCTTTTCCTTGGACGCCCCGGTCTTCGGACGAGGGGCGTCTTGCGCTTTCCGGTCTACCGATATATCTCAACGGATATAACGAGTCGCCAGAGGAACCCTCATGCCGGAAACCGCCATCACCCGCCGCGCGCTTCTTGCCGCCGCTCTGTTCGTCACCGCCCTTGCGGGATCGGCCTTTGCCGGGGAAAAGCCGGTCACCGTCTTTGCCGCCGCAAGCCTCAAGGAGGTGCTGACGAAAGTGGCCGATGACTGGAAGGCGGAGACGGGCAGGCAGGTCGTGCTCACCTATGCCGCCTCTTCGGCGCTCGCCAAACAGGTGGAGCAGGGCGCACCTGCCGATCTCTTCCTCTCGGCGGACCTCAAATGGATGGATTATCTCGACAAGGCGGGGCTGCTGAAGAGCGAAAGCCGGGTCAATCTGCTCGGCAACCGGCTGGTTCTGGTCGGCGGTCCGGATGCGAAGGACGTGACGGTCGGCAAGGACCTCGACCTTGCGGGGATGCTTGGCGAAGGCCGTCTTGCGGTCGGCCTCACGGCGTCGGTTCCGGCCGGTCTCTATGCGAAACAGGCGCTGGAAAAGCTCGGTCTCTTTGCCTCGGTGAAGGAAAAGCTGGCGGAGGCCGAAAATGTGCGGGCAGCGCTCACCCTTGTTGCGCGTGGCGAGGCCCCCTATGGCGTGGTCTATGAAACCGATGCCAGGGCGGAAAAGGGCGTGCGACAGATCGGCATTTTCCCCGAAGACAGCCATGATCCGATTGTCTATCCTGCCGCGCTGACGAAGACGGCGGACGGGGCGGATGCGGCTGCCTTCCTCGCGAGGCTCGGCTCCGAAAAGGCGGGCAAGGTTTTCGCGGCGGCGGGTTTCCGCGTGCTTGCGGGCAAATAGGGCAGGGCATGGCTTTTTCACCGGAAGACTGGGTGGCAATCGCGCTGAGCCTCAAGGTGGCGGCAACGGCTGTGGTCTGTTCGCTGCCTTTTGGCATTGCCGTTGCCTGGCTGCTGTCGCGGCGGGAGTTTCCGGGCAAGATGCTGGTGAATGGTCTGGTGCATCTGCCGCTGATCCTGCCGCCGGTGGTGACCGGCTATCTGCTGCTGCTTTCCTTTGGCCGCAAGGGCCTGTTCGGTGAGGCGCTGGCCGAATTCGGCCTCACCTTCTCCTTCCGCTGGACGGGAGCGGCCCTTGCCGCCGCCGTCATGGGTTTTCCGCTGATGGTGCGGGCGATCCGGCTGTCGCTCGATGCGGTCGACCGGCGGCTGGAACAGGCGGCGGAAAGTCTTGGCGCACCGCCCTATGGCGTGTTTTTCACCGTCACCCTGCCGCTGATCCTGCCGGGCATTGTCGCGGGCGCGATCCTTGCCTTTGCCAAGGCGCTGGGCGAATTTGGCGCGACCATCACCTTCGTCTCGAACATTCCGGGCGAAACCCAGACGCTCGCGGGCCTGATCTATTCCTATACGCAGGTTCCGGAGGGCGATGACAGCGCGCTGAGGCTGACACTGGTGTCGATTGCGATTTCGCTTGCGGCCCTTGCCCTTTCGGAATGGCTCGCCCGCCGCATGGCCGCCCGCGCAGGGAGGGCTGACTGATGCTCGATCTGGATGTGCAGCACGAGCAGGGGGATTTTACCCTCGAGGCCCGCTTTCAGGCAGGGCAGGGGCTCACCGCCCTGTTCGGCCCGTCCGGTTCCGGCAAGACGACGATCATCAATATGGTCGCGGGCCTCGTCCGTCCGCAGAAAGGCCATATCCGCTTCGGCGATACGGTGTTCAGCGATGCGGAGGCGGGCGTGTTCCTCGCCCCCCATCGCCGCCGCATCGGCTATGTGTTTCAGGAAGACCGGCTCTTCCCGCATCTGACGGTGCGGCAAAACCTTGCCTATGCCGCCCGCTTCATTCCCGAGGCGCGGGCCGGGCGGGATGCGGAGCTTCATCGCATCGCCGATCTTCTCGGCATCACGCCGCATCTGGAGCGCAGGCCGCAGGCGCTCTCCGGCGGGGAAAAGCAGCGCGTGGCGCTCGGCCGGGCGCTGATGGCAAAGCCGCATCTGCTGCTGATGGACGAGCCGCTCTCCGCGCTCGATCAGGGCATCAAGGCCGATATCCTGCCCGATCTCGAACGCATCCGCGACGTGGAAGGCATTCCGATCCTCTATGTCAGCCATTCGGTGGAGGAAATCGCCCGCCTTGCGACGCGGGTGATCTCGCTCGACCGGGGCCGCATCCTCGAGCGCGCGCCGGGCTCTGCCCCGGTTCTGGCCGAAAGCGGCATGGCGGGCAGTTTCATCGAGGCAACGGTCACCGAGCATCTGCGCGAAGACGAGCTGACGCTGGCGCAATCGGCGGCTGGCACGCTGTTCCTGCGCAAGGTGCCGGTGCCGCCGGGCACGGTGTTGCGCATCCATGTCCCCGCCGCCGATATCATTCTCGCGACCGGCGATCCCGCCGGTCTTTCGACGCTGAACCGGCTGTCCGGCACGGTCGAAACCATTGCCGATCTCGGCAGCGCCATGGATGTGACGGTGGATTGCTCGGGCCTGAAGCTGCTTGCCCGCATCACCCGGCTTTCCGCGCGCGGGCTGGCGCTTGAGCCGGGAAAGAGGGTGCATGTGCTGTTCAAGGCCCTCGCGATTGCACCGGAAAGCCTGTTCCGCACGGCGTGAGGCTCAGCTCTCGGCGGTGAAATCCGGGTTGCGGCTTGCGATCAGGGCCTGAAGATCATCGGCGAGCGCCGCCTTGGCCTTCTCCTCCATCGCCCGGCAGCGGGCAAGAAGGGCTGATCCGAAAGGGGTGAGCCCCGCGCCGCCGCCCGCCTTGCCGCCATGGCGGGTAAAGACCGAGGGCTCGCGGAACATGCGGTTGATCTCGTCGGCGAGCAGCCAGGCGCGGCGATAGGACATGCCCATGGCAGCCCCCGCCGCCCGGATCGAACCCTGTTCGGCAATATGGGAGAGAAGCTCCACCTTGCCGGGACCAAGCCGTGCGCCATTGTCGAAATCGAGACGCAGCGTCAGGCGGAGCGGTTCTTTCACCATGCCTTCAGCACCTTGTCCGGGTTCATGATGCCTGCCGGGTCAAAGGCCTGCTTGATGCGGCGCATCAGGTCGATCTCGATCGGCTGGCGGATCGTCGCAAGCTCGTCGCGCTTCAGCTGGCCGATGCCGTGCTCGGCGGAAATCGAGCCGCCATGGGCACGCACGATGCCATGCACGATGCCGTTCATCTCGTGCCAGCGGTCGAGAAAGGCCTGCTTGTCGGCGCCCACCGGCTGGGAGAGGTTGTAATGGATATTGCCATCGCCGAGATGGCCGAAGGCGCAGATGCGCACGCCGGGAATGGCCGCCGTCACCGCCTTTTCCGCCTCCGCCATGAAGGCCGGAATGCGCGAGACGGGCACCGAGACATCGTGCTTGATCGAGCCGCCTTCCGGCTTCTGCGCGGGCGACATGCTTTCGCGCATGTGCCAGAGCGCCGTCTTCTGCGCCTCGGACGAGGCAACGGCGGCATCCTCGATCAGCCCGCTTTCATAGCCTTCCTCCAGCACCGCCGCCATCATCCGGGCGGCACTGTCGGCGCTGTCATTGGTGGAAATGTCGATCAGCACATACCACGGATGGGCGCTCTCCAGCGGATCGCGCACGCCGGGAATATGCCGTGTGGTGAACTCCACCCCGAGCCGCGGCATCAGCTCGAAGCCGGTCAGCGCCGTGCCGCAGATGGTCGCCGCGCGCTCGTAAAGCGCAAGGGCTGCCTCCGTCGAGGCAAGTCCGGCAAAGCCCACCTCATGGCCCGCAGGCTTCGGGAAGAGCTTCAGCACCGCGCCGGTGATGATGCCGAGCGTGCCTTCCGCGCCGATGAAGAGATCGCGCAGGTCATAGCCGGTATTGTCCTTCTTAAGGCTGCGCAAGCCGTTCCAGATTTCCCCCGTCGGCAGCACGACCTCAAGGCCGAGGCAGAGCTGGCGCATGTTGCCATAGGCCAGTACCGCCGTGCCGCCCGCATTGGTGGAGAGATTGCCGCCGATCCGGCAGGAACCTTCCGAGCCGAGCGAGAGCGGAAACAGCCGGTCGACCTTGTCTGCGGCCTGTTGCACATCCGCAAGGATCGCGCCGCCATCGGCCACCAGCACATTGGCGACCGGATCGACCGAGCGGATGCGGTTCAGCCGTTCGAGCGAGATCACGATATCGGAGCCGTTCGTGCGTGGCGTCTGGCCGCCGACCAGCCCGGTATTGCCACCCTGCGGCACCACGGGCGTCTTCGTTTCGCTGGCAAGCGCAAGGATCGCCGAGACCTCCTCCACCGTGCCGGGCTTCAGCACGAGGGGCGAATGGCCGTGATAGAGCCCACGATTTTCGGTGAGATAGGGGGCGATATCGCCTTCTGCCGTCAGCGCATGGCCGGGGGAGACGAGGGCGGAAAAACGGTCGATCAGCGCGAGGTCAAGCGGCATGGTCTTTCAGGTCTCCTGCGGTTTGGGGGCAGCGGCCCGCTCCAGCCGGTCATTGATCGCCTCGCCAAGGCCCTGTGCGGGAATGGGGGCAACCGCAATCACCCGCGCGCCGGAGCGATCCGCCCGCTTCATCGCGGCAAAGAGATGGGACGCCGCCTCCGCGCAATCGCCTTCGGGCGAGAGATTGAAGGTGAAGCGGGCCTTTTCCAGTCCCTCGACCTTTCCCGGGCCGAAGGCGAGATAGGCCTCGCCCTCCAGCGGAAAGGCCGCATTCAGCCGCATGCCGGCGTCGGGCGCATAATGGGAGGCGAGCATGCCGGGCGCCTCGATGGCAGCGCCTGCCTTTTCCAGCCGTTCGAGCGGATGGCCCGCCACGCGCTCGATCTCCGCCGCCGCGATGCCACCGGGGCGAAGCAGGCGCAGACGGCCATCCGCTTCCACTTTCACGATGGTCGATTCCACCCCGACGCCCGAGGCCCCGCCATCGAGGATCAGCGGGATCTTCGGCCCGAGGTCTTCTGCGACATGCTCGGCCGAGGTCGGGCTGATCGCCCCGGATGTATTGGCGCTTGGCGCGGCAAGCGGCCTGCCGAAGGCGCGGATGAGCTGACCCGCAAAGCCCTGCGGCACACGGATGCCGACCGTATCCAGCCCGGCACTTGCGAGATCATGGATCGGGCTTTCCGGCAGAAGCGGCAGGATCAGCGTCAGCGGGCCGGGCCAGAAGGCCTCCGCCAGCCGTTCGGAGACCGGATCGAAGCGGGCATGCATCCGTGCCATGGCAAGATCGGCCATGTGGCAGATCAGCGGGTTGAAGCGCGGGCGGCCCTTGGTTTCATAGATGCGGTTGATCGCATCCGCCCGCGTCGCATCGGCGGCAAGGCCATAGACGGTCTCGGTCGGAATGGCGATGGCCGCGCCTTGCCCGAGCGCATCCACGGCGGCGGCAAGCGCTGCCTCCGGTTCGCGGTCTATGGAAATGATGCGGGCTGTCATGCGCTCGTCCGTCCGGCCAATCCTGCCCCGGATGTACTCCAAGGCGGGCGGCAAGGGCAAACGCCTTTTTCCGGGCTTTCGGGGTCAGAGCCGGAGAATGCGGGCGCGAAGCCGCGGATTGTCGGTGCCGAGCAGCAGGATATTCTTCAGCGCCGCCTTCGGATCATGGGTGCGGAACAGGATGCCATCCGGCTTCAGCGAGCGGTCCACCACCATTTTCGGCGAGCGCTCCTCCGCGTTGGTCACGGCAATGGCGAAATACATGCGGTTGATCTCGCGGCTGACCTTGCCGATAAACTTCAGCTCCGCATCGATATCCGCATGGAAATTGGCGAGATAGAAGGCCCATTTCACCGTCTCGCCCGTCGGCAGATCGGATTTGCCTGCCGTCACATGGCAATAGCCCAGCAGCGGCCGGTTTTCGAGCGTGCGGTGAAAGATCAGCTTCGGATACTGGATCGCCCAGTGATAGCCGTTGAGACGCTCGAGGGTTTTCTCCGCCGCCGTTTCCAGCTGGCGGCCGGTGCGCTCGAGAATTTCCTCTTGCGTCAGGTATCGCTTTTCGGTGGCGTCCCAGCGATCGCTGCCGCGCAGGATGCGCCCCGTGCGCAGAAACTCGCTGTGAAAGGCGCGCGGCAGTTTCAGCGCCTCCTTCACCACGAGGGCGGGGTCGATCTGGCGCAGCTTGTCCAAGGGGTTCATCGTCATAAAGGTCCTTCCGGCCCGAAATGTCTCCGGATGGAACCACCTTAAGGTCCGCGAATTTCGCGAGGCTTGCGCCGGGATGTTGCAGTCCTTCTGCCTGCTCCGGATTATTGACGTTTACGTAAAAATAAACTAGCCATGCGGGTGAGGAAGAGGCCAAAAGTCCATCGCCTTTGCCTTAAGTACTAGGCAAAGCCCTGCTATTCGGGCTTTGCTGGGCGAATGGCTCGGCTATGCTTGGGCAAAGCGGTTTCGGGAATCAGGGAGAAGACGCATGTACAAGGCTCCGGTCGAAGACATTCTGTTCACGCTGCGCCATGTGGCCGGGCTGGCGCCCGCACTGGAACAGGGCGCGCTCGGGGATCTCTCCGATGATCTGGCAGAGGCGATCCTTCTGGAAGCGGGCAGGCTCGCGACCGAAGTGGTGGCGCCGCTTGGGCCGCAGGGCGACAAGCAAGGGGCCCGTCATCTCGGCGATGGCGTGGTGACGCTGCCGGATGGCTGGGCCGATCTCTACCGCCAGTTCATCGAGGGCGGCTGGAACAGCCTGACGGCACCGGAAGAGTTTGGCGGGCAGGCACTGCCACACATGCTGAATGTCGCCGCCCTTGAAATGTGGAATTCCGGCTCGATGGGCTTCGCGCTTGCCCCGACGCTCACCATGGGCGCGGTCGATGCGGTGGCAAAGCACGGCGCGCCCGAACTCAAGGAAAAATTCCTGCACAAAATGGTTTCCGGTGAATGGTCGGGCACCATGAACCTTACCGAGCCGCATGCGGGCTCCGATCTCGGCGTGATGAAATCGCGGGCCGAGCGCGCGGGCGATGGCACCTACCGGATTTTCGGCCAGAAGATCTTCATCACCTGGGGCGAGCATGACGCGACCGAAAATATCATCCATCTGGTGCTTGCCCGCCTGCCGGATGCGCCAGCGGGCACGCGCGGCATCTCGCTGTTTCTGGTGCCGAAATTCCTGGTGAATGACGATGGCTCGCTCGGCGCACGCAATGATCTCTTCGCCCATTCCATCGAGCACAAGCTCGGCATTCACGGCTCGCCCACCTGCACCATGATCTATGGTGACGGCAAGTTCGGCACGGAAAAGGGCGCGGTTGGCTATCTGGTCGGCGAGGAAAACAAGGGTCTCGCCTGCATGTTCACGATGATGAACAATGCCCGCCTTGCGGTCGGCATGCAGGGCGTGGCGATCTGCGAGGCCGCGACCCAGAAGGCGATCCAGTATGCGAAGGAGCGCACGCAGGGCAAGGCGCCCGGCTCCACCGCGCAAGGCATGAGCCCGATCATCGAACATCCGGATGTGGCCCGCATGCTGGTGACCATGAAGGCGCTGACGCAGGGCTCGCGCGCGATCTGCTTCACCTGCGCCCACGCCACCGACATGAGCCATCACACGCAAGGCGATGCCGCCCGCCACTGGCAGGAGCGGGCCGCCCTTCTCACCCCGATTGCCAAGAGCTTTGCCACCGATGCGGGCGTCGATGTCGCCTCGCTTGGCGTGCAGGTGCATGGCGGCATGGGCTTCATCGAGGAAACGGGCGCGGCGCGTTATCTGCGCGACGCCCGCATTGCCCCGATCTACGAGGGCACCAACGGCATTCAGGCGATTGACCTTGTCGCCCGCAAGCTGCCGCTTTCCGGCGGCGATCACGTGCGCGGCTTCATCGCCGAGCTGAAGGAGATCGTTGATGCCGTGAAGGCTTCGAACCGTCCCGACTTCGGCGAGACGGCGGCCCGGCTGGAGGCCTCGCTTGCCGATCTTTCCGAAACCACCGAATGGCTGCTTGCCAGACAGGCGGCAGGCGAGGTGGAGACCGCGCTTGCCGGGGCGACACCCTACCAGCGCCTGTTCGGCCTCGTGCTCACCGGCTGCTATCTCGCCAAGGGCGCGCTGGCAGAGGCGGGCGATGGCGGACAGGCAAACCGCACCGCGCTCTGCCGCTTTGCCGCCGAAAACCTGATTGCCGAAACCGCAGCGCTGAAGGACCGGGTGCTGAATGGTGCCGCAAGCCTTGCGGCTGCCCGCGCGCTATTGATGTAAGGACCCTTTGATGACCGACCATATCCTGATCGAACGACCGGCCGCGCATCCCGGCGTGCTGGTGCTGCGCTTCAACCGCCCGGACAAGAAGAACGCGATCACCCGGCCGATGTATCTGGCGCTGACGCAGGCGCTTCAGGAGGCCAATCGCGACGAGACGATCCGCGCGATTGCGTTGCTCGGCACGCCCGGCGCCTTTTCCGCCGGCAATGACATGGCGGATTTTCTCGCCTTTGCCACGACCGGCGAAATGGGCAAGGAAGTGTTCGATTTTCTGATGACCGTGGTTGCGGTGGAAAAGCCGCTGGTCTCGGGTGTGGACGGTCTCGCCATCGGTATCGGCACGACGATCAATCTCCATTGCGACCTCAGCCTTGCCACGCCGCGCAGCCTGTTCAAGACGCCGTTCACCGATCTGGCACTGGTGCCGGAAGCGGCCTCGACCCTGCTCGGACCGATGATCATGGGCCATCAGCGCGCCTTTGCGATGTTTGCCGCAGGCGAGGGCTTTACCGCCGAGGAGGCCCGCGCGGCAGGCCTGATCTGGAAGGTCGTGCCGGAAGAGACGCTGGAGGAGGCAACCCTTGCCACCGCCGCCTCGCTTGCCGCCAAGCCGCCGCAGGCGATGAAGATTGCCCGCGATCTCCTGCGCAAGAGCCGCGATGGCGTTGCCGCCCGCATCGAGGAAGAGGCCCGGCATTTCTCCGCCCAGATCCGCAGCGCCGAAGCCATGGCCGCCTTCCAGCAGTTCATGGCGCGCAAGAAGTAATGTCTTATAAGTATTGCTAAATTAGGGTTAATCATTTACCTTCCGGATTATTCCGGGAGGGTTGGAATGACGACGGACATATTGAGCTGGACATCACCGACAAGCTGGTTGGCGCTTTGCGCTGCGGTGGTGATGCTGTGGCTGGGCCTGCAATCGCTGGTGAGGCCCGCCAGCAGCCTGCACCGTTTCGGGCTCACGGTCGGCTATCACAATCCGCTGGTCTATGTGCAATATTACGGTGCCCGCAATATCAGCCTGTCGCTGGCGGCGCTGGTGTTTCTGGCGCTCGGCATGAAGTTGCCGATCGCGGTGATCGCCTATTGCGCGGCACTCACCTGCCTGCTGGATGTGATGATCCTTCTGCCGCTTGCCAGTCCCAATCTGTGCATCCGCCGCGCGAGCCACGCGGCGGTGCTGGTGATTTTCGGCACCTGGATGATGATCTGACTATTTCTTCAGCCGCGCCTCGAAGGCCTTCGCCGCCTGCTGGGCAGCGCCTGCCGCATCGATCTGGCTGCGGAACGGCCCGGCGAGCGGCTGCGTGACCCCGCGCCAGGTGAGCTGGAACCACCAGGTGCCATTGCTCTGCTTCACCAGCCGAAAACTCGCCTGCGGCTTTGCGGATGCCTGATCTGCCGTGGTCATTTCTTCTTCTCCTGCTTTTCCAGCACGGCCACCGCTTCCACATGCGGGGTCCAGAGGAACTGGTCGATGGGGGTGACGGTGCGGATCGTGTAACCGGCGTCTGCCAGAAGGGCGAGGTCGCGGGCGAGCGTCAGCGGGTTGCAGCTCACGGCAACCACGGTTTTCACGCCCGAGCGGAGCATTTCCTTGACCTGCGCCTCGGCACCGGCGCGCGGCGGATCGAAGACGATGGCGTCATAGGCCTTGAGTTCGCTGGCCATCATCGGGCGGCGGAAGAGGTCGCGCTTCTCGACGGTCACCGGCTTCAGTCCCTGTGCGCGGCGGGCGGCCTGATCGAGCGCGGCAAGCGCTGCCGCCTCGCCTTCCACCGCATGCACCCGGGCCTTGCGGGCAAGGCGCAACGCGAATGTGCCGGAGCCTGCAAAGAGATCGATCACCTTCTTCGCCTTGCCGACCGCCTCGATCACCAGCCCGGCCATCACCTCTTCGGCCTCGCGGGTCGCCTGCGTGAAACCGCCGGGGGGAGGGGTGACGGTAACGCCGCCGAAATCCAGTTCCGGGCGCTGCGGCTCCACCAGCACCTCGCCATTGACGGTGACACGGGCAATGCCGCGCTCGCCGAGAACGGTTTCGATCGCCGCCCGCCGCGCCTTGTCTTCCAGCGCCTTCACGCCATCAGCGGCGATATCGAGCCCGCTCAGCGTCTCGGTGACGGTGAGCTTGAACGGATCGGCATTCTGCGAAACCGCGCGGCCGATGCGGCGGATCACATCCAGACGCCCGGCAATGCCAGGCGTTGCGACCGGACATTCGCCAAGCGACACGATCTGGTGGCTTTCAGCCTGGTTGAAACCGAGCAGCAACTCCTTTTCGGTCTTGCGGGCGGCAAAGGAAAGCCTGCGCCGCTCGCCGGGATGGGCGGCCACCAGCGGGGCAACCTCCGGCGTCAGACCCTTGGCCTTCAGCGCATCCACCACCAGCGCGCGCTTCCAGTCGCGATAGGCCGCGTCGCGCACATGCTGCAGCGAGCAGCCGCCGCAGGCACCGTTTTCACCATCCGGGCCGAAATGGCGGCAGGCGGGTTCCTGCCGGTCGGGCGAGGCGGTCGCAATCGACATCACCGTGCCCCGGTTCTTCACGCGCGCAATCGCCACCTGATCGCCGGGCACCGTGAAGGGCACGAAAACCGGCCCCTGCGGGCCATAGGCAATGCCATCGCCTTCGCCGCCCAGCTTCTCGATTGTCACGGTTTCGGTGCTCATGCTTTCCATCCTGCCAAGAGATATTCCTGATTGCCATCGCCGCCCGCAATCGGCGAGGGAATGAGGCCGAGGCTTTTCCAGCCCATCTCGGAGACGAACCAGTGCTCGAGCGAGGCCGCCACATCCGGTGCGGTTTCCGGCGCCTTCAGAAGCCCCGCCTTGCTGATCGCCTCGCGCCCCGCCTCGAATTGCGGCTTGACCAGCAGCACGGCAAAGGAGCCGGGCTCGGCAAGGTCAAGGGCGGGCGGCAGCGCGAGCTTCAGCGAGATGAAGGAGACATCCGACACCACCACCGAAAAGGCGCGGTTGCCGAGGTCTTCGGCCACGAGATGACGGGCATTCAGCCCCTCGATATTGGTGACGCGCGGATCGGCCTTCAGCCGCGGATGCATCTGCTCGTGGCCCACATCGATGGCGAGCACATGGGCAGCCCCCGCCTTCAGCAGCACGTCGGTGAAGCCGCCGGTCGAGGCCCCGACATCCAGACAGGTGCGGCCTTCCGGCGAGAGGCCGAAATGCGCAAGTGCCGCCTTCAGCTTCAGCGCCGCGCGGGAGACATAGTCCTGCGCCGGATCGGCAATGGTGATCGACACGCCTTCGGCAAAGGTCTGGCTGGGCTTCACCACCACCTTGCCCTCCACCTGAACAGTGCCGCGCTCGATGGCATCGCGCGCACGCGACCGGCTCGCGACAAGGCCGCGGGCAAGGAGGATCTGGTCCAGACGCTGGTTTTGTGTGCTCATCGCCTCCCAATGGGGGCAAAGGGCAGGGCTTGCAAGCGTTTTTTGTCCGCGCCCCGCCGTCCAATAGCGCTTTGGATCGTTTCGGCGTGATTGACTGCATTTTTCTATTTAGAAATATTGTTTGATAATAAGCAAAGCCGGGGAGGGCTGTACATGCACAGGGGTGAAGGACGCGGTCGCGTGCGGGGAAAACAGGTGGCGCTCGCAGCGCTGGGTCTGGCTTTGTTGCCGCCGGTCGCCTTTGCGGACGAAACGGTCGTCGCCCTGCCCACGTTCCATCCGGTCATCACCTATGCGGGCGAGCCGGAGGCCGACAGCTACGCGATCACCAGCGAGACCATGACCCTGTCGCAAAAGTCGGTGACCTTCGACATGGTCCTCTCCAATGATACGAAGGCGGATATCCAGACGCTCGTCGCCATACCGCTTCCGGATCTCAATCCGGCCCATGCGCCCGGCTCTTACCCGCCAAACCCGGACGACGAAAATTTCATGAATGTCGCCGCGACCGTCAACGGGAAATCCGTGGATCTTGAATTCGAGCAGCATGCCGATGTGGCCAACATGGATGTGACGGCCGATCTCGAAAATGCCGGTCTCAGTCTGGTCCAGGAGGTCGAGATCTCCTCCGACGGTTTCGGCGGGCAGGATGAAAAGACGCTGGCCGACTGGCAGCGGCGCGGTATCGTCGTGCCGAGCATGGTGGACGGCCCGCCCAGGCTGTTTCCGGGCTGGCGGCTGCGCTCTGCCGCCCATTTCGATCTCGTGCTGCCCGCCGGCAAGACTGTCAATCTCGTTGTCACCAGCGACGCGGTTCCTGCCGCCAACAACGACTTCGCAATAGACGGCAATGGCAGGTCTGTCGTCCCCTCGAAGGCGGATATCGCCACCTATTGCATGGATGACAGCATCTTGAAGCCGATTGCAAAGATCCTGAACGACGGAAATTCTTCAGGGCTTCTCGAGCAAAAACTGACCGTGCGCATGCCGGACTTCGCGCCCGCTGTGAAGCGCGGTGATCTGAAGGTCGTGATCGACAAGGGCGATCCCGAAACGCTGGTGTCCTTCTGCGGCGAGGATGTGAAGAAGACCGGTGCCACCACCTACTCGTTCAACTGGAACGGCGTTCCCTTCGGGGAGGATTTCGGGGTCTATTTCCTGCAGGCCTCGCAGTGAACCGCAACCGGACAGGCCCCGAACCGGAGACGCGATTTCCCGGTTGACGGCCCGTGCGCGCCCCGTATCTAAGGTAAAGTCTCTTCCATTCGCCCGCCACAGGACCCATCATGCGCCCTTCGCTGACTACACTTGCCCTTCCTCTCATCCTTGCCGGCGTTTCGCCGGGCAAGGCCATGGCCAATGACACGATGGCGGTGCTGAAGGCGGGCGGGCTGGTGATTGCCACCACCGAAGAGATCTCGATGGACAAGGAGGATCTCTACATCTCGCCGAGCGAGGTGCGGGTGGATTATGTCTACCAGAACCGGACCGATCACGATGTCGAATCCATCGTTGCCTTTCCGATGCCGGATCTGATGATCGATCCGGGCAGCAATCAGGGCGTGCCCAACTTTGACAGCGAGAATTTCATGGATTTCGCCGTCACGCAGGATGGCGTCAGGATCGAACCCCAACTGGAGCAGAAGGTTTTTGCCGGAACGCTGGACGTGACGGCGGAGCTCGAAAAGCAGGGCATTCCGAAAATCGCGGCCAACGAGGCGGCCTTTGCCAAGCTCAACGCGCTTCCCGAAGACGTGGCGAAAGACTGGGTTGCGCGCGGCTTCCTGATCCGCAACACGCCCGCGCCCGGCGAGCCGCAGGCCGCCGAAAACGATCCCAACTGGCGGGTCACCACCACCTACTGGTGGCGCACCACCTTTCCTGCAGGCAAGACGGTGACGGTGCATCACACCTACAAGCCGAGTGTCGGCGGCACCGTCGCGATGACCTATATCGCCGACGGCAAGCCGGGCGACAGCTATAATGAATACAAGCAGAAATACTGCATCGACGATGCCTTCATGAAGGCCTCCGCCAGGTTCGAGGCGGAGCAGAAGGCCAACGAGGGCACCTATTATTTCGAGCAGTGGCTCTCCTACGTGCTCACCACCGGTGCCAACTGGTACGGTAATATTGGCGATTTCCACCTCACCATCGACAAGGGCAAGGGCAACGAAAACACGATCATCAGCTTCTGCGGCGACGACGTGAAAAAGACCGGCCCCACCACCTTCGAAATCCGCAAAAAGGATTTCAGCCCCGAACGGGACATCGACATCCTGATGGTCGGCAAGCAGAACGTGGAGCAATAGGCGCTTCGCAATTTTTTGCCCGGACCCCCACCCCGGCCCTCCCCACAAGGGGGAGGGGGCAGGTCGAGGTTGCCGTACCTCAGAGGTGAAAAGAAAACATCTCCGCCGTCATCCTCGGGCTTGTCCCGAGGATCTGCTGTCGCGTCCATAGTCTCAACCCTATTGTGTGTCGCCTCTTGTGGCAGATCCTCGGGTCAAGCCCGAGGATGACGGTCGAGTGTGCGGGGATGGTTCGACACCCTCAACCCTCTCCCTCCCCCTTGTGGGGAGGGCCGGGGTGGGGGTCTTGGCAAAAACCAGCGAAGCGCCGTATCTGCCCGGCCTACTCCGCCGGATTGGCGATCACGGCCTGCAGGCCCGGGGTGCCGAGTGCGGAGAAGACGGTGTGGACGATGCCCGCGCGGTCGAGGCCGGCTTTGGCATACATGGTTTCGGGCTTGGCCTGCTCCATCCAGCTGTCGGGCAGAACCAGAGGCCGCACTTTCAGCCCGCGCTCCAGCAATCCGTTCATGGCAAGGAAATGCAGCACCTGCGAGGAGAAGCCGCCGACCGCGCCTTCTTCCACCGTGATCAGCACCTCGTGATGGGCGGCGAGCTGGCGGATGAGGTCCTCGTCCAGCGGCTTGGCGAAACGCGCATCCGCAACGGTGGTGGAAAGACCGGCGGCATCGAGCTCTTCGGCCGCGCCAAGACAGTCGGCGAGCCGCGTGCCGAAGGAGAGCAGCGCCACCTTGGAGCCCTGTTTCAGAACCCGGCCCTTGCCAATGGCGAGAACGTCGCCGCGCACAGGCAGATCGACGCCCACGCCTTCGCCGCGCGGATAGCGGAAGGAAATCGGGCCGCCGTCATAGGCGGCGGCCGTGCGCACCATGTGCTTCAGCTCCGCCTCGTCGGCAGCCGCCATCACCACGAAGCCCGGCAGCGAGGCGAGGAAGCCGGTATCGAATGAGCCCGCATGCGTCGGCCCGTCCGCCCCGACAAAGCCCGCGCGGTCGATGGGAAAGCGCACGGGCAGGCCCTGGATCGCCACATCATGCACCACCTGGTCATAGCCGCGCTGCAGGAAGGTGGAATAGAGCGCGCAGAAGGGCTTGTAGCCTTCCGCCGCAAGACCGGCGGCAAAGGTCACGGCATGCTGTTCGGCAATGCCCACATCGAAGCAGCGTTTCGGAAACACATCCGCGAGCTTGTCCAGCCCCGTGCCGGAAGGCATGGCGGCGGTGATGCCGACGATCTTCTCGTCCAGGCGGGCCTCTTCCACCAGCGCCTCGGCAAAGACGGACGTATAGGCGGGCGCATTCGGCTTGGCTTTCGCCTGCGCGCCGGTGATGACATCGAACTTGTTGACGCCATGATACTTGTCGGCGGCGGCTTCGGCGGGCGGATAGCCCTTGCCCTTCTGCGTCACCACATGGATCAGCACCGGGCCGCGCTGGTTGTCGCGCACATTGCGCAGAACCGGCAGCAGATGCTCGAAATTATGGCCGTCGATCGGGCCGATATGATAGAAGCCCATCTCCTCGAACATGGTGCCGCCGGTCACATAGCCGCGGGCATGTTCGACCGCCCGCGTGATCGCCCGGTCAACCGTCTTGCCGAGATAGGCGGTGAGCTTCTTGCCGAGATCGCGCATGCCCATATAGGTGCGGCCCGAGGCGAGGCGGGCGAGATAGGCGCTCATGGCGCCGGTCGGCGGCGCAATTGACATGTCATTGTCATTCAGAATGACGATCAGCCGCGCATCGAGCGCGCCCGCATTGTTCAGCGCCTCATAGGCCATGCCGGCCGACAGCGCGCCGTCGCCGATCACCGCGATCACCTTGCGGTCGCGCTGGTCGAGATCGGCGGCAACCGCCATGCCGAGCCCGGCGGAAATCGAGGTGGAGGAATGGGCCGCGCCGAAGGGGTCATATTCGCTTTCGGCCCGGCGGGTGAAGCCGGAAAGCCCGCCTTCCTGCCTAAGCGTGCGGATGCGTCCGCGCCTGCCGGTGAGGATCTTGTGCGGATAGCACTGGTGGCCGACATCGAAGATCAGCCGGTCGTCGGGCGTGTTGAAGACCTTGTGGATCGCAATCGTCAGTTCCACCACGCCAAGACCCGCGCCCAGATGCCCGCCGGTGACAGAAACGGCGCTGATCATCTCGTCGCGCAGCTCGCGCGCAAGCTGCGGCATGTCGCGGTCGTCCAGCTTCTTCAGATCGGCAGGCGAATTTACCTGATCGAGCAGCGGCGTTTCTGGCAATTGGGTCACGTCTTCAGCCTTTGATTGGTCGTCTTTTAGGGCAGTGATCGTTTGTATATGTCCGGCTTTACTCCAAAAACACTCCGGGCAAAAGCAGGCGTTTTGATGAAGGGTGAGATAATTGCGCGCAACCCGGGCGGCCGGATGCCCATTGCGGCCTATGCCTTGGCGGCAAATTGCTTTACCTGACGGGAGAAAGAGGATGGACCCGATGACCGAAGACAAGCTGTATCACGATGCCGATCTCGCAAGCTTCTATGATCTCGACAACGAGTGGATGGAAGATTCCGAATATTGCTTCGAGATGGCGGAAAAGGCGAAAAGCGTGCTCGATCTCGCCTGCGGCACCGGTCTGCTCGCGGCAGCGATTGCGGGCGAGGGCAAGCGGGTGACGGGCGTGGACATGGCGCCCGCGATGCTTGCGATTGCGATGGCCCGCGAGGGCGGCGGGGCCGTGACCTTCGTGGAAGGCGATATGCGAACCGTGAGGCTCGGGCAGCGCTTTGATCTCGTCACCGTCACCGGCCACGCCTTCCAGTGCCTGCTGACGCGGGAAGACCGGCTGGCCGCGCTGAAAACCATCGCCGCCCATCTCGAAGACAAGGGCCGCTTCATCTTCGACAGCCGCAACCCGGCGGCGGAGGAATGGCGGGACTGGACCCGCGACGAGACCGAGCGCGTGCTCGATCACCCGAAACTCGGCACCTTCCTCGCCTGGAACGAGGCAAGCCAGGAGCCTGAAACCGGCATCGTCACCTACGAGACCCATTACCAGAACCTGATCGGCACAAAGCATTATCAGGCCACCTCCCGCATCGCCTTCCCCGACCGGCCGGAACTCGAGGCGCTGATGAAGGAAGCCGGCCTCAGGCCCGCCCAATGGCTGGGCGACTGGACCGGCGAAGCCTTCACCCCCGGCATGCCCGAATTCGTGGTGATCGGCGGGAAGGCGTGAAATTACGCATCCGCATGACGAGGTTTAACCCGGCAGCGGGATGAACTCTTCCTCGTCGCCGGGGACGATGTCGAAGCGGCCGGTTTTCCATTCCTGCTTGGCCTGTTCGATGCGTTCCTGGCTGGAGGACACGAAGTTCCACCAGATATAGCGCCTGCCCTCCATCGCATCGCCGCCGAAGAGCATCAGGTGGCAGCCCTCTTCGCCCGCTTCAAGCGTGATTGGATCGCCGGGGCGGAAGACCAGAAGCTGGTTTTCGCCAAAACGCTCGCCCGCAATGATAACCGTGCCGGAAAGCACATAGGCCGCGCGCTCCTCCTCGTCGGCGGGAAAGGGAAAGCGGCTGCCGGGGGCGAGCGAGAGGTCCACATAGAGCGTGCGGCTATGGGTCTTCACATCGGCCTTCAGCCCGCAGAACTGGCCGAGCACCACCCGGCCTTTCGCGCCCTGATCGTCAAAGACCGGCAGGGCGGACATGCCGGTATGGCCAAATTCCGGTGCGATTTCCTCCAGATGGCTCGGCATCGCCAGCCAGGTCTGCAGCCCGGAAAGCGAAAGCGGATGGCCGCGCAGGTTTTCCGGTGTGCGCTCGGAATGCACGATGCCGCGTCCCGCCGTCATCAGGTTCACGTCGCCGGGGCGGATCACCAGTTCGGTGCCGAGACTGTCGCGATGCTTGATCTCGCCATCGAACAGATAGGTGACGGTGGAAAGCCCGATATGCGGATGCGGGCGCACATCCAGTGCCGCCCCCGCCTGAAGCTTCGCCGGGCCCATCCGGTCAAAGAAGATGAAGGGGCCGACCAGACGGCGCTTTGCCGTCGGCAGCGCGCGACGCACCTCGAAACCACCGATATCGCTGGTGCGCGGAATGATCAGCTGCTCGATCAGATCGGCCGCGCGGCCATCACCGGGCGCCGGGTCTTCGCCGGGAAAAAAGCTCATGCCTGCCTCCATCATGGTGGGGAGGGCGGGTCAAGCCCCGAACGCCCCGCCTCAGCCGTCCAGCGGTTCGGTGCCCTGCGCCTTGCCCGCGCGGTCGAGGCGGATTTTCTCGATCCGGTTTTCGGCCGCCGCAAGCAGCTGCTCGCAATGCTTCTTCAGGGCCTCGCCGCGCTCGTAGATCGCAATGGATTCCTCCAGCGCCACATCGCCCCGCTCCAGCCGGGCGACGATGCTTTCGAGCTCCGCCACCGCCTTTTCAAAGCTCACGTCGGCGAGATTTGCCTCGGTCGTCATGGTGTTTCTCAGCCCTTCATCATTCGCAGGATATGAAGCCCGGCCGATTCGGCGAGCCCTTCCAGATCATAACCGCCTTCCAGCAGGCTGACGACCCGGCCATTGCAGCATTTGGCCGCGATATCCAGAACTTTGCCGGTCGCCCAGTCGAAATCATCGCCGACCAGATTGATCTGCGCCAGCGGGTCGCGGTGATGGGCATCGAAGCCCGCCGAGATCACGATGAAATCCGGCCGGAATTTTTCAAGCGAGGCAAGCACCCGGTCGCGGAAGGCCTCGCGGAAATGATCCGAGCCGTCATGCGGGTTGAGCGGCGCGTTGACGATGGTGCCATGCGCCCCCGTTTCGCTCTTTGCCCCGGAGCCGGGATAAAGCGGCATCTGGTGGGTGGAGCAGAACAGCACGGAGGGATCGTTCCAGAAAATATCCTGCGTGCCGTTGCCGTGGTGCACGTCCCAGTCCACCACCGCCACGCGCTCGGCCCCGTGCATTTTCTGCGCATGGCGGGCAGCAATCGCGGCATTGTTGAAATAGCAGAAGCCCATCACCTTGTCGCGCTCGGCATGGTGGCCGGGCGGGCGGCTGGCGACAAAGGCATTGTCTGCCGCGCCGGAGAACACGTCGTCGACGGCGGCCAGCGCCCCGCCCACACCCGTCAGCGCGGCCTTGAGGCTCGCCGGGCTTGCCCAGGTATCGGCCTCAAGCTGCACGATGCCCTCTTCCGGCATGGCGCGCATCACGGCATGCAGATGGGATTCGGGATGGGCAAGCAGCACCCGGTCCTCATTCGCCACCTCGGCCTGCTTGCGCACCAGCCGCGAGAAATTCGGATGTTCGAGCGCAAGGTTGAGCGAACGCAGCCGGTCCGGCCGCTCGGGATGGCCTTCCGGCACCAGATGCTGAAGAAAATCAGGGTTTTCAAAGTAATGCGTGGTCATTGCAGCTCCCGTGTTGGGGCTACATTAAGGGCAGTTTCCGGCAAGGTCCAGTGAGCGGATATCCCCATCTAGGCAAATGGCGGGGAGCGGATAGACTGGCAGGATGACGAAGATTCTCGACAATGCCAGGGCGCGGCGCGCCTTCCTTGCCCATCAGGGGCTTTGCCGTCCGCCGGGTGAAAAGCTCACCCGTGCCGGGCTTTATGACCTGATCCACGATCTCGGCTTCGTGCAGGTGGACAGCGTGCAGACGGTGGAGCGCGCCCATCACCAGATCCTGTTTTCCCGCAACCAGACCTACCGGCGCGAGGATCTCGCCGCCCTGCTGGAGGAGGAGCGGCATCTGTTCGAACACTGGACGCATGATGCCTCGATCATCCCGTCTGCCTTCTTTCCCTACTGGAAGCACCGCTTCCGCCGCCGCGAGCCGCATATCCGGCAAACCTGGACGCGCTGGCAGGGCGAGGCCTTCGACCGGGCAACCGACGAGGTCTATCAGCGCATCCGCGCCGAGGGCCGGGTGCTTTCGCGCGAGATGAAGGCAGAAAGCCCGAAATCCACCGGCTGGTGGGACTGGCATCCGTCAAAAACCGCGCTCGAGTTCCTCTGGCATGTGGGCAGGCTCGGCATCTCGGCGCGCGAAGGGTTTCAGAAGGTCTATGATCTCACCGAACGCATCATCCCGCCCGCGCATTTCGAAGCGGAGGTGAGCGAGGCGGAATTCATCGACTGGGCGGCGACAGAGGCGCTGAAGCGTCTCGGCTTCGCCACCCATGGCGAAATCGCCGCCTTCTTCGATCTCATCTCCCCGGAGGAGGCGAAACAGTGGGTGAGTGCCAATCGTGCCCGGCTGGAACCGGTCGAGATCACGCCCGTCGGTGACGGCAAGCCGCGCGCTTCCTTTGCTTTTGCAGGCTTTGCCGAAAGGCTCGCGGCGCTGCCGGAACCGCCGCAGCGGGTGAGGGTGCTCAGCCCCTTCGATCCCCTGATCCGCGACCGCAACCGCTGCGAACGGCTGTTCGGTTTCCGCTACCGGATCGAGATTTTCGTGCCGGAGGCAAAGCGCGAATATGGCTATTACGTCTTCCCGCTGATCGAGGGCGACAGCCTGATCGGCCGCATTGACATGAAGGCCGACCGGAAGACCGGTGTGCTCGAAGTCAAGCGCCTCTGGCTCGAACCCGGCATCCGCCCGAGCAAGGGCAGGCTCGAAAAACTCGACGCCGAACTCACCCGTCTGGCGACCTTCACCGGCGTGGAAAAGGTGACCTATCTCGATGGCTGGCGGGGGTGATCAGCGATAGGTCGTCATGCGGTGATCCTCGATGGTCACCCACATGCGCCGCGTCGGCTTGGCACGGCTGAAGGACCATTCCAGCTCGATCAGATCGAGCGCCTGCTCCAGCCGCGCCTTGCAGGTCCGGGTGGCGCAGCCGAGAAACAGCAGGTCGAGGCTTTCGTATTTCTCGTTTTCGTTCGGTGCACCAAACCGGCGCACGAAGGCCTTCATGTCGCGATCAACCGCGATCAGCATGGCCTTTTCGGCAATAGCCATGGCGACCACCTGCGCATCCGTGGCCCCGCATGGAAGAACATCTTTATGTTTTATAACTTTATGGCCCCTCTGGGAGAAAGGCTCTGCGGCTTCGGCCGGAGCGCCTTCGTCGAGCAGGATCGTCAGGGGCTCATGGCTGTGGTTCAAGCGCTCTCTTTGTAGTGACGAACGGCGGAAATATCTTTCGGGTGAAGGGATGGAAATTCGCGGATGATCTCATCCTGCGAATAGCCGTCCTCCGTATAGGCGCGGACCGTATCCACCAGAATGCGGGTGCCGGAAATCACCGGGCGGGCATTCAGCACGCCGCGCTTGCGCGCGATCTGCCCGATCGTGGCGGGGTCGCGCTGACGCATCGCATGGGCTGCGGTTTCAAGTTCGCCCGAAACCAGCCGAAGCGGAATTTCCAGTACCTGCTGGCGCGAGGTCACTTCTTCCCGCCTGCCGGTTTGCGGATTGTCGAACACCACCTTGCGTCCGAGCACATAAAGCGTCGTCGTCGCCCAAAGATGCGGTCCGGATTCGGAAAGCCGATCGCGCACCCGCCGCAGCTCCGTCATGGAAATCCGGTGCCGGTTGCGCAGCTGCCCGATCACCTTCAGGCAGACGAGATCGCGGAAGTCATAGAGAATGGCGGGAAAAGCCCGGTTCCTGAGCGGGTTGATGGCCGGGCTGTAAAAGTCCGAACGCGCCCAGAGCCGCAGCTGCCGCAGGCTCACGCCTGTGAGAGCCGCTGCCTGCGTCTCGCTGAAACCACCCGCAATGACCGATCCGCTTTCTGAGTCCATGCGCCAGTATACCCTGTTTCAGCAAGGCTGAAAACAACAGGAATAGCCGGTCAGAAATTGGAGGTCGGGCTTAATCCAGACGCCCCGTCTGGCCGCGGTCGCGGAGATAGTGGTCGGCAAGCGTGCAGGCGAGCATGGCTTCGCCGACGGGCACGGCGCGGATGCCGACGCAGGGGTCGTGGCGGCCCTTGGTGCGGACGTTGACTTCCTCATGCGCGGCATTGATCGAGCGCCGTTCGGTGAGGATCGAGGAGGTCGGCTTGATCGCGAAACGCGCGACGATCGGCATGCCGGTGGAAATGCCGCCGAGGATGCCGCCCGCGTGGTTCGAGAGAAACTGCGGCTTGCCATCCGCTCCGATGCGCATCTCGTCGGCGTTTTCCTCGCCGGTGATTTCCGCCGCCCCGAAGCCGTTGCCGATTTCCACACCCTTGACCGCATTGATCGACATCAGATTGCCGGCGATATCCTGATCGAGCTTGCCGTAAAGCGGCGCGCCGAGACCGGCGGGCACGCCTTCGGCCACGACCTCGATCACCGCGCCGACGGAGGAGCCGCTCTTGCGGATCTCGTCCAGATAGGCTTCCCAGACCGGCACGATCTCCCTGTCCGGGCTGAAGAACGGATTGTTGTTCACCTCCGCCCAGTCCCAGTTGTCGCGGTTGATGCGGTGCCTGCCGATCTGGATCAGCGCGGCGCGGACCGTGACCCCCGGCAGAACCAGCCGCGCAAGGCCGCCAGCGGCCACGCGGGCTGCGGTTTCACGGGCCGAGGAGCGGCCACCGCCGCGATAGTCGCGAATGCCGTATTTCACGTCATAGGTGTAATCGGCATGGCCCGGACGATACTGGCTGGCGATCTCGCCATAATCCTTGGAGCGCTGGTCGGTGTTTTCGATCAGGAGCGAAATCGGCGTGCCGGTGGTGATCAGGCTGCCGTCTTCCTGCGGCATCACGCCGGACAGCACCTTGACGAGGTCTTCCTCGCGGCGCTGGGTGACGAAGCGGTTCTGCCCCGGCTTGCGCTTGTCGAGCCAGACCTGAAGATCGGCGGGCGTGAAGCGGATTCCGGGCGGGCAGCCATCCACGACGGCACCGAGCGCTGGCCCGTGGCTTTCGCCCCAGGTGGTGACACGGAAGAGATGACCGAAAGTGTTGTGCGACATGAAGCCTGAACCGCGCGGGGTGCGGCGCGAAGGTAAAATCCGGCGGGCCGCATCGACAAAGGAAAACCGAGCCTTCTCTTAGAGGAAGAGGAGGGGAGGCGACAAGGGTTAAATGCATGCTGCCTCAGGAGGCGTTGCGCCAGGAAGCGTTTGTCGCCATCGCATGGAATTCCTCGAAGGGCAGCGCCCTGGAGAAGGCATAGCCCTGCAGGATATCGAAGCCGAGCGAGAGCAGCAGATTGGCGTGATCCATGGTTTCCACGCCTTCCGCCACGGTTTCGATGCCGAGCGAACGGGCGATTTCCACGATCGAGCGCACCAGCGCCCGCTCCTTCGGCGAGCTGACAATCGGGGCGACCAGCTGGCGGTCGATCTTCAGGCGCTTCGGCTGCAGCTTCAGCAGCGAGACGATGGAGGTGTGGCCGGTGCCGAAATCGTCGATTTCGATCTCGATGCCCATTTCCTTGACGCGTTCGAGATTTTCGGAAACCACATCGCCGCTTTCGTCGAGGAAGATCGCTTCCACCAGTTCGAAGGCGATTTCGCCGGGCGTGATCGGCAGCGTCTTCAGCGTTTCGTAAAGTCCGGCATCATGCAGGCGCTTCACCGAGACGTTCACGGAAATATGCGGCACGATCAGGCCACGGGCCGCCCAGCGGAACTTGTCGCGCAGCGCGGTTTCCAGCACGATGCGGTCGAGCGTCTGCACCACGTTCAGCTCTTCGGCGGTCTTCAGGAACTTGTCGGGCGCAAGCAGGCCCTTGGTCGGGTGGTTCCAGCGCACCAGCGCCTCGGCGCCGCTGAGCTCGCGGGTGCGGGCATCGAATTGCGGCTGGTAGAAGCAGGTGAATTCGCCGCGCTCCAGCCCGGCCAGGATCTCGTCCGCCGTGCGCTTGGTGGTGATGATTTCCGCATGCAGGTCCTGGGTGAAGAACTTGTAGCAGTTGCGGCCCTCGCTCTTGGCCCGGTAAAGGGCCACATCCGCATTGATCAGCATCTTGCGGGCATCGATCCGCTGGCCATTGGCGGTGGCAATGCCGATGGATACGCCGCAGCGGCAGGGGAAACCCTCGAAATCGAGCGGCTGGCGCATTTCCTCGACGATGCGCTGGGAAAGCGCCACCAGCTCCTCCTCGTCGGCCCGGTCATTGATCAGGATCACGAATTCATCGCCGCCGATGCGCGCGACCAGATCGTCTGCGCCGACATTGCGGCGCAGGATATCGGCGGCATGGCGCAGCATCGCGTCACCCGCCGCATGGCCGAGCGTGTCGTTGATCTGCTTGAAGCGGTCAAGATCGAGATGCAGCACGGAAAAACGCAGGCGCCGGTCGCGGCTGTCGAGCGAAAGCTGCTCGAGCGCATGGTCGAGCTGGCGGCGGTTGGCAAGACCGGTCAGCGGATCATGCAGCGCATTGTGCTCGATGCGTTCCTTGGCTTCGCGCAACTCCTCGTTGCGGGCATCGGCCTCGTTCTTGGCGGCCTGCAGCGCCTCGGTCATCAGCGCGTCTTCGGTCATGTCGAAGGCCATGCCGACGATGCGGTAGCTGCCATCGCCTTCCTGATGCACCTGGCCGACGAGACGCACATAGCGGCAATGGCCCGTGCCCATCGATACGCGGCAGATCACGCTGTCGCGGCCGTTGAAGGCCGAAAGCGAGTTGAAGGCTTCCCGCAGCGGGCGGCGATCCTCCGGCACCAGCTGCTCGATCCATTGCGACACGCTGATCGGGCCATCCTGTCCGGACTTGTTGAAGAGCTGGTACATCCGCTCGTCCCAGAAGGCCGTGCCATCCGGCAGCGAGGCCTCCCAGATGCCGCAATTGTAGGAGCCGAGCGCAAGCTCGACCTTGCGCGACAGTTCCTCCAGCTCGCGCTCGCGGGCGGAAAGCTCGTCCAGCGCCAGCTCCAGCTCGGCATTCTTGATATCGGTGTTTTCCTTGGCAAGGCGCAGCGTATCGGTGCGCAGCACCTCGTCGGTCACATCCCAGACGATCCCGGCGGTGCGGGTGCCTGCCGCATCTTCCTGCCGCGTGCCGCCAAGACGCAGGAAGCGCACCTCGCCATTCGGACGGATGATGCGGTAGTCGAGCCCGCCTGCCTCCTCGCCACGGATCAGCGCCGTGAACCAGTTATAGGCCCTTTCGCGGTCTTCCTGATGGACCGTATAGAGCCATTCGATCAGCGGCCGCGTATCCTCGATTTCCGCATAGGCATGCAGGTTGGCGGCGCATTCGTCGAAATAGATATTGCCGCGCCGGTCCGCCACTTCCCAGACGCCGATGCGCGAGGATTCAAGCGCAAGGTCAAGACGGCGCGAGAGCGTGCTGAGGTCACCCTCGCGGGCGCTGAGCTCGGAAATGATGCGGTCGCGGTCACCCAGCAGCAGCAGCGTTGCGCCAATCGGCAGCAGGATGACGAGGCCCGCGAGCAGCAGCAGGGCGCGCAGGCGGAATTCGTTCTGTGGGCTGCGATCCCAGCCTTCCACCGGCGCGGCCGTGATTTCCCAGGTGCCGCCCGGAAACTTCAGCTCCTTGCGCACCGGGTTCAGCCCCTCGATGGCCGCATCGCCGAAGAAGGGCTTGGAGGGCATGGTGCTGTCGGTGATGTCGCGCACCGCAAAGCGCACCTGCTCGCCATCCTCGGCGGTCTGGTGGCGGGCGTAGAGCAGATCGACACCCCGGTAGAAACTGTTTTCGTCAATCAGCGCGGCAACCGCACCGGTCACCCGCGGCCCGAGCCTTGTATTGTGCACGACCGGATAGAGCACCACGAAGGCGCCGCGCATGCCATCGGTGAGGATCGGGCCGAAGAAGCGGGGGGCCGGGCGCTGGGTATGGCGGGTATCGATGCGCGACGTGCCGAAGCTGCGGGCAAGGTCCGTGCCTGCCGACAGGTCGTCGCTGTCTTCCGGCACCACGGTTTCCACCTTGAACTTGGGCGCAATGCCGATGGCGAGGAAATCCGGATTGTTCGCGACGATATGGCGGATCTGTGCCTGCAGTTCCGCATTGGTCTCGTCATGCTCCACCGCCATCTGGCTGGCAATGGTTTCGGCGGCGGACAGATAGTTCTTGATCTGGCTTTCGAGCTTTGCCTTGACGAGCTGGCTCTCGTAATCGATGCGGGCATGCAGCTCGCGGCGATAGAAGGTGGAATTCTGGTTGTCCACCATCAGGCCCAGCATGGTTACGGTGACCGCCACGACCGCAGCGGCAAGACTTGCCCTGCGGGAATTCGTGACCAGCGTGCCGCCGAAGCGCACGAATTTACCGTAAAGTGTCACCAGCCCTGCCCGTTACCACGATCATCATCTTTCAACCGGGAGGATAGTTCAGGCTTATTAATGTGAAGTTTAACAATTACTGTGGGAAAACGTAAACACGGGTCAATCGTGCCATTGTGGCACGGAAATCCGCGCCTTTCGGGAAAATCCTGTCAATTTATCCACGCTGCGCGCGGATTTTCTGTCTCGACCTCGAGAATCTTGTCCTGATGGATGGATGTATCGGCCGCGTCTGTCTCACTGTAGCCGCCAAAAAGGCGAAGGGCGGAGCGCATGATGCCGCCATGGCTCACGCAAACGGTCGGTCTCGTGAGCGATTTCAGGAAACTTCCCACACGCCAGGAGAGAATTTCGTAACTTTCGGCATCCTCGCCCGGCGGGATGAAATGCCACTTGTTCTCGATGCGCGCCTGCAGCCGGTCCGGCCATTCGGCCTGCAATTCGGCAAGCGTGTGGCCCTCCCAGTCGCCGAAGGAGATTTCGCGCAGACGCTCGTCGATGCGGAAATCCTCGGGCTTGAGGCCGATGGCCGTGCGCAGGATCTGCATGGTTTCGCGCGCCCGCCACAAGGGGCTCGCGACGAAATCATAGTTGTAGACCTGATCTCCGAGCAGCGCCTTCAGCGCCTCGCCATTCTGCCTGGCCTGCGCGCGGCCCGTGGCATTCAGCGGAATGTCCTTCTGGCCCTGCATCCGCAGTTCCGCATTCCAGTCGGTCTGCCCGTGACGGATCATGTAGAGATGCACGGGCAGAAATCCTTGCCTTATTCCTTGATGACGGAAATATCCGGCGCGTCCACCGCCTTCATGCCGATGGTGTGGTAACCGCTGTCGACGTGATGCACTTCACCGGTCACGGCCGTCGACAGGTCGGAGAGCAGGTAGAGCGCGGAATTGCCGACTTCGTCGATGGTGACGGTGCGCTTCAGCGGTGCGTTATACTCGTTCCACTTCAGGATATAGCGGAAATCGCCGATGCCGGAGGCGGCAAGCGTCTTGATCGGACCGGCCGAAATCGCGTTGACGCGAATGCCGCGGTCGCCGAGATCGACGGCGAGATAGCGCACGGAGGCTTCCAGCGCCGCCTTGGCCACGCCCATCACGTTGTAATGCGGCATGACCTTTTCCGCACCGTAATAGGTGAGCGTGATCATCGAGCCGCCATCATTCATGATGCGCTGGGCCGCCTTGGCAACGGCGGTGAAGGAATAGACGGAAATATCCATCGTGCGGGCAAAGTTGTCGCGCGTCGTGTCCAGATACTTGCCGGTCAGCTCGTCCTTGTCGGAGAAGGCGATGGCATGCACGACGAAATCGATCTTGCCCCACTTGGCTTCCAGATTGGCGAAGACCTCTTCGATGGTCGCCGGATCGGTCACGTCGCAATGGCCGGCCATGAAGGCGCCGAGTTCAGCCGCCAGCGGCTCCACGCGCTTCTTCAGCGCATCGCCCTGCCAGGTCAGTGCGATTTCCGCGCCCGCATCCGCGCAGGCCTTTGCGATACCCCAAGCGATGGATCGGTTGTTGGCGACACCCATGATGATGCCGCGCTTGCCTGCCATGAGGCCTGATGCCTGAGCCATTCGATGCTTCCTTATCATTTAGTCGAGATGCCCTATGGCATAGAGGTTTCGCCTGTTCAAGAAGGCGCCAGATCAACTGGTGTTTTGATTTGTAACAATCCCATGAAATCTGGTCGGGATTTGCTAAGCATATCCTGCCTTTTGAAGGAGATGGGCCGGGGCAGGCCGGGTGTCTTCCGGCTGCCGTACAAAAGGCGGCGGGGTAATTTTACCCTCGCCCGCCACAATCGCGATGATCAGAGATAGAGGCCCTCGCGCATGGCGCGCATCAGGTCCGTCACCTTGGCATCCGGCTTTTCCCACAGCATCAGACGCACTTCGGCAACGAGATCGCCCCGCCCGCCCTTGCCGTCGAACAGGCCGAGAGCCGGCACGCGGATGGCCTGATCGGAACCGGACCAGGCCGGAACCTCGATCTCCACCGGGCCGGTCGGTCCATCGATGATGGTCTTGCAGCCGAGAACCGCGTTTTCCAGCGGCACCGCCACCGTGGTGACGATATCGTGGCCGCGGACGGCAAACTGGGCGGTCGGCTCCACCTTCAGCGTGATCACGGCATCGCCGCGCAGCATGCCGGGCACCTTGAAGCCCTGACCCTTCAGCCGCACCTGCTCGCCATCGCTCATGCCCGCTTCCAGCCGAAGCCGGAGCTCGCGGCCATCGGCCATCGGAACCGTGATCCAGTTTTCCGAAAGCAGGTCCGCAATCGTGACCTTGGCCTCGGCCAGCTGGTCGGGGGCCTTTTCCATGTCCTTGGCACCGCCGGTGAGGCGGCGCAGAAAATGCGCGACGGCTTCAATCGGGTTCATCGGGGAGGTCCGGGTCTGCTGGGCACTGCCGCTCGGCGAACCGCTCTTCGCCTCGCCGGTGCTTTCATAGGCTGCGGATGCATTGGCATAAAGCGGCTGCTGGCCATAGGAGCCGGTGCTCTGGCCGCCTGCGGATTGCGGCTCGGCGCGGCCCTGACCGCTGAAGCCGGGATCGGCCGCCGTGCCATTCATCGGCTGACCGGTCGGATCGGCGGTCGTGCCGATCGGCTCGCCGTTGATGTTGTATTGCGGCTGGGCACCGAAGATGCGGTTGATCATCGCTTCCGGCGTCTCGCCTGCAGCAGGCTCCTGCGTGGAACCGGCATCGGATGCTTTCTGATGTGCATGGGCCTGGGACTGGCCCTGACCCTGACCCTGCGGCTGTCCCTGCGATTGCGGCTGGGATTGAGACTGCGACTGGGCCTGCGACTGGGCCTTGGCATTTGCCTTGTTCTGCTCGTGGATCTTCTGGGCATTGGCGGCGTTCTGGGCGTCCTTGCGGGCCTTTTCGGCCTGTGCCTTTGCCAGTTCCTCCATCACCTTGCGGGCGTTTTCTTCCGCTGCCTTGCGCTTGGCTTCGGCCTCGCGGGCCGCCTCGCGCTGCTGCTGGATGGTCGCCTCCTGCTTGCCGGAGCGCGACAGCATGTCATAGCGGCTGCGGCGCTTGGGATCGCGCAGCACTTCATAGGCCTCGCCCGCTTCCGCAAACAGTTTCGCGGCATTGGGGTCCGACCGGTTCTGGTCCGGATGAATCTTCTTGGCGATGGCGCGCCATGCGGATTTGATCTCCGCGGCGTCGGCATCCCGTTTCACGCCCAATACGGCATAGGGGTCACGCATGATATCACCGAATGACAATGTGCCCCGGCAGGAACCGCAGGCAATACGCAAGACAAGACATTGTTCCTCCGCCCGACCTTCACCGCAAAACGGCGGCTTGAAAGCCAGACGATGCCGCAAAGTATCGCAGCAAGTTGCTAATCAGTGGTTACGGATTGGCATTAGCTAATTTGTAAGGATTGGCACCGCGCCCGGCGGCCGTTTTTGCCGGTTTCCGAGGCTTCCGGACCGCTTTTTCCGCAACGTCCGGCTGGGGCATCCCTTTGCGGCCGGTTAACGCGGTCCGGCATCCGTCCCGTCTTGAGACGGTCTCAGTTTTCTTCCTGAAAGCTCAGGAGCTGCCAGTTGCCATTGCTTTCCATGCAGGTGCGGCCCATGAAGCGGGCAATCCCCATGTAGGAATGGCGCGTGGTGCGGAACTGGCGGCAATGGGTGCCGGTGGTCGTGTCTTCCATCACCGTGGTGATCACACCCGCACTGCCGGTCGAGGCATTGGCCCAGGGAATGGGGTTCTTGCCGATCTTGCCGACATCGGCGGACGTGACCGCATTCTGCACCGTCACCTCATCCGAGATCGCCTCGGACGTCTTGCCTTTGGTGGCAATGGTGCTGGTGGAAATCGAGCGGTCGGGCTTGGTGGAACCGAAGAGATCGAGCCCGGTGCTGGTGCAGCCGGAAAGCGCAAACACCACCGTTGCGGCGAGGCAAAGCGGGGCGATACCCCTTGCGAAACCTGCAAGCGGGGCTTGCCGGATCATCGCAGCTGCGTCAACTTTTCGCCGTTTCGTGTCTTCCACCGTTCATCCTGTCCGGTTAAGAAGTCTGTGGACTGGTTCCTCAGACAAGTCTTAACAAAATCCGAGGTATTTGACCTATCATGAGTGCAAACGAGTTAACAACCCGTGACTTCACCGAAGAAAACGAACCCTTTGCCCTCTTTGGTGACTGGTTGAAGGATGCAACCGAGAAGGAAGTGAACGATCCCAACGCCATGGCGCTCGCCTCGGTGGATGCGGATGGCCTTCCCAATGTGCGCATGGTCCTGCTCAAGGGTTTTGACGAGCAAGGGTTTGTTTTCTATACGAATTTCGAAAGCCAGAAGGGGCAGGAGCTGCAAGGGCAGCAAAAGGCGGCGCTGGTGTTTCACTGGAAGTCGCTGCGCCGTCAGGTGCGCGCCCGTGGTCTCGTGGAAGTTGTGAGCGATGCCGAGGCGGACGAGTATTTCGCCTCTCGCCCGCGCGGCAGCCGCATCGGCGCCTGGGCGTCGAAACAGTCGCGCCCGCTCGAAAGCCGATTCGCGCTGGAAAAGGCCGTGGCCGAGGTGACCGCCCGCCATCCGATCGGTGAAATTCCGCGCCCGCCGCACTGGTCCGGCTTCCGCATCCGCCCGCTCAGCATCGAGTTCTGGCACGACCGGCCCTTCCGCCTGCATGACCGGCTGGAGTTTCGCCGCGAGACGCCGGAAGGCCCCTGGTCGAAGGTGCGGATGTATCCGTAAAATCCTGTTTTCTCAGCGAAACAGCGCATCCACGGCGGGCAGGCCCGCAATCGCCGCCGTGGCAATCAACCCGTAGCAGACGGCGCGAAACACCCGCTCGCTCGCAAAACGGAAGGCGCGCGCGCCGCTATAGAGCCCGAGCGAAAAGACGGGCGCGATCATCACCGCAAGCTTCACCGCATCAAGCGTCAGCAGCCCGTTTGCCCCGTAGATAACAGCGGAAATGGTCGAGGACAGTGCGAAGAACAGGATGATGCCGGCGCGGATCGTCCGGCCCGGCACATCGCGCCCGAGCAGATAGGCCACGACCGGCGGCCCGCCAAGCTGGGCCGCGCCGGAAAACGTGCCGGAAATGAAGCCGACCAGCACGGTCAGCGGCGCGCGGCTTTCGCCCCGGTAGCGCCAGCCGGACATCAGAAGGCCAAGCATCATCAGAACCGTGGCCGATATCCCCCAGCGCAGGGTGACCGGCGCGATATGGACAAGCAGTGCTGTGCCGAGCGGTATGCCGAACAGCGCGCCGCAGGCCATCAGCACCGGGTCCTTGCGCCCGGCATTTTTTGCGGCCCCCGGGATCAGCGACAGCGCCGCCACCCCGTCCGCCATCAGAAGCGCTGCGGTCGCGAGCTTCGGATCGATCACGATCGAGGCAAGCGGCATGAAGATCAGCGCCCCGCCAAACCCCGAAAACCCCCGCGCCAGCCCCGCAACCAGCGTCACCGCCAGGATAAACCCGAGCGCTGCCGGATGAAGATTTGCGGGAAGAAAAAGGGTGAACAGGGCGGCCATGACAAACCAGTGAAGCGACCCGACCTCCTTAAGCCAGTTCAGCAGCAACTTGAAGGGCGGAATTTAAGTGTGTAGATTCGAAAGAAAGGAAATAAAGAGGTTAATTGACTTATATGTCAATTCGTGAGAGGCTAAACCTTGCCGTTGAGCAGGGTCTTTTGGTTCGATATCAGCGTGCTTCGGTCGAAGGGTTCCGCCAACTCTATCTGACAGCAGCTCTTTATGATGAGTTGCAGAACGAGCAGTCGGCCATTGCCTTTTTCGGCCAGAGATCTGCTGTATCAGCGTTTTTTACCCGCTGGCTCAATGGCAGCAGGCTATCGCTCCGGATCGAAGAAAGAACAGGCCGGAATGAAATGGCCCGGCTCGAACCGCCGCCGGAGGAAATCTGGGAAATGCGGATTACCGAGCCGCGGCCGCAACTGCGTATTTTCGGCCGCTTCGTGGATCGCAATGTGTTTGTCGCGATGTTTGCCGTAAATCGGGATCGGTTGGGAAACGCCTTTTCGACACCCGGAAGAAAAAGCCAATCCTGGCTGGGGGCCATGTATGACTGTGAAACCTTATGGAACGGGATTTTCGGAGGAGCAGAGCCCTTTCGAGGCGCCACCCACAGAGACTATGTCTCGGAAAATCCACGTCAATCCCGAAAATCCCTTTAATCTCACGAAACGGGAGCTGGCCAAGGAAGGCGTCATCCATGTCATGTACGACGCCTTCTATGCCGTTTTAGATCTCTGGGACAAGCGCAAGTCAGAGGGGATGACGCAGAAGGATATTGCCGAAAAGCTCGGTCGTGATCCGGCCTGGGTGTCGCGCGCGCTTGGCGGGCCTGCCAACTGGACGCTGCGCACGCTCGGGGAGCTCACCTATGCGCTCAACGGAACCGTTCAGCTGAAAGCGGTGGCGAAAGAGGATATCCCGCAGCCGGATGAGGATATCTACGACCGTATCCTTACCCGCGAAGGCCGGGATGCGTCCGAAACGGCGGCTGGGGGCTGAAGGTCAGGCCTTCGTGCCGCCAACGGTGATCTGGTCCATGCGCAGATGCGGCTGGCCGACGCCGACGGGGACCCATTGGCCGGCCTTGCCGCAATTGCCGATGCCCGTGTCGAGCTTGCTGTCATTGCCCACCATCGTCACCCGCTTCATCGCGTCCGGGCCGTTGCCGATCAGCATCGCGCCCTTCACCGGCGCGCCGATCTTTCCGTCCTCGATCAGATAGGCTTCCGTGCAGCCAAACACGAATTTGCCCGAGGTGATATCCACCTGTCCGCCGCCGAAAGAAACGGCATAGATGCCCTTCTTCACCGAGGCGATGATTTCTTCCGGGCTCTTGTCGCCGGACAGCATGTAGGTATTGGTCATGCGCGGCATGGGGCGATGGGCATAGCCCTGGCGGCGGCCGTTTCCGGTTGCCTTCATGCCCATCAGCCGGGCATTCAGCCGGTCCTGCATGTAGCCGACCAGCCGGCCGTTTTCGATCAGCACATTATAACCCGACGGCGTGCCCTCGTCATCGACGGAGAGCGAGCCGCGCCGGTCATCGATCGTGCCGTCATCCACGACGGTGACGCCGGGAGCGGCGACCATTTCGCCGAGCAGGCCGGAAAAGGCGGATGTCTTCTTGCGGTTGAAATCGCCCTCCAGACCATGGCCGACAGCCTCGTGCAGCATCACGCCCGGCCAGCCATTGCCGAGCACCACGTCCATGGTGCCCGCAGGCGCATCGACGGCTTCCAGATTGACGAGCGCCTGGCGCAGCGCCTCGTCCGCGCCCCGCTGCCAGCCGCCTTCGTCGAGAAAGGTGTCAAAACCGATGCGCCCGCCAATGCCGAAGGAGCCGCTTTCCTGCCGGTCGCCGGATCCGGTCACGACCGAAATGTTGAGCCGCGTCATCGGGCGGATATCGCGCACCCGGTGGCCATCGGCCCGCAGGATTTCCACCACCTGCCAGCTCGCGGCAATGGCCGCCGTCACCTGCCGCACCTTGTCGTCCTTGCCGCGCAGATAGGCATCGATTTCGCCGAGAAGCTTCGCCTTTTCCTCAAAAGAGGGGCTGCCGATGGGATTGTCCGGGCTGTAGAGCCTGCGGTTGGTGCCCTGTGGCGGTTCCGCATAGGTGCCGGAATGACCGGCGGAGACCGCGCCCGCGGCATCGGCCGCGCGCTTCAGCGCCGCAAGGCTCATCTCGCCGGAATGGGCATAGCCGACCGCCTCGCCCGCAACGGCGCGCAGGCCAAAGCCCTGATCGGTCGCGAAATTCCCGCCCTTCAGCCGGCCATTGTCGAAGGTCAGCGCTTCCGACTGGCTGTGTTCGATGAAAAGCTCGCCGTCATCGGCCCCCTTCAGCGCATCGGACAGCGTGGAAAGCACCGAATCCTCGCTCGCATCGAACAGGGAAAGCAGGGAGGAGGGGAGGTCAGACATGGGGTAAATCCTGTGGCAGGCCGGTGCACGCCACCGGTCCTTTCCATCGATATAGGGTCATAAGCCGGGAAGGTGCAAGATCAGGGCAGCTTGTCATAGCCTTCGGCAAAGCCGGTGAGATCGACCGGAATGCCGATGCCGTCCTGCTCGACCGATTCATGCAGCACGAAGGTGGCGAGCTGGCCGGAGCGCAGCGTCTTCAGTAGGTCGTCCTCCAGCGTCACCTCGGCATAGCAGCCATCGGCAAAGCAGCGGGCGAAATAGGCATTGCCGAGGTTCTTGCCGTCGACATTGAGGCCGAGCCCGCCCTTCGGCGGCAGAAGCAGCACGCCGAGCGGCGCAAGCACCCGCAGGATGCGCGCCTTGCGATCCGCCGTTTTCAGCACCACGACGGAAAGGCCGAGCTCCGGCCGGTCTTCCGACAGCACGTTCTGCATCAGCACGCATTGCTCGCTGTTTGCGCCCGCAGGCGTGTCGCAGACGATCGACCAGGCGCCATGGGTGGATTTCACCGCGCCGAGCTGGCCGCTTTCGGCGGCGGGCGATTTCTGCGCTTCGGCGGCAGGGGCCGGCGTCTTCTTCTCCGTGCCTGCCGAGAGCGAGGGCAGGGCGGATGCGGCGAGGAAGGCCGAAAGCATGCACAGGCGAAGCGCTGGCCTTGCGACGTCGAAAATGCCCATGGAAACCTCTGCTCTGACGAATCACGTGACGTATTGATGAAGCCGGGCGCGGAAAATGAAAAGACCCGAACCCTTTCAGACAGGGATAAACCGCCCAAAACGGCAGAAATTGGACTGGTTTTTGCCGCAGGGCGCAAAAGCCCCGGTCCTGCACAGGAAAAAGGCAAAAAAGCTTGCGTGAGCCTGTTGAAATAACAGAATAAATTGTCTTTGCGCAAAAATGCCGCACAGCAACGCCCTGACAGCAGTTGCGGCGGGCGGAAAACTATGATTTGAAACGGCGGGATAGCATGGATTCCGCGTTCTGGTTTGATTCAGATCAAGCGCTTGAGGGAGATACGTTGTGATTAAAAAGGCTTCTGCGGTTCTGGCGGCTTTCGCCACATCGCTTTTTGCTTCCGGCGCCTACGCCGACCAACCCAAACCGTGGCAGTATGACCTGCAGGATGCCGCCAGCCCGGTGATGACCGACATCCGCTGGTTCGAGCATTACACGCTTGCCTTCATCGTTCCGATCACGATCTTCGTGCTTTTGCTGCTCATCGTGGTCGTGGTTCGCTTCCGCGCCAGCGCCAATCCGGTGCCGTCGAAGACCAGCCACAACACGGCGATCGAAATCATCTGGACGCTCGGCCCCGTGCTGGTGCTGCTGGCGATTGCCATTCCGTCCTTCAAGCTTCTGAACAAGGAGCTGATCATTCCGGAAAAGCCGGATGTGACGGTCAAGGCAACGGCCACCCAGTGGCTGTGGAGCTATGAATATCAGCAGGAAAACCCGGTTTCCTTCGACAGCATCATCCTGAAGGATGCGGATCGTGAAGCCGCGGGCAAGACCGATCTCGCCAAGTATCCGCGCCTTCTGGCCGCCGATAACGAGCTGGTTGTTCCGGTCAACAAGAATGTGCGCCTGCTGGTCACTGCCGCGCCGACCGACGTGATCCATTCCTTCGCGATGCCCGCCTTCGGCGTGAAGATCGACGCCATTCCGGGTCGTCTGAACGAGAGCTGGTTCCTCGCCGAGAAGGAAGGCCTTTACTATGGCCAGTGTTCCGAGCTTTGCGGCAAGGATCACGGCTTCATGCCGATTGCGATCCGCGTCGTCTCCGAAGACAAGTACAAGGCCTGGCTTGCGGCTGCCGCAACCGACCTTACCAAGGCGAACAAGGACCTGATGGCCGCCACCGATGGCCCGGCCACCGTCAATGTCGCCCAGAACGTCGCACAGTAAGAGAAGGAGTGAGGAACAATGGCTGGACCATCCGCTCACGAAACACATGATCATGGTGCCCATGGTCATGATGACCATTCGCATGTTCCGGGCTTCTTTGCCCGCTGGTTCTTCTCCACGAACCACAAGGACATCGGCACGCTTTACCTGATCTTCGCGATCATCGCCGGCATCGTCGGCGGCATCCTGTCGATCCTGATGCGCATGGAGCTGCAGGAGCCGGGCATCCAGATCTTCCACGGTCTGGCTTCCATGGTTTACGGCGCCCAGGGCGATACCGCGATCGACGTCGGCAAGCACATGTACAATGTGTTCACCACCGCGCACGCGCTCATCATGATCTTCTTCATGGTCATGCCCGCGCTGATCGGCGGCTTTGCCAACTGGATGATCCCGATCATGATCGGCGCGCCGGACATGGCGTTCCCGCGCATGAACAACATCTCCTTCTGGCTGATCGTGCCCGCCTTCCTGCTGCTCGTTCTTTCCATGTTCGTGGAAGGTCCGGCAGGCGCCTATGGCGTGGGTGGCGGCTGGACGATCTATCCGCCGCTGTCGACCACCGGCCAGCCGGGCCCGGCGATGGATTTCGCGATCCTGTCGCTGCACGTGGCCGGTGCCTCGTCGATCCTCGGTGCGATCAACTTCATCACCACGATCCTCAACATGCGCGCGCCGGGCATGACGCTGCACAAGATGCCGCTGTTTGCCTGGGCCGTGCTGATCACCGCCTTCCTGCTGCTCTTGTCGCTGCCGGTTCTGGCAGGCGGCATCACCATGCTGCTGACCGACCGCAACTTCGGCACGACCTTCTTCGCGCCGGAAGGTGGCGGCGATCCGGTGCTCTTCCAGCACCTGTTCTGGTTCTTTGGCCATCCGGAAGTGTACATCCTGATCCTGCCGGCCTTCGGCATCATCAGCCACATCATTTCCACCTTCTCCCGCAAGCCGGTCTTCGGTTACCTCGGCATGGCCTATGCCATGGTCGCCATCGGCGCGGTCGGCTTCATCGTGTGGGCGCACCACATGTATACGGTCGGCCTGTCGCTCGAGGCCCAGCGCTACTTCGTGTTCGCCACCATGGTCATCGCGGTTCCGACGGGCGTGAAGATCTTCTCGTGGATCGCCACGATGTGGGGCGGCTCGCTCACCTTCAAGACCCCGATGGTCTGGGCAATCGGCTTCATCTTCCTGTTCACCGTGGGTGGTGTGACGGGCGTGCAGCTCGCCAATGCCGGTCTCGACCGTTCGCTGCATGACACCTATTACACCGTGGCACACTTCCACTACGTGCTGTCGCTCGGTGCCGTGTTCGCGATCTTCGCCGCCTGGTACTACTGGTTCCCGAAGATGTTCGGTTACAAGACCAGCGAATTCATCGGCCAGCTGCATTTCTGGGTGATGTTCATCGGCGTGAACATGGTGTTCTTCCCGCAGCACTTCCTCGGTCTGTCGGGCATGCCGCGCCGCTACATCGACTATCCGGATGCGTTTGCAGGCTGGAACTATGTTTCCTCCATCGGCTCCTACATCTCGGGCTTCGGTGTGATCATTTTCCTCTTCGGCATCGTTGAAGCCTTCGCGAAGAAGCGCGTCGCCGGTGACAATCCCTGGGGTGAAGGCGCGACCACGCTGGAATGGCAGCTGTCTTCGCCGCCGCCCTACCACCAGTGGGAACAGCTGCCGCGCATCAAGTAAGCGCTGGCCAGATCTTCCGGACGCCGCCCTTCTGAAGTGCGGCGTCCGGTTCCTTCGGGGGACCGGCCCCTCGCAGGGTGAGAGCAGGCCGGATGCGTCGCGTAAGGCAGGAAGTGTGAAGGCAATGACCGTTCTGGAAAATCACGACACAGCGCTGGACGAGGGGCTTGCCCTTTCGGAAGCGGGCGCGCGTGACTTTTTTGAGCTGTTGAAGCCGCGGGTCATGTCGCTGGTGGTGTTTACCGCCTTTGCCGGCCTGGTCGTCGCGCCCGGCCATCTCAATCCGCTCCTGGCGGCGATTGCCGTGCTCTGCATCGCGGTCGGGGCAGGGGCCTCCGGCGCGCTCAACATGTGGTATGACGCCGATATCGACGCGGTGATGAGCCGCACCGCCCGCCGCCCGATCCCCTCCGGTCGGGTCAAGGGGGACGAGGCGCTCTATTTCGGCATCACGCTCGCCTGTTTCTCGGTCGGCATTCTCGGCCTTGCGGTGAACTGGCTGTCGGCAGCGCTGCTTGCCTTCACCATCTTCTTCTATGCCGTCGTCTACACGATGTGGCTGAAGCGTTGGACGCCGCAGAATATCGTGATCGGCGGTGCCGCCGGTGCCTTTCCGCCGATGATCGGCTATGCGGCCGTGACCGGCTCGATCACGCTCGACAGCACCATCCTGTTCCTGATCATCTTCCTGTGGACGCCCGCGCATTTCTGGGCGCTGGCGCTGTTCAAGATGCGCGATTACGGCGCGGTCGGCGTGCCGATGCTGCCGAATGTGGCCGGTGAAGCCGCAACCCGTTTCCAGATCCTCGTCTATACGGTGCTGACCGTGCTCGTCTCGCTTGCCCCCGTTCTGCGCGGCTCGGCTGGCTATGGCTACGGCCTCTTTGCCTCAGCGCTCGGTGCCGGCTTCCTCTGGTTCGCCTGGGGCGTTTACCGCATGCCGGATGGCGACGAGAAAATGCTGCCGGCAAAGAAACTTTTCGCCTTCTCGATCCTTTATCTGTTCGCGATCTTCTCCGGCCTGATGGCCGACCGGATGGTCGCGCCGCTTGTTGCGCTGGCCGGAGGTCTCGTCTGATGGAAACCGTCAAGCTCACCGAAGCGCAGGCGAAATCGCGCCGCAGCCGCAATATTGCGCTGGGTCTGGTGCTCGCCTTCCTCGTCGTCCTGTTCTACGTGATGACCTGGGCAAAGTTCGGAGCCTTCCATGGCTGAGACCGCAAGCCAGCCGAAAAAGCGTTCGAACGGCATGGTCGTTGCCGTGTGCCTGTCCTTCGTGGCGGGCATGCTGGGCATGGCCTATGCGGCCGTTCCGCTTTACCGGCTGTTTTGCGAGGTGACCGGCTATGATGGCACGACGCGGCGCGTCGAGCAGGTCTCGGACGTGATCCTCGACAAGGACATCACGGTTTCCTTCGATACCAATGTCGCCTCCGGCCTGCCGTGGAAGTTCACCGCGGACCAGCGCGATGTGACGATGAAGATCGGCGAGACGGTTCAGGTGGATTTCACCATCGAGAACCCGACCGACAAGGTCACCGTCGGGCAGGCGCGCTTCAATGTCACGCCGTTCCAGTCGGCGGCCTATTTCAACAAGATCCAGTGCTTCTGCTTTGATCGCACCGAGCTGAAGCCGGGCGAAAAGCGGGTCGTGCCTGTCGTGTTCTATATCGATCCGGAAATCACCAAGGCGGTGGAATCCAGCTCGGTTCGTACAATCACCCTGTCCTATACCTTCTATCCGCAGGATGACGCGCCCGTCGCGTCGAATGCGGAAAAGGCAAAGGGACAGACAAAGCTTTGAGAGAGGTGCATCCGGTCAACCGGCTGCATCATGGGAAGAAAGACATTCGGGGATAGCTTCAATGGCTGATGCTCATCAGAAAAACCACGATTACCATATCATCGATCCGAGCCCCTGGCCGTTCCTCGGCTCGGTCGGCGCGTTCCTGCTGGCACTCGGCGGCATCGGCTTCATGCGCTACCTCTCGGGCGGCTCGCTGCCGCTGTTCGGTCTGGAACTTGCCCATCCGTGGCTGTTCTTCATCGGCCTTGCCGTGGTGCTCTACACCATGTTCGGCTGGTGGTCGGACACGACCAAGGAAGCCAATGAAGGCCACCACACCCGCGTGGTGGGCCTGCACCTGCGCTATGGCATGATCATGTTCATCGCCTCCGAAGTGATGTTCTTCGTCGCCTGGTTCTGGGCCTTCTTCGATGCCAGCATCTATGCGGGCGAAGCCATCCAGATGTCACGCGTGGAATTCACCGGTGGTCACTGGCCGCCGAAGGGCATCGAGGTGCTCGATCCCTGGCACCTGCCGATCTACAACACCGTGATCCTGCTTCTCTCCGGCACCACCGTCACCTGGGCGCATCACGCCCTCTTGCACGGCGATCGCAAGGGTCTGGTTCAGGGCCTGCTGCTCACCGTTCTGCTCGGCGCGCTGTTCTCCTTCGTGCAGGGCTATGAATACATGCATGCGCCCTTTGCGTTCAAGAACTCGATCTATGGCGCGACCTTCTTCATGGCCACCGGCTTCCACGGCTTCCACGTGCTGGTCGGCACCATCTTCCTGCTGGTCTGCCTGTTCCGCGCGCTGAAGGGCGATTTCACCCCGAAGCAGCATTTCGGCTTCGAGGCGGCTGCCTGGTACTGGCACTTCGTGGACGTGGTCTGGCTGTTCCTGTTCTTCGCCATCTATATCTGGGGCGGCTGGGGCGCACCGCTGGCCCATGGCTGATGCGCGCTGATCGGGGCTGATCTCGACTGATCGGCCTTGAAAAGACCAAAATGAAAGGCGGTCCTTGGGGCCGCCTTTTTCGTTTCGAGGATGCGATGTACCGCCCCGCCATCACGCTCTCCTGCCTGCTCTTCCTCACCACCGGTTTTGCCCGGGCCAGCGACGATGTCGACCATGTGCTGGTGCTGAAGCGCGAGCGGCAATTGCTGCTGATGCAGGGCGAAACGGTGCTTGCCCGCTTTCCCGTCGCGCTCGGCGGCGCGCCCGAGGGGCCGAAGCGGCAGGAGGGCGACGAACACACGCCGGAGGGCCGCTATGTGCTCGACTGGCGAAAGCCGAATTCCAGCTATTTCCGCGCCCTGCACGTTTCCTATCCGGATGAAGCGGATGTGGCACGGGCGGCGGCTGCCGGTGTTTCCCCTGGCGGGGCGATCATGGTGCATGGCACACCCAACTGGGCCTTCGGCCTCGGCTCGCTGCTGCAGTATTTCGACTGGACCAATGGCTGCATCGCGCTTTCCAATGACGACATGCAGGTGGTCTGGGACCGGGTGAAGGACGGAACGCCAATTGAAATCCGCCCCTGAGCGATTTTGCGGGGGCAGCGGCGCCATCGCGGCGAATTGTGCCATTGAAAAATCGCTCCGATTGCGAAAAGACAAGAGCGAAGACGTTTCTCGCTGCCGCGCTTTCCGGCCCGCTTGCGGCCGCGCCGCCCGTCTGCGGCAGCCCTGGAGTATAAATGATGTCCGAAGACAATGCGCATTATCCGCCGGTCGATCCCTACATGACCGGACTGAAGGGGTGCTGCCCGCGCTGCGGCAATGGCCGGCTGTTTACAGGCATGCTCAAGGTCGCCCCGCGTTGCAACGCCTGCGGTCTCGATTATTCCTGGGTGGATGCAGGCGACGGGCCGGTGGTCTTCGTCATGCTGCTGGTCGGCTTCGTGATCACCGGGCTAGGCCTCTGGTTCGAGTTCACCTTCAATCCGCCGGTCTGGCTGCATGTGGTTCTGTGGCTGCCGATCACCGCCGGCATGGTCATCTATGTGCAGCGGGTGGTGAAGGGCCTGCTGATTACCCTGCAATACAGGAACCGGGCCGGGCAGGGGACAATCGACCGTGAGTGACCCCACCCCGCAGGCCGCCCGCGCCCGCCGCATTCCCTTTGCCGTTACCGTCTCCATCGTGCTTGTCGCGCTCGCCATTCTCCTGTCGCTCGGCACCTGGCAGGTGAAGCGCCTCGCCTGGAAGGAGGCGCTGCTGGCCGAACTGGATCAGCGGCTGCATGCGCCTGCGATTTCGCTCGGCGAGATGGAAAGGCTTGCGGCAGGCGGCGGGGATGTGGATTACCGCCCGATGCAGGCAACCGGCCGCTTCGACAACAGCCGCGAGCGGCACTTTCTCGCGACCTGGCGCGGCGAAAGCGGCTTTTACATCTATACACCGCTCACCCTTGCCGATGGCCGCTTCCTCTTCGTCAATCGCGGCTTTGTGCCTTACGAAAACAAGGAGCCGGAAATGCGGGTGCTCGGTCAGCTGACCGAGACGGTAACGGTCAAGGGGCTCGCCCGCGCCCGGCTTGCCGGAAAGCCGTCGTCGCTGGTGCCGGACAACGATCTCGCCAAGAACGTGTTCTACTGGAAGGATCTCACGGCCATGGCCACCAGCACCGGGCTTGATCCGGCAAAGATGGTGCCCTTCTTTCTGGATGCGGATGCAACGCCCAATCCGGCCGGATTTCCGATCGGCGGCGTGACGCTGATCGACCTGCCGAACAACCATCTGCAATATGCCGTCACCTGGTATGGCCTCGCCGCCGCCCTCGCCACGATCTCCCTCGTCGGCTGGCTCCGCAGCCGCCGCCGCTGATCCCTGTTGAAGCAATCGCTTGAATGCTGTATAGGAGTGACTGGCGGAGCGCGAACTCCGCCAGTCTTTCGATTAAGGCACGATATGTACCCGCACGGTCACTTTCCAGCCCGTGCGGGTTTTCGTTACCTCAATCGTGATGCAGATTGGAAATCCGAAAATCCCCATAGCGATCACTCCTTTTCGACCGGCAAAGCCTTTGCCAGAGGTCGGGGTGGCTCGTCCTCCCCGATGCGCGGGCTGGTCACGCGCGTCTGCTTCTGCGGTCGATGGCAAAGTCTACCGTGAGTGCGGATATAAGGAAATATGTGATTAGGTGGGGATGAAATAACGGGCAATGCCCGTTGAAGCGCGGCATGGTTTGCGCTATTCTAAAGGAGTGACTGGCGGAGCGGGAACTCCGCCAGTCGTTTCGATTATGGTATGATTTGAACCCGCACGGTCACTTTCCAGCCCGTGCGGGTTTTCGTTACCTCAATCGTGATGCAGATTGGAAATCCGAAAATCCCCATAGCGATCACTCCTTTTCGACCGGCAAAGCCTTTGCCAGAGGTCGGGGTGGCTCGTCCTCCCCGATGCGCGGGCTGGTCACGCGCGTCTGCTTCTGCGGTCGATGGCAAAGTCTACCGTGAGTGCGGATATAAGGAAATATGTGATTAGGTGGGGATGAAATAACGGGCAATGCCCGTTGAAGCGCGGCATGGTTTGCGCTATTCTAAAGGAGTGACTGGCGGAGCGGGAACTCCGCCAGTCGTTTCGATTATGGTATGATTTGAACCCGCACGGTCACTTTCCAGCCCGTGCGGGTTTTCGTTACCTCAATCGTGATGCAGATTGGAAATCCGAAAATCCCCATAGCGATCACTCCTTTTCGACCGGCAAAGCCTTTGCCAGAGGTCGGGGTGGCTTGTCCTCCCCGATGCGCGGGCTGGTCACGCGCGTCTGCTTCTGCGGTCGATTGTTTGAATATAAAGACATAAGAATAAAATGGAAGAGGCTGATTTGGCCGTGGGAGAGCCTGTGCAGGCCCGTCAAAATTCCGTTCCCCTTTGCGTGAGATATGCTAGATCAGTCGCAGTTTTCAGGAATGGGCTGATGGGTGAGCGGGTGAAACCGAATTTGACGATCCGGCTGTGCGGGCCGCGTGGCTTTTGCGCAGGCGTGGACCGGGCGATCCAGATCGTGGTGCTGGCGCTGAAGGCCTATGGCGCGCCGGTCTATGTGCGCCACGAGATCGTGCACAATCGCTATGTGGTGGAAGGACTGGAGGCCAAGGGCGCCGTCTTTGTCGAGGAGCTCGATGAAATCCCGGAAGAGCATCGCGGCCAGCCGGTGGTGTTTTCCGCCCATGGCGTGCCGAAAACCGTGCCGGCGGATGCGGTTGCGCGCAATCTCTTCTATCTCGATGCCACCTGCCCGCTGGTATCCAAGGTGCACAAGCAGGCGATGCGCCACCAGAAGCTCGGCCGCCATGTAATCCTGATCGGCCATGCGGGCCATCCGGAGGTGATCGGCACGATGGGCCAGTTGCCGGAAGGGGCGGTTTCGCTGATCGAGACCATCGCCGATGTGGATGCCTATCAGCCTGCCGATCCCGACAATCTCGGCTATGTGACGCAGACGACGCTGTCGGTCGATGACACGGCGGGCGTGATCGCCCGGCTGATGGAGCGCTTCCCCAATCTCACCGCGCCAGCGGCCGACAGCATCTGCTATGCCACCACCAACCGGCAGGAAGCGGTGAAACAGGCCGCACCCGGATGCGACCTGTTCCTGATCGTCGGCGCGCCGAATTCCTCCAATTCGAAGCGGCTGGTGGAGGTTGCGACCCGCGCCGGTGCCAAATGCGCCATGCTGGTTCAACGGGCGTCGGAGATCGACTGGGACGGGCTCGGCGCAATTGCTACAGTGGGCTTGTCTGCGGGTGCTTCGGCCCCGGAAGTGATCGTCAACGAAATCATCGAGGCCTTCCGCCAGCGTTACAATGCGGTGGTGGAACTGGCCGATACGGTGGAGGAAAACGAGCATTTCCTGGTGAACCGGGAGCTGCGCAACATCGAACTGACCGCGGCCGACATGGCCTTTGTCAACGGGGAATAAGAGTGGCCGTCTATACCGATATCAGCGAGGATGATCTCCGCCAGTTTATTGCCGCCTATGATGCGGGCGAGCTTCTGTCCTACAAGGGCATTGCGGAAGGGGTGGAGAACTCCAATTTCCTGCTGCATACCTCGAAATTCCCGCTGATCCTGACGCTTTATGAAAAGCGGGTGGACCGCAACGACCTGCCGTTCTTTCTCGGGCTGATGCAGCATCTTTCGGCGGGCGGGCTCTCCTGTCCGCTGCCGCTGCCGCGCAAGGATGGCGCACTGCTGGGCGAGCTTTCGGGCCGCCCGGCCGCGCTCATCTCCTTTCTTGAAGGCATGTGGCTCAGAAAGCCGGAAGCCAGGCATTGCCGCGAGGTGGGCCGGGCGCTGGCCGCCATGCATCTGGCGGGCGAGGGCTTCGAGATCCGCCGTCCAAATGCGCTGTCGCTTGCCGGCTGGCGCGAGCTCTGGGACAAGTCCGAGCCGCGCGCAGACGAGGTGGAGCGCGGCCTTTCGGAAGAAATCCGCGCCGAGATGCAGCATCTGGAGGCGCACTGGCCGCATCAACTCCCTGCCGGTGTCATCCATGCCGATCTCTTTCCGGACAATGTCTTCTTCATCGGCGACCAGCTTTCCGGCCTCATCGATTTCTATTTCGCCTGCAATGACCTGCTCGCCTATGATGTCTCGATCTGCCTCAATGCCTGGTGCTTTGAAAAGGACGGGGCCTATAACATCACCAAGGGCAAGGCGCTGCTCGAGGGCTATCAGTCGGTGCGGCCGCTGTCGAAAGACGAGCTTGAGGCGCTGCCCATCCTCTCGCGCGGCTCGGCCCTGCGCTTCTTCCTCACCCGTCTCTATGACTGGCTGACCACGCCCGCCGGTGCGCTGGTGGTGAAGAAGGACCCGCTCGAATATCTGAAGAAGCTGCGCTTCCACCGTCAGGTGGCCTCGTCTGCGGAATACGGGCTGATCTGAGCCGATGAAACAGGTCGAGGTTTTCACCGATGGTGCCTGTTCGGGCAATCCCGGCCCCGGCGGCTGGGGCGCGGTGCTGCGCTATGGCGATGTCGAGAAGGAACTCTGCGGCGGCGAGGCCGAGACCACCAACAACCGCATGGAGCTGATGGCCGCGATCTCCGCCCTCAATGCGCTGAAGGTGCCCTGCGCGGTGGATCTCTATACCGACAGCGTCTATGTGAAGGACGGCATTTCCAAGTGGATCTTCGGCTGGAAGAAGAACGGCTGGAAGACGGCGGACAAGAAGCCGGTGAAGAATGCCGAACTCTGGCAACAGCTCGAAGACGCCCGCAACCGCCATCAGGTCACACTGCACTGGATCAAGGGCCACGCCGGCCACCCGGAAAACGAACGGGCCGACGAACTCGCCCGCAAGGGCATGGAACCGTTCAAGAAGCGGTAGTCTTTATTGACATATGCTGAAATGTGAACTACAGTTCACGGGTGATCGAGGTTCGACTTTCTGTTCCGTTTCGTGACTGGCTCCGGTCTTTGAGAGATCGCCGGGCGCAGGAAAGGATTTCCCAAAGGCTGTTGCGCATCGAAGCCGGGCTGTTCGGCGATGTGAAATTCTTTTCCGGAATCGGCGAAATTCGCATCGATCATGGTCCCGGATACCGGCTTTACTTCGTGCAAAGGAAGGATGTGCTTGTCATTCTCTTGTGCGGAGGAGACAAGTCCTCACAGGCCAGGGATATCGAGGTCGCATTGAAAATGGCGAAGGAAATCAGCAATGACCATTGAGACAGTCCCGTTCGATGCGGCCGAGTTCTTCACCACGGAGGCTTCTCAGCAAGAGCTGATCAATGATGCGTTCGAAAGTGGCGATGCCCGCTATATTTCGAAGGCGCTGGGTGTCGTGGCCCGTGCCCGTGGCATATCGGATGTGGCAGCCAAGGCGGGCGTCACGCGCGAGGCTCTTTACAAGGCACTCAGCGAAAATGGCGATCCGAAGCTTTCCACGCTGATGGGCGTGGCAAAGGCACTCGGCATAAAACTGCAGGCAACACTCTGACCTCCCGCAACCGCCATCAGGTCACACTGCACTGGATCAGGGGCCACGCCGGCCACCCGGAAAACGAACGCGCCGACGAACTCGCCCGCAAGGGCATGGAACCGTTCAAGAAACGGTAAAGTGCACCGCGCGCCAAGAGGTACTGCCGGTTTCCCATTGTCAAACTGGGTGATCTCCGCTAATTTATACAAAATTTCATATAAGGCGAAGCGATGACCCAGCTGGGCTATGACAATATTTTCAGTGCGATAGCGGATAGCGAACCGGAGGCGGCGGATTTGCAGTTTCGCGCCGATCTCATGCTGACCCTGCGTCGCATGTTCGAGGAAAAGGGCTGGAAACAGGCAGAGATCGCCCGGGCGCTCGGCATTCCGCAGCCACGGGTCAGCGAACTGATGCGTGGCAAGATCGAGCTTTTTTCGGCGGACAAGCTGATCGGGTTCCTCGCCAGTTTGAACCTCCGACTGCGTCCCCGTTTTGATCCGCAACAGGGGCTTGCCTGCGATATCATCCGGATTTCAGCCGCATCAGCATGAGACGGTATCGTTCGCTTGCCAGCGCCATGGCCTTGCGGTCAACCCCGTTTGTGGTCTTCGTGAAGCTGTGAAGAATGAAGACGGTCTGGGCATATTTGGCGCAATAGATGCTGCGATAGGCCAAATCACTGTTTTCAATGAGTTCTATGGCACCGGCGCCGACGGTTTCTGTCAGATGTTTCCACCGTGAATAGGGCGCAAGCCCGATCTGCACCGCCTGGAGATCGAGGCCGAATTGTTTCTGTACGGCTTTCGGCAAGGCCAGAAATTCACGCTTGGCCGCTTCGTTTACAAATTCGAATTTCCGCATACCGGCAACGTGTCCGACAAAGACAGAAATAAATTAATTAGGATAACATAAAAAGTCAAATCCGGTGCATCCAACAAAAACCCCCGCCGGTGAGGGCAGGGGCTGTTGAAATCACGCGTGGCCTGAACGCGGATCAGACCTGTTCCAGCATGGTGGCTGCGGCCGAGACGGTGGCCTGGCCGGGATTGTCTTCCACGTTCAGCGTCTTCACCACGCCGTCTTCCACCAGCATGGAGAAGCGCTTGGAGCGCAGGCCGAGGCCGCCGCCGGAGAGATCGGCATCGAGGCCGAGGGCCTTGACGAATTCGCCGTTCCAGTCGGGCAGGAAGTGGATCTTGCCCATGCCGCCGGAATGTTCTGCCCAGGCGCCCATCACATGCCAGTCATTGACGGAAAGCACGGCCACCTCATCCACGCCCTTGGCCTTCAGTGCATCGAGATTGTCGAGATAGCCGGGCAGGTGGTTGAGCGAGCAGGTGGGCGTGAACGCGCCGGGCACGGCAAAGATCACCGTCTTCTTGCCCTTCACCAGATCGGAAACCCGGGTTTCCACCGGGCCATCCTTGGTCTTTTCCTTGAAGGTCGCATCCGGCAGGCGCTCGCCGATGGCAATGGTCATGGGTCTCTCCTTGGCTCTGTTCTTGCGCTGAATTCCGCCTGCTGGCGGAAAATGATGGTGCATAAATAGGGTGTCCGCAGCCGGACGGGAAGGGCCGGGCTGACTTTTGTCAATCACCGGCCTGGATTTCGGTCTCGATTGCCTGATCGCCGATCTTCACCACAAAGCGCCAGTCGGTCGCCTTCGGATCCTGTCCCTTCGGAAAGCCGGTAAGCGGCACATTCACCGTGATCTCCTTGCCCGCCGCTTCTGCCGTGCCGGTAAAGACGAAGCCTTCCGGGCCGGTCGCGATCACCTCCACCTTGCCCTTCTCGACCGGCAGGGCAAGGCCAAGCGCCAGCGTGTCGGCGGTGAATTCCATCGCGGTCACCTGGAAGGTCTCGCTCTGGTCGGGGGCGATTGCGGCTTCTGCCCGCTCCACGAGCGCGACTTCCTCCGGCGTTGCCGCAGCATTCTGGCCAGAGAGCGAAAAGCGGGCCTGAAACGGAATGCAGATCTTCTGGCAAAGGCCGATGAACACCTCCACCTCCGCCGGGCCGGTGAGCGGATCGAGCTTGAAGGGCAGCGTCACCGGGCCGTCATAGCCGATATCGGTATAATCGCCGAGTTTCAGGATTTTCGGCGGCGGATAATGCGGGGCCCAGACATTCACGCCCGCGCTTGCGGTGATGCGGGGTGGAATGCCGCTTGCGCCGGGCTCGCGCCAATAGGTGATCCAGCCGGGTTTCGGCTCGATTTCAAGCGCCACCCGCGCCACGGCCTTGTAGGTCCCTTCATCGGCTGCGGGCAGTACGATCAGCCGCATGCGCCCGCCGTCATTGTCCACCCAGCCGGTGGTTTCTGCCTGTGCCAGCGTCGGCATCAGCAGCGATCCCGTCAGAGCCAGTGCGCAGCCAGCTTTCATGCCACTCTTCCTTTTCCGGTTGTCAGCCCAAGAACATCACCCGGCGATGCGAAGTCAACCGCCCCTGCCGGTACGGCTTTTCACATGCCCATCATTTTTGGTTGATTGATGGCCGCATCTGCCCCACATTCATGGGGTGTGAAGGTGTTTTGGGCTGGAGGCGTTGATGGCATTCTCGAAGCTCATGGAAAGGGCCGGGCAGGGCAGGCAGGATCGTGGCCTGCGCGAGCGCGGCTTTCTGGACGGTCAGTTCCTGATTGCGATGCCCGGCATGTTCGACCAGAATTTTTCCCGGACGGTGATCTATGTCTGTGCCCATTCGCCCGCGGGCGCCATGGGCTTCATCCTCAACCGGCGCCAGACGATCACTTTTCCGGATATCCTGCTGCATCTCAACCTGATTGACCAGAATGATGCGATCATGCTGCCGGAAAAGACCCGGGATTTTCCGATCCAGAGCGGCGGCCCGGTGGAAACGGGGCGCGGCTTCGTGCTGCATTCGGATGATTATCACAGCCAGTCGTCGATCCCGGTCAGCGAGGATATCTGCCTCACCGCGACACTGGATATCCTGCGCGCCATTTCCGATGGCGGCGGCCCGAAAAAGGCAACCATGCTGCTCGGCTATGCCGGCTGGGGGCCGGGCCAGCTCGAATCCGAAATCGCCGCCAACGGCTGGCTCCACGGCCCGGCCTCCGAGGAACTGATCTTCGACCACAAGCTCGACGGCAAATACGAACGCGCCATGCACCTCATGGGCATCTCCCCCGCCATGCTCAGCTCCGAAGCGGGGCATGCGTGAGGAGGGAGAAGTGAGGCGTGAGGAGATTGCCCCTCATCCCCCTGCCGGGACCGTTCGTCAGTGCAATCGATTCACTGGATCGATTGCTCCGCTACGCGGACCCTTCCTCACCCCCGCTCGCGGGGAGAAGGGGGCAGAACGGTAACCCCTTGCGTCCTTCTCCCCATGACAATGGGGAGAAGGTGGCGGCAGCCGGATGAGGGGCAAAAAGGGCAGATACGGCGCTTCGCACTCTGATCATATCAAGACCCCACAGCTTTTTTCAGACCCCCACCGCTTTTTTATTTCAGACCCCCACCCCTAACCCCTCCCCACAAGGGGGAGGGGGATTTTGGCGGCAAGCTCGACCTTCTCCCTCCCCCTTGTGGGGAGGGGCAGGGGTGGGGGTCTAAACAGAAAACAATCATTTCCACCATCATCCTCGGGCTTGTCCCGAGGATCTACGGTTGTTTCGGCAGTCTCGACCGGAGTGTTTGCAGCGCCTTATGGCAGATCCTCGGGACAAGCCCGAGGATGACGTCGTGTTCTTTTGAAACAGGAATGCGACTGTCAAAAATTAGAGTTAGACACAAAATCAGAAATTCAGAAAAATACTCCTCACTCACTTCACCATCGGAAACCGTTCCTTCAGCAGCCGCATGACGCTGTCGGAGGGCATGGGTTGGCCGAAGAGGTAGCTCTGGCCGAACTTGCAGCCGAGGCGGGCGAGTTCGATGGCGTCGTCGTCGCTTTCGATGCCTTCGGCAACCGAATCCATGCCGAGATCGCGGGCCATGGCGATGACCGAGCGCAGCATGATGGCGCGGCGTTCGCCCTCACCGGCCACCAGCGCCTTGTCGAGCTTGATGGTGTCGAAGGGGAATTTGGCGAGATAGGAGAGCGAGGAATAGCCGGTGCCGAAATCGGTGAGCGCAAGGCCGATGCCGCTCTGCTTCAGCCGTTCCAGCACCAGACGGGTCTGTTCCGGGTTTTCCATCACCATGGTTTCGCCAAGCTCCAGCTTCAGCTGGCCGGGCGGGCACTGGGTGCGGGTGAGAACGGTCTTCACATCCGTGCACAGCTCGTTGTTGAGCAGCTGGCCGGAGAGCAGCGACACGGAAACGAAGACGGGCACGTCGCCGGTCTGGGCCTGCCAGCCGAGCAGGTCCTGCGCCGCCATTTCCAGCGCATAGGCATTGAGCTCGCCGCAAAGGCCGGTGTTTTCCGCGGCTGCGTTGAGTTCACCCAGCGGCACCGGCCCGCGCTTGGGGTGATCCCACAGCAGCATGGCCTCGAAGCCCGCCACTTCCGCATCCGAAAGACGGATCACCGGCTGGTAGGTGAGGTTGAGCTCGCGCCGCTCGATGGCGCGGCGCAGATCCGCCTCGATCTGCATCCGCTCGGAGCCGGAGGTGCGGAAGGAGGGCTGGAAGGGCTCCACCCGGTTTCCGCCCGCCCGCTTGGCGCGATACATGGCAAGCTCGGCATCGTTGGAAAGGCTCGCGGCACTTTCCTGCTGGTCCACCCAGGTGGCAAGACCGATGGACGCGGTCAGCACCACCTCGCGATTGGCGAAATTCAGCGGCACGGAAATCGCCCGGCTGATTGCATCGGCAAAATCGGCGATCTTGGCGGGATTGGTTTCCGAAACGAGGATCAGGCCGAACTGGTCGCCGGAAAGGCGCGCGAGCGAATCCTGCGGCTTGAGCAGACGCCGCAGCCGCCGCGTCAGCGCGATCAGGATATTGTCGCCCGCCGCAATGCCGAGCGCGTCATTGACGAGCTTGTAGCGGTCGATGTCGATGATCAGCACGGTCGGGCGCAGATTGGCATCGGTGGGCGCCAGCGTCAGCATGGTTTCCAGCCGGTCGAGGAAGACCTGACGGTTCGGCAGGCCGGTGAGATTGTCATGCAGCGCATCACTCATCAGCCGGTCGATGGCATTGCGCTGCTCGGTCACGTCGATGATGGTGCCGACGCAGCGGATGATCTCGCCATTCGAGCCCAGCACCGGCCGCGCGCGGATCGCCAGCCAATGGAAATGCCCGTCTTCGGCGCGGATGCGGAACTCGTGCGACAGGCGGCCGCGGCGATGCTCGAGCAGCACGTCGAGCGTGGCGCGGAAACGGTCGCGGTCGTCCGGGTGAAGGCGCGGCAGCCAGTTGCGCACCGCCCCGTGCATGGCGCCGGGGGTGAGCCCGAGCTTCTGCGAAAGGTCGGGCGTCGTCACCACGCGGTCGCGGGCCACGTCCCAGTCCCAGACGGTATCGCCCGAGCCGGTCAGCGCCAGCGACTGCCGTTCGAGATCGGAGAACAGGCCCTGCTGGAAGGCGCCGCCCGCAAAGGCATGCTGCATCACCGTAAAGCCGATGAGGAGAACGATCAGCACCAGCCCGCCGCCAAGCGCCGGCTGCACCACGTCATTGTCCAGTTCCCCCGTCACCGTCATCCAGGCGCCGAACAGCCAGACGAGGATCAAGGCCCAGGCGGGCACCAGCAGGATCGCGCGGTCATAGCGGTTGAAGCCGAGGAAGATGATCAGCACCAGACCCGCCGCCGCCGTCATCGCATAGGAGAGGCGGGCGATCCCGGCGGCAATCGAGGGATCATAGATCGCGACGCCGAAGAGAAGCCCGAGCCCCAGCACCCAGGCAAAGGTGGCGTAGCCGAGGTTCACATGCCAGCGGTTGAGGTTGAGATAGGTGAAGAGGAAGATCACGAGACCCGCCGCCAGCGCCACTTCGGTGGAGGCCCGCCAGATGCGCTGGTCAGAGGAGGTAATGGTGATCAGCTTTTCGAGAAAGCCGAAATCCACGCAGATATAGCCAAGCACGGCCCAGGCAAGGGCGGCGGTCGCGGGCAGCATCGAGGTGCCCTTCACCACGAACAGGATAGTGAGAAACACCGCCAGCAGGCCCGCAATCCCCAGCACGATACCACGATAGAGCGTGAAGGCGTTGACGGTGTCCTTGTAGGCATCCGGCTCCCAGAGATAGAGCTGCGGCAGGTCCGGCGAGGCAAGCTCTGCGGCGAAGGTGATCACCGAGCCGGGGTTGAGCGTGATGCGGAACACATCCGAATCCGGGCTCGGCTGGCGGTCGAGCGCAAAGCCCTCGGACGGCGTGATTGCAACGATGCGCTGCGAGCCGAGATCCGGCCAGAACACCTTGGAATTCACCAGCCGGTAATGCGGCGCGACGATGACGCGCTCGATCTGCTCGTCGGTCACATTGGCAAGCGCAAAGACCGCCCAGTCGCCCTGATGGTTTCCCGCACTTGCCTCCACCGCAAAGCGGCGACGGATGCCATCGGCGCCGTCGGCAGCCGTCACGGTGAACTTGTCGCCCTGGTTGTTGTAGATCTCGGTGGTGGCGGTGAGATCGAGCGCGGTGTCCTCGCGCGAAATCTTCACCGGCTCGACAGCGCGGGCCTCACCCGCGGGGATCGCCAGAAACGACAGGGCGCAGACGGCAAGAAGCAGCAGCACCTCAAGCGAAAGGCGCGCGGCGAAAGACAGGCAAAGGCTCGGCTTTTGGCTCATGAGGTCGTCTTTGTCCTGTCCACATCGCTCGTCAGAAGCGAGAACATCAGGTGATCGCGCCAGTGGCCGTTGATCTTCAGATATTCCCTCAGGCAGCCTTCCTGCCGGAATCCGGCCTTTTCAAGGAGACTGATGCTGCGCATATTCTCCGCAATACAGGCTGCTTCGATGCGGTGCAACTCAAGCGGACCGAAGATGTAGGGGATGACCAGGTCCAGCGTGCGGGCCATATGGCCCTTGCCCGCGTGTTTTTCGCCCATCCAGTAACCGATCATGCAGCTCTGGGCGACGCCGCGGCGGATAAGGCCGATGGTGATGCCGCCAAGCAGCGCATCCGTGCCGCGCTGGAAAATGAAGAGCGCAATCGACTGGCCGCTGTCGAACTCCTGCTCATAGCGGTTGATGCGGGCGCGGTAGGCGCTGCCGGAAAGCTCGTCCGGCCGCCATTTCGGCTCCCAGGGCTGCAGGAAATCGCGGCTTTCCTGGCGAAGGTCCGCCCAGGCGCGGTAATCCCCAAGCCGTGGAAAGCGCAGGTAAAGGCTCTGCCCCACCAGTTCCACCTGGCTCGTCTGCCGGGAGAAGAAGCGGAATACCGATCGCGTCATCACGTCACTTGGCCTCGCGGAGAGGGCGCGCCGTGGATGACCGGGCGCGCCGTTGGCGTGATGCCAGTTCTGCCCGTCAGCCCGCCGCCGTCAAGGGCTGGGCTGCCTTGCCGGAAAGGGAAGCAACAATTTTCTCCATCGGCGCGAGATGTTCGAGCGGGCCGATGGCCGAAAGCGTCGGTTTGGTATCGAAGAACAACCGTCCGGCGAGATCGGTCAGCCGCTCGGTGGTGATGCCTGCGATGCGTTCCATCATCTCGTTGTTGGGAATGATGCGGCCATAGAGCATCATCTGGCGGGCGATCTGGCCGGCGCGGGCTGCCGGGCTTTCCTGCCCCATCAGCAATTGCGCGCGGATCTGCGCACGCGCCCGCTCGATTTCCTGCTGGTCGATCCGTTCCGAGCTTTTCTTCAGCTCGTCGATGATGACCGGCACCAGTTCCGGCAGGTTCTCGCCGCCGGTTGCGGCATGAATGCCGAAAATGCCGGTATCGGAAAAGCCCCAGTGGAAGGCATAGACCGAATAGCAGAGGCCACGGATTTCCCGCACTTCCTGGAACAGGCGCGAAGACATGCCGCCGCCGAGAATATTCGCGAGGATCTGCGAACAGTAGAAGTCGCGCATGTGATAGGCCTTGCCCTCGAAGCCGAGCAGCACCTGCGTATCCATGAGATCGCGGGTTTCGCGCACCTCGCCGCCGGTATAGCGGGCAAGGTCCATCACCGGATCGGCGACCGGCTTGACCGGCAGGGAGGCGAAGCGCTCTTCCACCTGCTTCACGAAGGCCTCGTGTTCCACGGCACCTGCCGCAATCACGAACATCCGGTCGGTGGTGTAGTTGCGGGCGAGATAGTGGCGGATCTGGTCCGGCTGGAAGGACATGACCGTATCCGGCGTGCCGAGGATCGAGCGGCCGATGGTCTGGCCATGGAAGGCGGCTTCGGAAAAGCGGTCGAAGACCACATCGTCGGGCGTGTCGTCGGCCGCGCCGATTTCCTGCAGGATGACGTTCTTCTCGCGCGCCAGCTCTTCCTCGTCGAACACGCTTTCGGTGAGAATGTCGGCCAGGATATCAACCGCCAGCGGCACATGGTCCTTCAGCACCCGGGCGTAATAGGAGGTGGTCTCGGTCGAGGTCGCGGCGTTCACCTCGCCGCCGACATTCTCGATTTCCTCGGCGATCTGGCGGGCCGTGCGCCGCCCCGTGCCCTTGAAGGCCATATGCTCGAGCAGATGGGCAATGCCATGCTCCTCGCGCGTCTCGTTGCGTGAACCCGACTTGATCCACACCCCGAGCGCAACGCTCTCCAGATGGGGCATGGATTCCGTTACCACTGTCAAACCGGAGGCAAGCCGGGTGCACTCGACTTTCATATTCACTCTTTCCGCGTTCCCGGCGCCTCAGGCGCCTTTCGCGCGGGCGTGGGAGCCAATGAAGGTTTCCACCGTCTTGAGGTCTGCGTCCAGAACCTCGAAACGTTCTTTCCTGTCCATCAGATCACCCAGCCAGACCGGCAGGGCCGGATCGGTTCCGCAGGCCTTTTTCACTGCTGCGGGGAACTTGGCCGGGTGCGCCGTGGCCAGTGTAACCATCGGACTATTGGATTTTTCGTGCCTTTTGGCAACAAAAACTCCAACCGCCGTGTGCGGATCGAGCAAATAACCGGTCTCGGCCAGCGTGGTGCGGATTGTTTCGGCCACCTGCTTTTCGCTGGCGCGGCCCGCGCGAAACTCGCGGCGGATCGCCTTCAGCGGCGCGTCTGCAATCTCGAAAGCGCCGGATTGCTTGAGGTTTTCCATCAGCTGGCGGATCGCGCCCGCATCGCGGCCATAGGCTTCGAACAGGAGCCGCTCGAAATTGGAAGAGATCGCGATATCCATCGAGGGCGTGGTCGTTGCCTTCACCGCCTTCATCTCGTAGCGGCCGGTCTTCATGGTGCGGGCGAGAATGTCGTTCTCGTTGGTGGCAATCACCAGCCGGTCGACCGGAAGCCCCATGCGCTTGGCCACATAGCCCGCGAAAATATCGCCGAAATTGCCGGTCGGCACGGTAAAGGACACTTTCCGGTCCGGCGCGCCGAGCGAAATCGCGGTGGTGAAGTAATAGACCACCTGCGCCATGATGCGCGCCCAGTTGATCGAGTTCACGCCGGAAAGCCGCATCTCTCTGCGGAAGGGCGCATCGTTGAACATCGCCTTCACGAGGTTCTGGCAATCGTCGAAATTGCCCCGGACGGCAATCGCATGCACGTTCTTTTCGGTGGAGGTGGTCATCTGGCGCTGCTGCACCGGCGAGACCTTGCCTTCGGGGAAGAGGATGAAGATATCGGTGCGGTCGCGGCCCGCAAAAGCGTCGATCGCCGCCCCGCCGGTATCGCCCGACGTCGCACCGACGATGGTTGCCCGCAGCCCGCGCTTGTCGAGCACATAGTCCATCAGCCGCCCGATCAGCTGCATCGCCACATCCTTGAAGGCGAGCGTGGTGCCATGAAACAGTTCCATGATGAAGGCATTCGGCCCGATCTGCGTGAGCGGAGCCACGGCCGGATGGCGGAAGGTCGCATAGGCGGCATTGATCATGGCGCGGAAGTCATCTTCCGGAATTTCGCCGCCGGTGAAACGGTAGAGGATCTCGAAGGCCATGTCCTGATAGGACAGGCCGCGCAGCGCCCGGATCTCCTTCTTCGAAAGCACCGGCCAGGTGCGCGGAATGTAGAGGCCGCCATCGCTGGCAAGACCTGCGAGCAGAGCGTCGGAGAAGCCGAGGGTAGGGGCTTCGCCCCGGGTCGAGATATATTCCACTGCCTTGATCCCTGAAATCGGATGGTTCATTCGGGTCTGAAGTCTATGACCAGCCACCGCCGCCGGTTGTTCTTATTGCGCCAAAATCACCGGCCTGCTTTCGTTGTTACGCAACTTCGCCGCAAAGTGCCCGAAGCGTCCGCAGCGGCATCAGACAGCGACCGATAAAAGCCGCGCAAAATGCACGGCTGCCCAATCGATTTTTCGATGCGCCGCTGGTATAGAGCAACGACACGGGGCAAGGAAAGCCCGTTTTTGATGCGTTTACCGGCATGGTGGCGTCCGGGTATCACAGGGAGTACCGAGGCATGATGGGCAGGATGAAGAAAAATGCGGTAATGGTCGGCCTGATGGTCGCAACCCTTGCCGTCGTCTCCGGGTGCAATTCCAAATCCTCGCCGCTGGACAGCGTCGCAAATTCCGCCACGACCCCGCTTCCCTCGCCGGGTGTGACCACGCCGGGCGCCGTGGCCGGTGCCCCTGCTGTTGCCGGAACCACCGCGCCGCCGATTGTCGATGGCACCTGCCCGCAGATTTCGCTGCGCGACGGCACGGCCTACATGCGCAAGTTCGCCGGCAAGAAGACCGAAGACCAGACCAAGCTGGTGTTCCAGGCCGCCCTTGCCGAAACCGTGCGCCAGTGCACGCTTGGCGCTTCCGGCTTCACCATCACCGTGCAGGCGCAGGGCCGCCTCGTGCTGGGCGATGCAGGCAAGGCCGGTGCCTACACGCTGCCGATCCGCGTGGTCGTGATCGATGGCGACAAGACCGTCTATTCCGAACTCGTGAAGTTCGAGGCGCAGGTGCCCGCAGGTGCAAGCGCCAGCCAGTTCCTCTTCACCAAGAGCGGCATCGTCATTCCGGGCGGTATCGGCAGCCTCGGCCGCATCTTCCTCGGCTTCGACGAAGGGCCGTACAACACCAAGTAAGGCAGGGGCACCTGCCGTTATCCGGGGGGAAACGGGGCATGCGCATCGCCATCGTGGCCAATCCCGTCTCCGGAGGGGGACGGGCCAGACGCCATCTGCCCGCCATTCGCGCAGCCCTTGCCGAACGGGCCGAAAGGCTCGTGATTCTCGAAACAACCGGGCCGGATGATGCCGCCCGCTTTGGCCGAAGCCTGGCGCTCGAAGGTCATGATCTCGTCATCGCGCTCGGCGGTGACGGCACCGTCGGCTCTGTCGCGGACGGGTTGATCAGCGCCCGCGACGAGACGAATGCGGCCCTTCCGGAATTCGGCTTCATCGCGGCCGGAACCGGCATGGATTTCCGCCGCAACTTTTCGCTGCCTGCCGATCCGGTGAAGACCGCGCTTCAGCTTCTCACAAGGCCTGCCCGCCCGGTGGATGCCGGCCGGGTCGAGCTTTGCCGCGCCGATGGATCGATGATCCGGCGGCATTTTCTCAATGTCGCAAGCCTCGGCCTTTCCGGCACGATTGCAGCTTCCGTCAATGCCGCCAAGGAAAAGGGCAGCCGCGCGGGCTCGCTGCTCTATACGCTGCATTCGGTGCGGGAAATCCTGCGTCTTGCCGCCCATCCCATGCGGGTGCGGGTGGATGACCAGCCGGAGATCACCGGACCGGTCGCGATGCTTGCCGTCGCCAATGGAAAGTGGTTCGGTGGCGGCATGAAGATCGCACCTCTGGCCGACATTACCGACGGGCTGCTGGAGCTCGCGCTGCTTTCGCCGGAAAACCGGCTGGTGCTTCTGTGGTATCTCATCCAGATCCTTGCCGGAGGGGCAGGCCGTGGCAAGGGCATCCGCCGGGCGCGCGGGCGCTCCATCACGGTTTCACTCGACGGCGACAGCGCCGAAAACGGCCTGCTGTTCGAGATGGATGGCGAGACCGCGCAGGCGGTTTCCGCCCGCTATACGGTGCTTCCCGGCGCGCTGATGATCCGCGCCTGATCAGGCCTCAGGAAACGCCCACCCATTCCGAAAGGGCGCGGATGGTGGCGGGCAGATCGCTCATCCGCGCGATCACCGTTTCGGCCCCGGCATCGGTCAGATGGTCGGCATGGGACGGATAGGTATGCGATGCGCCGGTAAAGCCGATCACCCGCATGCCGGCCGCCACCGCGCCGCGCACGCCATGCACCGAATCCTCGATCACCACGCAGTTCACCGGCTTCACGCCCATTTCCTTTGCGGCATGCAGATAGATATCCGGACGCGGCTTCACCCGGTCCTCCCCGAGATCGCGGGCGGAATAGATATGCGGCGCGAAATAGGCCTTCAGGCCCACATGCGTCAGCATCGCATCCAGACGGCGACCGGTGGAATTGGAGCAGATGCAGCGCGGCTGGGTGAGTTTCGCCAGCGCGTCTTTCACACCCGGAATGATCTGGACGTCCCGCGCGAGCCGCTCGTCGAGGATCTTTTCCGACTTGTCGATCAGCGAGGCCGAAAGCGGGATCGAGGCCTCGCGCTCCACCGCCAGCAGGATGTTCTGCCAGGTCATGCCCGCAAAACGCGCGCCCATTTCTTCCGTGGAAATCGGATAACCGGCTTCGGTGAGCAGCACCGATTCCACCTCGGCGGCGATGATTTCGCTATCCACCAGCACGCCGTCATTGTCGAAGATGATGAGGTCGATGCTCATGCCCGTCCGTCCCTTGCCTGCGCTTCGTCATAAAGTGAGCGGTTTTGCTACACGATTAGGCCTCGCGGAACAATCATTGATCTTGCATGGCTCCCATCGCTGTTGAATAAGGATCGCATGAGCAAGCCCACGCAGGACACGATTGCCGACCGGATCAGCCGCACGCTGGCGGAGCGCATCATCCGTGGCGCGCTCGGCCCCGGCGAGCGGCTGCGGCAGGATCACGTGGCGGAAGAATTCGGCACCAGCCATGTGCCGGTGCGCGAGGCCTTCCGGCGGCTGGAAGCGCAGGGGCTGGCGATCAGCGAGCCGCGCCGCGGGGTGCGCGTGGCAAGCTTCGATCTCGCCGAAGTGCGCGAAGTCGCCGAAATGCGCGCGGCCCTCGAGGTGCTGGCGCTGACCCATGCCGCGCCGCATCTTGCCCCCGCCATTCTGGACGAAGCGGAAGAGGCAACGCGCGAGGGGGACGCCGCGCAGGATGTGCGCGCCTGGGAGGCGGCAAACCGCCGCTTTCACCGGCTGATCCTTACGCCCTGCAGCATGCCGCGCCTCCTTGCCGCGATCGATGACCTGCACTCGGTCTCCGCCCGCTTCCTGTTTTCCGCCTGGCGCTCCGGCTGGGAAAAACGCACCGACCACGACCACCGCGCCATCCTCACCGCGCTTCGCGACGGCCATGTCTCCGACGCCATCGCCATCCTCGACCGCCATGTCCGCTGGATCGGCCAGAGACCCGTGCGCACGCCCACCGGCACCACCCGCGACACATTCGCGATTGTCGGCTGAGGGGAGGGCCCCACCCGCCACGTCCTCCCCGGGCTCGTCCCGAGGATCTGCCAAGGCATGACGGCGGAGCGGAAGGCAGTGAAGGCAAAAATAAATGAATGATATCAAAGAATTCAGCAATTAAGTCTGATTTTCGGGAATTCTGCTGAAAAGTCAGAAGGAGAAGCCGCTTCGGTTTGCGGAAGGGGTGAAAAGCGCGGCTGCGGCCTCCACCACCTTTTTCGGAAAGCTCTTCAGCCTTTCCCCGTCAAAGGGGCGATGCGGCATGTGATCGGCCACCATCCGCGCCACCATTTCGGCCTGCATCCGGTCGCGGCTGCGCTTGTCGGCGCGGCGGTCCGGCCGGGTGGAAAGCCAGAGCTTGTGCACGGCAAAGGCGGAAGGATCGGGCGCGACAATGCGCAGCGGAAAGCCTCGGGCATCAATCGCCACGGCCTCGAACACCGGGGCGTTCTCGTGCCAGAGCAGGCCCTCGATTTCGCTTGCCTGCAGATCGTCCGTATCAGCGGAAATGCCGCCCGCCTCCTCGGCCCAGGGCGGATTGCGCAGCGGCTTGATCAGGTCCACCAGATAGCCGTCGCGATTTGCCGCCTGATGCGGCTGCCGGGTTTTGGCAAAGGAGCGGTCGGCCTTGCGCAAAAGGCCGATGAGACTGCGTTCCACCGAGGGATCATCGGCAAGCAGGCGGATGTTTGCCCGCGCATCCATCAGCACGTCGATATCTTCCGTCGTCATCAGTTCGGAGGGAAAGAACACGCCCGCCTCTGCCTCATAGGCAAAGAGCGCATGGGTGCCCACCACCTTCAGCCCCCGGCCAAGAAGATTGGCAGCATCCAGCGCACGCAGGATTCGCGCGCCGATTTCCGGAACCCGGCCCAGCCCCAGCGCACGATTGATCCCCGCCTGCCGCTCCAGAACCGAACTTGCCGCGGCAAGCCGCTCGCGTGCGGCTTCCCTGCCGGTCTGGAAATCCGCGAGCAGCGCTTCGGTCTCCACCGACCGCTTGCCGATCGAGGTCTGCCGCCGCACGCCATTGGCCGGATCGTAATAGTCCTTCAGCAGATATTCCGTCGAACCCCGCTGCACGAAGGCCATCGAGCCGCGATAGGCATCCGCGCGCCGCCGCGCCTCCAGAAAAGCCGCAAAGCGCTGGCCGCTGTTGATGGTTTCCCGGATTTGATCCTGATTTTTCTCCAAGAATTCAAACATTTCAGTAATTGTCCTGAAAATCGGGAAACATTGCTGAAAGAAAACACGAATTTTGCCCCCAAGGCAAGTTTTTTGCATCCGGGGCCCTCAAGCCCCTCCACTTTTCCGCAAACTGTTCAGCCTTTGGTAACCAAGATCAGTAACCATAAGCCTCAATGATTTGTTCAGCGTAAGCGTAACTGGTGAGTATTCCATGGCGTCTGTTCTTCCGCTTTCTGCCCTCCGTCAAAGCCCCGAGCCGCAAGGCTGGCTCAACAGCATCATCAAGGGGGATTGCGTGGCGGCCCTTGAGGCGCTGCCGGATCAGTCGGTGGATGTGATCTTTGCCGATCCGCCCTACAATCTCCAGCTTGGTGGCATGCTCACCCGCCCGGACCAGTCGATGGTCGATGCGGTGGATGACGAATGGGACCAGTTTGCCTCCTTCGAGGCCTATGATGCCTTCACCCGCGCCTGGCTGCTGGCCTGCCGCCGGGTGCTGAAGCCTTCGGGCTCCATCTGGGTGATCGGCTCCTATCACAATATCTTCCGCGTCGGCGCGATGATGCAGGACCTGAATTTCTGGATCCTCAACGATATCGTCTGGCGCAAGACCAATCCGATGCCGAATTTCAAGGGCCGCCGCTTCCAGAACGCGCATGAGACGATGATCTGGGCGAGCCGTGACCCGAAGGCCAAGGGCTATACGTTCAATTACGATGCGCTGAAGGCGGCCAATGACGATGTGCAGATGCGCTCCGACTGGCTGTTCCCGATCTGCTCCGGCGGCGAGCGGCTGAAGGGCGAGGACGGCAAGAAAGTGCATCCGACGCAGAAGCCGGAAGCGCTTCTCGCCCGCGTCATCATGGCCTCGACGAAGCCCGGCGACGTGATCCTCGATCCGTTCTTCGGCACCGGCACCACGGGCGCGGTTGCAAAACGTCTCGGCCGCAATTTCGTCGGCATCGAGCGTGAGCAGGATTATATCGATGCGGCTTCCGCCCGCATCGCCGCCGTCGAGCCGCTCGGCAAGGCGGAGCTGACGGTGATGACCGGCAAGAAGCAGGAGGCGCGCGTGGCCTTCAACGTGCTGGTGGAAAGCGGTCTGGTGAAGCCGGGACAGGTGCTTCACGACCAGCGCCGCCGCTTCAGCGCCATCGTGCGCGCGGATGGCACGCTGGCCTCTGGCGGCGAGGCGGGGTCCATCCACCGGGTCGGCGCCCGCGTGCAGGGCTTCGATGCCTGCAACGGCTGGACCTTCTGGCATTTCGAGGAAGACGGCCAGCTGAAGCCGATCGACGACCTGCGCGCCAAGGTGCGCGCCGGTCTCGGCAAGCTCGCCGACTGAGAAAAACCTTCCCTGACTTTCCGGCGGTTTTAGTCTCCAGTCCCGGCGGAAAGTGTTGCAAAAGGCCCGGTCCTCTGAGGAGGGGACCGGGCTTTTGTTTTGAACAGAATTCGAACGGATTGGACCATTCTGCGGGAAGGATTTTAACCGATTACCGTTGGTCTTCGCCTCGAACTCTGCTCAAATATCCAGATCAGCGGGCATCTCGCGAGCCGAAAAGATAACCGAGCGCCAGTCCCACAGGTGCCAGCAGGGTCGTCAGCATCTTGTAGAACTGGTCGAACTGGGTGCCCATGTCCGTTTTCAGAAACAGAAGGAAGATGAGCAAAAAGCAGGCGAAGATCGTCAGTGTCGCAACATTTCCGGATTTTTCCGGACCCGTTCCAAGGGCAATACCGATCCAGCCGCGCTGGATCGACAGCAGAGTGGCCTGATGGCTGTTTCGCATTTCCTCGAGGGCCAGCGGATCAGCTGCCCGCACCACCGGCTCGGCACGTCTTGCCTCTTCGGGCGATACCGTTTCAGGCGGCTTGTTGGGCGGAGCGGACAAAGTAATCCCTGATCATATCATTGGGAATAACGGACAAATTCGATTTCTTTGCAATATCCCAGGGCGAGCCCGGCTCATGGGTCATGGCGGAGAGATTGACGGCCGGGATGCCGATATACTTCTCCCATGCGATATCCAGAGATTGATAGAGATCCGTGCATTGCGGGCTGACCACATAGGGTCTGTCCTCACCTGGTGTCGTGACATAAGCGGTAATTGCCGAGGCCCCGAATCTCTTGAGGTCGCGATATATTTCATCCACGACCGGGCCATAGGGCCACACTTCGAAGGGAAGATTGATCGCGGGCTTTCCTGTGGTCGCCAGATGCCAGCCATGGGTATAGAAGAGCAGCTTCTGCGCCTTCATGGGCGAAAAGTCTGTCCGCGCCTCCCGAAAGGAGCGCTGCAGCAAGCTGTTCAGCACATGCCGCGTCTCATACACCCGGAACCTCCTGCTGGCCTTTGTTATCCGCAACTCTTTATATTATCGCGGACTCATTTAAAAAATGCAAGACCCGATTATATCTGATCCAGCCTGAGGCAAGACGGAATTCCTATTGCTTCACAATCATTTGGGGCGGGGTGGCATGGCGGCGTTGCTGGAGAAGGCTTTCGATCAGTTCAACCGGGGCGATCTGAAGATCGCGCTGGCGACGATCCGGCGTCTGCTCGAAAAGGACCGGCGCAATCTCGATGCGCATCTGCTCGCGGGCACCATTCACGAGCAGCAGGGCAATCTGGCCGAGGCCGCCCGCTTCTTTGCCGATGCGGTGCCGCTTTCGGGCCAGCGCAAGCGCGAAATCGGGCTGCGCGCCGCCTCGCATTATCTGACGGCGGGCAGGCGCGGCGATGCCGCCTCGGCGCTGATGGCGCTGCATCCTTTCATGCCGGATGATGCGGATGTGAACCACGGGCTCTGCAGCATTTTCCGCGAGGCCGGGCTTTATGATGCGGCGCTGCCCTATGCGGCAAAGCTTGCGGAAACCGGGCAGGGTTTCCAGAATTTCCTCAATGCCGGGATCGTGCTGTCCGGGCTTGGCCTGAATGCGCAGGCCTTTGGCCCGCTTCTGAAGGCGCATGAGGAGCGCCCGGATGACCGGCTGGCGCTTTCGGAACTCTTCTGGTGCGCCGCCAATCTCTGCGATCTGCCGCTTTGCGAGCGGTTGCAGGCAAAGCTCGAGGCGGCCTATCGCCGCGAGGGCGACAAGGCCGATATCCGGGAAAATGCCTTCCGCGCGCTCTGCTGGTCGGATGATCCCGCCTATCACCGCCGCACGGCGGAACTCACGGCAGAGCTGCTTCTGCCGAAGCCCGTGGCCCCGCGCCCGGTGGAAAAGGTTGAGGGCCGCAAGATCCGGCTCGGCTATGTGAGTGCCGATTTTGCCGATCACGCCACCATGGCGCTGATTGCGGGCGTGCTGGAGGCCCATGATCGCGCGGCCTTCGAGGTCTTTGCCTTCTGCCACACGCCCGAGGTGATGCGGCAGGGCCCGATGCGCAGGCGCTTTCTCGAAAGCGGGGTCAAGGTGGTGGATATCCTTGCGCTTGACGATGATCGGGCAGGGGATGCAATCCGCAAGGCGGGCATCGATATCCTGATCGATCTCAAGGGCTTCACGCAGGGCACGCGGATCGGCATCTTTGCCGCCCGGCCCGCACCCGTGCAGGTCACCTGGCTCGGTTTTCCGGGCACGGTCGCCGGTATCGCCATGGATTATGCGATCACCGATGCCGTGGTGACGCCGCCGGGTTGCGAGCGCTTTTTCGAGGAAAAGCTGATCCGCATGCCGCATTGCTACCAGCCGAATGACCGGTTGCGGCCGCGCTTTTCAAGACCTGCCTTCCGCGCCCGCTTCGGTCTGCCGGAAGAGGGTATCGTCTTTGCCGCCTTTCATCAGGCGCAGAAAATCCGCGGGGCGGCCTTTGGCTGCTGGATGCAGATCCTTGCCGACAATCCCGGCTCGGTGCTCTGGCTGCTGGACCACGAACCGCTTGCAAGGGACAATCTGCGGGCCGCCGCAGCCCGCGCCGGGATTGATCCCGACCGGCTGATCTTTGCGCCGAAAAAGCCGTTGCCCGAGCATCTGGAGCGGCTTGCGGCTGCCGATATCGCGCTCGATACCGGGCCCTATAACGGCCACACGACCACCTCGGATGCGCTCTGGTGCGGCGTGCCCGTGGTGACGTTCAAGGGCAAAAGCTTTGCAGGCCGCGTCAGCGAAAGCCTTCTCACCTCTGTCGGCCTCGAAGAGCTCGTGGCCGATGACCTCATCGCGTTCGTCCGCCTGACGAACGCGCTGGCGCAGGATGGAAACCGCCTTTCCATCCTGCGCCAGAAACTCCACGCGGCCCGCGATACGGCCCCGCTTTTCGATACGGAAGGCTTTACCCGCGCGCTGGAACAGCGGCTCGCGGCCCTCGTCAGCTGACATATTTCCGCTTTTCCCGGACAGGCTCTATCCCTTGCGCACCAGCACGAAGAGACGCGGCATCGGCATCAGCACCGAGCCATCGGCCAGCGGCGGATAGGCGCGGGAAACGGCGGCGGAATAGGCGGCAAACCAGGCATCATGCGCGGCTTCGCCCGCCTCCTTGCGGATGCGCTCGGCATAGGGACGAAGGCCAGCCCCGCCGACGAAATCGACGATTGCCGCCGCATTTTCCATGCGGTGAAAATAGGTGGTGCGCCACACGCTCACATCCGCGCCGTCGGCTGAAAGCGTCTCGACATAATCGGCAGGCGCGGGAAGGGCCGCCCTTTTTGGCAGGCCAGCGGCGGCAAAGGCCTGTTTCCAGAAGCCCTCGCGCGCGGTTTCCACCATCAGCCGATGGGTCGGCTCGTCGAGATTGTCCGGCATCTGGATCGCCAGCACCCCGCCCGGATTGAGCTTCGCCTTCAGCCGTTCCAGCAGCGGCATATGGCCGGGCACCCAGTGAAACAGCGCATTGGCGAAGAAGAGATCGACACCCTCCGGCGCTTCCCAGCTGGAAAGATCGGCAAGCGACACATCGACCCCCGGCAGGCGCTTGCGGGCGGCCTCCACCATCGAGGGATCGGCATCAATCGCCGTCACCGTGGCTTGCGGAAAGGCACGGATCAGCGCCTCGGTGGAATTGCCCGGCCCACAGCCGAGATCGACGATGCGGCGAAACGGCTGGTCGCCCACCGCATGGATGAGGTCCGAGGCCGGCCGGTTGCGATGGTCTTCATAGGCGCGGTAACGCTCGGGGTTCCAGATCATCGCGGCTTCCTCCCATGCTGATGCTTTTGACCAGACCATAGGCGATGCGCGGGGCTTTCCCAATGGAAAAGCCCCGTTTCAGACCAAAGGCGGAGAATTTTGGTGTTTTCCGCGGAAAAAGCTCACCAGGTCCGGTCTAAATCCATCACCGGCAGGTTGCGGATGACGGATGTCTTGCCTTCCCGGCCGAAAAGCGCCGCCTCCGGCGTGAGCCCAAGTTCGGCGAGCGTGCGCGGCGCACGCGGGGTGAGCCGCTCGACAAAGGCATCGAGCAGGGCCGAATTTTCCGCGATGATGCGCGCGGCATCGTCTCTCAGCCGCGCGACATTGTCTTCCGATACGGAATCGGCGGCGCTGTCACCCTTTTCGAGATAGCCGTTGATGCGGAAATAGCTGAGCTTCTGGCGGTTTTCCGGCGTCACCCGCGTGGAGCGGCCATTGAAGGCGCGGCTATCGGCATTCAGCAGCGCATTCAGCTGGTAGGAAACCGGGCTGGTCAGCTCCTCGCGCTTGAGTTCGGGCGAAACCAGCGGCGTGCCATGGGCGCCGAGATTGGCCATATCCACCGTCGCCGCCGGGCGGGCATTCATGCCGGAGCCGAGCGAAAGCACGAGCAATTCATGGGCATCGCCTGTCCAGCCCAGCCGCACGGCCTCCACATAGGCGGCAAGGGCGGGATCATCCCCCACCGTTCCGCCATGGATCAGCGGCAGGAGCGGGGTTCCGCGCTGCCGGTCCCTGGCGAGATGCTCCACCATCGCGGGCGGGAAATAGCAGGGGTCTGCCGCTGCCGCGCGCGCCGCCTGCCAGGCATAGAACTGGCTCGTCACCCTGTCGAAGCTCGAAAACACCATCGGCGACCGGCTCTGAAGGTCAAAGGCCGGGATCACCACATGGGTGAGCGCATCCTGCATCTTGGTCTTTTCGCCGAGATGGTGCTTCAGCCCCGCATCCAGCGCATCCGGCGCATAGGGGCCGATGCCCGGCTGCTTCGGAATCTCGCCGGTAAAGATGAAGCGGTTTTCCGAGCACATCAGCGCCATGATGCCCTGCGGATCGCTGGCCGGGCGGGTGCGGTCCTGCGGATTGGGAAAGGCAAGGCCGGACACGACGAGCGCACCCATGCCGGCACCGGCAATCATGTCAAAACACTTGAACAGAGGCTCCGTGCGGCCCGCCTTGGCCAGCCGCTTTTCCAGCTCCATCAGGACGGCAACGCCGATCAGACACCGCATGCCACCCGCATCAATCGAAAGAATGCACTTTAAACTCATGAAACCCTGCCTGCCCTAAAGGTAGAGACTCTGCTATTTCTTATCTAATTTATGAGGTACTCACACGAAAGCGCAAGAGGGCTTCAACCGAAAAGTGTTCAAAACTTCGTAATTACGCTAATGCCGTTTTGCTCCGCCCGATCGAGCGTGGTCAAAAGTGGCACAGCCTCCTCCAGCGAAACGTGACGCCCGATGAGCTTCTGCGGTTTCAGCCGGCCGGAGGCCATCATCGCCAGCATGTCATCGTAGCGCCAGGCCTGCATACCGTGGCTTCCGTAAATTTCCAGTTCATGGGCAATCACCTGTCCCATCGGCAGGGCAGGGGCGGCGTGGCTGCCGAGCATCAGGCCCACCTGCACATGGCGGCCGCGGCGGCGCAGGTTGCGGATCGAATTGCAGCAGGTGGTGGTGTGGCCGAGCGCATCGAGCGAGACATGCGCGCCGCCGCCGGTGACCTCGCGCACCGCCTCCACCACATCGGCAAGGCCGGTGCTGTTCAGCGTCACGGCCGCGCCCGCCTCCCGCGCCAGCGAGAGCTTGTCCTCGGCAATGTCGATCGCCACCACATTGGCGCCCAGAGCAGACGCGATCATGATCGCCGACAACCCGACGCCGCCGGAGCCGTGCACGGCCACCCATTCGCCGCCCTTCACCCTGCCCTGGTCCATCACCGCGCGAAAGGCGGTGGCAAACCGGCAGCCGAGGCTTGCGGCCGTGGCATAGTCGATCTCGTCCGGCAGGCGCACGAGATTGGTATCGGCATAGTTGATGGAGACGAATTCGGCAAAGGAGCCCCAGTGGGTAAAGCCCGGCTGGAACTGGTCGGGGCAGACCTGATGGTTGCCGCTCTGGCATTCGCCGCAGCGCCCGCAGCCGGAAACGAAGGGCACGGTCACCCGGTCGCCGAGCTTGTAGCGCATCACGCCCTTGCCTTTCGCGACCACCCGCCCGGCCAGTTCATGGCCCGGCACATGCGGCAGCGAGATATCCGGATCATGCCCCATCCAGCCATGCCAGTCGGAACGGCAAAGACCGGTTGCCTCCACCTTGATCACCACGCCATCCTCGGTCGGCTCCGGATCCGGCAGATTGCGGATCTCCGGCGTCACACCGAAAGCTTCGTAATACATCGCGCGCATGGCTGGCTCTCCCGTCTCTTTTGGACACAGAATGCACGCCCCCCGTCCCGAGAAAAAGCAAGTCCCTCGTCAAAAGGCGTCGCAAAGAGGATAGATTGGCGAATTCCGGCACCGGCATAGGCGCCCGCCAAGGCTGAAAAAGCGGTCGCCCGGGGCATATTTTGATCTTTCACAGGTTGCCTAAGCGGGATCGCGCACCTATGTTCCGGCTCGACCGTTCCCGCATTCCGTTTCCCGTATCGAGAGGAGAAAACCATGGCTTTCGAATTGCCCGCCCTTCCTTATGACTATGATGCGCTAGCGCCCTTCATGTCGCGCGAGACGCTGGAATTCCATCACGACAAGCATCACAAGGCCTATGTCGACAACGGCAACAAGCTTGCCGCCGAAGCCGGCATGGACGGCCTTTCGCTGGAAGAAATCGTCAAGCAGTCCTTTGGCAAGCATGCAGGCCTGTTCAACAATGCCGGCCAGCACTACAACCACATCCACTTCTGGCACTGGATGAAGAAGAATGGCGGCGGCAACAAGCTGCCGGGCAAGCTCGAGGCAGCGATCAATTCCGATCTCGGCGGCTTCGACAAGTTCCGCGCCGATTTCATCGCCGCCGGCACCACCCAGTTCGGCTCCGGCTGGGCCTGGCTCTCGGTGAAGAACGGCAAGCTCGAAATCTCCAAGACCCCGAACGGTGAAAACCCGCTGGTGCACGGCGCCTCGCCGATCCTCGGCGTGGATGTGTGGGAACATTCCTACTACATCGACTACCGCAACGCCCGCCCGAAATATCTCGAAGCCTTCGTCGACAGCCTGATCAACTGGGATTACGTGCTGGAAATGTACGAAGCCGCAACCAAGTAAGCGCGCATTGATCTCAACTGAAAACCCCGGCCCACCCGCAAGGTGGCCGGGGTTTTTGTTTTCCGGATCCTTGAAACATGCAGGCGTTTTTCACAGTCTCAGCTGCTGGCCGTTGAAGAAGATCGAGAGGATCACCACCGTGCCCTGTCGCACCTCGATTGCTATTGAAGCCAGTCGTCGATATCCGACAACGCGGATACCGGGACCGATATCCGGCCGCGCTGTGCCCCGTTTTGGAAAATCGGCAAAGCCCGCACAATAGGCCATGATGTCCTGAATATAGGCATCGGCAACCGATGGGCCGGATTGCTCCAGAATATAGTGTTGCATCCGCGAAAGGCTGCGCAGCGCATTCGGATGATATCGAACTGTATGGCGCATGCTCTGCTTTCCGGCCGCAATCCGGCCAGGAATTGACTGGAATTCATTGCCGAATATGCTAAACTACTCCTCATGAATAAGGAATGGCTTGATGACGCTTCGTGAAGAAAAAGTCTTGCATCCGCTGCCTGTCTCCGATGCCGCCGGAAGGCCGGACGCTGTTGACCGGGCGATGGAAGACTGGCTGCTGAACGAGGTCGCGCCTGCCGCGCTCGCCTTGCAATCGGATGACGCGATCCTCCTTTCTGAAGAAGAGGTGCGGGCGACGTTGTCGGATGAGCGTGCGCTCTGGATGAAGGCGCGCTGAAATCCCCCTCAACCCGAAGCCTTGACTTTCGTCAGCCCATGGCTAGCGTCCGGCGCAACGTCAACAGGCACGGAACGAAGCGATGCAGCAGGGACAGGACCAGCAAGAGGGTGCCACGGGTCGCGCGCCTGCCTTTGTGTTCATCTTCATCACCGTGCTGCTCGACATGCTGTCGATCGGCATCATCATTCCCGTCCTGCCGAAGCTGATCCTCGAATTCATGGGCGGCGCGGTGGACAATGCGGCGGAGATGCTGGGCATCTTCATGTCCGTCTGGGCGCTGATGCAGTTCATCGCCTCTCCGGTGATGGGCGCGCTGTCAGACCGGTTCGGGCGGCGCCCCGTGGTGCTTGCCTCCAATCTCGGGCTCGGCGTGGATTACCTAATCATGGCGACGGCACCCGCGCTCTGGGTGCTGTTCATCGGCCGCATTCTGGCGGGCATTTTCGGCGCGACTGTCTCGGCCGCGCAGGCCTATATTGCCGATATCACCCCGCCGGAAAAGCGGGCGGCCGCCTTCGGCATGCTGGGCGCGGCCTTTGGCATGGGCTTCGTGCTCGGCCCGGCGCTCGGCGGCATTCTCGGCCATTACAGCCTGCGGCTGCCCTTCTATGTCGCGGCCTCGATGAGCCTTGCGAATTTCCTCTACGGCTTCTTCGTGCTGCCGGAATCGCTTAAAACCGAGCTGCGCACGCCCTTCCGTCTCCGCTCGGCCAACCCGCTGGCGGCGCTGAAATTTCTCGGCCGCAGCGGCACCTTGATGCGGCTCGGGGCGATCAATTTCATCCTGACAATGTCCCATCAGGTTCTGCCTGCCGTTGCCGTGCTTTACATGGGCTACCGCTATCACTGGGGCGAGCGCGAAGTGGGCTTCATGCTGGCGGGCGTCGGCGTTGCCACCATGGTGGTGCAGGGCGGGCTGGTAAAGCCCATGGTCGCCTTCATGGGCGAAAAGCGGGCGATGATCCTCGGACTTGTCGCAGGCATCATCGGCTTTTCGATCTATGGCTCGGCGCCCACCGGGCAGCTTTTCCTGATCGGCATTCCGATCATGGCCTTCTGGGGCGCCTCGCAGGCCTCGATTTCGGCGCTCATGACGAAGGAGGTCGATCCGGAAGAGCAGGGGCGTCTGCAGGGCGTGGGCGCAAGCCTTGGCGGGCTTGCTGGCATGGTCGGGCCGTGGAGCTTTGCCTGGCTCTTTGCCTTTGCCGTCAATCCGGCGCGGGTCACGACGGTTCCGGGCCTGCCCTTCTTCGCGGCGGCCTGCATCCTTCTCGCAGGCGCGCTGATCGGCCTTGGCGTGCGCAGCCGCAAGCCGGATGCTCCGCCGCCTGTGGCCTGAGCGCCGCTCTCACAGGTTTGTGACTTTAATCTGCCATTGTTCCCTGTAAGCATGGTGACGCACAACCAATTGCTGTTCCGGAGACTGGTCCGGAACCGACTTCCGGAGGGAACCGAACATGAAGCTGAAAACCGTTTTTGCCGCCACGCTGGCACTGTCTGTCGTTGCCGGTGCCGTTGGTGCTGCCGAAGCGCCGCAGGTCGTGCGCAAGGACATGATGGAAGGCATGGGCAAGGCCATGGGCGGCCTCGTCAACATCGTCAAGGGCAAGACCGAGTATAATGCCGATGTGGTCAAGGCCTCGCTCACCACCATGGTGGATACGATGAAGACCTTCCCGGATCAGTTCCCGGCCGGTTCCGAAACGGGCCACAAGACGGAAGCTTCGCCGAAGATCTGGCAAAACATGGATGACTTCAAGGCCAAGGCCGCCAAGCTCGGCACGGATGCCTCTGCCCTTCTTGCTGCCCTTCCGGCAGACAAGGCCGCTGTTGGCGCGGCTGTGAAGACGCTGGGCGCAGATTGCGGCGCCTGCCACGAGACCTACCGCCTCAAGGATTGATCCTTTCTGCGGTGCTGCTACTTTTCCAGACGCGCCGGGCCAAACCGGCGCGTCTTTTTGCCGTGAGGAAGGACAGGGATCATGGCTTCGCTTTTCGGAAAAATTCTGGGTGGACTGGCGCTGGCTGCGGCCGCGGGCGGGGCGGTCTTCTGGTTCATCACGGCGCCAAAACCTTTGCCGGAAAGCGCCTTTGCCGGGCTTTCCATTCCCGATACGGTCAATGGCGAGCGCCTGTTCTGGGCGGGCGGCTGTGTCTCCTGCCACGCGCCGAAGGGAGCTGCTGAAAAGGGCGACCTGACGCTCTCCGGCGGCGAGCCGCTGAAGACGCCGTTTGGCACCTTCTATCCGCCGAACATCACCGCCGATCCCGATGCCGGCATCGGCTCCTGGTCGCTGGCCCAGTTCGGCAATGCCATGCTGCGCGGCGTGGATGACGAGGGCGAGCATCTCTATCCCGCTTTTCCCTATGGCTCCTATTCGCGCATGAAGCCGCAGGATATCGCCGATCTGTTCGAATTCCTGAAAACGCTGCCGAAGAGCAACAAGGCCTCTGCCGAGCACGCGCTTGCCTTCCCCTATTCGATCCGCCGCCTGCTGGGCGGCTGGCAGTTCCTCTATCTCAACGCGAAGCCGCGGGTGGAGCTTGCCTCGGTGGATGAAAAGGTGGCGCGCGGCCAGTATCTGGTGGAAGGCCCCGGCCATTGCGGCGAATGCCACACGCCCCGCGATTCGATGGGCGGCTTCCTCTCCGGCAAATGGCTGGCGGGCGCGCCCAATCCCGAAGGCGGCAAGGGCCGCATTCCCAACATCACCCCCGGCGGCGAACTGGCCTCCTGGAGCGAAACCGACATCGCCTCCTATCTCGAAACCGGCATGACCCCCGATTTCGACAGCGTCGGCGGCTCCATGGTCGAAGTCCAGAAAAACATGGCCCACCTTCCGGCCTCCGACCGCGAAGCTATTGCCGCCTACCTGAAGGCGATCCCGGCGGTGAAGTGAGGGCATGGGGGTAGGGGGTAGATTTGCCCCTCATCCCCCTGCCGGGACCTTCTCCCCGCTCGCGGGGAGAAGGGGGCAGAACGCTGACCCCTTGCGTCCTTCTCCCCGCTTGCGGGGAGAAGGTGGCGGCAGCCGGATGAGGGGCAGATTCGGCAGATACGGCGCTTCGCACTTTAACATCGTCCCCCTCACCTGCCTGCCGGCATCCTCTCCCCGCTGGGGAGAGGGGCGATGGGGTTGGCCGCTCGCTCTCCATCAACCGTTTTCAGGGCAAAACACATCTATGCCCCCTTCTACCCTATGGGGAGAAGGTGCCCGGTAGGGCGGATGAGGGGGCCGTTTATGCTGACGCAAATTGCAACAAGCGAAAGACTTGCCCCATCTTCCACAGGCCGCACAAAAAAGAAACCGCCCGTGAACCGGTTGCGGCACGGGCGGGCGGGAGGATGGTCAGGTGGGTGTGAACTCAGCTGAAGGCTGCGCCGTCGTCGGCATATTCCATGTAGAGGGCGCTGACCTTTTCCGCCGTGTCCTGGTCGGTCATGCCCGGCATCGGGCGGGGCAAGGGGCGGGAGGAGGTGTCGCGGGTTTCGAGTGCCCAGAGCGCGCTCGACAGCGAGTTGGAAAGCACGGTGCTGCTTTCCACCCCCGGCGAGAAGCCGGTGGCTATCCGCACGGCGGCGGGCTGGCTCACAGCCGGCTTTTCACCCTGATCCGCATCCGGGCGCCGGAAACGGCCCTGATCGTAATAATAGCCCTGAAGGCCACCATCGACACGCATCTCTCTCGCCTCGGTTCGCTTCGTTAACCTCTTGTTAACCTTTGAAGCTTGCGCGAGGCTTGCGCCCGGTCATTTCACTACTTGACACGAACCGGGCCGTGTGGAGAGGGCAGGTGCTTCGTTTTTGAAAACACCTTTAATATCAACGAACAAATCACATCCGGCCCATGACCTTGATCGCGAAGGCATATTCGAGCGCCTTCTCTTCCAGCCGCTGGAAGCGGCCGGAGGCGCCGCCATGGCCCGCATCCATGTTGGTTTTCAAGAGGATAGGCGAATTTCCGGTGGTATGGTCGCGCAGTTTCGCCACCCATTTCGCCGGTTCCCAGTAGGTCACGCGCGGATCGGTGAGACCGGCCAGCGCCAGGATCGGCGGATAGGGTTTGGCCCCCACATTGTCATAGGGCGAATAGGCTTCCATCCAGCCATATTGTTCGGCGGACGTGATCGGATTGCCCCATTCGGTCCATTCCGGCGGCGTGAGCGGCAGCGAATCGTCAAGGATCGTCGTCAGCGCATCGACAAAGGGCACCGCGGCGATGATGCCGCCGAAGGTTTCGGGCGCGAGGTTGACGACCGCCCCCATCAGCAGTCCGCCGGCCGAGCCGCCCATGGCGACGATGCGGCCCCTTGCGGTGAATTTTTCGGCGATCAGGTGATCGGCGGCGGCGACGAAATCGGTAAACGAGTTCATCTTCTTCGCCATCTTGCCGTCTTCATACCATTGATAGCCCTTGTCCTTGCCGCCGCGGATATGGGCAATGGCATAGACAAAGCCGCGATCGGCGAGCGACAGCGCATTGGTGTTGAAGCTCGCGGGAATGGTGATGCCATAGGCGCCATAGCCATAGAGCAGGCAGGGGGCGGAGCCATCGAGCGCCACATCCTTGCGATAGAGCAGCGAGACGGGCACCAGCGCGCCGTCTTTCGCGGGCGCAAAGACGCGGCGCGTCACATAGTCCTGCGGATTGTGGCCGGAGGGCACCTCCTGCGTTTTCAGCAGCACGCGCTCGCGGGTGACCATGTTGTAGTCGAAAAGCTGCGTCGGCGTGGTCATCGAGGAATAGGTGAAGCGGATCACGTCCGTATCATATTCGGCAGAGCCATAGAGGCCGAGCGAATAGGCCTCCTCGGCAAAGGCGATGGCATGTTCGGCCCCCGTTGCGCGCTCCCGGATGATGATGCGCGGCAGGCCGTCGCGCCGCTCCAGCCAGACGAGGTGGCGCTGATAGGCATGCAGGTCGAGGATCAGGCGGCCCGGCTCATGCGCCACCACCTCGCGCCAGTGTTCCCGGCCGGGGGCGGAAACCGGGGTTTCCATGATCCGGAAATCCTTGGCGCCGTCGCAATTGGTGAGCACGTAGAAGATATCGCCGCCTTCGGCGAAGGAATATTCGTGCTTTGCCTCGCGCGGGCTTGCGACCTGAGGCGCGGCGAGAAGATCGGCGGTCGGGATGATCCTGACTTCGCTGGTCTCGTGGTCGGAGACGGAGATGAAGATGAAATCATCGAGCATCGAGCCGCCGACAGACATGAAGAAGGCGGGGTCCACCTCCTCGTAAACCAGCCGGTCGTCCGCCTGCGGCGTGCCGATCACATGGTGAAACACCTTGGAGGGGCGGTGGTTCTCGTCCTGCAGGCAATAGAAATAGCTCTTGCCATCAGGGGCGAAAACGCCGTTTCCGGCGGTGTTTTCAACGATGTCGTCAAGGTCCTTGCCGGTCGCAAGATCGCGCACCCGGATCGTGTAATATTCCGAGCCCTTGTCGTCATAGCTCCACAGCGCGAAGCGGTGATCGGAGGAATGCTCGAAATCGCCGAGGCTGAAATAGGCCTTGTCCTTGCCTTCGAGATCGCCGTCGAGCAGGATTTCCTTGTCGCCGCCCTCGCGCGGGGTGCGGAAATAATGCGGATATTCCCCGCCCGTCACATGCAGCGAGCCATAGGCATAAGGCCCGTCGCGATAGGGAACGGTGCTGTCATCCTCCTTGATGCGGCCCTTCATCTCGGCAAAAAGCTGCTTCTGCAGCGCGTCCGTATCAGCCATCGCCGCCTTCATATAGGCGTTCTCGGCCTCCAGATGCGCGCGGATTTCCGGCTCGAGGATCGAAGGGTCGTGGAACATCGCCTGCCAGTCGGCAGCCCGCATCCAGGCATAGTCGTCAATGCGCGTCTTGCCATGGCGGGTGTCGGAAACCGGCTTCTTTGCAGGGCGGGGAGCGGCAGGCAGATTGGAAAAAACGGTCAAGGTGTATCTCGCGGATCAAAAGGCGCGCCGATGCGCGCGGCTGAATATCAGGCAGACAGTGATAGACCCAGCCTGTTGCCGGATCAAGCGCCGCGAAAGCCCGCAGCGCGGCAGCCTGCGGTCGTGAAAGACAGCGGGCAGTGGGGGGAATTTTTACCCTTGTCATGCTTTCCGTCTTCCCCTCGCTTTGATCTCCTATTAGAAAATGATTTCAAATTCTTGCCGCCCGGGTTGTTCATGCCGAAACTTATTCTGATTGATGACCATGCCATTCTCCGTTCCGGTGCCCGGTCGCTGATCGAGCGGCATGTGGCGGAGGTTGAGATCGTCGAGGCCGACAGCCTTGCCGAGACGCTGCGCCAGCTTGAAGGCGGCTTCGATGCGGATCTTGCCGTGCTCGACATGATGCTGCCCGATGCGGATGGCGAAAAAAGCCTGTCGGTGCTGCGCGCCCGATATCCCACCATGCCGGTGATCATTCTCTCCGGCTCGGAAGGGGCGGAAAGCGCGATGCTGGAAAAGGGCGCTGCGGCCTTCGTGCCGAAAAAGGGCGACAGTCTGGAAATCGTCTCGGCGATCTATGCGGTGCTTGCGGGCGAGGCCTATGTGCCCGGCACCTTTGAGGAGGATCTGGCGCTTTCCGGCATCAGCGAGCGGCAGCGGGCGCTGATGAAACTGTGCGGCGAGGGGCTGACCAACAAGGAAATCGGCCGCGAGCTTGGCATTTCCGACAATACGGTGCGGGCGCATCTCGCCATTCTCTTCCGCCGCTTCGGCGTGAAGAACCGCGCCGATCTTGCCCGTTTCGCCGGAAACGGTGCCTGAGGCATCGCTCCCGCGTCAGGGCAGGGCGCGGCTGGACCGGATCATTCTGCGGGCAAGAGCTCCAGTTCCGCCTCGATCCAGGCCTTGAGACGGCCCGGCATCAGCGGCTTTTTCAGCACCGAAAGACGTTCGAGCCCGCTTGCCTTCTGCCGGGCGGGATCGAGCGCGCCGGCATTGCCCGTGACGATGGCGACCGGCAGCTGTCGCCCGAGTGAGGCCGCAATGGCGCGGGCGGTTTCAACCCCGTCACGCGCGCCCGGCAGCATCAGGTCGGTGATGATCAGATGCGGACGGCTTCCGGCCTGAATGGCGGCAAGGGCCGCATCGCCATCGGCCATCGCTTCCACCCGGTAGCCCCAGCGGGTCACCAGATCGGCGGTGATGTCGCGCAGCGCATCATTGTCCTCGATAATCATGATATCCGCTTCACGCGCGGCGGCACCCGGCCCCGGGCGAGGCCCGGATTTGGCCTCCAGCACGGTGTTCAGGCTGGAAAAGGGCATGTCCACATAGAACATCGAGCCCCGTCCCGGCGTGGAACAAAGCCCGTGCTCGGCGGAAAGAAGCCGCGCCATGGAAGAGACGATGGCGAGGCCAAGCCCGTGGCCGCGGCGCGGGTCGCGCTCCGGATTGCCGATCTGGTAGAAGGCATCGAAGATTGCCTTGTGCTGGCTTTCGGGAATGCCCGGCCCATCATCCCACACCTCGATGCGGACCCGGCTGCCCCTTCGCCGCGCCCCCAGCACCACATGCGAGCGGGCATGGCGCAACGCATTGCTCAGATAGTTGCGCAAGATCTGCGTCAGCATCAGCTCGTCGGAAAGAACCGCGCGGCTGCTTTCCAGTATCGTCAGCTTCACGCCCGCCTCGCGCGCCTCGTGCCCGTATTCGAAGGAGAGGTTGCGCAGCAGCCCGGTGAGCGGCAGCGGCTGCAATTGCGGCTTCATGTCGCCGGCGCCCGCGCGGGAGGCTTCGAGCAGCCGGTCGAGCAGGTTGGAAAGCGACAGAACCGAACTTTGCGCCTGCGCGATCTTGGTGACGCCTTTTTCCGGCACCTGCTCGGAAATATCCGACAGCAGCAGCGTCACCGCATGCAGCGGCTGGCGCAGGTCATGGCTTGCCGATTGCAGGAAGCGGCTTTTCAGCTCGCTTTCCCGCTCCGCCCGGCTGCGGGCCGCCTCCAGCCGGTCGATCAGGTCCTCGTTTTCGAAGCGCAGCTCGATGGTGCGGCGGATGGTGCGCCCGAGATTGACCGCATAGCCGAGATTGACCGAGAGAAACACCACGGCGGCAAAGGCATAGATGTTGCGCGCCGTTTCCGGTGTCAGGCCGTAGAGAATGATCACCGGGCTGATTGCCGGGATCGCAAAGGCGAAATAGACCGGCGGCAGCGTCGAGAGCGAACCCACGCCGCCCGCCACCATGCCGCAGAGGAAAAGCAGTGCATAGACCGGCTCCAGCCCCCGGTCGGACAGGATCGCCAGCATGCCGAGCAGGCCCCAGATCATGCCGGAAAGGCCGGAGCCGATGACATAGCCGATGGCCTGGCGCTGGTGTTGCGCCCAGCTTGGCGGCGGCTTCTGTGCCCGAACCCACAGCCAGCGCAGGAGCGAAAGCGCAATCAGCCCGCCCGCCCAGAGCCACATGCCGGTTTGCCCCAGCGTTTCGCCCAGCGCCAGCGCCACGAAGGGCGCAACCACCACATTGGCCGAAAGCACGAGCGGCATCTGCCGCTTGAGATGCGAGAGCCGTTCCGCCTCGATCTCGAGCAGATGCGCGCCTTCTTCCTGCCTCTGCGGCATGCCTTTCTCCCTCTACCGGTCCCCGGGGTGAAGTTTCACCTCAGAAAGGAATAAAGTCCACATCCGCAATTGGACTAGTCCGTTCCGGTCAAACCCGGAAATTTTGGTTAGCTGATCGACTAACTGTTTCTTGACAGCGCTGTGCAAGACGGTTCTAATGCCCGCATGACCATGCATCCGGGCCGCCTTGATCTTGTGTTTCATGCCCTTGCCGATCCCACCCGCCGGGCGATCGTCGAGCGGCTGGCGCTGGGCGAGGCAAGCTTTTCCGCCGTCACGCAGCCCTTTGCCATGGCCAAGCCCACGCTTCTGAAGCATGTGAAAGTGCTGGAGGAGAGCGGGTTGATCGAGACCCGGAAGCAGGGGCGGGTGCGGCTCTGCCGGCTGGAGCCGGAGGCCCTGAAAATCACCGAAGACTGGCTCCTGCGCCAGAAACAGATGTGGGAACAGCGGCTTGATGCGCTCGATGCCTTTGCCGTCGCGCTCTACAAGCAACAACGAGAGGAGAAAGCCGATGGCTGAAACAGCATTCAATCCGGAATTCGATGTGGAGTTCAGGCGCTTCGTGCCCGTGCCGCGCCAGCTGATGTGGCGTTGCTGGACCGAGCCGGAACTGCTGGTCAAATGGTTCTGCCCCAAGCCCTGGTATGTCTCCGAGGCCATCGTCGATCTTCGCCCCGGCGGCCGCTTCTTCAGCCGCATGCGCGGCCCGGAAGGGCAGGACATGCCGAACGAGGGCTGCTTCCTCGATCTGGAGACCAATACCCGTCTGGTCTGGACCGATACGCTTGGCCCCGGTTTCCGCCCGCGCGAAACCGGCTTCTTCACCGGCCTCGTCACCTTTGCCGATGCCGAAGGCGGCACGAATTACTATGCCCGCGCCATGCACAAGACGGCGAAGGATCGCGAGACCCATGAAAAGATGGGCTTCGAGCAGGGCTGGGGCGCCGCGCTCGACCAGATGGTCGCGCTGATCAAGTCGGAGCTGATGTGAAAACGCGCTGGCGGGGGTGGGAAACCCCTCCCGCCTTCCGCCCTGTGGTCAGCGGAACAGCGAGAGAATGGTTGCGGCCTGCTGGTTCTGCGCGGAAAGCGCCAGAATGCACAGCGTCTGCTCGTCCCGCAGCGCCTTGATCCGCGAGCGTTCGCTCGCCAGATCATAATCGAAGCGCTTGTGATGGCTGCGGCTGGTGCGGCGGCATTCGAAGGTGGTCTCAGCCGCGCGAAACGTGTCAAGCGCGGCCCATGCGGCGGGATTGATCCGGTTGTTCGACATGCTGAACTCGATACTGGGATGTCTAACGGGGGTCATTCCACCGGCGCCAATTTCGCGCCCCGTCTTTTCATGACAAGTCCAAGTGGTGTAAAAACCGTAACCGCATTTTATAAAATTTTCAACAAAAAACCGGGCGAAAGGCCAGTCCTTTCCGCCCGGTTTGCACAAGTGGTAAATTTTCCGTTAAAGCGGCGCGGCCTGTCCACACCCCTTTTCATGCCGGACCATTCAACCGGTGATGGTCACCTGCATGCCCCAGGGGTCGGTAAAGACCGTGCCCTCGGCGCTGCGGCGGGTGGCAATCTCCAGGCGGTCGAGCGTCGCGTTCACCCGGTCAAAGGCGGCGCGGTCGTTGAAATGCAGGCTGTAGCGCGAAAGCCCGGAAAAGCCCGCCTCGCGCTTGCCCGCGCCCCGGCTTGCCCAGATATTGGCGGCCACATGGTGGTGGTAATCGCCGGTCGCGTAGAAGCTCGCCCCCGGATAGGTGCACATCAGCTTCAGCCCCAGCACATCCTCGAAGAAGCGGTCGGCCTCCGGCAGCGCGCCGACCTTCAGGTGCAGATGGCCGATCGCCACCTGATCCTCCATGCCGCCCCAGGCGGCCTTCGGCGTTTCGTTGTAGAGCGCCTGCAGGTCAAAGGGCAGCGTGTCCATCGCCACCTTGCCATCGGCGGCATAGGTCCAGTCCTTCTGCGGCCGGTCGGCATAGATTTCGATGCCGTTTCCTTCCGGATCGGACAGATAGATCGCCTCCGAAACGAGGTGATCGGCCGCGCCGTCGAGCCGCACGCCGGAATGGGCGGCATGCACCAGCCAGCGGCCCAGCGCGGCCCGGTCCGGCATCAGGAAGGCGGTGTGGAAAAGGCCGGATGCCTGCCGCGGGGCCGGGCGCACGTCACTGGCCGTCTGAAGCGTCAGCAGCGGCTTGCCGCCCGCGCCAAGCACTGCCCCGCTTGCCGATTGCTCCAGCACCTGAAGCCCGATCAGATCCCGGTAATAGGCTGAGACCAGCGGCAGGTCGCGGACCGAAAGCGTGGTCTTGCCCACATGCGCCGGGCGGTTGAAGGCAAAGTCGGAGGTGGGCTGGGCGGACATGGCGGAAAAACTCCTCTTTCGTTGCCCCTGAGATAGGACGCTTTCATTGTTAAATAAAGAGCGCATCAAGGCGACGTTACGTCAACGTGGAGTGAACGATCACCGGCGCTTCCGCCCCATTTCTTGATCCTGATCAATGCGGGGGCAGGGGCTTTGGCAGAGGCTTGGTTGTGGGGAAAGGCATCTTTCCCGTCATCAAGCCAGCCGGAGGAGGCCGGAAATGTACAAGAAGATCATCGTGCCGGTCGATCTCGACCAGCTGGAGCGCGGCGCGCGCATCCTGACCATGGCGGCGGCATTGAGGGATGCGGATGGTCAGGTGATCCTCCTCAATGTGGTGGAGGACCTGCCCGGCTATCTCGCCATCGACCTGCCGGTCGGGCTTATCGAGACGGCGCTGAAGGATGCGCGCGAGAAGCTGACCGCGCTCAAGGATCGCTGCGGCGTGGAGGCACGGGTGGAGGTGCGCAGCGGCGCGCCCGCCCGCGAAATCCTCGCCGCCGCCTCGGAACATTCCGCAGCCCTGGTGATTATCGCGTCGCACCGGCCCGACCTTTCCAACTATTTCATCGGCTCCACGGCAGATCGCGTCGTGCGCCATGCCACCTGCGCGGTGCTGGTCGACCGGTAAGGTCACGGCCCGCCTTTCCCGACCATGAGGATGACAGACATGAATATCGCCCGTTTCGAACAGCGCCTTCTCACCCGCAAGCGCGAGCTCGACGCCCGCCTCAACCGCATCGAGAGCGATCTCGAGCAGCCGCATGACCAGGATGTGGAAGACCATGCCATCGAGGTGGAAAATGACGAGGTGCTGGAAGGCCTCGGCAAGGCCGGTCAGGACGAGCTGCGCGCCATCGACGCCGCCATCTCCCGCATCAAGGCCGGCACTTTCGGCACCTGCCCCAAATGCGGCCAGAAAATCGCCCCCGCCCGCCTCGAAGCCGTCCCCCACGCCGCCCTCTGCCAGGAATGCATCGGGGGGTGATCGGGCGGCTCTGATGTGCAGAACGCTCCCCCTCACCTGCCTGCCGGCATCCTCTCCCCGAGGGGAGAGGCGGGATGGAGCCGGCCGCTCGCTCAACATCAACCGTTTTTCGTGCAAAAGGTGTCGATGCCCCCTTCTACCCAGCGGGGAGAAGGTGCCCGATAGGGCGGATGAGGGGGCAAGGCGGCAGATACGGCGCTTCGCACTCTAATTCTTGCGACCCCCACCCCTAACCCCTCCCCACAAGGGGGAGGGGAATTCACGCCGCATGTGCCGCTTTTTGAAGCCAATGGGGTATCGGCATCCTCGACCTTCTCCCTCCCCCTTGTGGGGAGGGGCAGGGGTGGGGGTCCAATAAAAGCAAGGGGTGGGGGTCCAATAAAAGCAAGCGGTGGGGGTCCAATAAAAGCAAGGGGTGGAGGTCTGGAACAGGACGAGCAATCCTCTCCACCGTCATCCTCGGGCTTGTCCCGAGGATCTACTGTCGTTTCGACAGTCTGGACGCCAGTGTTTGAGGTGTCTGATGGCAGATCCTCGGGATCAGCCCGAGGATGACGGCGGCTTGTTTAAAGAAATTCCGGAAAAAACTGCCGCCAAACAAATATACTACTCACTGCTTCCTTCCCGCCGCGCGCGGGCCCGGTCGCCGGGCATCGGGCGGCCGCCGCTGCTTTCGCGCAGCTCGCTGCGGAATTCGTCGCGCCTTTCGTGGATGGAGGCGATGACGAGGCCCATGGGGACGCCGAGTTCGACAAGGCTGGCCTCGGAAAGATGCAGGCTCGCCTCGATGGTTTCCGGCACGGCATCGGTCACGCCAAGCTTGTAGAGATGGCGGGCATGGGCGGCATCCGTGGCGCGGGCGATGACCGGAATGGCGGGGTTGAGCGCCCGCACGATCTCGATCACCCGGTCCACCGTGCCGCGCGTGCCGGTGGTGATGATCACCGCGCTTGCCTCCTCCACCGCGCAGGCCTGCAGGAAGACCGGATTGGTGGCATCGCCGAAATAGACCTCGTGGCCCGCGCGCCGGTCGCGGGCAAGCTCGCCCGCATTGCCTTCCACCGCGAGGAAGGGGATGTCGTGACGGGCAAGCAGACCCGTCACCACCTTGCCGACGCGGCCATGGCCGATGACGATGGCATGGCCCCGCATCTGCGGCGGCGGCTCGGGCGGCTCTGCCCCTTCCTTCCTGCGGCTGGCGGCAAGGGCGGCGATCCGGTGGCCGATTGCGCCAAGGGCGGGCAGAACCGCCATGGTCAGCGCAACGGCCGTCAGCGCCAGCCGGGAAAGCTCCGGCGCGATCAGCCCGGCGGTTGCCGCCGCGCCAATGCCGACAAAGGCGAACTCGCCGCCCGGCGCAAGCAGCAGCGCGGCTTCGAGGCTCGATGGTCCGTTGATGCCGAAGCTGCGGGAAAGCAGCGTCGTCACCAGCGTCTTTGCCACGAGGATCACCGCCATCAGCGCGATCAGCAGGCCGGGCGAGGTGACGAGGATGGTCGGATCGATCGCCATGCCGACGGTGAAGAAGAACATGCCGAGCAGCAGGCCCTTGAACGGCTCCACCAGCGCTTCCACCGCCTTGCGATATTCGGTTTCGGCCAGGAGCAGCCCGCCGACAAAGGCCCCGAGCGCCATGGACATGTTGAACAGCGCCGCAATGAAGCCGGAGCCGACCACCACGAACAGCACGGTTGCGAGAAAGGCATCGGCCGAGCGCAACTGTGCCACCATGCGCATCAGCGGGCGGATGAAGACCCGGCCGAACAGCGTGATCAGCGACAGCGCCGCGGCCGCCTGCACCAGCGCCTTGCCGATATTGGCAGAAAGCGCACCGCCCGTATTGGCAGCAAGAAGGCCGATCAGCAGCAGGATCGGGATCACCGCGATATCCTGCGCGAGCAGCACGGAAAAGCTCACGCGGCCGGTCGCCGTGGTCATCTTGCCCTTTTCCGACAGAAGCTCGATGACGATGGCGGTGGAGGAGAGCGCCAGACAGGCGCCGAGAATGATGGCGGCTGAGGTCTCCACCCCCGCAAGCTTCATCAGCCCGGCAAGGGCCGCGCCCGACACCACGATCTGCGCCGTGCCCAGCCCGAAGACGAGGCGGCGCATGGTCATCAGACGCGCAAAGGAAAGCTCCAGCCCGATCAGGAACAGCAGGAAGACGATGCCAAGCTCGGCGATTGCCTCCACGCGGCGCACATCCACCACCACGAACCACTTCACCAGCGGCATTTCGCCGATCAGCCCGCCCAGCGCATGCGGCCCCAGCATCGCGCCGATCGCCATGAAGGCAAGAATGGGATTGACCCCGATGCGCCGGACGAGCGGAACCACCACCCCGGCAATCGCCAGCACCACCATGGCATCGCTGTACGTCGATAGATCACTCGCAACCGCCATGCCCACCCTGTCTCCGGCCCCGCCGGTTTGCGTGTTGAATCAGAAGATTGCAAGTGTAGCGCAGGGCGCGGGCTTTGCCAGTGGGGAATTGGGAGGGATACGGCGCTTCGCACTTTATCCTTGGCCCCCTCATCTGTCCTACCGGACATCTTCTCCCCGCTGGGGAGAAGAGGGCATAGAGACGTTACGGGCAAAAGCAACGTCTGATGCGGAGCGAGCGGCTAACTTCATCGGTCCTCTCCCCAGCGGGGAGAGGATGCCGGCAGGCAGGTGAGGGGGCCGTTTGCATGAGGATCGGCTACCCCCCGCCTCCTTACCGCCCCGCCGTGCCGCCTTCCACTTCGGTGGCGTCGGAGAGGCGGACGAAGACCGTGCCGCGGGCCTTGAGGGCGAGGATGCCGCGGACCACGCCTTCGCCGGCGGAATGGGTGGGCTGGTTGATGTGGGAGAGGATGACGGCGCCGTCGCCTGCCTTCGAAATCCGGTGTTCGGCGGTGGCGGCAGAGGCGGACGCGCCATCGTCGCCGTTCAGCGAATAGCCCGCAAGGCGGAAGCCCAGTCTGGAAATTTCCGCTTCGGCGCTGAGGCTGTAGCGGGCGGTGGCGCCGCGAAACCATTTGGGCGCCGGAAAACCGGCGGCGGTGATGGCGGCTGCCCCGTCCGTCACTTCCGCCGCAACCGCCTGCGGCGAACCGGCGGTCGCAATGCCATAGACGAAGCCCGGGCGGTCAACGGCGGGAATATGCTCGGCGCCATGATTTTCCACCTGAAACAGGTCTGGATTGGCCTTCAGCACCGCCACCGTTTCCGGATTGTGGCGGATCCAGCGGGCGGTCGCGAAAATCGTGGCCGGGATGCGGTTTGAAACCAGCGTGGAGAAAATCCGCTCGTCGGTCTTGCCCGAACAGGCATCGAAGGTCAGCGCTACGCGCGGCCCGCCGGGCTGTGCCTCAAGCTTCAGCCGGGGCTCGGACAGGCCCGAAAGCGTGGTCTGCACCGCCTTTACCGGCTTTTTCGCCGCATCCGGCACGCCCCAGGGCGTTTCCACCACCGGCCGGGCCAGTGCGGGCGCGGCAAGCGTTGAGAGAAAAAGAGCGGCAAGAAGGCGCATCGGGCAGACTTTCGGCAGAACGGGAGAAGGGGCAAAGGCCCCCGGTGCGCCGTGCATTGCGGGAAAATTGTGCCGGGATGATGGCCGCGCTTCAACGAAATGTGAGCGCAGGCCCGACGATTTTTGCCACCCTGCGGTTTACCGCCGCAGGCAAGCTGCTAGAAAGAGCCTCCCGAAAATTGACGTATCCGAAAGGTGGCATCCATGAAGCTCTATCTCTCCCCCGGCGCCTGCTCGCTCTCCTGCCATATCGCGCTTCACGAAGGCGGCATCGCCCACGAGATCGTCAAGGTCAATCTCCGCAACCACGAAACCGAAGATGGCCGCGATTACTATACGGTCAACCCGAACGGTTCGGTTCCGGCGCTCCAGATCGACAGCGGCGACGTGATCACCCAGAATGCGGCGATCCTGCAATATCTCGGCGACAATTTCGCGCCCGCCATCCTGCCCGCCAATGGCACGCTTGCCCGCGCGCGTCTTTACGAGATGCTGGGCTTCATAGGCGCCGATTACCACAAGGCCTTCAGCCCGCTCTACAATCCGAACGCCACCGAAGAGGCGAAGGCGGCGCAGAAGGAAATCATCGCCCGCCGTCAGGCCTATCTCGAAAGCCTGCTGGCCGATGGCCGCCCCTTCATTCTCGGCAATGATTTCACGGTGGCCGATGCCTATCTCTTCACCGTGACCAACTGGTGCGGACGCCTGGGCATCTCGCTCGATGCCTTCCCGCACCTGATTGCCTATATGGAGCGCATGCGCTCGCGCCCCTCGGTGGTCGCCGCCATGAAGGCCGAAGGCCTGATCGCATAAGCCTGCCGCTTCTTGCGGAAAAAGGGGTGGCACGAGTGGCCACCCCTTTTTTTATAGGATAATCAGGCGCGACAGCGAAGGGCAGGAGGAGCAGGGCACATGGCGGGCGAACTGGTGATCCGCGAGGCGGGCGAGGACGATCTTGCCGCCATCGTTGCGATCTACAATGATGCGGTGGAAAACACCACGGCGGTGTGGAACGAGGTGCTGGTCGATATCGACAACCGGCGCAACTGGGTGCGCGAGCGGCAGAAGAAGGGCTTTCCGGTTCTGGTCGGGGTGAAGGATGGCGAAACGATTGCCTATGCCTCCTATGCGGAATTCCGCGCCTTCGACGGCTATCGACACACCCGCGAGCTTTCGGTCTATGTGGAAAAGACACGGCGCGGCGAGGGGCTGGGCAAGGCCATGCTTTCGGCGCTGGTGGACGAGGCGCGCGCCCGCGGCGTGCATGTGCTGATCGGCGCCATCGAGGCGGGCAATACCGGCTCCATCCGCCTGCACGAAAGCCTCGGTTTCACCCATGTCGGCACGTTTCGCGAGGTGGGGCAGAAATTCGGCCGTTGGCTTGATCTCGCCTGCCTGCAGCTCATATTGAAGTAAAAAAAGAGCGGCCAGAAGCCGCTCTTTACCGTTCATGCGATGCGTCTGGCGCTTACTTGCCGCGCTTGCGGCGCTGGCCGAGGCCCATTTCCTTGGCAAGGCGCGAGCGCGCTTCGGCATAGGCCGGGGCAACCATCGGATAATCGGCGGCGAGATCCCATTTTTCGCGATACTCTTCCGGCGTCAGCGAATGATGGGTCATCAGGTGGCGCTTCAGCGACTTGAACGAGCCGCCGCATTCCAGGCAGGTGATCTGGTCGTCCTGAACCGACTTGCGCACGGAAACGGCAGGCTTCTGCTTTTCCACCTGTGCGACGACCGGCTGCGGTGCAGACGTATTGAACAGCGCCGAATGCACGTCGGCGATCAGCGACGGCAGGTCGCCGACCGGCACCACATGATTGCCCACATAGGCAGCGACGATTTCCGCCGTCAGTTCAACCAGCAATTCCGGATTGCCGGTTTGCACGAGATCCACCATAAAAACTTTCTCCTTTTGAACGCAACCAACTGACCGTCCCCACACGAACAGGCAGTTCCTGATAGAGGTTACATCCGGTTCACTGCTTGCGCCGGGACAGGTTAAACTGTCCTTTTTCTGTTGTTACAGCGCGCTTCGTAATCAAAACACGCAACAGCAAGAGTGAAAACCCGCCTTTCCGTGTCATTTCGCCTAGTGGATGTGGAAAAACGGCAATGCCGCCCAAACCTTCAGCAATGCAACCGTAAAATCGGTTCAGTTAACAGTGAACCCGGACTCTCTGGGAAAGAGTGGGTAGCACCAATCAAGGTGAAATCCAATAATAAAAATTACCCGTAATATTGAAAAATTTGTACATGATAGATGCTGGATTGGTTTGATTAGCAACAATTACAGCGCTTTTATTTCCGTCCAGCGAAGCGAGCCTGAAATGGACTATATCCGGGCCTTTTCCGCGCCGCGCGCCTTTTTGCGGCGCATGCCTTCGCGGCCCGGGCTCTGGCCGGAGATCACGGCGGCACGGGCAAGCAGGTGGGCGGCCACCGGGGTTGTGAAAATCAGGAAGATGAAGCCCGCAATTGCGCGTCCTGCGAGTGGCCATTCGCCGCCTGCAAGCGCTGCCGCAAGCAGCATCAGGCCAGCCCCCACCGCGCCTGCCTTGGACGAGGCATGCATGCGGGTGAAGAGATCGGGCAGCCGGACGATGCCGATCGCCGCCGCCAGCGTGTAAAAGGTTCCGGCCAGCATCAAAAGCGCGCCGGCAAGGCGCAGCAGATCATGGATCATCGGCGTATCCTCCGGTCGCCGGGCCGGGGCGGGCGCGGCCTTGCGCCTGCCGCGGGCGGCGGCTTTTTCAACGGGCGGGTGATGATGAAGCGCGAGAAGGCAACGGTCGCGAGAAAACCCACCAGCGCCAGTGCAACCGCGATATCCACATAGAGCGAAAAGCCGGTGGAGATCGCAAACACTGCCATGAAGCCGATGCCGATTGCCGTCATCATGTCGAGCGCCAGCACCCGGTCGGCCAGCGACGGCCCGGCAATCACCCGGTAGACGGTCAGCACCAGCGCGATGGAAAGCCCGGCGAGCGAAAGATTGGCGGCAAGGGTCAGAAAGGTCTCGGTGCCGTTCATCGGAAGGTCTCCCGGATGGCGCGTTCGAAGCCGGAGCGGATATCGCGCTTGACGGCCTCCGGATCATCGGCCTCCAGTGCATGCACATAGAGCGCGCGCCGGTCCTCGCTCACATCCACCGTCAGCGTGCCGGGGGTGAGCGTGATGAGATTGGCAAGCAGGGTAATCTCCGCGTCGCGCTGCAGGCTCACCGGCACGGCCACCACGCCGGGCGCAATCGCCATTTTCGGCGAGAGCACAAGCCGGGCCACCCGCGTTGCCGAGCGCATCAGCTCGCGGAAGAACAGAAGCTTCAGCCTGAAGGCCGGCCAGAGCCGGATGCCGAAATCCACCTCCGGCAATTGCCCGCGCAGCACGAGAAGCGCAAGCGCCGAAACGCCAAGCCCCAGCAGCGTGTTCAGCACCGTCAGCGAGCCGGTCAGAAGCAGCCAGAACAGCGTGAACACCAGCGCGTAAAAGGCCTGTCCCCGCATCGTCATTGCATTCATGGCGCAGCCTCCGGAAAGACGGAATGGATATAGGCGGCGGGATCGGCAAGCCCGCCCGCAGCCCCGCCCGCAAGGTCCATGAGCGGCGCGGGGTAAAGACCGGCAAGCGTGACAAGCGCGGTGAGAAGGGCAACGGGCAGCAGGGTCGCAAGCGGCAGTCTCCCGCCCGGATGGATACTCTCCGCCGGTTTCATGAAGCCGATCAGGAAGGCGCGGGCAAGGCCCACGGACAGGAGCAGGCCGGAGACGAGCAGCGCCGCCGCCAGCCACCAGGCGCCGATATCGAGCGCCGCTTTCAGGATCAGCGCCTTCGGCCAGAAGCCGGAAAAGGGCGGCAGGCCGGAGGCGGCGAAGAACAGCGAAAGCACCAGCGCCGAAAGCAGCGGGTTCCTGTCATAAAGCCCGCCCGCACGGGTGAAATCCGCCGTGCCGGAAAGGCGCGCGGCAGCAAAAAGGGCGAGGTAAAGCGCCAGCATCAGCGCCATGCTCTGCAGTGCATAGAAGATCGTGCCGGTGAGCCCGCCCGGCGAGGTGAGTGCAATTCCTGCGAGCATCGTGCCGATGCCGGAGATCAGCACGAAACCGGGGAGCCGCCTGAAATCGCGCTCCGCCAGCGTGCCGAGCGCGCCGAACAGCATGGTGGCCGCCGCCAGGATGCCGACCATCAGCGACAGCCCGTCGGAACTGTCCGGCATCAGCATCACCAGCACCCGCAGCATGCCATAGATGCCGACCTTGGTGAGCAGCGCGGCAAACAGGCCAGCCGTTGCCGCGCGCGGCGTGTGATAGGCCGCAGGCAGCCAGTACTGCACCGGAAAGGCCGCCGCCTTCATGCCGAAGGCGAAGAAGAACAGCACGAACAGTGTCGAAACCGGCCCCGCCGTCAGCCCGTGCAGCTTGCCCGCAAGATCCGCCATGTTGAGCGTGCCGGTGAGCCCGTAGAGAAGGCCGACGGCGATCAGGAACAGGGTCGTGCCCGCGAGATTGAGAAAGCCGTATTTCAGCGTGCCATCGATCTGCACCTTTTCCGGCCCGAGCGTCAGCAGGCCGAAGGAGGCGATCAGCAGCACCTCGAACCACACGTAAAGATTGAAGATGTCGCCGGTGAGGAACGCGCCGCTGACGCCCGCGAGCAGCATCAGCGCGAAGGGTTCGCTGCCATAGGCGGGGGCGGGCGAGGGCTTTTCGGCGCGCTCCGAAACAAGCGCCAGCAGGGTCGCAAGGCTTGCGGCAAGGGCAAGGGCCGCGCCCAGCGCATCGGCTGTAAAGGCAATGCCGAAGGGCGGCAGCCAGCGGCCCATCATCATGGTCAGCGGGCCTTGCGAGAGCACCCGTTCGAGCAGCAGGCCGGTCGCGACAAGGGTGAACCCGCAGGTGGCAAGCGCGATTGCATTCGCAAGCCCCGGCTTTCGTCCCAGCGTGTGGCGGGCGACAATCAGCCCGGCGGCGACGATCAGCGGCAGAAGCACGGGCAGCACGATCAGCCAGTCGCGCGCTTCGGTCGGCACCATCACCAGCGCGCTTGCGGGGTCTGTCATCGTCTTGGTGGCAGCGGCCATCGGGTTTGTCCTCAATAGCCTCTGGGCGGTTCGGGAAGATCGGGTTCGGCAAGCCGCATCTCTGCGGTGTCATCGGTGCCGAGGTCCTGATAGGCGCGGTAGGCCAGCACCAGCAGGAAGGCGAAGAAGGAGAAGGAAATCACGATCGCCGTCAGGATCAGCGCCTGCGGCAGCGGATTGGCCGCATCCGCCCGCAGCACCTCTTCCGCTCCCACCATCACCGGCGGCACGGAGCGGGTAAGCCTGCCGCTCACGAACAGGATGAGGTTCACGCCATTGCCGAGCAGCGCGATGCCAAGCAGCATCCGCACCACATGCCGCGACAGCAGCAGATAGATCGCGGCCGCGAGATAGAGCGTGGCGAGAAGCGCAATCAGGCCTTCCATCACGGTTCTTCCTTTTCTTCGAGCGCCAGCGCAATCGCGGTGATCGTGCCCATCACCACCAGATAGACCCCCAGATCAAACAGCATCACCGAGGAAACCGGAACCCTGTCCAGCCCGAGCGGCAGATCGACCCAGAGCCCGGTCATGAAGGGCACGGCAAGCGGCAGCGACAACAGCCCGGCGAGCGCCGACAGCAGCAGCCCGATCCCCGCAATCGCCAGCGGATCAAGCTTCAGCGCCCGGCGAACGGCGCTCACCCCTTGCGCAATCCCCTGGATCGCAAAGGCAGACGCCGCAATCAGCCCGCCAATAAACCCGCCCCCCGGCTCGTTGTGCCCGCGCAGCAGCACAAACACCGAAAACACCAGCATCATCGCCGCCAGAAACGGCGCAATCGTGCGGAAAATCAATGTGTTCATGGGATTGGAACTCCTTGGCGATTGCCCCTCATCCCCCTGCCGGGACCTTCTCCCCGTCGTGACGGAGAGAAGGGGGCAGAACGGTTGCTCTCTTGCGTCCTTCTCCCCGTGACAACGGGGAGAAGGTGGCGGCAGCCGGATGAGGGGCAGGGCGGCAAATACGGCGCTTCGCAGGTTTTTGCCTCTGACCCCCACCCCAACCCTCCCCACAGGGGGGAGGGGGTGGGTTGTGCTTGTCGCCCCGCCCTCGCATCCACCGTCATCCTCGGGCTTGTCCCGAGGATCTGCCATAAGAGGCGGAAAGCAACAGGGTAGAGACTATGGACGCGACAGTGGATCCTCGGGACAAGCCCGAGGATGACGGCCGAGATGTCTTTGATATCCCTGAAGAGCGGCAACACCCGCGACCCTCTCCCTCCCCCTTGTGGGGAGGGGCAGGGGTGGGGGTCCAACAGAAACAAGGGGGCGGAAGCGTAACCGGCCCCCTCAACCGCCCTCCGGGCACCTTCTCCCCGCCGGGGAGAAGGGGGCACGAAACGCCGGGCGCCACCACACGGCTCCTCTCCCCGGCGGGGAGAGGTGGCCGGCAGGCCGGTGAGGGGGCCGCTGGCGCGAGGTCCAAGGAAATCCTGAAGGAAGAAAGCGCAATCAAAACCCATCATCCCTCCTCCCGGTCTGGATCGTTGTCGGCAATCCGGCGTTTGGGCGAAAGCCGCAGGCGGATGAGGGCGAGGATGGAGAGGCCGGTGACGAGCACGACGGTGATTTCGCCGAGCGTATCCGTGCCGCGGAAATCGACGATGATCACGTTCACCACATTGGCGCCATGGGCAATCAGCCGCGCATGCTGGTTGAAAAAGGCGCTGAGGCTCGCATCGAAGGGCAGCGACAGCACGGAAAGCAGCGTCAGCCCCAGCCCGGCGGCAGCGGCAAGCGCAATCGTGCCATCGAGCAGCCTTTGCCCCACGCTGCGGTGATCGGTTGGCGAAAGGCGCAGCCGCGTCATCACCAGCGTAAGGATCACCACCGAAAGGGTTTCCACCATGAATTGTGTGAAGGCCAGGTCCGGCGCGGCATAGATCAGATAGATCAGCCCGACGGCAAAGCCTTGTATTCCCAGTGAAATCACCGCCGTCAGCCGGTCTTTCGCAAGGAGAACCGCGAAAATCCCGGTCACTGCGATGGCAAGCACCAGCGCATCGGAAAGCGGCAGGCCCTGCGGCCAGACGAACCGGGCCGGGCCTTCGCCATTGATGACAAGCGCCGAGAGCAGCGACAGCCCGAGCAGCGCGAAGGTGAGCGTAAGATAGGCTTCCAGCCGCCCGTTCTGCACCCGGGCGATCACCCGGTGCGCGATGTGGCCAAGCGCCTCCACCACCCGGTCAAAGCCCTGATCCGGCCCGGGGCCAAGGGCAGTAAACAGCCGTTCGCCAAGGGCCCGCACCGTGCCGATCTTCAGGAAGAGCAGACCCGCAAGCGCAAGTGTTGCGAGCGAAAGCGCAAGCGGCAGGCCGAAATGCGGCAGGGCGGAGATCGAGACGGTCACCGCCGTTCCTGCAACCGCAGATGTCATCGGGCTGGAAAGGGCGGCGTGGAATGTGGTCGAGAACAGCCCGGCGAGAAGCCCGGCAAAAGCCAGCAGCAGCGGCCCGGCAAGAAGCCCGGCCGGGCCTTCATGCACATGCGCTTCCGGCGCCCGGAGCGGGCCGAGAAAGGCGGAAAAACCGGCATGAAGCGCGGCCGCGCCCATCAGCGTGTTTCCGGCAAAGGCAATTGTCAGAAACAGAAGATCCCGCGCCGATCCACCGGCAAGGGCGGCATAGATTTCCTCCTTGGCGAGAAAACCCGCGAAGGGCAACATGCCCGCCATCGAAAGGCTTGCCAGCATGGCGGCCGTCGCCGTCAGCGGCATCTTTCGCCAAAGGCCTGAAATCGCGCGCAAATCCCGGCTACCTGCGCCATGATCCACCGCGCCCGCGACCATGAACAGCGCGCCCTTGAACAGCGCATGGGCGAGAAGATAGAGCACCGCCGCTTCCATCGCCTTTTCCGTGCCGAAGCCGGTGAGCATCACCAGAAGGCCGAGCGAGGCAACCGTGGTCTGCGCAAGGATCAGCTTCATGTCGCTTTCGCGCAGTGCCGCCACCGTTCCGGCAATCAGCGTCACACCGCCGACAACCGGCAGGATCGTCGTCCAGAGCGGGGTTCCCCCCATCACCGGCTGCAGCCGCATCAGCAGGAAAACACCCGCCTTCACCATGGTCGCGGAATGCAGGTAGGCAGAAACCGGCGTCGGCGCTTCCATCGCATTCGGCAACCAGAAGTGGAACGGAAACTGTGCCGACTTGGTGAAGGCGCCCATCGCGATCAGGAAGAAGGCGGCCGTGTAGAAGGGGCTGGCGACAAGATCATGGCTGAGCATCAGCAGCAGCGAAAACTGCGTGACGCCGGTGATGTTCCAGATGAACATCAGGCCCGCGAGCAGAAAAAGCCCGCCGCCGCCTGTTACGGCAAGGGCCTGAAGGGCGGCGCGGCGGGCCGCTTCCCGGCGATGATCGAACGAGATCAGCAGGAAGGAGGTGAGCGATGTCAGCTCCCAGTGGATGAACAGCATCAGGAAACTGTCGGACACGACAAGGCCCAGCATCGCCCCCATGAAGGCGATGAGAAAGCCCATGAACCGGCCCTGCCGCTCATGGCCGTCGAGATAGGCCCCGGCATAAAGCACGATCAGCGCGCCGATGCCGGTGACAAGCAGCGCGAAGGTCAGCGACAACCCGTCGAGATACCAGGAATAGGAAAGGTTGAAGGCGGGCACCCAGGCATAGCCGCCGGTGATTTTTCCCCCCGCCATGACCTCGGGCAGAAAGGTGAAAAACCGGGCAAAACCCATCGCGGGCACCAGCGCCAGAACAAGGCTCGCCCCCTTGCCCCCCAGCGCCCGCACCAGCGCAGGCGCCACCAGCGCCGCGGCAAAGGGCAAGACGAGCACCAGCAAAGTCCAATCCATCAAACGTCCGTCCCGTTGCGTGTTCCCTCCCGAGATAGGGTATTTGCCCGCCAGGCTCAAGCGAAAGGGGAAATTGTGGGGGGGGGGGGGGGTGGCAGGGGCGGGGGGGAAGGGAGGAAGGGGGGAGATGGAAGATGTGAGGTAGGGGAGATGGG
>CAMFIE010000005.1 GCA_945952315.1 uncultured Rhizobium sp. | reverse complement strand
CATGGACCCTACTTCTCACGAGTTGGGGTCTCCGGCAAATCCGGTGCGGTTCATGGGCGTGGTTCATGGTGTCTCCTCATGTGGTGCATTGGTGGTGGTTCAGCGGCACTGTCTAGGTGCGCTGTTTAGGCGGCACTGTTTAGGCGGTGGTAGCGCCGTCAACCCACAAGCCACCGGCCCGCAGCCGGTAGGTTATTGTCTCGTTTTCCTCATCCACATCAATCTGCTCACCGGGCACAAGTGCCGGAATGAAGAGGTGCGCAGGGCACGCAGCTTTCTGCTCATCAAAGGAAACAGGCTTGTTCCATCGGCTGCAATCCCATCCAGCATTCCCATCCATGATCGGTGTAGAATGCAGGCATGATCTGCAGGTTACGCGGGGCATTTGGTCTTCATGGCAAGCGGCGTAATGTTTGCACAGTTTGCATTCAAACCAGTCCGGCTTATCGCTTATGCGTGATGGCGGGCTTTGCTCTGATACAATCCGCTCAAGCCGTGCCAGCAAGCGAAGGCAAAACTCAAGATCATATTCGATGCGCTCGCCATACAGATCATCCGTATCCTTGCATGCGACCAAATACAGACATCGAGACAGTCCAAAGGCATGCATTCCAAGCTGGCACTGACCGTAGTGCAATGGTTTTGCCTTCTCGCATCCAAGCTTTGCGATCTGCCTCATGTTCTTTGCATTGCTGGACTTGAACTCAAACAGATGCTCTGTCTTTGGCGCCTCAGGGACGCCAAAGCCCTTCCCGTCACACTTCCCGCGGACATGACCGCCCACAAGGCGAATGCGATCTTGTTGGCCGTAAACTTCGACGCCGATGCGTCGAAGGTCATCAACAAGCCTGTCTTCTTCGCGATTGCCAGTGTCGAACAGACGAAGCTGCTTTCCATTATAGCTTTCCAGCGGCGTGGCCCAACGGAAGGAATACCAAATTGCGCGATCACAGGCCCCGTTTGCTTCGCCAACCGAAATTCCGAGGCTATCCCAGGATTCTGCGGCTTCCTCATAGACGCGGTAAATCGCCTGCACCGTAGACGTTGTTGGCTTTGGCAGCGGTGGCATTAGACGTTCCAACCCATAAACTTCTTAAGGGTATCGCCCATTCGTGCGGCAACATCGCAATGCTCACGTGTGCGCCCGTATGTTGTCATGTGCTCGCCATGTGGCTCCGGCGTATCGTGGCAACGTCTGGCATAAATAACTACTTGGTCGTAGCCATAGTTTTCAGCAATACGCTTTGCCGCAGTGATCGGAATATCACGCATCAAGTAGTATCCTTTCAATTTTGTAGCAGTCATCCCCGCCTGTATAGCCACCTTCGTGCTTGATGTGGTGTTGCGTCCCATCATGCATTGTAACAACTAACTGTGTGCCGTAACTGCGGTCCCAATGCACACTTGCTACAAGCTCCTTATTGACTGAAAGATCTCTTGTAAGGCGGGTCAATGCCATCAAACAATCTCCAACTCATGCCCTAGGTGCGCAAGAATCCTCTTGTAGACTTCTGTCTCGCTGTAGCTGTCGCCGTCCCAGCATGCCGCAGCAGGATGCAGTTCAATCGCAACATCGCCATCAATTGTGACGATGGCGCCCTCGGCAAAGTTCCAGCCACAAGTTTCACAGTTGTTTTCGTCCGTAAGCCACTCAATTTTGATCTTGCTCATAGATCCATCTCCTTGGTGAAAAGGCATCGCGCCGGATTTGATTGGTTTTCCTCATAGGCGGTGCACCAAGGCTGACCGCATCTAACGGTGACCTCCGGTGGTTGCCTGTGTGCATAGACGCCATCAAGGATGCCGCAGCCGTTTTCGCTGTATTCATTCTCTTCACTGTGGTTCATGCAATGCGCACACCAGTTGTCTTCAAAAGCCAACACTTCCGATATGCTGGCGGGCCTCCAAGACCCGCCGTCCGCTTCAATCGCAGTCATCTTTCTACACCCGCATTGGCATAAGGACGCCTTCCCAATCCGGATCATTGCCCGTGATCCGAGCAGGCCCGTTTTCTTGCAGCTCCATCTTCACGTCGCCGCTCGGCATCACGGCGAACATGTCGCGGACGTATTGGCTATTGAAACCAACATCGATCGGCTCACCGCTATATTCAGCTTCAATCTCATCAACTGCCGTGCCGATATCAGAGCGCGCCGAAAGCGATACAGAACCTGGCGCGATAGATAGCTTTACGCCACGGCCTTTGATGCTTGAAACGGTCACAACGCGCTCGGATGCACGGGCAAGGTCATCACGTTTCAGAATAACAACTTTGTCATTTTGTCGCGGAATAACGCGTTCGTAGTCTGGGTAAGAGCCATCAATCAGCTTTGACACCAAGACCAGATCGCCGTTCTTGATCTGGATAGATCGCGAATTGACGCTAACCTGAGATGCGCCCTTTGGAAGCATGCCGCAAAGCTTCTTTGGCACAATGATGCCTTCAAAGACCGCATCACTTTCAGTGGTTTTCTTTGCGAGCCGATGGCCGTCAGTGGCTACAGCAGTCAGGACGCCATTTCCGCCGATGAAGTAGATGCCGTTTAGGAAAAAGCGCGCCTCCTCATTGCTGATAGCAAACTGCACAGGAGCGAAAAGTGAAGCGATATCAACATCGAAAGTAGCTTCAAAGTCATCAACTCGAAGATGCGGAAAGTCCTCGGCGGGCTGCGTTTGAAGCGAGAAGCGCGACCGTCCCGACTTGATAACCATCACACCGTCATCAAGCGAAATGTTGATGTCCGCGTTTCCTGCCTTGTTGGCAATGTCACCAATAAGCTTGGCATCCACGCAGACGGCGCCTGGCGAAGAAATGTCAGCATGCGCCGTAGCAGTTGCCTCAATGTCCAGATCCGTGCCTACAAGCCGCAGATCGCCGCCAGTGGCATCAATAAGCACATGGCCCAAGATGGGGATTGTGTTGCGCGCCTCAATGGCCTTGGCAACGGAAGAAATCGCGCGCGCCAATTCAGCGCGGCCAATGGTTAGCTGCATGCTAGTCTCCTCATGTGGTGGGTGCCTGCCGTTGGTAGCGGCAGGCGTAGGTGGTTAGGCGGCGCGCAAAGACAAAATGCGATATGCTTCGATCACACCAATCGCTTGAGATTTTGCATCGTCCAGTGCGTTGTGAGCCACACCAACATTTGGCTGATCCACGTTGGCAATATCAAATAGCGTTCTGCAGTCACGAGGCGATTTGTAGTGCCACGGAATGTCAATGGCGCAGGCGCGATAAGCAGATTCAAGAAGCACCATGTCAAATGACGGTGGCTTGGCCCATACTCTGGTTGGCTCCGCACCATGAATAAACTCATACAGATCAAACAAGGCTTTGGAGAGATGCGTTTCACCCGAAAATGCTGATAACCTTGCGCATTCAGACTGCTGCATCCACCACTTTACGGTTGAAGCATCTATGCCCATACCAAGATGAATTCCAGAATCCGGATCAATTGCCGCATAAAACTCATCTCCAAAGTCTCCTGTCTCTGCGTCAAAGTTGATTGCTCCGATGCTTAGAATGACACTGCCAGGAGCAGTGCCTAACGTTTCAATATCAATCATCAAGTCGCGCATTATCTCTTCTCCTCATGTGGTGGGTGCGCGGCCCGCTGGTGACGGGCCGCAAAGTGGGTTAGCTGAAAAAACCGCCAGCGTGCAGGACATACATTTCTGTACCAACTGTGAACGCCGAAAGGAAAAAGCTGTATTTACCGGTTCTCGGCTGCCCATCTTTCGCAAGATGCAGCCCCACGCTCATCGCGCCAAGAACAATGATGGTGATCTGCGGCCATCCCATCACTTGCTCCCCCACGGACGGCGAGCACCGGTTGCTGACGCTGCGGGCTTTGCTGCGGCCTGTGACTGCCGCTGCGGTGCGGGCTTATTGTCGTTAGCTGCAACGGGCTGGTTAGCATCGATGGAAGGCGCCGGAACGTTGCCCTCATCCGGATAGTAGTACTTCTTGATCTCGTTGCGCGCTTCGTACTGACCATCCTTGGACGGCTTCCCCATCCCGATCTTCGCCATGAACGCGACGAAGTGGAGCTCGTCGGAATCCTCCGGCGCCTCATTCAACTCCATGGCGCGAAGCAAACATGCAAACTGCCGCTGGCCGATATCCTGCGCCTGGGAATTTGGGTTTTGCAGGTTGTAGTTTCCGAACAGCTTTCGGCCCTTGAACTCGTCTGGCTCAATCACATCATATGTGACCTTCAGGACGATCTTGTGATCGCGTGTGCCTTCGCCTGTTTCCTTGACTTCGGACGCTGAAATCTCAAGGCGATAGTCGCCATTCGGCAGGTTTCCATAGTCACGCTGCTGCGTGTTTTCTTCGGTAGCTTCAACTCTGACGCCAATGCGTGCCATATGTCAGTCTCCTTGGTGGTGGTTGGTTTAGTTGTAGGCATAATAGCGCCACGGTCCGGCGCCATTTTCTGTCCATGCGCGCTCGCGCATGATTGTCTCGATCCATGACAGCCGTTTACCGTTCGGCGTGCTAACCATGACGGGAAACCACGCAAACCAGTTGCTTCTCTGGAACATTAGCGGCCACCAATGTTGGCTATGGCGATGCATGCGCCAGAGAAGAAGGCTGCGAATACTGCAACAGTGAGAAGCCTATGGTCAGCGATAGTCATCACTATCGCCAAAACTCCAGCAGACGCAGCGCACCCATAGCGAATATCACGGTGAATCATCACGCCGCCTTTCGCTTCTGGTCGTTGTCATTGGCGGTCGGCCAGTACTTGGACAGTTCGGTAAAGCCCTGCCCTTTGCGGTACGCGATTGCATCCGGCATACTGTAGCGGTTCTTCGCCATGAATCCCGGTCCTTCATTGACGTGGACCTGACGCTCCTTGCCACCCTCGGCATGGGCGACTTTTGTCTGGCGCGCCACCTCCTTCTCCTTGATCGTCACGCGATAATTCATGAACGCAACCACGTCAGACTTTTCGCGAACTAGTGCATTGGCGCGCTTGTGAATTTTTGGCTGGTAACGAGAGTATGGATCTGTCGTCGGGCTATCAAAACGGATGATTTCCGGATGCGCCAGTTGCACAACATACATGCCGGCATTGGACAGTGCCGCCACGGCTGCAAGGTGCTCATTCCATTCTCGGTCCGCCTCCATATAGCCGCGGCCAAATCCTGGCTCTTCAATGCTAGTGACTCCAAGCCGGGCACATGTTGCCGACCAAACAAGCGGTTCAAGGCCGTCAATGCTGTCAACGATGACGGTGCGACGGTCGTGATCCTGCGTCAGAAGCTCATCAAAGACGTTCAACAAATCGTCAAATGTCTCGATCGTGCCGGGAGTGACGAGCTCAACGTCGGACGGCGGCCGCTCGCCTTCCGTAGCAAGATAGATCGGGCTTGGAAATTCAGCGGCAAGGCTGGTCTTGCCAATGCCATCCACGCCGTAAAGCAGGACGACAGGCGGCGAGGTTCTCTTGGTAGATTTGAGCGAAGAAAGGCTGATAGCCATTTTGTCTCCTAATAGGTGGTGGTGGTTAGCTTGTGATGGCCATGAGCACGACAAGGATTGCCGCGAACATCACGACGTAGGCCACATAGTCTGGCTTCTTCGGCGGCGGTGGCGTCACCGGCTCGTAGTCAAGCGGCGCCATCATGCAGATACCTGCTGCTTGGGCGCACGATGAAAGGAAACGGGCGCGGTGCTTCGGTGCGTTCCGTCGGCGCCTTTGGAAGCAGTATTGCGCGCAAGCGCCTTCTGCGCCTTGCTGCGGTAAGGCTTGCGGTTGAGCATGTTAAGCTTGCCAGTTCTGGTGTAACTCGTTTGATGTGCGAGATGCGCTTCTGCCATTGGTCAAGTCTCCTCTATTGCCGCGCCTGGTATTGACGCGGCTGGTTGTGGTGGATGGGTGGTGGTGAGGGATAGGCGGCTAAATGCGGCCGATCATCATGGCGTCTACCCATGAGTTTACGGCAAGACGCGCGTGCTCAAGCGGCAGTCCGGTCTTTTCATGAATGATGCGGATCGCAGCGCCACGTTGTCCTGTCTGCGCAAGCCGTTGCCATTCGTGCTCGCACTTTACTTCGCTGATATCGTCATCAAGATAGAAGCCCTTCATCTTATGAAGCGTGTACCCCCACTTTCCATTGATGAACGCAGCCGTCTTAATCCTGTCCACACGGCCAAATGCGCGTCGCACAGAAACATGATCGCCAACCTTGAACTTGGCCGGCGGCGGGTCATCCTTCCTTGTGGCAGCCAACACATAGACCGCGAACTCTTCGCCACGGTGCTTGTTGGCGAGGCGGCCTGCTTCCTTGGATGCTGCAACAGGGTTTGCATGCACAAACGGCTCCTTTGCAGGCAGTGGCCGTCCATTTTTCATCAGGCAGACGATTGCGGGGCTGATGGTAGCTGCCGTGACTACCGGACCATATTCTTCGTCGATTGCGTCTACTTGCACAGAAACTGGATGCCGAGTTGTGGGCGTTGCTTGTGTGGCAGGTGTTGGCCACCCTCGGGATACGAGGATAAATTGGTACGGGTAGTATCCACCATCAGGCATGCCGCCATCATGACCATTTCGGTCAAACTCGATATCAACAAATTCACCAAACATGCCGCGCGGCCCCACGGTTGCCATGGCACCAACTTTTGCTGACCCGCAATCTTTCACCAGCAGGACACGATCACCCGGCTTGAAGTTTGGTTTTTCTGCTGCCTCTTCAGTCTTCTTTTCGACAAGCTTGAATCGGCTTGCTTCGCAGTGGCTATCGCCCTCGCCAACAAGCGCGATGTTCCCTGACCCGTTCACGGAAGCGACAACATATTCCTCACCAACATCTCCCGGAAAACGAACGGTGCTTCTCTCCGTGCAAACAACACGATCACCGACCTTAAATTTAGCCATCAGTGAAGCCCTCCAGCAGCACGAACACGCGCATCCGCAAATGAAATGATGTTGTTTCCGTCTTCCGCAGGGATCGGCACGGTCGCATCCTGCGGCGGTTCAAAGTCAGGATCAGGCTCAAGCTCGATGTGTTTGTACCAAACTGGCTCTAGTAGCCCAATTATGCGCACTAGGTACTTTTGATGCCACCCGTGCTCATCAATGACTTGGCCGCACACAAGATGGTTTTGGACGAGGCGCACTCTGTCGCCATGGAAAAAGAAGGTTTCGCCGCAGTTTTCGCAGGTCTCGCTCATGCCGCCACCTTCTTGACCTGGCCATCAATAGACGGAACGCGCGGAAGCGTTACAGCAGTCATGCCGCTCGTAGTTGAGCATCCGCCGTTGTACGGAACAAAGCGCGTGACGCGCTCCGGGTTGTTGTCATTGGATGCGATGAGCGCACGTGGCGAACGCATCCCGTCAAGCAGGATTCTCTTGGTCATTTTGTCTCCTCGGTAGTGGTGGTTGGTCGTGGCGGCATTGGCCATGGTGTGGCGAGCCGCCATTATTGACAAATTTGTGGTAATTTGTCATAGCTTGGAACGGTAATCTATTTTAACAAATTTGTCAAGTGGTCAAAGCCATGTCGCGCCTTTCTCAGATGATTAAGAATGCTTACGAAAAATCCGGACTGTCAGAACACTCAATTGCCCGACAGCACGGATGGAGCCAGCAAACCCTGCACTCCTGGATAACTGGCGCTGTGCCGAGGGAACGCTTTCACGAATCCATTTCTGGCTTTCTGCGCATCTCGATCGACGAGCTTAAAATGCTTGCAGATGAGGCTAAGGAAGGCGCCACCAGCAAGAAAATTCCCAAGCTTGACCTTGTTTACGGCAAGGTGTCTGACCGAAAGGACGGAAAGTGGAGTTTTCCAGAAGTTGGCGGCAAGCGCTTTCCCCTCACGCAGTACTGCATTCGCGTTGATACGAAAGTGATGGAACCAGCGTTCATTTTCGGGTGCAAGGCTTGGGTAGATCCAAGTCGTTGGCCGCAGCCCGGCAATGATGTCATGGTTCACACGACCAACGGGCAAGCGTGGATCGGCCAGCTTGTCGGCATCAACAATGATAAGGCTGCGATCCGCCAGCATAGCGCGGCGGATACCATTGAAGTTTCCGGTATAAGTGCTGTGCATGTCATCATCCTTGCTGAACGCGTCGCAGGTTAACGGCTAGTTGACAAAATTGTAAGATGGTGGTATAGACACTGCCGCGTCTGTGGTGGGCGTATCGAAAGGTGAGCGGACGACGACTGGTAATCGTCATATTCTGCGTGTGGTAACGCAGATGTCTCCACCGCCATCTAGTAGGAGCAGGCCCCAGTCTACGGATTGGGGCTTTTGCGTTTTTGGGGTGGTGCGGCGGCGATGCCAAAATGGGGTTCGTCCATCGCCTGGCCGCCGCACCTAAGCGTCAGATTGCCCGACGCCATTCGATATACAGGTGCTTGAGAAGCATTTTCTCTACGTAGCGGTGAGCTCGCATTGAAACATGCTTCTTGTAGGATTCCTTGCCGGTCGCAGCTTGAGTAACCGGGAGTTCAAGCTTTTCGGCCTCGTACCGCGCACGCTTGGCATATACGCGCTGGTAGTGCGTCAGGCTCTCGTCTGCATCAACATCTGCGCCAAAGTCAGGGCGCCACTTGCCCATTCCGCCAATGACATGTTCACGTGCAACGTAAGAAACTGACCTGCGCTGCTTATTATAGCCCTCTTCAATCCAGTCTTCAGCACTAGCGCCCTTACCCGGATTGCCTTGGCGGTGGCCGCTGATTACAGCAAGCCCCATGCGTTTCCATACGGCATAAACGCTTTTGTAGCTTCCGATATCGCCGCACTCCCCGACGATGGTGGCGAAGCTGATATCTCCAAAGCCCTTGACGCCTTTCACCCACTGATAAACGGGCAGGCGCTTGATGGCGCGCTTAAGCTCTTTCTCGTAAAGGTCGCGCTGCGCGTTCAAAGGCTCTGCGGCCAGCAGGTACGGGCGCACATAATGGTAAAGATCGTGGCCCTCATCTGCCGCAATGGTTCTGTAAAGCGATTCCGTGCGCTTGCGGGCCTTTTCCTTTGCTTCGTCGCTGGAAAAGTCTTCATCGGATTGGAACATGAAGCGAATAGCTGCCTGCCCCTGAAGGGACAGCTTAGTCTGTGCACGGATCATGTCCTGCCGCAAACGGTGTAGCGTCACGATATCGGCGACTGCCGCCGCTATTTCTTCGCTGGCGGCATACGGTGCAAGCGGTACGTGGCCAGACGACCAAGGAGCGATTGTAGCGGGCTGATGCTGTACGGCTGCGCATATGTCTGCCGGATTAAAGCTTGCGTGCATGTTCATGGTTGATGTCTCCTCGGGTTTCGGTGGTGGCGCCCGGCGCGGCGTGCTCATTCTGGGTTGCGAGATAAATGTGGCCGTACCGGATTGGGGATTGCCTGTTGTCGCGGATTGGGAAAGGGTTTCGATCATGCGATGGCAACAACAAGCAAAGTGGTTAACAGTCAAATGGGATCGCAGATCGGCAGCTTACTTGTGGTATCCGTCTCGTGATTGGCCGATCTGCGAAAGGTTGCTGGCGGCGCCCCTTGGACCTTATTGCGCCCAAGCGCCTACGCCGCCAGCCCGTCGTTTACACGACGGAACGTTCCGCCTCAGCTTTGAGGCGTTCAATTGTCGCATCATCGATGGCATCACCGATGCGCTTGCTACCGGCACGTTGAGCCACGGAAAGCAGGAACCTTGCATTGCGGACCGCAGATGCGCCCGCCGTGAGATTTGCTTCAGCGTGCGCCATGACCTCGTCACCTGTCCAGTCGGCGAGCTTGCGGACCTGATTATTGATTGTGAGTTCAAGATTGAAAAGCGCGCTCTTGATCACCTTGCCAGCGCCCCTGAGGCGGTCTTGCGCTTTTTTCGCGCCGGGCGGCATGGTGTACGGCCGACTTACTCGCTCATCCATGATGGCGGCACGCTGGCTTGACGGCAGGGAGTGGAGAAGGTTGCGGGCGCCATATTGCAGAAGATCGCTTTGCAGGCGCGGAAAGCTGGACACATAGTTCATCAGCTTTGTGGTGGCGGCATTGATGTCGCCCTTTGCTTCGTCGAGCATCATGCGTGCGACGGTATTGATTGTCACGTCTTGGGCTGCATGCGGGTGTCTGATTGCGGCGCTCATACAAATGTCTCCTCGTGGTGCGTTTCGGTGTGGTGGTCCATGCGGGCGGCGGTCGTTCAGTGGGTTTCGCGCCTTCTATGGCCACCCGCATGGATTAGGGTTGAGAACGGCGGCGATTCACACTTGGGTTTCGGTGGCATACTGGCCACCGTTCTCAATTGGTTTGCTTGCCGTCGCGTCAATGATCTGGGCTTCAACGATATGGTGGCAACGACAAGCAATTCGGGTTAGCAAGGGGCGGCGAGCGAGCGTTGGGTTTCATCCTTGCCATGGCCACCCCTTGCCAATTGTGGAAGGTGAAAAGCGGCGAGCCTTCAATGGGTTTCGGTCCAAGGGTGGCCGCTCTTCACCTAACTTGTGTAAACTAACGGCGGCAAAAACCGAATGGTTTTCGCTTTTCCCTTGGCCGCCGCCAGTTTCCATCTCTGAATACCAATCCTTGTTGATGGGTATTCAGAACTCATGTCCTTAATAACTTGCGTCCCTTAGAACCCGCATCCCCTATTACTGACCGCCCATCACAGGCGGCCACGTATTCTCATTGTTGCGAAGGCGGATCGCGCCCAAAGCCTACGCATCTTCTTCTTTCTGTGTGCCTGTCTCTGGTGGCTGCGCATTGCGCGCCAAATCTTCTCTCTACGCTCGCTTCCTGACCCACCAATTTTTCCTTTTCATCTTTGCCTCTTTTTGGGCTGCCGGCTCTTACTTGGCCTGTGTTGACAAGTCGTTTGTACATTTGCGCGTACAACTCGTCAACAAAAAAATGTACCTGCGTACAAATATTTTCTGTATGAACTGGCAATGGCTAGCAAAAAGAACATAGACAGCAGCGGAACCCGGCTGGCGCAGGCACGCAGGAATGCCGGCTTCAATCGCAAGGAAGCCGCTGAGCTTTTTGGGTGGCACTACGACACCTTGACAAGCCACGAAGGTGGAAGGCGCAATTTTGACCGCGAAACGGCCATAAAGTATGGTCGCGCATATGGCGTTGATCCGGATTATTTGCTTGCCGAAGAATTGAGCCGCACCGAAGATGAAGGCGCGCCGACCCGCAAAAAGCGAATGAATCTTTCTTACGACCTGTCTTCTCTTCTGCCAAAGAAACAGAAGCCAGAAGTAGAAGAGATTTCAACGGCAAACATACCAGTGCACGGCATTTCAGCCGGCGGCCTTTGGCTTGAGGGAGAGTTTAATCCCTTCGAGGAAGACAACTCGACGATCCCCGCCGCTGTTGGCTATCCGCCAGCAGTCCAATATGCACGGCTTGTGCATGGCAACAGTGTCAGCAACAGGATTAAAGACGGCGACTACGCTATCTTTGTGCGCATGGACAGCTTCCCAGGCCTAAGGCGCGGAATGCTTGTTGACGTTGAGCGCGTCCGCAGCGGAATGCGGGAACATACAGTCAAGGTCTATCAGGTCACTAAGCTTGTTACGGACAGCGCAGAGATGGATGCGCAAGAAGAAATCCCGCTTGATCCAGGCGAATCGGATTGCGAAATTCGCATTGTTGGCGTTGCCGTTGGTACATATCGTCCTCTAAATATTTTCTGACGTACAATTTTCTGTTGACTTTGTACGTACAAACAAATACACATCTCCTCACGCCATAACCGATGGCGAACCACCACTGGCGCCACCTGCGCCGATTGAGGAGACGGAAAATGAAATTCGACATTCTGAACAGAATTAGCGGTGAGGTGCAGTTTACTGCAGAGATTGACTGCGACGACAGCGCGCTTCCGAGCGTAAAGCTTGGCCTTGCCGTGCGGGTAGCCGTGAAGGAAAAAGCCGACCTCCGCAGCGCCAACCTCCGCAGCGCCGACCTCCGCAGCGCCGACCTCCGCAGCGCCGACCTCCGCAGCGCCAACCTCTACGGCGCCAACCTCTACGGCGCCGACCTCCGCAGCGCCAACCTCTACGGCGCCGACCTCCGCAGCGCCAACCTCCGCAGCGCCGACCTCCGCAGCGCCGACCTCCGCAGCGCCGACCTCCGCAGCGCCAACCTCTACGGCGCCGACCTCTACGGCGCCGACCTGATTGATGCCAAGGGAACCGATCTGGCAATAGCTCAAACTCGTATTCTTCCTGATGGCGATCTGATCGGGTGGAAGAAGTGCTGCAATGACGTGATCGTAAAGCTCCGTATCCCGGAAGCCGCAAAGCGCTCGCATGCATTTGGCCGCAAATGCCGCGCTGAATACGCAGAAGTGCTGGAAGTCATCGGGGCAGACGAGGCCACATCGCAGCACGATGGAAAAACGAAATACCGCACTGGTGAGACGGTTCGTCCTGACAAGTTTGATGAGAACTGGATGGAAGAGTGCGCGAGCGGAATTCACTTCTTCATCACCCGCGCCGAGGCTGAATCCTACGTCTAGGCCTGCACCATCACCGAACCACCACCACATACCGGAGACCACACCATGTTCAGATCCAATAATGACGACCATTATGCAGCAGAAGACTTCACCATTGGCTTGAATGCCGCCAGCAATGCAGAGCCGTTCAGCAAGCCAGATCACAAAGCGAAGCGTCACGGCAAGCCCAAGCACAAGCGCCGTTTTCCGCGCCATCAGCGCAACGGCGAACTGATTGGTGGTGGCCACCTCGTATTCCGCCGCGGAGACAGCACGAAGCGCATCCGCCCGTGCGAATGGCCATTTGAGCACCCTGACTTTGAAAGCGCGATGAGTGAGGCAAGCCGCCTTGCCACTACGTACGGCGGTGAGTTTGAAGTGTTTGCCCGCATCGCCAGCGCCACGTCCGCGCCGCAGCCCGAAGCTTAGGAGGTTGCCTACAATGGCTGATTTCCTTCGTGAACTTTGCGCGTTTGCATCAATCTTGGCCTTTGTCGCATCGCTTGCCATCTGGCTGCAGTTCGTAGCCTAACCACTCACCACCATCTGGAGACTGACATGAAAAGACACCACAATGACAACGTTGCCCCGCTGCTGACGATGGAGCGCGTGATCGCCGATCGGATTCCGTCGCGCCGCCTCCGCGATGTAGCGGCACGAAATGAGCACATGGCAAAAATTGCGGCGTCTGCAGGACGCACGAAACTTGCGGCGCGACTGAAGCGCCAGGCAGATCACCTTTATGCGTTGGCGAAGGCCGTTGATGCGGAGCTCGCAGCATGACTGAAATTACGCCGGAGATGAAAGCAGCCGCAAAAGATGCGTACCAAGCTGTGCTTTGGTGGCCTCTGGATCGGAGGCTAAATGACGCCATAACCGCCGCCCTCGCAGCAGCGCCCGCACCGCAGCCCGTTGCCGTGAAGCCGCTGGATATGTTCATGAACAATGTCGATGCATGGGGCGCTGCTGAGTGGTTCGGCAGAATGGCCGATGCGGTTCGTGGTCATGACGATGCCCGTGTTTCTGGTGACGAATTCGCGGATATAGAAGCAGAGACGTTCAAGAACATCATGACTTCAAGCGCCTTCACGCTTGTTCGTGACTATGAGCAACAGGTTCGTGCCGCGCTGGTATCCGCCCCGCCCGCCGAAATCGACCGGCTGAAGGCGGAGAACGAGCGGCTGGCAAAAGATATGGCCTATGCCAAAGCAGCGTTTGAAACGGCTGTTGTCGGATTTCAAACCCGCATCACCGAGCTGGAAGCCTGCGAGAAGCGGATGCGGGAGGCGCTGGAGTTCTACGCGGTCGTTGACGACTACAAGGCCCCATTCACCGGAGGGATGGGAAAGCTCTGGTCAGACTGTGGTGCGGTTGCCCGTTCAGCCCTCGCAAAGGAGGGTGAGTAGGTTGATCCACTATCACGGAACCCCGATCAGCCCGATTACGGCATTTCTAGATGTGCGAGGTTGTCATTTTTGCGTGAGCCATGCCGCGCCTCAGGATGTTGCACGAGCGCATGAGTATGGCCAATCAGTCATGCTCGACAACGGCGCGTTTTCGAAGTGGAAGCGCAACAAAGAGACAAACTGGGCTGCATTTTATGAATGGTGCGAACGGTGGCTTTGCTACCCGACAACGTGGGCTGTCATCCCTGATGTGATTGATGGAGGTTCCCAGCTTCAGGACGCATTGTTGCGAGAATGGCCTTTCGGCCATCGTGGCGCACCAGTGTGGCATATGGATGAACCGATCTACCGGCTAATGCGGTTGGTAGATGAGTGGCCGCGTGTCTGCATAGGTTCAACTGCTGAATTCGCTGTTGTGCTTTCAGATCCGTGGAAACGGCGCATGGATGAAATCTGGGACGGCATCGCCGCCCGTGGGCCATTCCTACCATGGCTCCACATGCTTCGCGGGATGCAGCTCAGCGGTGGAATCTATCCATTCGCATCAGTCGATAGCACCGATATCGCACAAAACCACAATCGACCTCAGAACACGCCCCGGAAAATGGCCCTGAAGTGGGATGCGCTTCAAACCCCTAGCCACTGGATAACGTCAGAACAACAGATGGATCTTGCAATATGAAAAAGCTTTTTTGGCTCGCAGCGTTTGCCGCGACGATCCCGGCAGCAAACTGGCTGATTGGCAATGTAGGAACGACATGCATTCCTAATGGTCCATGTGTTATCCCGGTTGGATTTGGTCTAACCGCACCATCTGGTGTTCTGATGGTTGGAGCGGCTTTGGTACTTCGAGATATCATCCACGAACAGTTCGGCGCAAAGGTCGCCGTTGCGTCCATCCTGATCGGGGTCGCGCTGTCTCTTCTGTTTGCCGCACCAGCCTTGGCCCTCGCCTCCGCTGCTGCCTTCCTGCTGTCTGAATTGGCCGACATGGCAGCGTACGCGCCATTGCGGAAGCGCCGCCTGTACGCAGCGGTTCTACTATCCGGCGTCGTAGGCGCTTTCGTGGATAGCGCGGTGTTCCTGCTGTTGGCTTTCGGTTCGCTTGACTTCATTGCTGGTCAAGTCGTCGGAAAGATATGGATGACAATTGCGGCATTACCAATTCTTGCCTTCAGTCGTTCAGCCCTCGCAAAGGAGGGTGAGGCATGATCCGCCTTATCGTTCGCATAGATGACGCAACCATGGCCGCGCATGTCGGGGGTTCTGTCCAGACGACATTCCGCACCTTCGACATTGAACACCCCGAAATAAAGCGGCTTCTCCAAGCATCTGGAAAAAAGCCAGACCAATACTGTTACGCCACATTGGTCGGGGCCGAATTGATCAAGGAACCCGCCCATGACTGACTTCCAGACGAAAACGCAGAACGCAATCGCCGCTTGGCTTCGTGATTATAAAACACCCGAGTCGGCGATGAAGATACTTGCCTGCAATTTGGAAGGGCTATCCACGGAGATAGCTGCTGCCCTCGCAGCCGCCTACGAGCAAGGAAAGCGGGACGAGCGGGAGGCTTGTGCGCGGGTTATTGAGGATCACCCGGGTGCGATCAAAATAGACGATGACAAAGCTGCATCGCTTGGAAGATTTGCTAGAGAAGCTGGCCCGAGAGACTATGCCGCAGCCATCCGCAAGCGTGGGGAGGCGTGAGTATGGCGTCCCCACTGGAAACAGAAACGGCACTGCAAAAACAGAAAGAAGATGACCTGGCTGAGGCTCAGGAGAAGATGGCAAAAATTCTTAATGAAATGCACGCTTGTGAGTGGCTGCGACGATGGCTGCGCCAGCCGGTGAACGAGCCTTGCCATGCGCATCAACATATTGCGCATCAAGAAATGCCAATCACAATTGATGATGAGATTGTAACTGTACTGGCACTTCCAGAAAACACCCACATCAAAACCTCAATACTGGCGGCAAATTATACTATAAATAACGACATTCTTCGTAACGCAGTTACGAACATACTTATTGGCAGGGCTGTTGGAGGAAATTAGTATGGCTAGATCTGCTGCGAACGACAATCATGAAGAAGCATTGGCGACTTCACTAAGCGGCCTTCCACTTTTTGCCACCGACAAGCAGCTTGCCGTTGCGATTGTTGGCAAGGCGCGGGCTGCCCTATGGCTAAAAAGGACACTTCCTGTCCTTGAAGCAAGGGGCTTTCCACGCATCGATGCGCTTCACGATGGAAGGCCTGTAACGCTAGTGAAGCGCTACTATGACAATTACCTTGGGGCCAATGCCTCATATGTTTCAACAGGCGCAAGCCTACCGGAGGACCCGGATTCATGGACAGCAAAACCAAGCACCCGAAGATCACGGCGCCGGGTTTAATCTGGATAAAGCGCAAGGCGTCATACACGCCATATTGGGCGCCGCGAGAGAGTAAGCGAGACCTGATGAAGATGCAAAATCTTCGTCATCTTGTTGACAGGCCGGAGGAGCTTATAGCTCGATGCCATTATCTTGAGGGTGAGCTAGAGGCCTTAATCCAGAAAAAACATTCGGCCGTATCTACTGGCTTTGATGGAACAATAGGTAGTTTGCTACTAAAATACCAAACAGACCCTGATAGCCCATACTTCTCTTTGCGGCCGCACTCCCGCAAGCCATATGATTACTATCTTCCAAAACTTATTTCGCATATCGGAGGAAAGCGCATCGATGAAATCACCGGCATTGACCTGAAAAAATGGCATGCCATTTGGTCGAGGGATGGTGAGCGGTTAGCTGCGTCAAAAATGTCGCGCGCCGTCATTGACGCTGCTGTGTCATACGGCATCATGACGCGAATACAGGCATGCATAGAGCTTAAAGAGGTTTTGAAAACAGCAAGCCGCAAGCTTCCGCTTCCGAAGCGGCGGGAGGTCGTCATTACGGCCGACCAGGTTATCGCGCTGCGCAAGGCAGCGCATGATGCTGGCCGCCCATCAAGCGCGTTGGCGTATGCACTTGTCTACGAAACAACGCTGCGTCTTTGGGACGTGATTGGTCAATGGGTGCCGATTGATAGCCCAGGAATCAGCGATGTTCAAAATCCGCGCACTCAGAACAAGTGGTTTGGGCTGCGATGGGAAGACATAGATGGCGGCATGGTCCTGCGATACGTCCCATCAAAGACTTCAATGAAGACTGGTCTTGCTGTTACCTATCCGCTGTCGCGCGCTCCGATGGTCATGGAAGAACTTGAAAACTGGCCAGCAGAAAAGCGCAGTGGACCAGTCGTCTGTTACGAGAAAAACGGCCGCCCATATCTATCTGAGGTGTTTTCAGTCATGTGGTCGCGCGATCGAAAAGCTGCCGGCGTCCCTGAACACATATGGGCGCGGGATCTGCGAGCAAGCGGCATTTCGGAGGCGCGTGCAGCTGGCGTGGCGACTGACGACGCAGCAAAGGTAGCTGGTCACGCCTCAACAAAGACAACTTCTGCGGTGTACGATCGAGCCGCCCTTGAGGCTTCCGAGCGGTTCGCAGATGCGCGGGCTGCAAAGCGCAAAAATGAGAAGTAACGGCATGTGTAACGCCACGTAACGCACACTAGTAATTTCAATGACTTAGGCGCGAAAATACTTAACCGATTGTTAAGGCGATCCGATCAAAATGCAGGAATTCGCTGGCGGCGTCGTTCAAGGAGCAAAAGGACGGATGAACATGATGATACGCCTCTTCCAAATGGTCCGGAATATCCGCCTGTCCGGCAACGGTCTGCGGCTTGCAGCACTGCTTTTCACCGCCTTCGCGCTTCTGCCGGGCAGACCCGCGCAGGCCGGAAGCTCTTCCCAGTACACGATCCAGGAAATCGTCGATGCCGGGAATGACTTCTTCGGCTCGACCAGTGGGGGTCTCGCAAAGGTTGTGGAAAACGCTTTCCAGAACTATGGCCTGCCGAATGGCTATATTCTCGGCCAGGAAGGCTCCGGTGCCTTCATCGCCGGTCTGACCTATGGCGAAGGCGTGCTCTATACGAAGAATGTCGGCCAGCATCAGGTCTACTGGCAGGGGCCCTCCCTCGGCCTCGATTACGGCGGTCAGGGCAGCCGGGTGATGATGCTGGTCTATGATCTGCCCACCATCGATGCGCTTTACAAGCGTTTTGGCGGCGTCAGCGGCTCGGCCTATGTGGTCGCCGGTGTCGGCATGCAGGTGATGCGCAACAGCCAGGTTGTGCTCGTTCCGATCCGTACCGGCATTGGCGCGCGACTGGGTATCAATGTCGGTTATCTGAAGCTTTCCGCTCAGCCGACATGGAATCCTTTCTAAAACACCTATTATTTATAGTTAACGATCGCTGTCCTGCTTGAAGTGGGACGGCGTCGGTGTTTAATGGCGTTGCCTGCTGGCGTTGCAGGTGTTTATGGGCGACGTTCCGTGATTGAATATCTGCTTCTTGTCGGACTGGGTTTTCTCGCGGCGGCCCTGCTGGCGCTGATCATCGCGCCTGCCATCCAGCGCCGGATCGTGATCTATGCGGAAAACCGCCTGCGGGCGACGATGCCGCTCACCCCGCAGGAGGTGCGCGCCCAACGCGACATGGCGCGCGCCGCCTTTGCCGCCGAACATGCCCGTACCGAGCAGGAACTGATCAAGGAGCGGGAGAAGCGCCTGAACCTGCAAATCGCGCAGGACAAGGTGGCCCGCGACGCGGCTGCCATGCGCGCCGACAATGAAGAGATGCGTGTGGCGCTCGAAGAGCTGCAGACCGAGCTCGGCCATCTCCGCTCTGCCCTTCGCAAGGATGACAGCGAGCTGTCGCGCCTGCATATCAAGGTCTCCGAGCTTGACGCGACCATCGCCAGCCGCGATGCGAAGATTGCCGAACTCAACCAGCACATCAACCGGCTGGGCGGCGAGCGTGACAATCTCAAGATCGACATGGCAGCGCGCAACACCCAGTTCGAAAATGACCGTTACCGCATCCAGACGCTCCGGGAAGAGCGCGACGAGCTTCGCCACGAGGTAAAGCTCCTCAAGAATCGCGCCAAGGAGGCCGAGCAGCGGCTGGCGCAGGAAGAACACAAGACCCTTCGCCTCTCCGACAAGCTGGAGCGCGAGCAGGCAAGCCTTGCCGACCGCGACATGCTGATCGAACGGCGGACCGAAGAAATCAACCGCCTGCGCGAGAAGGTGAAAACCCTTTCCGCCGAAAACCGCAAGGCGACCCGTCAGGGCGGTGAGGACCGGAAGTCGCCCGGCAAGCCTCCGGCAATGGCCGCGGTTCAGGACAGCAGGATTTCGATTTCAGGCGAGACGATGGACAACAGCCGATTGCAGGATGCCGATATTCCGGCATTGAAAGACGAATTGCGCCACCGCAGCGCGGCCCTTTCCGAACAGCTGATGAAGCAGCGGGTTCCGGGACAGGATGCCAGGCTGCGCGAGGAGCTTTCCGATATCGCCGCCCGCATGGTGGCACTGACCGCGCTGGAAGAAGGTGACGCCTCCCCCATCCGCGACCTCCTGAAGGCCTCCGAAAAGAAAGACACTGGCCCCCACCCCAGCCTCGCCGAACGCGTGCAAGGCCTGCTGCCGGAAGAACGGGCGCGGTAAGAGATTAAGTCGGCCGTCGTTCAAGCTCGGTAAGCATCCAGCCGAACATGCAATGCCTTCGCCTGTTGCAACACCCGCTCGATCGGCTCATCCAGAAGTTTTGCGAGCGGAGTATCCGGACCGATCACAGAAGAGCCGAGGCGCTGGATGATGTAGTCTATGGAAGACATCGTCTCGGCAAAACGGGCGTGCAACACAGGTTCATGATGGGCGAGCCGGTTTCGAGCTTGATAGATGTTTTCCAGATGTGCTGCGACCTCGGCGCGTTTCACACTCTTGTGAGGGAAGGTCTTCTTCAGTGACGGCTTCCAAAGAGAATGCTCGTAGTCCGGGCTATAAAGCCGCTTCCAGAAATGCAGAGTCATCTCTGCGATGATCTTTCCTTGGGAAACCGGTAAATGCATGCGCCTTTTCCTTGCGCGGTCTGAATGCGATTCATGTACCGGACGGCCGTCAGGATAAGCGAGAGCATCCAAAGCGGCCTTTTGCTGCGGCTCAAGTTTTGAGTATTCTGCGCGCTGTGCACTGTCTTTTGCTTTGGCGCCCTTGTCGATTTCCGTACTCTTCCATTGAAATGGCGCAGGCGGGACGATCAGCCAGTCTGACACACCGAAATGCTGGTTGAGGTTCACGCAGACAGCGTTCCTGATTGCTATTTCCACAGTCGCTATAATGCTCATCAGGCAGGCACCAACGGCCAGGGTTTCCTGATGGAGCTCAATCGCTTCTCTCACATTTCCAGTCAGCGCAATCAGGTTTCCCAGCCGCTCCGGTGATAAGAGGACGGTCAGATGTGCAATGTCAGCATCCCGCATTAGCATTGACTTTTAGTCCCCGAAGCGGTACGAATTGTACCGAAAAGTCGAGATCAGATTGGCAGTTGCCTAACGCGGACGAATCCTCGACTTCCCAGTTAAAGGGCACTTTTCGGAGTGCCCTTTTCTCGTTTCATGGGCGAGCAACGTCTTGCAAACGGAATGTGCGCCAGCCAAGAGCATGACGCAAGCATAATATATTAATTTATTGAAAAATGGAAGGCTCCACATCCCACCCGGATGGATGCCTTCCCCTCACCCCGGCAGGAACCCGCCCTTCAGGGCCATCGTGTAAAGCCCGATGCCGCTGGCGGTGGCGACGTTGAGGCTGTCGAGACCGGGGTGCTGGGCGATGCGGGCGGTGTGGAAGCGGGAGAGGATCTGCGGGGGAAGCCCCTCGCCCTCCGTGCCGAGCACCAGCGCGAGGCGCGGGGATGCGGGAATGGCGGTGATCTCGCATTCTCCGGCGGGCGAGAGGCCCCAGATTGCAAAGCCTTCGCGGGTGAGCGCTTCAAGACAGGCAAGGGCTGAGCCTTGCCGGCTGTAGGGCACGGAGAGAACCGAGCCGACCGAGACGCGCAACGCCTTGCGATAGAGCGGATCACAGGCGGTTTCGTCCATCACCACCAGCGACGCGCCGAAGGCGGCGGCATTGCGGAAGATCGAGCCGATATTGTCGTGGTTGGAAATGCCGAGCGCCACCACGACAAGCGCCTTTTCGGGCAAGGTCTTCAGCCTCCCGGCAAGTGGCACTTCTGCCGCCCGGCGGCCAAGCGCCAGCACGCCGCGATGGATCGGAAAGCCCGCGACCGCGTCCATGACGGCACTTTCGGCGACATGGACGGGAATATCGGGCGCAAGCTGATCGAGGATCGGCTGAAGACCGGCCACCCGGTTTTTCAGGAGAAACAGGCTCTCCGCCGCAAAGCCTTCTGCACCCTGATGATGGGCGGCGAGCATGCGCAGAACCACCGTGCCTTCCGCGATGAACCGGCCCTGGCGCCCGACGAGATCGCGCTCGCGGATATCGCGATAGGCGGCGATCCGCGGGTCATCCGGTTCGGTGATCTCGATCAGCGGCATCGAACCTTACTTCACGGCGATTTCGGCGATCATCCGGCCGGTCGCGATGTCGAAGACCAGCGCCTGCCTGTCCCCGCCTGCCGCCGTGCCGTAGAACAGCACCTGCCCGCCGGAGAGCGAGACATCCGTGACCGCAAAGCCGGTCGGCAGCGTGGCGGTGACGCTTGCGCGGTCGGTGCCGATCGGCACGCCGCTCGTCCCGGCAATCGCCGTGCGCGGATCGGGCCGCGTGACCTTGTAGACAATGGCGCCCAACACGGCCATAAACATCACCAGCATGATACCGGCGGATACGAGCTGGAGACGAACCATCTTGCGCCGGACATTTTCCATTACCGGATCAAGCGGCTTTTCTTCCTGTTCATCGGTATCGATCTGAGACATGGCGCATTTCCTGGGCTGTGGCGCGCCTTTTCACAAGGCCGCGCCGCGAACTGGCTCGCGGAATGCTTTCGACAAAAGCATTGGAACGAGAGTGATGACTGACCCCTTTAACCAAGCCGAGGCCAATAGGAAAGTGCTTGTGGCCGATGAAAGCGCCGAAGGGCGACTGGATCAGTGGCTGACGGCGAAGCTCGAGGGGGAATTTTCCCGCAACCGCATCAAGCAGCTGATCGAACAGGGCGAGGTTCTTCTGAACGGCACGCCGGTGACCGAGCCGAAGAAGAAGATCCGGCTGAATGACCGGGTGGAGATCGGCCTGCCGGAGCCGGAAGACCCCGTGCCGCAGGGCGAGGACATTCCGCTCGACGTGCTCTACGAGGATGACGACCTGATCGTGATTTCGAAGCCCGCGGGGCTGGTGGTGCATCCGGGCGCGGGCAACTGGACCGGTACGCTGGTAAACGCGCTGATCCACCATTGCGGCGACAGCCTGTCCGGCATCGGCGGGGTGAAGCGCCCCGGCATCGTCCACCGGCTGGACAAGGATACGACCGGCGTGATGGTGGTGGCCAAGAATGACAATGCCCACCGCCACCTTGCAGCGCAGTTTGCCGATCACGGCCGCTCCGGCCCGCTGGAACGCGCCTATCAGGCCGTCGTCTGGGGCCGCCCGCGCCAGCTCAAGGGCACCATCGACGCCCCGCTTGGCCGCGCCTCTGCCGATCGCACCAAGCGCTCCGTAAAGCGCGAGGAAAGCGAGGATGCGCGCGAGGCGATCACCCATTACGAGGTGCTGGCCCGCTTCCACGAGAAGCCGGATGCCACCTGCCTTGCCTCGCTGGTGGAATGCCAGCTGGAAACCGGCCGCACCCACCAGATCCGCGTGCATATGGCCCATATGGGCAATCCGCTGATCGGCGATGCCGATTATGGCGCGGCCTTCCGCACCAAGGCGAACCTTCTGCCCGATGCGGCAAAGGCGGTGGTCAATGCCTTTCACCGGCAGGCGCTGCATGCCTTCCTGCTTGCCTTCGAGCATCCGCGCACCGGCGAAGTGATGCATTTCGAGGCCGAAATGCCGGAAGACATGGCCGCGCTGATTGCAGCACTGGAGGCCTGAGCTTTCACGGCAGGAGAAAAAAAGGGGAACAAAATCCCTATTCCTGCCCTTGAAAGACCATGATCCCGTTCTTACTTCATAGCGTCCGATGGCGCTGAAACTGGCCGTCGGCGGCTGCCCGAAGAGTGTTTCCGCTGGGGGCCGATCCATTTCGAGGGGGGTGCTTTATGGCCCGTTCATCCTTGCCGTCCATTACCGCCGGTGAAGCCGGTCTGAACCGTTATCTTGATGAAGTCCGCAAGTTTCCGATGCTGGAGCCGCAGGAAGAGTACATGCTCGCCAAGCGCTATCACGAGCATCAGGATCGCGACGCCGCCCACAAGCTCGTGACCAGCCATTTGCGGCTCGTCGCGAAAATCGCCATGGGCTATCGCGGCTATGGCCTGCCGATTGGCGAAGTGATTTCCGAAGGCAATGTCGGCCTGATGCAGGCCGTCAAGAAATTCGAGCCGGATCGCGGCTTCCGTCTGGCGACCTATGCCATGTGGTGGATCAAGGCCGCCATTCAGGAATATGTGCTGCGCTCCTGGTCGCTGGTGAAGATGGGCACGACCGCCAACCAGAAGCGGCTGTTCTTCAACCTTCGCCGCCTCAAGGGCCGCATTCAGGCCATCGATGATGGTGACCTGAAGCCGGAGCAGGTGGAAGCCATTGCGCAGAAGCTCAATGTCTCGCCGGAGGAAGTGGTCTCGATGGACCGCCGCCTTTCGGGCGATGCGTCACTCAACGCTCCGATCCGCGCATCCGAGGGCGAGTCCGGCCAATGGCAGGACTGGCTGGTGGATGACCACGACAGCCAGGAAACCGTGCTGATCGAGCAGGACGAACTGGAAACCCGCCGCGGCATGCTGGCGCGCGCCATGTCTGTCCTGAACGACCGCGAGCGCCGTATTTTCGAGGCTCGCCGCCTGTCGGAAGATCCGGCGACGCTGGAAGACCTTTCGGCCGAATTCGACATCAGCCGCGAGCGCGTGCGCCAGATCGAGGTGCGTGCCTTCGAAAAGGTGCAGGAAGCCGTGCAGAAGGATGCAGCCGAACGCCAGAAGGCGCTGAAGCTGGTCGACGCCTAATTCCCGCTTCGGACAGTCACCATACAAAAAACCCGTCCTGAGCAATCAGGCCGGGTTCTGTTTTTGCAGGGTCTCGTAGGGCGCTGCTTTTACTGCGGGTTGGCCGGCGCAGCACTCGCCGCCGGTTCCTCGGCAGCCCAGGCGGCCAGCGCCTGATTGAAGGCTTCCGTGCCGGTCGTGCCCTTCTGCATGGTCAGAAGCGCACGGCGGCCGTTGCGATAGGCAATCGGAATGTCGATCCAGTCGCGGGTCTGCATCAGCTTCAGATTGAAGGCGCGCGCATCGGCAAAGTCATTGAGCGCGATCATGTGGAAATCGTCGGTGATCTTGGCCGGAACCGCCACCAGCGCATCCCCGCGATCCTGCTCCGTCTGCTTGAAGGCCACGCGCTGCACGCTCTCGATGCCGCCGCCATCAAAATTGGCTGGCAGCGAGAAGACCAGCTCGACCAGATGGCTGGCGGGCAGCGACGGATCGAAATTGCGCTTGAAGGTAATGAGCGCCGAAAGGCCACGCTCCGGCGTTGTCACCTGTCCCTGCACTTCGGTTTCCGGCTTGCCGTTATCACCGGTTTCGGTCTTTACCGACCAGACCACCGAGCCCTCGACCGCAACCGGCGACGTCTGGCCGACACGCTCCTCGTAGAGGAACATCTTCTGGGCGACGCCAACCGGGATGGGCGCCTGATTCTCGACCTTGCCATTCGGTACCGGTGACGGCGTGTTTTCAGGTGCTGCAGAGGCGACCGTCTGCTCGGCAACGGTCTTGCCCTCGCCATCGCCGGTGCCCTTGGCCTTGCCCTCGTCCACTTCCGTTCCATCGGCGCGCAGCCGCTGGGTGAATTTCTGCACATCCGGCTCGACCGGCTCGGTCGCCGCCGCATTGACCGCAGGCTTTGCCGCGTCGGCTGCAGGCTTTGCGGCATTGTCCGCAGGCTTTGCCGTCGCGGGCTTGGTCACTTCTTCCGCAGGCGGATTGGAAACCAGACCTGTAACAAGACCGCTCAGCGTATCGCGCAGCCGCCAGGCGCCATACCCGGCCCCGGCAACGATCACCAGCCCCAGCAAACCGATGCCGATGGTGGTGAAGTCAAACCGGCGCTTCGGCTGGATGCGATAGGAACGCGCAGGCTTTTCCAGCGCCTGAAACGCATCCGGATCAAATTCCTCAAAACCGGGATCCGTGATCTCCGCAGGCCTGGAAGCCGAAAAATCATCCGCATTGTCCCAGCCGCGAGCCGTGGCGGGCCGTGTCGCATTGCGATCCGCCGTGCCCTCGTCCTCGAACGGCGAGCGATCCCAGTCTTCATTCGCAAGAAGATCGGTCTCGGCGGCAACCGGTTCAGCCACCACCGGACCCTCTTCCGGAGCAGCGGCGACAGGCTCCTGACGATGGGCGGAGAAATCCGCATGGATGACATTGTTCACCGACTCGGACAGAACCGCGTCCACGACCGGCTCTGCCATCCGCTCGACATGGGTTTCGGGATGCCAGGCGAAGGGATCTTCCACCACATGGCCGCTGTCCGGCGACAGGCTGAAGGGTTGCGGTTCCTCGACGGGTTCCAGCGTGACCGGCGCATCAACGGCAACCGCCTGCGCGGTCCACTCTTCGACGGCGGGTTCGGCCGTGGCGTCAATCACCATGCCGCCTTCCGGCCAGTCCATGGCTTCAGGAACGGAGGCGGCAGCGATCTCTTCCGGAGACTGCCAGTGCTGGCTGTATTTCGCGGTCGGCTCCTCGATCGGGAAATCCGCATAGGGATCGGCTTCGGGCGCGGCAGGCGTCACCGCCTCGACCGCTGCGAAGACCGGCTCCACTGCTTCAGGGATCACCGCGACCGGTTCCGGTTCCGGCACGATTGCAACGGGCTCCGGCTCCGGCACAAAGGCCGGTGCTTCCGCAACCGGGATGACTGGCGGCGCAACCGGCTGGGGGGCAGCCGCGACCTCTTCTTCATCCCCTGCCCAGCTCTCGTCACCGAACAGGAAGACACCGGCAACCGCAGGCTTCGGCGCAGCAGGCACCACCGGCGGAGCGGTTTCAACCGGCATCACGGGTTCGGGTGAAGGATCGTTGGCGGGCGCTTCGACACTTGAAACGGCATCCACAGCCGGTTCCGGCGCGACCAGCTCCGTCTGCGGCTCTTCCGGCTGCGGTTCAAAGGCCACGGCCTCTGCCTGCGGCATCGGCGCGGCATCCGCATGGGTTTCGGCCGGGGCATCCTCGATCACCGGCGCAAGGTCCGGGGCGGCGTGAACCGGTTCGGGTTCCACCGCAACCGGTTCGGGTTCGGCGACCGGTTCCACATGGGCCGGGGCTTCAACCGCAGGCTGATAGGCCTCATGAACCGTGGGCTCCGGCACGGCTTCCGCGACAGGTTCGGGTTCGGCAGCCAGTGGAGGCTCCGGCTGCTGCGGCGCGGCTGGCGCGGGAACCGGTTCCGGTTCGGGCGCGGCGGCAACGGGGACTTCCGGTTCGGGTGCCTCTTCCTCAACGGCAGGCAGGGCAGCCTGGTGTTCTTCCTCGACCTGCTGAATGGCCGTCTCGAGCTTTTCCAGCTGGCGGCGCAACATCTCCTCGGGGGGACGCGGCTTCATGCCTTCCAGCTGGCGCAGCACGGCACTGCGGGCCTTTTCGTAGACCTTTACGCGCATTTCGGGCGTATTGTCCGAGAGGCCGTCAACGGCCCTGCGTATAACTGCTACAAAATCAGCCATCAGTCATTTCTCGTGAACAACGGTTTACACCCCGCTAACCAAACACGCCGAGACATTAGTCTTCAAACGGGTCGGTCACAAGTATGGTGTCATCCCGTTCCGGACTTGTGGACAGGAGAGCGACCGGGCAACCGATCAATTCCTCCACCTGACGCACATATTTGATCGCCTGCGCGGGCAGATCGGCCCATTTGCGTGCACCGACCGTCGATTCCTTCCAGCCTTCCAGCGTGATATAGACCGGCTCGACACGCGCCTGCGCGGCCTGGCTTGCCGGAAGGTGATCGATCTCCACACCATCGAGCGTATAGCCGACGCAGATTTTCAGCTCGTCGAGACCATCCAGCACATCGAGCTTGGTGAGCGCGATGCCGGTGATGCCATTGGTGGCAACCGACTGGCGCACCAGCGCCGCATCGAACCAGCCGCAACGGCGCTTGCGCCCGGTGACCGTGCCGAATTCACGGCCACGCTCGCCGAGGAACTGGCCGATCTCGTCATGCAGCTCGGTCGGGAACGGGCCTTCGCCAACGCGGGTCGTGTAGGCCTTGGTGATGCCGAGGATGTAACCGAGCGCCCCCGGCCCCATGCCGGAACCGGCAGCCGCCTGCCCGGCAACAGTGTTGGACGAGGTCACGAAAGGATAGGTGCCGTGGTCGATATCGAGCAGCGAGCCCTGCGCGCCTTCGAACAGGATGCGGGCGCCGCGGCGGCGCTCCTTGTCCAGCAGCAGCCAGATCGTATCGCGGAAGGGCAGCACGCGATCGGTGATTGCGGTGAGTTCCTGCATGATCGTCTCATGCGCGATTTCAGCGACGCCAAAACCACGGCGCAGCGCGTTGTGATGGGTGAGCAGCCGCTCCACCTTGGCGGCAAGCGCATCCGGTTCGGCAAGATCCATCACGCGGATCGCGCGACGGCCGACCTTGTCTTCATAGGCCGGGCCGATGCCACGGCGGGTGGTGCCGATCTTGGTGCCATTGGCGGCAGCCGCATCCTCGCGCATGCCGTCCAGCTCGCGATGAACGGACAGGATCAGCGTCGCATTGTCGGCAATGCGCAGGTTTTCGGGCGTGACCTTCACACCCTGCGCGGCAAGCTTGTCGATTTCGGCGAGAAGCGCATGCGGATCGACCACGACGCCATTGCCGATCACGGCGAGCTTGCCGGGACGCACGACGCCGGAGGGCATCAGCGACAGCTTGTAGCTCACGCCGTCGATCACCAGCGTATGGCCGGCATTGTGACCGCCCTGAAAGCGCACGACCACATCGGCGCGCTCGGACAACCAGTCCACAATCTTGCCCTTGCCTTCATCGCCCCACTGGGAACCGACTACCACGACATTCGTCATCTACAACAATCCTTCAGTCCTGCGCTGGTCCCGCGCCCTCTCAAACCCGCGCATCTATAATGCTTTGTTTCCGGGAAAGCGACTCCTTAAAACCTGCGAAAAAGGCTTTTTGGCAGCCGGACAAGGAATTTAGGCGAAGGTATAGCGAATGGCAGTTATCCCTGTGCCTGTGGGGTTCAATCGAATTCGTTCAGACTGCAGGTGTAAACAGCCTTTCCCTTCTCTTCGCGAAGATAGCTCGTTTCCACAATCACTTCCCCTGCCCGGGGTTCGATAATCGGCACGATACTTCCATAATGCTGCCTGATCCGGACCTGTAGATCGGCAGCGGGCATATTGAAATAGACACTATAGGAGAGGCCGGGGTCGCAGTCAGGGTCGACCGGAAGCGTCATCCTGTCGAAGGCCTCGCCAAAGAGGCGCCCTCTCACCACCAGATCCGCATGCGTAAACGCCCCCGGCTTGCATTCGCCGACAACCGAAATCGTGGAATTAGGCGGAAGCGGCACTGCTTTCGTCGGACCGGAAACGTTGTGATAATGGAGCCGTTGGTCCCGCGTATCATAGAGAGCATCGATTTCACTGTTCTCGCAGGCAGCCGGATCGCTCAGGAACTCCGGCACCCAACGGTCATCGGCGACTGCAAGCATCGGCAGTGCCGTGCAGAGCATAATGTAAAGTAGACGTAACGGCATCGTCCCCTCGGCAAAAAACTGTTTCAGCGTGACATTACAGGCGTTTTGGGCATAGTGCCCGGGAAATCCGTTGCGCGACAGCGCCCAATAGTCCCGGAAATACTGTTCCTTGGCCAAGAAATCCTATCTGTTCCTGCTGATTGCCACGCTCTCCTGGGGCGGCAATGCGATTGCGGGCAAGCTTGCGGCCGGGCATATCAGCCCGATGGCGCTGACTTTTTGTCGCTGGGCCTTTGCCATGGCGGTGCTTGTCGTTGTTTCCGGCCCGCAATTGCGGAAAGACTGGCCGGTGGTGCGGCAGCATCTGCCGCTGTTTCTGGCCTATGGCGCCATTGGCTACACCGCCTTCAATGCCCTGATGTACACGGCCCTGCACCACACCACGGCGATCAATGTCGCGATTGTTCAGGCGGGCATCCCGATGCTGATCTTCGTGATCAATTTCGCGCTGTTTTCAACCCGCGTCACATTTCCGCAGATCATCGGCTTCTCGCTGACACTGCTCGGTGTTGCGGTCGTGGCCTCGCATGGCGATCTGAAAAGCCTGCTGACACTCGGGGTGAACTACGGTGACCTGCTGATGCTGGTCGCGGTTGCCTGCTATGCGGTCTACACCGTCATCCTGCGCTACAAGCCGCCGATCAGCTGGAAAAGCCTGATGGCGATGCCGGCGCTGGCCGCGCTCGTCACCTCGCTGCCGCTGCTCTGGTGGGAAGACTGGAACGGTGCGCTGCTCTGGCCAGACGCGCAAGGCTGGCTGATCACGCTTTATGCCGGGGTGGTTTCCTCGCTGCTCGCGCAGGTCGCCTTCATCATCGGCGTGGAAGGGATCGGCCCGAACCGCGCCGGGCTGTTCATCAATCTCGTCCCGGTATTCGGCACGTTGCTTTCCATCGCCATTCTCGGCGAAACGCTGCATGCCTATCACCTTGCAGCCCTTGCCCTTTCGCTTGGCGGCATTGCGATTGCCGAACGCGGCAAGGCGAAGACCGCCTGAGCCCGATCTCTCCGGTCACAGCCTCGGCGTGCGCGGCGGCGGGTCGCGGCGGTCGCCTGTTGCCTCGAAGGCAGCGGCAAGCCTCAACAGGTCAGGATCATCATAGGCACGGCCCGCGAAGGTGAGGCCAACCGGCATGCGCGTATCCGGCATGGCGCCCATCGGCACTGTCACCGTCGGAATGCCGAGATGGCGGATCGCCAGATTGCCATTGGCCACCCAGACCCCGTTTCGCCAGCCGAGATCAGCGGATGCCTCGTTGATATCCATGTCCGCCGGGCCGATATCGGCAACAGCGGGGAAAATCACCGCATCGAGCTTCAGCCCGTCCATCCAGACTTCGAGGTCGATCCGCCGGGTTTCCTCAAGGCCTCTGATCCCCGCATCGATCAGCGGAATTTCGCTGATGGATTGCACCGGGTGATGGCGCACCTGCGCCGGATAGAGCGGCAGATCGTCCGAAAAACCGGTATAGCGGTCCGCAAGCGCGCCCGGCGGTCGCGGGAAGATCATCGCCGGATCGACATGCACCAGCGTGTTGAAAGCCGGATCGCCGTTGGCGGCGAGAAAATCCTCCCAGGCGAAGGCACACAGATCCACCATCTCGCGCGGCACATAATCCGGGCTCACCAGCCCGCGCGTCAGGATCGAAGGCGCGCCCGGACGATCGGCCTCGTAATTGGTCACCACCGGAAAATCGACAGGGATGACTTCGGCCCCTGCTGCCTCCAGCGCGGCCTTGGCTTCTTCCCAGAGCGCGATGATCGAGGCGCGGGTGATGATCGGCTGGCCGGTAGACCCGCCGATCCCGCCCTGCGGATTGGTCCCGGCCTCCGGGTCGGCATTGATATACATTTTCGGCACGCCGAAACGCTTGCCGGCAAGGGCCGAGCGGGCCTGATCCGCATCCGCGGGCCGGAGTGCGGGATAGGAGGCGGGGCGATGCTCGGACGCCTTCGGAAGCCTCACCCAGGGCTGCGCCCGCCAGAAATCACCCCGCACATCGGGATCATCCGCAACGATCACATCGAGCAGCTCCAGCATATCGGCCATCGTGCGGGTATGGGGCACGACCACATCCATGGTCGGCACCAGCGGCCAGTTGCCACGCACGGAAATCACCCCGCGCGAGGGCGTGTAGGCGCAAAGCGCATTGTAGGAGGCGGGCGCCCGCCCGCTCGACCAGGTCTCCTCCCCCAGCCCGAAGGCGCAGAAGGAAGCGGCGGTTGCAGTGCCGGACCCGTTCGACGAGCCGGAACCGAAGGCGCTGGTCAGCCAGTCTGCATTGTAGGGGCTTTCGGCCCGGCCATAGACCCCGCGCTGCATACCGCCATTGGCCATTGGCGGCATGTTGGTGAGCCCGAGGCAGATCGCACCGCCCGCCCGCAGCCGCTCGATGGTGAAGGCATCGCGCTGGGCAACCAGATGTTCGAAGGCCGGGCTTCCCGCCGCAGCCGTGAGGCCTTTCACCAGATAGCTGTCCTTGGCGGTATAGGGTATGCCGTCGAGCGGGCCGAGAAGCGCACCCTTGCGCCGCCGCTCGTCCGATGCCCGCGCCTCCTCCAGCGCCAGCGGATTGAAGACGATGACGGAATTGAGCGCGGTTTCCGTTCCGGGCGCATCGAAATGCCGGATGCGGTCGAGATAGGCCTCGACCAGTTCCACACTGGTGACACGGCCATCCTTCAGGGCCTGGCGCAGATCGGCAATCGAGGCTTCGACCACATCGAACCGGCTCATGCGCCTTCCCCTCCCGCTGCCGTTGCGGGCTGCTGCTGGGTGATGCAGTGAATGCCGCCGCCGCGGGCAAAGATCGCGCGCGAATCGATGGTTACCACCCGACGCCCGGGATAGGCCGCTTCCAGCCCCGCCCGCGCAGTCGCATCCGCTTTCTCATCGCCGAAGCCGCAGGCCACCACGCCCCCATTCACCACCAGATGGTTCACATAGCTGAAATCGACAAAGCCATGCTCGTCGCGAACAAGCGCAGGCGCATCGAGATCGATGATCCGGAAGGGGCGGCCTTTCGCGTCGGTTTCGGCTGAAAGCTGCTCCCGGATCGCCTGCATCACGGCATGATCGGGATGATCCGCATTCGGCTGGCGATGCAGCAGGATGGTGGCCGGTGCGGCAATGGTGGCAACGATATCCACATGGCCGTTGGTGCCGAAATCCTCGTAATCGCGCGTCAGCCCGCGCGGCAGCCAGATGATCTTCGAAACCCCAAGCGTGCGCACGAGCTCCGCCTCGACCTCCGCTTTGGTGATACCTGGATTCCGGCGCGGATCGAGCTGGACAGTTTCCGTCACCAGCACGGTTCCCTCGCCATCCACATGGATGCCGCCGCCTTCGTTGACCAGCGGGCTTGAAACCAGTTCCGCGCCTACCTCGGCGGCAATCAGCCGGGCGATCTTGCGGGAATGCTCCCAGCTTGCCCAGGCATGCGCGCCCCAGCCGTTGAACACCCACTCGACGGCACCGAGCGCCTCCGGCCGGTCACGGTCGAGCACGAAGGTCGGCCCGAAATCGCGCATCCAGAATTCATCGAGCGGCGCTTCAAGCTGGGTGATGTGGCTGCCGAGCATGCGCGCGGCCCGCGCCCGCTCGGACGGGTCGACCACCATGGTGACCGGCTCGAACTCGGCAATCGCATGGGCAACATCCGTCCAGGCCTGATAGCCGGTTTCCTTCCAGGCCTCGCCCTCGCCCAGCGTTACCCCTTCGCGCGGAAAGGCCATCCAGGTGCGGGCGTGAGGGGCGGTTTCAGAAGGCATGTACCAGGTCATGGTGAGGCGGTCCTTTCGGCAAACGGGAGGTCTTCCCGCAACGCCATGAAACCGCATTCACCGCTCAGCCGCCACTTCGAGACCGCGCGCAGTCTGCCCGAAGGCCCCGCCCCCTTGTCAAGACCGTTGCCGAAAGGTTCAGGCGCCAGCCTTGCGATAAAGCGCGGCGAGCTGGGTGCGCGACGACGGAAGCTCCGGCACCACCACCATCATGTTGATTTCACCGCGCTTGAAGGCCTTGAGGAAGGGCTCGTAATTCTGGAAGGCGACGCAGCCATGCGAGCCGGTCTGGCCGCGCAGAAGGTTGGTATGGGTGAGCAGGCCCGTACGATTTTTCGGATCCCGGCCATCGATCGAGGTCAGACGGATTGCCTCGACGCCATAGAACCGCTTTTCGCGCATGGACAGACGATAGATGCCCGCCGGTGTCGGGCCGGTCATCTTCACATTCTCGTAGCGCGGATTGTCGCGCATATGGCCAATGCCGGAATGGGCGCGCAGCTTCGTGCCATTCGGCAGATAGACCGTTGCGTTGGAAACGTCGTAGATCGCCACTTTCGTGTTGCTGCCCGGCCAACCCGTAGAGCTCGACTTGCTGCCGAAGAGATCGCCAAACAGCGTGCGCCCGGGCTTGGCGTAAACAAGTTCCGCCTTGGGTGCGGCGCTTTTTGCAGATGCGGGTTTCGTTTCGGCAGGCTTCCCGGCCGGAAGCGTGGCTTCCAGTTGCGGGCGCGCCTCAGGCAAGGGCACGTCGGTTGGAAGGGCCAGATCCTCTTCGTCTTCCCCCTCGCCCTTGGCAAGCACCAGATCGAAAGGCTGGGTCGCCTCTTCGAGCGGCACATCTTCCACAAGCGCCGCAACCACCGCCGGTTTGCCGGTAAGGGAGGGCAAAGGCGCGGCTGCCGTTTTCGCCTCCATGGCGGGGGCAAGAACCGGTACACGGTCTGCCTTCTCGCGCTTGTCAGCAAGGGCCAGTTCGGCCGCCAGGCTTTTCCGGTGAGCAGAAAGCACTGCCTCGGCGGACAGCTGATAGCCACGGATATCGCTTTCCGGCACCTTGCGGAAGCGGGATGATTTGACGGCAATGGGCTTCGGATCAAATCGTGGGCCTGCGGAGAGCGCCAGATCAAACGAACTGCGTCCATCGGAAAGGGTGTGTGCCGCCTCGTGCATGGCACCGAGCGTAACCGCCAGTCCCCAGGCACTGCCAGCCACAAGGCTTACGGACAATAGGGCGCCAAGCGCTGTCTTGAGGGAAAAGCCACGGCTGGTTTTCGCCGCGGAACGCGCAGACTTGTTTACGGACGCCATGACTACAAATACCCGAATACTCGTTACCTGACCGGGGCCGCAACGCACTGCCCATCGGTCGCTACACTGTCCGGGCTTGCGCAGATCACACTGCCGCGACGAGGCCGGACAGACCAAGCATGAACAAATATGGTAAGCAAAGTCTAAACACCGGACCCTATCCCGGCGCGAAAATGGAAACAGGGCATTTTTCAGCGGCGAACCGGGCCGGATTGTCCGGTTGAAGGCCGCTATTCCGATCATTCAAAGGGCGGGCAGATTAACCATGCGGCATGGTTGATCGACCGGTCGGCAAAACAGAAAAGCCGCGCCCTTTCGGACGCGGCCTTGTCTTTTCCTGTCGGCGCTTGAGTGATCAGCGGAACAGCGACAGGATGTTCTGCGAGTTGCTGTTGGCAATCGACAGCGCCTGGATGCCCAGCTGCTGCTGCGTCTGCAGCGCCTTCAGCCGGGTCGAGGCTTCATTCATGTCGGCATCCACCAGACGGCCAACACCCTGATCGATCACGTCGCTCAGCGACTTCACGAAGGCGCTCTGGGTTTCGATGCGCTTGTTCACCGCACCGAGCGTGGCCGCCGTATCGGTCATGGTCTTGAGGGTGGAGTCCACCGCCATGATCATGCCTTCAAGGTTGTCATCGGTGGTGGTGGAGGAAATCTTCACTTCCGAACCGGTCGCAGCCGTCGAGGACGATGCGTTGTAGAGGAAGTAGGTGGCCGTCGAGGTGGTCGTGCCGCTCGGCTGGGTCACCTGAACGCCGACGGTCAGAAGACCCTTGTTGGCGTTCTTGGTGTCGATCAGAACCGACTTGGACGTGTCGAAGTCGATGGTCTGGATCGATACGGTGCCGGCGGAGGTGCGGGTGAACGAACCCACCATTTCCTTGGTGCCGGCAGCAGCCGTCGAGTCGTTGTAGAGCCAGTTTTCACCGGAGAACGAAGCCGACTGGGAGATCGAGTTCAGCTGGTTCTTGAGTTCGGTGAGTTCCTTGTTGACCTTGTCCTTGTCCACGCCCGGTTCGCGGGCGGCAACGAGCTTGGCCTTGATCTCGGTGACGATATCGATCGCGCTGTTCAGACCGGCATAAGCCGTGTCCGACTTCGCGGAAGCCAGGCCAAGAGCGTCCTGAACGGTGGAGAGCGCCTTGCTGTCGGACCGCATGGTGGTGGCAACGGACCAGTAGGCAGCATTGTCCTTGGAGGAGCCGACCCGATAACCGGACGAAATCTGGTTCTGGGTGCTTTCCATGCTCTTGTCGATGGAACGCAGGGTGGCCAGCGCGGACATGGCCGCAGAATTAGTCATGATACTCGACATAGGATTGTCCCTTTATTTTTACGCAGAACTTGAGGAGGGACATACCGGACTTGAAACTTCACCGGTGATAGACGCCCACGTCATGTTTCCCGTTTCATGTTTCCGGGACGGCGCTATGTGTCATAACAATTGTACAGCACATTTTACGCAATTGTTAATTTTCCAAGTAAAACGCAAGGACCATTACTTATGAAGAAAAGTCTCTTAATAGATAAAATTTTTTAATCATAGCAATTAAGGTTAATTCGAGTGTTTACCTTGGATTCAACATGACAACACGGAGTATTTGACTCCCCGGAACGCAACGCTCACACTGGAAGGGCTTGACTAGTGACTGGGGGATTCCGCGTCTGCTTCAGACCGGGATCCTCTTTTTCCGTTTGCGCAGAGTCCGGAGTACCGCAAAACGGAGCGAAGCCGAAAGCAAACGGCTCTTGATCATCAAATTTCTGAGAGAAGTGGTAGCGGGAGAGGGACTCGAACCCCCGACACGCGGATTATGATTCCGCTGCTCTAACCACCTGAGCTACCCCGCCACAGCCGTTCTTGCCTTTGTTGGTTTCGTTGAACAAAACCCGGCCGAACCGCGTCGATGGCGGCTTGATAGAAGAGCCGGTCCTGAGTGTCAAGCACCTCGAAACGAAAGAACGACAGTTTTTGGCAGGAGGACAAGCGTGCCCCTCCCCTTCCATGCCCGGCCGCCTTCAGGCGGCAGCGGGGCGGGAAAGCAGGGTGGAAAGGGCCGCTTCCGCCTCCTTCGAGCGCTCGGAGCGGGCAATGAAGCCGCCGCCCCACACGCGGGCATAGGCGCCTTCGCCGGAAAACAGCGCGCAGGCCTGACCGGGCGCGATCCCTGCCTCGCCTTCCGCCAGTTCCACGTAGAGACCGGCTTCGTCGCGCTTCAGCAGCGCCGGCTTTGGCGGACGGGTGGAGCGCACCTTGGCGAAGCAGTGAAAGCCCGCATCCGCCACCGTTTCCACATCGCCATCGCCCAGCCAGTTCACATCGCGCAGATAGACGCGGTGGGTTTCCAGCGCCTCGCGCGGGCCGACGATCACCCGCCGACCGCGGGCATCGAGATAGACCACATAAAGCGGCTCGCCGGTTGCAACCCCGATGCCGCGCCGCTGGCCGATCGTGTAGTTGAGAATGCCGTCATGACGGCCAAGCACGCGGCCATCGAGATGCACGATCTCGCCGGAAAGGGCCGCATCCGGCTTCAGCTTGTTGATGATGTCGGTATACTTGCCCTGCGGCACGAAGCAGATGTCCTGGCTGTCCGGCTTTGCCGCGACGACCAGCCCCATTTCTTCCGCCATCCTGCGGGTCTCTGCCTTGGAATAGGCACCGAGCGGAAAGCGCAGATAATCGATCTGCTCCTGCGTGGTCGCGAACAGGAAGTAGCTCTGGTCCCGGTCGCTGTCGACCGGGCGGAAAAGCGCGCGCCGGTTCGGATGACCGGGCTGCGGGTTCGGCTTCGAGGCAATGTAATGCCCGGTTGCCAGCGCATCGGCGCCCAGATCCTTCGCCGTTGCCAGAAGATCGGCGAATTTGACGGTCTGGTTGCAGGCAACGCAGGGGATCGGCGTTTCGCCTGCCACATAGCTTTCCGCGAAGGGATTGATCACCGTCTCGCGGAACCGCTGCTCGTAGTTCAGCACATAATGGGGAATGCCGAGTGTCTCGCACACCCGGCGCGCGTCATCGATATCCTGCCCCGCGCAGCAGGAACCGGGCCGATGCACCGCCGCGCCGTGATCATAGAGCTGCAGGGTAATGCCGAGGACATCATAGCCCTCGCGCTTCAATAGACCGGCCACCACGGAGGAATCCACGCCGCCGGACATGGCGACGACCACGCGGGTCTCTTCCGGCTTCTTGTCGAAATCCAGACTGTTCATTGCAAGGGCACACTTTCCGCTGATCCGCCCGGGGTTAAAGGCCCCGGCGGCCCTTCTTCTTGCCCGGTTTTCCGGGTTTTTGCGGATATAATCGGGATTTGCGGCAGGTTCAAGGTGCGGATGGATGAGTGCGATGTGGTTGTTGCGACCCCCCACCCCAACCCTCCCCATAAGGGGGAGGGATAAGGTCGAGGGTGCCGCTTCCCGGAGGTGATATCAAAACATCTCCGTCGTCATCCTCGGGCTTGTCCCGAGGATCTGCCAACATAAGCGGCACAGGTGACGGTAGAGACCGTTGATGCGACAGCAGATCCTCGGGACAAGCCCGAGGATGACGGAATGCGTTTTAATGGTTCGGCATACACCCAGCGAATTCCCCTCCCCCTTGTGGGGAGGGGTTAGGGGTGGGGGTTACGAATGGTTGACGTGCGAAGCGCCGCATGTGCCGCATGTGCCCCTCATCCGGCTGCCGCCACCTTCTCCCCGCAAGCGGGGAGAAGGAACCGGTTGGCCAACGTCTTGCCCCCTTCTCCCTGTCTTGACGGGGAGAAGGTCCCGGCAGGGGGATGAGGGGCAAATCACCCGCACTCCCTCTACTCACTCACTCCACATTGAATGCCAGCGGCTTGACCTGGCGGATCTGCGGATGCGCTTCGAGGGCCTTGATCAGGTCTTCGGAAATCTCTCCGTCGACATAAAGAAGCGCGATGGCATCACCGCCCTGGATGGAACGGCCGAGCTGGAAGTTGGCGATGTTGACGCCCGCATTGCCGACTGTCGTGCCGATGAAACCGACGAGACCGGGCACGTCGGTATTGGTGATGTAGAGCATGTGCTGGCCCACATCCGCATCGAGATTGATGCCCTTGATCTGGATGAAGCGCGGCTTGCCGTCGGAAAACACCGTGCCGGCGATCGAGCGCGTCTGGTTGTCGGTGGTCACCGTCAGCTTGATATAGCCATCGAACACGCCGGACTTGTCGCGCTTGGCTTCCGACAGGATCACGCCCTTTTCCTTGATCATGATCGGCGCGGAGACCATGTTGACATCGGCCACCTGCGGGCGGATCAGCCCGGCGAGCAGCGCGCTGGTCAGCGCCTTGGTGTTCATCTGCGCGGTCGAGCCATCATAGAGGATTTCGATTTCCTTGATGGCGCTGTCCGTCACCTGCCCGACGAAGGAGCCGAGCACATCCGCAAGCCGGATGAACGGCTTCAGCCGCGGCGCTTCCTCCGCCGTGATCGACGGCATGTTGATCGCGTTCGAGACCGCGCCCTTCAGCAGATAGTCGGACATCTGCTCGGCCACCTGCAGGGCCACGTTCTCCTGTGCCTCATTGGTGGAGGCGCCGAGATGCGGGGTGCAGACCACATTAGGCAGGCCGAACAGCGGGCTTTCCTTGGCAGGCTCCACCTCGAACACGTCGAAGGCGGCACCGGCCACATGGCCGGACCTGATCGCTTCGGCAAGGGCGGCCTCATCCACGAGGCCACCACGGGCGCAGTTGATGATGCGCACGCCGGGCTTCAGCTTCTTCAGCGTCTCGGCCCCGATGATGTTGCGGGTCTTGTCCGTCAGCGGCACATGCAGGGTGATGAAATCGGCAGCCGCAAAAAGCTGGTCGAGCTCCACCTTGGTCACGCCCATTTCCTTGGCGCGCGCCTCGGACAGGAAAGGATCATAGGCCAGCACATTCATCTTCAGGCCATTGGCGCGGGCGCAGACGATGGAGCCGATGTTTCCGGCTCCGATCACGCCCAGCGTCTTGCCGGTGATTTCCACGCCCATGAAGCGGGACTTCTCCCACTTGCCCGCCTGCGTCGACTGGTCGGCGGCCGGAATCTGGCGGGCAACGGCAAACATCAGCGCAATGGCATGCTCGGCGGTGGTGATGGAATTGCCGAAGGGCGTGTTCATCACGATGATCCCGCGGCGGGATGCGGCCGGAATATCGACATTGTCAACGCCGATCCCGGCGCGGCCAACCACCTTCAGCCGCTCCGCCGCATCGATCAGCTTCGGGGAAACCTTGGTGGCGGAACGGATCGCCAGACCATCATAATTGCCGATGATTTCGGCGAGCTTTTCCTTGTCCTTGCCAAGTTGCGGCTGGAAATCCACGTCGATGCCACGATCACGGAAGATCTGGACGGCGGTTTCGGACAATTCGTCGGATACGAGTACGCGCGGCGCCATGGGGCACTCCTTCAGGTCTGAAATGGGAAAAATGCGGAGATAGGCGGGCCGCAACCGGCCCGCAGGATCGGGGATCAGGCAGCCTTTTTCAGACCAGCCTTGCCGAGTTCGAATGCATAGGAAAGCCAAGGCATCAGCGCCTCAAGATCCGCCTTCTCGACGGTTGCGCCCGTCCAGATGCGAAGACCGGCAGGCGCATCGCGATAGGCCCCGATATCGAAGGCCACGCCTTCCTTCTCGAGCGTGGAGGCAATCGCCTTGGCAAAGGCGGCCTGCGCATCGGCATCGAGTGCCAGCACCTCGGGATCGACGATCTTCAGGCAGACGGAGGTATTGGAACGGGTGTTCTCCACCTCGGCCAGATTGGCGATCCAGGCATTCGCCGCAACGAAATCGTGGATCACCTTTGCATTGGCATCCGCCTTGGCAAGCAGCGCATCTCGGCCGCCGAGCGCCTTCGCCCATTGAAGCGCATCGATGTAATCCTCGACGCAGAGCATGGACGGGGTGTTGATGGTCTCGCCCTCGAACAGGCCCTCGATGATCTTGCCGCCCTTGGTCATGCGGAAAATCTTCGGCAGCGGCCAGGCGGGCGTATAGGTTTCCAGCCGCTCGACGGCGCGGGGGCTGAGGATCAGCATGCCATGCGCGCCCTCCCCGCCCAGCACTTTCTGCCAGGAGAAGGTGACGACATCGAGCTTGGCGAAATCCAGATCCTGCGCGAAGGCGGCAGAGGTCGCATCGCAGATGGTCAGACCCTTGCGATCAGCCGGGATGAAATCCGCATTCGGCACGCGCACGCCCGAGGTCGTGCCGTTCCAGGTGAAGACCACGTCACGGTCGAAATCGACGGTGGAAAGGTCGGGCAGCTTGCCATAGGGCGCCTTGATGGTGCGCACATCGGCAAGCTTCAATTCCTTGGTGACATCCGAGACCCAGCCTGAACCGAAGCTTTCCCAGGCGAGCATATCCACGCCGCGCGCGCCGAGCAGCGACCACATGGCCATTTCAACCGCGCCTGTATCCGATGCAGGAACGATGGCGATCCGGTAATCGGCGGGAACAGCGAGAACTTCGCGGGTGAGATCGATGGCGAGCTTCAGCTTCGCCTTGCCGATCTTGGCACGATGCGAACGGCCAAGCGGCGCATCGGAAAGCGCTTCAGGCGCCCAGCCGGGACGCTTAGCGCAGGGACCAGAGGAAAAACGGGGATTGGCCGGCAATGCAGCCGGACGCGCGGTCGTCGTCATGATCTATCCTTCCAGATAGTTAGCCTCTCGGTGGGGAGAGGTTGCCCGCCGCTGTGGATATAGACAGTGGCCCGCTTCGTCAAGACAGAAGTCGCAGAAGGAGCAAGAAATGCCGCTCCGAACCCATACGAGCGTATAGCAAAAAGCCGCCGCCCTTTCGGGCAGCGGCCTTTGCAACTGGAGAATTCCTGTCGGATTTACCAGGTATTGACGCGAATACCGGCGCGGATTTCGTGGCGCGAGAAACCGTCGTCGGAGCCTTTGACCCCGTTGAAGCCCTGCCCGTTCTCCGTGGTGTTGAAGGTAAACGATTCGCCGCCCGAAACCTTGGTGTAGCGATAGCCGAGATCGAGCTTCATCGTGTTGGTAATGTCATAGGACATGCCGGCCGCAATCGCATATGTGAAACGCCAGTTGTCCAGACCGCTATTGTTGACAGCAGGCGACGCAGTCGCGTTGCAGGCAGCCGCGCCCGCAATGCAATAGGGCTGGCTTTTCATCGTATCCCACTGGACGTGGGTCGCACCAAGACCGCCGCCAAGATAGGGCGTGATACCGGAATAGGTGCCGAGATCGGCATACACGTTGCCCAGAACCTCGATACCGCGCAGCGAGCTTGCATGATCCACACCACATGTGGTGCCAGCCGGTTGCCCCGCACAATTCACACCTAGCTTCGAACTGCCCGTCACATCCGTGTTGAACATGTCGGCGGTCACATCCGCACGGATCATGTCGGTGAACTGGTAACCGACGCCGCCGCCGAAGGTGAAATGATCATCAAAGCGCGTGCTGTCGAAGGTGGTGTTCCCAAGATTGACACCGCCAGCGCTGATCGCGGTGTAATTCGGATTGCCCGGTTTCGACCAGCCGCTGTAACCGAGGTCGCCGCGCAGATACCAGCCTTTGCCGACGCCGTTGATCGAGGTTTCCGGTGCATAGACCTCCGGCGGCAGGTCTGTCGCTGCCGCAAGCCGGGCATAGCCGGCGCTGATGACCAGAAGCATGGCATAAACGGACTGACGCTTCATCGCTCTTCCCTTTCGCCTGCAAACCGCAGGCGCGCAAAATGATCGTGCAAACAATATTTAACCAAACATATTAAAGTGCGGTTAAGCATGCCGCCAAACGGGTGATTAACCATGCGGTTTTTGCACCACCGCCCCTCAAACGCGAAAACCCGGCCAGAGGCCGGGTTTTGCAAAAGCTCGAAGCGGAGGTCTTACTTGTAGACCGGCGGCTGCGGCACGTCGATCGGCGGCTCATAGGGCTGCTCGCAACCGCTGAAGATATAGCGCAGACCGACGCGGCCTTCATGGCTGCCATAGCCCTTGTCATAGCCCGGGCCGCCATTGTTGGAATAGTCGAACATACGGCCACCCTCGACATGCTTGTAACGATAACCGACATCGGCCTTCACATTACAGGTCACGTCGATCGAGGCACCGGCCATGAGCGCATAGGTGAAGCGCCAGTTGCCATTGCCGCCATGGGTTTCGGTCGGGTCGCAATTGCCGGGATTGGCGTCATCGCAGGCCGTGTTCTTGAGATTGTCCCACTTCACGTAGGTGCCACCAAGACCGGCACCGGCATAAGGCGTGATATAGCCCCAGGTGCCGAAATCCACATAAGCGTTCGCGAGCAGCGAAAGCGCGCTCATCGAGCTTACGTCGGTCGAGGTGCAGGTGCCAGCGCATGCGCCGCCGAGCGCGCCACCGCCCTTGGTCGAGCCGTCGAAATCGCTCTTGAACATGTAATCGCCGGTGAAGTCAGCGCGCAGGTAGTTGGTCATCTGGTAACCGATACCGCCGCCCAGCGTGAAGGAGTTGCGCAGGTCAGACTTCACGAAATCCGCTTCATCCGAATTCGAACCACGGAAATAGCTCGCGCCGTTCGAGCGGTTGAAATTGTAGCCGACGTCGCCGCGCAGATACCAGCCGCCGGTGGAAGCCACCGGAACCGGCTCGACCGGTGCAATCGGAACCGGCTCGGAAGGCTGATAGAGATCGGCCGCGACAGCAGCCCCGTTTGCGGCCAGCAGCAGGCAGGCGCCGAGCAGAAGATGTTTCATGACTTTTTCTCCAAAGTCTCTGTTGCAAGGCCGGTGCGAGTGCGTGATCGCCCCATGCCAGCCAAATCCAGGGATCATTATGGAAAATAAAGAGTAATGGTTAAGCGCCGATTAACTACACTTCTTCACCGTGTATGCTAACGAAGATTACACCTTCCTTGTTAAGAAAGCCGCTGTTTCAGGCCACTCTTGGCCTCGGACATTGCGATTTTGAAGCATCGTTAAAATGCGAACAGCCCGGTTTACCCGGATTTCAGACCCGGATGCCATTTCAGTTGCGGGTGGATTGGGGCGCGGGGGTGGCTGGACTTTGACCGCGCAAATGGCTGCACGACCATGGGCAAAGCGATACGAATTCTTTTTGGACTGCTGTTCTTTTTCGGCATGAGTTACTACCAGATCCAGACGGAACTGGACCACATGGAGCGCGCCGCAAAGCTGATGAAGTCGGGCCAGGTTGCGCCCGCCCTGATCGATGACGCCGAAATAACAACCCGCCGTGCCTATCTCATTCCGATCTATCAGGATGGTCGGCTCGACTACCATTTCAAGACGCAGGGCGGAGAGGAGATACAGGCCTCGCAATCCGTTCAGGTCGCGAGCATCAAGGCGCTATCATCCGACGGAAAGACCTATTCCAAGCTTATACCAATCCCGGTTTCCTATCTGCCGGAGGATCCGAGCGTCAATCTGCCCGCAAGCGAACTGGAAGACCAGTCCGGCTTTCACTGGATGGGCACGCTGTTCTATTGCTCCTGCTTCGGCATGTTAGGCATCATCGGCCCGTTCCGCATGCGCCGCTGGGCAACATCCTATTCGCAGCGCCGCATGAATGCAGCGCTGGAGAAGCTGAAGACCGAGGATGGACCGGGTATCTATCACGGTGAGGAGGAGAAGGTTTTCGCGCAGGCGGAAGCTCCGATGCCCGCCCCGGTGCAGCCCGCCCCGGTGAAGCCTGCCTATGTGGCACCGCGCGCACTGCCGAAAGCCGCAGGCGCTGCCCGTCCGGCCTTCGGAAAGCGCGTCTGAGTTCAGGCCGCGGCCGGAACCGCGGCAATCACGCCGATCAGGTCGTTGACGATGCGCTCGATCTGGCCGCGGTCATCGCCTTCCGCCATCACGCGAATCAGGGGCTCGGTGCCGGACGGCCGGATGACCAGACGGCCACGGGTCGCAAGCTCGCTTTCCGCGTCCTTGATCGCCTGCTTCACCTGCTTGTCTTCCAGCGGCTTGCCCCCGGCAAAGCGCACATTGCGCAGGAGCTGCGGCACGGGCTCGAAGCGGCGACACACCTCGCTGACGCTCTTGCCCGAGCGCTTCACGCAGGCGAGAATCTGAAGGGCTGCCACCAGCCCGTCGCCGGTGGTGCCGAAATCCGACAGCACGATGTGGCCGGACTGCTCGCCGCCCACATTGAAGCTGTTCTTGCGCATGTGTTCCACCACATACCGGTCACCCACCGCCGTGCGGGCCAGCGTCAGGCCCTTGCCCTCAAGGAAGCGCTCGAGGCCGAGATTGGACATGACGGTTGCGACGATGCCGCCACCCTTCAGCAGATTGTCATCGGCCCAGCTCTCGGCCACGACCGCCATCAGCTGGTCGCCATCGATGATCGCGCCGTGTTCGTCCACGATGATCACCCGGTCCGCATCGCCATCGAGTGCGATGCCGATATCGGCGCGCACTTCATGCACCTTCTTCTGCAGCGCTTCCGGGTGCGTGGAGCCGCAACCCTTGTTGATATTGGTGCCGGTCGGCTCGTTGCCGATGGTGATGACTTCCGCACCGAGTTCCCACAGCACGGCGGGCGCCACCTTGTAGGCCGCGCCATTGGCGCAGTCGATCACCACGCGCAGGCCCTGCAGCGTCACTTCGCGCGGCAGCGTGCGCTTGGCGAATTCGATATAGCGGTCATGCACGCCGTCGATGCGCTTGGCCCGGCCGATATCATCGGCCTTGGCAAGCTGCGGTGCGATATCCTGCTCGATCAGATCCTCGATCTGCATTTCCAGACTGTCGGAGAGCTTGTAGCCATCCGGGCCAAACAGCTTGATGCCATTGTCTTCGTAAGGGTTATGCGAGGCGGAGATCATCACGCCGATATCGCAGCGCAGCGAGCGGGTCAGCATCGCCACTGCAGGCGTCGGGATCGGACCCAGAACGAAGGCATCAAGACCGGCGGCGGTAAAACCGGCGACCATCGCATTTTCCAGCATGTAGCCGGAAAGGCGCGTATCCTTGCCGATCACCACCCGGTGGCGGTGCGAGCCCCGGCGGAAGATGGTGCCCGCTGCAATGCCAACCCGCATCGCCAGATCCGGCGTCATGGGATGGGTATTGGACTTTCCGCGAATTCCGTCCGTTCCAAAATAGCGGCGCTTCATGGGTACTCCCGATTTCCAAGGGTCCGGCAGAGCAGAGGCTCCGCGCAGGTTGAAGTCGCAGGCGGCAAAAAGCCGCCCGCATCAAACGGTTCAAAACGGCTCATGCCACAGTTGCAGTCCATCGGCACGTAAAAAAACGTCAAAGACTATTACAATCCGTTATCAGTTATCGGCTTTTCCACCAGATAACAAAAAACGGCCCCCGAGGGAGCCGTTTTCAATCACAGAGCGGTAAGCGTCAGTGCGGCTGCGGTTCGAAGCCTTCGCCGGGCTCTTCCTCGCCGCTTGCCTTGGGCGTGCCGCTGTCGCTCTTGCTGCCCGCCTTCGGAATGGCGGAGCTGCGGCTCTGCACGCCGTCATCGCCCTGATCGCGCGCCGGCTTTTCGCCCCGCATCACGGCGCGGATTTCATCGCCGGTCAGCGTTTCATATTCGAGCAGGCCTTCCGCCACCGCCACGAATTCATCGTGCTTTTCGGTGATGATCCGCTTGGCTTCCTGATAGGCCTCGTCGATCAGCCGGTGAATTTCCCGGTCGATCTTCTGGGCGGTCGCTTCGGACACGTTCTTGGACTGCGCAACCGAATGGCCGAGGAAGACTTCCTGCTGGTTCTCGCCGTAAGCGACCGTGCCGAGCTCGTCGGAAAAGCCCCACTGCGTCACCATCGCACGGGCAAGCTTGGTCGCCTGCTCGATATCGGAAGACGCGCCGGAGGTGATGTTTTCCTTGCCGAAGGTGATTTCTTCGGCCACGCGCCCGCCCATCATGATCGCTAGACGCGACACCATCCACTTGTAGCTCATGGAATAGCGGTCGCCTTCCGGCAGCTGCATCACCATGCCGAGCGCGCGGCCACGCGGAATGATCGTTGCCTTGTGCAGCGGATCGGCGGCCTTGACGTTCAGCGCCAGGATCGCATGACCCGCCTCGTGATAGGCGGTGAGCTTCTTTTCGGCCTCGGTCATGGCGGAGGAGCGGCGTTCCGCGCCCATCATGATCTTGTCCTTGGCATCCTCGAATTCCTGCATCGTGACCATGCGCTTGTTGCGGCGCGCGGCCATCAGGGCAGCTTCGTTGACGAGGTTCATGAGGTCGGCACCGGAGAAACCGGGCGTGCCACGGGCCAGAACCTTGAGATCCACATTCGGCGCACGCGGCACATTGCGCACATGCACCTTCAGGATGCGCTCGCGGCCGATAATATCCGGGTTCGGCACCACGACCTGACGGTCGAAACGGCCGGGACGCATCAGCGCCGGGTCGAGCACGTCCGGACGGTTGGTGGCCGCGATCAGGATGATGCCTTCATTGGCCTCGAAACCATCCATCTCCACCAGAAGCTGGTTGAGCGTCTGCTCGCGCTCGTCATTGCCGCCGCCGAGACCGGCGCCGCGATGACGGCCGACCGCATCGATTTCATCGATGAAGATGATGCAGGGCGCGTTTTTCTTGGCCTGCTCGAACATGTCGCGCACGCGGGAGGCACCGACACCCACGAACATTTCCACGAAGTCCGAACCGGAAATGGTGAAGAAGGGCACATTTGCCTCACCGGCGACCGAGCGGGCAAGCAGCGTCTTGCCGGTGCCGGGCGGGCCGACAAGCAGCACGCCGCGCGGAATGCGGCCGCCGAGGCGCTGGAACTTCTGCGGATCGCGCAGGAATTCCACGATTTCCTCGAGATCCTGCTTGGCTTCGTCCACACCTGCCACATCCTCGAAGGTCACGCGGCCATGCGCTTCGGTCAGAAGCTTGGCCTTGGATTTGCCAAAGCCCATTGCACCGCGCGATCCACCCTGCATCTGCCGCATGAAGAACAGCCAGACACCGAGGATCAGAAGCATCGGCAGAAGCGTGCCGAGATAAGAGAGGATGCCGGAGGAGCTGTCGCTTTCCGCACGCGCATTGATCGTCACATTCTTGGCGGTCAGCTGCTTGATGAGACTGTCATCCACAACCGGCGCATAGGTCGAGAAGCCCGTGCCGTTTTCGACATAGCTGCCCTGCACCCGGTTGCCGGTCACCATCACGTCGCGCACCCGGCCCGAATCCACTTCCCGCAGGAATTGCGAATAGGGAATGTCACGCGATCCCGTCTGCGCCGGCGCTGACTGGAACATGCTGAACAGCGCGATCAGCAGCAGGGCAATGATGGCCCAGAGTGCGATGTTGCGAAAATTTGGGTTCATTGAACTCCCCGAACAAATGCCTTGCCGGAAAGTACCGGCCATGAATTGAACATAACATAGGCATCCCGTTCCGGCTTGCCAAGGCAGGCCTGCACGGCCGCGGCCTTTTTGTCCGTGTCAGGATGCCTCAAGCGGCGGATCGGGCAGGCCCGGAACACCGAGATGCCGCCGAAGGCTTTCCGCGGCCTTGAGATCGAAACCGGGGAGAAAATGCCGATGCGCGGCAATCCGCCGCTCCAGCCGCAGACCAGGCACCGCATCCCCGATTTCCACCAGAGCGGGAGCGGCCCGCTTCGCAATCGCTTCCGGAACGCCAGCCGTAATCAGCAGGGCCTCGGCCTTTGCCCGCTCCCGCACCGGTCTCACCATCGCCTTTTGCCCTTGCGGGCCGCAGAGCTGGTAGCGGCCGTCATAAAGATCACCGCCAACGACGAGCCTTTCCGCCTTCAGGCCGCGGTTTTCCCGGTAGAGGTAAAGGGCATCGCGGCGAAGGTCGAACACCGTGCCGCCCAGCGTTTTGCGTCCCGGCTCGCCCGATGCCAGCCAGCCGGCCATCCGCATCCGCGCCTCGCTAGACGGCAAAAAAGCCTTGCCGCCAAGAGCCGAGGAAAGGCGAAACAGGGCTTGCAGCACTTCCACGTCTGCGGTCTCGAATGAGGACAGGGTCACCCGGGCGACAGCCCCGGCAAAGACCGTCACTGCGGCATCCAGCCATGCGGCCTGCCGTTCGGAAGAGCGCGCCCGGTCTTTTTCCGGAAGGCCCGTTGTTGCCAGACCCTGCTGGCGCAGCCGCACGCGCTCGAAACGGGGATTGTCATTGCTCGGATCGTCGAGCCAGGTTTCGCCCCATTCGCAAAGCGCATCGCGAAGGCTCTGCCGCTTTAGGGAAAGCAGCGGGCGCAGCAGCCAGACATGCTCCCCGATCAGCGTTTCTTCCGCCATGCCGGAAAGCCCCTCGCCTGCCCCGCGGGCCGCGCGCATCGCAATGGTTTCCCGCTGATCATCGGCGTTGTGGCCGGTGAGAACAGCGATAGCCCCGCATAGCCGCGCTTCCTCTGCCAGTAACCGGTAGCGCGCCGCGCGCGCGGCTGCCTGCACGCCGGTCACCGGCTTTTCCCCCAGCCATGGACGGACGCTATGTGGAACGCAATGCCTTTGGCAAAGACGGGCAACCGCCTCTGCCTCGCCATCCGAGCCCGGACGCAAGCCGTGATCGATCGTGATTGCCTGCAGCGAAAATCCGGAAAAGACGGGTTCATCCCGAAGGCGGGACAGTGCGACAAGCAGCGCGGTCGAATCACTGCCGCCGGAAATCGCCACGAGCAACGGCCCTGCTTTCCGGAAACGGCGAAGGACCTGCCGCAGCGTCTGAAGCAGATCCGCGCCCGCGCCCATTGCCGGGCTCAGCAGGCTAGACGCTTTTCTTCGCTCGCGACCTTGTTGATCACGGTGCGGGATGCCTGCGGATAGCGCCGGGTCACCTCGCGCAGCGTGGCGCAGGCCGTATCCTTGTTGTCGAGCTGGGCGAGCGACATGCCGAGTTTCAGGAGCATTTCCGGCGCCTTCGGCGACTTGCCGTAATTCTTGTGCGCCTTCAGGAAGGTCTTTGCCGCCTCGTTATACTTGCCCTGCGCATAATAGGCCTCGCCGAGCCAGAAATGCGCATCGGCGATCTTCTTGCCCTGCGGGAATTCGGCGATATAGGACTGGAACTCCTGTTCCGCCTCGGCGTAGTCGCCGGTCAGCACATGGCCATAGGCAACCTGATAGCTGTCGGCATCGCTGCCCAGCGCCGCCGTGCCGGTGCCGGAAACACCATTCGCGCCATTTTGCGCATTCGGCGCAATCGTTGCCTTGACGGGGTTACCATTAGCATCGAGCTCGATCGCCCCAAGCTCACCGCCTGCGGGTGCCTGACCATTGCCGTCGGTTGCAGGCTGGTCGATGATAGTGGAAACCTCGTCGCCATTGCCGGTTCCGGCATTGGCATCGGCAGAGGCCGCAGCCCCTGCCCCGGCATCTGCCGAGGCGGTGCTGGTTTCGTTGCCGGAATTCACGGGCTTGTCCAGCGCGCCGCTCTTCTTCGAGCCGCCCTTTTCAAGCTCCTGGAACCGGAATTCATTGTCTTCCTGCGCCTTGCGCAGAGCTTCCTGCATCTGCAGAAGCTGATAGCTCATTTCCTCGATGCGGCCATTGAGCTGGCGGACCTGCTCCTCAAGCGCCTGCACTTCCGGATCGGCGCTCTGCGCCAGAATGATATTGCCACCCATCGGCTGGATTTGCTGCGGCTTCAGCGGACCGGACCAGGCCGTCTGCGAGAGCGCCAGCATGCTGACCCCAAGCATAGATGTCATCAGGAACTTCTTCATATCCCTATCCTCATGAATCCTGTCATTTCCCTCATTGGCACGAAGTCCGGTCCTTGCCAACGGTCCTGCCGTTTCCTAGGGGCGAAGTTCGGCCAAACTATGAAAAAGGGCGGTTCGCTGGAACCGCCCTTTCGATTTCAACCGTCCGAAGACGGATTACATGCCTGCGCCACCGAGAACGGTAACGGCGCGGCGGTTCTGCGACCAGCAGGAAATGTCGTCGCAAACGGCGACCGGCTTTTCCTTGCCGTAGGAGATGGTCTGCAGGCGGTTTGCCGGAACACCACGCGAAACGAGGTAGTTCTTGGCCGCAGACGCGCGGCGGGCACCGAGGGCGAGGTTATATTCGCGGGTGCCGCGTTCGTCGGCATGGCCTTCGACGGTGATCGCGTAGTTCGGATACTGGGCAAGCCACTGGGCCTGACGGTCGAGCGTCTGGGACGCATCGGCGCGGATGGCGGAGCTGTCGGTATCGAAGAAGATGCGGTCGCCGACATTCACGGTGAAATCCTGCGGCGAACCCGGCGTTGCAGCGCCCGCGCCATTGGCACCATTCAGGCCAAGCTCGTTGGCATTGTTCGGCAGACCCGACTTAGACTTGCAGCCAGCCAGCGAGAGCGTGAGGACAAGCGCAACCATGACAGGATTGCGTGCGAGGGTCTGCATGCGGCTCGGGGCCGTGGAAGTGAAGCGGCTCATTCGCCAGGTCTCCTTGCAATTTCATTTAGCGTTGCCAGACCCTAACGATTTTCAGTTAACGGCCATTCAACACATATGGTTAACAGATTGCCAATTTACCGGCCTTTCAGCCCTATAGGCTTGAGATTGCGGCAATAAAGAGGCCTAATCTTGCCAAAAAGGGGCCAAACGCGGTTTGGCCCCCATGGTTAATTTCAGCGGCTTTTATCCCCGCTCATTCCATCAGCGGCGACCAGGCCGGGTCGGATGCGTAGGCCGGGGTCTTGATCACCTGCTCGTTGTAACCGGTCAGATCGATGGAGTAGAGCTGCGGACCACCGGCACCGGCGGCTTCACGGAAGAACATCAGCACGCGGCCATTCGGTGCCCAGGTCGGGCCTTCGTTATGGAAGCCGGTGGTGAGAATGCGCTCGCCCGAGCCATCCGGCTTCATCACGCCGATGGAGAACTTGCCGCCCGACTGCTTGGTGAAGGCGATGAGATCGCCGCGCGGCGACCAGACCGGGGTGGAATAGGCACCATCGCCGAAGGAAATGCGGGTCTGGCCAGAGCCATCGGCCCCCATCACATAGAGCTGCTGCTTGCCGCCGCGGTCGCTTTCGAACACGATCCGGCTGCCGTCCGGCGAATAGGAGGGCGAGGTATCGATCGCGGCGGTCGAGGTCAGACGCGTCGTCGTGCGCGAACGCAGGTCCATCGTGTAGATATTGGCATTGCCTTCCTGCTGCAGGCTCATGATCACCCGCTGGCCATCCGGCGAGAAGCGGGGAGAGAAGGTCATGCCGGGGAAATTGCCCACCATTTCACGCTGTCCGGTCTCCAGCTGCAGCAGATAGACCCGCGGCTGGTTGTTCTCGAACGACATGTAGGTGATCTCCTGCTTGCTCGGCGAGAAGCGCGGCGTCAGCACGATATCATTGGCATTGGTAAGCGTGCGGACGTTGAAGCCGTCCTGATCCATGATCGCGAGCTGGCGCTTGCGGGCATTCTTCGGGCCGCTTTCGGAGACGAAGACCACGCGCGTGTCGAAATAGCCATCCTCACCGGTGATCTGCTTGTAGATCGCATCGGCAATGATATGGGCGACGCGACGCCAGTTTTCCGGCTGGGTGAAGAACTGCTGGCCGGTCATCTGGGTGGCACCGAACGTATCCCACAGGCGGAATTCGGCGCGCAGACGCCCGTCGCCTTCCTGCGTCACGCGGCCGGTCACCAGTGCCTGGGCATTGATCGCCTTCCAGTCGTCGAAGCGGGGCTGCTGGTCCGGATTGGAAATCTTCTCGATGAAGGCCGCCTTGTCGATCGGTGCGAAAAGGCCGGAGCGACGCAGGTCAGCGGCAATCACCGCGGAAATCTGCGGGCCAAGGTCACCCTTGGACATGAAGTCGGAAATGGCGATCGGCAGCGGCTCGGCACGCCCGCCGCGGATATTGATCCGCACTTCGGCAAATGCGGAATGCGCCGCCGCCACGATTACCAGCAGGGCCATGACCCCGCGCTTGAGAAGCAAGTTCATCATCGTTCATCAGCCTTTCAGCTCTTGAATGTCGCCGGGACCGCCTCTTCTTCGCCTCCCCTTCGGAAGCCCGGAACAGGCGGTCCCTGTCATGTCGTGCCCTTGCGGGCGGTATCAGCCCCCGAGATCCGCGACCGTGAACTGCACGATCACATCTTTCCAGGTGTCATATTTTTCCGGCGGCAGGCCCTGGAAGGGCGCCGCGCGGCGAATGGCGCGCTTGGCGGCCGAAAGCAGTGCATTCTGGGTGGAGGACGGGCCGCCGGTTGCGGTGGCTTCCACATCCCCCACGACATTGCCGCCCTCGTCCAGCGAGAAGCGAACCTCGATCACAACATCTTCGGCCCCTTCGAGCCCGGCGGTGTAGGTCCACTTGTCGGTGATCTGGCCCTTCAGGCCATCAAGCTCGCTCTGCGACAGCTTTTCGCCGCCCGTGGTCTTCTTGCCGCCAAAGGCGACCTCCTTGTTCGAGCGCTTGGCACCGCCGCTGGTCGGTTCGGTCTTGTTCAGAAGGTCGGCGATCTCGTCCGCGTTGAAATCGGATTTCTGCGAGGCGGCGGATTTTGCCTGTTCCTGCTTCTGCTCGGCCTTCTTCTTGTCGGAGGCGGCCTTTTCCGCAGCCTTCGCATCCGCCGTCTTGGTTTCGGTCGGCTTCTTTTCCGGCGGCTTCGGCTTTTCGACGCGCGGCTTTGCGACCGGCACCGGCACATCCTTCGGCAGCGCCTGCTCGTCCGGCGTCGGCTGGTCAGGCTTAGTCTCTTCCGGCTTCGGCTCTTCCTTCTTCGGCTCCGGCGGCTTTTCCACCGGCTTCGGCTCAGGCTTCGGCGTCGGCACCGGATCGGCGATATCCGTCTCTTCCTTGGCGACCTGCTTCACGTCATTGGGCTTGTCGCTCGGATCGGGCAAGGGATTGTCGGTCGGCTTCGGAGCAGCCGCCGATTCCGTGTTCGACGGTTTCTCAACCGGCTTCGGCGGGCTTTTCAGGTCGACATTGTTGTCGCCGATGTTTTCGGCATTGGCCACCGTATCCGGCCGCTTGGTCGGGACGGGTGCGGCTATATCCTTGACCGGCGCCTTCTTGTCGCCCTGCTGGATCTGCGTGACTTCCGAAATCGGCACGAATTCCACCGGCAGCGCCTCGGAATTGGCCATGTCGAAGGTTTCCGGCGCGCCAAGCTTCAGCAGCGCCCAGCCCAGAAGAAGGGCGTGGAGCACCGCAGAAACCACAAGACTGCGCTTCATGAGATCGTTCACTGGCTGTTTTCCGGAAGCGTGATCAGGCCGATATTCTTGAAGCCGGCAGCGGAAATCTGGGCCATCACCTTGATGACGCCGCCGTAATTCGCATTGGTGTCGCCGCGCACGAGCACGCGTTCATTATAGCCGGTCTTGGCAATCGCCTCGAGCTTCGGCACCAGTTCCTCGAGCGCAATCGGCGTTTCCTGCAGGAAGATTTCGCCTGCCGGATTGACCGAGATCGTGATCGGCTGGGTATCGGAATTGAGCGGCTTTGCCGCCGATTCCGGCATGTCGATCGGCACGCCGACCGTCATCATCGGGGCGGCGACCATGAAGATGATCAGCAGCACCAGCATGACGTCCACCATCGGCGTCACGTTGATTTCGCTCATCGGGGCGCGCTTGCCGCCACGGCGACGTCTGCCGCCGCCCTTGCCCCCTGCTCCGCCCATTGCCATTCCCATGGTGTCGCTCCCGTTCCGCCGTTATTGAGCCGCCGCGCGGGGCGCGAGCTTCTCGTCGATCTGGCGGGAAAGGATGGCGGAAAATTCATCCGCAAAGCCTTCCATGCGGGCGGTCAGCTTGCCCGCGTCACCGGAGAACTTGTTATAGGCGATAACCGCCGGAATTGCGGCAACAAGGCCGATGGCGGTTGCGAGCAGCGCTTCGGCAATACCCGGAGCCACGACGGCGAGGTTGGTGGATTTCGAACCGGCAATCGCCTGGAACGAGGTCATGATACCGACGACCGTGCCGAACAGGCCGACGAAGGGGGCGGCCGAACCGATGGTGGCGAGCGAGGATAGACGCGCTTCAAGCGCTTCCGATTCCCGCGCAAGCGTCACATCCATGGCGCGGTCGATACGCATCTGCAGGCCGATGGGCGAGCGGGCGCCGCGCTCGAAGCTCTTCTTCCATTCGCGCATCGCGGCCACGAACATGGCGGAGAGACCGCCCGTCGGGCGCTCGGACAGCGAGCGGTAAAGTTCTTCCAGCGACTGGCCGGACCAGAACACCTGCTCGAACTGGTCGAACTGGCGGCGCGCCTTGCCGTAATTGACCGACTTGTCGATGACGATGGCCCAGGTCCAGACGGAGGCACCGAGCAGCCCGACCATCACCAGCTTGACGATAAAGCCGGCCTGCATGAACAGGGACCACAGGCTCACATCCGTTGTGGCCGCAGCCAGTGCACTCGTTTCCATCGATCTTTCACCCTCGAATCCAAACGCCCGGCATGGGGACCGGGCGGTTCTTGAAAAGCCATCCGTATGGCGCTGCCGGAACGTGAGGTCATGATGACCCGGGGTTCCCGCTGCCCCGCTTTTTCGCCGCCAGATGCATGATGCGGATGGTTTTGACCCACCCTTCCCGTTCATGCTTCTTCACGCAAAATTTGGTTAAAGGAAGGCGCGGAAGCCGCGATTCCCTCGTTTTGGAGTAAGACTCCATTATGGTTAAAAGAGTGTTAGCATTTGATTGTGAGGCAAAAGCAGTCGCGCGCCCATCCGGGCCTGCTCATTCACCCAGAAATTGCTTCGCAAGTTTTTCAGGCAACCGCCGGGGGCGGCCCTTGCCATTGATGACGGCAATCGTCACCTTCGCGGCAATCAGCACGGTTTCGTCGCGGCGGATCAACTGGTTCAGCACCATCTTTGCGCCACCCGCCTTTTCCGTCACCGTTTCGATGGTCAGGATATCATCCATGCGGGCGGATGCCTTGAAATCGATCTCCATGCGATGGACGACGAAGACCAGACCTTCTTCATCCACCGTCAGAAGCGCGCTCTGCTCCACACCGAGGCAGCGCAGGTAATCGGTGCGCCCACGCTCCAGAAAATGCAGATAGCGGGCGTGATAGACCAGCCCGGAAAAATCCGTGTCTTCATAATAGACCCGCTGCACCAGCCGGTGGCCGTTGCCGATCAGTTCACCGCAAAGGGATGTCTGCATCACGTCCCTGCCTTTCGTCCATCCGTCAGAACGTGGGCCTTTATCACCCGAGCTCCAGCGAAACAATCTCCGGCCAGGCGCCGAAGCGGATCGGGAGCGCCGAACAGCCAAGACCCCGGGACACGACAATATGGCGACCATCCTTCTGCATATGGCCGTAAAGATAGCGCCGGTCATCGGGATTGTCCGGCATCGGCGCCCAGCCGAGCAGTTTCACTTGTCCGCCATGGGTATGACCGGACAGCGTCAGTGAAATGCGCTCCGAGCCGGTATGAAAGGCATGCGGCTCGTGCGCCAGCATCAGCACCGGCGCGTCATCCGTCACCTTGGCAAGCGTCGCCTCGGGATCGGCAAGGCTTATCAGGTCCGGTCGTCCAAGGCGGCGGCTCGGATAAAGCGCCATCTGGTCCGCAAGACCGGCCAGCCAGAAGGGCATTCCATCCTTTTCCAGCCGCACCGCCTCATTCCAGTAAGACCGGATGCCGACCGCCTTCAGCGCCTCGCCCATCCGCACCGGGCGGCTGGGGTCTGTCTGAAAGGCTTCATCCGCCCAGCAATCGTGATTGCCCATCACCGCATGCACGCCAAGCGGCGCTTTCAGCCCGGAGAGCGCCGCGGCAATCTCCTGCGAAGGCAGATAGGCAGTCACGAAGTCCATGCTGGATTCGAAATCCCCGACCAGAAAGACGATATCAGCTTCCAGCGCATTCACCGCATCGCAGATCGAGCGGATGCGGGCGGCACTCATCCACGGCTCGCAGGCGTGGATATCGCTGATCATCGCCACCTTCAGCTTAAGCCCCGGTGTCCAGCGCGGCGGGGTAAAGGCATAGCGCGTCACCCCCGGCGTGCCCATGGCTTCCACGCCGGTCGCATAGCCGCCGAGCACCAATGCAAAAAGCCAGCCCTGTGCGGCCAGCTTCAGAAACCCCCTGCGTGTCAGCATCAATCCTCATCCTGGAAAAGCCGGAACTGGGCGGCTTCCAGATCCTTCGGCGGCGTCAGCCCCAGATGTTTCCACGCATTTGCGGTCAAAACACGGCCACGCGGCGTGCGCTGGATCAGCCCCTGCTGGATCATGTAGGGCTCGATGATATCCTCGATCGCATCGCGCGGTTCGGAAAGCCCTGCCGCGATGGTTTCGATGCCGACCGGCCCGCCGCCGAAATTCACCGCGATCATCTGCAGATAGCGATTGTCCAGCTGGTCAAGGCCGATATTGTCCACGAGAAGCCGGGTCAGCGCCTCGTCCGCAATCTCCCGTGTCACGGCATCGGCGCGGGCCACTTCGGCGAAATCGCGCACGCGGCGCAAGAGCCGTCCGGCGATGCGGGGTGTTCCGCGCGCGCGCCGGGCGATTTCACGGGCGCCGTCATCCGTCATCGGCAGACCCATCAGCCGCGCACCGCGGCGCACGATGGTTTCCAGCTCCTCGACCGTATAGAAATTCAGCCGCACCGGAATGCCGAAACGGTCGCGCAGCGGGGTCGTCAGCAGCCCCAGACGGGTGGTTGCGGCAACAAGCGTGAATTTTGACAGGTCGATCTTCACCGAGCGCGCGGCCGGCCCTTCGCCGATGATCAGATCGAGCTGGTAATCCTCCATCGCAGGATAGAGGATTTCCTCCACCGCCGGATTGAGCCGGTGGATTTCATCGATGAACAGCACGTCGCGCTCTTCGAGATTGGTGAGAAGTGCCGCAAGATCACCGGCCTTCGCAATCACCGGGCCGGAGGTCGAGCGGAAATTCACGCCCAGCTCCTTCGCCATGATCTGCGCCAGCGTGGTCTTGCCGAGGCCCGGCGGGCCGACGAACAGCACGTGATCCAGCGCCTCGCCCCGGTTTTTCGCCGCCTCGATGAAGATTTTCAGGTTGGCCCGCGCTTCCGCCTGCCCGGTAAAATCGTCCAGCGTCTGTGGCCGGAGCGCCGCATCAAGGTCTTCGCCGCGCTTCTGCGGGGTAAGAAGGGGGTTCTGTTCACTCACGGGATCAGTTCCATTGCGGGCACGGCTTTCGCTGATGCCCTGTCAAACGTCATGGTACGGCTACAGCCTGCTTCGTTGTTGCGCAAGGCACTCATTCGGTCCGGCAATCTGGTCCTCGCCTGACCGGCCCGGTCAATCGCGATTTCCACTGCCGCCTCATCCAGAAGGAACGCCGCCCGGAACAAGGCGCTAGGCACGGGAAAGCTCCTTGAGGCCGAGGCGGATGAGTTTGGCGCTGTCAGCCCCTTCGCCGCCATTCTTCAGGGCAGCAGCAATCGCATTGGCCGCCTGATCGCGCGAATAGCCGAGATTGGTCAGCGCCGAAACCGCATCGGCCACCGGCGCGGCAGCAACCCCTTCGCCCAGTTCCTGCTTGAGGCCGATATTGGCCGCCGCTTCCGCGCCGCCGAAGGCCGGAGCCTTGTTCTTGAGTTCGGTGACAATGCGCACCGCGACCTTGGGGCCAACGCCCGGCGCCCGCGACACGGCCGCCTTGTCCTGCAGCGCAATCGCATTGGCAAGCTCGGAGGGCGAGAGCGTGGAAAGCAGCGCCAGCGCCACCTTGGAGCCGACCCCCTGCACGCTTTGCAGCAGGTTGAACCATTCGCGCTCCAGCGCGCTCATGAAGCCGAACAGCTTCAGCTGATCCTCGCGCACATAGGTCTCGATGAAGAGCACGACCGCCTCGCCCGGCGAACCGATGCGCGAGAGCGTGCGCGACGAACAGAAGGCGACGTAGCAGACACCATGCACATCGACCAGCACGTGATCGTCGCCGATCTCCTCGATCACACCCTTGAGCTTGCCGATCACCCGTCCGTCCTCCCCTTCAACCCGCCTTTGCCGCCACGATCTGCCGCAACCGCTGGCCGCTGCGATGATGCGCATGGCAGATGGCAATCGCCAGCGCATCGGCCGCATCATTGCCGGTAAAGGTGGCCTTCGGCATCAGGATCTTCAGCATCATGTGGATCTGCTGCTTTTCGCCGTGACCAACGCCGATTACCGCCTTCTTCACCGCGTTTGGCGCATATTCGGACACGGGCAGGCCCGCACGCGCCGGCACCAGCATGGCAATGCCGCGTGCCTGCCCGAGCTTCAGCGTTGCCACCGCATCCTTGTTGACGAAGGTCTGCTCCACCGCCGCCTCGTGCGGCTGATGGGCGTGCACCACATCGGCCAGCCCGTCATGCAGCTGGCAAAGCCTGGAGGCAAGATCCATCTCGCCATCCGAGGTCACTGTGCCGGACGCCACGAAACGCAGCGAATTGCCCAGCGTCTCGATGATGCCCCAGCCGGTGCGCCGAAGCCCCGGATCGATGCCAATGATGCGAATCGTTTCAGTCATGCGTCACCTTAAGAATTTCGTAGGCAATCAGCCAGAAAAAAGTGAACAAAACAAAAACGAATTCACGGATATGATTTAAAATTCAAAAGACTACATAAATTTGACAATACTATTTTTACTGCGGGTTAATTCTGCTCACGGACACTCCGCGAGAATGCCCTCCGTGCATCATGATTGTTGCCAGCCTGCTGCGGCTGTCGGGCCTGCCCTTCCCATAAGCTCAGTCCGGCTCGTTCCGGAAAACCCTCACGGGTTCAATGCGGGTATTGTCATGTTTGTGAACCTCCATTCCCTGTCGTCCAAGGTCATCGGCGTGTTTCTGGCGCTGACCGTGCTTTCGGTCGGGGCACTGAATTTCATGGCCTATGTCACAAGCAGCGATATTTTCGAGCGCCAGGCGCTGAAATCCATGGACAGCATCATGACCTTCCGGGGTGACATGCTGACATCGCAACTCACCCAGCTGGAAAGCCAGGCGGTCTCGGTCGCGAAGATCGAGGCGATGCAAAGCGCGATTGTTTCGCTGCGCTCCGGCTGGAAGACGCTCGACAAGGATGGCCAGAAGGCCTCCGTCGTGCTGACCGAGACCTTTGTGAAGAAAAACCCCTTCCCGGAGGGCGAGCGGGAGAAATTCGTGAAGCCGGAGGGCGCGAGCGTCTATTATTTCACCGCCCACGAAAAGACGCAGACGGAAGTCGGCGCGATCCTCAAGGGCACCAATTTCCGGGATCTGATGATTGCCGATACGGACGGCAATGTCATTTACAGCTACAAGAAGGCCGAGAATTTCGCCGCCAATCTGAAGGCGCCGGAATGGGCGCATACCAGCCTTGGGCGGACCTTTGCCAAGGCGGTGGAAAATGCTGGCAAGGCGACAGACGAGACCCCGCCGGAAACCGCCTTTTCGGGTGTCGCACTGGATATGCAGAGCGGCCGCAGCGGCATTTTCTTCGCCGTTCCGATTGTGAAGCTCGGCTCGATCAAGGGCATCATCGTCCTGCAGGTTTCCGACCAGCCGATCTATTCGACTTTGACCAAGGGCCTCAGCGCCGACAGCACCGAGGCCGCCGTTCTGATCAACGCCCGCGGGCAGGCGATCGGCGCGGGCAAGGATGGTGTGCTGGCCGCCCTGGACCCGCAGCCCTATTCGGATGCCGCCGCCGATGCGGTGGCAAAGGCCGCCGATGGCATGCAGCAGGAAAGCCTGTGGCTGAACAATGATCCCGCGCAGGGCTATTTCCGTGTTGTCAATTTTGGCGGTGAAAACCTGGTGATCGCCGAAACCATCGACGAGCACGAGCTGCATGCGGGCTCCTTCGCGATTGCACGCACCCTTATGCTGATGGGGGCAGCGGCGGTCATCCTGCTCTGCATCACCACCGCGCTCTTTGCCCGCCGCCAGTTTGCACCGCTAATTTCGCTTGCCGCCCTCACCCATGCGGTCTCGGAAGGGTCGCTCGATGGCGAGATCGGCAACGAGAACCGGAAGGATGAAATCGGCACCATGGCGCGCGCGCTCGGCCGCTTCCGCCAGTCGCTGATCAACCAGCGGGCGCTCGAAGCCCAGGCTGAAGCCGACCGTGCCCTCACCGAGCAGGAGCGGCAGAGCCGCATGGCGGAAAAGGATGCGGAATCGCGCACCCTTCAACGCGTGGTGCAAAGCCTCGATACCGGTCTCGGCCAGCTTGCCAATGGCGATCTTTCCTACCAGATCAACGAGGCATTCCCCGAAAGCCTCGAAAGCCTGCGGCTGAACTTCAACCGGGCGATCGCCACGCTCAACGCGACGCTCTCGGCCATCGGCGGCAATTCCAATGCCGTGCGCGAAAGCTCGCAGGCGATGAGTGGCAGTGCCGATCAGCTGGCGCTGCGCACCGAACGGCAGGCGCTGTCGATCACCCAGACGGCAAACGCGATCAGCGCCATCACCGATGCGGTGCGCACGCAGATCACCCGCTCCGAACAGGCCGAAAAGATTGCCCGCGATGCCAAGGCGGGTGCCGAACAGTCCGGTCGCATCATGCAGGAAACCATTTCCGCGATGGAAGCAATCCAGGGTTCGTCCCGCCAGATCAACCAGATCATCAATGTCATCGACGAGATTGCCTTCCAGACCAATCTTCTGGCACTGAATGCCGGTGTGGAAGCCGCCCGCGCAGGCGAAAGCGGCAAGGGTTTTGCCGTCGTGGCACAGGAAGTGCGCGAGCTTGCCCAGCGCTCGTCCACGGCCGCTCGGGAAATCTCCGGCCTACTGCAGAAATCCACCGGCGAGGTGGAAAACGGCGTATCACTGGTGGTCAAGGCCGGGCAGGCCCTGGATGGCATCAGCACCTATGTGGAAGCCATCAACGGCCGCCTGCACGAAATCATCGAATCCACCCGCGAGGAAGCCGAGACGCTGAAATCGATCAACATGGCGGTTTCCGAGCTTGACCAGATGACCCAGCAGAACGCCAACATGGTGCAGGAATCCACCGCCGCCATCCACCAGCTGGCCGCCGAGGCTGGCGAAATGGACAGCCAGCTTGGCCAGTTCGTGCTGGGCGAAGCCAATACGGCCACCTCTTACCGGATGGCCGGCTAAGGGTGGCTATGGCGGGGAACACACGGGTGATCCCGCCACCATATCGCTTTGCCTCGGGCTGACCCGTCTTTCGATATCCTCACGGATTTTTATTGAAGACCCCCACCCCTGCCCTCCCCACAAGGGGGAGGGAGAGGGTTGTGCTTGCAGTAAATGATCTTTGAAAACAAAAATGTCTCGGCGTCATCCTCGGGCTTGTCCCGAGGATCCACTGTCGTCTCGTAAAACTCTGTCGTCCAGCTTGCGAATTCGTATGGCAGATCCTCGGGACAAGCCCGAGGATGACGGTGGAGATATTTCCATTTCGTCGGAGGACGCGGCACGCACAACCTTCCCCCTCCCCCTTGTGGGGAGGGTTGGGGTGGGGGTCTCGCAAAAAGCGGTGGGGGTCTGAACAAAAGAGAGCGGCAGGGGGATGAGGGACGAGGCACCAATGAAAAAAGGAGGCCGAAGCCTCCTTTTGACCTTTTACTTCTGGGCGTAAAGCACCGCGACGCCGGGGAGGACTTTGCCTTCCATCCACTCGAGGAAGGCGCCGCCAGCGGTCGAGACATAGGTGAAGTCATCGGCCACGCCTGCGTGGTTGAGCGCGGAGACGGTATCGCCACCCCCGGCAACCGAGGTGAGCCTGCCTGCCCGGGTTTCTTCAGCCGCATGGCGGGCGGCTGAAACGGTGGCGGTGTCGAAGGGTTCGATCTCGAAGGCGCCGAGCGGGCCGTTCCAGACCAGCGTGTTGGCCTTGGAAATCCACTCATTGACGGCGGCAACCGATTTCGGTCCGACATCGAGCACCATGGCATCGGCGGGAATGGCGTTGATATCGACGGTTTCGTTCGCGGCCCCTGCCTTGAACTCGCGGGCGACAACCCCATCCACCGGCAGAACGATGGCGCATTTGGCCGACGCGGCATCGATCATGATCTGCTTGGCGGTGTCGGCAAGATCATGCTCGCACAGCGACTTGCCGACATTGGTGCCGCGTGCAGCAATGAACGTATTGGCCATGCCGCCGCCGATCACCAGCGCATCCACCTTCTTCACCAGATTGGAGAGAAGGTCGATCTTGGTGGAAACCTTGGCGCCACCGACGATGGCCACGACCGGGCGAACCGGGTTGCCGAGGCCCTTTTCCAGCGCCTCAAGCTCGGCCTGCATGGTACGGCCCGCATAGGCCGGCATGTGATGGGCAAGACCCTCGGTCGAGGAATGGGCGCGGTGGGCCGCCGAGAAGGCATCATTGACGAAAACATCGCCATTGGCCGCAAGCGCGGCGGTAAAGGCTTCGTCGTTCTTTTCCTCGCCCTTGTGGAAGCGGGTGTTTTCGAGAAGCAGGATATCGCCATCCTTCATGGCCGAAACCGCAGTGGCGGCATCCGCACCGATGCAATCGCTCGCAAAGGCGACCGGGCGATCAAGCACCGCCTCGACGGCCGGAACGATCAGGCCGAGCGACATGTCGGCAACCGGCGCGCCCTTCGGACGGCCGAAATGGGCAAGCAGGATCACCTTCGCACCCTTGCCCGAAAGCTCCAGAATGGTCGGCGCCACGCGCTCTATGCGGGTCGTGTCGGAAACCTTGCCATCCGTTACCGGAACATTGAGGTCGACGCGCACGAGCACGCGCTTGCCGGAAACCTGGGTGAGATCATCGAGGGTCTTGAAAGCAGCCATGGAAAGCATCCGCTCTTGAATTGGATTGAACGGGCGGGACCATACACCGGTTGATGCAGGGTGCAAGCCGGAACGGCTGAAAACACCCGGCGAACCGGTTCGAACGATCCTCTTTCCTCAGCGGCGCAGGAAGGGATTTGTGCTGGTATCCTGCCGGAAGAGCTGGAGAATGGCATTCGGCCGGTCATTCGCCATGGACAGCGCCTGAATGCCCAGCTGCTGGCGGGCCTGCAAGGCTCTCAGCCGCGCACTTTCCTCGTTCATATTGGCATCCAGCAGGCGGCCGATCCCCCGCTCCTGGATATTGGCAATATTGGTGGTGAGATCCACCTGACCTTCGAGCCCGGCCTTCAGCGCGCCCAGCGTCGCGCCCGTGTTCGTCACGCCGGCGATCACCTGATCCAGCGCCCAGAGCGCGGTGTTGTAGGCAAAGCCCGTCGCACGCGTCGTGCCGGTATAGTAGACGCCGATCAGGAAATTGCTGGGCTGCAACGGCAAAAGCTGGCGGAAGGTGTTTGCCCCCGGCTGCGAAAATGCCCTGGTGAGCCAGCCATTGCCCGCGACCTCGTCAAAAAGCGTCAGTCCGGTCAGATCAAGCGTCCGCTGGGCGGCAACCACATTGCCGCTCGCCGACATGTCCGCGCCCCCCGTATAGTTGAAGGTATAGCTCGCGCCGCGCTTGTGATAGAGCAGGTTGATGCCGTTGAAGCTTGCGGATTTCACCGTCGAGACCAGCTGTTCGCGGATCGAGCGCATTTCATTGTCGATGGTGGTGGCATTGGCATTCGGATCGGCAGCCTGCACCATCAGCTGCTTGAAGCGGTTGAGCAGCGTCAGCGTGGTATCCACCCCGTGTGCGGCAGCCTCGACCACGTTCAGCGACATGGTCATGCTGTCGGCGAGCGCGCGGCGATTTGCCACTTCTGCCCGCATGGTGGTCGCAATCGACCAGTGGGAGGGATTGTCTGCGGCCGAGTTGATCCGCTTGCCCGTCGCCATCCGCCGCTCGGTGATCGCCAGATCATTGTTGATGCCGGTGAGTGCGCGCAGTGCCTGAACAGCACTGGGATTGTAATTGCCGATTTGCATAGCCGTTTGCTCCGGTCTTCTACCCTGTTTGTACAGAAGACTATCCGGAGAAAATAAATTTAGAACTTAATGAATCAGGAAGATTCGATGTAAATTCCGCTATGGTGAAGACGGCGATACCATCAAGCGTAAATGAAGACTTTCCGGCCTTGATTCTGCAATGAAAAAAGCGGGCCACTAGACCCGCTTTTCCTCCTTGTCCCAATCGTGGGCGATGGCTCAGATGAGCTTGCCGAGCGCCACGGCCGTATCCGACATGCGGTTGGAGAAGCCCCATTCGTTATCGTACCAGGTGAGGATACGCACGAGATTGCCTTCGAGAACCTTGGTCTGGTCAGCGGCGAAGCTCGAGGAATGGGCGTCGTGGTTGAAGTCGATGGAAACGAGCGGCGCCTCGACATAGCCGAGAATACCCTTCAGCTCGCCTTCGGCAGCAGCCTTGATGGCAGCATTGACTTCTTCGGCGGTGACATTGCGGTTCGGAATGAACTTCAGGTCAACGACGGAGACATTCGGGGTCGGCACGCGGATGGCCGAACCGTCGAGCTTGCCCTTCAGTTCCGGCAGCACGAGGCCGACGGCCTTTGCGGCGCCGGTCGAGGTCGGGATCATCGAAAGGGCGGCTGCACGGGCGCGGTAGAGGTCCTTGTGCATGGTGTCGAGGGTCGGCTGGTCACCCGTGTAGGAGTGAACCGTCGTCATGTAACCCTTCTGGATGCCGAATTCGCGGTGCAGGATATAGGCAACCGGTGCCAGGCAGTTGGTGGTGCAGGACGCGTTGGAAACGACGAGGTCGTCCTTGGTCAGCGTGCCGTGGTTCACACCGAAAACGATGGTCTTGTCGGCATTGTCGCAAGGAGCCGAAACCAGCACGCGCTTGGAGCCGTTGGCAAGATGCGCGGAGGCCTTTTCCTTGGTGGTGAAGATGCCGGTGCATTCCATCGCGATGTCAACGCCAGCCCAGGGCAGATCCTTCGGGTCGCGGATCGCGGTGACCTTGATCGGGCCACGGCCGACGTCGATCGTGTCGCCGGAAACGGTCACCTTGGCCGGGAACTTGCCGTGCACGGAATCGTAGCGGATCAGGTGCGCATTGGTTTCAACCGGGCCGAGATCGTTGATGGCAACGACTTCGATATCGGTACGGCCAGATTCGATGATGGCGCGCAGAACGTTGCGGCCGATGCGGCCAAAGCCGTTGATGGCTACTTTTACAGTCATGTTCACTCTCCCGCTTTTGAAGCTTCGTCTTGAGAAGGATTGGGGCAGCGCGGCAGGTGTCGGGCCGCGCCGTCAGATGTCAGGCAAGCTTTGCCGAGGCCGCATCCGCCACCGCTTCCGGCGTGATGCCGAAATGGGCGTAGAGCTGCTTGTAGGGAGCCGAAGCGCCAAAGCCGGTCATGCCGATGAAGATGCCGTCCGAACCGATGAAGGCATCCCAGCCCTGACGGATGGCGGCTTCAACCGCGATCTTGACCGGCGAATTGCCGATGACGGACTTGCGATAGTCTTCCGGCTGGTCGGCGAAAAGCTCGAAGCAGGGCACGGAGACCACGCGGGCGGCAATGTTCTTCGCCGCCAGCAGGTCCTTTGCCTTAACAGCGATTTCCACTTCCGAACCGGAGGCGAAGATCGTGACCGGCGCCTTGTCGGCGGCCATCAGTTCATAGGCACCGCGGGCGGAGAGGTTTTCTTCCACATAGCTGGTGCGAACCGGCATCAGGTTCTGGCGGGTGAGCGCAAGACCGGACGGGCGGTGCTGGTTCTCGAGCGCCGCCTGCCAGCATTCCACCGTTTCCGTCGCATCCGCCGGGCGGAACATCAGAAGGTTCGGAATGGCGCGCAGCGCCGCCATGTGCTCGACCGGCTGGTGGGTCGGGCCATCCTCGCCAAGGCCGATGGAATCATGCGTCAGCACATGGATGACGCGGATGCCCATCAGTGCCGCAAGCCGGATCGACGGACGGCAGTAATCCGAGAAGATCAGGAAGCCGCCGGAATAGGGGATCAAACCGCCATGCAGCGCAAGGCCGTTCATCGCCGCCGCCATGCCATGCTCGCGGATGCCGTAATGGAGATAGCGGCCGGAGAAATCGGTCGGGGTGATCGACTTCGTCTGGCTGGTTTTGGTGTTGTTCGAGCCGGTGAGGTCGGCCGAGCCGCCGATGGTTTCGGCAAGCACGCCATTGATCACTTCGAGTGCATCTTCCGATGCCTTGCGGGTGGCCGGGTTCGGCTTGGTCTCGGCAAGCTTCTGCTTGTAGGCGGCAATCGCGCCCTTGAGCGTGCCCGGCAGTTCACCGGCAAAGCGGCGCGAGAACTCGGCCTTCTTGTCGGAGGCAGCCAGACGCTTTTCCCAGGCTTCGCGGGTGGAAGCGCCCTTGGCACCGGCTTCACGCCAGGCCGAAAGCACGTCTGCCGGAACGGTGAAGGCTTCTGCATCCCAGCCGAGCGCCACGCGGGCCGCAGCGATTTCATCCGCACCGAGCGGCGAGCCATGCACCTTGTGCGTGCCGGCCTTGTTCGGCGCACCGAAGCCGATCACCGTCTTTGCGGCGATCATCGTCGGCTTGTCGGAGAGCTTCGCGGCTTCGATCGCCGCATGGATCGCGTCCGGATCATGGCCGTCGATCGCAACGGTGTTCCAGCCCGAGGCGCGGAAGCGCATGTGCTGGTCGGTGGAATCCGAAATCGAGATCGGGCCGTCGATGGAGATGTTGTTGTCGTCCCAGATCACGATCAGCTTGTTCAGCTTCAGGTGACCGGCAAGCGAAATCGCTTCCTGGCTGATGCCTTCCATCAGGCAGCCATCACCGACGAGAACGAAGGTGTGGTGATCCTGCAGGTCGGCACCGAACTCGTCGGCGAGCTTCTTTTCCGCAATCGCCATGCCCACAGCCGTCGCGATGCCCTGGCCAAGCGGGCCTGTGGTGGTTTCGATGCCGGTTGCGTGGCCATATTCCGGATGGCCCGCGGTCTTTGCGCCCATCTGGCGGAAATTGCGGATCTCGTCCATGGTCATGTCTTCATAACCGGTGAGATGCAGCACGGAATAAAGCAGCATCGAGCCGTGACCGGCAGACAGCACGAAACGGTCGCGGTCCGGCCAGAGCGGGTTCTTCGGATCAAACTTCATGCAGCGGGTAAAGAGCACGGTGGCGATGTCTGCCGCGCCCATCGGCAGGCCGGGATGGCCGGAATTGGCCTTCTCGACGGCATCCATGGACAGAAAGCGGATCGCATTTGCCATCCGGTTGTGTGTTTCGCGAGAGATCATGTCTGCTCCCAAGTGTTCCGGGGAAAGGGAAACGGTTTTCCCGCCCGGGAATGACCGTCAAAAGGCGGCTGATCCATAGCAGGTCAGGGCTTGGAGTCAACAAATCCGCCGCTTCTTCAGCCTTTTTCATCGGTGCCGGTCAGAAGTTGATGATTGTTGAAAGTAACCATCGGCAGATGATCCGGCCATTCAATCGATTGATCGATTTCTGTGGTCAAAGCGCCTCTGCCCGGCGCACAACCCGGCGCTTTGGTTGACGCATGGTAAACGGCGGGAATAACGTGGTTTCGTGATGCGGGCTGTGGGACGCGCAACGATTCGTCCCCGCGGACCGGCTTTTGATGTTGGTGTAACAGGCTGGAATGACAGACATGTCGCAAGGCAATTCCCTGGATGCGGCGCTCGCGGGCCTCAAGGCGGCCATCGGCCAGCTTGAAAGCGCGGTGGATGCCCGTTTCGAGCGGGAGCGCGAGCAGGGCGAGATCGAGGGCGAGGTACGCCGTGTCCACGCCGACCGTTCGCGTCTGGCGCAGGAGCTCGACCAGTCGGAATTCCGCGCCAACCGGCTGGAAGAGGTCAATCGCGAAGTGTCGCGCAGGCTCGTCACCGCCATGGAAACCATTCGTGCCGTTCTTGACCGGTAATAAAGAGTAAGGAAGGGCCTCGCCATGGCGCAAGTCACGGTTATGATCGACGGCAAGGCCTATCGCATGGCCTGCGAAGAGGGTCAGGAAGGCCATCTGACCGAGCTTGCCGCCCGTTTTGACCGATATGTCGGCCATCTCAAGGGCCAGTTCGGCGAAATCGGCGATCTGCGGATCACCGTCATGGCAGGCATCATGGTGATGGACGAGCTTTCCGAAACGTCCAGGCGGCTGAAGGCGCTGGAAAGTGACGTGGAAAACCTGAAGCGCAATCGCGACACGGTGCTGGCCTCCACTGCCCGTACAGAAGAGGCGGTCGCCCATACGCTGGATGATGTCAGCCAGCGCCTGCTCTCGCTTGCCGCCCGCGTTTCCGGACGCCCGGCAGGCAGCCCGAATTAATCTGTTCTCTCTGCCGCCTGTCACGCAAACGCCACTGGTGTTTTGCCGAACTTCGCTTATATTGAGTGTGCGGTCTGCCCTTCCCGACAGGAACAATCGAATCCTCGGGGCCATACCCGATCCTAAGGGAGCTGTCCCTGTTCCGGCTCGTGGGCCGGAGCACACGGCGCCCACCTACTTTCGTAGGCGCCCAGGATCACCGTTTCCATCGGTTGTGTGGATCGCACCTTAACCTTCATTTGCGTGAATGCCGCGGCGCCCTTTGCAAGAGGGGCGTGACAGTCTCGGTGGTCTGCATCCATCGCGCCCCTGCCGGTGATCGCCATTCCAGAAGCACCCGCACCCATTCAAGATCTGCCTGAAGGTCACGGTAAAAGATCGGCTCATGATGGGCTATTCGATTGCGCAGGTGCCGAACGTGCCGAACTGTTGCCTGAAGCAGTTTCAAGCAATCGCGCGCTGGCAAGTCCCGTTTCATCCCGGAAAACGAGAGGTGCAGGTGGTTTTGCCATAGGCGCTGGTATTGGCTCGTTGAAACCAGCATCTCCCAGAAGGCGAATTTCAGTTCCGTCGTCACCTGGGACACAGACCCTGCCTTGGCGCTGACCCGTTGCAAATCGCTTTTTGCGGAGTATCGGCCGGTGACACCCCTGTCCTGCAAGCTGCTCTGGAAGCCGGACGACCAAGGCCAGGATGAGCCGTGAACCTTGGCTAGGACGTCTGCAACCGCGTTCCTGAATGCGATTTCCGCAAGATGCAATGGGACCATGAAGGCGGCTGAAACGTGCATGTTCCAGTCGTAAAGCGCCAGCGCTCCGGAAAGGTCGTGACCGCAGGCTTCGAGATATGTGCTTAACCGGGCTGCCGAAAGAAGCTGTGGCAGGTTTTCACGCAATTCTGGCGTTTGGTCGATCATCCCGATACCGCTTCGTCACGCAGTTGACTTGTGATTTAGAATGACATATATTTACTGATGTAAGACTTGAAGACAAGCGGATTGAAATCCCCCCTTCCTGTCGCCTGAGTTGAAGCCTGTTCCGAAAGGAGCAGGCTTTTTCATTTCCATGTTTCCTGCGCCTTTCTTCCGCGCTAAGGCTCGCAGCCTCACTTTATGAAAGGCATCGGGCATGGGATGGACGGTCGAGAGCAGTGACGTGCTTCTGGCGGATCGCTGGATACACCTTACCCGTGAGCGGGTGGTCACCGAACGCGGCGCGGTGCTGGATCCCTATTATGTGCTTTCCTATCCGGACTGGGCGGTGACGGTTGCCATCACCGCCGATGACCGGATCGTGCTTGTCCGGCAATACCGGCATGGCAATGCCAGCCAGTCGCTCGAACTGCCCGGCGGCTGCGTGGATGAAAGCGATGCGACGCCGCTCGATGCGGCCTTGCGCGAGCTGCGCGAGGAAACCGGCTTCGGCGGCGGAAGGGCGGAGTATATCGGCTCCATGGCCGCAAATCCCGCCCTTCAGACCAACCGGCTGCATGTGGCCGTTCTGCTCGGCGCCGAAAAACTGGCCGAACCGCATCTGGAGCATGGCGAAGAGCTTTCGGTCGACTATCTTTCGGTCGAAGAGGCAGTCGCGCTTGTCACCCGTGGCGGCATGGAGCAGGGCCTGCATGCCGCAGCCCTGATGATGGCTCTTTCGCGCATCGGCAGACTGGTGCTATCGGGGGCGAAATCTGTCGGTAACGGCGAAGCCTGAAACCCGCGCGTCATTACACTCCGGCAAGACCCGACGAGCAAGGAAAGCGACGATGACGAGCTTGAAAGAACAGAAGGCGGCCCTGCGCAAGGAGCGGCTTGCCCTGCGCGATGCCATTCCGGTGGAAGAGCGGCTGGAAAAGAGCCTGCAGATTTCCACCCATGGCGAAGACATCGCCTTTCAGCCGGGCTCGATCATTTCCGGCTTTCTGCCGATCCGCTCGGAGGCCGATATCCGCCCGCTGCTCGATCATCTGGCAAAGCGTGGCGCGCGCCTCTGCCTGCCGATCGTTCAGGATCGCGAGACGATCCTCTTCCGGGAACTCAGGAAGGATACGGTGCTGGTCGATACCGGTTTCGGCACCCGCGGCCCGGGACCGGAGGCCGAGGTGCTGGACCCCGAACTGCTGCTGATGCCGCTTTCCGTCTTTGATCCGCAAGGCAACCGGATCGGCTATGGGGCCGGTCACTATGACCGCGCCATTGACCGTCTTCGCAAAAAAGGCATGAACCCGCGGCTGATCGGCATTGCCTTTGACTGCCAGGAAGTGGCATCTGTGCCCGCAGAGCCGCATGATGTGGGCCTTTCCGCCATCATCACCGAAAGCGGCTATCGCGGTTTCGAATGAGGACAAGGTGGCATGCGGCTTCTTTTTCTGGGTGACATGGTGGGCAAGACCGGACGCACGGCCGTCTGGGAAAAGCTGCCGGGTCTGATCTCCGACCTGAAGCTGGATTTCGTCATCGTCAACGGGGAAAACGCGGCAGGCGGCTTCGGCATTACCGAAGACATCTATCTCGAAACCATCAATGCCGGGGCCGATGTGGTGACCACCGGCAACCATGTCTGGGACCAGAAGGAAGCCGTGAGCTTCTGCCAGCGGCATGACCAGTTCCTGCGGCCTGCCAACTATCCGGCAGGCACGCCCGGCAAGGGCTCCGGACTTTACTATGCGCGCAATGGCGCGCGCGTGCTGGTGGCCAATATCATGGGCCGCGTCTTCATGCATCCGGAGCTGGATGATCCCTTCAAGTCGGCGGAGGCCATCCTCGAGGCCTGCCCGCTGAAGGACCAGGCCGATGCCATCGTCTTCGATTTCCATGCGGAAGCGACCAGCGAAAAGCAGTGCTTCGGCCATTTCGTCGATGGCCGCGCAAGCTTCGTTGTCGGCACGCATACGCATGTGCCGACCGCCGATCACCAGATCCTCAACGGCGGCACCGCCTATATGTCGGATGCCGGCATGTGCGGCGATTATGACAGCTCGCTCGGCATGGAAAAGGAAGAGCCGCTCAACCGCTTCATCTCGAAGATGCCGAAAGGCCGGTTCGAGGCGGCAAGCGGTCCGGCAACGCTGTGCGGTGTCGGCGTGGAAATATCCGATGCGACCGGCCTTGCCGAAAAGATCGCGCCGCTCCGGCTCGGCCCGCGCCTTGCCGAAACCATTCCGCCTTTCTGGGCGTAACGGCTGATTTTCCGGGCTGCGGCTTGCCGAGAGACGGTCTTTCTGCCTATAACGCCGCCATTCCCAACAAGAAGACGTGAACAGGGGTGCCATGGCTGGCCATTCACAATTCAAGAACATCATGCATCGCAAGGGCCGTCAGGACGCGGTGCGCTCGAAAATGTTTTCCAAGCTCGCCCGCGAAATCACCGTCGCGGCAAAGACGGGCATGGCTGATCCGAACATGAACCCGCGCCTGCGTCTGGCCATCCAGAACGCCAAGGCGCAGTCCATGCCGAAGGACAATATCGAACGCGCGATCAAGAAGGCGGCAGGCGGCGACGCGGAAAACTACGAAGAAGTCCGCTACGAGGGCTATGGCCCGGGCGGCGTCGCCGTAATCGTCGAGGCGCTGACCGACAACCGCAACCGCACCGCCTCTTCCGTGCGCTCCACCTTCTCCAAGGCAGGCGGCGCGTTGGGTGAAACCGGCTCGGTTTCCTTCTCCTTCGACCGCGTCGGCGAAATCACCTACAAGGCATCCGTCGGCGATGCTGACAAGGTGATGGAAGCCGCGATCGAGGCCGGTGCGGAAGACGTGACCTCCGACGAGGACGGCCACACGATCATCTGCGGTTTCGAGGATATCGGCGATGTGTCGAAGGCGCTCGAAGCCACGCTCGGCGAGGCCGAAACCGTCAAGGCCATCTGGCGCCCGCAGAACACCGTTCCGGTGGACGAGGAAAAAGCCCAGTCGCTGATGAAGCTGATCGACACGCTGGAAGACGATGACGACGTGCAGAACGTCTATTCCAACATGGACGTCTCCGAAGAGATCATGGCCAAGCTTTCGGCCTGACAGATTGCTATGAGAATGAAAAAAGGGGCCTTTCCGGCCCCTTTTTTTGTTCTGGTTGCGTCTTGAAGACCCTCTGCTCTGCCCCTCATCCGGCTGCCGCCACCTTCTCCCCGTATTGACGGGGAGAAGGACGCAAGGGGTTGCCGTTCCGCCCCCTTCTCCCCGCTCGCGGGGAGAAGGTCCCGGCAGGGGGATGAGGGGCAGAGCTCCACATCCAATCTTTAATTCCTGCTTTCCTTCATATCCGAAATATCTTATCTTCGTGATCGAACGGGCAGAACCCGTTCAGGGGCCTAAGAAACCCCTCAACGATCGGTGTGCACTCTCTTTTCAGGGAGCGGCTACCCGTGCTTTATGCACTCACCTGCCTCTCAAGGCCGGGGAGGATGTTGCGCATGTCCAGGGCGAAAGCCTAAAGGCAACATCGACCGTATCGTTGCGGTTTTCTTAGCTCCCCTGGCCACCAGAGATTTTCTCCGGGGCGTCAACTTTGAGGGAGCAGGATCATGATCGAATTTTACAGCCAGTCCCCCGACTGGGTCAAAGCCGCCATCGTCATCGGCTGGCCGGGCCTTTGTATTGCATTGGCATGGCTGCTGCTCTGGTATCGCGTGCAGATGGTGCGCATTGGCAGCGGCGAGTAGATGATGCTTTGCACATAATCTTTCAGACCCCCACCCCAGCCCTCCCCACAAGGGGGAGGGAGCGGGTCGCGCATGCCGAAAAATCCCCCTCCCCCTTGTGGGGAGGGCTGGGGTGGGGGTCTGAAACAAAAACTGTGGGTGTCTATAAAAACCGGCGGGCGCCGCCTTTTCCCTCACGGCCGGATCAGCAGCACCACAGTCCAGATCGCGAAGGCGACGACGGCGAGTTTCCAGAAGTCGCGGCGATGTCGGAGGCCGGGCAGACCGAGGGGATAGAGAAGCTGCACCAGCATCACCAATAGCAGGAAAAGGCCGACAAGCTTGGTCATGGATGCGCCTTCTCCCGTTGAATTCAAGCATTGCCTGCAACACGCCAGCCTGTCACAAGTGCGACATGATTCACTGGCAACGGGAGGCTCTCAACCCTCCCTATAGTCGATTCGCATGCCCGGCGAGCCCGGGATGCCATGGCCCGCACAGGAAAGACGGATGTCCACGGAAATCAGGAGCAATATTCTGCCGGTTCTCGCCCTCCTGGTCGGCACCCTGTTTCTTTACCTCGGCAATGGTCTGCACAGCCTGCTTCTGCCGGTTCGTGGCGCGGCGGAAGGCTATCCGACCACCAGTCTCGGCCTGCTCGGCACTTCCTGGGCCTCCGGTTTCGTGCTTGGCTGCCTGATTGCGCCTGCGCTTGTCCGCCGCATCGGCCATGCCCGCGCCTTTTCCGGCTTCATTTCGATGATTGCGATCATCGCGCTTCTGACCGGCATCGTGGTCGACAGCCTCTGGTGGATCGTACTACGCGCCGTCACCGGCTTCTGCACCGCAGGCACCTCGATGATCATCGAAAGCTGGCTGAACGAGCGGGCGACGAACAAGAGCCGCGGCATGATCTTTTCGCTCTATGTGACGATCACGCTGATGGGCGCGGTCGGTGGCCAGCTGGTCATCCCCTTTGCCGATGTGAAGACGCCGATCCTGTTCATGGTCTGCGGCATCTTCTATTGCGTGGCGATGATGCCGACGACGCTTTCCAATGCGCAGACGCCGCAGCCGCTGAAGAGCATCAAGCTGGATCTGCCCGCGCTTTATCGCAATTCGCCGGTCTCCTTCTTCGGTATCCTGCTGGTCGGGATTGCCAATGGCGCCTTCGGCACGCTGGGCGCGGTGTTCGGCACCAAGGCCGGGCTGACACAGGGCGAAATCGCGCTGATGATGTCGGCGACGATCTTTGCGGGCGCCGTGATGCAGCTTCCGGCCGGGCGCCTCTCGGACATGATGGACCGCCGCTACGTGCTGATCGTGCTGGCGGGACTGGCAGCCCTTGCCGGTCTGTTCGTGGTGATCCTCGAGCCGGTCAATGTCACGGTGCTGATCGTGATGATCTCGATCTATGGCGCGACCTCGAATGCGCTCTATCCGATTGCCGTTGCCCATGCCAATGACTTTGCGTCTCCGGAGGATTTCGTGAAGGTTTCCGGCGGGTTGCTGTTGCTTTACGGTATCGGCACCGTGATCGGCCCGACCATCGGCGGCCCGGTAATGACGGCGGCGGGCCCCTATGCGCTCTTTCTCGTCACCGGCTTTTCGCATGTGGCACTGGTGATCTATGCGATGATCCGCAGCCGCATCCGCAAGGCAAAGCCGGTGGGTGCGCGCGAAAGCTTCACCGCAACCAGCGCCGGTCCCTTGACAACCCCGGAAAGCCTGGCGCTCAATCCGCGGGCCGCACCACTGCCCGAACATGGCGTGGACGCGGAAGAGACAAGCCCGGGAGCCGCGATATGAGCCTGTTCGACGAGGAAAGCCCGAAAAAGAAGATCGCCCACGAAATCGGCTCGGACCTCTCGCTGCTTTCCGCCGACGAGCTTTCCGCGCGAATCGATCTTCTGAAATCGGAGATCGAAAGGCTTCAAACGGAGCGCCAGTCGAAGCTGAAAGGCCGGGCGGCGGCGGAAAGCCTGTTCAAGTTCTGATCTTTCAATCAGAGCGTTGAAAAGACAGGCTTCACAGCTTTTACGATGAATGAAATCAATACTGAAAAGGGCCAAATCTTGTGCCCGTTAACCACGAATTAGTCTTTATATTCGATTATCTCCTCATCCAGAGCTTCTGGACTCAGGCCGCTTCTTCTTCGGAAAAGTCGTCTGATTTTCTCCCTGTTTTACCTTGAGAGCCGCTTTTCCAGCGGCTCTTTTTTTGTCTTTGCTGTGGGCAAAAAGGTTGAAACTGTGGGAATTAACCCTTTCTTAAGAAACGGGTTGCGGATTTTCGGTAAAGCGATCATGTTTGGGGCATGAAAAGGGCGGCAGGCAGCAAGGCTTGTTCCACCCGGTTTCCTGAAGTGTGTGTGCGTTTTACGGGGATTTCTACAGATGTCGGAACTTGGCCTCAACACGATCAGCTTTGCCGGACGCGCCGCTTCCTCGGCCCAGTTCAAGGCACTCTATTCTGAAGGCATGGCGCTGGTGGAAGAAACCGCATCCTATCTGGATGGCACCGGCCGCGCCGCCGCAAAGGTTCTGCCGCGCATGGCTTCCGTGCTTTACGCGGCCGAATCCATGCGTCTCACCACCCGCCTGATGCAGATGGCCTCCTGGCTGCTCCTGCAGCGCGCCGTCAACAATGGCGAGATGACCCGCGATCAGGTGATGAGCGAAAAGCGCAAGGTGCGTCTCGACAGCTTCAATGTCGACCGCAGCGCTCCGGGCTGGAACGATCTGCCGGAAGCCTTCCGCGATCTGATCGAACGCTCCCTGCGCCTGCAGAATCGCGTTGCGATCCTCGACCGCGAAATCTACCGCCCGGCCGATGTCGCCCCGACCCCGGACAATGAAAACAGCGTTCAGGCCCAGCTCTCGCTGCTGCGCACCGCCTTCAACGTACATTGACCGGATCAGTACCGGTTATTCAAGGGGCTCCTTCGGGAGCCCTTTTTCGTTTCAGGTCAGAGGGTTGTAATGCCGTGTTCCTCGCGTGCCATCAGGCATTCGGGATCGCCCGGCATGCAGGCATGGCAGACCTGCGGGCGCACCGCATAGATGGTGCAGGCCACATGCTTGCCGATTTCGCCCTTGAGCGCCAGACAGCGCACGCCCTCGCAGCGCATGCCGGAAAGATCGGCTGCAATCAGCGCTTCCGGAATGAGGGAAATCTCTTCATCCGATTCCAGCGTGAAGCGCGGCCAGTCGGCACTGTAGGAACAGCAGGCGCCGCAGGACTGGCAATCGAAAAGGGCGGCCTCACTCATCGGCGCGGCCGGAAGGCATCGGCGGCCTCGACGGCCTTCTGCTGCTGGTCCTCCTCGATGCCCAGGAAGAAATCCTCGAGCATCGGGTCCGGCAGACCGGCGCGACGGGAGATCACATACCACTTCGCCGCCTCGACCGGATCAGGCCGCGTGCCAAGCGCGTTGATATAGAGATGGGCGAGCTTGTTGGCAGCCGAGATATTGCCCTGAAGGGCCGCCCGGCGCAGCCAGCGGAAGCCCGCGTCGTAATCCCGCTTGCCGAGCGTGCCATTGACGAGCCAGAGGCCGAGATCAAGCTCTGCCGTATCAAACCGCTGCAGCGCGGCCTTGCGGATCCAGTCTTCCGCCTGCTGCTTGTGGTCGGCCCCGAGTTCCGGCAGGCTCATGTAGATCTGGGAGAGCGCATATTGCGCGTCGGGAATGCCCGCCTCGGCGGCGGTGCGATAATAGGGCATTGCCTTCTTCAGGCTTTCCGGCCCCTTGCCCTCGCCGATGATGATCTGGGCGAGGTTGAAGGCAGCCGCGGCATTGCCGGCATCGGCGGCCTTGCGCATCAGGGCATCGGCCTTGGCCTTGTCCTGCTTCACCACATCGCCTTCCATCAGCAGCATGGCCATGCGGAACATCGCGCCCGGATCACCATGATCTGCGGCCTGCTGATACCAGAAGGCCGCCGCTTTCAAATCCTTGCGCACGCCAAGTCCGTTGGAAATCAGCTCGCCAAGAAGCGTTTGCGCTGCCGGATCGCCAAGCTGCGCGCGCGGAAGCGCAAGCTCCATCGCCGTCACGTATAAGCCGCGCTGATAGGCGCCGTAGGCCTCATCCACCCGTCCGGTGAACGGCTTTTCCGGCGGCAGCGGCGGAAGCGATGCGCCCATGCGCTCCAGAAGCGTCAGGCCGCCGCTCTTCTGGCCGGGCTCGGCAGGCGCGGGTTCGCTGATCAGCGGTTGGTCGGTTCCGGTCTGCGGGCTTACGCCCCCCGGGACGACGCGGCCCTGCTTCAGGGTTTCAGCCGCACCGCTTGCAGGCCTGCTCACAACCGTTTCCTCCGCGCCCGCAAGCGCAGGCAACGACAGGACAACGGCAAGGCTTGCAAGGCAAAGGACGGTCTTCTTCATGCACCCGTCTCAATCAGCAAACCGTGGCGCTTTTTCGTCAAGCAGCGCGTTCACCTCGGTAACAGCGGCAGCAGCGCCCTGCGGCGCAGAAAAGATCGCCTGACGCAGCGCCACGAATTCCGCCCCCGTTTCCGCCGCAGCGAGCGCCGAGGAAAGGTCGGTTCCGCCCATCACCACGCAGGGGATTTCGATCATCGAGGCCCACCATTCGCCAAGCGCGAGGTTCTTCGGATGCGCCTCCGGCTTGATATCGCCATCGAGCTTGCCGAAGAAAACGTAATCGGGCCGCAACTCGCCAAGCTCAAGCGCGGTGTGACGCTCCTGCGCCGAACCGCCGCCGACGATCAGCTTCGGGCTGTGGCGTTCCATCGCCTCGGCCATATCGGCAACCGAACCGGCAATATGCAGGCCGTCGGCCTTCACCCGACCGGCAACGCGGCTGTCACCTGCGATGAGGGCTGCGGCACCTGCATCCTGCACCAGCGGCACCAGATCGGCGGCAAGCTTCTGGAAGTCCATATCCGACAGCGCATATTGCGGCAGGATGACCGAGGAAACATCGCCTCCCTTCAGGGCAGCGGAAAGGCTTTCCTTCAGCGCGGCGGCCTCCATGCCTTCCGGCAGGATCAGCACCAGGCGGCAGCGGTCTTCGGGTGAACTCATGACTGTCTCCGGGAAAATGCGCGGGCCTGGCTCCAGAGCGTACTGAAAGCGGCCCGAATGCCCTCGTTTGTTTCGAGTAAATCCGATAGACCGGGACGGCACAAGGATCAACTCGTCATGTCTCCCGATTTCGCCTTTTATCTCGTGGCCATACCGGCGGTCACCCTCGTCGGCCTCTCGAAGGGCGGCATGGGGGAAGCCCTGTCGCTGATGGGCGTGCCGCTGCTTGCCATGGCCGTTTCGCCGGTACAGGCGGCCGCCATCATGCTGCCGGTGCTGATCTTCATGGACTGGGTGGCGCTGTGGATCTGGCGCAAGCACTACAATATGGCGGTGCTGAAAATCATGCTGCCGGGCGCGCTCGCGGGCATTCTCGTCGGCTATCTGACCGCATCCATGGTGCCGCAATCGCTGCTGAAGCTCGTCATCGGCGGCACGACCATTCTGTTTGCGCTGCGCTATTTCCATGGCCGCCTGCAGGCAAGATCCGGCGTCGCGGAAGTGGTGCGCGGACACGATCCGCTGCGGGCGAGCGCATGGGGTCTGCTTTCGGGCTATACGAGCTTTGTCAGTCATGCGGGCGGCCCGCCCTTTCAGATCTACACGCTGCCGCTCGGGCTCGATCCGAAGGATTTCACCGGCACCGCCGTGCGCTTCTTTGCGGTGCTGAACCTCGTGAAGCTCATTCCCTATGCCGCGCTCGGCCAGCTCGACATGCAGAATATCTGGGTGTCGCTGACGCTACTGCCTTTCGTGCCGCTGGCGACGATTGCCGGTGCCTGGGTGGTAAAACGCATGAAGAAGGAAACCTACTATCCCTTCATGTATGGCATGGCGCTGCTCACGGGCCTGAAACTTTTCTGGTCCGGCCTTGCCGGCTGAACGCCCGATTGCAGCATTTCCCGCTTTGCGCGCCTGCACGAGTCGTATAGGTTAGTCTTCCAAGGTGCTTTGTAACATTTGAACGTTCACAGGAACCGACTCCAGGCATGAACCGGACTGATCCCTTTGCCGCCATCGCAGATCCTCATCGGCGGCTTTTGCTGGAGGAGTTGCGGCGGGGCGAGAAAACCGTTTCCGCTCTGGCGGAAGGTTTGCCGATCAGCCGCCCGGCGGTCTCGCAGCATCTGAAAGCGCTTCTCGATTGCGGTCTCGTCAGTGTCAGCCAGGAAGGCACGCGCCGGTTCTACAAGGTCAATGCCCGCGGTTTTGACAAGCTCAATCTCTGGCTGGACCAGTTCTGGTCCTCATAATCCGTCATCCGGACATGAAATCGGGAGAGCGGCGGGTCCCTGCCCTTCCTTGCTCTCCCGGAAAACGGGGGCCGGTGATGACCACCGGCGATGTTCTCGATGCCTCTTTTTTCAAGGCTTTCGGCAATCAACCGGATCGCTCTACTCCCTTTGCCGGATCCGGATTGCCGCGTCTTGCACGCTTCACTTGAGGGCGCTGTCGTTCAGGCGCCACAACCAGCCTCAGTAGCGGGTCTTCAAACGCTCCATTTCATCCTTCAGGCGCAGCTTGCGGCGCTTGAGATCGGCGATTTCCTGATCATTGACCGAAGGGGATGCAAGGGCAGAGTGCAGTTCTCTTTCAAGGGCGACATGCTTCTTTTCAAGCGATTCCAGATGAGCCTCAATGGTCATTTGAACGTCCTTCCTCTGTTGTTGCCCGGACGAGCCGGGACTCGTTTGTCAACTTGAGGAGTGTGACACGAAGATGACGGTTTGTCGAAGGCGAATTCTGGCTCAAGCCTAACTTCCCGTTACCGGTAATTGGTGATAGGAGCTTGCGCAATCCGTGGCGATGGGCACACAATGCCCGCTGGAACAGGAATGGGGGAAGGCATTTTATGGCTGATCAGGATCAGGCAGAAATTCGGCTTACGGTTGCGCGCCTCCGGCAGGAGCATGAGGATTTCGACGTGGCCATCAATGCGATGATCGAGACCGGATGCGACATGCTGCGGATCCAGCGGATGAAGAAGAAGAAGCTGGTGCTGAAGGATAAAATCCAGAAGCTCGAGGACCAGATCATTCCGGATATCATCGCCTGATCATGACGGGAAACCTGCTGATGACCGAACGACCGCCCGTTGCCATCATCATGGGAAGCCAGTCCGACTGGGAGACCATGAAAAACGCCGCAGATACACTGGATGCGCTGGATATTGCCTATGAGGCGCGTATCGTCTCGGCACATCGCACGCCCGACCGGCTGGTGAATTTTGCCAAATCGGCACGCGACGAAGGCTTCAAGGTGATCATTGCAGGCGCTGGCGGTGCGGCTCATCTGCCCGGCATGTGCGCCTCGATGACGCCGCTGCCGGTTTTCGGCGTGCCGGTGCAGTCGCGCGCGCTTTCCGGACAGGACAGCCTCCTTTCCATCGTGCAGATGCCGGCAGGCATTCCGGTCGGAACGCTGGCGATCGGCAAGGCGGGTGCCGTCAATGCCGCGCTGCTCGCGGCCGCCGTTCTTGCCCTTTACGATGACGAACTGGCCGAAAGGCTGGACGAATGGCGCGAGCGCCAGAGCGCCTCGGTTGCCGAATATCCCATGGACGACGCCTGATGAAAGACAAGACAATCGGCATTATCGGCGGCGGCCAGCTGGGCCGCATGCTGGCCATGGCCGCAGCACGGCTGAATTTCCGCACCATCATTCTGGAAACGCAGGCCGATTGCCCGGCAGCCCAGGTGGCGAACCGCCAGATCGTCGCGCCCTATGACAATCCGGCAGCCCTCGAGGCGCTGGCCGAGGCTGCCGCCGTCATCACCTATGAATTCGAGAATGTCCCGGTCGCAGCCGCTGAAAAGCTCGCCGCCCGCGTGCCGGTCTATCCGCCACCGAAGGCGCTCGAAGTGTCGCAGGACCGGCTGACCGAGAAGCGTTTTCTCAATGCCGCCGGTATTCCGACCGCCGATTTCCGCGCCATCGACAGCGATGACGACCTGAAGGCCGGGCTCGAAGCCTTCGGCCACAAGGGCGTGCTGAAGACGCGGCGATTCGGTTATGACGGCAAGGGGCAGAAAGTCTATCGTTCGGCAGAAGACAGTCCGGAAGGCGGCTTTGCGGCGCTTGGCGGCGGACCGCTGATTCTCGAAAGCTTCGTGCCCTTCGTCAGGGAAATCTCGGTCATTGCCGCCCGCAGCCCGGATGGCACCGTGCGCGCCTATGATCCGGCCGAAAACGTGCATCGCGACGGCATTCTGCACACCTCGACGCTTCCCGCCTCGGTATCCGCGGAAACGGCGCGCGCCGCGATGGCGGCGGCCGAAAAGCTGCTCGCCGCCCTCGATTACGTCGGGGTTGTCGGCATGGAATTCTTCGTGCTCGCGGACGGGTCGCTGATCGCCAATGAAATCGCGCCGCGCGTGCACAATTCCGGCCACTGGACGGAAGCGGCCTGCGCGGTCTCGCAGTTCGAGCAGCATGTCAGGGCAATCACCGGCCTGCCGCTTGGCAATCCCCGCCGCCATTCCGATTGCGTGATGCAGAACCTGATCGGCGATGACATTCACGGCCTTGCCAACTGGCTGAAGCTGGATGATGCGCTGGTGCATCTCTATGGCAAGACCGAGGCGCGGGCGGGCCGCAAGATGGGCCATGTGACCTGGCTGACCGGCAAAAAGGCCTGACAAATGCCGTCCACAACCCCTTTCCCCCGGCTTTTTGAGCGGGGAAGCGGTTGACACAAAAGGGTCAAACGGGTATCTGCCTGCCAACCCAAGTAAAGCGGGCGAGAGCGCGCTTTGAAGTGAAACAGTTCCCGGGCGAATATTTGTTCCCCGTCCAACCTCGCGGATCAGAAAATGAAGATCAAGAATTCGCTCAAGTCGCTCAAGGCCCGTCACCGCGACAACCGCATCGTGCGCCGCAAGGGCCGCGTTTACATCATCAACAAGCAGAACCCGCGCTTCAAGGCCCGTCAGGGCTGAATACAGCGGCCGGTGAGCCGGTCGTTCGCCTCCGGGCAAGCTTTTCTGTTTGATCCTTCGCCATGGCGGGCTATCATGCCCGCCATGCGCTTTTTCATGTCCATGGTCCTGATCGTCCCCTTCTTCCTTGCCTTGCCCGTCCATCCGGTGGGGGCCGAGGAGACGACGATCAGTGAAGACCCCGCTCCGCTGGCCGCTCCCGGCACCGGCGATCTTTCCGAAAAACCGCTGAAAATACGGCTGGATACGCTGTTCCGGCAATTGAAGCGGGAGCGCGATGCCGAACAGGCCAAGGCGATCGCGGGCGAAATCCGCCTTGCGCTAACCGAATCGGACAGCGCCAGCATCGACCTCCTGATGGGCCGGGCCGCCAATGCGCTCACCGCCAACCAGACGGCGGCCGCCTTCGACTATCTCGATCAGGTCATCCTGCTGCGTCCGGACTATCCGGAGGGCTGGAACCTCAGGGCAACGCTGCATTTCTCGCTCGGCAACAACCGCAAGAGCATCGAGGATATCAAACGCGTGCTGGCTCTTGAACCGCGCCACCTCGGCGCTCTGTCCGGTCTTGCAGGCATTCTCGCGAGCGAAGGGAAGACAGAGGCGGCACTGAAGGTCTGGGAAGCCTATCTGAAACTCTACCCGACCGACCGGAATGCGCAGGACCAGATGCGGGACCTCCTTGAAAAACTGGCGGGCAGCCGCACATAGGCCTTGCCCCGCCTCGCTTTCTCCCGGTTCGGATGCTCGCTTTGAAAATCGCCGCCCTTCTCGTCTTCCTTCTTATCGCCCTTGGTCTCGGGCTTGGCCTCTATACCTGGTTTCGCGCCCGGGCACTGGAAGCGGCCTATCCCAATCGCGGGACGCTGATCGATGTCGGCGGCTATCGGATGAATGCGTTGCATGTGCCGCAGGGGCCGCAAGCGGAGCTGCCGCCGCTGGTCTTCATTCATGGCGCGAGCGGCAATCTGCTCGATCCGGCAGGCGCTTTCCTGAAGCCGCTGACCGGCCGGGGAGAGCTACTCTTCGTCGACAGGCCGGGGCATGGTTATTCCGAGCGCGGCGGGCCGGAAAATGCCTTCCCCGCCGGTCAGGCCGATGCCATCGTCAAGGTGTTGGATCACTATCGCATCGGGAAGGCGATCATCGTCTCGCATTCCTTCGGCGGCTCGATTGCGGCAAGCCTTGCGCTTCGCCATCCCGAGCGCGTGTCAGGCCTCGTCTTCCTCGCGCCAGCCACCCATCCCTGGCCGGGCGGCGTCGACTGGTATTACCGTGTCGCCTCCACGCCCGGTATCGGCTGGCTGTTCACGCGGCTGATTTCCCTTCCCGCGGGCCTGCAGCGGATGGAAAGCGGCGCTAAGGCCGTGTTCCATCCCAATCCGGTTCCGCCGGGCTACACGGAAAGAGCCGCGATCCCGCTGGTGCTGCGGCCTGCAACCTTCGCCGCCAATGCCGAGGATGTGGCAAACCTGCACGACTATGTCAGCCGCATCGCAAAAGACTATCCGAAGATTACCGCACCGACCGTGATCATCACCGGCGACAGCGACGATATCGTGCTGGAAGAGATCCATTCCCGCGGCCTCGCCCGGGATATCAAGGGATCGGAACTGCTGTGGATCAGGGGCCTCGGCCACAAACCCGACTATATCGCAACCGACCTTGCGATCGCGGCCATCGAGAAACTCTCCGGCAAGGCCCACGATCTGCAAGCCGAGGCGCGCGTATTGGAAGGGCGGCTTGCGAGAAGCAAACCTTGACAGAACCGTACTTTAGATGATACCTATATTGTCTACCCACCGTTCAGCGTGCTGACGGTCCAAGGGCTGTAGCGGAAACCCGTTGCAGCCCTTGCGTTTTCATGCATAGTTTCATTATGCGTGTCTTTATTTACATAGACGGATTTAATTTCTATCATCTGAGGCTAAAGCGTCAGCGTGGTTTTCGCTGGCTTGATCTTGGAGCGCTCGGACGAATTATAACTCCCGACGCCACAAGCGAAATCCGTGTAAATTACTACACGGCCAGAGTGTCATCGAAGATCGATGCATCCGCACCTGCAAGGCAGCAAGCCTATCTGTCTGCGCTCGGGACAGTTCCAAATGTTCATATTCACTATGGCAATTTCCTTTTCAGCGAGAAAATGGCCTTCCTCTGCCAACCACCCGAGAGCAGCCCTTCGGACTATATCTGGAACCTTCCGCCCCCGCGTCTGGTCAAGATTGCGAAAGCCGAAGAGAAGGGCAGCGATGTCAATCTTGCCAGTCATCTGGTTCGCGATGCCTTGCTTGACCGGTTTGATCAGGCGCTGGTTCTTTCCAATGATACGGATCTCATCGAGCCAATCCGCATCGTCACCCGAGAGGTCGCAAAGCCGGTTGGGATTGTTGCACCATGCCATCAGCGCGAACGGGGTCGGCCAATTCCCTCGCCGTCCCTGCAAAAGGTCAGCACCTTCATCGTCCAGATCGACGATCATCAACTGGCCGCCGCCCAGTTTCCGGCGCAGGTGATCCGGGCGGACGGGTCGATTGTGGAGCGGCCTCTGAACTGGGCATGAAAAAGCCGCGCAGCCCTGAGGATGCGCGGCTCTTGTAAACGGAAGCCGATGGCTCAGATGCCGCTGAGGCCATCCGAGCCGATATAGGCGATGCGCAGCATGTTGGTGGCGCCCGGTGTTCCGAGCGGAACGCCTGCGGAAATGATCACCCGGTCACCCGGCTTGCCGAAGCCTTCGCCGCAGACGATGCGGCAGGCGCGGTTGACCATGTCGTCGAGGTCGGTCGCATCCTGGGTGACCACGCAATGCAGGCCCCAGACCACCGAGAGGCGGCGCGCCGTCTGCACGATGGGCGAAAGCGCCAGCACCGGCACCTGCGGCCGCTCGCGGGCGGCGCGAAGGCCGGTCGTGCCGGACGAGGTATAAGTAACGATGGCAGAGAGTTTCAGCGTTTCGGCAATCTGGCGGGCGGCGAGCGAAATCGCATCGGCTCCGGTTGCCTCCGGCTGCGGGCGCTGCGCATAGATGATGCCGGAATAATGCGGGTCACGCTCCACGGTGCTGGCAATCGAGGCCATGGTGGAGACCGCCTCCACCGGATATTCGCCCGAGGCGGATTCGGCCGAAAGCATCACGGCATCGGCGCCTTCGAACACGGCGGTTGCCACGTCGGAAACTTCGGCGCGGGTCGGCACCGGCGCCGAAATCATCGATTCCAGCATCTGGGTGGCGACCACAACCGGCTTGCCCGCCTTGCGGCAGGCGCGGATCATCTGCTTCTGCAGGCCGGGCACCGATTCCAGCGGCATTTCCACGCCAAGGTCGCCACGGGCCACCATCAGTGCATCACTGAGCTCGATGATTTCATCGATCCGTTCGATCGCCTGCGGCTTTTCGATCTTCGACATCAGGCCGACACGGCCGCGCGCGATCTTGCGCACCTCGGCCAGATCCTCCGGACGCTGGATGAAGGAAAGCGCCACCCAGTCAACATCATCGGTAGCGAGCACCGCATCGAGATCGGCGCGGTCCTTGTCGGTCAGCGCACCCACGGGCAGCAGCGTATCAGGCAGGCTCACGCCCTTCTTGTCGGAAATCTTCGTGCCGGCCACGACGGTGCAGACAATCGACTGGCCGTCGCATTTTTCCGCGCGCAGCGCCAGCTTGCCGTCATCGATCAGCAGGCGATGGCCCGGCTGAACGGCCTGGAGAATTTCCGGATGCGGCAGGAACACGCGGGTTGCATCGCCCGGCACATCCTTGTTGTCGAGCGTGAAGGTCTGCCCGACGGTGAGGTTCACCTTGGTTTCGGCAAACTTGCCCACCCTGAGCTTCGGCCCCTGAAGGTCGGCGAGAATGCCGATTGGCCGGCCACAGCGTGCTTCCACCGACCGGATGCGGGAAATCAGCATTCGCATCACGTCATGGCTGGCATGGCTCATGTTGATGCGGAAAAGATCCGCGCCTGCTTCGTGCAGCTTCTGGATCATGTCCTCCTCGGCGGAGGCCGGACCGAGCGTTGCGAGGATCTTTACTTTGCGGTTACGCTTCATTGCTTGGTGCTTTCCTGGCTACCGGACGCGTCGTTGAGCTGCACCATCCAGCCAGCCTGACGACCCGTGTCATATTCCTTGAAGCCCATCTGCAGAAAACCGCGCTTGAAACAGTCGTTCACGCCGGAAATCTTGAACTTGTCCTGGGCTACGCACATTTTGATGTCACCGGACCAGCGCCCCCCACGGGCCGCATCCTCGGCATAGAGATAGTAGTATCGGGACTGCAACTTGCCCTCGATCAGCGTGGCACATGCGGCGGCAGGGATCTGCCACCAGCCCTCGGTCGTCCAGCCATCCTTTGCCCGGTAGCCGATTGCCACCCCGACAAGGTTTTGCGTGCTGTTGCAAACCCTGAATTCTGCATGCGCCCTGCCCGCGCTTCCAAGCGTGGCGGCAAGGACAGCCAAACCAAACAACGCCTGCGAAATGGGATTGATTGTCATAATCACGGCTTCCGCCCGGACTCCATGTTTACCTGTTGCACTGTCTTCTTGCGACGGCGGGACCCGAAAGTCAACGCAGAGGCGCCCGGGAATTCAATCGATTTTATTCCGTCGCGCCACCATCGGGAAGGATGAAGTATCACGCCTGCCTTGCCCGGAGCGCAAGCCCCGGCCTTGCGGAGGCGAAGGACCCGGACCATAGGCGCCCGAGCGTTAACGGTGCATTGCACTTGTGCCCCCGCCATGGCATCAGAGCCAGAGTTTTTAGGAAACATTCCGGTTCTCCCATGTCCAAGCATTCTGAAGCCGATGCGCTTCCGTTCGAGATCATCCCGGCGGCAGGCCCGTCCGGCATCGTGCTTCTGGCCGATCACGCCACCAATATCGTGCCGCCACATTATGGCAATCTTGGCCTGCCTCCTTCCGCCTTTTCGCGGCATATCGCCTATGACATCGGCGTCGAGCCGCTGACGCGGAAGCTCGCCGCGCGACTTGGCTGCGCTGCGGTTTTCTCCCGCTTTTCCCGCCTGCTGATCGATCCGAACCGGGGCGAGGATGACCCGACCCTGATCATGAAGATTTCCGATGGCGCGATTGTGACAGGCAATCACCCGATTTCTGTCGAGGAATGGAACCACCGCATCGCCACCTATCACCGGCCCTATCACGCCGCGATCGAAAGCGTGCTTGAGCCGATGCTGGAAGCGGGAACCGTGCCGCTGGTTCTGTCGATGCATTCCTATACGCCGGTCTGGAAAGGGGTGCCGCGGCCCTGGCATGCGGCCGTTCTGTGGGATAGCGACGGGCGCGCCGCCCGGCCGCTGATCGAGGCCCTTTCCGCCGATGGCGATCTGATCGTCGGCGACAACGAACCCTATGACGGCGCCTTGAAGGGCGACACGCTCTACCGGCACTGCCTGATCCGCGGCATGCCGCATGCGCTTCTGGAGGTGCGACAGGACCTGATCGGCGACGATCCGGGCGTCAGCGCCTGGGCCGACCGGCTCGCCCCGATCTTCGCGGCACTCGATGCGGACCCGGATCTGCATGTGCTCGAAATCCACCCTTCCCGCACCGGCCCCTACCCTTCCGCCTGAATGCACCCGCTATCCACAGCCGTACCGGAGCAGCCCTTGCGCCTTTTGACTTGATTTTGCCGCAAGATACCGGCAGTTCAGCAGCCAAAGGGCAATTCAAGGCCGGTTACACGGCCACTCGATCACTTAAAGGAACGCAGCATGGACGAGAATAACGCAGTCGAAAACGTCGCCGCAGCCGAGCTTCGCCAGTTCATCGAGCGCATCGAGCGCCTGGAAGAAGAAAAGCAGACGATCGCTGACGACATCAAGGACGTCATGGGGGAGGCCAAGGGCCGCGGCTACGACACCAAGGCAATCCGCACGATCCTGCGTCTGCGCAAGAAGGACCGGGATGAGCGCCTTGAGGAAGAAGCGATTCTCCAGACCTATATGGCTGCACTCGGCATGGAATGAAATGACAGGCAAAGGCGGAAGCGATCTTCGTCAGGCAAGAATACGTCCGTACTTTGATTGAAAACATCCGAAATCAAGGATATAAACACACCCGGTAAACCCGTGTTTACCGGGTGTGTTTTGTTTTCAAATTCCTTTGTACCTTCAGACCTTCTGATGCCACTCGCATGGGAAAAGACTCTCCGGAAAATCGACCTTCAGGATTTCAGCCTGGAGCCGGAGCAAATTGAGGAAAGGCTTGGCTCGCCGGAAGACTGGGTCTGCCTGATCGCATGCCATATTTTCATCGACCATATCCTCACCGAATACCTGAAAGATATCTTACCCAGCCCGGACGCCTATTTTGGTGGCGGCTATCGCGGTTTTGGCGAAAAGCTCAGGCTTTGCGAGGCGCATGGATTGTTCCCGGAGGGATACGTACAGACGCTCCATATTCTGAACAGCATCCGAAACCGCTTCGCGCATCAACTTGTGTTCGAAATGAGTGATGGCGACAAGACACGTCTGTTTTTGGCGTTTTCACCAGAACGCGACGTAAAGGATGTCCTTTCAGCTGAAGGTTTTCGCTCGTTTCTTGAAACTCTGATCTATTACGGCGAGATAGACCGCCTCTATGCCCGGCGGTTGCGGAGGCTGGATTGGGAAAAGCAGGATATGGTCGAGCGCATCCTCAATAACCTTCGTCAGACCGGCAATCCGACAGCATAAAGCCCGCCTCTTTCGAAGCGGGCTTTTTTCATTTCATGACGGGCCTGCTCAGTTGAAGCGGGCCGGATCGATATCGGCGGTCTTGGTGGTGAAGCCACCGGAAGCAGGGGCCGCAGCCTTGGCGCGCATCGCGACGCTGACAAAGCGCGGTGCCTTGACCTCGCGGGTCGCGGTGGTGATGCGGGCATTTTCAAGCGCCCATTTGGCCAGCACATCGCCAGTGAGTGCCTTCTGACCGCTCTTTGCGGCAACCACGGCATCCTTGGCGGTCGGGCGACCGGCCTTGACCGGAACGCCCTCGGAAAGGGTCGGTTCTTCCACCTTCGGCTGATCGAAATTGTCGCCGAAATCGGGAGCCTGCGCATCCGGCTGTCCGGGAAGCGAGGCAATTTCCTCCTCGTTCTCGGCTTCGGCCTCATCGGTTGAATAGGGCTCACCCGGCGCAAGGCCCGCATCCTTCGGTGCCAGCATGGCCGTCTGCTGCTCGCCGCCATTGGCATCGAGAGCGGCAGCGGCAGAGGGCGAAAGGCTTGCCTGTTCGGCCTGATCCACCTCTGCCTCGTCCGCACCTTCTGCCGCGGCAAGAAGGGCTTCGGCACCGGCCGGACGACTGACCGGGACCGGCACATCGGCAAGCTCCGGCGGCGTTTCGTCCCCTGTCAGCATGGCCGTTTCGGTTTCTGTCTGGGCATCGCCATTCTGCAGGCGCTTTCCAAGCAGGGTCGGAACCGGAATATTATAGGCCTGCAGGTCCGGATACTGCTCCGGCTGCGGCGTCGTCGCTGCCGCAAGGGCTGCGGCGGCCGTATCGCTTGGCGGTTCGACAAGCGCTGCCGCCACGCCGCTGTTTCCGACATCATTCGAGAAGGCCGGGCGACCGAGCGGGATCGGCGGATTGATTTCTGCCGCCGCCATGACCTGCTGGCCATCGTCGGGCGCTGCCGTCAGCACCTGTTCCTTGCGCGGTGCGGGCGCGGGTTCAGCCGAGGCAACCGCGGTTTCCGGCGCGGTATCCTCTTCCTCGTCGGCACCACCACCGAACAGGGTTTCAAAGAAGCCCTTCTTCCGCGTCGGGCCGGTATCGGCAATCTCGATATGGTTCGAACCCACGCGGCGCTTGTAGTCAGCCATGGCCTGCTGGTAGCCGGGCAGCGGCTTGCCGTCGGCGGGTATGTGCAATGTCCGGCCATCCGGGAACAGGCGCACCAGATCCGAGCGGCTCATGCGCGGCCAGGCGCGCACATTGCCGACGTCCATATGCACGAAAGGCGAACCGGATCGCGGATAGAAGCCCACGCCGCCGACCTGCATTTTCATGCCGATCTCCCGCAGCTTGGCGAGCTTCACATCCGGAATGAAGAAATCCATGGCCTTGCCAAGGATGTGCTGGCTCTTTTCGGCGACACCCTTGGTGCGAGAGCGGAGCAGGGAATTGGTTTCAGGCGAGCGGAAGCCGCAGACGACATTGATATAGGTGCGCGAACCGCTCTTGCGGTAGACTTCCCAGATCAGGTCGAACAGGCGCGGATCCATCTTGGTCGGCTGGTTGCGGCGCCAGTCGCGGAGAAAGCGATTGAGCTGCTGCAGGCCCTGCCGGTCATAAACGCCATTGCGCTTGAAGGTGATCACGGCCTTTTCGCCCGTGTGCACGAAATAGAGCTTCAGGCTGCGGGTTTCCGCATGCGCATCCACACCGGAAGCCATGAGGCCCGGCGCAGCAAGCGCGCCGAGCAGAAGCCCGGTGCCTATCAGACGCTTCAAACGGCGAAGCATACGGCCCAGACGGCCCGTCTCCCCGGCATTTTCCTGCGCTGACTTTTCAAATTCGCTGTGCAACTCTTACCCCGTCTCATGCGCATCATCGCGCATGCTGTTCCAGATCACCCGAGAATGCGGTCGAACAATGGCAAAATTGCCACAGTTAGACAAGCTCTTCATACATAGTGAACGAGCGACTAACAAGTTCTTTACATCTGGTAACAAATTATGCTTGCGCCACCGTTAACGCTATGATCTCGCGCAAACGGAGCGAACTTTTTTCAAGCGGTTGCGGGAAAGAGTGATTCGCGGACGCGATTTCGGGGAAACCGAAGGCGCGGTTTCCCCTGCGGAGCGGCCCGATCAGGCCGCGTTTGCAAGCGGATCATCCGGATCGATTCCGTAATCCTTGAGCTTGCGGTACAGCGTGGAGCGGCCGATGCCGAGCTTGCGGGCAACCTCGCTCATCTGTCCACGATAGAATTTCAGCGCAAAGCGGATCAGTTCCTCTTCCACTTCGGCAAGCTTTCTCACTTCGCCTGCGGGGCCGGTGCTGGCAATGGCGGCAACCGGCTGGCGCATTTGCGGGCGCAGGTCAGCCGTTTCCTGTTCGCGCATCGAGGCCACGTCCTCAACCGAAAGGGCGGGCGCAAGTTCCAGCCGCGCGGGCTGGGTGAGCGGCGCAAGATAGCCCGGCACCTGGGCTGCAATCTGCGGGAAATCGCCTTCGGTCAGTTCCGGCCCTTCGGCAAGCACCACCGCGCGGAACATCGCATTTTCCAGCTGGCGGATATTGCCCGGCCAGTCATAGGCGGTCAGAAGCGCCATTGCGGTGCCGGAAATGCCGAGCGGCGTGCGCCGCTTCTGTTCATGCGAGAAGCGCTGCAGGAAGACCCGCACCAGATGCGGAATGTCCTCCTTGCGGCGGCGCAGCGCCGGGATGGTGATCGGAAACACGTTCAGGCGGTAATAGAGGTCTTCGCGGAAGCGTCCGGCCTTCACCTCTTCGATCAGATCCTTGTTGGTCGCCGAAATCAGCCGCACATCCACCTTGGTGGCCTTGCTGGCGCCGACGGTTTCGATCTCGCCCTGCTGCACGGCGCGCAGAAGCTTGACCTGCACCTCAAGCGGCAGATCGCCGATCTCGTCGAGGAACAGCGTGCCGCCATCGGCATCGGCAAATTTGCCGGTGTGTTTCTCGGTCGCGCCGGTAAAGGCGCCCTTTTCGTGACCGAACAGGATGCTTTCCACCAGATTATGCGGGATCGCGCCGCAATTGACGGTGATGAAGGGCTTGCCGGAGCGGTCGCTGGAGGCCTGGATGGCACGGGCAATCAGTTCCTTGCCCACACCCGATTCGCCTTCCAGCACCACTGGAATGGCGGAAGCCGCCGCGCGCTGTGCCAGCTCAAGCACGCGCAGCATGGCCGGACTTGCCGACACGATATCATTGAAACCGACGGCACCCGGACGGCCACGGCGGCCCGCACGGGCGCGCGCCTCGCGCTGATCGAGCTTCAGGGCATTCTGGATCGCCGTTGAAATCCGCTCCGGAGAAACCGGCTTGACGACGAAATCGAAGGCCCCCGCGCGCATGGCCTGCACGATCGTATCGATACCGCTCTGGCCGGTCTGCACGATGCAGGGAATGTCGATGCCGAGATCGGAAAGCGCATCCAGGAACTGGAGACCATCCATTTCCGGCATCATCAGATCGAGCACGACAACGCGGAACTCCACCTGCGCGGCTTTCAGGAGTTCCAGACCCGCCCGGCCATTTTCGGCAAGATGCACCGTATGGCCATTGCGCTCGATGGCTGCCTTCAGCAGCCGGCGCTGAACTGGATCGTCGTCAACAACAAGAATGTGTGCCGTCACGGTCGCGTACTCCGGGATCGTTGATCGTTTCGTCTCAAAAGAGGTCATCTCGAGGGTGAGACTGCCAGAGCCGCTTGAACATCTCGTTTTAGGAAATGTTAGGATTTTATCTAATGGCATGTTTGTAGTTCATAATGATCCGCCTCGCCTCCTTGCCGGGATGGGAGGGACGCAATACATCTGTGCGACCCGTCGCATGGCCCAGGCACCTGCTTTCGGCCGCAACCCTTTTGCCCATTTTGAAGGATCCGTCTTCGATGCATGCATGTCTGCCCGCCGCAAGGATGACCGCCGAAGCCTCAAGCGCTGCCAACCCGAACGGGGGAGCGCTTGGCGACCTGCCGGTCTGGAAGCTTTCCGATCTCTATGCTTCGGCGAATGACCCGGCCTTCAAGACCGATCTTGAGCGCGCCGAAGCGATGGCAAAGGCTTTCGAGGCGAAATGGAAGGGCAGGCTCGACGAGGCAGCCGCAGGCAATGGTGCGAATGGTCTTGGTCAGGCGATTGCCGATTACGAGGCGCTGGATGATCTTCTTGGCCGCATCTCCTCCTTTGCGGGCCTCACCTATGCCTCCGATACGGCCAACCCGGCCAATGGCAAGCTTTATGGCGATGTTCAGGCAAAGCTCACCGCGCTTTCGGCGCATCTGATCTTCTTTGCGCTGGAACTGAACCGGCTGGAGGATGCGAAGGTGGATGCCGCCATGGCCCGCGATGCGAAGACCGGCCACTATCGCCCCTGGATTGTCGACCTGCGCAAGGACAAGCCCTATCAGCTGGACGACAAGCTGGAACAGCTGTTCATGGAAAAGGGCATGACGGGGGCTGCTGCCTTCAACCGCCTGTTCGACGAGACGATGACCAGCCTGCGCTTCCGGATCGACGGCGAGGACGTGCCGCTTGAAGTGGCGCTGAACCAGTTGCAGGACCCGGATACGGAAAAGCGCAGAGAGGCGGCCGAGGCGCTTGCCGAGACCTTCAAGACCAATCTGCGCACTTTCACGCTGATCACCAACACGCTGGCACAGGACAAGCAGATTTCCGACCGCTGGCGCGGCTTCGAGGATATTGCTGACAGCCGTCATCTCGCCAACCGCGTGGAGCGCGAGGTGGTGGATGCGCTGGCGAAAGCCGTGCGGGAAGCCTATCCGCGCCTTTCCCACCGCTATTACAAGATGAAGGCGAAGTGGCTGGGCATGGATGTCATGAACTTCTGGGACCGCAACGCGCCGCTGCCGGAAACCCCGAATGCGACCATCCCCTGGGCGGAAGCGCAGGAGACCGTGCTTTCGGCCTATCGCGGCTTCGCGCCGGAAATGGCCGAGATCGCCGGCCGTTTCTTCAACGAGGGCTGGATCGACGCGCCGGTGCGCGACGGCAAGGCGCCGGGTGCCTTTGCCCATCCCGTCACGCCGTCGGCCCACCCTTACGTGCTCGTCAACTATCTCGGCAAGCCGCGCGACGTGATGACGCTCGCCCATGAGCTTGGCCATGGCGTGCATCAGGTGCTGGCCGCCGGTCAGGGTGCGCTGATGTGCCAGACACCGCTGACGCTCGCCGAAACCGCTTCGGTCTTTGGCGAAATGCTGACCTTCCGCGCCCTGCTCGACAGGACGAAGGACAAGGCCGAACGCAAGGCGATGCTCGCCCAGAAGGTCGAGGACATGATCAACACGGTCGTGCGCCAGATCGCCTTTTACGAATTCGAGCGGCGTCTGCACACCGCCCGCAAGGAGGGCGAGCTGACCGCAGACGATATCGGCGCGATCTGGCTTGCGGTACAGGGCGAAAGCCTTGGCCCGGCGATCCGGCTGTCAGAAGGCTACGAAACCTTCTGGACCTATATCCCGCATTTCATCCACTCGCCCTTCTACGTCTATGCCTATGCCTTCGGCGATTGCCTGGTGAACTCGCTCTATGCGGTCTACCAGAAGGCGGAAGGCGGCTTTCAGCAGAAATATTTCGAGCTGCTGAAGGCAGGCGGCACCAAGCACCATTCCGAACTGCTCGCCCCCTTCGGCCTCGACGCCACCGATCCGTCGTTCTGGAGCAAGGGCCTGTCGATGATTGAGGGGCTTATCGACGAACTGGAAGCGCTTGATAGGGCATGACCAACAAGGACCCCTACGTTCTTTTCCGGGATGACAAGTCCGGGCAGTGCATGATCTTTTCCGAGCCGGAAGAGATCATCAGCGTGCGCTCGCGTGAGGATTTCCTCCCCGCGCTCAAGCGCATGGAGGAGGCACGCGCGGCGGGCAAATGGCTGGCGGGGGCGCTTTCCTATGAAGCGGGGCATCTGTTCGAGAAGAAGCTCGAAGGCTTTGCCATCGACAACCGCGAGACGCCCTATCTGCAATTCGGTGTGTTTTCCGTACCAGCAGAGGCGGGGCATCCGCTTTCGCAGCCGGTGCAGCGGGTGGAAAACGAGCCCTTCCTGCAGGAACCCCGCGCCGTCTGGGATCTGGAGGCCTATCGCAGCCGCTTTGAAAAGCTGCACTGGCACCTTCGGCAGGGCGATGCCTATCAGTGCAATCTGACCATGCCGATCGAGGCGCGCTGGAACGGTGATCCGCGCGCCGCCTTCTGGTCGCTGATCGAGCGGCAGCCGGTGAAATACGGCGCGCTCGTCAATCTCGACGGGCCGGTCATCCTGTCGCGCTCGCCGGAACTGTTCTTCAAGGTCGATCGCGACGGCTGGATCGAGACCCATCCGATGAAAGGCACGGCGGCCCGTGGCGCCGACGCGGTGGAAGACGCGGCCATCATCCAGGCCATGAAGGACGACATCAAGACCCAGGCCGAAAACCGGATGATCGTCGACCTTTTGCGCAACGACATCTCCCGCATCACCGAAGTGGGTACGCTGTCGGTGCCGAAACTCTTCGAGGTGGAAACCTATCCGACCGTGCACCAGATGGTGAGCCATGTGCGGGCGAAGCTTCTGCCGGAGGTGACGCTGACGGATATCTTTGCGGCCCTCTTCCCCTGCGGCTCGATCACCGGTGCACCGAAGATCAGCGCCATGACCATCCTGCATGCACTCGAAGCCGGGCCGCGCGACATCTATTGCGGCGCCATCGGCTTCATAGATCCGGCGGGCGCGATGCGCTTTTCGGTCGCGATCCGCACCATCACGCTGTTTGACGACGGCCGGGCGGTGTTCAATGTCGGCGGTGGCATCGTCTTCGACAGCAAGGCGGAATCCGAATATGAAGAATGCCTGCTGAAGGCACGCTTTGCCATCGGCGACCAGAGAATTGCCCGATGAAACCGGCTCCGCTGTCGCTGATCGAGACGCTCAGGTTTGAGCCCGGGGAAGGCTTTCTGCGGCTCGGGCTGCATCAGGCCCGCATGCAGCAATCGGCAAAGGCCCTTGCCCTCCCCTTCTCCGCCATGGCCTTCGAACAGGCCCTTTCCGAGGTTCCAAGGAACGAAGGCGCAAGGCGGGTGCGGCTCGAGCTTCTGGTCGATGGCACGATTTCCCTCACCCACGCGCCCTTCCAGCCGCTTGCGGAGGGAACCGTATGGCGGGTGGCGATTGCGAAAACACGGCTCTCCTCCGCCGATCCGCTGCTGGCCCACAAGACCTCGCGGCGGGATCATTATAATGCCGCGCGGGCCGAATTTCCGGCGGAGCGGGCCGATGAGGTTCTGCTTCTGAACGAGCAGGGCGCGATCTGCGAGGGCACGATCACCTCCCTGTTCCTGCCCGGGAAGGATGGGGAATTCCTGACCCCCGCCCTTTCCTGCGGTCTGCTTGCCGGCATTCTGCGCCAGTCGCTGATTTCGGATGGGAAAGCGCGCGAGGCGCTGCTCACGCCGGACGCTCTTGAAGGCCGGACCTTCTATCTCGGCAATTCGCTGCGGGGGCTGATTGCGGCGCGTCTTGTGTAAAACGGCTGCGAATGGGCTCACAAAACTGTCACAGGCATTGAATACAAGCCGGATCAGCCATTTTGCGGCAGGATTTGCAGCCGGAAAGCCTTGACGACACGGTGAAGGCGCAATACTCCCGCCCGCAGGAATGCTGCCCGCAAAGGCCCCTTCGTGATCCGCCGGTTGTTCCGGCGCGGCTCCGCACTTGGTTTTTCAGGAGAAAGCCCGAAAATGACTGACCAATCCTATCCGGTATATGGCGAAATCACTGGCCCGATCGTGATGATCGGCTTTGGCTCCATCGGTCGCGGCACGCTGCCGCTGATCGAGCGCCACTTCAAGTTTGACAAGAGCCGGCTGGTGGTCATCGATCCCAAGGTGCATCCGGGCGATGCGGAAATTTTCGCCAAGCACGGCATCAAGCACATCAAGGAATTCGTCACCCGTGACAATTACAAGAGCCTGCTGAAGCCGCTGATCACCGAAGGCAAGGGTCAGGGTTTCTGCGTCAACCTGTCGGTCGACACGTCCTCGCTCGACATCATGAAGCTCTGCCGCAAGCATGACGTGCTCTATATCGACACCGTGGTCGAGCCCTGGCTCGGCTTCTATTTCGATACGGAAGCGGACAACTCCACCCGCACCAACTATGCGCTGCGCGAAACCGTGCGCAAGGAAAAGGAAAAGAACCCGGGCGGCACCACCGCTGTTTCCTGCTGCGGTGCCAATCCGGGCATGGTTTCCTGGTTCGTCAAGCAGGCCCTCGTGAACCTTGCCAAGGACATGAAGGTGAAGTTCGACGAGCCTTCGCAGGATGATCGCGAAGGCTGGGCCAAGCTGATGAAGAAGCTCGGCGTCAAGGGCGTGCACATTGCCGAGCGCGACACCCAGCGCACCAAGAACCCGAAGCCGCTCAACGTCTTCTGGAACACCTGGTCCGTCGAAGGCTTTATCTCCGAAGGCCTGCAGCCTTCCGAGCTTGGCTGGGGCACGCACGAGAAGTGGATGCCGAAGAACGCCAAGAAGCACAAGAAGGGCTCGAAGGCCGCGATCTATCTGGAACAGCCGGGTGCAAACACCCGCGTGCGCACCTGGTGCCCGACGCCGGGCGCGCAATATGGCTTCCTCGTGACCCACAACGAGTCGATCTCGATCGCCGACTATTTCACCGTGCGGGACAAGGATGGCGATGTGACCTTCCGCCCGACCTGCCACTACGCCTATCATCCGGCCAATGATGCGGTGCTGTCGCTGCATGAAATGTTCGGCAATGGCGGCAACCATCAGCCGGAACTGCACGTTCTTGACGAGAATGAGCTGGTCGACGGCATCGACGAACTCGGCGTACTGCTCTATGGCCACGACAAGAACGCCTACTGGTATGGCTCGCGGCTTTCGCTGGAAGAAACCCGCCGCATCGCGCCTTACCAGAACGCGACCGGCCTGCAGGTAACCTCCGCCGTGCTCGCCGGCATGGTCTGGGCGCTGGAAAATCCGAAGGCCGGCATCGTCGAGGCCGACGAGATGGATTACAAGCGTTGCCTCGAAGTGCAGTCGCCTTATCTTGGCCCGGTTGAAGGTCATTATACCGACTGGACGCCACTGACGGGTCGTCCGGGCCTGTTCCCGGAAGATATCGATACGTCGGATCCCTGGCAGTTCCGCAATATTCTGGTTCGCTAAACCGGAATTATCCATGATTTGACTGGCCGGTGAGGATCTCGATCCTTTCCGGCCAGTTGCATGACTTGCCATAGACCTTTGGCCGGTCCATGATTTTACAACCCCTGAGGGGTCCGAATCGCGGGAGAAACCAATGAAGCGCCATCATATTGCTGTTTTCGCCGCCGCCGCTGCGGTGCTGGCCTCCTGCCAGTCGACCTCGACACCCCGCACCCTTCCCGATCCCGCCCGCCCGGCAACGGTTGAGGGGGCATGGAGCGATCCGAACGGTCTGGTTTCCACCTTCCAGGGCGGCACCTTCTCGACCCGCACCACCGATGGCTCGAATGCGGTCATGGCCTCGGGCACCTATACGAGTGATCCGAGCGGGCTGATCCAGATCAGCTTCTACTCGACCATGAAGAAGACCACCTCGCGGGCCAATTGCCAGCTGGTTTCGGCAAACCAGCTGAACTGCACGTCAGAGAGCGGCGCGCAGTTCTCGCTGACCCGCCGCACGGACATGCCGGTCAACGTCACGGTCGGCGGCGCGCCGATGGGTGTGGCCCAGCCCATGGTTTCCACCGGCGTCAAGATCAACTGATCCGAATTGGCCGATCTCCGTCCCGCAAGCCTCCGGATCAACCTCCGGAGGCTTTTTGCTTGATGCGGGCGGAATTTGGGGTTGCCAGCGCGAAAACTTGGTGAAACCATCTCCTTCGAACGCAGACTGTCATAAATCGGACAGGACCAATGCGTCACATGCCGCTGGCGTCCCTTTCGCCAGCAGCCGAAAAAAGGAGAACATGATGTCCTCTCGTTTCACGTCCACCCTGCTTGCCAGCGTGTTTCTTGCCTTTGCCAGCTCTCAGGCCCTTGCCGACTTCAAGCTGGAAATCCTGCATATCAACGACTTCCATTCCCGCATCGAACCGATCAACAAGTTCGACAGCACCTGCGCGGCAGAAGATGACGCCAAGGGAGACTGCTTCGGCGGCGTGGCCCGAATGAAGACCGCCATCGACGAGCGCCGCAAGGCGCTTTCCGGCCAGAATGTGCTGGTGCTCGATGCCGGTGACCAGTTTCAGGGATCGCTGTTCTTCACCCAGTACAAGAGCGCGCCGATTGCGGAATTCATGAATGGCATCGGCTTCGACGCCATGGCCTTCGGCAATCACGAATTCGATGACGGACCGGAAGAGCTTGCGAAATTCATTGCCGCGCTGAAATTTCCGGTGATCTCCGCCAACACGCTCGCCGGGCTTTCCTCTCCGATTTCCGGCAAGTTCAAGCCCTGGGTGGTGAAGGAATACGGTCCGGAGAAGGTCGCGATCATCTCCGTCATCGCCTCCGATACGGACGAGACCTCCTCGCCGGGCAAAGATGTGCTGTTTGGCGACGAGATTTCCACGCTCAACGAGACGGTGAAGGAAATCGAGGGGCAGGGCATCAACAAGATCGTGCTTTTGTCGCATGTGGGCTATGCCAAGGATCAGGAAATTGCCGCCAAGGTTCCCGGCATCGACGTGATTGTCGGCGGCCACAGCCATACGCTTCTGTCCAACACGGATGAGAAGGCGGCAGGTCCCTACCCCACCAGGGTAAAGGGGCCGGGCGGTGCGGATGTGCCGATTGTCACCTCTTACGCCTATTCGAAATATCTGGGTGACCTAGCCGTGACCTTCGATGACAAGGGCGTGGTGACGGCGGCGAGCGGCGACCCGAAGCTTCTCGACAAGACGGTGCTGCCCGATGCCGGCTATGCCGCGCGGGTGGCCGAACTCGCAAAACCGCTGGAAGAGCTGCGCAACAAGCAGGTTTCCGAAGCCGCATCCGCCATTGATGGCGCCCGCGAAACCTGCCGCGTGGCCGAATGCGCCATGGGCAATCTGGTGGCCGATGCCATGCTCGACCGGGTGAAGGATCAGGGCATCACCATCGCCATCACCAATGGCGGCGGCCTGCGCTCGTCCATCGATGCCGGGCCGGTAACGATGGGTGAAGTGCTGACCGTGCTGCCCTTCCAGAACACGGTTGCCACCTTCCAGCTCAAGGGGTCCGATATCCGGGCCGCCCTTGAAAACGGCCTGAGCAAGCTTGAGGAGCCGGGCGGACGCTTCCCGCAGGTGGCCGGCCTGAAATTCAGCTTCGACCGTTCCAAGCCGCTCGGCAGCCGGGTGACGGCGGTCGAGGTGAAGGACGGCGCGGGCTTCAAGCCGATCGAGCCGGACACGGTCTATGGCGTCGTCTCCAACAACTACATGCGCGGCGGCGGTGACGGCTATTCGGTCTTCGCGGAAAAGGCAGAGAAGGCCTATGACTTCGGCCCGGGGCTGGATGAGGTGGTTGCGACCTATCTCGGCAAGAACCAGCCTTACAAGCCCTATACGGATGGCCGCATCACCGGCACCGGCACGCTTGCCGCTCAGCCCGCGGATGCAGCCGCAGCCCCGGCAGCCGCAACGGAAGCAAAGCCCGCCACCCATGTGGTGGTCGCGGGCGATACGCTCTGGGATATCGCCGCCAAATATCTGGGCGACGGCTTTGCCTGGAAGAAGCTTTCCGCTGCCAATGGCAATCCGGAGCCGAAGCGGCTCTTCATCGGCAAGGAACTGACCATTCCCGCAAAGTGAGTGCGGCGATAAAACCCGGCAAAAGAACCGGTCCGGATTGTTCCGGGCCGGTTTTTCGTGGAAGAAGACTTTTCGAACAGGGCGTTGCGCCTATATTGGCTGTGCCTCAGATCCAAGAGCCTTGAAAAGAGAGTTGCATGTCCGCTGATCTCGCCACCCTGCCCGCAGACCATCCCCCGGTGAAATTCGGAAAGGTGGGCGTTCTGCTCGTCAATCTCGGCACGCCGGATGGCACGGATTACACCTCCATGCGCCGCTACCTGAAGGAATTTCTGATGGACCGCCGCGTGATCGAGTGGTCGCGGCTGTTCTGGTATCCGATCCTGTTCGGCATCGTGCTGAACCGCCGCCCGCAGAAGGTGGGCAAGGCCTACGAGGAGATCTGGAACAAGGACCTCAACGAAAGCTATCTGCGCACCTATACCCGCAGCCAGGCGGAAAAGATGGTGGAGCGCCTCAAAGACCTGCCGAATGTGGTGGTGGACTGGGGCATGCGCTATGGCCAGCCTTCGATTGCCTCGCGCATCGATGCACTGAAGGCTCAAGGCTGCGAAAAGATCGTGCTCTTCCCGCTCTATCCGCAATATGCGGCGGCCACCACCGCGACCGTCAATGACAAGGCTTTCGAGGCGCTTTTGAAGATGCGCTGGCAGCCGGCGCTGCGCACCGTGCCGCCCTATCACGATGACCCGGTCTATATCGATGCGCTGGCGAAATCGGTCGAGGCCCATCTCGCCACGCTCGACTGGCAGCCGGACCTTCTGATCACCTCGTTCCACGGCATTCCGCAGAGCTATTTCAAGAAGGGCGACCCCTATCACTGTCAGTGCATGAAGACGGCGCGGCTGCTGCGCGAGCGGCTGAACCTGCCGAAGGACAAGCTGATGGTCACCTTCCAGTCGCGCTTCGGGCCGGAGGAATGGCTGCAGCCCTATACGGACAAGACCATGGAGGCGCTGCCCGGCCGCGGCATCAAGAAGGTCGCGATCATGAATCCGGGCTTCGTTTCCGACTGTCTGGAAACGCTGGAGGAAATCGCAGGCGAAGCGGGCGAGATCTTCCACCATCATGGCGGCGAGAAGTTCACCCATATCCCCTGCCTCAACGACAGCGACGAAGGCATGCGCGTGCTCGAAAACGTCGTGCGGCGCGAGCTTTCCGGCTGGGCCTGATCCGGAATTTTACCCTATTTCCCGCCCCGCTCTTGCAAAGCGGCGGGCGAACCTCCAGTTGTTTGTCGAGACCGGGCTGATTTGCCCGGCCATCGGCACTTCTTGAGTGGGGATATCCATGACCGGATTTGATATTGCTGTGATCGCACTGGTGGTGCTGGTCATTCTCGTGCTGTTTGCGGGTGTGAAGACCGTACCGCAGGGCTATCTCTACACGATCGAGCGCTTCGGGCGCTATACGCGCACGTTGCAGCCCGGCCTCAACGTCATCACCCCCTTCATCGAGCGCATCGGCGCGAAGATGAACATCATGGAACAGGTGCTCGCCGTTCCCACCCAGGAAGTGATCACCAAGGACAATGCCTCGGTGTCTGCCGATGCGGTTGCCTTCTTCCAGGTGCTGAACCCGGCGCAGGCCGCCTATCAGGTTTCCAATCTCGAAGTGGCGGTGCTCAACCTCACCATGACCAATATCCGCTCGGTGATGGGTTCGATGGATCTGGACGAACTGCTCTCCAACCGCGAAGTGATCAACGAGAAGCTGCTGCGGGTGGTGGATGATGCCGTCGGGCCCTGGGGCATCAAGGTTACCCGCGTCGAGATCAAGGATATCCAGCCGCCGAAGGATCTGGTCGATGCCATGGCGCGGCAGATGAAGGCCGAGCGCGAGAAGCGCGCGCAGGTGCTGGAAGCCGAAGGCTCGCGCAATGCGCAGATCCTGCGTGCCGAAGGTGCCAAGCAGGCCGCCATCCTTCAGGCCGAAGGCGAGCGCGAAGCCGCCTTCCGCGATGCCGAAGCCCGCGAGCGTCTGGCCGAAGCCGAAGCCAAAGCGACCCGCATGGTCTCCGAAGCCATTGCCGCCGGTGACGTGCAGGCAATCAACTACTTCGTTGCCCAGAAATACACGGAAGCCCTTGGCTCGATCGGCCGGGCGAACAATGCCAAGATCGTGCTGATGCCGATGGAAGCCTCCTCGCTGATCGGCTCGCTCGGTGGTATCGGCGCGATTGCCAAGGAAGTGTTCGGCAATGGCCCCGCCTCGCCGTCCACTCCCGCTCCCCAGCGCGGCACCGGTGCCCGCAGCACGCCTTCGGTTCGCCCGCAGGCTTCGCAACAGCCGGAGGCGACCACCATTGTCGTGCCCGCCCCCGGCACTGCGACGGACGAGGGTTGATTGATGATCGGCGTGATCCTGCAGGAAGTCGGCCCCTGGAGCTGGTGGATCCTCGGCATGGTGCTGCTCGGCGCTGAAATTGTCGTGCCGGGCGTGTTCCTTGTCTGGGTGGGGCTGGCAGCGATTGCCGTCGGCGCGCTGTCGCTTGCGGTCTGGGGTGCCGGTTTCTGGCAATGGGAAGTGCAACTGGTGGTCTTCGCCGCGCTCTCGGTGGTCTTCGTGCTCGCCGGCCGCCGCTTCTATGCGCAGGCCGACAGGCACAGCGACGAACCGCTGCTCAACCAGCGCGGCGCAACGCTTGTCGGCCGCATCGGCACGCTCGGCGAACCGGTGGTGGATGGCCGCGGCCGCCTGAAGGTGGATGACAGTTTCTGGCCGGTACGCGGAGAAGACATGCCCGCCGGATCGCGCGTGCGGATCAGCGGCGTCGATGGCTCCGTGCTTCTGGTCGAGAAGGCCTGACCGGTATCAGGCCACCCCGATCCGCAGCAGATCGTGGAAATGCACGACGCCGACCGGGTGGTTCTGATCGTCGATCACCATCAGCGCGGAAATATTGTGCTGGTTGAGAATGGCCATGGCTGCCGTTGCAAGCGCCGTGGGCTTCACCGTCTTCGGATTGCGGGTCATGATCTCGTCCACGGACAATCCGCCGAGATTGCGGCCGATGTTGCGGGCAATGTCGCCATCGGTGATGATGCCGGTGAGCGTGCCATCGCTGCCCTTGATGCCAACGCAGCCGAAGCGCTTCTGCGACAGGATCGTCACCGCTTCCTGAAGGCTCGTGCCTTCGCTGACCAGCGGCATCTCTTCGCCCCGGTGCATGATGTCGCCGACATGGGTGAGGCTCGCGCCGAGTTTCCCACCCGGATGGAAGGTGCGGAAATCCATGGCCGTAAAGCCGCGCGTTTCGAGCAGGGCCACCGCCAGCGCATCGCCAAGCGCAAGCTGCATCAGCGTCGAGGTGGTCGGCGCGAGCCCGTGCGGACAGGCCTCCTGCTCCTTCGGCAGAAGCAGCACCACATCGCTTTCGCGCGCCAGCGTCGAATGCTCGCCGGAAGTGAGCGCGATCAGCGGAATGGAGAAACGGCGGGAATAGGTGATGATGCCCTGCAGCTCGGTGCTCTCGCCGCTCCAGGACATGGCAATGATCACGTCATCGCGGGCGATCATGCCGAGATCACCGTGATTGGCTTCCGCCGGATGCACGAAGAAGGCGGGCGTGCCGGTCGAGGCAAAGGTCGCAGCAATTTTCGAGCCGATATGGCCGCTCTTGCCGACACCTGTGACGATCACCCGGCCGGAGGCGCGGAAGATCGCATCGACAGCACGGGCAAAAGGCTCGGCCAACGGCCCGGCAAGGGCGCGTTCCAGCGAGGCAAGACCCGCGCGCTCGGTTTCGACGGTGCGAAGCGCCGATGCGGCAGCGCCTGCGGTTTCGGGAGAAAGTTGGCTCGTGCTCATGGCCGAGAGCGTTAGCGCTTTCCACGCCATCTGTCCAACCGGGCCTTGGGAAATAAGCACCGGAATCAACGCTTTTTCAGGCCCTGTGGCTGGTTCGAGGCCCCGCGAAGCGCTGCGGTAAACGATCCATTAACCACAAGGCTTTAGTGATAGGTAACCATTTCGGCTCTTCAGGCTGGTTCGAGAATGACGCTTTCCGGCACCATGCAGCGCAGCTTGCGCCTTGTCAGCAGCACCTGCCTTTCGGCAGGGCTGGCGCTTTGCGTCTTCGCGTCCGCCGCCCGTGCCCAGACGCTGCCTGCCGATTATTCCGGAACCCCTGCGACCACCGATGGCACGACCGTGACCGATCCGATGGTCGTGGTGCCGAAGAAGACACTCCCTGCCGATACCGGCCCGTTGAATGCGCGCGCAACCAAGCTGAGCGGCCTCGATACGCTGGATGATACGGCGGAGGACACAAGTTTTGGCCGCCAGAACATGCGTGAAGGCACGCTGGACGGACTGCGTCCCGCGATCCGCCCGGTGGGCGAAACGCCGGGCATCCGGCTGGGCAGCTTCATTCTGCGGCCCTCGCTCACCCAGTCGGTCGGGATGGAAAAGACCTCGTCCGCCGGTACCAGCTCCAGCCGTTCCTATCTCGAAACCGATCTCAAGGGCACGCTAACCTCTGACTGGTCGCTGCATCAGCTGACGATCTCCGGCGAAGGCGTTTACCAGCGCAATCTCTCCGGCGAGGGGCAGGTCAAGCCTTCCGCCAATATCAATGCCGATCTGAGGCTTGATCTTTCCGACCAGACGGTGGCCCATATCACCGGCGGCTATGCGCTGACCCGAGAAAGTGCCACCGATCCGAATGCGGTGCTGAATGCCATCGACCAGTCGAATGTCTCGACCTTTACCGGCGGCGCATCGATCGAGCGGGATTTCGGCCTGATCCGCGGCCTTGCCGCCGTCGATCTTTCCCGCACCAGCTATTCGGATGTGACGATGTCGGACGGGTCGGCCCTTTCGCTCGAAGACCGCAACCGCAACACCTATGGCGGGCGCCTGCGCGTGGGTTACGAAATCTCGCCCGCGCTCATTCCCTTCCTCGAAGCCTCGGCCAGTCGCACGGTCTATGACCTTTCGGCGGACAGCGCAGGCTACGAACGGGACATGACCTCCTATGCGGGCAAGGCGGGTGTGGAAATCGATCTTGGCGACAAGCTGAAGGGTGAAGTGGGCGCGGGCTACCGCACCGTCAGCTTTGCCGATGCGCGTCTCGCCAGCATCAATGCGCTCGTGCTCGATGCCAACGCGGTCTGGTCGCCCCGGCGCGGCACGGATGTGACGCTTGGCCTGAAGACCAGCGTCGAACCCTCGGTCTCGGCAGGCCAGTCCGGCTATCTCAACCGCACGCTCTCGGCCGAAGTCGCCCAGCAGATGTTCGACAATATGGTGGCAAAGCTTGCCGCCACCCAGTCCTGGCGCTCCTATGAACCGTCCGGCACCCGCGAAAGCGTGACAACGGCGACCGCGTCGCTGAGCTACGGCCTCACCCGCACGCTCGATCTCACCGGCAATCTCGGCTGGGAGCGGACATCGCCGGAAAACGGTTCCTCCACGGATGTGCTGCGCGCAGGCGTCGGCCTGACGCTGAAGCGATAAACAAAAAGGCCGCCCAGAAGGACGGCCCCTTTTCTTTCCGATCCTGATGTTTCAGGCCTTGAGGGCCGCAAGCAGCGCCTTCAGCGGCTCTTCCACCGTCGGGCGGATATCGGCCCGCTCCAGCGCGAAGGCAACATTTGCGAGGATGAAACCATCCTTGGCGCCGCAATCAAAGGTCTCGCCCTTGAAGTGATAGCCCGAAAAAGCCTGATCCTTCAGAAGCTTCAGCATGCCGTCGGTGAGCTGGATCTCGTTGCCCGCGCCGCGCTCCTGCGTTTCAAGAATTTTGAAGATTTCCGGCTGCAGGATGTAGCGGCCATTGATGAAGAAATTCGAGGGCGCGGTGCCCTTCGCCGGCTTTTCCACCATGCCGGTGATGCGGAAGCCTTCGCCGATCGCCTCGCCCACGCCGACGATGCCGTATTTGTGGGCGTGGTCCGGATGGCATTCCTCAACCGCGATGACGTTGCCACCCGCCTTGTTGTAGAGGTCCATCATGCCCTTCATGCAGCCCTTTTCGCCGCGCATGATCATGTCGGGCAGAAGCAGGGCAAAAGGCTCGTCGCCGACGATATCGCGCGCGCACCAGACCGCATGGCCAAGACCGAGCGGCTCCTGCTGGCGGGTAAAGCTTGCCATGCCCGCCTTCGGCAGAATGCCGGAAAGCAGCGTCAGCTCGGCCTTCTTGTTGCGCTCTTTCAGCGTCTGTTCCAGCTCGAACTGAATGTCGAAATAGTCCTCGATCACCGCCTTGGAACGGCCGGTCACGAAAACGAGGTGTTCCACACCCGCTTCCAGCGCTTCGTCCACCACATACTGGATGACCGGCTTGTCGACCACCGTCAGCATTTCCTTCGGAACCGCCTTGGTGGCGGGAAGGAAACGGGTGCCGAGACCCGCGACGGGAAATACTGCCTTACGAACTTTACGATGCTGTCCCAAAACGTGCCTCCATAGGCCTCTGAACCAAGGCAAATCATGCCTTTCCCGAGGTGCACTACGCTTGAAAGACTACTTTTTTGCAAAAGAATGGCAAAGCCCGGGGAATATGGTAAAGATTTTGTTGATACTCTTTGTCTAGTCTTGCCGCATGCTGCGGGCCGTTTGCCCGCCCGTGACCAGTATTTCGCCTCGCCTGAGGCCAGAAAGACGGGACTTCCGAGATGACCCTGCCGATCCGCCCCCTGCTCACCCGCGTTTTCCTGCCGGTTGCCCTGGCTGCCAGCCTGTTGCAGGCCGCGCCCGCACGGGCGGATGAGGGTTTTCGCAACTGGATTGCAAAATTCTATCCGGTCGCGGCCCAGGCGGGCATCACCAAGGCCACCTATCGCGCCGCCTTTGCCGGTGTCAGCGAGCCGGACCCGGACGTGCTGAAAAAGGCAGGCTTCCAGCCCGAATTCCACACCAAGGTCTGGGATTACATGGATAACCATGTGAACCCCTATACGGTGCGCATCGGCCAGCAGATGCTGAAGAATTACGGACCGATGCTGAATGCCATCGAAAGGCATTTCGGCGTGGACAAGCATATCCTGCTCGCCATCTGGTCGATGGAATCCAACTATGGCCAGATCCTTGAGAATGAAGAGCGGCTGCACAATGTGCCACGCGCGCTGGCAACCCTTGCCTATATCGATGCCAAGCGCGCGAAATTTGCCCGCACACAGCTGATTGCCGCGCTGAAGATCGTGCAATCGGGCGATATTCCCGCACAGGATCTGAAAGGCTCCTGGGCAGGCGCGATGGGGCATACGCAGTTCATTCCGACCAGCTACCTGCTTTACGGGTTTGACGCTGATGGTGATGGCCATCGCAATATCTGGAAATCGGTTCCGGATGCGCTCGCAACCTCCGCCAATCTGCTGATGAAGAACGGCTGGACGCCCGGCAAGACCTGGGGATACGAGATCGCCGTGCCGCCGGGCGGAGCCGCCTATCGCGGCAAGACGCTCACCATCGGCCAGTGGGCACAGCTTGGCTTTACCCGGCCGAATGGCAAGGGGTTCAAGAACCCCGGCGAGCGCGCCATGCTGAAGATGCCCGCAGGACCGGACGGCCCAGGCTTCCTGATGACCAAGAACTTCTTCGTTCTGAAAAAATACAATGCCGCCGATACCTATGCGCTTGCCGTCGGCCTGCTTGCCGACGAAATCGCCGGATATCCCGGCATGCGGCAGGCCTGGCCACGGCCGGAAGGCTCGCTCGGCATCAAGGAGAAGTTCGAGCTGCAATCGCGGATGAAGGAGCTCGGCTACTATTCCGGCGAAATCGACGGCAAGTTCGGCTCCGGCTCGAAGGCGGCGATTGCCACGATCCAGCAGCGCCTCGGTCTGCAGCCGGATGGCGAACCCTCGATGCAATTGCTGAACGCGCTGCGGCAATAAGAATTCCGGGCAAAATGCGCCTGCGCCCCGATCCGTGCTTTCAACGGATCAGGTTCGTTCTATAATGGACCAATACACGGGAAGCGCGAAACGGTGCCTCCCTTTCACTGTCCGCAGGGTGCCATGACCGAAAGCTCACGTCCGGCTGCTTTCCGCAAGACCACGCTTGTGGTGCTGGCGCTTGGCGTCGCGCTGGCGGGTGAGAGCCATGCGCAGGAAGCAGCGCCGAAGCCGCGCCGCACGCTCTTGCAGATCCTGTTCGGCGTTCAGCCGAAACAACCGGATGTGGTGAAGGTCCCGACCAAGAAAAAGCCGCGTCGCACGGGCAACAGTGTCACGACGCTGACCACCAGGAAGGATGCGGTTGCGAAGAACCCCAATGCCCGACGCGTGCTGGTGATCGGCGATTTTCTGGCCGCAGGCCTTGCCGAAGGGCTTCAGGATGCCTTTGCGCAGGATGCCGCAACGCTGATCGAGGGCCGCGCAAACACCGCCTCCGGTCTGGTGCGCGATGATTACTTCAACTGGCCGGACAAGCTTTCCGGCTATCTCGATGATGTGAAACCGGCGGCCCTCGTGGTGATGGTCGGCGCCAATGACCGGCAGCAGATCAAGAGCGGCGAGGCCAAGATCAAGGTCGATACACCGGAATGGAATGCGGCCTACACCGCCCGCGTTTCCGGCCTGATCAAGGTTGCGGCCGATCACAAGACGCCGTTGCTCTGGGTCGGGCTTCCCTCGTTCAAGGCGGCCAACACATCGGCAGCGGCCACCCAGTTCAACACCATCTACCGGGCAGAAACCGCACGGGCGCAAGGGGAATTCGTCGATATCTGGGATGGGTTCGTGGATGAGACCGGCAAATTCGTGCTGACCGGATCGGATATCAACGGCCTGCCGGTCCGGCTTCGCACATCCGATGGCATCAACATGACGGCCGCAGGCAAGCGCAAGATGGCTTTCTATGCCGAAAAGCCGCTGCGCAAGATGCTGGGCGAGCTGATCGTGCCGGACGGCCTTGCCCGGTTGAACAGCGATGGCATTCCGGAAACCGGCAAGACCGGGGCCGGAGCGGCGCAGGCGATTGCCAAGGGACCGCCCGTGCGCACGCCGCCGATCAGCCTTGCCGATCCTGCCCTTGATGGCGGTTCGCAATTGCTGGGGGAAAGCGGCAATGCCCTTGCGGCAAATCCCGCCGCCTTTACGCTGCCGCTTTCCGATGCTCCGGCAGGTCGGGTCGACAATTTCAGCCGACCCGCGCCCTGAGGATCAGGCCGCTCCGCCAATCGCCTTTTCGCGCATGCGATTGGCGATCAGCGGGATGAAGCCGATCAGCAGGCCACCGACACCGATGATCACGGTCACGGTATCGAAAGTCGGGATCGAATAGATCGCGACAAAGGCCATGAAGAGCGCGCTGAACAGCGGCCAGAGCACATAGGATACCGCCGCGCCAAAGCCTTCCTTCAGCTTGCCGCGATAGTACCAGGCACAGGCAAGGCCTGCGAGGCCCATGTAGAAGCAGATCTGCAATCCGATCGCGAGAACGGAGCTGTCGAGGATCGCCTTCACCGTCGGCAGATAGGTGGAGCCGAACAGCAGTACCACGCCGAAGAACCAGATCACGAAAGTGGCGATCCACGGCGTCTGCCATTCCGGATGCACGATGGAATAGCGCGGATGCAGCATCCGGTCGCGGGCCATCGCAAACATCGAGCGGGTGAACTGCAGGATCTGCGTTTCGATGGTGCCGATGGTCGAAAGAATGGTGGAGATCACCGCGAGATAGTTCCACGGCCAGGGGAAGAGCTTGTTGGCAATCGCATAAAGCACATTGCTGCTCGCCACCTCGATTTCCTCGTCCGTCAGCACGATCAGCACCACGGTCATCAGGATCAGGAAGATGATCATCAGGTTGATCATCGACCAGAAGGCGCCCTTGCCAGAGGGATGCGGCTCACCGCCGGTGGTTTCCTCACCGAGGTTCATGGTCACGTCCCAGCCCCAGTAGAAGAAGATGCCGCTCAAGGCACCGACGGCAAAAAGCTGCGGTGTGAACGCAAAGGGCGAAATCCATTCGAAGCTCGGCATATGCACCGGCTTGCCGCCATACTGGATCACCGCGCCGACAACCAGAGCCACGAGAATGACGGTTTCAATGATGGTGAAAACCACCTGCGCATAGCTGGCATGCTTGATGCCGCGCGTGACGACAACCGTAACCGCCGTCAGCCAGAGGGCTGCGACGACCGGCACCCATGTGGTGCTCGAAACTTCGCCCGGTGCGACAATCGCAAGCGTTGCGGTGGCGGCCGGAATGGTGGCCGAAACCATGAAGACCGCCGAGGCGACCAAAAGGCCCCAGCCAGCAAAGAAGCCCCAGGACGGGCCGAAGACCTGCCCGACCCAGGCATAGGTCGCGCCCGCATTCGGCGAAATCTTGTTGAGATGAATAAAGGCCAGCGTGATGCCAAACATGATCAGGCCACAATAAAGCACGCTGCCAACCGACAGGGTGCCAACCGCGCCGACAATGGTAGCGGTGGTAACCGCCACGCTGAACGCGGGTGCCGTTCCCGCAATGCCCATGATAACGGATTCGATAGTGCCCAGCGAGCCGCTGGCCAGACCGGTATTTTCAGACATGATCCCCCTTCAGGCACGATCATCGTGCCGAACATTCACGCCATCCCCCGAGGTTTCCCCTCTTTATGGCGCTAAAGCGTAGTATTCACTCGCGTATTTTTATTCTGGACAAGTATCGTCACAAAAAATCAGAAACTATCCAACTTTTATATTTTATACTTGTCTCGCACAGGTCTAGCCAAGTTCCGGCAGACTGGCAAGCACGGAAAAGGCCCGGGATTGCGCCCGGGCCTTTCACATGTTTGAAATTTTGCGGAATTTTGCCGATCAGCCTGCCGTCTGCCTGCGCCGTCGCTCGGACAAGAGATAGGGAATGATTGCAAGCGCCATGCAGGCAGCGCTGATGGCCAGTGCCGCCGTGCTGAGATCGGGAATACTGTAGACGGCCACGAAAGCCAGCACCAGCGCGCTCGCCACCGGCCAGAGTACGTGGGTGAGTGCGACGACCGGCCCCGCCTTCAGCTTCTCCCGGAAATACCAGGCGGAGGCGAGGCTCGTCACCCCGAGATAGAAACAGATCTGCAACCCGAGCGCGAGGATCGAACTGTCAAGGATGGCCTTCACCGTCGGCAGATAGCTCGAGCCGAAGAGAAACAGCACGCCAATCACCCAGATCACCAGGGTTGCCACATGCGGCGTGCGCCATTCCGGATGAATGCGGGCATAGCGTTCGTGAAAATGTCCGTCGCGGGCCATGGCAAACAGCGAGCGCGAAAACTGCAGCGTCTGTGTTTCGAGCGTACCGATGGTGCTGAGCAACACTGCAAGCACCGCGAGATAGCTCCAGGGCGCCGGAAGAATATGCCCAGCCACATCGAAGAGAAGATTGGTCCCGGCACCGGACGCATCCGCATCATTGAGGGTCACCAGGATCACCAGCATCAGAAGCACATAAAGCGCGGTGAGATTGACCACCGACCACAGCGCGCTGCCGCCCGAGGCATCCGCATCGCCGCCGCCGGTTTCCTCCGAAAGATTGAGCGTCACATCCCAGCCCCAGTAAAAATACATGCCGATCAGAAGCCCGGTCGCGAACTGGCTGGGCGTGAGCGCGAAGGGCGACAACCAGCCGATCTCGGGAATACGCACCGCCGTCGTCTGCCACACGACGAGGCCGGAAATGGTGATCGCGACGATCGCCAGACATTCGATGGTCACGAAGGTGATCTGCACGATGCTGGCATGCTTGATGCCGCGAACGGCAATCGCCGAGATCACCGTATACCACAGGGTGGCGATAATCAGCACCGCCTCGGTATTCTCCGCATAGTTCGGCGCGACAATCATCAGCGTTGCCGTCGCAGCCGGCACCGAGGCCGCGACCATGGCCAGCGCGAACGAGATGAGCGCTGCCCAGCCAACGAGAAAGCCCCATGTCCGACCGAAGACATGGCCGGTCAGCGAATAGGCGGCACCCGCATTCGTCACCTCCCGGTTCAGATTGCGGAAAGCCAGTGCCGAGCCGAACATGATCAGCCCGCAATAGACCATGGCACCGAGCGAAAGCGCGCCGAGCGCACCAATCAGTGAAGCCGCCGCCGCGGATATGGTGAAGGCGGGGGCTGCACCCGCAACGCCCATGATAACGGATTCCAGTCTCCCCAGCGCATGGCCGGGCAATTTTTCCTCTGCCATTTTCGTCCCCTCAACGCCGGAATGCCCCGGCAAGCAATTATATTTTATATTTATGTAATTTAGTATAATACGATTTCAATTCGACTGACAAGAATGAAAAAAGCCTCCGGATTGCTCCGGAGGCCAAGATGGGGAGTAAAATTGATGGATTTCCCGATCAGGGATCAGCGCGGCAGGATGGTGGAACCCATCAGGGCTTCATCGATGGCCCGCGCGGCCTGTCGGCCCTCGCGGATCGCCCAGACCACCAGAGACTGGCCCCGGCGCACGTCGCCTGCGGCCCAGAGCTTGTCGACCGAGGTGCGGTAATCGACATCATTGGCCACCACATTGGTCGAGCCGCGCTTGTCGGTGTTAAGCTCCAGCTTGCCGGAAAGCTCCTTCAGCACGCTATCTGTGAAGGGGCCGCGGAAGCCGATGGCGATGAAGGCGAGATCGGCCTTGATCACGAATTCGGTGCCGGCAATTGGCTTGCGGCGCTCGTCCACTTCGCAGCACTTCACGCCGGTGAGCACGCCATCCTCACCGATGAATTCCAGCGTTGCCACCTGAAATTCGCGGATCGCGCCTTCGGCCTGCGAGGAGGAGGTGCGCATCTTGGTGGCCCAGAAAGGCCAGACGGCGAGCTTGTCTTCCTTTTCCGGCGGCTGCGGGCGGATATCGAGCTGCGTCACCTTGACGGCACCCTGACGGAAGGCCGTGCCGACGCAGTCGGACGCCGTATCGCCGCCGCCGACCACGACCACGTGCTTGCCGGAAGCCAGCGCCCCAAGCACCGGCCAGCCGACGCTTTCGGTGTTTTCACGACCGACGCGGCGGTTCTGCTGCACGAGATAGGGCATGGCATCATAGACGCCAGCGAGATCGACACCCGGAATGCCCGCCTCACGCGGGGTTTCCGAGCCGCCGCAATAAAGCACGGCATCATGCTCCGCGATCAGCTTTTCGACCGGCAGCGTCACGCCGACATTCACGCCGCAATGGAAGGTCACGCCCTCGCCGCGCATCTGCTCGACACGGCGGTTGATGAAGTTCTTCTCCATCTTGAAGTCGGGAATACCGTAGCGCAGCAGACCGCCGGGCTTCGATTCCCGCTCATAGACATGCACCTCGTGACCGGCGCGGCCAAGCTGCTGGGCCGCAGCCAGACCGGCAGGGCCGGAACCGATGATCGCCACCTTCTTGCCGGTATGGGTGGTCGGCGGCTGCGGCACGATGAAGCCGAGCTCATAGGCCTTGTCGGCAATCGCCTGTTCCACGGTCTTGATCGCGACCGGCGCATCCTCGAGGTTCAGCGTGCAGGCCTCCTCGCAGGGCGCGGGGCAGACGCGGCCGGTGAATTCCGGGAAATTGTTGGTGGAATGCAGGTTTCGGATCGCCTCTTCCCAGTTGCCATTATAGACGAGGTCGTTCCAGTCCGGGATCTGGTTATGCACCGGACAGCCGGTCGGGCCATGGCAATAGGGAATGCCGCAATCCATGCAGCGGGCCGCCTGTTTCTGCACTTCCGGATCGGACATGGGCAGCGTGAATTCGCGGAAATGGCGGATTCGGTCGGAGGCCGGCTGATACTTCGCCACCTGCCGGTCAATTTCCATGAAACCTGTAACCTTGCCCATTGTCTTGTCCGTCCGTTCAGTTCTTCCGGCTTACCGGATCCAGTTTTCCAATTTCAGCCCCGGAATCCGGGAAAATTCCTTCACATTGTCGCTCACCAGCACCGCATCAAGCGCCATGGCATGGGCAGCGATCAAAAGATCATTCGGCCCGATGATCCTGCCTTCCGCCGAAAGCTGCACCCGGATCCTGGCGTAGAACTCATCTGCCGGAAGCTCCAGAGACGCTACGTAAATCCGCTGCAGTATCGCACCCACCTTGCGGTTCAGCTCCTCGGACTGGCGCTTTCGCAGTCCAAAGAGGATTTCTGCGCGAACGATGATGCTGGTGAAGATGTTTTCTTCTCCAACCCGCCCGATTTCGGCCGCGATCGCCCCTCTCGGGTCCATCACCAGCGCCGAAATCACGTTCGCATCGAGCAGATACCGCATCAGAGTTTCACCTCATCGAGCGCTGCCAGATCGTCATCACCCGCCAGAAAGCTGCCGCCCGTCCAGGCTTCGGCTTCCTGGAGATAGTCCAGCAAGCCAGCCGTCACCGCAGGCGACATCAGGATGGACCCATCCGGCTGGCGGCGCAGCACGGCCGACTCCGCCTCGAACTCAAACTCCTTCGGTATGCGAATGGCCCGGCTGCGGCCATTGCGGAACACCTGCACCACCTTGCTCAGCGAGCCATCTTCCAAGCGATCCTGAAATCCCATCACAGCCTCCTGACGTTTGGCATATGACGATAGCATATGCCAAACCCGGTCTTCCTGCAATCACTCCGCAGCAACCCCCATGGCCAGCCGTTCCATGTCTTCCAGCGCACGGCGGTATTCGACCGGCATGACCTTGCGGAACTTCGGCCGGAATTCCGTCCAGCGGTCGAGGATCGCGCGGGCGCGGGTGGAACCCGTATAGTGGTGATGGTTGGCGATCAGCTGGTAGAGGCGCTCCTCGTCGTGACGGGTCATGTCACCCGAAACGTCGACCAGCCCCTTGTGCTGCAGGTCGCCGCCGCGATGATGCAGCTTTTCCATCAGGTCGTCTTCTTCCGGCACCGGCTGCAGCTCGACCATGGCCATGTTGCAGCGGGAGGCGAAATCGCCGCTCTCGTCCAGCACATAGGCGACACCGCCCGACATGCCGGCTGCGAAGTTGCGGCCCGTTTCACCAAGCACCACCACGACACCGCCGGTCATGTATTCGCAGCCATGGTCGCCCACGCCCTCGACCACGGCAATCGCGCCGGAATTGCGCACGGCGAAGCGCTCGCCCGCGACACCCCGGAAATAGCACTCGCCCTCGGTCGCACCGTAAAGAACGGTGTTGCCGACGATGATCGATTCTTCCGCGACGATCCTAGCGTTTTCCGGCGGGCGCACGATGATCCGGCCACCCGAGAGGCCCTTGCCGACATAGTCATTGCCATCGCCGACCAGCGACAGCGTTACGCCGCGGGCAAGGAAGGCGCCGAAAGACTGGCCCGCAGTACCTGTGAGCTTCACGTTGATCGTGTCGTCCTTCAGGCCCTTGTGGCCGTAAGCCTTGGCGACCGCGCCGGACAGCATCGCGCCGACCGAGCGGTCCACGTTGCGGATCGCGGTTTCGATGGTCACCGACTTCTTCGATTGCAGCGCGACCTTGGCCTTCTCGATCAGCCTGAGGTCGAGAATGTCATCGATCGGGTGATGCTGGCGCTCGGTCCAGTAGGTGGCGGCCTTCGGGGCCTCCACCTTGTGGAAGATGCGGCTGAAATCGAGCCCGCGCGACTTCCAGTGGGCAATCGCCTCGTCCTTCTCCAGCAGTTCGGAAAGGCCGATGATCTCGTCCAGCTTGCGCACGCCAAGCGAAGCGAGGATTTCGCGCACTTCCTCGGCAACGAAGAAGAAGTAGTTGATCACATGTTCCGGCGCACCCTTGAAGCGCTTGCGCAGAACCGGGTCCTGCGTGGCTACGCCGACGGGGCAGGTGTTGAGATGGCACTTGCGCATCATGATGCAGCCGGCCGCAATCAGCGGGGCCGTGGCAAAGCCAAACTCATCCGCCCCGAGCAGGGCGCCGATCACCACATCGCGGCCGGTCTTCAGGCCACCATCGACCTGCAACGCAACGCGCGAGCGAAGCCCGTTCAGCACCAGCGTCTGCTGGGTTTCCGAAAGGCCGATCTCCCAGGGGCTGCCCGCATGCTTCAGCGACGTGAGCGGCGAGGCCCCCGTGCCGCCATCGAAACCGGAAATGGTGATATGGTCGGCGCGTGCCTTGGCCACACCGGCAGCAACCGTGCCCACGCCCACTTCGGAGACGAGCTTGACGGAAACATCGGCCTCCGGATTGACGTTCTTCAGATCGTAGATCAGCTGCGCCAGATCCTCGATCGAGTAGATGTCGTGATGCGGCGGCGGCGAGATGAGGCCCACACCCGGTGTCGAGTGACGGGTCTTGGCAATGGTCGCATCCACCTTGTGGCCGGGCAGCTGGCCGCCCTCGCCGGGCTTTGCACCCTGCGCCACCTTGATCTGCAGCACATCCGCATTGACCAGATATTCGGTCGTCACGCCGAAGCGGCCGGACGCGACCTGCTTGATCGCCGAACGCTCGAGATTGGCCGAACCATCCGGCAGCGGCAGGTAACGGTCGGATTCTTCGCCGCCCTCACCCGTGTTCGACTTGCCGCCAATCCTGTTCATGGCAATCGCGAGCGTCGTATGCGCCTCCCGGCTGATCGAGCCGAAGGACATGGCCCCGGTCGAGAAGCGCCTGACGATATCGGCCGCCGGTTCCACCTCGTCGACAGAGACCGGCTTGCGGCCGAGCGCATCCGCGCCCTTGATCCGGAACAGGCCGCGGATGGCATTCATCCGCACCGCGCTTTCGTTCACGGCCTTGGCAAATTCCTGATAGCGCTCCTTCGCATTGCCGCGCACGGCATGTTGCAGCGAGGCGACCACATCCGGTGTCCAGGCATGGTCTTCGCCGCGCATGCGATAGGCATATTCGCCGCCGATATCGAGCGTGCGGGAGGTCAGCGCATTGGTGGAGAAGGCGGCCGTGTGACGGGCAACCGTCTCGCGGGCGATTTCCTCAAGGCCAACGCCTTCGATGGTGGTCGCGGTGCCGAAGAAGAACTTGTCCACGAAATCGGAAGCGAGACCGACGGCATCGAAAATCTGCGCGCCGCAATAGGACTGGTAGGTGGAAATGCCCATCTTGGACATCACCTTCAGGATGCCTTTGCCGACCGCCTTGATATAGCGATAGACCACTTCATCCTTGTCCACTTCCGGCGGGAAAGCGCCATGCTTGTGCATGTCGGTGAGCGTATCGAAGGCGAGATAGGGGTTGATCGCCTCGGCACCGAAGCCCGCGAGACAGCAGAAGTGATGCACTTCGCGCGGCTCGCCCGATTCGACCACGAGACCGACCGAGGTGCGAAGCCCCTTGCGGATCAGGTGATGGTGCACGGCAGCGGTCGCAAGCAGTGCCGGGATCGCGATGCGGTCCGGCCCGACCTGACGGTCGGAGAGAACGATGATGTTGTAGCCGGAGGCCACCGCCTGCTCGGCGCGCTCGCAGAGCCGGTCGAGCATTTCCGGCATGCCTTCGGCGCCGCGCGAGACATCATAGGTGAAGTCGAGCGTCTTGGTGTCGAACCGGTCTTCCGTGTGGCCAATGGACCGGATCTTTTCGAGATCGCCGTTGGTCAGGATCGGCTGGCGCACCTCCATCCGCTTCGCATTGGCCGCGCCGCCATGGTCGAGAATGTTCGGGCGCGGACCGATGAAGGAGACGAGGCTCATCACCAGCTCTTCGCGGATCGGGTCAATGGGAGGATTGGTGACCTGCGCGAAATTCTGCTTGAAATAGGTGTAGAGAAGCTTCGACTTCGAGGACATGGCCGAAATCGGCGTATCGGTGCCCATCGAGCCCACGGCTTCCTGACCGGTGGTTGCCATCGGCGACATCAGAAGCTTCGTGTCTTCTTGCGTATAGCCGAAGGCCTGCTGACGATCGAGCAGCGAGACGTCGCGGCGAAGCGCGCGCGGCTCCACCGGGTGCAGATCTTCCAGAATGAGCTGGGTGCGGTCCAGCCATTCGCGATAGGGATGCGCCGTCGCAAGCTCCGACTTCACTTCCTCATCGGAAATGATGCGGCCCTTGACCATATCGATCAGCAGCATCTTGCCCGGCTGCAGGCGCCACTTTTTGACGATCTTTTCTTCCGCGACCGGCAGAACACCGGCTTCGGACGACATGATCACCCGGTCATCGTCGGTGACGATGTAGCGGGCCGGGCGCAGGCCGTTGCGATCCAGCGTCGCGCCGATCTGGCGGCCATCGGTAAAGGCAACGGCGGCCGGGCCGTCCCACGGCTCCATCAGCGCCGCATGATATTCGTAGAAGGCCTTGCGTTCGGCTGCCATGGACTGGTTGCCCGCCCAGGCCTCCGGGATCAGCATCATCACCGCATGTGCCATGGAATAGCCGCCGCGCACCAGAAACTCGAGCGCATTGTCGAAGCAGGCGGTATCGGACTGGCCTTCGTAGGAGATCGGCCAGAGCTTGGAAATGTCGTCGCCGAACAGCGGCGAGGAAACGGACGCCTGACGCGCCGCCATCCAGTTCACATTGCCGCGCAGCGTGTTGATTTCACCGTTATGGGCAACCATGCGGTAGGGATGGGCAAGCTTCCAGGACGGGAAGGTGTTGGTCGAGAAGCGCTGATGCACCAGCGCGACCGCGCTTTCAAACCGCGGATCGGCGAGATCCTTGTAATAGGCCCCCACCTGATAGGCGAGGAACATGCCCTTGTAGACCACCGTCTGGGTCGACAGGGACACGACATAGAAACCGAGATCGCCGCCATCGGCTTCGGCATAGATGCGGTTGGAGATCACCTTGCGCAGGGTGAACAGGCGACGCTCGAATTCGTCATTGGTGGCAGCATCGCGGCCTGCGCCGATGAAGACCTGAATGTGGCGCGGCTCGGTCGCGGCAATATCAGGGGCCTTGGAGAGCGAGGCATTGTCCACCGGCACGTCACGATAGCCGAGCAGGACCTGACCTTCCTCGGCCACCACATCCGCAATCACCTGCTTGAAATGGGCAATCAGCGCCTCGTCCTGCGGCATGAACAGGTAGCCGACGCCATATTCCCCGGCCTTCGGCAGGATCACGCCCTGCTTTGCCATTTCCTCGCGGAAGAAACGGTCCGGTATCTGCACCAGAATGCCCGCGCCATCGCCCATCAGCGGATCGGCCCCGACCGCACCGCGATGGGTGAGGTTTTCCAGCATGAACAGCCCGTCCTTGACGATCTGGTGCGACTTCTGCCCCTTCATGTGGGCGATGAAGCCGACGCCGCAGGCATCATGCTCGTTGGCGGGATCATAAAGACCCTGCGCCAGCGGCAGGCCCGCATGATTTTTCGCCGCCCTGTTTTTCGCCGCATTGACGCGCGTTTCTGCCGAAAGGCCGGAAGTTGCCTGCATCGGGTTCTGCTGCTCGGTCATCGTCTTCGTCTCCTGTCGGCGCGCGGTCTTTGGCGCAATCGTCCCGGCTTGAGGCTGGCCCTTCGTCAGCGCATCGGGCCAAGTGCTTCAAATCGATTTAGAATTTCACGCTTCCAGCCTGATGATCACCGATCATGCCACGAACGGCACCGGGCGGAAAGCTGAAATTAGGACAGCAAGACTGCCCTAATTTCGCGTTTTCTATGCCAGAGACGGCCCCTTTGCGCAAGCATTTTCTGAAGCGACGCAGGGGAAAATGCGCAGCAAGATTTCCGCCCTTATGGATGTTGCGACATAAAATTGCGTGAATGCGAGCAATTATTGCCGAAGATTTCAAAACGGCGCTTTTGCAATCAGGACAGGTTGATTGCGGGCGCGGCATGGTTAAAGTCCTGTTACTGCAGGCTTGTCTGCATGAAACCCGTTTTGAACAGGCCCGAATTTCGATGTATTTTTCGTCCGACAACTGGGCAGGCGCCCATCCGAAGATTTCCGAGCGGCTGATGGCGGCATCCACCGGTTTTGCTCCCGCCTATGGCACCAGCGATCTCGACCGGAAGGTCGCCGAACGGTTCAATGCGATCTTCGAGCGGGATGTCGAGGTCTTCTTCGTCGGCACCGGCACGGCCGCCAATTCGCTGGCGCTGGCAAGCGTCACCAAACCCGGTGGCGTGACCTTCTGCCACCACGAGGCCCATATTCATACGGATGAATGCGGCGCGCCCGGCTTTTTCGCACATGGGGCACGGCTGATGCCGGTTTCCGGCGACAATGCCAAGGTGGATTGTGCAGCCCTTGAAGCGGAAATCGCCCGTTTCCCGGAAGGCGGCGTGCATTTCGGGCAGGCGGCGTCCGTCAGCATCACGCAGGCGACCGAATTCGGCACCGTCTACACGCTGGACGAGATTGCAGCGGTCGGCGAGATCGCCGCGCGCAACCGGCTGCCGTTCCACATGGATGGCGCACGCTTTGCCAATGCGCTGGTCTCGCTGGGCTGCTCGCCAGCCGAGATGACCTGGAAACGCGGCGTCGACATTCTCTCCTTCGGCGGCACGAAGAACGGCTGCTGGATGGCCGAGGCGCTGGTGTTTCTGAAACCGGAGCTTGCCCGCGAGATGCCCTATCTGCGCAAGCGCTCCGCGCAGCTGTTTTCGAAGTCGCGCTTCATTGCCGCCCAGTTCGATGCCTATCTGGAGAATGATCTGTGGCTGTCGCTCGCAGGCCGTGCCAATGCGATGGCAGACCGGCTGCGGGCCGGCCTTTCCGCCTCCGCCACCTGCCGCAATGCCTGGGCGACGACGGCAAACGAGGTCTTCGCGGTGATGCCGAAGGCGGTGATGGACAAGGCCTTTGCCGCCGGTGCCCGCTTCTATGACTGGCCGCAGCCGAAGGACCAGCCGGGGCTCCTGAAAGAAGGCGAGGTTCTCACCCGCCTCGTCACCAGCTATGCGACCGAAGCAGGCGAAGTGGATGCGCTTCTCGCCCTTCTCGGCTGAACAACAAAAAAGGCGGCCCGGGGCCGCCTTTTCCGTCTGCAATCCATTTGGATCAGTTGACCGAAACCTGGCCTTCGATCGCCTTGGTCGCGGTTGCGGCATCGGCGGCAATCGCGATGCGGCGCGGCTTCAGCGTTTCGGGAATGTTGCGCAGGAGATCGATGTGGAGAAGGCCATTCTTCAGCGAGGCGGCCTGCACTTCCACATGATCGGCCAGCTGGAAGCGGCGCTCGAAGGCGCGCTTGGCAATGCCGCGATAGAGATATTCGCTCTCGCCCGAGGTTTCCTCGGCCTTTTCACCCTTGACGGTCAAAAGATGCGCATGGGCCTCGATGCTCAGTTCCTTTTCGTCGAAACCGGCAACGGCCATGGTGATGCGATAGGTGCTCTCACCGGTGCGTTCGATATTGTAGGGCGGGTAGGACGGCGACTGGTCCGGCTGGCCAACGGTGTCCAGCATGTTGAAAAGACGGTCGAAGCCGACGGTGGAGCGATAGAGCGGGGCAAAATCGACGTGACGCATGGTTGTCCTCCTGTGAGCGACGGTTAGCGAATTGAGGTGGCCCGAAAGATCCCGGTTCCGGCAATCTCTCGGTGCGGTACAGGCCCTTTTCCGGCGCCTGCAGAAAGGAGATGGGGGTTCATTTTTGCGCTTTCAAGAGCAAAAAGCAGATTCCCGCAAAAGCTGAATGGAGGATGAACCGGGCATTCGGAATGAGTTCAGCCAAGGGGCGCTAGCAATAGGCAACAGGAGGACAACACTCCTGCCCCCGGACCGGTCTCCCCCGATTTCGTTCCGGGTCAAGCTTGCCGGAACGCACGCCGCCCCAACCCACAAGCGTTCCGGCAATTTTTGCCCATAGCGTGCAATTCTCTTTGACCTTCCACAGCTTGAGGGTTACCCATGGGGCATATTTCCTCTCTCCGGCATTAGTCATGGAAGCCAGACTTTACCCGACGCCCGGCAATCCGCCCCCGGAACATGTCTCCTGCGGTTTTTTCACCGGCGTCGGTGGCGTTCAGCTGCGCTATGGCATTTTCCGCACCGGCCCGCATGTGGCGGCAAAAGGCACGGTTGTGCTGGTGCATGGCCGCAATGAATGCCTTGAGAAATATTTCGAGACGATCCGCGATCTCAATGCCATGGGCCTGTGGGTCGCCTCCTATGACCATCGCGGCCAGGGGGCTTCCGGCCGCCTGCTGCCGGATCAGCGGCGTGGCCATGTCCGCCGTTTTGCCGATTACGAAAAAGACCTGCAGACGTTTCTCACCGAAATCGTGCTGCCGGATACCCGCCTGCCCTTCTTTCTGGTGGCCCATTCCACGGGTGCGCTGATCGCGCTTTCGGCGGCCCCCAATCTCGCAAGCCGGATCGAGCGGATGGCGCTCACCGCCCCGTTCCTCGGCCTGTCCGGTCAGGGCCTGCCCTCATCCCTGGTGAAGATCGTGGCAGGCACCGCCTGCTGGCTGGGGCTCGGGTCGAAGCCGCTGACCCGCGAGCGACCGTCCGGCCCGTTCGACACCAATCTGGTGACCACCGACCAGCGCCGCTATGAACGCAATGTCAGCATCTACAAGGCCCATCCGGAGCTGTCGCTCGGGCCACCTTCGGCGCGCTGGCTGGCCGAATCCTTCCGAACCATGGACCGGGTGAACCGGCAGGAACATCTGACAAAGATCATCGTGCCGACGCTTGTGATCGCACCGACCGGCGATCGGCTGGTGCCCTATGAACGGCAGGAAGCGCTCGCCCGCAAATTCCGCGCCTGCCAGCTGGTGCCGGTGGCAGGCAGCGGCCATGAAGTGTTTCAGGAGCGCGACCGCTTCCGCGCGCAGGCGCTTGCCGCCATCGCCGCCTTCATGCCGGGCGGGGATCCGGACGATTTTTCCATCGGCGACGGATACTGAATGCTTCAGGCGTTGAGAAGCGCCAGCGCTGCCTCATGCACCGCCTTGCTGCCGGCGGCGATCACATGGCCACCCTCTTCGGGCCGTCCGCCATCCCAGGTGGTGAAATAGCCGCCCGCCTGTTCGACCAGCGGGATCAGCGCCCCGACATCATAGGGTTTCAGCGAATTCTCGATGACGAGGTCTATATGGCCCGCCGCCAGCAGCGCATAGGCATAGCAATCACAGCCATAGCGGAACAGCCGCACCCGGTCCTGCACCTTCATGTAACGCGCAAGATCGGCACCGAAAATATGCGGCGACGTGGTGAAAAGAATGGCATCCGAAAGGGTCTCGCACTTGCGTGTCGCGAGCTGCCGCTCGCCATCCGGCCCCTTGTACCAGGAGGCCTTGCCATCGGCGAAATAGCGCTCGCCGGTGAAGGGCTGGTCCATCATGCCCATGATCGCCCTGCCCTTTTCCCGCAGACCAATCAGCGTACCCCAGACCGGCACACCGGAAATGAAGGCGCGCGTGCCATCGATCGGATCGATCACCCAGAGGAGATCACGGTCAAGGCCGATATTCTCGTGCTCTTCGCCGAGAATGCCGTGATCCGGATAGTGCTCCATCACCAGCGCGCGGATGGCTGTTTCGGCCGCCCGGTCGCCTTCCGTCACGGGATCGAAGCCGGACTGGAACTTGTTGTCGACGCTCAGCCCCGTGCGGAACCGCGGCAGGGTTTCGGCTTTGGCGGCCTCGGCCAGACGATCAAAGAAGGCGCGGTCGGGATACATGGGCAAAGCCTCGCGGTCCGGGGCCGGAACGGCCATTTCTGAAGAGATCTTTTCAATAAACCAAAGCGCGCCGAATGCAAATTGGAAGTTTTGTTTCAGGCGCCCCGCCAGCGCCTATTCTGCGGCAAGTCTCACCACGCCATCCGATTGGCAGGCATAGGCGATCAGCCGGTTGAGAAAGGCCGAGAGCGACTGGGCAAGCGGCGAAAAGCCCCGCGTCTTTTCGAGCGTTGCCTCATCCACATAGAGCGCCCGGCTCACCTCGACCTGCAGCGCATGCAGACCACGGGTCGGGCGGCCGTAATGTTCTGTGATGAAACCGCCTGCATAGGGCTTGTTGCGCACGGCGCGGAAACCCAGATCATCCAGAATATCAAGCGCCGCCTGCGAGAGCGTTGCCGACGCACTGCTGCCGTAGCGATCACCGATGATCACGTCCGGACGTTCGGAACTGCCGGGAATGCGGATATTGCCGGGCATGGAATGGCAATCGATCAGGATGCAATAGCCAAAGCGGGCATGGGTGCGGGCAATCAGCCGCCGGAGCGCCGCATGATAGGGCTTGTAGATTGCATCGATGCGCAGGAGTGCCTCTTCCACCCGCATGCGGTTGCGATAGATTTCCATGTTTTCCGCGACAATGCGCGGAATGGTGCCGAGCCCGCCCGCCACCCGCGGCGAGCTGATATTGGCAAAGGGCGGCAAATTGCCCTCGAACATGCGCGGATCGAGCTCGTAAGGCTCGCGGTTCACATCCACATAGGCGCGGGGAAATCGGGCTTTCAGCATCGGCGCGCCGAAAGCGGTTGCCGCAGCAAAGAGCTCGTCGACATAATGATCTTCCGAGCGGCGCAGCTGAAGCGGATCGAGCCTGGACGCCTCGACGAAATGCTGTGGATAATGGCGGCCGCTATGGGGCGAATTGAACACGAAGGGGATGCGCTGCACCGTAGGTTCGATGATCTCGAACCACCCGTCGGCGCCTGTATGCTGCGGCGTCAAATCCATTGGCCCCTGGTCAAATCACATGGTATGTTCGCAATCATGTTGCCAGCATGACCCTCGGAAGTCCATATCGCCAAGGGTGTGGATTATCGAAAGAATTAAGGCCACCATTCACCAGATCTTTACCGAACGGGCCATAACGTCCACGGTGAACTAGAATTTCTTCGAGTAACGGTTCCAGAGCCAGAGTATGAGTCAGAAAATCCTCCTCGCCGAAGATGATAACGATATGCGCCGCTTCCTCGTGAAGGCGCTTGAGAAGGCCGGCTACAAGGTCTCCTCGTTCGACAACGGCGCAAGTGCCTATGACCGGCTGCGTGAAGAGCCCTTCTCGCTGCTTTTGACCGACATCGTGATGCCGGAAATGGACGGGATCGAGCTTGCGCGCCGCGCAACCGAGCTGGACCCGGACCTCAAGGTGATGTTCATTACCGGTTTTGCCGCCGTGGCGCTGAACCCGGATTCGAAGGCGCCCAAGGATGCCAAGGTGCTGTCCAAGCCCTTCCACCTGCGCGATCTTGTCGATGAAGTGAACAAGCTTCTGGTCGCCTGACATCATCAGAAAGACCACGCCCTGTTGAAGCCGGCCCGCCCTGCGGGACCGGCTTTTTCGCATGAGACGGTGCTGCCGCCCGCTTCGTTCGCCGTCCACAGTCCTTCTGCGAAGTGCTCGATTTCGTGACAAGATTTTCAAAAAGACTGTTGACGCGGCACGGGGTTTTGTGATGTATGCCCCTCATCGGATGGGCGTATAGCTCAGCGGGAGAGCACTACGTTGACATCGTAGGGGTCACAAGTTCGATCCTTGTTACGCCCACCATTCGAATTCGAAAACCCATGCTTCGGCATGGGTTTTTTGTTTTCGGGGTGATCCGGAATTTCGGTCCGCGCGGCGGCTTGCATCTGCGTCAGCCAAAAGGAAAACGGAGGCCGAATTCACCACTTCCGGGTTGCGGCCCGGGCAAACAGCCCAAAGATGGTCTTCTCCGGTAAAAGGCGTCATTTGCGCGCAAAATGACCGAAAACGCCTGCAACTCCGGGCACTTTCCGCAATTCATGACGGTTTTTAGACGGTTTTCGCAAAAAATTATAAGAAAAAAGCACTATCTGACATTAACTCAGCTTTAATCGCACCAAGGCGAGATCTGTCCCATCAGCAATGTATTTGAGGTTGTGGACCTTCAACAGACCGGTTCCTGCCGCACGAGGCGATGGCGGGGCGTGAACGCGGCCGGGCTCGCCTGAGCACAGGCGAAATGCCTTGATGGAACAAGCAATCATTTTTGTCGGGTGCGGGCAACTGCGCGGCCGTGGGGCCAGCCGTGTGCGCCAGCGAGGGAGTCTCTTTGATGAGCATAAAATCGAAACTGTTCGTCTGTCTGGGCCTGATGGCCACGGCGCAGGCCGTGCTGGGGGTCACCGCCTACTGGGCGCTTGACGGCATGACCGGCTCCATGCGCACCATTCTCGAAGACCGGGTGGTGCCGATGGAACAGCTCAAGCACATCTCGGATCTCTATGCGGTCAGCATCGTGGATGCGACCCAGAAGACCCATATCGGCTCGATCGATCCGTCAACCGCTGCAGAGGAATTGCGCAAGGCCCGCGCGGAGATCGACCGGGTCTGGGCGGCCTATACCGCCACCAGGATGACACCGGAGGAAGACCGGATCATCGCGGAATTCACCGCCGCCCGCAGCCATAGCGAAAAGGGGCTCGATGAACTTGCAGCCGTGCTGGCATCAGGCGACAAACAGCAGCTGGAAACTTTCGTGGATACGAAGCTCTATGCGCTGATTGACCCGCTGGCGGACCCGATCAACCGGCTGATCAAGCTGCAATCGCGCGTCACGGCGGAGCTTTATGCCGGATCGCAGCTCTCCTGGACACGCATTCAGGCGGTGTTTTTCGGCCTGTCCGCTCTGGTGGCGATTGTTTTCATCCTCAGCCTTCTGACGGTGAGCAGGGGTGTGGTGATGCCCTTGCAGCGGCTGCGCGAATGCATGCTGGCGCTGGTCGGCGGCGATCTGAAGATTTCCGTCTACGGTGACAACCGGAAGGACGAAGTGGGCGACATGGCTAAGGCCGTCGCCGTCTTTCGCGACAAATGTCTTGAACGGGAGGCGCTGGAAGCCGAAGTGGCCGAACAGCGGGCCTTGACCGAAGCCGAGCGGGCACGCGAGGAAGCTGCCCGCGCGCGAGCAGCGGCGGAGGTGAGCCATGCGGCCGATGCGGTTGCCGGCGGACTTGCCAGACTGGCGGAAGGGATGTTGACCTACCGCATCGCCGATCCCTTCGCCGACCATCTGGACAGCCTGCGGCAGACCTTCAATACCTCGATGGATCAGCTCGACAAGGCCTTGCTGCTGGTTGGCGAAAAGGCAGGCGCCATCGAATCCGGCACCCGGCAGATCCGCGAGGAGGCGATCAATCTTGCCCGCCGCACCGAGCGGCAGGCTGCTTCGGTGGAGGAAACCTCCGCCGCCATGGAAGAGATTGCCGCAACCTCGAACCATGCCAGCGAGCGGGCCGCGGAAGTGGGCCGCATGGTGGAGCGGGCAAAACAGGCCGCCGAAACATCCGAATCCGTGGTGTCCAACACGGTGGAAGCGATGAATTCCATCGACGGCTCTTCCCGCGAGATCGCCAATATCATTTCCGTGATCGACGAGATTGCCTTCCAGACGAACCTTCTAGCGCTTAATGCCGGTGTGGAAGCGGCCCGCGCTGGCGAGGCGGGCAAAGGCTTCGCCGTGGTGGCGCAGGAGGTGCGCGAACTTGCACAGCGTTCGGCAAGTGCGACCCGCGATATCAAGCAGCTGATTTCACGTTCCGGCGATCAGGTCCGCCTCGGGGTCGATCTGGTGGCCAAGACCGGCGAGGTCCTGCAGAAGATCGTGCGCGAGGTGCGCGATATCGGCGACCACGTGCAGGCGATGGCGGATGTCAGCCGCGAGCAATCTTCCGGTATCGGAGAAATCAGTCAGGCCGTGCTGGTGCTCGATCAGGGCACCCAGCAAAACGCCGCCATGGTCGAGGAAACGACCGCCGCCTGCAACAGTCTGGCGGAGGAAACCGGCGTGCTGGCCGACCTGATTTCCCGCTTCACCCTGTCGCGCACGCCACCACGGCTGCGCAGCGCGGCCTGATCCCGCAAAGGCAAATGCAGGGAGAGCTTTGGACGGTCTCCCTGCCCTTCGGATTTCCGGCGCTGGGTATTATTCGAAAAACCCGTCGCGACCACGGAAACGACGCTGGTAATCGGGATCATAGAGCGAGCTTTCCTGAAAATCCTCGGCTCCCAGCCCCGGCCCGACAAAGATCAGCGCCGTGCGGTCGATCGGGTCTTTCGCCACCTCGGCCTCAATGGTTGAGAGCGTGCCCTTCAGAATGCGCTGTTCTGGCCAGCTTGCCTTGAACACCACCACCACCGGGCAGGTTTCGCCATAAAGAGGAGTAAGTTCGCGCACGATCTCCGGCAGCGAATGGATCGCGAGATGGATCGCGAGCGTCGCCCCGGTCGCGCCGAAATTCGCAAGCGTCTCCTTTTCCGGCATCGGCGAGGCACGGCCGGAAACACGGGTGAGCACGAGGCTTTGTGCGACCGCCGGGATGGTGAGCTCGCGGCCGATGGCCGAGGCCGCCGCCGCGAAGGAGGGCACGCCCGGCGTCATCGTATAGTCGATGCCATGCCTGTTCAGCCGCCGGATCTGCTCGGCAACCGCGCTCCAGACCGACAGATCACCGGAATGCAGCCGCGCCACATCCTCGCCATTGGCCGCCGCCAGGAGATATTCCCGCTCGATCTCGTCCAGAGACATCGGCGCCGTATCGATGATGCGGGCACCCGGCGGGCAATATTGCAGAAGCTCCGGCGAGACGATGGACCCCGCATAAAGACAGACCGGGCATTTGCCGATCAGGTCGCGGCCACGCACGGTGATCAGATCCGCAGCCCCCGGCCCCGCCCCGATGAAATGAACCGTCATTGTCCTACTCCTTTACCCAGGCCCATTGGGACTTCACTGTTTGACCCAGGCCCATTGGGACTTCCTTGTTTGACCCAGGCCCATTGGGTCACTGGCATTGCCGCACGCCAGCCATGCATCTGGCCGACGGGCGAGGCCCGTTGAATATCGATCCGTGTCAGCGTGCCGCCATGCCTTTGGTGACAGGCGAGCAGCACGGCTTCCATCTCCAGCGTCACGCCATTGGCGACGAGGCGTCCGCCCGGACGAAGGGCGGCAATTGCCGCCTCCATCACCCCCGGCTCGCTGCCGCCGCCGCCGATGAAGATCACATCCGGGGCGGGAAGACCGGCAAGCGCCTCCGGCGCCATGCCTTCCACCACCTCCAGATGCGGCACGCCACATTGGCTGGCATTGCGGCGGATGCGCGCGGCGCGCTCGGGATGGCCTTCGATGGCAATCGCCGAAAGCGAGGGATGGCATAGCAGCCATTCAATCGAAATCGAACCGGACCCGCCACCGATATCCCAGAGACGCTCGCCGAAACGGGGGGCAAGCGCGGACATTGTCACGGCCCGCACCTCGCGCTTGGTCAACTGCCCGTCATGTTCAAACAGCGCATCATCAAGCCCGTTGGCATAGGGCAAGACCCTCGCCAAAGGCGCGGCTTTGACGGAAAGCGCGCAGACATTCAGGCTGTTGATGCCCGCCATCGAGAAATCAACGGCGCGCTGGCGCGTCACCCGCTCCTGCGGCCCGCCGAGCGCCTCGAGCACCGTCATTTCCGTTTCGCCGAAACCGCTTTCGGTCAAAAGCGCGGCCAGAGCCGCCGGGCCTTTTTCATCCGAGGTCAGCATGATGATGCGCGCGCCTTCATGCAGATGCGGGCGGATGAGATCGAGCGGGCGGCCATGCAGCGAGACGGTTTCCACCTCCTGCAAGGCCCAGCCGAGCCGCGAGGCAGCCAGCGAGAACGAGGACGGCGCGGGGATCACATGCATCTCCCCCCGGTCGATCCGGCGGCAAAGGGTGACCCCCACGCCAAAGAAGAAGGGATCGCCGGAGGCCAGCACCACCAGCTTTCGCCCGCGCTGGCCTTCCACGAACTGCATCGAGCGCTCGAAAGGCGAAAGCCAGACATGGCGCTCACCGGTGAGAAGTTCGGCCACCAGTTCCAGATGGCGGGCACCGCCACAGACCACCTCGGCATTCCGGATCAGCGCAATCGCTTCCGCGCCAAGGCCTGCTGGACCATCTTCGCCAAGGCCTATAAGGGAGAGCCAGGGCTTCATTTCGGAACGCATCGCATCAACCATGACCAAGCACCGTATTCTCGTTCTGGGCGGCACCACGGAGGCCAAGGCGCTGGCGGGCAGGCTGGCCGGACGGGCAGACTTCGATATCACGCTTTCGCTCGCCGGGCGAACGCTCGATCCGCGCCCGCAGCCGGTTCAAACCCGCATCGGCGGCTTTGGCGGCGCGGACGGGCTCGCCCGCTATCTGAAAGACGAAAAGATCGATCTGCTGATCGATGCCACCCATCCCTTCGCCGCGCAAATCTCCCGCAATGCGGCCGAGGCGGCGGGCAAGACCGGCACGCCGATTTTCGCCCTTCGCCGCCCGGCCTGGCAGAGGCAGGATGGCGATCACTGGACGAGCGTTACCTCGATGGAAGAGGCGGTCAACGCCCTGCCCATTGAAAAGTCCACCGTGTTCCTCGCCATCGGCAGGCAGGAGGCAGGCGCTTTTTCCGCGCGTCCGGAACATGCCTATCTGGTGCGCAGCGTCGATCCGGTCGAGCCGCCGCTTGCGGTGCCGGAGGCGCGCTATCTGCTCGCCTGCGGCCCCTTCGCGCTGGAAGACGAGCTTCATCTGCTGCAATCGGAGAAGATCGGCCTGATCGTTGCGAAGAACAGCGGCGGCAGCGCCACCTATTCCAAGCTCGAGGCCGCACGAAAGCTCGGCATTCCGGTGATCATGATCGAGCGGCAGGCGCCGCCCGGCATTGCCGAGGCGGGCAGCGTCGAGGCAGCCCTTCCCCTCATCGATCACTTGCTGTCCCCGGCAAGGAAGCGCGGCGAATAGACGAGATCCGGCTTGCCGGGGCGGGAGACGATCCGTGTCTCCGCCGTGCCGACGATCACGCAGGTGGCCATATCGGCCCGATTCGCATCCGCTTCGCCAAGCGGCATCACCAGCATCGCCTCATCCGGACGGCCCGCCGCGCGGCCGAAAATCACCGGGACTGTCGGGGGCAGGCATTCGCGTAGAATGTCGAAGGCGGCTCCCAGTTGCCAGGGCCGCGCCTTGCTGATCGGATTGTAGAAGGCCATCACCATGCCCGCTTCCGCCATCAGCCGCAGGCGGCGGGTGATCACATCCCATGGCTTCAGATTGTCGGAGAGCGAAATCGCGCAGAAATCATGGCCGAGCGGCGCGCCGATGCGGGCGGCAACCGCAAGCATGGCGGTAACCCCCGGCGTGATGACGAGATCAATCGCCTTCCATTCCTTGGGCCCGGCTTCAATCGCCTCGCAGACGGCAGCGGCCATTGCAAAAACACCCGGATCGCCGCCCGAAACCATGCAGACCCGCTCGCCGGAGGCGGCAAGCTCCAGCGCGGCGCGTGCCCGCGCCAGCTCCTCGCGATTGTCGGAGGCGATCTTGCGCTGGTGGGGTTTCAGGTTCAGCCGGTCGACATAGGGAAAATAGCCGAAAAAGGCATTGCTGTCGGCAACGGCCTTCAGCGCTTCCGGCGTCATCTGGTCGGGGCTGCCCGGTCCTGTGCCGATCACGTAGAGAATGCCGCTCATTCCGCCGCCTCGCTCGCATCCGGCAGCAGGAACAGGCCGGGCGCGCGCTCTTCCGGCTTCACCTTCCAGCCCGCGACCAGCACCAGCGAGAAATAGGGGGCGGCATCGTCCTGCTTGTCGGCAAGCTTCACCATGCCGGCATTCTTCATCGTGCCGCGCTCCACATAAACGGCCTGATCAAGCTTGCCGGCGGCTTCAAGCGCCCGGCGGATTTTTGGCAGATTGCGGCCAACCTTCATGATCACAGCCGCTTGCGTATCGGTGAGACGGCGCACCAGCTCGGCCTCGTCCATGATGCCCGGCAGAACGGACAGCACGTCATCGCCCTGCACGATCGGCAGGCCCGCCATCGACCAGCAGCCGGACATCGCCGTGATGCCGGGGATCACTTCCGTCGGGAAGCGGTGGGCAAGGCGGATATGCAGATGCATGTAGGAGCCATAGAACATCGGATCGCCTTCCGAAAGGATGGCGACCGTGCGGCCCGCTTCCAGCTCGGCGGCAATGCGCTCGGCGGAGCGGTTGTAGAAGTCGGTGATCTGGCTCTTGTAATCCCCGTGCTCGTGATGGATCTCGGTGGTCACCGGATAATAGAGCGGCAGCTCCGGCATGCCCTCGCGGATCAGGCCATCAACGATGGTGCGGCCATTGCCGCGGCGGCCTTCCTTGGCGAAATAGGCAAGCACATCCGCCTCGCCCAGCGCCTTCACGGCCTTGACGGTCAGAAGCTCGGGATCGCCCGGCCCGGTGCCGACGCCGATCAGACGTCCTTTCGACGCCGCGCTCACAGGCCCGGCCTCGCGAGCGAGTTCAGCGCCGCCGCTGTCATCGCGCTGCCGCCGAGACGGCCACGGATCACCGCCCACGGAACGCCATAGGAATTTTCGGCAAGCGCATCCTTGCTTTCCGCCGCCCCGACAAAGCCGACCGGCATGCCGAGAATGGCCGCAGGCTTCGGCGCGCCATCACGCAGCATCTCAAGCAGATAGAACAGGGCCGTCGGCGCATTGCCGATTGCCACCACAGACCCTGCAAGGCGCGGCAGCCAGAGACGCATCTGCGCGGCAGAGCGGGTATTGGCGATTTCCTTCGCGATCACCGGCGTCTGCGGGTCGGTCAGCGAGCAGATCACGTCATTGTGGGCCGGAAGGCGGGCGCGGGTCACCCCATGGGCAACCATGTTCGCATCGCAGAAGATCGGCGCGCTAGCCTTGAGGGCGGCGCGGGCGGCGCCCACGAATTCCGGATGAAACTCGAAATATTGCGCGGCATCCACGGAACCGGAGGCATGCACCATGCGCACCGCCAGATCCGCTTCCTCTTCGGTAAACCGGGAAAGATCGGTCTCGGCGCGGATGATCGCGAAAGACTTCTCATAGATGGCATTGCCATCCCGGATGTAATCGTAGTCAGGCATCATGTTTCCTGTTTCAGCGTGGCGGCGATCCGCTCGGCGCCCAGCCTTGTGAGGCAGGCGCGCGCGGTTTCACCAGCATTCTTTTCTGTCCGCAGCAGGCTGCCAAGCCGAGCCACGGCGGAGGCCACGTCATTAGCAGCGATGTAGGCCGCTGGCGAGAGCGATGCGGGGCCATTTACGACAAGACCATAGCCTAATGACGCACCCGAAAGCGTCAAGGCTGTCGCAGCCGGATGGGCGCAGCCTTTCGGACAGGCGGAAAGGTGCAGGTCAAACGAGCCATCGAGCAGGTCGGGGGCCTTTTCAATGAACAGATCGGCAAGCGCATGCGTGTCGTAATAGGCGGAGGCGCAACCCGCCGTGCCCGCACAAAGCGCAATCGCATTGGCCGGATCATCGGGCCGCACCCGGAAACCCAGCGTTGCGGCATATTCGAGCAGCGCGCGGGCCGCCTCGCGCGGCAGGCCGGGGATCAGAAGACCATGCTCGGGCGCGAGCCTGATCTCGGAAAGCCCGAGTGTTTCCACCTTTTCGCAAAGCGCGATCAGATCGGCAGCCTTGACCTGACAGAAAGGAAGGCCGAGGCCTGCAACCACCAGTCCCTCGCCAAGCTCATGCAGGCCTGCCGGACGGCGCAGGGTGTCCGACGGATTTTCCGGCGACAGCAGGAGCGGACCTGACAGGGCAAGGTCGGACGGATTGATATCGCGTCCCCGCGCCGTGGGTCCGATCCGGTCCAGACGCTGAAGGATGTCCATCACCGCATCGAGCGCATCCTCTTCGGACAGAAGCGCAACGGGGCGGGCGGAGGCGGCGGTGCCGCCAAGCGAAAGCGCATAGCGCAACGCGCCATCCACGCGGCGCGCCTTCAGCCGGATATCCGCAACAATGGCATCGAGATCGAAGGCACCGCCGCCATCGACAATGACCGAGAGCTTGGCCGCGAGCCTCAGCGCCGGTTCACAGGCCGCAACCGCCTGCCGGATACGCCCCGCGAGCGGGCGGGCATCGGTGATTTCATGACGGTCAAGGCCGGAAAGCGGCGGCGTTTCCACCGCAAGCCCGGTCGCAAGGGCAATGCCGGTTGCAAAGACCGCTTCGGTGAGCGGAGAAACCGTATCTTCGGTCAGGCCGCGCAGCTGCAGATTGCCGCGCGCGGTCACTTCCAGAATGCCGTTTCCGTAAAGGGCGGCAGCGCGCGCAATCGCGGCAAAGACCTTCGGCTCCAGTCCGCCGGAGGCAGGCCGCAACCGCACCAGCAATCCGTCGCCGGTCTGCATCGGCTTCGACAGAGACGGGCAGACGCCGCGCCTTGTGGAGGCGACGGGCTGGTCTTCGGCAAGGCGAAAGAGCGGTTGGGCGTTCGGCATGGTTCCATTCCTCTGGCTGGCAACCCCTGGGACGGGGTGTTGCCTGCGCAGAAACGCTTCTAGCACGGAAGCGTCCTTGCGCTCCATCAAACGGCGACGATTAACCGCAGTGAAGCGGCATCCATTCACAGGTCATCGAAATCCTCGCCCTTCTGCATCAGGTAGATGTCCATGATCCAGCCGTGCCGCGCGCGCTGCTCCGCGCGCACTTTCAGGATCTCGTCGGAAACCTCGACCGCCCTGCCCTCGATCACCACCTCGTCCTTGGTGCCGAGATAGGCGCCCCAATAGATATGCGCGTCCGGATCGGTCACCTTCGAAAAGGCCTGCTCGCCGTCAAGCATCACCACCGCCGTTTCGCTCCGGTGCGGGAAGCTTTCGTGCAGGCGCCGCCCGGTGGTGATCTCGACCGGCTTGCCGACCAGATTGAGCGGGATGCGATGGGCAGCGCAGAGCGCCTGGATGGAGGTGATGCCGGGGATCACCTCGATATCGAAGGCGACTTTGCCGGTTGCCTTGACGCGCTCGAGAATGCGCAGCGTGCTGTCATAGAGCATCGGATCGCCCCAGACGAGCAGTGCCGCCGTGCCATCCTCGCCGAGCTCTTCCAGAAACAGCCGCACATAGGTTTCGGAAATCGCCGCATGCCATTCATCGACGCCGCCGACATAGGAGCGGCCCTCGACCTTGCGCACCGGCAGGGCAAATTCCACCGTGCGGCTTTGCGGATTGGTGACATAGCGGGCGATGATCTCGCGCCGAACCTCTGCGAGGTCCGCCTTTTTCTGCCCCTTGGTGGGGATGAACAGCGTATCGGCCCGGTTCAGCGCATGGATGGCCTGCATGGTCATGTGCTCGGGATTGCCGGTGCCGATACCGACCACCAATATATGTCTCATGAGCTGAACTCCGCGCCCGAACTTTCGTCCGCCGTTCTCTAGCGTTCCTCTTGCAAGGCGTCACCCCCTATTGCGACATCGCGATGTTCATACTTCGTGAAGGCAGATTCTCTACCGGGCCTTAACCCGGAACGTGCATAAACCGTCAGAATCATATTTCTGTCTCATGATGGGACAGGCCCGGGCTGACGGGTGGCGAGGCATTCGAGGAGCGACGAAATGAACCAGAAGATCGTGCCGGTAATCATGGCAGGCGGCAAGGGTACGAGACTTTGGCCCCTTTCACGCTCCACCGCGCCGAAGCAGTTCATCCGGTTCCTCGGTGATCGCACCCTGTTCCAGAAGACGCTGGAGCGGGTCGCCGACAGCAGCCTTTACGAAGCGCCGGTGATCGTCACCAATGAAGAGTTCCGCTTTCTGGTGGCCGAACAGGCCCGCGAGCTTGGCATCCGGCTTTCGGCCATCGTGCTGGAGCCGGTTGCCCGCAACACCGCCCCGGCCGTTGCCGCCGCAGCCGTTCTGACCCGCAGCCTGCATGGCGACAAGGCGCTGATGCAGCTTCTCGCATCGGACCACGAAATCACCGCCGATGAGCGCTACAAAGGCGCCGTCACCACCGCCCGCGATGTGGCGCTGACCGGCAGGCTCGTGACCTTCGGCATTCGCCCGACCGAACCCGCAACCGGCTATGGCTATATCAAGGCCGGTGATTCCATCTCACCCGGTGCCCATGCGATTGATCGCTTTGTCGAAAAGCCGCCACTCGAAAAGGCCGAGGAAATGCTGGCCATCGGCGGCTATTTCTGGAATTCCGGCATGTTCGTTTTCCCCGTCGGACCGCTCGCGAAAGAGTTTGCCGCGCATGCGCCGGAGGTCTGGGCCTCTGCCGAGCGCGCTGTCACCAAGGCCGCCCGCGATCTCGATTTCACCCGGCTCGATGCCGAAAGCTTCTCCGCCAGCCCGGATGTTTCCATTGACTATGCGATCATGGAAAAGACCACGCTGGGCGCCGTCGTGCCCTCTTCCTTCGCCTGGTCGGACCTCGGCTCCTGGGACAGCATCTGGAAGCTCGGCGAGCGCGACGAGAACGGCAATGTCAGCGATGGCCATGCGACGCTGGTGAACACGAAGAACTCGCTGGTGATCTCGCACAACGGGCATCTTGCCGTGCAGGGCATGGACAATGTTGCCGTCATCGCCAGCGAAGACGCCGTCTATGTGGGCAAGCTCGAGGACAGCCAGACGGTCGGCGCGCTGGTGAAGCATCTCGCCTCCCGCCCGGAAACCGAGCGGCTGACGCGCGAACACCCGACCAGCTATCGCCCCTGGGGCGGCTACACCTCCATTCTCAACGGCGACCGCTTCCAGGTGAAGCGCATCTTCGTGCAGCCGGACAAGAAGCTTTCGCTGCAGAAGCACTATCACCGCTCCGAGCACTGGATCGTCGTGAAGGGCACGGCGGAAGTGACCATTGGCGACAAGGTGCAGATGCTGCGCGAAAACGAATCCGTCTATATTCCGCAAGGCGAAGTGCACCGGCTCGCCAATCCGGGCAAGATCCGGCTGGAACTGATCGAGGTGCAGACGGGTTCCTATCTCGGCGAGGATGACATCATCCGCATCGTCGACGAGTTCGGCCGCCAGTAATTCCCTGTGCTCTGGGTCCCGGCGGGGGACAAAGCGCTTGAAGCCATGAAAGAATGGCTTTAGGCCTCGAGTCCGCGCGCGGGTGCAGGACGCGCTTGATGAGAATCAGAAGGTGGGCATGACGGCAGGGCAGCGAAGCAGGGAGACGGAAACGACCCGTTCAACCGGCCTGCCGCTGGGCTATGCTCCCGTTCCCGGCACTTTCGATGAAATGGTGGACGCCTCCGGCAAGGTGCGCGCCCACTGGCAGGCGCTTGCGGAGGCACTGCAGGCCCGCCCGCCGCTGGAAAATCAGGAGCGCTTCGCCCGCGCCGAGCGCTATCTGCGCGATGCCGGGATCTTTCACCGCGACTATGGCGAAAGTGGCGGGCCACAGCGCCTCTGGCCGCTCTCGCCCTTCCCCGTGCTTTTGCCGCAAGGCGAATGGCAGGGGATTGCCGAAGGCCTGTCCGAAAGGGCTGACCTGCTCGAACGGGTGATCGCCGATCTCTACGGAGAAAACCGGCTGGTCGCCGAAGGCCTGCTGCCGCCGATGGCGGTTGCCGGCAATCCGGAGTTCCTGCGGCCGCTCGTCGGCATCCGTCCTGCTTCCGGGCATTTTTTGCATTTCCTCGCCTTCGATGTCGCCCGTGGAGAGGATGGACGGTTCCGGGTGCTGGCGGATCGCACGCAGGCGCCTTCCGGTGCCGGTTTCACGCTTGAAAACCGGGTGGCGACGACGCGCGCCTTTTCCGGCCTGTTCGACCGCAGCGCCGTGCACCGGCTCGCCCCCTTCTTTGCGCGCTTCCGCGATACCTTGCAGTCAAACCAGCACGGGCAGGATGAGCGGGTGGGCGTGCTCACCCCCGGCCGCGCCAATGCAACCTATTTCGAACATGCCTATCTTGCCCGCTATCTGGGCTTCACCCTGCTCGAGGGCGAGGATCTGGTGGTGATCGATGGCGAGCTGATGGTGCGCACCATCTCCGGTCCGAAGCCGGTCAGCGTGCTGTGGCGCAGGCTTGCCTCCGCCGCCGCCGATCCGCTGGAGCTGGAAGAAGGCTCGCTTTCCGGAACGCCGGGCCTGCTCGAGGCGGTGCGCGCCGGATCCGTCACCATGATCAATGCGCTCGGCAGCGGCATTCTCGAAACCGGCATCATCAGCGCGCATCTGCCCGCGATTGCCGAACGGCTGAACGGAAAGCCGCTTTCGCTTGCCGCCTTTCCCGTGCTCTTCGGGGAAATGGAAGCGGATGAGGACGATTGCACCATGGCGCTCGGCCCGGCCTTCGCAACGCTTCCGCCCTTCGAGCGCAACAGCGGCTTCAAGCCGACCGAGCGAAGGACCGTCAGGGACAAGCCGCGCGCGGTGCTGCGGGCGGCCCCCGGCCTGTCGCTCGGGCCTGCGCTGCAATCCGGCAGGCTCGTGCCCCGCCCGATGATCCTGCGCTTTTATGCGGCCCGCACGGCAGAAGGCTGGACGATCATGCCCGGCGGCTTTGCACGGCTGGGAGCCGGCGAACAGCCCGGCATCTTTGCCTTTCACGAGGGCGGCCAGAGTGCAGACCTCAGCATTGTCAGCAGCGAGACCGTGCCGGATGTGAGCCTGATTGCGGCATCCGGCACCAAGGCCGGACACCGGCAGGGCGGCAATCTGCCAAGCCGGGCCGCCGACAATCTCTTCTGGCTTGGCCGCTATATCGAACGGGCCGAAGGGGCCTTGCGCATCCTGCGCGCCTTTCACGCCCGGCTTGCCGAAAACGGTGATCCGGACCTGCCGCTGCTCTCCATGCTCACCCGCTACATGGCGACGCTGGAGGTGGATACGGCCGAGCCCGTGCCGCGCATGCTGCTCGCCAATATTGATAGCGCCGTCTATTCCGCGGGCAATATCCGCGACCGCTTTTCGCCCGATGGCTGGATGGCGCTGACAGACCTGCAAAAGACCGCGCACCGCTTTGCCGAAAAGGTTTCCGCGGGCGACGATGCCGCCCATGCCATGACCATCCTTCTGCGCAAGCTTGCGGGCTTTGCAGGTCTCGTGCACGAAAACATGTATCGCTTCATGGGCTGGCGGTTCCTGACGATTGGCCGCCACCTGGAGCGCGGGCTGCACATGACGACGCTGCTTGCCCATCTTGCACAGCCCGACGCCCCGGATGGCGCGGATGACCTCCTGCTCGACATCGGCGACAATGTGATGACCCACCGCCGCCACTACAGTGTGACCACAAGCACGAGCAGCACCGTGGAACTGATGGGCCTTGACCCCTACAATCCCCGTTCGGTGCTGTTCCAGCTCACCGAAATCGTGCGTTCGGTCTCGCAATTGCCGGACAGCGCCGAAGACCGCCTGCAGCTTCACCGCGATATCCGGGCGCTCGAACAGCGTCTGGCAACCGCTCCAGCCTCCGAAGTCGATGCGGACAGTTTCCGCCAGCTGGAGAAAGACCTCGAAGCCTTTTCCGATGCGCTTGCGCTCGCCTATCTGACGTGACGCCATGCGCTATGACCTTTCGCTCGAAATCGGAACCGACTATGCGCATCCCGTCGCCCATGGACGGCATGTGCTGCGCATCGTGCCTGCCGCATTGCCGGGCCGCCAGCACATCGAAACGCAGGCGCTGACGATTTTGCCGGAACCGGAAAGCAGGCGCGAATTCACCGGTTTCTTCGGCGGGGCCGCGACCGGCTTTGCCATTCGCCATCCGCATCCGGCGCTGCATGTCCGCCTGAAGGCGCGGGTGGATGTTAATGCTCCAAAATGGCACAGCGAAGCCGCGATCCTGCTTCAGAACATGACAGGCGCGCTGGCCGTGATCCGTTCCGTTGCACCGGACATGCCCCATCATTTCCTCGCCCCGAGCCCGCGCCTGCCGCGCATTGACGACGCGATCCATGCCTATGCGAAAGAAAGCCGGGATGCCGGGCCTGACGTGTTCTCCATCGCCCGCTCGCTGATGCAGCGCATCCATGCCGATTTCCGCTATGACGCCCGGGCGACCACGGTGGATACGCCTGCCGAACAGGCCTTTCAGCTGAAACGCGGCGTCTGCCAGGATTTCACCCATATCATGATTGCAGGCCTGCGTTCGCTGGGCATTCCCGCCGGCTATGTCAGCGGCTATCTGCGCACATTGCCGCCACCCGGCAAGCCGAGGCTGGTGGGTGCCGATGCCATGCATGCCTGGGTGCGTGTCTGGTGCGGAGCGGAGGCGGGCTGGATCGAATTCGATCCGACCAACCGGATGCTCGCAAGCGATGATCATATCGTTGCAGGCTTCGGCCGCGACTATGCCGATATCGCACCGCTTGCCGGAACCGTGAAAGCCTATGGCGCACAGGATGGTTACCAGCGTGTGGATATCGCCATTGCCGATCCCGCGCAAAATTCGCATTCATTAAATATTTAACTTATAAAGAAACTCATACGTAATTTGTATCGATTATAACTGCGATATCGCAAATTATGTTGAGGTCCCGCGATGAAAGCGTTTGGCTCGTCCCTGGCCTGCATCACGCAGGCTGCAAAGGACAAATCCGGCAATTTCGCCGTCACGTCGGCGTTCATGATACCTGTTCTTCTGGGCTCGATCGGAATGGCTATCGATACGGCGAACATGATCATGTTCAAGAACAAGCTGCAGGTGGCCGCCGATACGGCCTCGCTCGCCGCCGCCTCGGCGCTGGCGTCGAAGGCCAAGAACGAGGCTGATGCGAAAGAACTCTCCGTCGAATTCCTGAAGGGTCAGATCGGCGCGACGAATGACCCGAACAATGCGAACGACAATACCCTGCCGTCGCAGACCAATGATCCGACGGTGACCGTGCTCACCGAGCCCTTCAACGTGACCGGCAAGAAATACACGGTGACGATGGATGCGACCTATACGCTGCCGCTCAGCCCGCTGGCGCGCATGCTCGGCTACACGACGGCCGACATCAAGGTGACCAGCACCGCGACCAGCACGACCGAAACCAAGAACGCGCTGTCGATGTATTTCGTGCTCGACCAGTCCGGCTCGATGGGCGACTACACGAACACGTCCTATACCGGCACCTGCTACAACCGGTATTACGGCACCTACAGCTGCACGAAATATTACACCAAGATCGAATCGCTGAAAATGGCGACCGCCTCGCTGCTGTCGACGCTCAACCAGGCCGATCCGGACACCAAATATGTCCGAACCGGTGCGGTGTCCTACGACCTGAGCATGTACACGCCGCTGGCGATCAACTGGGGCACAACCGGTGTATCCGGCTACGTGAACGCACTTTATGCAGCAGGCGGCACAAGCTCGACCGAAGCCTTCAAGGAAGGTGTCAAGCGGGTGACAAACGCGAGCGAAGACGCGGCACATAAGAACAAGAATGGCCAGATCCCGACAAAATACATGGTCTTCATGACCGACGGTGACAACAACTACTCGATTGACGATACCTATACAAAGGCTGCTTGCGACGATGCACGCTCGAAGAAGGTAGAAGTCTTCACCGTTGCGTTCATGGCACCGTCAAAGGGTCAGGCATTGCTGAAATACTGTGCGACCGATGCGAACCATTACTTCGCAGCCGAGAACACGGCCGATCTCATCCGCGCCTTCAAGACCATCGGTGACAAGGCTGCAGAACAGCTGACGATCCTGACCAACTGACACCCGAGACCTCCCGATTTGCGAGAAAGGCCCATTCGGACAACCGAATGGGCCTTGATTTTATTGTGCGCTTGGAAACAGATGGTCATGACAACGAAATAGAAAATTAAATCGGTTTGAAAACCGGATTGATTGGTCTAACGTCAGGTTTCAAAAAGTCGCATCAGCAGAGCCGGAACATGAATTCATCAGCAAAGCCCGAGATCCCCTCCCCCGCACCACGGCAATCATCGCCCGAGATACTGGCCGGAGAAATCATCGAGCAACTGACCTACCGCATCGGCAAGGATGCGAAAGTCGCCAAGCCGCATGACTGGCTGACGGCAACCATCCTCGTCATCCGCGACCGCATCATCGACCGCTGGATGCAATCCACCCGCAAGGCCTACGAGAATGATTCGAAGCGGGTCTATTATCTGTCGCTCGAATTCCTGATCGGCCGCCTGATGCGCGATGCCGTGTCCAATCTCGGCCTGATGGAGGAAATCCGTGCGGCCCTTTCCTCGCTCGGCGTGGAGATGGATGTGATTGCCGCACTCGAACCGGATGCAGCACTTGGCAATGGTGGCCTTGGCCGTCTCGCCGCCTGTTTCATGGAAAGCATGGCGAGCGTGGATATTCCCGCCTATGGCTACGGGATCCGCTACATGCACGGCCTTTTCCGCCAGCAGATGTCGGATGGCTGGCAGGTGGAACTGCCGGAAACCTGGCTTGCCCATGGCAACCCCTGGGAGTTCGGGCGCCGGGAAGCGGCCTACGAGATCGGCTTTGGCGGTTCGGTGGATACCGTTGGCTCCTATGACGAGCCGCCGCGCTATGTCTGGAAGCCCGCCGAGCGGGTGATCGCCATGGCCTATGATACGCCGGTGGTCGGCTGGCGGGCACAGCGCGTCAACACGCTTCGCCTGTGGACGGCACAGCCCATCGATCCGATCCTGCTCGATGCCTTCAATGCCGGCGACCATATCGGTGCGCTGCGTGAGAGCAACAAGGCCGAAGCGCTTGCCCGCGTGCTTTATCCCGCGGATGCGACACCGGCCGGGCAGGAGCTGCGCCTGCGGCAGGAATATTTCTTCTCGTCCGCCTCGCTGCAGGACATCCTTCGCCGCCATCTCCAGCAATATCCGGACTTCCGCAATCTGCCGGACAAGGTCTCGATCCAGCTGAATGACACGCATCCGGCCGTCTCGGTCGCCGAGCTGATGCGGCTTCTGATGGACGTGCATCATCTCGATTTCGTCGAGGCCTGGGATCTCACCTGGCGCACCTTCAGCTATACCAACCACACGCTTCTGCCCGAGGCGCTGGAAAGCTGGCCCGTGCCGCTGTTCGAGCGGCTCCTGCCGCGCCACATGCAGATCGTCTATGCGATCAACGCCCATATTCTCGTCGATGCCCGCAAGGTGAAGGCGATGACCGACAACGAGATCCGCTCGATTTCGCTGATCGATGAAAATGGCGAGCGGCGCGTGCGCATGGGAAATCTCGCCTTCATCGGCTCGCACAGCATCAACGGCGTTTCGGCCTTGCACACGGACCTGATGAAGGAGACCGTGTTTGCCGATCTGCACAAGCTCTATCCGACCCGCATCAACAACAAGACCAACGGCATTACCCCGCGCCGCTGGCTGATGCAGTGCAATCCGGGCCTGACGGGCCTGATCCGCGAGGCAATCGGCGACGATTTCCTCGATGACGCGGAAAAGCTGAAGGCGCTCGACAGTTTCTCGGAAGACAAGGCCTTCCAGGAAAAATTTGCCGCCGTGAAGCGTGCAAACAAGGTGGCACTGTCGAACCTCGTCGCCAATCGCATGGGTGTGCGGATCGATCCGAACGCGATGTTCGACATCCAGATCAAGCGCATTCACGAATACAAGCGGCAATTGCTGAATATCGTGGAAGCGGTTGCGCTTTATGACCAGATCCGCTCGCATCCGGAACTCGACTGGACCCCGCGCGTGAAACTCTTCGCGGGCAAGGCGGCGCCGAGCTATCACAATGCCAAGCTGATCATCAAGCTTGCCAATGACGTCGCACGGGTGATCAACAATGACCCGGCGGTGCGCGGGCTGCTGAAGGTCGTTTTCGTGCCCAACTACAATGTCTCGCTTGCCGAAGTAATGGTGCCCGCCGCCGATCTTTCCGAGCAGATTTCCACTGCGGGCATGGAAGCATCCGGCACCGGCAACATGAAGTTCGCGCTGAACGGCGCTCTCACCATCGGCACGCTCGACGGCGCCAATGTGGAAATGCGCGACTGGGTGGGCGACGACAATATCGTGATCTTCGGCCTCACCGCGGAAGAAGTGGCGAAGAAGCGGGCCGATGGCTATGACCCGCGCCCGGCCATCGAAGCCTCGAAGGAGCTGTCGCAGGCGCTGTCGGCGATTGCCTCCGGCGTGTTCTCGCCCGATGACCGCAGCCGCTTTGCAAGTCTGGTCGAAGGGCTCTACAGCCATGACTGGTTCATGGTCGCCGCCGATTTCGATGCCTATACCAAGGCGCAGCGCGAGGTGGATTGCCTCTGGGCCAATCCGTCGAGCTGGACCGCCAAGGCCGTGCGCAACACGGCCCGCATGGGCTGGTTCTCCTCGGACCGCACCATCCGCCAATATGCCAAGGAAATCTGGAGAGCCGGATGACGAAAGTGCCACCCAGATCCGATGCAGGCAAACCGGCAGCAGAGCCGCATGCAGCGGAGGTGGCAGCCATTCTTACGGGAACGCACGGCAATCCCTTTGCCGTGCTCGGCCCGCATGAAACGCCAGACGGCCTGATCACCCGCGCCTTCGTTCCCGGTGCCGAAGCGCTTGTCGCCGAAGCGCTGGACGGAACGGTGCTGGGCCAGCTGAAACAGCTCGATGCCCAGGGCTTTTTTGCCGGTCCGATCAGCGCGAAGACCCGAAAGCCCTTGCGCTACCGGGCGCGGCGCGGCGCGGACGAATGGCTGGTCGACGATCCCTACAGCTACGGTCCGATCCTCGGGCCGATGGACGATTACTTCCTGCGGGAAGGCTCGCATGTGCGCCTGCATGAAAAGATGGGCGCCCATATCCGCGAGCATGAAGGCGCGACCGGCTGCCACTTTGCAGTCTGGGCCCCGAATGCGAAGCGCGTCTCGGTCGTTGGCCATTTCAACAAATGGGATGGCCGGATGCATGTGATGCGCGCCCGCCATGACAGCGGCATCTGGGAAATCTTCGTGCCCGGTCTCGGCAGTGACGAGCCCTACAAGTTCGAGATCGTCGGGCCGGATGGCACGGTGATGCCGCTGAAGGCCGATCCCTTTGCCCGCAAGGCGGAGATGCGGCCAAAGACCGCCTCAGTCACCACCGGCGATATCGGTTCGCTCTGGGAAGACGAGGCGCATATGGCGCATTGGGCGAGCGTCGATCCCCGCCGCCAGCCGATTTCCATCTACGAAGTGCATGCCGGAAGCTGGCAGCGGCGCGATGACGGCACGTTCCTCTCCTGGGAAGAGCTGTCGCACCGTCTTATTCCCTATTGCACCGACATGGGTTTCACCCATATCGAATTCCTGCCGATCACCGAGCATCCCTATGATCCGTCCTGGGGTTACCAGACGACGGGCCTCTATGCGCCGACCGCCCGTTTCGGCGATCCGGAAGGCTTTGCCCGCTTCGTCAACGGCTGCCACAAGGCCGGGATCGGCGTCATCCTCGACTGGGTGCCCGCGCATTTCCCCACCGATGCCCACGGGCTCGGCTGGTTTGATGGCACCGCCCTTTACGAGCATGCCGATCCGCGCAAGGGTTTTCACCCGGACTGGAACACGGCGATCTACAATTTCGGGCGAACCGAGGTGAAATCCTACCTCATCAACAATGCGCTCTACTGGCGGGAGATCTTCCATCTCGACGGCTTGCGCGTCGATGCGGTCGCCTCGATGCTCTATCTCGACTATTCGCGCAAGGAAGGCGAATGGATCCCCAACCAGTTTGGCGGACGGGAAAATCTGGAAGCGGTCGAATTCCTGCAGGAAATGAATGCGCGCCTTTATGGCGGTCATCCCGGCGTGGTGACGATTGCGGAGGAATCCACCTCTTGGCCGAAGGTCTCCCACCCCACCAACGAGGGCGGGCTCGGCTTCGGCTTCAAGTGGAACATGGGCTTCATGCATGACACGCTGGCCTATCTGAAGCGCGATCCGGTGCATCGCAAATATCACCACAACGAGCTGACCTTCGGCCTGCTCTATGCCTTTAGCGAAAACTTCGTGCTGCCGCTTTCCCACGACGAGGTCGTGCATGGAAAGGGCTCGCTGCTCAACAAGATGGCGGGCGACGACTGGCAGAAATTCGCGACGCTGCGGGCCTATTACGCCTTCATGTGGGGCTATCCGGGTAAGAAGCTGCTGTTCATGGGGCAGGAGTTTGCGCAGCGGCAGGAATGGGCCGAAAGCCGCGGGCTGGACTGGCACCTGCTCGACCATGCCCCGCATCGCGGCATGCGCGATCTGGTGAAGGAGCTCAACCATACCTATCGCAACCGCGCAGCCCTTCACGGGCGCGATTGCGAGGGCGACGGCTTCGAATGGCTGTCTGCCGATGATGCCGACCGCTCGGTCTATGCCTGGCTGCGCCGGGCACCGGGAGAAAAGCCCATTGCGGTCATCAGCAATTTCACGCCCGTGCCGCAGATGTCCTATCACCTGCGGCTGCCTTCGGAGGGGAGCTGGCGCGAAATCATCAATACCGATGCCGGGCAATATGGCGGGTCCGGCATGGGCAATCAGGGCCGGGTGACGGCCCACAGGCACGCCAATGGGGAAATTTCAGCGGAAATGGTTCTGCCGCCTCTGGCCACCATCATGCTGGAACTGGAAGACTGATCATGTCGGGAGGTAACAATGGTCGAAAAGCGCATACAACCCCTTTCCCGTGACGCAATGGCCTATGTGCTGGCCGGTGGCCGTGGCAGCCGGTTGAAGGAACTGACGGACAAGCGCGCAAAGCCGGCCGTCTATTTCGGCGGCAAGGCCCGCATCATCGACTTCGCTCTGTCCAATGCGCTGAATTCCGGTATCCGCCGCATCGGCGTTGCCACCCAGTACAAGGCCCATTCGCTGATCCGTCATCTGCAGCGCGGCTGGAACTTCTTCCGCCCCGAGCGTAACGAAAGCTTCGATATCCTGCCTGCCTCCCAGCGCGTTTCCGAAACGCAGTGGTATGAGGGCACCGCCGATGCGGTGTTCCAGAACATCGATATCATCGAGCCCTATGGCCCGGAATTCATGGTGATCCTCGCGGGCGACCATATTTACAAGATGGACTACGAGCTGATGCTGCAACAGCACGTGGATTCCGGTGCCGATGTCACCATCGGCTGCCTGGAAGTGCCGCGCATGGAGGCAACCGGCTTCGGCGTCATGCATGTGGATGGCGATGACCGGATCATCGACTTCATCGAAAAGCCTGCCGATCCGCCGGGCATTCCCGGCAATGAAGACATGTCGCTCGCCTCGATGGGCATCTACGTGTTCCACACGAAATTCCTGCTCGACTGCCTGCGCCGGGATGCCGCCGACCCGAATTCCAGCCGCGATTTCGGCAAGGACATCATCCCCTATATCGTGCAGCACGGAAAAGCGGTCGCGCATCGCTTTGCCCGCTCCTGCGTGCGCTCCGATTTCGAGCGCGAGCCCTACTGGCGCGACGTCGGAACCATCGATGCCTACTGGCAGGCCAATATCGACCTCACCGACATCGTTCCGGAACTCGACATCTACGACAAGTCCTGGCCGATCTGGACCTATGCGGAAATCACCCCGCCCGCGAAATTCGTGCATGACGATGAAAACCGCCGCGGCTCGGCGATTTCCTCGCTGGTCTCGGGCGATTGCATCATCTCCGGCGCCTCGCTGAACAAGAGCCTGCTGTTTACCGGCGTGCGCGCCAATTCCTATTCGCGCATCGAGCATTGCGTGGTTCTGCCGAGCGTGAAGATCGGGCGGCGCGCGCAGCTCAGGAACGCGGTGATCGATCACGGCGTTACCATTCCGGAAGGACTGGTCGTCGGCGAGGATCCGGAACTGGATGCAAAGCGTTTCCGCCGCACCGAAAACGGTATATGCCTGATCACACAGAACATGATCGACAGACTGGGGATCTAGCATGAAGGTTCTCTCAGTTGCCTCGGAGGTCTATCCGCTGGTGAAAACCGGCGGACTGGCCGATGTGGCAGGCGCCCTGCCGCTGGCGCTGAAGGAACAGGGCATCGAGACGAAAACCCTGCTGCCCGGCTATCCCGCCGTGATGCAGATGCTGGAAAAGCCGGTGGAGTGTCTCGCTCTGCCGGACCTTCTCGGCGAAAAGGCCCGGCTGCTTGCCGCCCATTGCAAGGGGCTCGACCTTCTGGTGCTTGACTGCCCGGCGCTCTTTGAGCGGGCGGGTGGGCCCTATCTCGATGCGACGGGAACCGATTACACCGACAACTGGAAGCGCTTTGCAGCACTTTCGCTCGCGGGCGCCCGCATTGCCGAAGGGGCGCTGAAAGGGTTCCGCCCCGATCTTGTGCATGCCCATGACTGGCAGGCAGCCCTCACCCCGGTCTACATGCGTTACGGGGCCGCCCATGCGGTGCCGAGCGTTCTGACCATCCACAATATCGCCTTTCAGGGCCAGTTCGGCCCGGATATCTTCCCCGCGCTTCACCTGCCGCCGCATGCCTTTGCGATGGATGGCGTCGAATATTATGGAGATGTCGGCTTCCTCAAGGGCGGGCTGCAATCGGCCTCGGCCATCACCACCGTCAGCCCTTCCTATGCGCGCGAAATTCTCGAACCCGCCTTCGGCATGGGGCTGGAAGGCGTGATCGCGGCGCGGGCCAATGCGCTTTACGGCATCGTCAACGGCATCGATGCGGAGACCTGGGACCCGGCAACCGATCCGATGATCGCCGCCCCCTATTCCGCCGCCAATCTCAAGGGACGGGCAAGGAACCGCGCGGCCCTTGCCGACCATTTCCATCTTGACCACGATGACGGCCCGATCTTTTCGATCGTCAGCCGCCTGACCTGGCAAAAGGGCATGGACCTGATCCCCGCCGTGGTGGATGACATCCTGTCGCGCGGCGGCAAGCTGGCGATCCTCGGCAGCGGCGATTCTGCACTGGAAGGCGCGCTCCTTTCGGCCGCCCACAGCCATCGCGGCCGGATCGGCATGGTGACCGGCTACAACGAGGCGCTCTCGCATCTGATGCAGGCGGGCGCGGATGCCATTCTGGTGCCCTCGCGCTTCGAACCCTGCGGGCTGACCCAGCTCTATGCGCTGCGTTATGGCTGCGTTCCGGTGGTCGCCCGAACCGGCGGACTTGCCGATACGGTGATCGACGCCAATCACGCCGCCCTGCAGGCGCGCTGCGCCACAGGCATCCAATTCTCCTCCGTGAGCGTTGAGGGATTAAAACAGGCTCTGCACACAGTCTTCGCGCTCTATGCCGACAAGAAGCTCTGGACGCACATTCAAAAGCAGGGCATGAAAGCGGACGTTTCCTGGAACAGGAGCGCCGACCGTTACGCCGGGCTCTATTCCAGCCTCATTCAAAAAACCGCGTGAGCAATCATGATCAAGATCGTTCCCACCACGCCCTACCAGGACCAGAAGCCGGGCACCTCCGGACTGCGCAAGAAGGTCCCGGTGTTCCAGCAGCAGAACTATGCCGAAAACTTCATCCAGTCGATCTTCGACTCGCTGGAAGGCTTTCAGGGCAAGACGCTGGTGATCGGTGGTGACGGGCGTTTCCTCAACCGCGAAGTCATCCAGATCGCCATCAAGATGGCGGCGGCCAATGGCTTCGGCAAGGTGATGGTCGGTCAGGGCGGCATTCTGTCGACGCCGGCCGCCTCCCACATCATCCGCAAATACAAGGCCTTCGGCGGCATCATCCTCTCGGCCAGCCACAATCCCGGCGGTCCGACCGAGGATTTCGGCATCAAGTACAATATCGGCAATGGCGGCCCGGCACCGGAAAAGATCACCGACGCGATCTATGTGCGCACCAAGTCGATCGAGCAGTACAAGATAGCCGATTTCGCTGATGTGAACCTCGACCGCATCGGCACCCAGACCGTCGGCGGCATGACGCTTTCGGTCATCGATCCGGTTGAAGACTATGCCAACCTGATGGAAACGCTGTTCGATTTTCCGGCGATCCGCAACCTCCTCAATCTCGGCTTCCGCATCGTGTTTGACGCCATGCATGCCGTGACCGGTCCCTATGCCAAGGAGATCTTCGAAAACCGGCTGGGTGCCCCGCTGGGTTCCGTGCGCAATTTCGTGCCGCTGCCGGATTTCGGCGGCCACCATCCGGACCCGAACCTCGTGCATGCCAAGGAACTCTATGACGAGATGATGGGCGACAATGCGCCGGGCTTTGGCGCGGCCTCCGATGGCGATGGCGACCGCAACCTGATCCTCGGCGAAGGCATTTTCGTCACCCCGTCGGACAGTCTTGCGATCCTTGCCGCCAATGCCAATCTGGCGCCGGGCTATTCCTCCGGCATCACCGGCATCGCCCGTTCCATGCCGACCAGCCAGGCAGCCGACCGCGTGGCCGCCCGTCTCGGCATCAACATGTTCGAAACGCCGACCGGCTGGAAATTCTTCGGCAATTTGCTGGATGAAGACCTCGTCACCATTTGCGGCGAGGAAAGTGCAGGCACCGGCTCCAACCATGTGCGCGAAAAGGATGGCCTCTGGGCCGTTCTCTTGTGGTTGAACATTCTGGCCATGCGCGGCGAAAGCGTTGCCGATATCGTGCGCCAGCACTGGGCGACCTATGGCCGCAACTACTATTCCCGCCACGATTATGAAGAGGTGGATTCCGCAGCCGCACACGGCCTGATCGAGGCGCTGCGCGCAAGGCTCGACACGCTGCCCGGCACCTCGGTCGGGTCCCTCAAGATCACGGCGGCGGATGATTTTGCCTATCATGACAAGGTCGATGGCTCGGTCTCGAAGAACCAGGGCATCCGCATCCTGTTCGACGGCGGCTCGCGCATCGTCTTCCGTCTTTCCGGCACGGGCACCTCGGGTGCCACGCTGCGCGTCTATATCGAACGCTACGAGGACGATTGCTCCCGGCATGATCTCGACACGCAGGAGGCACTGGCGGACCTGATCGCCGCTGCCGAGACGCTTGCCGAAATCCGCTCGCGCACCGGCCGTGACCAGCCGAGCGTGATTACCTGAGCGGGCGGGCACAGCCGATGGCCCCGCGCCCCGGTGCCTTTCTGACGTCCGGGGGCGCAAGCTTTGCAGTGCATGCGCCGGATGCAACAGGCGTTCATCTCTGCCTCTTTGACGAGACCGGAAAGACCGAAACCGCCCGCCAGGCCATGCAGCGGAACAGCGACTGGTTCACGCTCGATGTTTCGGGGGTGAAGGACGGACAGCTTTACGGCTATCGCGCCGAGGGGCGACATGATCCCGATCAGGGCTTCTGGTTCGATCCGTCCAAGCTGCTGGTTGATCCCTATGCCACAGAACTCGACCGCCCCTTCCGCCACGATGCCCGGCTCTCGGCCTTCGGTGCCGATACGGCCGATCTCGTGCCGCGCGCGATCCTGAGGCAGCATGCCGAGGTTTCCCCTGCCCCGCCGCTCTTTGCCGAAGGCGGGCTGATCTATGAAGTGGCCGTGCGCCCCTTCACCATGCGCCATCCCGATATCCCCGAAGCGATGCGGGGAACGGTTGCAGCCCTTGCCCATCCTGCCGTCATCGCGCATCTCAAACGGCTGAATGTCGGCGCCGTGGAGCTGATGCCGATTGTCGCCTGGGTGGACGAGCGGCATCTGCCCGCCCTCGGTCTTGCCAATGGCTGGGGATACAATCCGGTGGCGCTGATGGCGCTTGAACCGCGTCTCGTGCCGGGCGGCATGCGGGAGCTCAAGGACACGGTTTCGGCGCTGCATGAAGCCGGAATTGGCGTGATTCTCGATCTCGTCTTCAATCATACCGGTGAAAGCGACCGCTATGGCGCGACGCTTTCGCTGCGCGGCCTCGACAACCGTACCGCCTATCGCGCCCATCCGGATGATCCGGGACTGCTGATCAATGATACGGGCTGCGGCAATACGCTGCGCATGGAGCATCCGGTGATGCGCCAGCTGCTGCTCGATGCGCTCACCCATTTCGTCCGGTATGCGGGCGTGGATGGCTTCCGCTTCGATCTTGCCTCAACCCTCTTCCGGACGCCGACCGGCTTTGAGGCGATGGGCGAAACGATGCAGGCACTGCTTGGGGAGCCGCTGCTGGCCGACCGCATCCTGATTGCCGAGCCCTGGGACATCGGCCCCGGCGGCTATCAGCTCGGGCAGTTTCCGGAACGCTTTCTCGAATGGAACGACCGGGCCCGCGACAATCTGCGCCGCGCATGGCGTGGCGATCAGGGCATGAACGGAGCGCTTGCGACGGTGCTTGCCGGCTCGTCCGACGTGTTCCATGCCAGTGGCCGGGCGCGCGGCGTGACCTTTCTTGCCGCCCATGACGGCTTCACGCTCGCCGATCTCGTTTCCCACGCCCACAAGCACAATGAGGCCAATGGCGAGAACAATCGCGACGGCCATGATGACAATCATTCCTGGAACAATGGCGCCGAAGGACAAAGCGCCGATCCGTTGATCCTCGCCGCCCGCAGGCGGGACCTGAAGGCGCTGCTCTCCACCCTCTTTGCCAGCCGCGGCACGATCATGCTGACCGCAGGCGACGAGATGGGACGCAGTCAGGGCGGCAACAACAATGCCTATGCGCAGGACAATGCGCTGACCTGGCTCGACTGGGCCTCTGCCGATGCCGAACTCACCGCCCATGCCGCCTTTCTCGCGGATTTGCGCAAGCGGTTCGCGGTCTTTTCGGAAACCGGCTTTTTCACCGGCAAGGGTGATGTCATCTGGTGGCATGCGGATGGCGTGGAGATGCAGCAGCAGCACTGGGACAACGGGTCTGAAGCAAGCCTCGGCATGATCCTCGGCACGACGGATCGCAAGACCGGCAAGGCCGCCTGGCTCGCCATCCTCTTCAACCGCAGCCATGAAAACCGGAGCTTTCACCTGCCGGACGGGCGCTGGACAGCGCTCGGGAAGGCGGATCGGCCGCTTTCCGGCGCCATGGTCGATATACAACCCAGAAGTGTTGAATTTCTCCTCTCCGAAAGCGCCTGAGGCAATTGCGGGAGACCTTGGGTTTCATTAGAGAAGCGGTATCGGAACTGGAACGGATCGATTCGATGTCCATGGAAATCTCCCTGGCCGAGGTGAAGGACGAGATTGGCGTCGAGCGTCACTCACGCTGGTTCACGGTCAGCCAGGCGAGGATCGACGCCTTTGCCGATGCAACCGAGGATCACCAGTTCATCCATACCGATCCCGTGCGCGCCGCCGCCGAAAGCCCTTTTGGCGGCACGATTGCCCATGGCTTCCTGTCCATCTCGCTGCTCTCCGCCATGAATTACGATGCCCTGCCCCGCATTCGCGAGCAGACCATGGGCATCAACTACGGCTTCGAGAAACTGCGCTTCATCGCGCCGGTGAAATGCGATGCGCGGGTGCGCGGCAGGTTCATCCTGCAGGAGGCCCGCTTTCGCGGCGCAGGCATGCTGATGACCACCTATGACGTGGCCGTCGAAATCGAGAACGAGAAAAAACCGGCACTGACCGCGACCTGGGTCACCATCATCCAGTTCGATCCGAAAGACAGGCCCGCAGACGCCTGACCGTTATTCGGCGGCCGTCCGCTTCGGGGCAAACGCCTCGATGCTGAGCTTCAGGCCAAGCGCCGCAAGCACCTTCTGGATCGTCTCGAAGCGCACCTTGGAGCCCGGCTGCAGGGCCTTGTAAAGGCTCTCCCGCCCCAACCCCGTCGCCTCCGCAATCTTTGCCATGGACCGCGCGCGGGCGATATCACCGAGGGCGGAGAGAAAGATATCGACATTGAACTCTTCTTCTTCAAAGAGCGCCTGCAGATACCCGATCTCATCCTCTTCGGTTTGAAGATAGTCCGCAACATCCCAACGGGTTGTCTTGAGCTTATCAGTCATAATCCATCTCCATCTCTGCAAGCCTGATCGCCAGAGCGATATCCTTGGCTTGTGAACTCTTGTCGCCACCCGCCAGCAAGAGGATGATCCGGTCACCGCGCTGCGTGAAATAAATTCGGTAGCCCGGGCCGAAATGGAACCGGAATTCTCCAACGCCCTGCCCGACCGGTTTCCAGTCACCCAGGTTGCCATGCGCAACATGCTTCATTCGAACGAGGATGCGATTTCTTGCGGTAACGTCTTTCAGACGCATCAACCATTCGGAAAAGAGAACTGTCTTTCTGATCTCATACATTAGCATGTATCCTGCTAGATACAACCGGCCAACAAAAAACGCCCGGAGAGGAACTCCGAGCGTTCTGAATATCCTAATTTTAGGACTGCTTAAAGCGCTGCGTCCTTTGCCGCTTCGTCCAGCAGGCCGAAGGCGAAGGTGGCGAAGGAGCGCCAGACTTCCACGCGGAACGTGTCTTCGGCGGTGCGGTAGAGCACCACTTCCGCCTTGCCGAGCAGCGTGCGCGAGCAGGCGCCGACCGGGAAAACGGCGAGCGACAGGTCCTGCGAGCAGCTGCCGTTGATCGCCTCTTCCACCTTGCGGCCGGATACGATGATCGCGGTGTTGCGGTGCGAGACATCGGCTGCGGAATGCAGCACGCCGGACTTTGCGGCTTCCGCCACGAGGTCGGCACCGTTTTCGTCGATCACCAGCCATTCGTCCGGACCGATCCAGAGCACGTGGCGGCCATTGGCGGCGGCGGAGGTCTTCGGCTTGACCGGAATAGTCACGCCGAGCGCGCCCGAAAGCGCGTCCAGCGAGGCGGCAGGGGCGCGCAGCGAGATGCGGCTTGCCGGGGCGGCAGGGGTCAGCCGGGCGACGGCGGAGCCGCCGTGATAGCCGTCGAGCACGCTGCGGCGGGTTGCTTGCATCAGGTCAGACATTGAGGCGTCCCCCTTCCTTGTCAAAGAATACCATGTCGGTCACGACCTCCACGGCAATGGTGCGGTCGGCCATCGGCACATAGAGCGTCTTGCCATTGCGGTTCTTGCCATCGGCAATCAGCGCCATGGCAATCGACCGGTTGAGGTTGCTCGACCAGTAGGACGAGGTGACGTGACCGAGCATGGTCATCGGCTTCGGCTCGTTCGGATCGGCAACGACCTGCGCGCCTTCTTCCAGCACCACGGTCGGGTCCTTGGTGAGAAGGCCGACCAGCTGCTTGCGGCCGGAGGCCACGAGATCAGGACGCTTCAGGCCACGGATACCGACGAAGTCCGGCTTCTTCTTGGAAACCGCCCAGCCGAGCGATGCGTCGTCCGGGGTCACCGTGCCGTCCGTATCCTGACCGACGATGATGTAACCCTTTTCGGCGCGCAGAACGTGCATGGTTTCCGTGCCATAGGGGCAGGCGCCCATCGGCTCGGCCCGTGCCCAGACGGCTTCCCAGACGGCGCGGCCGTAATCGGCCGGCACGTTAATTTCAAAGCCCAGTTCACCGGTGAACGACATGCGGAACAGCCGGGTCGGCACGCCGCAGATCTTGCCTTCGGCCACGCTCATATGCGGGAAGGCTTCGTTCGAGATATCGATGCCCTCGACGAGCGGTGCGATGATCTCGCGGGCCTTCGGGCCCTGAACGGCGATAACCGCCCACTGTTCGGTGGTGGAGGTGAGCCATACCTTCAGATCCGGGAATTCGGTCTGCAGATAGTCTTCCATGTGCTGGAGAACGCGCGGTGCGCCGCCCGTCGTCGTCGTCACGTGGAAGCGGTCTTCCGCCATGCGGCCAACCACGCCGTCGTCATAGATGAAGCCGTCTTCGCGGGTCATGATGCCATAGCGGCACTTGCCCGGCTTCAGGGTATCCCAGGCATTGGTGTAGAGCAGGTTCAGGAACTTCGCCGCATCCGGGCCGACCACCTCGATCTTGCCGAGGGTGGAGGCATCGAACACACCGGCGACGTCACGCACCGTCTTGCACTCGCGGGCAACGGCGGCATGCATGTCTTCCCCGGCCTTCGGGAAATACCAGGCGCGCTTCCAGTTGCCCACATCCTCGAATTCCGCGCCCTTGGCTTCCGCCCAGGGATGGATCGCGGTCTTGCGGGCCGGATCGAACAGTTCGCCACGCGAGTGGTTGATGATCGTGCCGAAGGTCACCGGCGTATAGGGCTGGCGGAAGGTGGTGAGACCCACCTGCGGAATGTCCTTGCCCAGCATTTCGGCGGCAATCGCCAGACCATGCATGTTGGAGAGCTTGCCCTGATCGGACGCCATGCCATTGGTGGTGAAGCGCTTGATATGCTCGATCGACTGCATGCCCTCGCGCACGGCAAGGCGGATATCCTTGGCGCAAACGTCGTGCTGGAAGTCGATGAAGGCCTTGACGGTCGTGTCCGGGCCTGCCCCTTCGGCCGCGCCGATCATGCCGCCGGTCCAGGCGAACGGCGCCTGTCCGGAAATCTCGATCTTGGCAGCGGTTTCGGCACCGGTGGCCTTCGCCATCAGTTCACCGGCGGCAAGCGCCTCCTCGATGGTGGCCTGCAGGTCGTCCGTGCCGTTGCAGGCACCGACGGAGAGCGCATCCTGGGCATAGGTGCCGGGCAGGAAACGCTGCGTTTCCGCATCCCAGCGCAGCTTGCCGCGCGACTGGGAGAAGAGATGCACGGACGGTGTCCAGCCAGCCGAGACCAGCAGCGCATCGACCGAAATCTTCCGCGTCGCACCACCGGCATGGCGGCCAACGGTCATGGAGTTGACGCGCAGCTTTCCACCGACGGTGAGCACCGCATGGCCGGTCATGACCTCGATGCCCATGGAGCGGGCCTGGGCGAGAACCGCATCACCGGGCTTTTCGCGGCTGTCGACGATGGCCGCGACGGATACACCGGCACGCTTCAGGTCGAAGGCCGCTTCATAGGCCGAATCATGGGCGGTATAGACACCAACCTTCGAACCCACGGCGACGCCGAAATGGTTGAGGAAGGTGCGGCCTGCCGATGCCAGCATCACGCCGGGACGGTCATTGTTTTCAAACACCATGTGGCGCTCGATCTGGCCGGTCGCCAGGATCACGCGCTTGGCGCGCACCTGCCACAGGCGCTCGCGCGGCTCTTCCTTGCCGGGCTTTGCCTTGTGGTCGGTCACCCGCTCGCAAAGCGCCAGCATGTTGTGATTGTAGTAGCCGAAGGCCGTCGTGCGGGTGAGCACGGTGACATTTGCCATGGCCCGGAGTTCGGAGGCCACGTCCTGCGCCCAGGAGAAGCCATCCTTGCCGTTGATCTTCACGCCGGTATCGTAGTGCAGCGCACCGCCGACTTCCGGCTGTTCATCGACGAGGAACACCTTTGCACCGGACTTTGCCGCCGCAAGGGCCGCCGAAAGACCGGCCACACCGGCACCGACCACCAGCACATCGCAATGGGCGAAGCGGTTGGAATAGTGATCCGGATCCTCTTCCTTCGGGGCTTCGCCGAGACCGGCAGCCTTGCGGATGAAGGGCTCATAGACCTTTTCCCAGGCCTTCTTCGGCCACATGAAGGTCTTGTAGTAGAAGCCGGCCGCAAAGAACGGCGACATCAGGTCATTGACGGAACCGATATCGAAGGCCAGCGACGGCCAGCGGTTCTGCGAGGCGGTTACCATGCCGTCGAAGACTTCCTGCACGGTGGCGCGCACGTTCGGCTGGCGCCGGGCGGAATCACGCGACACGTCGAGAAGCGCATTCGGCTCTTCCGGACCAGCGGAAAGAATGCCGCGCGGACGGTGATACTTGAACGAACGGCCGAGCAGATGCACGCCATTGGCGAGCAGTGCGGAGGCAACCGTATCGCCTTCCAGCGCCGTATAGCTCTTGCCGTCGAAGGTGAAGCGCGCGGTCTTGGCGGGGGTCAGGCGTCCCCAGCCCGAAATGCGATTGGCACCGCTCATTTCGAGGCTCCCTTATCATTACCAGTGTTCAGGAAAGTGGCGGGATCGGGCTTCGGCTCGCCCGCCTTGTAGCTCATGTAGAACCGGTCGCTCACCGTGTCGCGGGCGGCGTTGAAGAACTTGCCGCAGCCGTGCACATGGCGCCAGCGCTCGAAAATCAGACCCTTCGGGTTCTGACGGATGAAGAAATACTCCTCGAATTCCTCATCCGTGATGTCGGCAATGTTGGTCGGGCGCGCGATATGCGCATCGCCGCCATTGCGGAATTCCAGCTCGTTGCGCTCTTCTTCGCAGTAAGGGCAGTAAATCAGAAGCATCGGTTTTCTCCCCTTGATCAGTGCGCGACGGCAGCGGCAGCGGCTTCGTCGATCAGACGGCCGGTGCGGAAGCGGTCGAGCGTCAGGCCGGCTGCAAACTTGTGCGGCTCGCCCTTGGCGATGAGATGGGCAAAGAGATTTGCCGAGCCCGGCGTTGCCTTGAAGCCGCCCGTGCCCCAGCCCGCATTCAGGAACAGGCCCGGAACCGGGGTGACACCCTGGATCGGCGAGCGGTCCTGCGTGACGTCGACGATACCGCCCCACTGGCGCATCATCTTCACGCGGCGGAACATCGGGAACAGCTCGCAGATCGCATCCAGCGTGTGGGTGATGATCTGCATGCCGCCGGTCTGCGAATAGGAATTGTACTGGTCCGTACCCGCGCCGATGACGAATTCACCCTTGTCCGACTGCGAAATATAGGCATGCACCGAGTTGGACATGACCACGCAGGGGAAAATCGGCTTCAGCGGCTCGGAAACCAGCGCCTGCAACGGCTGGCTCTGCAGCGGCACGCGCACATCCGCCGTCTGCATGACGACCGAGGTGTGACCGGCAGCCGAAACGCCGATCTTCTTTGCGCCGATGAAACCGCGGTTGGTTTCCACACCCATCACGCGGCCATCGGGACCACGGCGGATCGCGGTGACTTCGCAGTTCTGGATGATGTGCACGCCGCGATCGGATGCGCCACGGGCATAGCCCCAGGCCACCGCATCATGACGGGCCGTGCCGCCGCGACGCTGCAGGGCTGCGCCGTTGATGGGATAGCGCGCCGTTTTCGAGATATCGAGCGGCGGGCAATAGGCCTTGGCTTGCTCCGGCGTCAGCCATTCATTGTCGATGCCGTAGAGGCGGTTCGCATTGATATGGCGCTTGAAGGACTGCTGGTCATGCACATTGTGCGACAGCATCATCACGCCACGCGGCGAATACATCACATTATAATTCAGGTCCTGCGAGAGATTTTCCCACAGCTTCAGAGAGTGCTCGTAAATGTGCATGCTCTCTTCATAGAGGTAGTTCGAGCGGATGATGGTGGTGTTGCGGCCCGTATTGCCGCCCCCGATCCAGCCGCGCTCCAGAACCGCCACATTGGTGATGCCGTGCTCCTTGGCGAGGTAATAGGCCGCACCAAGACCATGCCCGCCACCGCCGATGATGATGACATCATATTCCTTGCGGGGCTCGGGCGAGGCCCACTGGGCTTCCCAACCCTTGTGGCCGCGCATTGCCTCGCGGACAACGGCAAAAACCGAATATTTGCGCATTCGCGTCTTACTCCTGTCAATCAGGCCCTTTTTATGGGATCGCGCATAGAAATCGCAAAAACGGACGCGACACAACGGCCCTTTTGCGACTTTCCGCATGACGCGATTTGACACGCCGTTTGCGACATGGCGAAAGCCACACTTTTTACCATCCATGTCTGTCTGACGGCTGGACTTCACGCGACGCTTCTGCTATTCACCCGCCTTAATCGATCGGCTCCAGCCGAACGAACGTGTTTTTATTTGCTGCGGGTTTTCCCAGACGGCAATCAACTCAGATAAGGAATGGGATTCACGTGCAGGTACTCGTCCGCGATAACAACGTCGATCAGGCCCTCCGGGCGCTCAAGAAGAAGATGCAGCGCGAAGGCATCTTCCGCGAAATGAAGATGCGCGATTACTACGAAAAGCCGTCTCAGAAGCGCGCCCGCGAAAAGGCTGAAGCCGTTCGCCGCGTTCGCAAGCTGGCCCGCAAGCGCATGCAGCGCGAAGGCCTGATTTCCGGTGGCCGCACGGCTGCCCGTTGATCGCCGTCTTCCTGACGTAAATACATGCATTGTGGCGGGGGCGATATGTTTATCGCCGCCGCCTTTTTAATGATTGGTCCGGCGCTGTCCGGACCTTATAGTTTTGCACCAGAACAGATTCAGCGAATCGAATCTGGCGCATGGTAAGCCGCACGGATATGCTCAGGATGCGGCAGCCTTGCTCCCGGCGGACTTTCCGCGCGGGAGATGCAGCAGAGGAAGCGAACCCGCAATGGCCGACATGATCCGTCACATCTTCACCCTCTCCCGCCCGTCGCAGACGCGCCGCGCGCTGACCGCCGCCGTGCTGGCAACGGGCACACTTGCGCTTGCCGCCTGCACCACGCCGACCAGCGATGACGTGATCCGGGTGGAGCGGGCACAGGGTTCTTCGGAAAACATCTCCTCGCTGACGGCGGTGATCAACCAGAACCCGCAGGATCCGGAAGGCTATAATGTGCGCGGCTCTGCCTATGGCCGCGCCGGCAATTTCTCCGCCGCGATTTCGGACTTCAACAAGGCGATCGAGCTTAACCCGCGCTTCTATCAGGCCTATGCGAACCGGGCGCTCGCCTTCCGCAATATCGGCCAGCCGGTCGATGCGGTGAACGACTACAACACCGCGCTGAAGCTCAACCCGAATTATGACGTGGCACTGATCGGCCGCGGCAATATCTACCGCCAGGCAGGCCGCATCGACGAGGCCTTTAACGATTTCAACCAGGCGATCCAGCAGGACACGACCGATGGGCGCGCCTACCACAATCGCGGCCTGATCTTCCAGAAGCGCGGTCAGCATGAAAAGGCGATCGACGATTTCTCGAAGGCGATCTCGCTGTCCCCGTCGGCGCCTGAGCCCTATAACGGCCGTGGCATTTCCTATGTCGCGCTGGGGGATGATGAAAACGCATTTGCCGATTTCAACCACGCGATCGAACTCAACGACAAGATTGCCGAAAGCTGGGCCAATCAGGCGCTGATCTATGAGCGCCGCGGCGACCTGAAGAAGGCGTCGAAGTCCTATGCGCATGCCGTCGGCCTTGACCGCAAGTATCAGCCGGCCATCGATGGCCTCGCCCGCACGCGGGGCGCCAAGTCCTGATCCTTGCCTGCCGCGACCAAAAAAAAAGGCCCGCCAAAAGCGGGCCTTTCTGATTCTCGATGCGGAGCCGGGCTTAGAGCAGCACGGCGCTGGCAACGACCAGAATGAGGAAGGTCAGGATGCCGCCGAGAAGGCCGCCTGCGGTGTAGAAACCGGCGGCCATGCCCACCACCAGCGCCACGCAGACGGCGGCGCCATATTTGGCAACATTCAGAAAGCCTTTGTAGGTCTTCTCATGCTCGGCATAGTCCATCGGTGCGCCCGTTTCGACCGGACCGGTATGATGTTCGCTCATTCCCATCGTCTCCCTGATGCGGACGGATGAGATCTTGCCCAACCGTCCCTCAAAATTCCCTGCGCCCGGCCTGATCTTTATGTGACCGGCAAACGCATTCGCCTTAGCGCAGGCCATAAACCGGCGCAATCCCACTTTGCGCGATTCATGACACAGGCCCCAATTCTCTGCAAGAGGCGGCCTTGCCGCAGCTTTGCATCTTTATTTCCATATATGATTATGTATAGAATGTCGCCGAAGGCAAAAGCAGAGCCGTCGGACCAGCCCGACGCATCGGGGAGGATAAGCCACCCCGACACCGGCCAGTGGCTTGGCCTTCAAAGGGAGTGAAGCAAATGGGTCTCATGCCTGTGAGCATCACGCTTGAGATAGAGAAAACCCGCACGGGCTGGAAGCTTACCGTGCGGGTCATCGTTCTCTACACTTAAGCGAAACACCAAGGGAGGTTCACCCCTCCCTTGGTACCCCTTTATATTAGCGGAAGTTTCCCGCAGTCACAAGATCGGGAATCATCCGCTCAGAAACGGTTTGCGAGACCACCACGGAAGCGGGCGGCGAAAGGCGGTTCGAAGCGTTCACCCTTGTGCTGGGCGGCAAGCTTTGCCGTCGGCAGGATGGTCAGCGGCGAAACATCGCGGGCACCGCGGGCAAACATCAGGCGGCGCTCATAGGCTTCCGACTGGAAGAACGGATAGCGCCGGTAGATATTGTGCAGCACCTTGGCATCGGTCGCCATAAGCGTGAGCTCGATATTGTATTTGCCGCAATCCTTGCGCGGCGCGACAATCGGATTGGCCTGGAACACGCGCTTGTAGAAGGGCGCATGCTGCGGCGAGACCAGCTGCAGAACCCGGTCTGCGCTGAAATAGTCGGTCGCCATTGTGGCAATGCGCAGGGTCAGATAGGGGATGGCCGGCATTTCGCCGAGGATTGCCGGATCAGCGGCAAAACGGACCGGATCGATCAGCGACAGGCCTGCATCGAGGAAGGCATCGATTTCTTCCGGATAGACGTCGCGCGTGCAGCTGACGCGATGGTCCGGCGTGACGTGGTGTATGCGCACGGTCGAAATCAGGCGCTCGTCGAAATAGACGCCGAAAACATAGGCCTGGCTGTCAAAATCACTGTCGTCGATGAGGGTCGAGCCATTCAACGTCAGGATGTCCGCCATCTTGTAGGCCTTGTAGCGGATACGGGCGACTTCTTCCATGTCTTCGCTGGATTCGACGCGTCGATATTCGACCCTATCCAGCAGATCCATCAGCTTTTGCGAGAAATTATTCGGGCCTTCCAAATTACCGCTCATCGCATACTCCGCTCTCCAGACGAAATATGAATGCGGAATTCGCGCCATATCGGCAAGTTTTTATTAAAAATCGATTTAATTACCATTAATTATGGTTAACAAAAGGTTAATTTCCGAGGGTAAAATTACCCGGCTCATGATCGTTCGGGAATGCGCGGGAAGAAGCCCCGGCGTGTTCATTGGGGAAATTGCGCAATACACGCAGAGATTTAGTGAAACCGGACAGCGCCCCGGTCTCAGTTGACCTTTGCCGCGAGCCCGCGGGTCTGGTTTCGCGCAATGGCGGCCACCTCACCGGCTGCAATCGCGGTCGAGAAGACGTAGCCCTGTACAAGATCAGCGCAGTAATAGCGATTGATCAGATCGAGCTGTTCCCACGTTTCCACACCTTCCACGGTGATTTTGAGGCCAAGCTCGCGGGTGAGGTTCACGGTGCCGCGCAACAGCTTCAGGCGACGGCTGTCCTCGCAGATATTGCGCACGAAGGAGCGGTCGATCTTGACCACATCCACCGGCAGGCTGTCGAGATAGCTGAGGCTGGAGAAGCCGGTGCCGAAATCGTCAAGCGCGATGGTCATGCCCATGTTGCGCAGGGTGAGCAGGATGTTTTCGACCGTGCCCGGTTCTTCCACCAGGCAGCTTTCGGTGATTTCCAGCCGCAGCCGCTCGGGCGCGAGACCACTTTCGGCCAGCGCTTCCTTTACAACACCGATGATGTCTTCGCTGCGCAGGTCGTGGACGGAGAGGTTCACGGAAACTGCCATGCCCCCTTCCCACAGTACCGCATCGCGGCAGGCCCGCCGGATGACGAAGGCGGTAATATCGGAAACGATGCCCATTTCCTCGGCAAGGGCGATGAAATTGGTGGGCGGGATCGCCCCGCGGGTCGGGTGGATCCAGCGCGAAAGCGCCTCGCAGCATTCCACCATGCTGCCATCGGGACGATACATCGGCTGGTAAACGAGGTGCAGCGCATCGTTTTCCACTGCATCGCGCAATTCGACCTTGAGCCGCTGCTGATCGATATAGCGGGCATCCATTTCCTGTTCGAAGGGTGCGCAGGTGCCGCGCAGGCGGTATTTCGCCTCGAACAGCGCGAGATCCACCTTGATCTGCCATTCCTCCATGCGGAACTGGCCCTTCGGGATCACCAGCGAGCCACCGGAGAAGGTAATGCGCATCTGCGAACCGTCGACATCGTAATGGCCGCGCATGTCGGTATGGATCTGGCGGATTCGGTCGTTCAGTTCCTCGGCGCTCTGTGCACCGGAAAGGAAGATCACGAACTGGTCGCCCATCAGGCGACCGATGATTGCGTCATCGCCCACCACGTCGCGCAGCCGCTCGGCAATACCGCACAGCAACCGGTCACCGGCGATATGCCCCTTCATGTCGTTGACATGCTTGAATTCGTCCACATCGAGAACCATCATGCCGAGCAGCGCATCCGATGGCAGCTCGTCCAGTTGCTCGAGTATGAGATCACCGAAATATTCGCGGTTCGGAAGACCGGTGAGAGGATCGTAACGCACCATATGCAGCACGCGGCGCTCTGCACGCACGCGCGGGGTCACGTCTTCGAAAATCAGAACCACGACACCATCGGGGCGGCGGCTTGCGGAGAATTCAAGGAAAAGGTCTTCGGAAAACTGCAGCATGGTGCGTGACAGCGTGCCATCGACGAGCTGTGCCAGCTGACGGTGGATGAGCGCTGGCAGCGACCCGTCGATAAAGGAATGGCGCGCACCATAGCGCAGCACGATATCGAGATCGCAATCCTTCAGCCGCTCCTGATCCCCCAGATGCAGGAGTTCGCACGCCTTGCGGTTCACCACCAGAATGCGGTTGCTGGCATCCAGCATGAACAGACCATGCGGCATGGTGTTGAGCGCCATGTCGAACCGGTCAACCAGTTCGGCCATCGCGCGCTTGGCCAGCACATTCTTGTACAGGAAGTCGCGCACGCCATTGGCCATCAGGCGCGTGGTCATGAGGAATGGCACGAGCAGACCGGCAAAGACCGCCATATAGGGGTCCTTCACCAGCACGAAGCTCAGCATCATCGGCAGGCAGGCGGTGAGCGTCTGGAAGTTGACGGCCTTGTTGGATCCGTAATTGCGGCCAACCACCGAAACCATCGAGGCCAGCGTGACCGTCACGCAGGCAAACATCGCAAACTGGTCCTGCGCCACCGCAATGGCATAGGCGCTGCCGACACCGAGCAGGGCAGTCGTTGCCACGCCGCCAACCAGATAGCGATTTTCCCAGACCGCGATTTCCTCGCGGCTGAAATAGGATTTCTCCGCAGAATCGAATTCGAGAAACCAGTAGATGCGATAGGCGCAAACGATGATGAAGGCCGCCAGCGACCAGAGGTAAAAGGCATCAACCGTTTTGGCGTAAACGACGGCATAGGTGATGATGTGCGTTGCCATGCCGGCAAACAATGTCTGCCGGTTACCGAAGAGTGACGTGACGAACGACAGATACACATCTGTCGGAACGGCAATCGGACTCTGCGCCTTCATAAGGAGCCCCTCCGGTCACGCCGCTCAGGCCCTGATCTTGGACCCGTATTCCGGCGCTGAATGCATGAGACAAACGCTGCCCGGCCAGGCTTTGACCCGGCACAGGAACTACAGGGGTAAAACTACGATGAACATTTTAACGAATGATTTCTATTTAAACCAATTTGGAGTAGTTTTTTCCACGCCCGGCGAAATCTTTACGCCATTGGTCGGGCTGTGCGGGCCATTCGCATCCGGTGCGGCAAAACCATTCTGCTCGACCTGATTTTTGTGCCAAAATGCTACGAAGACGTTAACACAACCGTGTCGCAGACACTATCAGAGTTTGCCTGCGCGTTGCTGAATCATCATGAATGTGTCGAATGTATACTCTGAAAGTTGCATCCAGAGATAGGCATCTTTCTTAAACGACAACTGGTCTTCATAAAGGCGCTTGAAGGCGGGGCTGGCCGCCGACATATCCGCATAGGCTTCAAGGGCTGCGGCATAGCAGGCCTCCAGCACATCCTGCGAGAAGGGGCGCAACTCGGTGCCATCGGCCACGAGCCGCTTCAGCGCCTGCGGATTTTTCACATCGTAGCGCGCCATCATGTTGAGATTGGTCGCCGCACAGGCATCGGCCAGAATGGCCTGATAGCGCCGGGGCAGGCTGTTCCACTTGTCGAGACTGATCAGGGCATGGACGGCAGGCCCGCCTTCCCACCAGCCGGGATAATAATAGAATTTCGCGGCTTTCTGCAGGCCAAGCTTCAGATCGTCATGCGGGCCGACCCATTCGGCTGCATCGATCCCGTTCTTTGCGAAGGCGGGTACGATTTCCGAGCCGGAAAGCTGCTGTGGCTTCACACCGAGTTTGGCAAGGATCGTTCCGGCAATTCCGGCAATCCGCAGCCGCAGACCCTTGAGGTCTTCCACCGTATTGATTTCCTTGGCGTACCATCCGCCCATCTGCGCGCCGGTATTGCCAGCGGGAAGCCCGTAGAGCCCCTGTGTCGCGAAGAATTCGTTGAGCAGCCTGTTGCCATTGCCCTGATAGAACCAGGCATTCATCAACCGGCCATTCAGACCGAAGGGAATGGCCGTCGCCATGGCATAGGCGGGGTCCTTGTCGGCAAAATAATAGGCGCAGGTATGGGCGATCTCGACCTTGCCGGTTGTCACCGCTTCCAGAACCTTCAGTCCCGGCACGATCTCTCCCTCGGCATAGGGCTCGATCAGGAAATTGCCGTCGGTTGCGGAAGAGACATGCACGGCGAGGTCTTCCGCGCCGCCGAAGATCGTGTCGAGGCTCTTCGGAAAGGACGAGCTCATGCGCCAGCGGATTTTCGGATTTTCCTGCGCTATCGCGGGTGCGGCAAGCGGTGTGGCTGCAAGAACGCCTGCACCTGCAAGCCCGGCACCCCGCATGAATGACCTGCGATCCATCCGTCCGCCCCTCCCCTTTTCGCTCTGTCGGACGACCGACAATCAAACCGCCCGCGCCCGCGCGACGCAATGCGCCAAAATAGCGCCGTCACACCTGAACTGACAAGCGTCAAGCGCGCCAAAACAGCTTGAAATCAATGGATTGCGGCTTTTTTAGCGCCGGTTTGGCCCGGTCGACTGGCGAATGCGCATTTCCGGCTTGATGAGGTGGATTCCGTCCGGTTCGTGACTGCCGTTCAGCCGGTCGAGAAGCGCGCGGGCAGCAAGCCTGCCCACCTCCGCCTGCCCGTTCCAGACCGTCGTCAGCGCCGGTGTTGCAATCGAGGCTTCTTCCAGATCGTCATAGCCGGTGACGGAAATATCCTGCCCGGGAATGAGGCCCGCGCGCGCAATGCCGTTCATCAGGCCAATCGCCACCAGATCGTTCCAGCACACCGCCGCCGTGGGCTTCTGCGGCAGCGAGAGGAAATGCACCGCCGCCTCGAAGCCCCCCTGCTTGGAGCGCGGACCGGGAATGCGCAGCTCCGGGTCCACCTCGATGCCCGCCTTGCGCAGCGCATTGACATAGCCCTGATAGCGGTCGCGGCCCGTTGAAGTCTGGTCCGTGCCGCCGATCATCGCGATGCAGCGATGCCCGAGCCCGATCAGATGGTTGGTGGCAAGTGAAATGCCATAGCTGTCATCACCGCGATAGGTGGGCATGTCGACGCCCTCCATCGAACGGGCAATGAGAATTGCCGGCATGCCGTTTTCCTCGGCAAGCTGCAGGTCCTCATGCGGCGTGCCGATGGCCGGCGACACGATCAGCCCGTCGCCACCCAGCTGCAGCAGGGTTTCGATGAAGGTGCGCTGCTTGTCCACCGAGTCATAATGGTTGGAGAGAATGAAGGTGTGGCGGCTGCGGTCGAGCTCGCTTTCGATGGCCTTCAGGATTTCGCCGTAGAACGGGTTCATGATGTCATGCACCACGACACCGATGATGCCCGAACGCGAGGTGCGCAGGCTGGCGGCACGGCGATTGTAGATATACCCGAGCGCGCGGGCCTGTTCCTTGATCCGGTCGCGGGTGGCGCCTGCCACGAGCGGGCTGTCGCGCAAGGCGAGAGAAACGGTGGCCGTGGAAATGCCGAGCGATTCGGCAATCGTCGACAGCTTGACTTTCTGCGCCATGTGCCCTCCCAGCGCCAAAATGCACTGCGACGGCTTTCCCGGTGCCCGCAGCCTTTAAATAATTTAAATACGGGCCCCGGTTTTAAAAATCAATCATCAATTTAGGCGGATCAACACCTGAAATTCAGTCAGTTTTCCTCATCTTCCGGCAAACCGGCCCCGCTTCCGGCCGATTCCGCCTTCAAGTTTTCGTCCAGAGCCTTCAACAGTTTAACCAGCGTGCGAATTTCCTTGCCCGAGAAGCCGGCTATCGCCTGCGCGGTGCAGGCCTCGACGGAACGGCCGATGCCTTCAAGGCTGTTTCTGCCTGCATCCGTCAGATAGACCTTGGTGAGCCGCTGATCCGTGCCATCCGCCCGCCGTTCGACAAAGCCCTGCGCTTCCATGCGGCCAATCGTGCGGGTCATGGTGGGAGCCTTCACGCCGAGACGCTGGGCAAGAAGGCCGGGTGTCAAGCCATCCTCATCCGAAAGCGCCTGCATCACACCGTCCTGCCCGGCATAGAGACCGGCATCGAGCAGGTGACGGGAAAGCGAAGTGCGCATCGAGCGCGCGGCCTGCGTCACCACTTTGGGAATTTCCGCGGCGACACGTTCGAGCGGCGGCTTTTCCTTGCCGTCCTTTTTCTTCTTCTCGTCTTTCTTCTTGCCCACGGCCGCCTCCGGATATTTAAGGTAGGGCCAGCATGCCCCCCCGGGAAGGCGGCAATGCTTCGCTCCTCGAGCGACCATAGCGAACATGATTGTCACAAACCAGACGGGTAACGCCGCAGGTTTACCGGAGAAGGCTGAAGACCGTGGCCGTGACTGAAACCATCGCCGTTCTGCCGCTTGGCGCCCATGAGCAGCATGGGCCGCACCTGCCCTTCGAGACCGACACGCTGATTGCCGACGGCATTGCCGCCCGGCTGAAACAGGCACTCCCCGCCGGTCAGCCGATGCTGTTTCTGAAAACCGAACCGGTTGGGTATTCCATCGAGCACATGCATGTGGCGGGCACGCAAACGCTGCGGTTTGACGAGGCGGTAAACCGCTGGCTCGCGATAGCCGGGGACCTTCACCGCAACGGCATCCGCAAGCTTCTGCTGCTCAATGCCCATGGCGGCAATTCGCCCCTTCTGACAATTGTCGCAACGGAGGCGCGGGTGCGTTTCAACATGCTCGCGGTGGCCACAAGCTGGACCCGTTTCGGCGTGCCGGAGGGTGTGATATCGCCGGACGACAAAAGCCTCGACATCCATGCGGGCCTGATCGAAACCTCGGTGATGCTGGCGCTGCATCCGGACAAGGTGGCGATGGAAAAGGCGCGGCATTTCCCCTCGCGGCAGGCGGAGTTTGCCGGGCGCTTCACCCATCTGCGCGCCTATGGTCCGCATGCCTTCGGCTGGACCATGGCCGATCTCAATCCGGACGGAGCCGCAGGCAATGCCCTTCAGGCAAGCGCGGAAAAGGGCGAGCAGCTGATCGCGCACGCGGTTTCCGGACTGGTGGAGCTGGTCGGCGATATGGCCAGGTTCGATCCGGCGCTGTTTGACTGAGGCTCAGGCGGTTGCGTCATAGCGCATCTGCGCAGCCATGATTTCCGGCATGTTATCCTCGGCCCAGCGCGCCAGGGCACCGATGGTGGAGGTCAGCGTGCGGCCAAGATCGGTGATCGAATATTCCACCGTCACCGGCACGGTCGCAAAGGCCCGGCGCGCGATCAGCCCGTCACGCTCCAGCTTCTTCAACACCTGCGACAGCACCTTCTGCGACACGCCCTCGATTTCGCGGCGCAACTGGTTGAAGCGCTTTGTCTCCTGAGAAAGCAGCGTCAGCACCAGCACCGCCCATTTGTCCGCCAGCCGGTCCAGCACCAGCCGGGTCGGGCAGTTTTCGGCAAAGACATTGTATTCCATCGGGTTAACTCCGCTCGTCAGGCCGTGAGGCGGTTTCCTGCAAGTGACCATGTAACAGAAAAGTGCCTTCTTTACAGCTGCATCCGTAAATTCTATCTGGTTTCCATCATTAACATGGTTTCATTTGGAAACCTAGTGGAAAGAAGGAAATGGATATGTCAGGCAAAATTCTCGTTCTCGGTGCGACCGGCACCATCGGCTCCCGGATTGCCGCGGATCTCGTCGCGAAAGGCGAGGCGGTGAAGGCCGCAAGCCGCAATGCAACGCCGGTTCCGGGCTCCGAAGCGGTGGCCCTCGACCTTACCAACCCGGCATCGCTTGCCGCCGCCCTTGAGGGTGTGGACCGGCTGTTTGCCATCGTGCCTGCCGGTTATCTCGATCCGCTCGGCCTGCTCTCGCCGGTGATCGATGCGGCCGCTGCCCGCAAGATCAAGGTGGTGCTGATGACGGTTCTTGGCGTCGATGCGGATGATTCGATCCCCTATCGCCAGCTTGAACTGAAGCTCGAAAAGGCGGGCATTGCCTATGGCATCATTCGCCCGAACTGGTTTGCCGACAATTTCCATTCCTACTGGCGCGAAGGCATCCGCCACAATGTGATTGCGGTTCCGGCCGCAGAAGGCAAATCGAGCTTCATCGACACCCGCGATATTGCCGCAAGCGCGGTTGCCCTTCTCACCAGCAGTGCCTTCGATGGCAAGGCCTACAACCTCACCGGCCCGGAAGCGCTTTCCTATGGCGAGGCGGCGGGCGTTCTTTCCGCGGTTACCGGCAAGGCGATTGCCTACCAGCCGATCGATGATGCGGCTTTCATTGCGATGCTGACGGGAGCAGGTGTGCCGGAAGACTATGCCCGCTTCCTCGCCGCGATCTTCCATCCGGTGCGCGAAGGCTGGACGGCGCGGGTAACGGGCGATGTCGAGCATCTGACCGGCAAGCCGCCCCGCAGCTTCAAGGCCTATGCGACAGACAACCGCGCGCTTCTCATGGATTGATCTCACATCTGCATCCCCTTGGCGGCCCCTGGCAATGCGGGCCGCCGCAAGGTTCCGGTGGGTGGCCATGCCAGCGCTGCGCGAAAGGCTTTGAAAGTCGCACGGGCTCACCTTATATGAGGGTGACTTTTCATTCAGGCACCCTGCCCGGTGCCCATTCCTTTAGAGGTTGCCATGACCGAAGCCGCTGCTGCCAAGCCCACACCCGTAACCGTGCTGACCGGATATCTCGGCGCCGGGAAGACCACGCTGCTCAACCGCATTCTCACCGAAAGCCATGGCAAGAAATATGCGGTGATCGTCAATGAATTCGGCGAAATCGGCATCGACAATGACCTGATCGTGGAATCCGACGAGGAAATCTACGAAATGAACAATGGCTGTGTGTGCTGCACGGTGCGCGGCGACCTGATCCGCGTGGTGGAGGGCCTGATGCGCCGCCCGGGCCGCTTCGACGGCATCATCGTCGAAACCACCGGCCTTGCCGATCCGGTGCCGGTCGCCCAGACCTTCTTCATGGATGACGATGTGCGCGCAAAGACCGAGCTTGATGCGGTGGTCGCGCTTGTCGATGCACGCCACCTGCCGCTGCGCCTGAAGGACAGCCGCGAGGCCGAGGACCAGATCGCCTTTGCCGATGTGGTGATCGTCAACAAGACCGATCTTGTCACGCCGGAGGAACTCGCCCGCGTGGAAGCGACCGTGCGTGCCATCAACCCGTCGGCCCGCATCTACCGCGCCGAGCGCTCGAAGATCGACCTTTCCAAGGTGCTGAACCAGGGCGCCTTCAATCTGGAGCGCGCGCTGGAAAACGATCCGCATTTCCTCGATCATGATCACCCGGATCATGTCTGCGGCCCCGATTGCGATCATGACCATGGGCATGACCACGGCCATCACCACCACGCCCACGATCATGGCCATGATCACAAGCATGGTCACGATCATGAATGCGGCCCGAACTGCAATCACGACCACCATCACCACCATGATCACGGCCACCACGACCACAAGGCCGAAATGGCGCCGATCCATGATGTCACCGTCACTTCGGTTTCGCTGCGCGGCGGCGACATGAACCCGGACCGCTTCTTTCCGTGGATCCAGAAGGTGACCCAGTCGATCGGCCCGAATATCCTGCGCCTCAAGGGCATCATCGCCTTCAAGGGCGATGAGGAGCGCTATGTGGTGCAGGGCGTGCACATGATCATCGAGGGCGATCACCAGCGTCCCTGGAAGGACGGCGAAAAGCGCGAAAGCCGCCTCGTCTTCATCGGCCGCGATCTCGACCGCGAGAAGCTGGAGAAGAGCTTCAAGGCCTGCGAAGCAGCCTGAGCCCGATGGTTCTGCTTGTCGAAAGCGGTGACGAGGCGCTTTTCACCGGAGATATCCTGCGGCTGCCGGAAAACTATGATCTCGGCCCGGGCTCGCCCCCGGTCGATCTCATGGTTTTCGAGCCGTTTGATGAGGAATGCGGTCTTGGCCTGATCGTCCTCACCGGTTACAAGGCAGGCCTTATCTTTGCCCACCTGCCGCTTTCCTCGCTGCATGGCGGCTCGCGCGCCGTTTCCCTGTCCTGGCTGAAGGACAACTGGGACCGCTGGTTCTGTTATGAACACGCAGACGGCATGCGGGTGATTGCCATGGACCAAGCAAGCGTGCTGCGCTGGGACAAGCGCGAAATCCTGGAGATTGCCTGATGCCGACCGTTGCCCCGCTGGATCTCGATAGCCATGTGCTGACTGCCCGTTTCCTCGGCAATGTTCCCTTCTTCGCCGCCTCCGATGGCATGATCCACCGGCTGGACAACGGTCTGAAATCGGAAAAGGCGCATGAGGGCCTGCTGTCCCTCGCCCATGATGCGGCAGGCAACAGTCTGATCACCGGCGGCGAGGATGGCAAGGTGATGCGCATCCACGCCAACGGCACGCTCACGCAGATTGCCGAAGCACCGCGCAAATGGATCACCGTGGTTGCCGCAGGCCCCTCCGGTGCAGCCGCCTTTGCCTACGGGAAGACGGCGACCGCCGTGATGGCGGATGGCAAGCGGAGCGAAATGACGGAAGAGCGCACCATCGAGGCGCTGGCCTTTGCGCCGAAGGGCCTGCGCCTTGCCGCCGCCCGTTACAACGGCGTGTCGCTGCACTGGGTCGCAACCCCCGGCCAGCCGGCCGATCTCGAATGGAAGGGCGCCCATACCGGCGTCACCTTCTCGCCCGATGGCCGTTTCGTCGTCACCACCATGCAGGAAAATGCCCTGCATGGCTGGAAGCTTGACAGCAAGCCGGGCTCCGACACCCGCCATATGCGGATGACCGGGTATCCCACCAAGGTGAAGGCCTATTCCTGGTCTGCGAAAGGCAAGTGGCTTGCGACCTCCGGCGCGCCCGCGGCCATCGTCTGGCCCTTCAGCGGCAAGGATGGCCCGATGGGGAAAGCACCGCTGGAGCTTGGCACCCGGGCCGAAATTCTCGTCACCGCCGTTGCCTTTCATCCGGTGGAAGAAGTGCTCGCCATCGGTTTCATCGATGGCATGGTGCTGGGTGTCCGTCTGTCGGACAATCGCGAGGCGCTGCTTCGCCGCCCCGGCAAGGGCGCGATCACCGGGCTCGACTGGAGCCAGAATGGCAAGCTCGTCGCCTTTTCTTCGGAAAAGGGCGATTGCGGCGTGATCGACATCACCGGCTGATCATCGTTTCGTTCAGGAAAAGGGGCTGCGCCGGAGCCGTCCTTCCGGCGCAGCCTGGGTCTCGCAGCGGTCGGGGTTTTGCCCCGGGAGGAGGAAATACCGCTGCTCGCCAAATCGCGCGGATCTTCGCCTTGCCCCGAAGATCCGCTCTCCCTTCCACCCCGCCGGCCGCGGCCGGGCAGAAGGAAATCCGTGAGATCTGATGCCCCTTTGTGCACCGGCAACAGGTTCCAGTGTTTGAGCCAGATCAAGCGATTTGACGAATTCCGGATATCAGTGCGCGGGAGCGCCACTTGCGGTCAAAAGGCCGCAGGCACCGTCCAGCCAGCCATCCACCAGTTCCAGCGCCAGAAAGCGGCTGCGCTCAAAGGGGCCGGGCATCACCAGAGAACCGGTCTTTTCCGCCGAAAAGCCGAAGCGGGCATAATAGGGCGCATCGCCGACCAGAAGCACGGCACCATGGCCGCGCTCTGCCGCGCGCTTCACCGCTTCGCGCATCAGTGCCGAGCCGATGCCGCGGCCTTCCGCGCGCGGATCAACCGCCAGCGGGCCGAGCAGCAGCGCATCGACCGCCCGGCCATCACGACCGACACCCGCCTGCACATGCCAGAGGCGCACGGTGCCGAGGAGCGCGCCTTCGCCATCGCGCGCGACAAGCGACAGCCCTTCGGCCGGAAGACGGTTGCGCCGAAGCTTTTCGGACGACTTGCGCTTGCGGCCCGGGCCCATGGCGCGGTCCAGCAGCGCCTCGCGCGCGGCCGCGTCGCCCGGCTTTTCGGAGACGATTTCAATGGTGGTTGCAGCGTCGTCAAAGACCTGCGCAGACAAAAGGACAGCGGCCATTCGAGGCCTCCCGTGCTCTAACTGTTTGCTTCCTCGCATTTCCGGACGGAAAACTGTGAATACACTTTTCCTGGAAATGCTCTGGATCCGTTACCGGTGATGATGGAAAGGGTGCAGTCCGGCTCCGGCTTTCGCAGCCGGAGACCGATGCTCAGATCACATAGGCCTTCAGCGGCTCGAAGCCGTTGAAGGCAACCGCGGAATAGGTGGTCGTATAGGCACCCGTTCCCTCGATCAGCACCTCGTCGCCGATGGTGAGCGACAGCGGCAGCGGATACATGGTCTTTTCATAAAGAACATCCGCGCTGTCGCAGGTCGGACCGGCAATGATGCAGTCTTCCATCTCGCCGCCGTCATGCACGGTGCGGATCGGATAGCGGATCGCCTCGTCCATCGTCTCGGCGAGACCGCCGAACTTGCCGATATCGAGGAACACCCAGCGGTTCGCGTCATTGTCGGACTTGCGCGAGATCAGCACGACTTCCGCCTTGATCACGCCCGCATTGCCCACCATGCCGCGGCCCGGTTCGATGATCGTCAGCGGAATGTGATTGCCGAAATGCTTGCGCAGGGCCGAATCGATGGCCTTGCCATAGGCTTCTGCCGCCGGGATGTCCTTCAGATAACGGGTGGGGAAGCCACCGCCCATGTTGACCATCTTCAGGTGAATGCCCTGCTTGGCGAGCTGCGAGAACACCCGCTTGGCATCACCCAGCGCGGCATCCCAGGCGTCGACCTGCGTCATCTGCGAGCCGACATGGAAGGAAACGCCGTAGGATTCCAGACCCAGCTGATGGGCATAGACCAGCACGTCGACAGCCATCTGCGGCACGCAGCCGAACTTGCGCGACAGCGGCCATTCGGCACCCTCGCCCGAGGTCAGCACGCGGCAGAAAACGCGCGCGCCTGGTGCGGCACGGGCAATCTTTTCCACTTCCTCATGGGCATCGACGGCAAACAGAGTGACGCCGAGCGCATGGGCGCGCGCAATGTCACGCTCCTTCTTGATCGTGTTGCCGAAGGAGATGCGGTCAGCGGTGGCACCGGCATCGAGCGCCATCTGGATTTCGGCCACCGAGGCGCAATCGAAGCTGGAGCCGAGCGCGGCGAGCGCCTGGAGCACTTCGGGTGCCGGGTTTGCCTTCACGGCATAGTAGATCGCGCTGTCCGGCATGGCATGACGGAAGGCGTGGTAATTGGAGCGGACCACGTCGAGATCGACCACAAGGCAAGGGCCTTCGGGACGGCGGGTGTTGAGGAATTCGCGAATACGAGCAGTGGTCATGGTCATCCCTTTCGACAGTCAATGCCCGGAAAACCGGGCGGACAAAGGGCAAACGCGTGCACGTTCAGAACCAGCCGGTGGAGACCCCGGTTCCGGACATGCGCACGAATGCGCGAAGTGGTGGAACGACGCCTGCCAGGGCGTTGCGCTCCGCTTTGTCTGCCTTGGATTGGGGGGATGAACCCGACCGCACTTCCGGCAATGAGGGTGTGCCTCTACAGTAACCCCGGCTGATGGAAAGCCGGCAGACACCAGAAAGGCCCGCACCGTCGTTGCTTCAAGATGTCCTCGCATTTACCGGTTGGCCGGAATAGCGACTGGAGCGGTTAGTTCCAGGTACCTTACCGATTTCCTCACCTTATCGAGGGTCGGCGGACACCCACAGGCACGTGCGACTTTGGGCAAGGCGGGAGATAAGAATTTTCCCCGTCATAATCAAGGACAAATTTTCACGGGTTCAAAATTTTTCATTGAACAATTCCCGCCGATTGTTCACCCTGTTGTTAACAGGAGCAAATTCATGGATACCTTGACCCGCATTCGTGCCTTTATCGACGTGGTGGAGGCCGAAGGCTTTTCCGCCGCAGCCCGCAAGGTGGGGCGCTCGAAAGCCCTGCTTTCCAAATATGTCCGCGAGCTGGAAGACGAGATCGGCGCGCTTCTCCTGAACCGCACGACGCGGCAGTTTTCGCTCACGGAGGCAGGCCACACCTATTATCGCACCGCCGCCGATATCCTGAAGGAGATCGACAATCTTGCCGACCTGGTGCGCGAGAACAATGCGGATCTCAAGGGCCGGTTGCGCATCTCGGCCCCCCGCACCTTCATGGATGCGGAAATCGGCCAGTGCCTGATCGATTTTGCAACGACCTATCCGGACCTGACGCTTGAAATCGTCGCCGAAGACCGGTTCGTCGACCTGATCGAGGAAGGCTTCGATGTGGCGGTGCGAATCACCAAGCTGGAGGATTCCGGCCTGATTGCCCGCAAGCTCACCGATTTTCAGGTCATCCTTTGCGCCACGCCGGATTTCATCGCCAAGAACGGCCCGGTGGACGAACCGGCACAGCTTGCAAACCTGCCCTTCATCATCGACACCAATTCGCGCTCGCACAGCACGCTGAAACTGTTGAATGACGACGGGCTGACGCTGTCGATCCCGCTTTCCGGACGCATGGAGGTCAACAGCCCGATGGCAAGCCTCAGGGCCGCCCTTGCCGGTCTCGGCATAGCGGCCGTGCCGGAATTCATCGCCTATTCGCATGTGAATTCCGGGGCGCTGGTGCCCCTTCTGGAGGCCTACAGCCCGAAGGACCGGGGCATCTATGCGATCTATCCGCACCGGCGCTATCTGCCGGCAAAGGTGCGCATTTTCGTGGATTACCTCTCCAACTGGTTCAAGAAAAGCGAGCAATGCATCGCGCACCGCGCACAAGCGTAAAATCGCCCAAGTTCCGCGGGATTGTCAGCCAGCGAATCACGAGGGGGCTCTGTGTGGTGAAACGAGGCGCGATCTGGCTTTCCGCATGGCTTTGCCTCCTGCCCGGAGCGGCCTTTGCCCATCCGCATGTCTTTGCCGAGGCGCGGGTCGAGGTGGTGGCAAAGGATGCAAGCGCGATCACCGAACTGCGCCATGTCTGGCGCTTCGACGAGGTGTTTTCCTCCTCGGTGGTGATGGATTTCGACAAGAACGGCAATGCGACGCTGGATGAGGACGAGCTCACCGAAGTGGGCAAGACCGTTCTCACCTCGCTTGGCGACTACAGCTATTACACCGCGCTCTCGCTTGACGGAAAACCGGTCAAGGTAAAGGCGCCGGACGTGATCCGCGTCGCCTATCAGGACGGGCAGCTTCTGATGTTCTTTGCGGTGAAGCCGGAAACCCCGATGCCGCTCAAGGGCAAGCTCACCTTCGGTGTCTATGACCCGACGCTCTATACCTCCATCGACTTTGCCAAAGACGAGGACATGGCAACCATCGGCGATGGTTTCAAAGGCTGCACGCGGGCCGTTGTGCGGCCTGATCCCGATCAGGTGCTCAAGGACAATCAGGCCAATCTCACCTCCGCCTTCTTCAGCGATCCGACCGGCACGAACATGTCGAAACTGTTTGCAACCCGGCTGGAAGTTTCATGCTGAGCCGCCGCTTCTGCCTTGCAGCGCTGGCCCTGTTCGCGCTTTTCGGCATCGCCCATGCCGGTTCGCCGCTCGGCATCGGCACGGCGGAGCCGAGCGTGCAGACGGGCGGCCTGTTCGGGCCGCTGCTGCTGGCGATCAATACCTACCAGCAGGACTTCTACCGCGCACTCACCGGCGCGCTGAAGGCCATGCGGCAGGATCCGGCGGAACTGTGGATGCTGATCGGCCTGTCCTTTGCCTATGGCGTGTTTCACGCCGCAGGCCCGGGCCATGGCAAGGCGGTGATTTCCTCCTACATGCTGGCCAATGAAGTGGCGCTGAAGCGCGGCATCTTCATTTCCTTCGTCTCGGCGCTGTTTCAGGGGGTGACGGCAGTGCTGACGGTGGCGGCTGCCTATCTGGTGCTGCGCGGCACCTCGATTTCGATGACCGATGCGACCACCGCGCTGGAGCGGGCAAGCTTCGCGCTGATTGCGCTTTTCGGTGCCTGGCTGCTGTTCAGAAAAATCCGCGCGCTTGTTTCCACCCGCAGGACCGCCACAACCGATCTGTTCGCGAAACAGGCCGAGCCGCATGTCCATGGCCCGGGCTGCCGCCATGGTTTCCCCGGCGAAACCTTGCCGCCGCAAGGCTTTGTCTGCGAAAGCTGCGGCCACGCGCATATGCCGGACCCGCAGGCGCTCTCCGGCGGCAAATTCGGCATCCGCGAGGCCTGGTCGGCGGTGATCGCCGTCGGACTTCGGCCCTGTTCCGGTGCGCTGCTGGTGCTGACCTTCTCGGTGCTGAACGGGCTCTATTTCGGCGGCCTGCTCTCGGTGCTCGCCATGTCAATCGGCACGGCGATCACCGTTTCGATCCTTGCGAGCCTTGCCGTCAGCGCGAAGGGAGCCGCCTTGCGCTTTGCCGGTGAAGGCTCGCGCGCGGCAAGCCTCATCGGCCATGGCGCGGAAATCGGCGGGGCGCTTCTGGTGCTCGTTTTCGGCCTGCTGCTGCTCGGCGCCTCGCTGCAGGCCTGAGCGCTCAGCGCTTCTGGTAGCGGCTGCGGATCCAGAACACGAGGAAGAAACCGAGGACGAAGAGCGCCCCGACAAGCACCGCCAGCACCGGCGAATAGCCCCCGATGAACAGCACGATCTTCGGCATCACATAAAAGGCGATGCCTGCGGTGAGAAGAATGACGGCCGCGGCAATCGCGCTCGAACGGTTGCTGTCCTCGCTCATGCCTTTGCCGCCTTTCCGAGTTCAGCGCGGATATCTTCGAGCCTGCGCTTCTGGTTGCCCTCCGCATCGAAATTGGCCGGATCGAGCCACATTTCGAAGGCCTTGCCGACGACCGGCCATTCTTTGTCGATGATCGAATACCAGGCCGTATCGCGGTTCTTGCCCTTGGAGAGCATATGCTGGCGGAACACGCCCTCGAAGGTGAAACCATAGCGCTTTGCCGCCGCATGGCTCGGCGCATTGTCATTGTGGCATTTCCACTCGTAGCGCCGGTAGCCAAGGTCTTCAAAGACATGGCGGGCCATCAGATAATGCACTTCGGTGGAAAGGGCCGAGCGTTTCATGGCCGGGCTATGGGCAACGCCACCCACTTCGACCACGCCGTTCGCCGGATCAGGCCGCATGTAATTCGCCATGCCGACCACCTTGCCGGTCGCGTTTTCGCGGAACACTTCGGTCACCCATCCGCCCTTCTGCACGCTCTGCAGCCAGGCATCAAAATCCTCGATGCCGTTGAAATAGGGCTGGGTGAAATATTCAAGCTGCGGATTGATGGCCAGACCGCCGAAGGCCTCCCAGAGCGCTTCGAGATGCGCCTGCCGGTCATAGGGCTCGATGGTGACATAGCGGCCCTTGAGCGTGACCGGCTGCGGTGCCGGGCACGGTTTCCAGTTCGAAAGATCGTTCATGGTCAGTCCTGTGATTGCTTTTCCCGATCTGACCCGGAAGACCCTTGATAGGCAAGTGAATTTCGCTGATCAGACGTTTGCGGTCGCAACCGTTGCCTCGATGTGGTTGACGAGCTCGTCCGGCAGGCCGAGACGTCCGGCAAGCAGGTCGAGATAGCCGCGCTCGGCCCGGCTGTCGGGCGTGATCGTCAGGCGAGAGGCGGTGTAAAGCTCCACCTTCTGCTCGTCGGTCTTCGCCGAAGCGACGATTTCATCGACGTTCAGCGGCTTCGTAAGCTCGTTGTCGAGAAAGGCTTCCGCTTCCGCACCAAGGCCGGACAGCTTCACCTTGTCGAGGATCACCGAACGCTCGGCCGCATCGATCTGGCCGTCGGCGCGGGCGGCGGCAATCATCGCCTTCACCAGCACCAGCGCGAAATCGGCCGATTGCGCGGACGATGCGGTGCTGAAGCCGGAATCGGCAGGCGGCGGGGCAAGCTGGGGCACGGGCTGACCGGCGGCCGGTGCCGTCTCGGGCTCCTGTCCCGCCTTGTAATTCTGCCAGGCCTTGTAGCCCAGCCCGGCAATCGCGGCGAGCCCGCCCAGCTTCAGCGCATCGCCAGTGATGCGGCGGCCAAAGCCGGTGCCGAGCAGAACGGCGGCAATCGAACCGGTCGCCATCGGATTGTCCTTGGCGAGCTGCGCCACCTCGCCGGCCTTTTCACGCACGGTTCCGGTGGTGCCCGGCACGGGCGCACCAAGGAGCTGGTCAAGCAACTGCTTCGGATCAAACATGGTCGGGCCTTTCTTCGGGCGGGAAGGATGTCCCGCACAACATAAGTATTGCCCCCGGAGGTTACAAACCCCGGTGGCAAAATTAAGCCCGCACGAGGCCCGGTTTCAGCCCTTGAGAGCGAAGGCTTCCGCCGCAAGCGCTGTGATGCCCGCCCAGTCGCCCTTTGCGACCAGATCTTTGGGCGCGACCCAGGAGCCGCCGACACAGACGACATTCGGAAGCTTCAGATAATCGGGCGCGATCTTCAGCGTGATGCCGCCGGTCGGGCAGAAAATCGTTCCGGCAAGCGGGGAAGACAGCGATTTCAGATAATCGGCGCCGCCTGCCTGTTCGGCGGGGAAAAACTTCAGCACCTGATAGCCCTCTTCCCGAAGCGCCATCACCTCGCTTGGCGTGGCGGCACCCGGCAGCAGCGGCACATCGGAATTGCGCGCGGCATCCAGCAGTTCCTGCGTGGTGCCGGGGCTGACGATGAAGGTGGAGCCTGCCTCTTCGGCGGCGGCAAAATGAGCCGCATTGAGAATGGTGCCCGCCCCCACATGCGCGCCTTCCACCTCATTGGCCACCGCGCGGATTGCATCAAGGGCGGCCGGCGTGCGCATGGTGATCTCGATGGCGCGAAGACCACCGGCAACCAGCGCCCGCGCAAGCGGCACGGCAGAGGCCACATCCTCGATGATCAGCACCGGCACGACCGGCTGCAGCTTCAGGATGGAGAGGAGCTTTTCGGTTTTCTCACCCATGGAGGGAACCCTTTTAAAACGATTGAATTGCCGATAGCGATAAACCGGATCGCCGCTTTTGTCGAGATGGCGCGGCAAGGACAGGGGCCGGATTTTCCGCTTTCACTCGTCCTGACTTACTGCCATATTATGGCAGGAGCAAGAAAATGTCCCGTACCAACCGCCTGCTTGATCTGTTGCAACTGCTGCGCGGCTACCGCTATCCGGTGGCCGGGCAGGTGCTTGCCGAAACGCTGGGCGTGTCCTTGCGCACGCTTTACCGCGATATCCAGACCCTGCAGGCGCAAGGGGCCGATATCGAAGGCGAACCCGGTCTCGGCTATGTGCTGAAGCCCGGTTTCATGCTGCCGCCGCTGATGTTCACCCGCGAGGAGATCGAGGCGCTGATGCTCGGCTCCAACTGGGTGTCGCAGCGCACCGATGAGCGGCTGGCGGATGCCGCGAAAGAGGCGCTGGCCAAGATTACCCATGTTTTGCCGAGTGATCTCAAGGAATACCTCTCCACCAGCCACCTCATTCTCGGCCCTGCGCCGGAGCAGAAGCCGGTACGGATCGACCTGTCGCTGATCCGCCAGGCCATCCGGCAGGAGGAGGCGATCACGATTTCCTACAGTGATGAGCGCGGCAATCGCAGCGAGCGCGAAATCTGGCCCTTCGGCATGGGATTCTTCGAGCAGGTGCGGGTGATCCTTGCCTGGTGCACGCTGCGCAACAGCTTTCGCCACTTCCGCGCCGACCGCATCGAGGTGATGGCGATGACCGGCAAACGCTATCCGCGCCGCCGCATGGCGCTGCTGAAGGAATGGAAACACGAATGCCGCAACGAGGCGACATCGGCCCGTTAGAGTTCGAGTTTGCTACTGACAAAAACTGTCAGTATGATGCCCTAGACCTGTCCTCGTCAAACTAAAGGAGACAGGCCAATGAAGGCAGACATGACAATCCTCTACGTCACCGATCCGGAATTCAGCGCAGGCATCTATACGGCGATCCTTGGCCACGGCCCGCTGGAACTTTCGCCGGGATTTGCCTTCTTCATGCTGGAAGGCGGGCTCAAGCTCGGGCTGTGGCGGCTGGAGGCGGTTTTGCCGAAAACCCAGGTTTCCGACGGCGGGGCGGAACTCATCCTGCATGTGAAGACCGAAGAAGACGTGGACGCCGCCCATGCGGCCTTTTCCGCAATTGGCGGGCTGAGCGTGCTGGAAGAGCCGGTGCGCCGGGAATTCGGCTATACATTCACAGCAACCGATCCCGACCAGCACCGCATCCGCGTTCTGAAGACGGAAGGCTGAGACCATGGCAAACTGGCTCTGCATTGCCTCGGCCAATCATGTGGCGCGCGGCCGGACGGAAGGGTTCATGCAGGTCTGCCACGGAAAGGGCGCGCCACTTCGGCGCGTCCGTCCCGGCGACACGGTGATCTACTATTCGCCAACGCGGGAGATGGGCGTGGCAGACGGATACCGCCATTTCACCGCCTTCGGCAGGGTGCAATCGGCCTTGCCCTATCAGGCAGACATGGGCGGCGGCTTCCTGCCCTTTCGCCATGATGTGCGCTGGCAGGAGGGCCAACCCGCGCCGATCCTGCCGCTGCTTGATACTCTCGAGCTCACCCGCGGCAAGCGCAACTGGGCCTATCCGTTCCGCTTCGGCATTCTCACCCTTTCCGATCATGACCGTGACCGGATCGGCGAAGCGATGGGGATTGCCCCTTTCACCCTGCAGCCTCTTCGCCCCGAAAGCCCGCAACCGGCCCAGCTTTGACAAAAGGCAAAGTGCCGGACCGCCCCCGAAAACCGTTGCATTTCAGGGCCTGCGGGATTATCTGGCAAGCCATGACCGACACGACCAAAACCTCTTCCGCCGCGTTTGATGGCCCCGCTCTGGTGGCCGCGCTCTATCACTTTGTCCCCTTCCCGCGCTTTCGGGAATTCCAGAAGCCGCTGCAGGCCGTCTGCGATGAAAACGGGGTGAAGGGCACGCTGCTGCTTGCCCATGAGGGCATCAATGGGACGATTGCCGGGCCGGAAGCGGGTATCCGCACCGTGCTGGCCTATCTGCGCGCCCAGCCGGAATTCACCCATCTGGTGCACAAGGAAAGCGATGCGGCAAAGATGCCCTTCCTGCGCATGAAGGTGCGGCTGAAGAAGGAAATCGTCACCATGGGCGTCGAGACCATCGACCCGCTCAAGGTGGTCGGCACCTACGTGGAGCCGAAGGACTGGAATGCGCTGATTTCTGATCCGGACACGATCGTGATCGACACCCGCAACGATTACGAGACGGCGATCGGCATTTTCAAGAATGCGCTCGATCCGAACACCAAGACCTTCCGCGAGTTTCCGGACTGGGTGCGCAACAATCCCGGCCTGCACAACAAGCCGAAGCTTGCGATGTACTGCACCGGCGGCATCCGCTGCGAGAAGGCAACCGCCTTCATGAAGGAAAACGGCTTCGACGAGGTCTATCACCTCAAGGGCGGCATCCTGAAATATCTGGAGGAAGTGCCACCGGAAGAAAGCCTGTGGGAGGGCGCCTGCTTCGTCTTCGACGAGCGGGTCTCGATCACCCATGGCCTGAAGCAGGGTGACCATACGCTCTGCCACGCCTGTCGCCACCCGCTGACGCCGGAAGACCGCGCCTCCCCGCAATTCGAGGAAGGCGTCTCCTGCCCCCATTGCCACGACAGCCGCACGGATGCGGATCGTGAACGCTACCGCCAGCGCCAGAAGCAGATCGCGCTCGCGAAAAAGCGCGGCGAAAAGCACATCGGCGGCTGATTTTCAGGAAACAAATGTTTTCCCGTGATCCTCGGCCCTGTGCCGAGGATCTGTTGTCGTTTCGTATATCGCGACCGTCCCGCATGCCGCCAATCTTGGCGGATGCTCGGGACAAGCCCGAGCATGGCGGCGGTGGGCCGGGCGAGGCGGGGCAGGCAGAAGTCTTTACGCTCACCGGAACAGGCTTTTGCGGCTACGCCGCAT